>CAWGWB010000001.1:0-6997 GCA_963826195.1 uncultured Actinomycetota bacterium
CCGTGCGGGCTCCGGAACTTGAACCGAACTCGACGCCGGCTGGGCGCTGCCGTGGTCGTTCGCGCTTGAAGGACCCTTGAAGGCCAGGTCAACACGGGTTCTCAGGTCGGCGGAAGGGCACGATAATCCGGACGTCCAGCCCCGCGCAGGGACGGGAGTGAGGGATGGGAACCGAGGCGAGGCCACGAGGTTCGGATGATCAGTCGTCCTCCGTGATCCGCACGTTCCTGATCGCGGACCTCCGCGGCTACACGAGCTTCAGCGACGCGCGCGGCGACCAGGCGGCCGCGGATGTGTCGGAGCGGTTCGTCGCGATCGCCACGGAGTGCGTCCAAGGACGCTCCGGCACGGTTGTCGAGGTGCGAGGAGACGAGGTCCTGGCCGTCTTCGAGTCGGCGAGGGAAGCGCTTCGGGCTGCAATCGATCTCCAGGAGCGCGCGGCGACCGAGCCGGCCGAGCGGGAGATGCTCGGTGTCGGTATCGGTCTGGACGCCGGGGAAGCGGTTCCGCTCGGCGACGGGTACCGGGGGCGGGCCTTGAACCTGGCGGCCCGTCTGTGTGCCCGGGCTCGGGCGGGCGAGATCCTGGTGACGTCGGAGCTCGTCCACCTCGCAGGGGCGGTCGAGGGCATCCGGTTCGTGGATCGAGGCGCCGTCCGCCTCAAAGGATTGTCCCGACCGATCGAGCTGTTCGCGGCGTCGCGAGCGTCGGCGGACGGAACGACGCCGGCGAAGCCGGGCACCGTCGCGGGCCACCTCGCGTTCCGCCTCCTCGGGCCGCTCGAGGTCACGGACGGAGGCCGTCCGGTCTCCCTCGGCGGTCCTCGGCAACGACTGGTTCTCGCGCACCTCCTCCTCGCCGCGAACCGGGTCGTCACGTTGGACGAACTGATCGAGCGGATCTGGGACGAGGAGCCGCCTCGCGCCGCGCGCAACACGATCCAGAGCTACGTCTCGCATCTCCGCGCAGCGCTCGGCCCGGACCTGATCGAGGGTCGCACGCCCGGCTACGTGGTCCACGCGGAGGCCGAGGAGCTCGACGTCCTTCGCTTCGAGCAGCTCCTCCGGCGCGCGCGTCGGATGCTGCCGACGGATCCGCGCGCAGCGGCCACGTCGCTCGAGGAGGCGCTGGCACTCTGGAGCGGCTCGCCACTCAGTGATCTGTCAGAGGCCGCGTCGCTGACCGGCGAGATCGCTCGGCTCAACGAGCTCCGCGTCTCGGCGGTCGAGGATCTCCTCGGAGCGCGGCTCGCGGTCGGCGACCACGCCGAGGTGTTGCCCGAGCTCGAGCGGGTCGTGGTCGAGCATCCGATGCGCGAGCGCCTATGGGGGCATCTGATGCTCGCGCGCTACCGGTCCGGCCGGCAGGCCGAAGCGCTCGACGCCTATCGGCGCGCCCAGGACCTGCTTGCGGACGAGCTCGGGATCGACCCGTCACCGGAACTCCAGGAGCTCCAGCGACGGATCCTCCAACAGGACCCCGCGTTGCAGCTCACCGGGCGTCCGCTGCGCGGCTACCGGCTGCTGGAGCGCGTGGGCGAGGGAGCGTTCGGCGTGGTGTGGCGCGCGCTCGACCCCGAGCTCGGACGCGAGGTCGGCGTGAAGCAGATCCACCCGAAGCTGTCCGACGACCCCAGCTTCGTCCGGCGCTTCGAGCAGGAGGCGCAGACGATCGCGCGGTTGGAACACCCGCATGTCGTTCCGCTCTACGACTACTGGCGGGACGGCAGCGGCGCGTACATCGTGATGCGATGGATGCGCGGCGGCAGCCTCGAGGACGTCCTCGTCGGCGGGAAGCCGGACCCAGAGCACGCGGCGCGGATCGTGGATCAGCTCGCCGGGGCGCTCTCCTCGGCCCACCGCGCCCACACGGTCCATCGAGATGTGAAGCCGGCCAACGTGCTCCTCGACGACGACGGGAACGCGTATCTCTCCGACTTCGGCATCGCCCAGGATCTCGCCGATTGGCGGGAGAGTGTCCCGGCCGAGGGTCTCGGCTACTCCTCGCCCGAGCAGCTTCGAGGGGAACAGGTCACGCCGAGCTCCGACATCTACGCGCTGGGGATGCTCGCGCAGGACCTGCTGAACGGCCGCAGCCGGGACCCGCGCGTGGCCGGTGTGATCGACCGGGCCACGGCGGATCGCCCCGACGACCGCTACCGGGAGGCCGGCGAGCTCTCTCTCGCCCTTCGTGAAGCGCTCGGCTTCTCGGCTCAGACGACACGGTCGGCCGTCGAGACCGCGGAGCGCAACCCGTACAAGGGGCTCCATGCGTTCGCCGAGGCCGACGCGGACGACTTCTTCGGTCGTGACGGGCTCGTCGACGGCTTGGTCGCGCGGCTGGCCGAGCCGGTCGACGGCGCGAGGTTCCTCGCCGTGGTCGGTCCATCCGGAAGCGGGAAGTCCTCGGTGGTGCGGGCCGGCCTGATCCCGACGCTGCGGGCAGGGGCGCTCGCCGGATCCGAGCGCTGGTTCTACGCCGAGATGCTGCCAGGAGCGCACCCGTTCGAGGAGCTCGAGCTCGCCCTCCAGCAGGTGGCGGTCAGCCCTCCCGCGGATCTGTTGGAGACGCTCGAGAGGAGCGAGGAAGGACTCGCCGAGGTCGTAGGCCAGATCCTTCCCGATGACGGGACGGAGCTCGTGCTCGTCGTGGATCAGCTCGAAGAGGTCTTCACGATGGTCGAGGACGAGCAGACGCGGGACCGATTCCTCCAGAGTCTGGTCGAGTCGACGTCGTCGACAGGCGCTCGCATCCGCGTGATCATCACCTTGCGGGCGGACTTCTACGATCGTCCGCTCACCGTCGCGGGCCTCGCGGAGCTGATGCGGACCCGGACGGCCACCGTCGTGCCTCTCACCGCGGAGGAGATCGAGCGGGCGATCGACGGTCCGGCGGAGCGAGTGAGTGCCACGCCGGAGCTGGCCCTCGTGGCCGAGATGGTCGCGGACGTCTCGGAGCGGCCCGGCGCCCTGCCGCTCCTCCAGTTCGCACTCACGGAGCTGTTCGAACGGCGCCGGGGATCGGTGATGACCCTGGAGGCCTACCGGGAGATCGGAGGTGTGTCCGGCGCCCTTGCCCGCCGTGCGGAGGAGCTCTACGAGGGGCTGAACGGCGAGGGGAGGCGTGCCGCGAAGCAACTCTTCCTGCGGCTCGTCACGGTCGGCGAGGGGATCGCGGACACTCGTCGTCTCGTGCCGCGAGCCGAGCTGCTCTCCCTGCCGATCGAACGTCGGGCGATCGAGGGCGTGATCGACCTGTTCGGCCGCCATCGACTCCTGGCGTTCGATCGCGATCCCACGACCCGGGGGCCCACGGTCGAGGTCGCGCACGAGGCGCTCCTCGGGTCATGGGATCGCCTCCGGATCTGGATCGACGATGCGCGGACCGATCTCCTGCAGCATCGACGGCTCGCCGTCGCCGCCGCCGAGTGGGACGCCTCCGGGCGGGATCCGGGCCTGCTCCCGCGAGGTCGCCGACTCGAGGAAGCGTCGGCCCTGGCGACCTCCAGCGAGATCGATCTCTCGCGTGACGAGACGGAGTTCGTCGCCGCCGGCGAGCGTCAGCGCGATCAGGAGGTGGCCGACGAGCGTCAGCGAGCCGACCGGGAGCGCGCCCTTGAGCGCCGCTCGGTCGTGCGCCTGCGTGCCCTCGTGACAGTGTTGGCGGTCTTCGCGCTCGTGGCCGCCGGACTTACCGCGATCGCCGTGAACCGTGCCCGCGAGTCGGAGCACCTCCGCTACGAGGGCCGCGTCGCCGAGCTGACGGGCGCGTCTCTTTCCACACTCGAGTCCGACCCCGAGGTCAGCGTCCTCCTTGCCCTGCACGCGGTCCACCTGAGCGCCAACCGGGGCGAACGCGTGCCGCCCTCCACTGTCGAAGCGCTGCATTGGGCCATACAGGAGGCGGGCGTCACCTACCCGGTGGAGGACGGGCCCACCGCCGTTGTCGCCGGTCCGTTCGGATCACGCGGGGTCTTCGACCTTCCGGTTGCTCAGCTCGCGAATGCGGCCCGATCCCACGTGACCCGCGATCTCAGCGAGGAGGAGTGTCGCCGGTACCTCGAGGGGACGGGCTGCGACGCCCTTCCGGCGGCGTTCCCCGCCGAGCTGGCATCGGAACCCATCACGCCGGTGAGGCCCCCGCCGGGCGAGCTCGTCACACCGCTGCCGCCCCTCGCGGGAACGCGCGTCACGATGCTGTGGGGAGCACACGCCGACCCCGAGACGTTCGCACCCTTCTCCGAAGAGCTGGAGGACTTCACCGATCGGACGGGCATCGAGATCGATTTCATCGACTTCCCCGAACTGGAGAATTGGATCACGGCCGAGCAGGCCGAGGGAGACCCGCCGGATCTGGCCCACGCGGTGCCAGCAGTCGTGGAGGGCCTCGGCCGCAACGGCTATCTGGTGAACCTGGGTCGATTCATCGACGTCGACCAGCTGAAGCAGGATCAGAGTCCGCACCTCGTCTCCCTCGGCACTGTAGGTCTCGACGGATCGTGGCCCGCGGAGCGAGGTCATCTCTTCGCCGCGTTCACGAAGATCAATCTGAAGAGCTTGGTGTGGTATCCGGAGCCGGAGCTGCGAGCGGCCGGGTACGAGATCCCCTCGACCTTCGAGGGGCTTCTCGATCTGAGCCGCCGCCTCAAAGCGGATGGTGAGACTCCTTGGTGCATGGGCTTCGAATCCGACACCGCGGACGGATGGCCGGCCACCGACTGGATCGAGAATCTCGTGCTCGCCGGCGCCGGCGCGCAAGCCTATGACGACTGGACCTTCCACAGGATCCCCTTCCAGAGCCCACCGATCCGACGGGCGTTCGAGCAGTTCGGGAAGGTCGTCTTCGAGAGCGGATCGGTGCTCGGCGGACCTGCGGGCGCCACCGACACCGATTTCGCGCAAGCGCAGCATCCGATGATGGAGACGCCGCCCCGGTGCTGGCTGTACATGCAGGCTTCGTTCGCCGCCGCGTTCCTCCCGAACCCGCACGATGCCGGCAGAGCAACGGACGTGTTCCCCTTCCCGGCGTTCGAGGGACAGCCCGGTGGTCTGATCGGTGGCGGGGAGATGATCGGCGCGTTCTCCGATCGGCCCGAGGTTCGCGAGGTGGTCCGGCAGTTCCTCAGTCCCGATCACGGCGTGGAGGCTGCGAAGCTCGGTCTCGAGTACATGTCCCCGCACCTGGACTTCGATCCCGGCAACTACCAACCGTTCATGCGGCGCCAAGCCCTCCTGCTCCAGGAGGCGCTCGCCACGGACACGCTCCGCTTCGACGCGTCCGATGAGATGCCGTCGCCGATCGGGGAGCGGATGTTCTGGGACGCGATGATGACCTACGTCGAGGAGGGCCCCGGAAGCCTGGACGAGCTCTTGGCCGAACTGGACGCCGCCTGGCCGGATACGGGATGAATCCTTCTCCTGCCTCTCATCCTGCGCTTCAAGCGATCCTCAAGCCCTTCCCAACGGGGTCCCATGAGGCGGATGCGACCGTCCGCACATGGACACGAGACGACGGATCGGGCGGGTGGCGCTGGGAGCGGCGATCGTCGTGACGGGCGTGTGGCGAGCCGACGTGAGCATCGCGATCTCGGGAGGAACGCCCGAGCAGCAGGCGATGGGGAAGTGGGCGGAGGATCGGTTCGCAGACGCCGGGATCGGGGTCCCCTCGCTCGAGGTCCGGTTCCACGGGGAGCGAGCCGGATGCGACGACCGACTCGGTCTCTACCAGGACGGCGTGGCGCACATCTGCGGCGTCTACGTCAACGACCTGTCCCGGCGGAACCTCCTCCACGAGCTGTCCCACAGCTGGGTGGAGTCCCACGTCTCGACCTCGCTGGAGGTCCGATTCCTGCGCCTTCGGCAACTCGATACGTGGAACGACCACGACGCGGAGTGGGAGGCACGCGGGACCGAGCACGCTGCCGAGATCATCGGCTGGGCGGTCGGCGGGCAGCCGGACGGAACGGGGATGCCGTCGATCCCGATGAACGACCCACGGCAGCTGGCCGAGGCGTACGAGCTGCTGACGGGTCAGCAGCTCCCGGACTGACCGCTAGAGTTCCAAGCCCGATGGTTCCCCTCGACGGCATCCGGCGCGTCCTCTTCGGTCACTTCACGATGCCGGACGACGGCGATCCGCGAGCAGGGGAGAAGGTTGTCGTCTGCGGCTACCTGATCGATCACCCGGACGGGCTCGTGCTCCTCGACACCGGCATCGCCGAGGGTCACGAGGAGGTGGAGGAGCTCTACCACCCCGTCCGGCGTCCCCTCGACGAGGCGCTCGCCACGGCCGGCGTGACCACCGGCGACATCCGGGTCGTCGTGAACTGCCACCTCCACCTGGATCACTGCGGCGGGAATCCTCGCTTCCCGGACACGCCGATCTTCGCGCAGCAGCTCGAGTTCGATGCCGCGCACGCCGAGGAGGACTATCCGATCGTCGGCCTCTACGACTTCGCCGCCCTCGCTACGAGCTCCACGGAGGTGAGGCAGACGTCGCGAAGGGAGTCAGGGTCGTGCCGACGCCCGGACACACGCCGGGACATCAGTCGCTCGTCGTGGAGACCGACGCCGGCCGGGTCGTGCTGGCCGGTCAGGCGGTCAACGGCGCGACCGACTACGGACGCGCCCAGTACGCGAGCGAGCTCCGACGGAGCGGTTCCGACGAGACGGTCGTCGTACCGGAGTGGATCGAACGGCTCCATGAGTTCGACCCGATCCTGGTGCTGTTCGCGCATGACAACGCCACGTGGGCGCCGGTCGTCTGACCCGCCTCAGGAGATCGTGATGCGGCCGTCCTCTCCGATGGGGAAGCTGGGGTTGTAGGCGATCTCCCACGGGTGCCCGTCCGGGTCGGCGAAGTAGCCCGAGTAGCCGCCCCAGTCCGTATGCTCTGCCGGCTTCAGGATGCGGGCTCCGGCGGCCACCGCAGCCTCGAAGGCGGCATCCGCCTCCGCATCGCTCCCGACGTTGATCGCGAGGGTGATGCCGCCGAACTC
>CAWGWB010000002.1:0-177422 GCA_963826195.1 uncultured Actinomycetota bacterium
GCCGCCGTTCTGAGGGCCGGAGCCGCGGAGCGGCTCCGGCCCGTGCGCCACCCTGCTCTAGACGAACCTCGACAGGAAGTCCTGCACCGAGGCGAGGTCGAGCCGCTGGGTCATGTCGTTCGACCTGCAGATCGCGTCGCCCCAGCTCGTGACGGCAACGATCGTGAGCGTCTGGTCCCAGAAGATGGGACCACCAGAGTCGCCGAAGCACGTTCCGCCCAGGCCCGTGGCGTTCGGGTTGGCCTGGAGGTGGAGGTTGTTCTGATTCAGTCCGCCGTACGGCGCGAGGGCGTAGCGACGGAACAGGTCGAACAGGAGGTTCGGTGGCGGTGAACCCGCCGTGCCCCCGTAGCCGACGACGGTGAATGTCGCGTCCTTCAGCCCGTTGTGCTGCTTCTGCTCGGTGAGGAAGCCCTGCTCGACGATCGTCGGGTACTCGCTCAGCTGAACGGGCGTCTTCAGGACGACGACACCCACGTCGTTGCTGAGCGTGTTTGGGTTGAAGTCCGGGCTGGTGTAGGGCATGCCCTCGATACCGCTCGGGTTCTCCCGGAAGTCTGCGACGACCTCCACGTCGAAATACGCGTACGCCTTGGCGGTGCCGAGCGTGCAGTGAGCCGCCGTCAGGACCACCGTCTCCGAGATCAGGGTACCGGTGCACCGATGAAGGTAGTCGCCGTCGGCGTCGTAGAAGGCGAGCATCCCCACGAACGGGAAGTCGTTGTCCTCGTCCACCTGTCCGTTGACGATGGCGCTGGCGGGTGTCGGTGCCAGGGTGAACAGCAGCGTCGTAGCGAAGATCGCGAGCAGTCGCCTCATCGAGGCCTCCTTGTGGGGTCGGGGGACATTCACCGTAGCTGACTCCACGAGCGGTCAACAACGACCCCGCATCGACGCCGGAAATGTGGAGGGCGGCGGCCGGAGCCGCCGCCCACCACGGTGTGGATCCGTGACGGTCGGGGTCAGTGCGCCTGACCGACCTGCGTCGCCACGATCGCCAGCGCGTACCCGGCGTCACCGTTCCCCCAGGCGTACACCTGGTAGCTGAAGCCGGCCCGAACCGTCAGCTCGGTCGGCCCGATCACCGGCTTCGTCGAGCCGGCGGGCGAGACCGCCACCGAATACGTCCCGGCGGGAACGGGGTAGCGACGGCTCTCGCCCCACTCGAACTCACGACCGCGGTTCAGCTTCGAGCCGTCGGCCCACACGGTCACCGCGGGCGCGTCGGCCGTGTGCCGGATCACGAGACGCGCGGAGCCGGCCGCCGTCACGCGCATCGGGTTCCGGAAGAGCAAGAGGTTCGGCGTGCCGTCGTCGTCGAGGTTCGCGACCACCGTGTAGCTGCGGTAGCGCCCGCCTTCGAGCTCGGCTCGCGCCTGCAGGATCGCCGCGCTGCACGGCTCGCCCGCCGGCGTGACCTTCAAGCGATACTCGCCCTCCTGCAGCCGAACGTCGCTCACGACGTCACCCGGCTGGAAGCTGGTGATCGCCTTCGCGCCGTTCACGCACACGTCGACGGTCACACCGGGGATCCCGTGCACGACGTTCAACGAGAACTCCTCGCGCTCCGACGCGACAGCGGGCGTGTTGGCGCCCAGGGCCATCGTCGCGGTCAGCGCGAGGGCCAGACCGATGATCCGCTTCATGGATTGCCTCCCTTTCCTTCGATCGTTCCGATCCTTGCGAGCGGTCCGTTCTCTCCTCCATCGATGGACATCACCTCTCTGCGTTGGACGTGGAGCCATCCTTCACGACGGAGACGAGTGAAGCCATGCATGAACCTATGCAATCTGCTCTTCCGGATCAACTCGGGGGGTCTTGTCGGCGGCTCTCGGGTCAGGCCAGCGAGGCGAGGCCGAGCCGCGTCAGCTCGGACTCGAGGATCTCGGCCGCGGCGACGACATCGGTTCCGAGGTAGACCCCCGGCACGCCACGGCGGGTCGTCGGCGCCGCGAAGGCATCACCGGCGTAGAACGCCCGAACACGGCGGAGTGCATCGACGGCGGCGATCGACTCGATCGCAGCCCGGCGCGTGACGCCGCGCTGGGCGACCACCACAGCGGCCGGCGCCTTCAGGGTACGGATCGCATCGACCAGGGATCCGGTCGGGGTCAGCGCCCCGAGGACGCGGCACGGCCATCCTTGTCTCGCGAGGACGACGGCGAACGCCTCGAGCCCGATCGTGTGGAGATCCTTGGGACCGCACGCGAGGACGACCGGGCTGGAACGCGAGGTCGGAGACGCCATCGCCGATCGGCGGGCGCACCACCGGCGGACCACGTCGGTGGCCAGGTGCTCCTGTTCGATCCCGCACGCGCCCGTCTTCCAGCGATCACCGATCTCGTGCATCGCCGGCAGCGCGACGTCTCGGAGCGTCGCTTCGACGCCGACACGTTCGGCCGCTCGGTCGAGCTCCGTCCGCACGCCCTCGCTGTCGAGGAGCATCGCGGACCGGACCATCCGCTCCATCGCTCCGCCGTCGTCATCGCCGGATCGGTGGGCGCGGATCATCGCTGCCGCCGTCCGCGCCGGATAGCCGCGCACGATCAGGTCACGCAGACCTCGCAGCTCGTCGATCTCCGTAAGCGAGTACCGACGGTGCTTCCCAGCCGTCCGTGGCGGCGCGGGCAGCCCGTAACGTCGCTCCCACGAACGGATCGTGGGGATCGGGATCTCCAGCGCGCGGGCGACGGCTGCGATCGCGAGACCGTCACCGCCCCCGGATGCCTCTTCGTCCATGTCCGGATGCTACGTGTGCTCCCGGCGTCGAACCTATGCATCTTCATGATGCATGCCCGGCGGTGAGCGGAACTGATCGCCCGCGGAACCTTCCGTGCTCAAGCCCGGTCCCCTGTACAAACCCTTGCGAAGGAGGCTTCGATGCGTGCTCGTCGGTTCGTCATCGTCGTCGCTGCGGCTCTCGGGGTGGCGGTGCTCCCGACGACCTCTGCGAGCGCGGGGGGCGGCTGGAGCACCCCCGAGCGGTCGGCGTACGTGCCTGCCGAGGTCGCGATCGTCCAGGGAACCTTCTGGCAGGACACAACGGGGGAGACCGCAAACGGCCCGTACATCGCATTCCTCCTTCCTGCGAACCGCTGGATCCAGGGCCACAGGGTGCCCGAGGCAGCGATCCCGGTCGGGCAAGTCATGATCACTCGGACGGAAGGTGATGGGTTCCTCGCACGTGTTGGGTTCCGCGTTCCCGACCTCCCCGCCGGCCTCTACCACATCCAGTACTGCAACGATCCATGCACTGGATACGGGATCGGCGACCTGATCGGGAGCGAGTCCTTCGCGATCGGAGCAACCCTGGCGGAGGGACGCCTGCTGATGCTGGCGCACGACCTCCGATCGAAGATCGACGAGGTCACCTATCGTCTTCGCCGGCAGGCCGCCGCTCAGGTCCGCGGCGTGGAACGAGAGCTGACCGCGGCGCGGGGTCTCCAGACGATCGCCGAGGTCCGGGTTCGCGAGCTCACGCAGACGCTCCGAACGACCCGGACGGCACTCGAGGCCGAGCGGTCAACCGCCGCCACTGCGTTCGGCATCGCAGGCGGCCTGGCAGTGATCGTGATCGCCCTGCTCGTCATGTTCGTGGTAACAGCGAGGCGGCTCCGTGCTGCGCGATTCGACACGGAGCTGCGGTCGATGACGCACGGCCCCACGCTCGTGAACTCGACGAGCTAGCGCTTTCGCTCCCTCCTTGCCATCGGCCCGCGTTGCGATCTGCGGGTGTCACTGTTGATGGCGTTCATGGAGCTCCGCCGGTGGGTATCCGGAAGGAAGAGATGAACGTTGAGATGCTCAAGATCGCTATCGACGCGGTGGCCGAGTCGCACACCGAGGGGCACGACTGCGACGTGTGCAAGGCGGCGCGCGGGGACCAGGACGCCTTCGGAAGGATCGCCCTACGGGCCTTCGCCGAAGAAGAGGAGAGATGAAGACCACGCATCTGTCGAGAGGGATCGAGCGCTGGCCCAACCGGGGGACGTTCACGCGGATCGGCTCGTCGTTCGGGCGGCCTCATACGTTCGTGAGGGTTCTGTAGCGGCCGTTGTTCAGGCGCGCGTGCGCGTGCTTCTATCCGATCGATGAACTTTTCTTGCTGCTCGCAGGATCTCCTGGGTCAGTGGGTGCTCCTATGCCTGGCTCTGGGCGCAGTCCTTCTCCTCGGCGGGGCGCGCGCGGCGGGGGCTGCGTTGGTTGGCTCCGCGGTGCTGTCTGTCGTCGCTCTCCTCTCGAAGGGGCTCTACGGAGGCGGCCACCTCGAAACCCTCGTGCACGGCGTGGTCATCCTGGGGAGCGTCGGCCTGGTCGGGTGCGGCCTCGCCGGGCTTGCCCTAGGAGCCGACCATCCGCTGGGTCGTTACCCCGTGGCGCTGATCCTGGCGATCGTTACCGTCGTCCTCGGGACGCTGCGGATCCTCCGGATCATCGAGGCGGCGGCTCCGCCCTGCACGCCGGAGTCCTGCTTCCGGGGGTTCGAGGACCCTTGGATCCAGGTGCTGCTTTCGTTCAACGTCGCCTTCCTCTCACTGTTGTTCCTGGTGGCGGCGTGGCGGGAATCCCGCCCATCGAGGAAGCACGATCACAACGACGGCCGGTTGGGCTGGTTGCTGGCTCCTTCCGCTCATGGCGGGTCGCTGTTCCCATGAGGTGCCACCGCCTGGTCCCCGCGCCCGGTCCCAAGAAGCGGCCGTGGGCCGCTTTCGGGACTGGTTTTGGCAGCAGCGCCTGCCATGTCTAGAGGCTTGTCTCGGAGGGTGTTCCTGAGCACATTGGCGGTCGGGGGCGTAGGCGTTTACCTGGCGGTGCGTCGATGGGTCGGGCCGGACCGGCGTCCTTCTAGCCCGAGCCAGACGCCGAGCTTGACCCCGAGCGCGACGCCGCCCGCGCCAACCCCCAGTTCGTCGCCGGCCTCGGGTGGAGGCTTGTACAGCATCGACAACTGGCCCGGACTCGACTGGCACATGTTCTCGAACACGAGCGTGTGGAACACGCCGCTGGACACGTCGAATGTCGACCCCAACTCCGCGGTGATGATCCGCACGCTCATGTCCGATGGGCTTCCCAGGGACATCACGGCGGCTGTGCGATCGATGTGGGGGTTCCCGTTCTACTTCGCGCGGGCGCAGGACCCGGTGTACGAGATCGTCATATCGGGGACCACGGCGCCGTTCGCGCGGGAGATCGACGGGCTCTTCGTGCACTGCCCGGTCGGGGTCGAGACCTCGAGCGGATCCGACGGCGTCTTCCGGCTGGTCGAGCAGACCGATGGCTACACGTACCACTTCCAGCGGGCGTTCGTGGACGACAGGGCTCGGGTGATCAACGCGTGGCGTTCGTATCGACTCGAAACGGATGGGCCGGGGTTCCACAACATCGAGGAGCCTCCGACCGGCCTGGAGCCGATCCGGCCGGAGGAACTCGCCGCGGGGTTCGTCCGGCACACGGTGGGGATGCACGCGAGGTGCCTGTCGGGTCAAAACGTCGCTCCGTACGACCTCTCGGGCACCAAGGGTGTCCCGTGCGATCCGATCAACGACCCGACGACGAGGCTGTCGATGGGCAATGTCGTGTTCGTGGACATGACGGTCGCGGAGGTCGAGGCGCTGGACATCCCGACGTACCAGAAGGCGATCCTGAAAGGGCTGGCGGTCCACGGGGCCCTCGTTGGCTTCAACGGCTCGCATAACTGGACGCTGACCTACGAAGCCCCGCAGGACCGGACCGCCTTCGGTAGGCCAGATCCGTACGTGGCAGCCGGGCTTCCCTCGACCCTGTCGATCGCCAACGCGCTGGATGCGGTCGGCGGGTGGGGCGCGAAGCTGAAGGTGCTCGCACCCTTCCGTCGGCCGGTCTGACCAGGTTCGAGCACGATCGGAGCCGGCATGCCGGTCGATCGAGGGCCCGATCCCCTCTGTCGGTCGCCCCGAGACCTGAACCGATCTCAGGTGGCACCCGTAGACCTCCAGACGCGTCCGACCAGCACGGCGTGGACGAAGAGGAGGGGACGAGCATGGCTGAGCCGAGCCTGTACGAACGATTGGGTGGCGTGTTCGCCATCGCTGCCGTGATCGACCACTTCAGCGATGCGGTCGTCCAGAACTCCCTCGTCGGCCGATCATCGGAGAACCCTGAGCTTCGCGAGTGGCACACCAACCAGCTCGGGAGACTGCCGGGGCTCAAGTTCATGCGCACGCTGTGGGTCTGCAACGTGGCCGGTGGACCCTTCACGTTCGCCGCCACGAAGCCAGGGAGCACGGCCCTCGGGCTGGAAGAGGCCCATCGCGAGCTCCACATCTCCCCGGAGGAGTTCGATGAGGTCGCGGCTGAGCTGGGGCGGTCGCTCGATCACTTCGGGGTCCCTGCCAAGGAGAAGGATGAGGTCTTGGCGGCCTTCGCGGCCCACAAGGGGGAAGTGACCGAAGGATCGACGGCCTCGGCCTGAGGGCCGCGCCTTCATCCGCATCGCCAGGGTCGGCCGCCCGCCGTAAGCTCGGAACACGATGGGGCTGTTCGACCCGAACCGGTGGCCCGAGCCGTACCCGATGTTCACGTCCTGGAAGCGGATAGCCATCGGCGCCCTGGTCCTCGTGGTGGTGGTGGTCGGCCTTTTCGTCGCCCTGCCGGCGATCGCTGACTAGCGGCTGCTACCCCCGCAGAGAAACCGTCAACGTCGGCACACACGTCGTATTCCCCTAGGGCTGCGAGGGGCCTACTCTCGACCAGGTGGACGAATACTCGGTCGCACGGCGTCCCGGAACCTACGTGGTCACCGTTCCGCGCACCCGTAGCCGGGCGACGCTCGAGGAATGTCAGGCCCTGGCCGAGGAACTCGCTCTGACCCAAGGCCTCCGAGCCGTGCCCGAGATCAGCTCCTACGGTGAACGGCGAGCCAGCCCCGGTCGAACGTCCGGACCCCAAGGCTGGATCTTCAGCTGGCGCTGCTGATCGTCCCCGGCCTGCCGCCAGTCAGCCGGTGAGGCTGTCCAGCCCGTCACGCGTGCTGACGGGCATGCATCTGGGGCCTTCAGGTTCCGGCGCGTGAGCGCCGATACAGAGCAAGAGACCGAAGGGGGTCGGATGTCCCGCGTCCTTGTAGTCGATGACGAGTCGATCATCGGTGTGATCCTTCGCCTTGCGCTCGACGCGAAGGGACACGAGACGCTCGTGGCCGCGGATGGACGGACGGGTATCGAGATCGCGCGGGCCGAGCACCCGGACGCGATCGTCCTCGACCTGATGATGCCGGGCGTGAACGGTTACGACGTGCTCGACGCGGTGCGCCATTCCTCTGAGTTCGACGAAGTCCCCGTCCTGGTCTTGACCGCAGTCACGCTCTCGCGGGAACGGGAGCGCTGCCTCGCCGAAGGGGCTGATGCCGTGATGACGAAACCCTTCGACCCCGGGGACGTCGCAGACGCGGTCGAGGGGCTGCTGTCGACGCAGACCAAAGCGTCATAGCCCGAGCGTCAGTTCCCGAGGAACGGATCCCCGACTGCCTGGTCGAGAGCCGCTGAGGATTCAGCGGATCCGGCTCAGCTCTTGAGTTTGGGCCTCCGACGGCCGGCCGAGGGGCCCGCCAGGAAATCTTGGATCAGCATCCTCAGCAGGAGGCTCATGAGTACGCCGAGGATGGCGATGGACACGACCGCCCAGAAGATGTGGTCCACCCGGATCCCCCTTCCCCCGTCGGGGCCATCGTAGACCAGGCGGAACCGGCTTGCGCGCATGATCGCCCCACCATCGCAGTGACCGGAAGCTCACGCTCGATCGGAGAGCGGTTCGCTGGTCGATCGCCGACTCTTGGCGCGGATGACGAGCACCCCGGCGAACGCGATCGAGAGACAGATCACGACGATGAACAACAACGCTCGATCCTCCGTGGCATCGGTGGGGGAAGGGCAGGCGAACCCAGGGCACGAGGTCGGAGCTTCGGCCGCTCCGATCGCGCGATCATCCGACGATGCGAGCTCGTCGATGATCGATGCGACCGTCGTGAACAGCGACCCGGTGCCCTCCCGAGCGGAGCTCGGATCTCCTTCATCCCCGCTTCTTCCGATCAGGTCCAAAGCCGCTTGGTACGGGCCCGGAGGCACGTCGCTCGAGCCGAGCGGTGTGTCGCCTTCCGTCGGAGCTCCTCCCGAAGAGGGTGGGTCATCGCCGGGAGGCGTGGGGCTTCCTCCCGGCGGCGATGAAGGTGTCGGGTCCGGTATCGGCGAGGACGTGTGGGTGGGCGACGGCGTTGGGTCGGGGCTCGGCGCTGGCGATGGCTCCGCGGAGGGCTCCGGTGACGGTGAGGGCTCAGGCGTCGGCGACGGGGTGGGCGGAGGCTTCTTTTTCTCCGGCTGCGCGGCGATCGCGCCCGATGACACGGCGCTCAGGATGAACGCGGTCGCGAAGAGCGCGACGCACCTCACCGGGAGAGCTCTTCTCCGGCGCCCCCTGGATCCCCCCGCCACGTGAGATGCCTTCCTCTTGCCGACCGACCTTCGACGTCCGTGTCTCCCGTACCCGGTGGGGGAGGCGGATGAACCTCCGGCCGGGAGCTTGGCCTTCTTGGACGTGGGGCGGTGCCACCATTGCTCTCATCGAGAAGACTGACGATAGGGTCGGCGACGATGAGCTTCGACGTCGCCGCCGATGCCTACGACCGCTTCATGGGGCGCTATTCGAGGGTGCTCTCACCAGCCTTCGCCGACTTCGCCGGTGTTCGCGCGGGGCAGCGGGTGCTCGATGTCGGCTGTGGGCCGGGTGCTCTGACGAACGAGCTCGTGCACCGGCTCGGGCCCGAGTCCGTGGCCGCGGTCGACCCATCGGAGCCGTTCGTCGCGGCTGCGAGGGCACGACATCCCGGTGTCGACGTCCGGCGGTCTTCGGCGGAGGACATCCCTCATCCTGAGGGCGCATTCGACGTGGCGATGGCGCAGCTCGTGGTGCATTTCATGCGCGACCCGATCGTTGGGCTCACGGAGATGGCGCGTGTGACGCGGCCGGGAGGCCTCGTGGCGGCCTGTGTCTGGGACTTCGCGGGGGAGCGCGCACCGATCTCCGCGTTCTGGCGAGCGGCTCGCGAGACGGACGCCGGGGTCCACGACGAGTCCGACCTCGCCGGTGCGCGTGAGGGGCATCTCAGGGAGCTATTCGAGGCGGCGGGGCTGTGGGACGTGGAGGAGACGGCGCTCCTGGTGTCCGTCGAGCACGAAACCTTCGACGACTGGTGGGAGCCGTTCGAGCTGGGGGTCGGGCCCGCCGGCGCCTATCTCGCTCCGCTCGCGCCGGCGGAACGAGCCGAGCTCCGCGAGCGCTGCAGGGCGATCCTCCCGCCGCCGCCGATCACGATGACCAGCGCCGTCTGGGCGGCGCGAGGATCACTCACGACGTGACGTGGATGCGACCGGAGTGGAAAGGAGCACGAGATGTTCAGGATGGGAACGGACGCCTGGGCCGTCGTCGTACGCACCTTGCTCGTGTACCTGGGCGTGTTCGTCGGCCTCCGGCTGGCAGGCAAGCGGGAGCTCGGTCAGATGACGGTCTTCGACCTCGTGGTCGTGCTGTTGATCTCCAACGCCGTGCAGAACTCGATGGTGGGTCCCGACTTCTCGGTCCAGGGCGGTCTGATCGCGGCGCTGACACTGTTGGTCGCGAACCGGGCCATCGCCCTCGTCCGTCTGCACGGAGGTGGGTGGGGCCGCCTCATCGAGGGTACTCCCACAGTGCTCGTCGAGGACGGGGAGCTGATCGAGCCGCATCTCCGTCGAGAAGGGCTGGAGCGTCAGGAGCTCGAGATGGTGATCCGTGAGCACGGCGTGGAGGCGCTGAGCGGCGTGAAGTTGGCCGTTCTGGAGACCGATGGCTCGATCAGCATCGTTCCGATGGGCGCGCGGATCGTTCGCACGGCCAAGCACATCCGTCAGGCCCGGAAGCGCTGATCGAGCTCGCCAGGCAACGCCCCAACAGGCGCCGCTCGGCGTCGTCGTGGGCCCCGGAGAACGCCTGGCCGAGAGCCGATACCGTAGGTCGAGAAGTCGGTTCACTCGGAAGGAACATCACGGGTGAGCGGAGGCCTTCTCGCGAAACGGCTACGGGATCCCCATTGGAAACTTGGAACCCTCTGAACAGTGCAAGCGTGGATTTGCTTCTTCGAGGACGAGGGACTAACGTCCACAACGGTTTCGCGAAAGCGAATACGTTGGTTCCGCTGAGGCGGAATCCCGTGGCTCGAAGGAGCGCCGGGGGTGTGTATGGGTCTGGTCACGTTCGGCGTTCGCGCATGTCTCAGCCGGCGATCTGCGATACCTACCCTCGCCAACCACGCACCGTTCAACCGCGGCACGCGAGCGCCGCTGACCGTGCCCGACCCGGGAGGAGCACCATGCGTGTGAACCGATCGACCGAAGGTGCAAGATCGTTCCGTCGCTCCTTGTCGAGCCTCGGAGTGATGTTCCTGGTCGCGTTCTCCGCCCAGCTCATCCTGGCGGGGCCGGCGGCAGCGGCGCCGTTCACGGGTGGTCTTTCGCCAACCGTGATCGACGGACTGCTCGACTTGAACGGCGACAACGAGGTGACCAGCACAGACGACTCGAACGCCTTCTACGGCGACACCGCGATCATCGACGGCGGTCTCGACTGCGACGCGTGGTCGGGTGTGAACGGGGGCGAGGCCGGTGACGGTGTGATCGACGCCAACGACGACTGTCAGATGCTCGCGTACGACGGCTCGCCGACCGGGGTCACGATCGACGTGTTCGACGGTGCTGTCGATTGGCCTGATGGGGCGTTCCCGACCGTCTTCCCGGATCCGAGTGACCCGGACAACCCTGGCGTGCTCGAGGCCAACTTCGCGTGGTCGACGATCTCTGGCCTCGTTGACTCGAGTGGTGACGAGACGATCGACGCGAACGACTGCTCCTTCGACGTGATCGGCACGGCGGACATCCTCGGCAACACCGTCGGGAACACGAACCCGTGTGGGTTCGCGAACCCACCGATCGCCGCCGACAACGGCAAGGTCGACCTGAACAGCGACGGCGACATCACCGCCGCGGACACGTGCGCCGACGGCTGCTTCCTCGGCCACAACGTCACCCTCGGTGTCGTGCAGGTCGAGGGCCCGTCGCCCGACCCAACCCCCTCGAACGCCTTCAGCGGCACGTTCGGGCCAACCATCATCAACGGGGGGGCGGACCTGAACGGTGACGGCGTGGTGAGCGGGCGCGACGACTCTAACGCGTTCTTCGGTGACACCTCGATCATCGACGGTCAACTGGACTGCAACAATTGGACAACCGACAACGACGGCGCCGCCGGCGACCTCGCGATCACGAACCTCGACGACTGCACGCTGATCGGATACGACGGCACGGCGAACGGGGTCACGATCAACGTGATCGACGGAGAGTTCGCGTGGACCGGCGCGCTCCCGACGGTGTTCAACGCGACCGACCCTGACAACCCGGGCGTGCTTGAGTCCGACTTCGCGTGGTCGGCGATCGATGGACGGGTGGACTCAAGCGGCAACGAGATCATCAACTCGGCGGATTGCCACTTCGGGCTGATCGGCGAGGCCGTGGACGCGGGACTCGGCGACGCCACGGACGGAGCCGACATCCTGGCCAACAACCAGGCGGAGACGAACCCCTGCGGGTTCGGCGTTGTCGGAGGGCCGGATCCGGTCTTCACCGGGTTGGTGGATCTGAACAGCGACATGACGATCACCGCGGCCGACTCCTGCGAGAACTGCTTCTTCGGTCTCGACCTCGCCAACGGCTTCGTGGTGGTGAACGTTCCGTCGCAGCCAACGTGCCCGGGCTTCGCGAGCGATCCTCGGAACCAGGTCGTCGGGACCTCGGGCGATGACGATCTGTCCGGTACGGCGGGGGCCGACATCATCTGCGGTCTCGTTGGGAGCGACACGCTCACCGGACTCGGGGGGAACGACCTCGTGCTCGGCGGCGGAGGGTCCGACGTCCTCCGCGGCGGCCTCGGCAACGACCGACTCGTCGGCGGGTCTGGACGTGACCGGCTGGTCGGCGCGTCTGGGAAGGACCGTCTGTTCGGCGGGATCGGCAGGGACCGTCTGTTCGGCGGACCCGGAAGAGACCTCCTGCACGGTGGCCCCGGTCGGGACTTCGGGGCCGGAGGGCCCGGTCGAGACACGTTCCGGAGCATCGAGATCCGGCGGCCATAGCCGTCGGCGATCGGCACACGAAGGAGCCGGCCCCCTCGGGCCGGCTCCTCTCATGCTCGGGCTGCCCTTCTGGGACAGTGGTCAGATGCGGGTCGGGGTGAAGCCCGGTCAGTGGGGTTGGAGCTTCGACGAGCTCCTCACCGCGTGGACGACCGTTGAGGCCGAGGGCTTCGACCTCGTGTCGTGCTTCGATCACGTGAGCGCCGCGCCCGGAGACGACGCCGCGTGGGACGCGCCGACGCTCCTCGCGGCGATGGCCGGGGCCGCCTCGCGGATCCGACTGGCCGTCCACGTGCTCAACGCGTCGTTGCGGCCGCCGCTGCTGCTGGCCGGGCAACTCGCGGTCGCGCAGGCGTCGAGCGGCGGCCGCCTCGAGGTCGGGCTCGGGACCGGTTCGTGGCACCTGGCGCGGCACGACCATCGGGTGGCCGGCGTGCCTTTCCCCCCGTTCGCGGAGCGTGTGGATCGCTTGGAAGCGTGTTGCCGGGTCTTCCCCAGGCTCTGGCGGGGCGAGACTGTTTCCGACGACGCGCTCGGTCTCGATGGAGCCTCGCTCGGGCCACTCGGGATCGAGCCGCCGCCGATCGTGGTCGGGGGAACGAGCGAGCGCGTGCTCGCGGTCGCCGCAGCGTACGGGGATGCCTGGAACGCCTCGTCCGTAGACGCGGATCGGTTCGCGGAGCTGGCCGCACACGTGGCCGAGCTCGCAGGTGAACGACCGGTCGAGCGGCAGGTCCAACTCTGGCTCCGGGAAGTCGGGCTCGACGGTGCGGGCGAGGCCTGCGATCGCTACGAGGAGGCTGGCGCCGACACGGTGCTCTTCGTGCTGGACGACGAACGCGATCCCGACGTGATCTCCCGCCTCGCCACCGCGGTTCGGTCCCGCTGAGCATCGGTGCAGTCGGCGGCTACACTCCGCGCCCATGAGGATCCTGGTCGTCGGGTCCGGCGGCGTGGGGTCGGCCTTCGCACCGATCGTCGCCCGGCGCGACTTCGCCGAGCACGTCGTCTTCGCCGACCACGATGAGGGACGCGCGCGGAGCATCGTCGACCGCTACGGCGACGGCCGCTTCTCCGCCGCACGCGTGGATGCGAGCGAGGCCGGGGCCGTCGCCGAGCTCGCCGCCGCCAACCGGTGTGACGCGATCCTGAACGCCGTCGACCCCCGCTTCGTGATGCCGGTGTTCGAGGGAGCCCTCGCGGCGGGCGCGACCTACCTCGACATGGCGATGTCGCTCTCGCAGCCCCATCCCGAGCGCCCCCACGAGGAGTCCGGCACGAAGCTCGGGGACGAGCAGTTCGCTCGAGCCGAAGCGTGGGAGGAGCGCGGGCTCCTCGCGCTCTTGGGCATCGGGGTGGAGCCGGGGCTCTCGGACGTGTTCGCGCGCCACGCCGCCGACGAGCTGTTCGACACGATCGATGAGGTGGGAGTCCGTGACGGGGCGAACCTCGTCGTCGAGGGGTACGACTTCGCTCCCAGCTTCTCGATCTGGACCACGATCGAGGAATGCCTCAACCCGCCGGTGGTGTGGGAGAAGGATCGCGGGTGGTTCACGACCGAGCCGTTCAGCGAGCCCGAGGTGTTCACGTTCCCGGAGGGGATCGGTCCCGTCGAGTGCGTGAACGTGGAACACGAGGAGGTGCTCCTCGTGCCGCGGTGGATCGATTGCCGGCGCGTGACGTTCAAGTACGGGCTCGGCGATGAGTTCATCGATGTGCTGAAGACGCTGCGGAAGCTCGGCCTCGACCGGACCGAGCCGGTCAGCGTCAACGGGCTGAACGTGTCGCCTCGTGACGTCGTGGCGGCCGCGCTGCCCGACCCGATGTCCCTCGGCGACCGGATGACCGGGAAGACGTGCGCGGGCACGTGGGTCACCGGCACCGGGGCCGACGGCTCGCCCCGAGAGGTCTACCTCTACCACGTGGTGGACAACGAGGAGACCTGGCGCCGTGACGGCGCGCAGGCGGTGGTCTGGCAGACGGCGCTGAACCCTGCGGTCGCGCTGGAGCTCCTGGCGAACGGCGCGTGGACGGGCACCGGTGTGCTCGGCCCGGAGGCGTTCCCACCGGGTCCGTTCCTCGACCTCCTGCACGAGCACGGATCGCCGTGGGGTCTCGAGGAACGCTCGCCCCGCCGCTAGTCCCTCCTTCAGCGCTCTCCCTCTCCGACCGATGCCATAGGCAGCGACCAGCGGGTCGACTGCAACGTGCCTGGAGGAGCGATGACGGGGATCCTGGCGATCGAGGACGACTGGACCGTGCGGACCGTGCTCGAGCACACCCTGAAGTCGGCCGGCTACGACATCGACCTGGTGCCCGGGATCTCGGACGCGAGGCAACTCCTCGCCGAGGGCCACTACGACCTCGTGCTGCTGGACCTGAACCTGCCCGACGGCAACGGGCTGGATCTGCTCCGCGACCTCCGGAAGGACCTCGGCACGGGCGTGCCCGTCCTGGTTCTCTCCGGCCTGCGTCAGGAAGAGGTCGTCGTGCGGGGACTGGAGCTCGGCGCCGACGACTTCGTGACCAAGCCGTTCAGCCCGCCGGAGCTGCTCGCCCGCGTGAGCCGCTGTCTGGGTCAACGCACGGGGAGGTAGCCCGTGTGGCGGCGGTACGGTGACGTCACCTTCGCCGTGATCTTCTCCCTCGCGATCTCCCTCGAGGCGATCCCGCTGGGATACCTGACGTGGAGGCTGGCGTCGGGGATCTTCGGCTCCTCCGGCGGTGCCCGACTGGGCAGCGTCCTCCTCGGCGCGGTCGGGTCGACCGCGGCGGCGCTCTTGTTGGTCACCACCTACGTCCTCGCGTACCAACACGTGAGCGCCCGCCACGAGCTCGTCCGTGCGCAACGACGTCAGGAGTGGGTCGGCCGATGGCTGGGCGTGTTGAGCGGAGCAACCGCGGAGCCGGCAGGCGGCCTCGAGATCGAGGCCGTCGAAGCCCTCCTCGCCCTTCGGGAGACGCTCCGAGGTTCCGAATCGACGCGCGTCGCCGAGCTGCTCGAACGTCACGGGGCGGTCGTGGACCTCGAGCGGAGAACCGGGCACGGTTCCGTGAGCGGTCGCCTGGATGCGATCGTCGCGCTTTCGAACGCCCGTATCCCTTCCGCGCTGATGACGCTGGTGAACGGCGTGTACGACTCGAATCAGCTGATCAGCGTCGCGTCGGCACGAGCCGCCGCACGGACGCTGGCTCGGGTGGACGATCTCTTCGATCGGGATCGCGGAGCGGCGGCCCTCGCGCGAGCGATGGAGACCCAGGAGCTGCCCTTCGGGATCGTCGAGGAGGTAGTGGTCCTTTCGGAGGAGGCCGCGACGTCGCTCATCGCCGTCCTGCTGCAACACGAGCGACCTCGCGCGCCCACGGTCCGGGCCGCGATCGACGGCATCGGACGGCTGAAACTCCTGATCTTCGCCGAGGAGGTCGTGCCGTTCCTCACCCACGCGGACGACGAGGTCCGCGGCGCGGCGCTGCGAGCGGTGGGCCGGCTCGGGTTCTTGCCCGAGGCGTCCCACGGGGTCGTGATCGCCGCGCTCGCCGATGAGGTCGACTTCATCCGGATCCACGCCACCACGGCAGCGCGCCTCCTTCCACAGACGCAGGCACTGTCCCTCCTCAGCGATCGACTCGGGGATCGGTCGTGGTGGGTCCGCCGGGCGGCGGCCGAAGCCATGGTGAGTCTCGGTCCCGGCGGGCTCGCCCAGCTGGGACGTGCTGCTCGGGAGCACGCCGATCGCTTCGCCAGGGACATGGCCGAGCAAGCGTTGCGCGACCAGATCTCCAACCTCGTGCGGGCCGTGGTCGCATGAGCGTATTCGAGGCCGTGCTCGCCGCTCTCGGGATCGTGACGATCGTGTACTTCGCGGTCCTGAGCCTCCTCTACGGCGCCTTCGCGCTGATCGGACTCCGTGCCGTCATCCTCGAATCGAGGCAGACCTCGGACACGGAGCTCCGCGATCTCATGGAGCGCGATGTCTTCAAACCGGTCTCCATCATCGTTCCCGCCTTCAACGAGGAGCGGAGCATCGTCGCCGCGGTGCGATCCTTCGTCACGCTCCACTACCCCAAGTTCGAGGTCATCGTGATCTCCGACGGGTCGACGGATGGCACGATGGATCGGCTGATCGAAGCGTTCGCGCTCGTCGAGGAGCCTCGCGTCTGGGCGCGGACGCTGTCGACGGAGCCCGTGACCCGGGTGATGCGCTCGCTCCGCGACCCGGGGCTGATCGTCGCCGAGAAGACGAACGGGGGGAAGGCCGACGCGGTGAACGCCGGCATCAACCTGGCGCGGTATCCGCTCGTCGCCCCGGTCGACTCCGACTGCCTGCTCGACGCGCAAGCGATCCTCCGTGCCACCCGCAACTTCGTGAAGGACGACAGCGTGATCGCCGTGGGGGGGACGGTCCGGCCGCTCAACGGCGCCACCGTCGTGGGTGGCCGCGCGACCGCGCTGCACATGCCCCGGCGCTGGGTGGAACGGCTCCAGATCGTCGAGTACGCGCGGGCGTTCTTCCTCGGCCGGGCCGGTTGGAGCCGGATGGGAGCGCTGCTGATCATCTCCGGCGCGTTCGGCATCTTCCGTCGCGACGCGGTCCTCAAGGTCGGCGGGTTCTGGACGGAGACGCTCGGCGAGGACATGGAGCTGGTCATGCGGCTCCACAAGACGTTCGCTCGATCCGGCCTGCCGTACCGGATCGTGTTCAGCCCGGACCCGATCTGCTGGACCGAGGTGCCGTCGGATCTGCCGACCCTCCTCGGGCAACGGAGTCGTTGGCATCGCGGTCTGCTGACCAACCTATGGCGGCACAGGGACATGCTCTGCAACCCGCGCTACGGCAGGCTCGGCCTGTTCGCCATCCCATTCTTCTGGCTGTTCGAAGGGCTCGGGCCCGTGATCGAGGTGGTCGGGTTCACCTCGCTGCTCGTATCGGCCGCCCTGGGCATCCTCGACATGCACGTCTTCTGGCTCTTCCTCGGACTCGCGGTCCTCCACGGGATGGTCCTGTCGCAGGTGGCGGCTGGGGTCGAGGCCATGCTCCTGCAGCGGTACCCCTCCACCTCGGACCGGCTGATCCTCTTCGCCGCCTCGCTCGTGGAGTTCCTGGGGTTCCACCAGCTGGTCGCGATCGAGCGATTCCTCGCCACCTTCCAGACGGGGGCGAGGAGGCGGCAGTGGGGAGTGATGACCCGGACCGGGATCCCCTCGGAGCCGGCCCCGCCGTCTCAGGTCGCCGCATCGAACCGCCGATGACCTGAGCATGGCCACGCTCAGAGAGCCCGCCACCCTCTTCGAGGCTGCCCTGGGGCGCCTGGGCGACGTGCTCACGCCCGGCTCTCTCTTGGAAGCGACCCCCGAGTCCCTGGTGGTGGCCGAGAGCGGCGGCGAGATCCTCTACGCGAACACGGCGTGCGAGCGCCTGACGGGCTTCGCGCGCGGCGAGCTGCTCGGACGGACGGTGCACGGCCTGCTCGCGACCGACCTGGCCGAGCACCCCGCCGGGTCCTCCTTCGACACCACCTGCACGCGCCGCGACGGCGGCGAGCTTCCCGTGGAGGTGCACATCGGCCGCATCGAGGCGGAGTCGCCGTTGCTGGTCGTCACGCTCCGAGACCGCACGGAGGTGGAGGCCGGCAGAGCGGCGCGCTTCGAGGCGGAGGCGAAGTACCGCGCGCTCGTGGAGCACATCCCGGCGGTCGTGTACCTCGATCCGGTGGATGAGAACTCGGAGTCGATCTACGTGAGCCCGCAGGTCGTGGAGCTCTTGGGCATCGAGCAGGACGAGTGGCTGACCGACCCCTATGCGTGGCGACATCACGTCCATCCCGAGGACATCGAACGGGCATGGGACGAGTACCGCCACGCGTACAACGCGCACGAGCCGCTGAACCACGAGTATCGGATGGTCCACGAGGATGGCAGCGTCCGGTGGGTCCTGGAGCAGGCGTACCCGATCGACGACGAGCAGGGTGAGCCCTGGCTGATCCAGGGCGTGATCTTCGACATCACCGAGCGCAAGCTCGCCGAGGAGCAGGTGGCGTTCCTCGCGTATCACGACAAGCTCACCGGGCTTCCGAACCGTGCCCTGTTCGAGGAGATGCTCGAAGCCGCGATCTCTCGCGCGCGCCGCCACGACCTCGGCGTGGGCGTGATCTACCTCGACCTCGACAACTTCAAGCTGGTGAACGACTCGCTCGGCCACCATGCCGGCGACGACCTCCTGAAGCAGCTCGCGGAACGTCTCCGCGGTTGCACCCGCGAGACGGACCTGGTCGCGCGCCAGGGTGGCGACGAGTTCCTCCTCCTGCTCGCCGACCTCGAGCGGGGGATCGGCCCGGTGGCCGGCACGGAAGCCGGACTGCTCGTCGCGGAGTCGGTGGCGACCCGGGTGCACGAAGCGCTCCAGGAGCCCTTCGACCTGGGCGGCGTCGAGTTCTTCACGTCGGCCTCGCTCGGCGTGAGCCTGTTCCCCCAGGACGCCACGGACGCGATCAGCCTGCTGAAGAACGCCGACACCGCGATGTACCAGTCGAAGAAGGCCGAGCCGGGCGGCTACATCGTGTACGCGAGCGGCGCGGACGAGGCTATCGAGCGACTGTCCCTCACGACCCGCCTCCGCCGGGCCGTGGAGCAGAAGCACTGGGTCCTGCACTGGCAGCCCATCGTGGAGCTCGACGGGGGGACGGTGACAGGGCTGGAGGCGTTGATCCGCTGGAGCGAGCCCAACGGCGGGATCGTGCCTCCCGGCGAGTTCATCCCGATCGCGGAGGAGCTCGGCTTGATCGAGGCGATCGGCGACTGGGTGATCGAGGAGCTCGCGCACCAACGCAAGGTCTGGGAGGCGCAGGGGATCGAGGTGCGCCTCGGCTTCAACCTCTCGCCACGCCAGCTCTGGTCCGGCCGCTTGCCGGAGAAGCTGATGGCGAAGCTCACGGCGGCGGACGTTGATCCCCACGATGTCGTCGTCGAGATCACGGAATCGACCGCGATGGCCGACCCCGACCGCACGCAGCGGGTCCTCGCGGATCTCCACGCGTGGGGACTGTCCCTCGCGATCGACGACTTCGGGACGGGATACTCCTCGCTCGCCAGGCTGAAGCATCTGCCCGTCGACATCCTCAAGATCGATCGCTCGTTCATCCATGACGTCGATCGCGATAACGAGTCCGGCCGGATGGTCGAGGCGATGATCCAGCTGGCACACGGCCTGGGCATGGTGCCGCTCGCGGAGGGGATCGAGACCGAGGGCGAGCTCGCCTTCCTCAGGGCGGCCGGCTGCACCCGCGGCCAGGGATTCCTCTTCTCGCGACCCGTTCCCGCGGAGCAGATCCCCGCGTTGCTCACCCGCGCCACGCTGCTGCCCGAGCGGTCGATCCCGCCTCGCGCGTTCCTGGCCTAGCGCGCTCCCGAGAGTCGGGACGCCAGCTCGTCGAACCGCTCCTCGGCCACGTCCTCGTCCACATCGATCACGGCGGCGCTCGCCTTCGGGATCGCGATCATCAGGCTGGCGAGGCCGAAGGGTCGCTGGGTCGGCGAACGGTGGAGGATCAGATGCTGCACGTTCGCCCGGGCCGCCACCGTCGTGCGTCGCTGGAGCGCGCCCGATCGAGCCACGACGTGGCGCGCGAGGATCTCGTGGCCGAGGGCGCGCCACGACAGGTACCCGAACCCGATCGCAACCGGGAGCACGGGGAAGGTCGCGATCCGCGCGCCATCTGGGAGGGCGAGACCGAGGATCAGGGCGGCGACGCCGACGATCGACGCGAAGGTGAGCCGACGGACGAGCGCGCGGGTGGGAGCGGGGCGGAGGTCCGTCTCCCGCAGCCCGTCCGAGCCCACGACGGCCTCCGCGATCTGGAGGCATCGGTCGCGGTCGGCCACGGGGACGAGCATGCTCGTCTGTTGTTGATCGCCGGACTCCTTCCCGTAGCCCGCGGTGAGCACCCTGACGCTCGCCAGGCCGAAGACGCGCCGGATCAGGTTCTCCTCGATGCGGATCGCCTGGATCCGCCCCACGGCGACCACGGATCGCCGCGTCTGGAGCAATCCGCGCGTGATCACCAGCCGATCCTCTCTCCGGTGGGCCGTGAAGCCCCAGTAGACGACCACGGTCGTGGCGAGCGAGATGAGGACGGAGGCACCCAGGAGCGCCCCGGCGATCAGCAGGACGGTCTCCAGGTTCGACCGGTCCGTCCCCACGAGCTCGTCCAGGTTCACGAAGAGCGTGTCCTCCGGGAGGAGCTGGAAGGCCCAGCCCGCCATCGCGGCCACCACGGCGACGCGGCCACCGGTGATGCCGGCCACCAGCAGGTCGCGGGGACGCATACGGACGAGCGGCGGTTCCGATGACTCACCTTCCTCGGCGAGATCGGACGCCAACAGCGCTCGCAGCCGTGTCGCCTCATCCGGCAGGAGCGCGACGAGCGGCGCCTCCGTGCCCTGTCCGCCCACGACCTCGATCCGGAGCTCGACCACTCCGAATGCCCGATGGGTCAGCTTCTGGACGACGTCGACACTCTGGATTCGTGCGAGTTGGATCGTCCGTTCCCACTGCTGCAAGAGGCCTCCGCGGAGATGGAGCGCGCGATCGTCGAGCCGGTACCAGAACCGGCTCCACCGGACCGCCGACCCGATCACGGCGACGCCGCCGGCGAAAGCCGCGAAGCCGATCGACCCCGCCCTCCCGATCACCAGGAAGAAGACGATCGGGAGCGCCAGACTCCCGACGACGCCCGATGTCCACACGGCGATCGCGGCGGGGTGGAGCCGGCGCCACGCCATGGAGACCGGGAGGAACGCTTCGTCTCGGTCGGGCCGTGGGGGGACGGGGTCAGACACTCTCGGTGCCGGCCACCTTCGACAGCTCCTCGCGGAGGGCCTCCGCCTCGTCGGGCGCGAGGCCCGGGATCCGCGCCGCTCTCCCGGCGGCCGTGTAGACGACGAGCTGCATGAGCCGGAAGGCGAGGTCGAGGGGGCCCTGATGCGTTTCCACGTACTGGATCCGATCGAACGGGATCAACGTGAGGACGTAGAACAACGAGCCGTGCGAGAGGAACAGGTCGCGTTCCCGGATCTCGTAGCGCCACCGCCGGTATCGCAGGTAGGGGACCGTCGCGGCTCCGAGGACCGCGAGCACGAACGCGGCGACGAAGATCGCGCCGCCGGAGGGGATCTCCACGATCGTCGGGGACGCGACGAGGGCGCCCACCACCACGATCGCGCCCCAGACGGTCCACCACATCGTGAGGACGCGACGATCGAGCGCCTTCGCCGGCCTGTGTCGTGCTGTCGACTCGATGGGTGTGTCCGTGGGCCCAGTGTACGGAGGAGAGGCCCGTTACCATGAGCCGATGCACCGATACGACCCCGCCCAGATCGAGCCGAAGTGGCAGCAGGTCTGGGAGGACCTGGACCTCTTCCGAGCCTCCGACGATCCCCAGGACCCACGGCCCCGCTTCTACGCGCTCGACATGTTCCCGTACCCCTCGGGCGACCTCCACCTCGGGCACGCGGAGGCCTTCAGCGGCGGCGACGTGATCGCGCGGTTCCGGTGGCTCCAGGGATACAACGTCCTGCATCCGATCGGCTGGGACTCCTTCGGGCTCCCGGCCGAGAACGCAGCGATCAAGCGCGGGGTCCATCCGAAGGAATGGACCTACGAGAACATCGAGCAGCAGGCGGCGTCGTTCAAGCGGATGGGATTCTCCTTCGACTGGACACGGCGGCTCCACAGCAGCGACCCCGACTACTACCGCTGGACGCAGTGGCTGTTCCTGAAGCTCTTCGAGATGGGGCTCGCCTACCGGAAGAACGCGCCGGCCAACTGGTGCCCGAACGACCAGACCGTGCTGGCGAACGAGCAGGTGATCAACGGCGCCTGCGAACGGTGCGGCACCGCGGTGGTCCGCAAGGACCTCACGCAGTGGTTCTTCAAGATCACCGACTACGCGCAACGCCTCCTGGACGACATGGACACGCTCGAGGAGTGGCCCGAGCGCGTGATCACGATGCAGCGGAACTGGATCGGCCGGTCCGAGGGAGCCGCGGTGCGCTTCACCGTCGAGGAGACCGGCGACGAGGTCGAGGTCTTCACGACGCGCCCCGACACCCTCTGGGGGGTCACGTTCTTCGTGTTCGCTCCGGAGCACCCGTTGGTGGAGAAGCTGGCGGGCGTGGGGGGGAGCGCGGACGCGGCACGCGCCTTGGTGGATCGTCTGCAGGCGACGCCGCTCACGAACCGCGAGCAGGCCGAGAGCCGCGAAGGTGTGCCGCTCGGCGTCCACGTCGTGAACCCGGTGAACGGGGAGCGAGTGCCGGTGTTCGTCGCGCCGTACGTGCTGATGGAGTACGGCACGGGCGCCGTGATGGGCGTGCCGGCGCACGATCAGCGCGACTTCGAGTTCGCGCGCGAGCACGGCCTCGAGGTCCGTGTGGTGATCCAGCCGCCGGGCGAGCAGCGTGACCCCGCGTCGATGACCGAAGCGCACGACCACGAGGGATTGATGGTGCGGTCCGGTCCGTTCGATGGCGAGCCGTCGCCCGCTTCGATCGCGAAGGTGGCGGCCTGGCTCGAGGAGCAGGGGCTCGGCGGACCCGCGGTGACCTACCGGCTCAGGGACTGGCTGATCTCTCGCCAGCGGTACTGGGGCGCGCCCATCCCGATCATCCATTGCGACGAGCACGGCGAGGTCCCGGTGCCGCTCGCGGACCTGCCGGTGCTGCTGCCCGACGACGTCGACTTCCGGCCGGGCGGGGAGTCGCCGCTCGCGCGGCACGATCGGTTCGTGAAGACCACGTGCCCCACGTGCGGTCGCGACGCACGTCGCGACACCGACACGATGGACACGTTCGTCGACTCGAGCTGGTACTTCTTCCGCTACTGCTCACCGGGTTACGAGGGCGGTCCGTTCCGGCGCGAGGACGTCGAGCGGTGGCCGGTGAGTCAGTACACCGGAGGCGTCGAGCACGCGATCCTGCACCTGATGTACGCGCGGTTCTTCACGAAGGCCCTGTACGACGCCGGCATGGTCCCGTTCGTCGAACCCTTCGCGCGGATGATGAACCAGGGGCAGGTGATCTACGGGGGCGGCTCGATGTCGAAGTCGAAGGGCAACATCGTGGAGCCGATGCCGCTCGTCGAGCGATGGGGCGCCGACTCGATGCGCCTCACGATGCTGTTCGCGAACCCGTTCGAGGACGACATCGACTGGAAGCTGATCGCCGGCGACGCCGACCACCGTCCCGGTGTGCACCACTGGCTGGGGCGGGTGTTCGCCGCGGTGGGGGAGGCGGTCGAGCGCGACGGGGACGAACCGACGACCCTGGTGCGGCTCACCCACCGCACGATCGCAGGGGTGACCGACGATCTGGAGCGGTTCCGCTTCAACGTGGCGATCTCGAAGCTGATGGTCCTCACGAACGAGATGCGGACCGTGCTCGACGCCGGCGGCGGGGCACGAGGAGCCGCCGAAGCGCTCGCGCAGATGCTCGCGCCGTTCGCCCCGTTCGCCGCGGAGGAGCTCTGGCGCGAGGTGTTGGGTCATGCCGACTCGGTGCACGTCAGTCGCTGGCCCTCGTTCGACGCGGCCCTGGCCGCCGAGGACACCATCACGCTCGTCGTGCAGGTGGACGGCAAGGTCCGCGACACGATCGAGGTGCCGGCGGACGCCGACGAGGCCCGTGTCCTCGAGCTGGCTCGTGCCTCGGAAAAAGCACGCCGCGCGATCTCCGACCGCGAGATCGCGAAGGAGATCGTCCGCGCACCGAAGCTCGTGAACTTCGTCACCCGCTGATCGGGCGATCCTTCCGGGTCTGTTAAGGAACTCGTCGGTCTCGGGTCCTGTCCACTCGACGTGCAGGATGAGGCTGTGGAGGAGGGCGTCGAAGGCGACCGTTCGGAACCCGAGAGCGTGGAGCGACGGCTCGAGCGTGTGTACCGAGAACAGGGCGCTCGCATCTGGCGCGCCGTGCTCCTCAGCTCGGGGAGTCGGGAGGTCGCGGACGACGCGGTCGCCGAGGCGTTCGCTCAGGCTCTGCGGCGTGGTGGCGCACTGCGTGACCCCTCGGCCTGGGTGTGGCGGGTGGCGTTCCGTCTCGCGGCCCGCGAGCTGAAGGAGCGAGGGCGAGTGGAGACGTTCACGGACGAGCCGGCGGCCGGCCTGCCGGATCCGTTCCTCGATCTCTGGGGGGCCATCGCGGTGCTCCCGCCGAAGCAGCGCGCGTCGGTCGTGCTCGCGGACTACGCCGGGTGGTCGCACCGCGAGATCGCAAAGGCGCTCGGCTCGTCGGTCTCGGCCGTCGGCGTGCACGTCCACCGAGCGCGGAAGCGTCTGCGTGACCTGCTGGAGGACGGAGATGACTGAGCTGAAGGAGCGGTTCGCGCTCGCCGACGAGATCGACGCGCGCGATCTGTGGAACGAGGCGAGGCGGCGGGCGGAGGCACCGGGTGGGTCCTCGCCCGCCGTCGACTGGCCTCCCGGCATCGGACGGAGGATCGCGGTCGGTGCGGTCGCGTTCGCGGTGTTCGCATCAGCGGTGCTGTTCGCGTGGGACCTGTCGCATCCCGAGCAGGCTCCGTCGCCGCCGAGGCCGGTCGCGCTCGAGCCGGTCGATCTTGCCGCCGAGCTTGGACCCGGGTGGTCGGAGCTTCCGGGTCCTCCAGAGGTTCTCTCGGGGTCCGCGAATGCATGGACCGGATCAGAGCTGATCATGTGGGGCGGAGGAGGCGATGACTACGTCACCGCGGATGGTTACGCGTTCGATACGAACTCGCGGGAATGGCGACCGATCCCTGACGGTCCGCTCTCTGCGAGATCGGAACCCGCGTCAGCGTGGACCGGAAGGGAGTTGCTGATCTGGGGAGGGCGAACAGAGTGCTGCGACGGGAGCACGACGCTCATGGGCGACGGCGCGGCGTTCGACCCGACCACCGAGACGTGGCGGCCACTTGCCCCGGCTCCGATCGAGGCTCGCTCGCCCTTCTCCGCGTGGACCGGTGACGAGCTTCTCGTCTGGGGGAGCCAGGACCGCGACGTGCGCTACTCGGACGGTGCCGCGTACAACCCCGCCACGGATACGTGGCGGAGGATCGCCGACGGCCCGATCGAGATCACGGATGGCACAGCGGCCTGGACCGGGAACGAGATGCTCGTGTTCGGCGCAGCGCTCCACGGCGGGAACGTGCCGGAGAGCGAGACCGCGATCGGCGCTTCGTATGACCCCGACACGGATTCATGGCAGGCGCTCCCGCCTTCGATCGACACGGACCCGAACGCGAACACCGCGGTCTGGACGGATGAACGGTTGATCGCCGTGGACTACGACGCCGACGCGGAGGCGTTCGAGCCGGCCACGGGTCGATGGCGGAGGCTCGAGCCGCTGCCGATGCATGATGGCGAAGACGTACCGCGGGCTGCGTATGGAGATGGATGGACGCTCGTCAACTTCTTCGGGCAGGTCGCGGCCTTCTCGTCCGAGAAGGAACGCTGGACGGACCTGACTGACGAGGTGCCCGGGATGGACCCGCCGCATGGGGTGCCGCTGGCCGCCGGCGGAGCGTTCCTGTTGCCGATCCGTTCGTCCGAGCTCAGTGAAGTGCCGAGCGTGGAGTTCGACACGAAGCTGCTTGTGTGGGTGCCCCCGGCCGCTTCGAGCGATCGCGCGGATGACCCAACTCCATTCGTCCCGCAGACCGAGGTCGTGGGAGATGAGACCTGGATGCCGATCGTGTTCCCGGACGGGTCGGAGGCGACGCTCGCATACGCGATCCCGCTCGGGCTCGAGCAGATGGGGGTCCAGCCGGACGTGACGTACTCGTTCCGAGGGGCGTACCAGGGTCCGATCGTGTTCCTCCACGATCGGGAAGCGTCGATCCGGGGATTCGTTGATCGGGAAGGAGCACCGATGCTGATCAACTCGTCGGTGGGTGGAATCGAGCTGTGGCCCGCTCGGGGTGACAACAACCGTTCCTGGATCCGCCTCGAGCTCCCGTCCTGGACCGTGCTCGTTCCGATCGAAGTCGTTGGTTCGGATAGCCCGGCCGAACGGGCCGGCCTGGCTGCGAGCGTGGCTGGCTCCCTGAACATCCGTGAAACCGCCTCCGGGTTCCCAGTCGTCGCCGCTTCAGGAGAGGCCGTGCTCGCAGAAGGGTTCGGCGAGGCAGGTGGGGCGCAGTTGGCGTTCGGTGACGCTGCCGCCGAGCCGGACATGGTGTCTCAGCTCGACGCCACGATCTTCCTCTCGCCGGACGGCTGCGATCCCGCCACGGTCGATGCCTCCTCCGCGTGTCTCGGGGGTGGGACCGTCTTCGCGAGCATCTACGGCGGTCGAGACTTCATCGCGAGAATCGTCGACGGCCTAACCGTTGAGGGCTTCCGGCGGGCGTGACGCGCTTCACAGCGGGCCGGTCGATACGTCCCTAGCGTTCCGCGCATGTCGTTCCGGGATCGTCTAGACACGCTCTCGCGGGGTGAGATCGCCGGGCTGATCGTCGTGCTGGTGGCGGTGCTCGGGGGAGCCGGGCTCTGGTTCGCCCGCTCATTGCCCAAGCCGGTCACCATCGCCCAGGCAGCTCCCGGCTCCGCTTCGCAGGCGTCGGTGTCGCCGAGTCCGGTCGTGACGGTCATCGTCGACGTTGCGGGTGAGGTCGCGCAGCCCGGCGTCTACGAATTCGCCGAGGGCGATCGCGTCATCGACGCGATCGAGCGGGCAGGTGGCCAGCTGCCGAAGGCCGACCTCAGCCTGCTGAACCTCGCCGCGCCGCTGACCGACGGGACGCAGATCCTCGTGCCGAGGGCCGGCCCACCTGGCGTCGTCGTGCCGGCCGGCGGGACGGCGGGTTCGTCGAGCGGCCTCATCAACATCAACTCGGCGTCGGCGACGGAGCTGGAGACGCTCTCCGGCATCGGTGAGGTGCTCGCGGCCACGATCGTGGAGTACCGCGAGCAGAACGGCCCGTTCGCATCGGTCGACGACCTGATGGACGTGAGCGGGATCGGTCCCGCGACGCTCGAGGAGATCCGCGACCAGGTCACGGTCTGAGGACCGCCGATGGGCGCGTGGATGGTCCCGTCCGCCGCCGCGGCGTTCGCCCTGGGACTCCTCGGCTCAGGAGCGGCGCCGGGCTGGCTGGCGCCGTGGATGGCGCTCGCCGCGGGGCTCGTGATGCTCGGCGCGGGATGGCTTGCGGCCGGCCGGGAGCGGCGCGGGCCCGGCGCGCTCGCGCAGGCCGGGCTCCTCGAGCCTGATCACGAAGTCGTGGCAGCCGTCGGCGGGCGCCGGGTCGTGGCGTCCGCCACGCCGATCCTCGCGGCCGCGATCTCGCTCCTCGGCGTGCTCACCCTCGGCGTGGGCTGGGGTTCGTTCCACGATCGGGGTCTGGACCGTGCCCTCCTCGCGGACCTCGCCCCCGAACGGGTCGTCCTCACGGGGACGCTCAAGACCGACCCCAAGGCGACGACCCTCGGCTGGTCCGCCGTCGCCCAGGTCCGGCGCGTCGAGTGGCAGGACGGGGCCGCGACACTCCGCTCCTCGATCTGGGTCAGCGGGAGCGAAGAGGTGCCGAGGGCTCGCCGAGGCGACCGGATCCGACTGGAAGGGTCGCTTCGCATCCCGGACGACGAGGGCTTCGCCGAGGCGCTTCGTCACAAGGGCATCCCGGCGCAGCTCCAGCTCCAGACCCTGACGCGCCTGGGTCCGTCCTCCAGCACGTTCATCCGGGCGACGCAATCGGTCCGACGGCTCGTGGGCAGCTCGATCGAAGGCGTGTTCCCTCGGAAGGAGGCGGGCCTGCTCCTCGGTCTCCTCCTCGGCGACGATTCGCAGCTGGACCCCGGGCTCGAGCGGGATTTCCGGGCGTCCGGGCTGAGCCACCTGCTCGTGGTCTCGGGCGGGAACGTCGCGATGGTCCTGGCTCCGGTCCTGGCGGCGACCACGCTCCTGCGGCTCCCGAGATGGCCGAAGTTCGCCGTGGGCTTCGGCGCCGTGGCGTTCTTCACGATCCTGACCGGTGCGGAGCCGTCGGTGCTCCGTGCAGGGGTGATGGCCTGTCTCGCGCTGGTCGGGATGCTCGCCGGCAGGCCGCGCACCACGGCGTCGATCCTCTCGGCCGCCGTGCTGGGCCTGCTCGTCCTCGATCCCTGGCTCGTTCGGTCCGTGGGCTTCCAATTGAGCGTGACCGCCACGGCCGGGATGGTGGCGCTCGCCTCCCCGCTCGCCGAACGCTTCGGCCGGTTCGCGCCTGGACCGATCGCCGCGGCTGCAGGGGCGACCGTCTCCGCCCAGCTCGGCGTGACGCCGGTCCTGCTCTACCACTTCCACGAGGTCCCGCTGGCGACGTTGCCCGCGAACCTGGCCGCGTTCCCCCTCGTGGCTCCGTCACTCTTGCTCGGCGCGGTCGCGGCAGGGACCGGTCTGATCTGGTTCCCCCTCGGACGGCTCGTGGGTGCGATCGCGATCCTGCCGATGCGATGGCTCGAGCTGGTCGCCGATCACCTCGGGAAGGCGCCGGTCGGCTACCTGACGGCCGAAGGCGGACCGCTCGTCCTCGTGGGTGGGACGGCGCTCGTCGCTGCGATCGTGGTGTGGGTCCGCACGGGATGGAAGCCCTCACGACCGCTGATCGCGGCCGCGATCGCGTCGATGCCTTTCTTCGTCTGGGCATCCGCGCTGGGGACCGGGGCCCCCGCGGGGCTCACCGTTCGGTTCTTCGACGTGGGACAGGGGGACGCCGCACTGCTCACCACGCCTGAGGGGGCCGCGGTGCTGGTCGACGGCGGTCCCGAGCGTGACCAGGTCGCGACCGAGCTCTCCGCGCTCGCGATCAAGCGGCTCGACATCGTGGTGGCGAGTCACCCCCACGCCGATCACATCGTCGGTTTGCCGTCGGTCCTCGCGCGGCTCCCCGTAGGGCTTCTCCTGCAGCCCGGATGCGAAGGCGGGCCGTCGCCCCTCCAGGCCGACCTCGATCGCGCGATCGCCGACGAAGGGGTCGAGGTCCAGAACCCTCGAGCCGGTGACACGTTCTGGCTCGGGTCGCTCCGGCTCGATGTCCTGTCACCCGACCGGTGCTGGACCGGCACCGAGTCCGATGCCAACAACGATGCGATCGTGATCCGCGCCGTGTACGAGGGCGACGTCGTGCTGATCGCGAGCGAGCCCGAGGAGCCGGCGCAGGAGTGGCTGCTGGAGGCCGGGGTCGATCTCCGCGCCGACATCCTCAAGGTGCCCCATCACGGCGCCGCCACCTCGATCCCGGAGTTCTTCGACGCCGTCCAGGCGGACGCCGCCGTCGTGTCGGTGGGGGAGAACGACTACGGCCACCCCACCGCCTTCACCCTCGACGCGCTCGCCGCATCCGGGGCCCAGGTCTGGCGCACGGATCGGCAAGGCACGATCACGGTCGTCTTCGCAGGTCCGAACCCGACGGTAGAGTTCGAGCGATGGGGATGAAGCCGGTTCCTCCCGTGACGCTCCTTTGGGGAGAGGACGACTTCCTCGTTCGCGAGGCAGCGCTCGCGCTCCTCGGCGATACCAAGGCGACGGAGGTGGATGCCGCCGAGTGGCAGGGTGGCGAACTCCAGGGTCTGGCCACGCCGTCGCTGTTCGGCGAGCCGCGGGCGCTCCTCGTGAACGACGCCCGGTCGCTCCGGAAGGAGACCCTCGACGAGATCGGGCGTTACCTCACCGCGCCAGATCCGGACGCCACGCTCGTCCTCGCGTGCGTGGTGGCCGACCGCGGGAAGGTCCCGGCGGCCCTCCAGAAGCTGGTGGAGCCGCTCGGCGAGATACGGAAGGTCGACATCGCGCGCAGGGATCTCGAGTCCTGGCTCGTCGGCCGGGCGAAGCAGTACGGGCTCGACCTCGCGATCCCCGGGGCCCGAGCGCTCGTGGAGACGCTCGGGCCCGAGCCCGGCCAGCTCGTCGCGGCGCTCGGCCAGCTCCAGGACGTCTTCGCCGGGCAGCGCGTCGGCCCGCGCGAGATCGCGGGGCAGTTCCGTGGGTTGGGTGAGCAGAAGACGTGGGACCTCTGCGACCGGGCGTTCGGCAAGGACCTCCCAGGAGCGATCCGGTCGCTCCGATCCATCGAGGAGGGCGGCGACGAGGCGATCATGGTCCTCGGAGGGATCGCCTCGCGTCTGCGCGACCTCCTCAAGGTGCGATCGCTCCCGGATCGTATGCCGCCGGCGCAGGTTGCGAAGGAGGCCGGGCTCCGTTTCGACTGGCAGGCGCGCCGCTACCAGCAGCAGGCGAGGAACTTCTCGATGGAGCAGCTCGTGGAGTTGCACGGCCGCGTGACCGAAGCCGATCGCGCGCTGAAGTCCGGCTCCACCGGCGACGTCGTGATGCCCACGTTGGTGACCGCGATCGCCGGCTAGCCGGGCGACGACACCATCACGAACCAGCGCCCGTCCAACAGCACCTGGCCTCCACCGAGCTCATCGGCGAGCTGTTCGGTCCTGAAGTAGCGCTTGAACACCCGATGCGACGACCCGTCGTTCAGGACGCGCTCCTGCATCTGCTCGGGCTGGACCTCAGGGTGGATCTTCGCGTCGACGACGACCAGCTCCGGCGCCAACCGACGGCTCTCGTCCAGGAATCGCTCACGCTGCTCGGGGACGAGGTGCCCGTAGAAGTGCCCCGCGAAGACCCGATCGAAGGAGGCATCCGCGAACGGCAGCGAGAACGCATCGGCGCGAACCAGCGGATGTGCGTGCCTGGCGCGCGATGCCGAAAGCATCCCGGCGCTCGCATCGACCCCCACCACCCTGCCGCGGAGGTGCTGCGTGAGGAATCCCGTCCCGCTGGCCACGTCCACCGTGCGGGCCGCCGACAACGAGGCCACGCGATCGATCAGCGCGCGGACGTCCTCGTCCCATCCGGGGCGATCACGTTCGGCGAAGAGCCCGGATCCCAGATACCAGTCGTCGTACTCGGCCGAGCGGTGCTCGTAGTACGGCTCCATGGAGCGATCCACGGGATGGGAAGCCATCGACCGGCAGTGTAGGGGTGAGGCAGGCTGGCGGGGAGAGCTACTCGGCGCCGACGGAGCCGACGGCCTTCGCGAGGCGGCTCTTGCGCCGCGCGGCGGTGCTCTTGTGGACGATGCCCTTCGCTACGGCCTTGTCGAGGGACCGCGCGGTCTCCCGTTGCCTGGCCTGGGCCTCATCGGCATCGCCGGCGTCCACCGCGGTGCGGATCTTCTTCGTGGACGTCTTGAGGGCGGTGCGGACAGCCTTGTTGCGCTCGGCGCGCTTCTCGTTCTGTTTGTTCCGCTTGATCTGCGACTTGATGTTGGCCATGAGCGGGGCAGTCTACCAGCGGGTTCTCTCGAGCCCGGTGGGACCGTTCGCGGACGGTGCCCACGTACCATGAGGCCTCGTGGACGTCTCCCACATCCGGAACTTCTGCATCGTGGCGCACATCGACCACGGCAAGTCGACGCTGGCCGATCGTCTCCTGGAGCTCACGCATGCCGTCGCCGACCGCGACATGCGAGCGCAGTACCTCGACCGGATGGACCTGGAGCGGGAACGGGGCATCACGATCAAGGCCCAGGCCGTTCGGCTCACCCACGGCGGCTACGAGCTGAACCTGATCGACACCCCCGGGCACGTGGATTTCACCTACGAGGTCTCGCGGTCGCTCGAAGCTTGCGAGGGGGCGATCCTCCTGGTGGACGCGGCGCAGGGCCTCGAGGCCCAGACCCTCGCGAACTTCCACCTGGCGCGCGACGCCGGGCTCGTGATCGTGCCCGCGCTCAACAAGATCGACCTCCCCGCCGCCGAGCCCGACCAGCGCGCGAAGGAGCTGGCGGACCTCCTCGACCGCGACCCCGACGACATCCTGCGGATCTCCGCGAAGACCGGAGAAGGCGTCGAGGACCTCCTGAAGGCCGTGATCGACCAGGTACCGCCGCCCACCGGCGAAACGGACGCGGCGCTGCGCGCCCTCGTGTTCGACTCGATGTTCGACCCGTACCGCGGCGTGATCACGTACGTGCGCGTACAGGAGGGCGAGCTGCCGAGCGGCTCGCGGATCCTGCTGATGGCGACCAGCGCGGAGTCCGATGCCGAGGAGGCGGGCGTGATGGCCCCCGAGCCGCTGCCCGTCGACACGCTCGGCCCGGGCGAGGTCGGGTACCTGGTCACCGGCCTCAAGGACGTCCATCTGGCGAAGGTGGGCGACACGATCACGCTCGCCGGGAAGCGTGCCGCGACCGAACCGCTCCCGGGCTACCGGGAGCCGAAGCCGATGGTGTGGTCGGGCCTGTTCCCGAACGAAGGGGGCGACTACTCCGAGCTCCGTGAAGCGCTCGACCGGCTGAAGCTGTCGGACTCGGCGCTCAGCTACGAGCCCGAGACCTCACAGGCGCTCGGCTTCGGGTTCCGGGCAGGCTTCCTCGGCCTGCTCCACATGGACATCGTGAAGGAGCGGCTGGAGCGGGAGTTCGACCTGGAGCTGATCGCGACGGCGCCGAACGTCGAGTTCCACGTCATCAAGGGCGATCAGACGACGGTCGTGCACAACCCGGCCGAGATGCCGGTGCCCGGGACGTTCGACCGCGTCGAGGAGCCGATCGTCTTCGCGACCGTCATCACGCCGAAGGAGTACCTCGGTGCGGTCCTGGACCTCTGCCAGTCGCGCCGAGGCGAGCTCGTTGACACCACGTTCCTCACCCCAGAGCGAGCCGAGGTCCACTACATGCTCCCGCTCGCGGAGATCGTGTTCGACTTCTTCGACCACCTGAAGTCCAACACGCGCGGGTACGCGTCGCTGGACTACGAGCCCTGGGGCTACCAGGAGTCCGATGTCGTTCGCGTCGACGTCCTGCTGCACGGGGAGCCCGTCGATGCGTTCAGCACGATCGTGCACCGCTCGAAGGCGTACGCGTACGGGAAGCAGATGACGGAGCGCCTGCGCGAGCTGATCCCGCGGCAGCTGTTCGACGTCGCGATCCAGGCCGCGATCGGCTCGAAGATCATCGCCCGTGAGACCGTGAAGGCCAAGCGGAAGGACGTGCTCGCGAAGTGCTACGGCGGCGACATCACACGCAAACGCAAGCTGCTCGAGACACAGAAGAAGGGGAAGGCGCGGCTGCGGAAGGTCGGACGCGTCGACGTGCCGCAGGAGGCGTTCATCGCGGCGCTGCGCGCGGACGCGGGGGCGAAGAAGAAGTGAGCGCGCACCTCGAGACCGCTGGGATCTACGTCCACGTGCCGTTCTGCTTGACGCGATGCGGCTACTGCGACTTCAACGCGTACGCCGGGCTCGATCATCTCGCGTCGCGCTACGTCTCGGCCCTGCTGGCCGAAGCCGAGCTGACCGCCCCGGCGTGGAAGGGCGTGGAGGTGGCCAGCGTGTTCCTCGGCGGCGGCACGCCGACGACGCTTGAGGTGGCCGACCTGAAGGCGCTCCTCGCGCGGGTTCGCTCCGTCTTCGCGGTGGCGCCCGATGCGGAGGTGACGATCGAGGCGAACCCCGACACGGTGGACGAGCAGAAGCTCGCGGGACTCCTGGAGGCCGGCTACAGACGGCTGTCGATGGGCGCGCAGTCGTTCGACCGTTCGGTCCTCGCCGCCTTGGAGCGTGTGCATCAGCCCTCGTCCGTTGTGGAGGCGTTCCGAGCCGCGCGCGCCGTGGGCTACGACAACGTGAACCTCGACCTGATCTACGGCGCGGCGGGGGAGACGCTCGAGTCCTGGGAGCGGACGCTCCTGGAGGCGATCGCGCTCGCCCCGTCGCACATCAGCGCGTACGGACTCACGATCGAACCGGCGACGGCGCTCGGCCGCCAGGTGGCGCGGGGCGATATGGCGGCGCCGGATCCCGATCTCCAGGCGGACATGTTCGAGGCGGCGTGCGGTCTGCTCGGCGATGCCGGCTACGGCCACTACGAGGTCTCGAACTGGGCGCGACCGGGATACGAGTGCCGCCACAACCTCGGGTACTGGGAGCGTCGGCCGTACGTCGGGCTCGGCGCCGGCGCGCACGCCTACCGCGACGGGCGCCGATCGTGGAACGTGCGCCCTCCCGAGGAGTACCTGTCCATGGTCGAGCGAGCGGAGCTGCCGCTCGGCGGGTCCGAGGAGCTCGAGCCCGCCGACGCCTACCTCGAGGAGGTGTTCCTCCGGCTGAGGATCCTGCAAGGGATCCCGGCGAGCTGGGTGGATGACGGCCGCGCGGATCCCTATCTGGAGACCGGGCTGCTGTTCCGCGATGAGGACCAGCTCGTGCCTACGGAACGCGGGATGCTACTCCTGAACGAGCTCGTCCTCGGCCTCACGTCCTAGTGCCCTCAGATCTGCCAGTCGACTCCGCAGGCAGGCTCGTCCGATGCACGAGGGACGGGCACGCCGACGGGGAGTTCGTAGTCTCTGCCGGCTACCACCTGGAAGATGCCATGGCGTAAGGCGAGGTCGGTCTCGTGTACCTCCTGGATGTCGCCTTCGACGGGATGGTCTCGCCACGTGATCTCCAGGATCAGTTCGCCACCTTGACCGCTACATCCGACCCATCCTGCGAACCCCTCGTCGCCACCTGTGAAGATCCGAAGAGGCTTGCCGGGTCGGATCCTGGCTTCAGGATGGCCCGGCGGCGCGACGAACAGGTTGTAGATGCCCGGTGAGCGTTCGGACGTTGGAACCGACACCTCGTAGATGGAGTAGGAAGGGGTGCTCGACCCCTCCTCCTGCACGACCAGCTCCATCACGCCATCCGCGTCGAGGTCCGTCGTCGCATAGGGATGGCAGAAGAGACACGAGGAGAGGAATCCCATTCCCCCTGGTTCTGCCTTCCCGTCGCCATCGAGATCGGCCGCCACTACGTACTCGCCGGTGTTCTCGTCCGGGCATCGGCCGTCAGGTGTCACTCGCGCGCCCGTCCACGCGGCCCCTGCGGTTCCATCGCCGTACCAATCGATGCCGTCGAGGATGTCGACGTCGCACATCGGGACATCGAGTCCGATATCCACGCTGTCCGAATCCGGAGCCGGCGACTGGTGGCCGGGCAGCGGTTGCCACGCGATCCCGAGGACGCCGTCCTGCACGATCTCGTGCGGATCGCTGCCATCGGGCCCCACAAGGACCAGGCCTCCTGGGCCGCCGTCTCGACCGGATTGGTACGCGATCTGTGTGCCGTCGGGAGCCCACACGGGGCCGAGATTCGTAGCCCCGAAAGGGTCATCCGTGACGCGTCGCACGTCGGCGCCGTCGACCCTCATCACGAAGATGTCCGATTCTCTTGAATCCTCTTGTCTCGAGAAGGCGATCTCCGTCCCATCCGGACTCCAGGCCGGGTCGTAGTCGCGGTCGCCGGAACTCACGCGCGTCACGTCGGTCCCGTCGGCATCCATCACGAAGATGGCGAAGCCGCTCTCGGTGCCTTTGTCGAACAGGATCTGCGTGCCGTCCGGCGAGAACGCCGCGGAGAAGTAGTCGGGTCCGTGTAGCACGTCGCCGACTATGTCGTCGTCGCTGCCATCGGCGCCGATCACATGGATCGACGACCCGTCGGCATCGTCGGCCGCGAAGATGATCGAAGACCCATCCGGTGACCAGGCTGGCTCGGAGACGTTGTCTGCCTCTGCCAGCCTTGTGGCGTTCGAGCCGTCGGCGCTCGCGACCCAGAGCTCTCGAGGGCCGTCACCGGCCGGGAACACACCGATCGCGAGTCGCGTCCCGTCCGGTGACCAGGCGACGTGCCACACACCGTCCGGGATCCCGCGCACCGGTGAGGCCTCGCCGCCGTCGGGCGGGATCGTGAACAGTGAGGATCCGTCGGCGAACGCGAGGAGGCCGTTCTCCTTCGGCAGGATCGGATGGGGAGATGTGCCGATCGGAGCGGGCGGATCCCCGAAGGTGCTGGTGAGCGCCACGAATCCGCCGGTGGTGAGCGCCAAAACGGCGACGGCCAACGCTCCGATCTGCGCCTTGCGGGCCACCTCGAGCCGTTGGCGCCGGCGCACGATCTGTTCGAACTGGCCCACGCCGTCCAGCGGGCGCTCGGCCCGTTGGAGCCGGCGGGTCAGCTCGTCATCGACCTTCGACATCGTTCGCCACCTCGGTGTCCTGAACGGCGAGCGCATCCGTCAGATGCGCCCGGGCCCGCGCGAGCGAGCTCTTCACCGTGCCTTCCGCGATCCCGAGGGCCGCGGCGACCTCGGCGGTGCTCATCTCCAGCAGGTATCGGAGGACTGCCACCTCCCGCTGGCGGCGGGGGAGTGCCTCGAGCGCTCGTGCCACGTCGACGTGATACGGGCTCGGCTCGGCGTTCGGGCCCAGCTCAGTGATCCGGCGCCGCGCCCGCCGCTCCGCCATCGCGCGCCGCCAGCCGCTCCGGGTCTGGTTCAAGGCCACTGCGGCAACCCACGCCGGCAGCGACTCCAGCTGCTCGCCTCGTTCGGACCGCATCCACGCTCGCACCAGTGCCTCCTGCACCGCGTCCTCCGCAGCGGGGTAGCTTCCGCACGCAAGGGCCACGGCATTCATCACGCGCGGATAGTCGCGCGACAGGAACCCGCGGATCTCGGCGTCGTCCAGTCGCGCTTCCTTTCTTGGGCTCGCTTCTTGGCCTCGTTGACCGTCACCGATCGTAGGACGCCTCGGAGCCCCGATCGGTTGTCATGGCCCCGAAGTTTCTCGGTGGCGCACCGGCGACGGGGTACGCTCCGGCGGCGATGCAGCCCGCTCGTTCTTCCTTTCTCCTTGGCCCACTCAGTCGCGCGTCGAGGAGGTCTCGCCTCGCGTCCGCCTACCTCGCGGCGGTCGTCCTCACACTCTGCCTGAGCGCGCCGGCGGCGGCCCAGGAGGAGGAACCGCCCTCGATCCTCCTCATCGTCACGGACGACCAGCGATGGGACACCCTCTGGGCGATGCCGGAGGTCCAACGGTCGCTCGTCGAGCGCGGGGTCACGTTCTCCGAGGCGTTCACGACGAGTTCGCTCTGCTGTCCGAGCAGAGCGTCGATCTTGACCGGCCAATATCCCCACACGACCGGGGTCTATCGGCAAGGCCTCCCGCACGGTGGCTTCAAGTCGTTCGATGACTCGACCACCATCGCGACCGCACTCCATGCCGGCGGGTACCGCACCGGCCTCTTCGGGAAGTACCTGGACTCGTACCAATCCGACGCGCTCGCTGGCTACGTGCCACCGGGATGGGACCGCTGGGTGGCGTTCGTGCACTCGCGGTACTTCGGGTACACGCTGACCGTGGACGGCACCGTCGAGCGCTTCGGCGGCGCGGCCGAGGACTACTCGACCGACCTGCTCGCCGCCCGGGCCGAGGACTTCATCCGCTCCACCGACGGTCCGGTGTTCGCGGTCTACGCGCCGCCGGCGCCGCACGCCCCGGCGACCCCGTCGCCGGAAGACGAAGGGCTCTTCGCCGATCTCCCCCCGTGGCGGCCACCCTCCTTCGACGAGCCGGACGTCTCGGACAAGCCGGCGCACATGGGCGCGATGACTCGGTTCGGTCCGGATCGTACGGAGGATCTCGACGCTCTGCGGATCAACCAGTATCGGACGCTGCAGGCGATGGACCGCGCGGTAGGAAGGCTGCTGGGCGCGCTCGAGGACACCGGACGTCTCGGGGACGCGCTCGTGATCTTCACGTCGGACAACGGCCTGCTGTGGGGCGAGCACCGCTGGGTCAAGAAGGAGGTTCCCTACGAAGAGGCGATCCGGGTCCCCCTCGTGATCCGGGCCGATCGGATCGGAACGGCTCCCGGACGCACCGACCCGCACCTCGTCGCGAACATCGATCTCGCGCCGACGATCGCGGCGGCGGCGGGAGTGCCCTTCCCGAGAGTGGACGGGACGAGCCTGCTCCCGCTGCTCGAAGGACGGCCGAACCGATGGCGCCACGCCCTCCTGATCGAGCACATGCGCGGGGCCAACCCCATCCCCACCTACTGTGCGGTGCGGACGTCTCGATACCTGTTCGCCGTCTACGACACGGGCGAGCGGGAGCTGTACGACCTGGCCGAGGACCCTTATCAGCTCCGGAACCTGTCGAACGCGGCGCCCGAACTCCGGGCGCGACTCCAGGGGGTCCTGGATCGCCTGTGCGACCCCCCACCGCCCGGATTCCGTGAAGAGATCGGTCTCGTCGCCGGCCTCCTCGCGATCGCCGCAGTGGTGGCGTTGGCGGCCGCGGCCCGCACCTTCTTCGGGCGACGTCGCCACGGGTAGCATGAGCCGCCGATGGCCCAGGTCACCTGTCCCCAGTGTCAGACCCGCCAGGAGATCGACGCGGACGCCGAGGGCTATCGCTGCCTCGTGTGCGCCGGCACGTGGCACTTCGTGCGGTGCACCGTATGCGGCGAGCGGTACCACACGCGCCCCGGCGTACGTGCGTGGACCTGCCCCAACTGCGGAACGCCGCACGGCCGGAATCGTCGAGGAGTCTCCCGCGTGGGTGCCCCGCTTCCGGTCCTGATCGGCGCGATCGTCGTCCTCGGCATCGCCGGATATCTCCTCACGAGTTCGCTGGGATCCGACGACACCGCCTCACCGACCTCGACGCCCTCGTCACCATCCCCGATCGACGATCCCTCGAACCAGGTGTGCCGCGACCTCGTGAGCGTCCAGGTCCTCCGGGTCGGCGCCTTGGGAGAAGCGGCGGACGCGCTGACGGCGGACGCCGACGCGCTGCGCGCCGCCGCCGATCCGGAGCGCGCCGACCTCGTGGACGACGTCGTCGCGGCGATCGGCAGCTACGTCGAGGTGGCTGAAGGCGGTGGCGATGCGCAGGCCGCGACGAACCAGCTCCTGGACGCCCTGGGCGCCATCGACTGGTGCACCTAGCACTCGAGGACCGAGAGTGCCAGTAGCATGAGCACATGGTGGAGCAGCGCCACGAGCTCGGTCTGCGGAAGGCAGCCGTCCTGAACGCGTTGGTCGAGGAGTACGTGCGCTCCGGGGAGCCCGTCGGCTCCGAGACGATCGCCGACAGCTCTGGTCTCGGCGTGTCGAGCGCGACGATCCGCAATGAGATGGCGGCGCTCGAGGAACTCGGGTTCCTCACGCATCCGCACACGAGCGCCGGACGCATCCCCACGGACCTGGGCTATCGCCATTACGTGGACACGCAGCCCCACGGCGCCCGCCTGCGCGACGCGCACCGGCGCGCGATCGCCGGCTACTTCGCGGAGGCGATCACGGACATCGAGGAGGTGCTGAAGGGATCCGTGCAGCTGCTGAGCCGGCTCACACAGTACGCGGGCCTCGCCGTTCCTCCGGGCGCCGCCGAGGAGCCCCTCGTCCGTCTCGAGTTGATCGACATGGGACCGACGGTGATGATCCTCGCGATCGGCCAGCACGGACGTGTCGACAAGCGCGTGATCGATCGCCCGGACGACGTCGATATCGACCTGTTGCGGTCGCTGGAGGATCGGCTGCAGGCCCTCCGAGGGCTGACCTACGTGGAAGCGCAGGCGCGCCTGCTGAAGCTCGCGGCCGAGGCATCCACCGCGGATCACGATCTCCTCCTGCACGTCGCGGAGACCCTGCGGACCGCGACGCAGGGGGAGGGCGCCGCGCACGTCGTCGTCGGCGGGGTGTCGAACCTGACCGACGAGACGCAGACCTGGCGGCATCAGACGCTCCGACGACTGTTCGAGACCCTCGAGCGCGAGCAGGAGATGCTCCAGGTCCTCCAGGACGTGGCCGCCGATCACGAGGATGTATGGGTGACGATCGGCGCGGAGCACCCGACGACGGGGGAGTGGGAGGCGTCGATCGTGACGGCGCCGTTCAAGGCGGGTGAGGCGACGGTCGGGACGATCGGCGTGGTCGGCCCTACACGGATGGACTATCTCTCGGCGATGGCGTCCGTACGAGCCGTGGCGAAGCGCCTCTCGGAGATCGCCGTCGAGCACGAGGCCTAGGCGATGGCGGCCGTCCGCGACCTGTACGAGATCCTCGGGATCGCCCGGGATGCGTCGTCCACGGAGATCAAGGCGGCCTACCGGAAGCTCGCGCGGACCCTGCACCCGGATGTCAACGCCGACCCCGCGGACCAGGAACGGTTCAAGGAGATCACCGGCGCCTACGAGATCCTGTCCGACCCGACGAAGCGACAACGCTACGACGAGTTCGGCGCTGCCGGGCCGCAGGGCGCACCGTTCGGCGACATCCAAGACATCTTCGACATGTTCTTCGGTGGCGGTTTCGGCAGCCGCTCGCGCGGCCCTCGCTCCCGGGTCCGTCGCGGGGAGGACCTCCGGATCCGCGTCCGTCTGGCGTTCGCCGAGTCGGTCTTCGGTGTAGAGCGGCGGCTGGAGATCGAACGTCTCGCTGCGTGCGACCGCTGCGGTGGGAGCGGAGCGCGGCCGGGCACGTCGCCGGTCACGTGCCGGACGTGCGGTGGCGCCGGCGAGGTCCAAGCTGTTCGCCGCAGCATCTTCGGCACGGTGATGACCGCGACGCCCTGTGTCGCCTGCGGCGGGACCGGCGAGGAGATCCCGGACCGCTGCGAGGACTGCGGCGGCGACGGTCGCGTTCGCACCACCGCCACGGTGACGTTCGACGTGCCCGCGGGGGTGCTGGAGGGGATGGATCTCCGGGTCGGCGGCGAGGGGAATGCCGGCGTCTCGGGTGGTCCGGCGGGCGATCTGATCGTCGGCATCGAGGTGGAGCCGTCGGACGCGTTCATCCGGCAGGGACAGGATCTGCATGGCGTCCTCGACGTCTCGATCACCCAGGCGACCTTGGGCGGCGAGGTGGACGTCGAGACCCTCGACGGGCCGGAGCGGCTCCGGATCGAGGCCGGGACCGAGTCGGGGACGGTCCTGCGCCTCAAGGGGAAGGGGGTTCCGCACCTGCAACGCCGAGGACGTGGCGATCTCTTCGTGACGCTGCACATCGTGACGCCGCGCGATCTCTCGAAGGAGGAGCGCACGCTCCTCCAGCGGCTCGCCGAGATCCGCGACATGGGAGCCGGAGGCAACGGCGTTGCCGCCGCACTCCGGCGACCCGAGTATCGTCCGTGATCGGTCGGTAGGAAGCCGGAAGGAGGAACGCGAAGCATGCAGACCGACAGCTCGTGCCTGTTCTGCCGCATCGCAGCGCGCGAGATCCCGGCGGACATCGTGCGGGAATCCGACCGGCTCGTGGCGTTCCGCGATACGAACCCGCAAGCCTCGACACACATCCTGCTGATCCCGAAGGAGCACGTTCGCTCCATCGCGGAGATCGAGGATCGGCACGGTGATCTCCTGGCCGACGTCGCCCAGGCGGCGACGCAGCTGGCGGCGGCCGAGGGGATCGCGGAGTCGGGATGGCGCTTGGTGACGAACGTCGGCCCCGACGCCGGCCAGAGCGTGTTCCACCTGCATTTCCACCTCCTCGGTGGGCGGCGGATGGGCTGGCCGCCGGGGTAGCGCGGCCAGGGAACACGATAGGATGCGAACGGCGGGACCCAGACGGGTCCCGCTCTCGACAACAGGAGGAACGGGGTCACCCCCGAGAGCGCGACACGTGGCAGCCGCCACCACCCAAGTGAAGATCCTCGTCCCCGGCCACCAGCCGATGGTGGCGCTCCTGGGCCAACAGGACGCGTTCCTGAAGTTGATCGAAGCCGGGTTCTCGTCCGACATCCTGGTCCGAGGCAACGAGATCACGATCACCGGCCCCGAGCACGAGGCCGAACAGCTCGCGCATCTCTTCGAAGAGCTCCTCGCGTTGCTCGAGAAGGGCCATCAGCTCTCCGACTCCTCCGTGGGCCAGACGATCGAGCTGATCAAGGGCGGCGACGAGTTCGCGGAGGGTGAGGACGGGACCGCCAGGATGCGCCCGAGCGAGGTGCTGGGCGACACGCTCCTCACCGCGCGCGGGACCTCGGTCGCGCCCAAGACGGTCGGGCAGAAGCGGTTCGTCGACGCGATGCGGCGCGCGACCGTGACGTTCGCGATCGGACCCGCCGGCACGGGCAAGACCTACCTGGCCGTCGCTACCGCGGTGCGCGCGCTCCAGGATCATCAGGTGTCCCGACTGATCCTCACGCGCCCCGCCGTCGAGGCGGGAGAGCGGCTGGGGTTCCTGCCGGGGACGCTCTACGAGAAGATCGACCCGTACATGCGTCCGCTCTACGACGCGCTGTTCGAGATGACCGGCGCCGAGAGCCTCTCGCGGCTGATGGAGCGGGGCACCGTCGAGGTCGCGCCCCTCGCCTACATGCGCGGCAGGACCTTGAACGACGCGTTCATCATCCTCGACGAGGCCCAGAACACCACGCCGGAGCAGATGAAGATGTTCCTCACGCGGATCGGGTTCGGGTCGAAGGCCGTCGTGAACGGGGATGACACGCAGGTGGACCTCGCCACGGGACAGCGCTCCGGTCTCCTCGTGATCGAGGAGATCCTCTCGGGGATCCGCGGCATCTCGTTCTGCCGGCTCGGCGGGCGCGACGTCGTGCGGCACAAGATCGTCCAGGAGATCGTCGAAGCCTACGACCGCCACGGTCAGCAGCGCCTCGGGATGGACGACTGATGGCCGACGACGACCATCCCGTCGACCCTGGACCGGCGGACGGTGCCTGGCCCCGGGTCCTGATCTCGAACCGTCAGGGGGGAGCGCTCGACGAGGAGGGGCTCCGCTCGCTCGCCCGCGACACACTGCGAGGCGAGGGCGTCGATCGCGCGGAGCTCTCGGTGTCGTTCGTCGAGAGCGGCGAGATCGAGGAGCTCCATGAGCGGTTCATGGACGAGCCGGGACCGACCGACGTCCTGTCGTTCCCGCTCGACGAGGCCGAAGGACCCGCCACGGACGGAGCCAAGGCCGGAGCCAAGGACCCGGCCAAAGACCCGGCCAAGGACCCAGATGGAACGCGCCACCTCGGCGACGTGGTCGTCGCGCCGGCGGAGGCGGAGCGCAACAACCCGGCCGACCCCGAGGGGGAGCTCCGCCTCCTGTTGGTGCATGGGATCCTGCACCTCCTCGGCTACGACCACGAGGAAGAGGACGCGCGGGCCCGGATGTGGGAGCGGCAGGAGCGCTACAGCGGGGTGCGCGCATCGTGAACCTCTGGTGGGGGGTCGCGGTCGTGCTGGTGCTGTTCGGCTCCGTGCTCGCCGCCGCCGAGGCGTCGCTCACCCGAACATCTCGCGTGCGCGCCCTCTCGCTCGAAGAGGACAACCGCCGGAACGCGGAAACCCTCGTGAAGATCGAATCCGATCCGCCCCGGTACCTGAACGCTGTCTACCTCTCGGTGATGTTCGTGCAGAACGGGTCGGCGATCCTCGTCGCGATCCTCGCGGAGAACGAGTTCGGCGAGAGCAGCGCCGGCCCGTGGGTGGGCCTGATCTCGTTCGGGTTCACGCTGCTGTACTTCGTCTTCGTGGAGGCGATGGCCAAGACGTTCGCCGTGCTGCACACCGACCGTGTGGCGCTCACGCTCGCGCCGCTCGTGTGGTTCCTCGGCCGGCTGCTCGAGATCCCGACGCGGTTCCTGATCGGCCTCGCCAACGTCCTCCTGCCGGGCAAGGGGCTCAAGCAGGGGCCGTTCGTCTCGGAGGAGGAGATCCGGTCGATGGCTGAGGTCGGTTCGGAGGAGGGATCGATCGAGGAAGGAGAGAAAGAGCTGATCCACTCGATCTTCGAGTTCGGCGACACGATCGCGCGCGAGGTGATGATGCCGCGTCCCGACATCGTGGCGATCGAGGACGACAAGACGCTCCGCGACGTGCAGGCGCTCGTCCTGCAACACGGGTACTCCCGCATCCCCGTCTATCACGAGTCCCTCGACGACGATGACGACGGGAGGGGTGTCAAGGGCGTCGTGTTCGCGAAGGACGTGCTGAAGGCCCTGCACCAGGGCCGGCAGGACATCCCGCTCTCGGAGATCGTTCGTCCCGCGCGCTACGTCCCGGAATCGAAGAAGGTCGCGGACCTGCTGAAGGAGATGCAGCAGGAGAAGTTCCACCAGGCGCTGGTGTACGACGAGCACGGCTCCATAACCGGCATCGTCGCGCTCGAGGACCTCCTCGAGGAGCTGGTCGGGGAGATCACCGACGAGTACGACCGCGAGGAGCCAGAGGTGTTGGAGCTCGGCGACGGGATGTACCGGGTCTCGGGGAAAGCCTCGATCGACGACGTGAACGAGCTCTTGCGAGCCGAACTGCCGGACGAGGAGTGGGACACGGTCGCCGGTCTGATGCTCGACCTGCTCGGCCGGATGCCGGAGGCCGGTGAGGAGGTCACGTTCCGTGGTCTGAACATCAAGGCGGACAAGGTCCAGGGGCGGCGGATCGCGAGCGTCCTGATCACGAGGTCGCCCGAAGAGAACGGCCAGGAACCGGAGATGGCCACGTGACATCGATCGAGCCGGCACGCATCGATGAGCTCGTCGCTGCCGCCCGAGAGATCCGGGCTGCCGCCTACGCGCCGTACAGCGGCTTCCACGTAGGGGCCGCGCTGCTGGCCGGCGATCGGGTGTTCACGGCAGTGAACGTGGAGAACGCGAGTTATCCGTTGTCGGTCTGCGCCGAACGGAACGCCGTGGCGATGGCCGTGGCGGCGGGGGAGACGTCGCTCCGAGCGGTTGCGGTCGTGACGGATGCCGAGACGACCCCGACCCCGCCATGCGGAGGGTGTCGCCAGGTGCTGTGGGAGTTCGGGGAAGGGATGGCCGTGATCGCCGAGTCGGCATCGGGCGCCGAGCGCCGGCACTGGGCTTTGGCTGACCTGCTGCCCGACGCCTTCGGCTCGGGCGACCTCCGGTGATCGACCACGCGGTGACGCGTTCCGGCATGGTCGCCGTCGTGGGCCGACCCAATGTCGGCAAGTCCACGCTCGTGAACGCGCTCGTCGGACGCAAGGTGTCGATCGTGTCCGACAAGCCGCAGACGACACGTCGCGGGCTCCACGCGGTCCTCACGACGGATGGCGCGCAGGCCGTCTTCACCGACACCCCCGGGTTCCACAAGCCGCGAACCGAGCTGGGCGCCCGACTCAACGACATGGTCGGCGACGCGGTCGAAGGGGTCGACGTGATCCTGCACGTCCTCGACGCGGGGTCCGGGGTCGGGCGCGGCGACGCGTTCGTCTACGAGCGCCGGGTCCGTCCGCACGGATGCCCGAAGATCGCGGTGGTGAACAAGGTCGACGTCACGGGTCAGCACGGGGTCGTGCCCCAGCTCGCCGCGGCCGCGGAGATCGGTGACTACGACGAGATCGTCCCCGTGTCCGCCAAGGCCGGGAAAGGGGTCGGCATGCTCCGGGATATGGTCCTCGCGATGCTCCCTGAGGGTCCGGCCCTGTATCCCGAGGAGACGATCTCGGATCAGCCGCTCGAAACCCGCCTCGCGGAGATGGTCCGCGAGAAGGCGCTCCACGTGACCCGCCAGGAGCTCCCTCACTCGATCACCGTCACGATCGAGGAGCTCGACATCACGGACGCGCTCGTGAAGGTCCATGCATCGCTGATCGTCGAACGCGATTCCCAGAAGGGGATCGTGATCGGCAAGGGCGGGCAGACGCTCCGGACGATCGGCACGCGGGCCCGCGAGGAGATGGAGCTGGTCCTCGGGACGAAGGTGTTCCTCGACGTCCGCGTGAAGGTCGTGAAGGAGTGGCAGCGCGACCCGAAGGCGCTCGAGCGACTCGGGTTCTGACGTCACCCGACGGTGAGGGTCGCCTCCATCTGGGGATGGAAGGTGCACGTCACGGCATAGGTCCCCGGATCCACGGTCGCGAGGTCCGCCTCGCCTGAGGATCCGGCGTCGACGTTCACGTCGACGTCCGTGCCCTCCACCGTGAAGGTGTGGGGCGCATCGCCGGTGTTGTCGAGCGCGATCGTCGCTCCGGAGTCGGCCGACAAGCAATCCGGGCGGAACGCGAAGTCCGCCAGCTGCACCGAGGTTGCCGGCGCCGGATCCGTGCACGGCTCCGGCGGAGCGGTCTCGCCGTCGCAAGCGGGGACGATCGCGGCGAAAGTGACCAGGAGCACCCGGGCGACCCTCATGCCGGGGAGGGTACCCACCCGAACCCGGTGACGACCGGGTGGGCTACCATCGATGCATGGTCCAAGCAGCGCACATCGAGCCGAGCCGACCGCTCCCCGTCGCTCCCGCCGAGGCGGTGCGGATGGCCGTGCGCACGACCGCCGTCGACGCCGTCGGCCTCGAGGAGCGCGCGGCCTCCCTCGCGAAGCGTTCGATCAAGCGCGACGCGAAGCTGTGGGCGCTGGATCTCGCGATCCGGTCGATGGACCTCACGACCCTCGAGGGGAGCGACACCGTGGGGAAGATCTTCGCGATCTGCGCGAAGGCCGCGCGTCCGGACCCGCTCGACCCGACGATCCCTCGCGTGGCGGCCGTGTGCCTGTACCCGCAGCTCGTCCCGATCGCCCTGGAGCAGCTCGACGGCACCGGAGTGAAGGTCGCGAGCGTGGCGGGTGGCTTCCCGAGCGGACTCGGCCCCCTGGACGCGCGCCTGCAGGAGATCCACGACGTTGCCGAGAGGGGCGCGCACGAGATCGACATCGTGTTGAACCGCTCCCTCTTCCTCGGCGGGAGCTACGCGCAGGCCTTCGAGGAGCTCGTCGCCGCCCGCGATGCGGCCGGGGCGGCCCACCTGAAGGTGATCCTCGAGACCGGCGAGCTCGGGTCCTACGACCGTGTGCGGCAGGCGAGCATGCTGGCGATGGCCGCGGGCGCGGACTTCATCAAGACCTCCACGGGCAAGATCGCCGTGAACGCCACGCTGCCGGTGGCGCTCTGCATGATGGAGGCGGCGAGGGATTTCCACCGGGACACGGGCCGCGCCGTGGGCATCAAGGTGGCGGGCGGGGTCCGCTCCGCCAAGCAGGCGATCCAGAACCTGGTCCTGCTGCACGAGACCCTCGGCTCGACGTGGATGACACCAGACCGCTTCCGGATCGGCGCGTCCTCGTTGCTGAACGACGTGCTGATGCAGATCGAGAAGGAACGGACCGGCCGCTACGCGGGGCCGGACTATTTCACGATCGACTGACGTTGGTCGTTGTTCAGACGATGGCTGGCCGGATCCTGTCGACCGCGCACGGAACCCATCGAGGCCCGTTCGCGGCCGTCGATTGGTTGCTCTTCGCCGCCGTCGGGACGATCTGGGGGTCGTCCTTCCTGTTCATGGCGATCGGGCTCGAGGCGTTCCGGCCCGGGCTCGTCACGTGGCTCCGGATCCTGTTCGGCGCCGCCCTGCTGTGGATGCTGCCAGGGGTCCGGACACGGATCGATCGCGCCGACCTCGTCCTGCTCGTGATCCTCGCCGTGTCGTGGGTGGCGATCCCGTTCACGCTCTTCCCGCTCGCCCAGGGCTCGGTGAACTCGGCGATCGCCGGCATGCTGAACGGCGCCGCACCGATCTTCACGGTGGTCGTCGCCACGATCCTGTTCCGGCCGGGCGCCGGGCTCGCGTCAGCTCCTCGGGATCCCGATCGGGTTCCTCGGTGTGGCCGCGATCGCGCTGTCGGCCGCCGGCGAGGGCCGGAGCCAGGTGATCGGGGTCGTGCTGATCCTGGTTGCGACGGTGTGCTACGGGATCGCGTTCAACGTCGCGACGCCGCTCCAGCAGAAGTACGGGTCGCTCCCGGTGATGGCGCGGATCCTCGCGATCGGCGCCGTCCTCACGGCGCCGATCGGCTTGAGCTCGATCCCTGGATCGAGCTTCTCGTGGCCGGCGCTATTGTCCGTCGCCGCGGTCGGCGTGCTCGGGACGGGTCTGGCGTTCGTGCTGATGGGGCGGCTCGTCGGCCGGGTCGGGGCGACACGAGCCTCGATCGTCGGCTATCTGATCCCGGTCGTGGCGCTGCTGCTGGGCGTGCTGCTCCGCGACGATGAGGTCGGTCCCATCGCGATCGCGGGTGTCGCGCTGGTCATCGCCGGTGCGTACTTGACGTCTCGGCGGGAGACGGCCCCAGCCTAGATGCGGAACGGGCGCGGGGATCGCTCCCCGCGCCCGTTCGACTCGCGTGGGCTCAGCCCTCGCGGATCTCCGTCAGGGCGCCATCCGCGTAGCTCGTCGAGCCGAGAGAGACCCTCGGCCCGACCCGGACCGGCTCGTATCCCGAACCCTCCCGGTTCTCGGTGAGAGCACCGTGTGGGTAGGTGACCGACACCGGTCCGGCCACGGGCGCGTAGCCGGAGCCTTCCCGGACGTCGGTCATCATGCCTTCCACGTTGGTCGCCCACTGGTCCGGTCCGACGACGGGCTGCGAACCTCCCTGGGTGAACACGAGCACCGCGACGGCGGCGAGCACCACCAGGACGATCCCTGCCGCGACGACCGGCCAGCGCGATCCTGGCTCGAGGCGCTCGGGGCGGACGGCCTTCGTCCGGCTGGTGGTTCCCTGCTGCTTCCTGAGATCGGTAGCCATCGATCTCTCCTTCCTGTTTCCGCCCTCCCGATGAGGGCTCTCGGGACGAGCCTGGGGGAGCGCCCTCGTAGACCGTCGGTGAGCTGCGTGGATGTGGCTGGAGCGGACTTTCCAGCGTTTCTCCAGCGGCCGGGTGGAAGCTCGTCGGAACGAGGGCCCTGCGTCGGTGGCGCCTTCCAAGCACAAGCTCGATACTCGGCGAGGGGGTGAGGTGGAGGTGGACCCGGTACACGCACGAGGCGATCGATCGGAGGATCGCTCCGGAGGCCCCTCCGTGGCGGAGCGATCCGGATCCGAGATCCGCACCTTCCTGATCGCCGATGTGCGCGGCTACACCGTGTTCACCCAGGAGCGCGGGGACGAGGCGGCGGCGAAGCTCGCCGCTCGGTTCGCCGCCATCGTCCGTGAGCACGTCGAGGCCCGGGACGGGTCGGTGATCGAGCTCCGGGGAGACGAGGCCCTGGCCGTCTTCGCCTCGCCTCGACAGGCGATCCGAGCGGCCGTCGATCTCCAGGATCGGTTCCTCCTGGAGACCACCAGGACGCCGGCGGCACCGCTTCCGGTGGGGATCGGACTGGACGCGGGGGAGGCGGTGCCGGTCGGAGACGGCTTCCGCGGTGGGGCGCTGAACACGGCTGCCCGTCTCTGCGCGATCGCCGCCCCGGGAGAGATCCTCGGCAGCCAGAGCCTGGTGCACCTCGCCAGGATGGTCGACGGGGTCGCCTACGAGGACCGAGGTGCCCTCCGCCTGAAAGGACTCGCGGAGCCCGTCCCCGTCTCCGCCATCGTTTCCGCGCACGTCGACGTCCCGGCACAGATGCGGTCCCTCGGGGTCGTCAGGCCGGCGCGGCGTGCGAATCGAGGAGCGATGCAGTTCCGGGTCCTCGGCCCGATCGAGGTCGAAGCCGGATCGGGGCCGATCCCGCTGGGCGGGCCGAAGCAGCGCGCCGTCCTCGCGTCACCTCCTCCTCCGCCCCAACCAGGTTGTGCCCTCGGGGGCCTGATCGACGAGCTCTGGGGGGACGAGCCGCCCGAGACGGCCCGGAACACGCTCCAGACGTACATGTCCCACCTGCGCAAGGCGCTCGGCGAGGGCCGGCTCGTGTGGCGATCGCCCGGCTACGTCCTGTCGGTCGACCCCTCGGAGCTCGATTCGTCGCGGTTCGACGATCTCCTGCGAGAGGCGAAGAAGGCCCTCGCCGTCGATCCCTCGGTCGGGGTGTCGCTTCTCGACGACGCGCTTGCGCTCTGGAGAGGGCCGGCGTTCGCGGACGTCGCGGACGAGTCGTCGCTGCTCGCAGAAGTCGTCGAAGCTCGACGACCTGCGGCTCGCCGCACAGGAGGAACGGATCGAGGGTCTGCTCGGGAGCGGCCAGACCGGGCGGGCTGTCGGAGAGGCAGAGGCGCTCCTCGCGCGTCATCCCCTCCGCGAACGACCCTGGGGACAACTGATGTTGGCGCTGTACCGCGAGGGACGGCAGGCCGACGCGCTCGCCGCGTTCCAGCGGGCGCGTGGAGATCCTCGCCGACGAGCTCGGCATCGACCCCTCACCCGAGCTCGCGCGACTGCACGAACGGATCCTCGGCCAGGATGCCTCGCTCGACCTCCGAGGCGAACCCCTCCGCGGCTATCGCCTGATGGAGAAGATCGGCGAGGGGCCCGCCGGGCGTCGTGTTCCGAGGGCTCCAGCCTCGGGTGGAACGCGACGTGGCCGTGAAGGTCCTGCATCACCGGCTCGTGAGCGACGGTGCGTTCGTTCGCCGGTTCGAGCCGGAAGCCCAAGCCGTCGCGGCCTTGGAGCACCCGCACATCGTCCCGCTCTTCGATTACTGGCGGGAGCCGGACGGCGCGTACGTGGTCACGCGATACATGCGGGGCGGCAGCCTCCGCGCGCTCGAGGAACGCGGCGAACCGCTCCCTCCGGATCGACGAGCGACCATCGTCCGGCAGGTCGCCTCCGCGCTCGCGTTCGCGCACCGGCAGGGAATCGCCCACGGGAACGTCCGGACGTCGAACGTCGCTGTTCGATGCCGAGGCCAACGCCTATCTCGGTGACTTCCGGATCGGCGTCGGCGCGCCTGCCACGATCGAGGACGACCTCGAGCAGCTGGATGCGATCGCCCGACGGCTGGTCGGGGACGTGCCCGGCATCCTGGGGTGGCTCGAAGCAGGTGACGGGGCGTCCGGGAGCCGCCGCCCTCGTCGAGGCGCTCCTAGCCGGGGCGGCCGTCGGCCCGTGAGGCGCTCGTGGGCGGGACGGATGCCCGGAACCCCTACAAGGGACTGCGGCCCTTCGGGGAAGCCGATGCCGCCGACTTCTTCGGTCGAGGAGAGCTCGTCGACCGACTGATCGGCCGGTTGAACGAACGAGGCCCGGAATCACGTTTCCTCTCCGTCGTCGGGCCGAGCGGGAGCGGGAAATCGTCCGTGGTTCGAGCGGGACTGGTTCCGGCGATCCGGGCCGGCGCGCTCGCCGACGACGCCTCCGTGTTGGTGGGCGAGCTCTTCCCGGGAACGCACCCGTTCGACGAGCTGGAAGCGGCGCTCCTGCGTCTCTCGGCGCGGCCGATCCCGCAGCTCCGCGATCGATTGGAGGAGGGTTCCCGGGGGCTGCTCGAGGTGGTCGCAGACGCGTTCCCCGAGGAGAGCGAGATCGTCGTCGTGGTCGATCAGTTCGAGGAAGTATTCACGCTCACGCGCGATGACCGCGAGCGGGAGGCCTTCCTCGAAGCCCTTCGGGTGGCTACCGTCGATCCGGCCAGCCGGATCCGCGTGATCGTGACCCTGCGGGCGGACTTCTTCGACCGACCGCTCGCGACCCCGCGGTTCGGTGAGCTGCTCGGGCGTCGCACTGAGACGGTGACGCCGCTCACGCCGGACGAGCTCGAGCAAGCGATCCGCGGTCCTGCCGAGCGGGTCGGCGTCCCTCCCGAGCCCGGGCTCGTCGCGGAGATCGTCGCCGACGTCGTCCATCAGCCGGGGGCGCTCCCGCTGCTGCAGTACGCGCTCACGGAGCTGTTCGAGCGTCGCGAGGACGAGCGACTGCGCCTGGAGCCCTACGTGGCGATGGGCGGGGTCGCCGGCGCCGTGTCAGCGCGCGCCGATCGGCTCTACGAGGCGAGCGGTCCGGAGGGGCGGCGGGCGATCCGGCAGGTGCTCCTGCGCCTCGTGACCCTCGGGGAGGGACGGCAGGACACGCGGCGCCGGGTCGCTCGGTCGGAGCTCGACGTGCTCGACGTCGATCCCGAGGCCGTGGACGGCGTGCTCGAGGCGTACGGGCGCCACCGCCTCCTGACCTTCGATCGCGAGCCGACGACGCGAGAGCCGACGGTCGAGATCGCCCACGAGGCGCTGCTGACGTCGTGGAACCGGCTTCGGACCTGGATCGACGAGGCGCGTGAGGGCCTGCGCTTGGAGCGACAGGTGGCGCAGGCCGGCGCGGAATGGCGTGGGGCCGAGCGCGATCGGAGCTTCCTGCTCCGGGGGGCCCGCCTCGATCAGGCGTCGACCTGGGCCGAGAGCACTGACCTCGCGGTCGGCTCGCTCGAGCGGGAGTTCCTGAAGGCGAGCGTGGAGCATCGCGACGAAGAAGGCGCTGAGGAGGAGGAGCGCCGGGCCCGCGAGGACCAGGTCGAGCGGCGCTCACGGTCGCGGCTCCGTGCCCTTGTGGGGGTGCTCACGGCGGCTGCCCTTGTCGCGAGCGCGTTGACGGTGATCGCGGTCGGACAGTCGAACCGAGCGCAGCGGACCGCTCGGGAGGCACGCGCACAAGCGCTCGCCTCCGACGCGATCGCGAGCCGCGACGTGGACCCGGAGGAAAGTATCTCCTTGGCCCTGCGGGCCATCGACGCAACGCGTGACGATGGCATCGCACTCCGCGTGGCGCAGGAAGCGATCCACCAGGGGATCCAGGCTGACCGGTTGCTCTTCACGATCCACCATCGGGCGACCGCTAACGTCGCGTGGAGCCCCGACGGGCGGATGTTCGCCACCGGCGGGACCGCTGGAGGTCTCGGCACGAACGAAGCAGTGCTCTGGGACGCCCGGACCGGGGAGGAGGTCGTCACGCTGACCGGGCACGAGGAAGACGTATACAGCGTGGGCTTCAGCCTCGACTCGACGCGGGTGGTCACCACCTCCGACGACGACAGCGCGATCGTCTGGGACACCTCCAGCGGCGAACCGCTGCTCACGGTCAAGATCGGCAAGGACACCGGTGGGGCGTCGTTCAGCCCCGACGGTCGCTTGCTCGCCATCCCGGGACGGGGCGGATCGGTGCTGGTCCTCGACGCGTCGACGGGCGCCCGGACCGCGACGCTTCGGGCTCCCGACGGTCTTTTCTGCAGTCCCGCGTTCAGCCCGGACGGACAGCGGATCGTCGCATCCGGCTGTCCGTTCGCCGACTCGGCGAACCGGGGCGTCATCTGGGATCTGTCCTCCGAGAGGCGGTTGCACACTCTCGAGGGCGACAATATCAGCGGGTTGATGTTCAGCCCCGACGGCGGGCGACTCGCGGGTCGAGCGTATCCCAACGCCGGGATCTGGGACGCCCGGACCCGCGACGAGCTCGTCAGCATCTCGGGGCACTCGGGCGACGTGATCGGCGTCTCGTTCAGTCGCGACGGGACGCGACTGGCTACCGGCTCGGCCGACGGGACGGCCAGGGTCTGGGACGCGAACAACGGTGAAGAGCTCGTGCGACTCTCCGGTCACGGCGGGCTGGTCGCGCTGGTGGACTTCAGTCCGGACGGCACCCGGCTCCTCACCGGCGGTGGCGACGGCACGGCCCGCGTCTGGGACATATCCGAGACGGCGGGAGCAGAGGTGTGGACCCAGCGCGTTGCTTCGGAGGAGGTCAGCACTGTGGCGTACGACGACGACGGCACACATCTCGTCACCAGCGACGGGGGCGGGGGCTGGGTGCTCGACCCTTCGACGGGCGAGAAGCTGACCCCGATCGGATGGGGCTATGAAGACGCGTCGTTCAGCGCCGACGGCGATCGGTTGGCTGCCTCGGGTGACGGCGCCGCCCTGATGGACGTGGACTCCGGAGAGGTCGTTCGCACGCTCGACGTCACGGGGGTGGCGAACATCGAGTACAGCCCGGACGGTTCCCTCGTGGCGACCGGCCTCGGCATCTACGGCAACACGAACCTCGGCGAGGGGAGGGCGGTGCTGTGGGACGCGGCCTCGGGTCGGCGCGTGCTGATGTTCGGCCCGTCGCACCCCGGCGAGAACGTTCAGGGCCTCGCGTTCAGCCCCGACGGGGACATGCTCGCCGTCCTCACCGACAAGGCGAGGCTCGATGTGTGGCGGATCGACACCGGGGAATCGCTCATGGCGGTCCAGGCGAACTCCAGCGATGGGTCCGACCTCGCGTTCGCGCCCGACGGCAAGACGCTCGTCACCGTCGGGGGCGACGGGGCGGCCGTGTGGGACTTGCGATCGCGCAAGAAGATCCTCTCGCTCTCGAGAGGCGGCACGCTTGCTGGCGTGGCGTTCAGCGCGGACGGGAGCCGCATCGCGACGGCGGGAGAGGATCGGAAAGCGAAGATCTGGGACGCCGAGACAGGTGGGGAGCTCCTTAGCCTGGAGCTGCCCCACGCCGTCACGAGCGTCGCGTTCAGCCCCGACGGCACCGAGCTGGCGACCGGCGACGCGAGCGGGATCGTCCGCGTCTTCGCCCTCCGGGTTGACGACCTCGTGCGCCTCGCCCGTGAGCGGATACGCGACACACCGACTCCCTCCGGGCCGTCTCCTCCGAGTCCGGCCGTCTCTTCGGGGCCGCAGGGGGCCTTCCGGGTCACGATCGTCGAGGAGGACCTGTTGCGGAACGGGTTCCCGCCGCCCGACGTCGCGGACCAGATCGGCGACTACACGCTCGCCCTCACCGATGGGAGCTTCCGACTCCATCAGCGCGACCAGGATGGCAACACGTCGGAGACGTCCGGGACGTACGCGATCACCGGCGACGGGATCACGTTCACCGAGTGGGCCGACGCCGGGTGCGCCGCGAGCCGAGTCTCGGCCGTATGGCGGTCGCACGGCGCCGTCCTTCGACTGTCCGACGTGAGACCAAAGATCCTGCCACGTTGCGAGCCGCGGTTCGTGCGCCCCTGGGCCCGGGCCGTTTTCGGGTCGAATCCATGGACGATCGTCGGGGGCGCGATGAGCGGCTGACCGGTCACGCCAGCCTCCGTTCTGTTCCCTTGAAGTCGGCTACCGTTCCTGGGTGAGGAGCGGTAGATGACCGAGCTGGACACGACACAGGAAGGGACGCCCGCGGTCCCGGCGTGGGAGTACGCGGACGCGCCGGAGTCCAAGGACGTCGTCCGGCTGCAAGATCGCTACGGGCTGTTCATCGGTGGCGAGTTCGTCGAGCCGAAGAGCGGGAAGTACATGGCGACGATCGACCCGTCGACCGAAGACGTCCTGGCCGAGGTGCCCGAGGCCGGCCCGGAGGACGTCGACCTCGCGGTCGCCGCGGCGCGCGACGCGTTCGAGTCCCGCTGGCGCGACCTCCCCGGCCGCGAGCGAGCGAAATACCTGTACCGGATCGCTCGGGCGCTCCAGGAGCGCGCCCGGGAGTTCGCGGTACTCGAGTCGATGAACGGCGGCAAGCCGATCAAGGAGTCTCGCGACATCGACCTACCGCTCGCCGCGGCGCACTTCTTCTACTACGCCGGGTGGGCCGACAAGCTCGAGTACGCGTTCCCCGGCCGCGACGCGACCCCGATCGGGGTCGCCGGACAGGTGATCCCGTGGAACTTCCCGATGCTGATGGCGGCCTGGAAGCTCGCGCCCGCCCTCGCCACCGGGAACACGGCCGTCCTGAAGCCTGCGGAGACGACGCCGCTCACCGCGTTGCTGCTCGCGGAGGTGATCCAAGCGGCGGAGCTCCCGCCCGGCGCGGTGAACGTGCTCACGGGAGCGGGGGAGACCGGCGCCGCCCTCGTGGCGGCCGACGTCGACAAGGTTGCGTTCACGGGCTCGACCGAGGTGGGGAAGCAGATCCGCCGCACGATCGCCGGCTCCCACAAGCGCCTCACGCTCGAGCTGGGCGGCAAGGCGGCGAACATCGTGTTCGAGGACGCACCGCTCGACCAGGCCGTCGAGGGCGTGGTGAACGGGATCTTCTTCAACCAAGGACACGTGTGCTGCGCGGGCTCGCGTCTCCTGGTGCAGGAGCCGATCTTCGAGGCGCTGCTCGAGAAGCTGAAGGCGCGCCTCCAGACCCTCCGCGTGGGGAACCCGCTCGACAAGAACACCGACATCGGAGCGATCAACTCGCGCGCCCAGCTCACGCGCATCGAAGAGCTCGTGGCCTCCGGCGTCGAGGACGGCGCGGAGATGTACCAACCCGCGTGCGACCTGCCCGAGCGCGGCTTCTGGTTCCGGCCCACCCTGTTCACGGGCGTCAGCCAGTCACACCGGATCGCGCGCGAGGAGATCTTCGGTCCCGTCCTGTCGATCCTCACGTTCCGGACGCCGGAGGAGGCCGTGGAGAAGGCGAACAACACCCCGTACGGGCTGTCGGCGGGGGTGTGGACCGAGAAGGGCTCGCGCATCCTGTGGATGGCCGAGCGCCTGAAGGCGGGCGTCGTCTGGGCGAACACGTTCAACCGGTTCGATCCGTCCTCACCGTTCGGCGGCTACAAGGAATCGGGCTTCGGGCGCGAGGGCGGTCTGCACGGGCTGGCGCCCTATCTGGAGCTCACACCTCGGGAACCGGCGCGAAGGAACGGTGACTCATGACGGAGGAGCGCCTGCCGGTCCGGCGGACGGCGAAGCTGTTCATCGGCGGCGAGTTCCCCCGGAGCGAGTCGGGGCGCTCGTACGAGGTGTCCGATGCCGACGGGGTGCTCCTCGCGTGGGCATCCCGCGCGTCGCGCAAGGACCTCCGCGACGCGGTGAGGGCGGCGCGTGCCGCTCAGCCGGGATGGGCGGCGAAGACGGCCTTCAACCGAGGTCAGATCCTCTACCGCGTGGCAGAGCTCATGGAGGGCCGGCGCGTCCAGTTCGAACAGGAGCTGCGGGACGCCGGCGCCGAGGATCCCGCCCGCGGCGTGAGCGCCGCGATCGATCGATGGGTCTGGTACGCGGGATGGGCCGACAAGATCCACCAGATCCAGGGTGCCTCCAACCCGGTGGCGGGTCCGTACTTCAACTTCACGATCCCGGAACCCACCGGCGTGGTGGGGGTCGTCGCGCCGCCGGACCAGTCGCTCCTCGGGCTCGTGTCGCGCGTGGCACCCGCGATCGTGAGCGGCAACACCGCGGTCGTCTTGGCGAGCCAGCGGTCCCCGCTGCCGGCGGTATCGCTCGGGGAGGTGCTGGCGACCTCGGACGTGCCGGGGGGGGTCATCAATATCCTCACCGGGTTCACGGCGGAGCTCGTCCCGTGGCTCGCCGGACACATGGACGTGAACGCGCTCGATGCCTCCGGCGTCCCCGAGGAGCTCCAGGCCCAGGTGGAGGAGCTGTCGGCGGAGAACGTGAAGCGGGTGCATCGGGCGCCCGGCGCCGACCCGTTCGACGAAGAGGCCCAGAGTCCCTACGAGGTCACGGCCTTCGTCGAGTACAAGACCGTCTGGCATCCGATGGGCGCCTAGCCCGAGACCGTCGCAACGGAAACGTCACACCGCTCCTCGGGTGGAGCGACCGACCGCCGGGCTACGATTCGGAGATGCCCCCCTACAAGGAGCAGGGCGTCGTCCTCCGGTCGGCGAAGCTCGGCGAAGCCGACAAGATCGTCACCATCATGACCCAGGGTTCCGGCAAGGTCCGAGGCGTGGCGAAGGGGATCCGCAAGACCACCAGCCGGTTCGGGGCGCGTCTGGAGCCGTTCACCCACGTGAACCTGATGCTCTACCGCGGCCGAGGGTCGCTCGACACGATCACGCAGGCCGAGATCATCGCCCCGCACCGCGCGATCCGTGACGACCTCTCGCTGTTCGCCGCGGGCGAGACGATGCTCGAGGCGGTCGACCGCGTCGCCGAGGAACACGAGCGGAACGTGCGTGTTGTGCTCCTGCTGCTCTCCGGACTCCGGTCACTGGAGGCGCGACCGATCGATCCCGCGGCGGTCGCGGAGTCGTTCCTGCTGAAGCTCTTGAGTGTCTCGGGGTTCCATCCCAGCCTCACGGCCTGCGCCGTCTGCGGCAGCACCGACGTCCAGCTGTTCTCCGCCGGCCTCGGTGGCGCCGTCTGCGCCGCCGACGCCGAGCCCGGCGCCGGCCACGTCACCGCCGCGGCGCTCGCGTTCCTCGGGGCGCTGGCGCTCGCGGACCTGGCGGAAGCAGGCCAGATCACCGCGCCGGAGTCGCGTACGAGGAAGGAAGCGCGCGGCCTCCTGTTCGGCTTCGCCGAATACCACCTGGAGCGGCGGATGAAGTCCGTCCCGATGCTCGTTCGGACGGCGACGTGAGCAGCTACCTCCAAGACCTGGATCTCGACCGGATCCCGGCGCACGTCGGGATCGTGATGGACGGGAACGGTCGGTGGGCCGAGCAACGCGGACTGCCCAGAACCGAGGGCCATGGCGCCGGCGAGGACGCCCTGTGGGACACGATCCAGGGAGCCGTGGCGGTGGGAGTCCGCTGGCTCACCGTGTTCGCGTTCTCGACCGAGAACTGGCGCCGTCCCCCGGGCGAGGTCCGCTACCTGATGAACTTCAACCGCACGATGCTCCGGCGTCGGCGGGACGCGCTCCACGAGATGAACGTCCGGATCCGGTTCATCGGACGGCGCAACTGGCGTATCCCCCGCTCCGTCCTGAAGGAGATACGGGCCGCGGAGGCGATGACCGCCGCCAACACCGGCACCACCCTGTCGATCGCGTTCAACTACGGGGGCCGGGCCGAGATCGTGGACGCCGTGAAGGACATCGCCCGCGAGGTCCGCGCAGGGACGCTCCGCCCCGAGGGCATCAGCGAAACCACGATCGCGGAACGCCTGTACGCCGTCGACACGCCGCCCCCCGATCTGCTGATCCGCACGAGCGGGGAGCAACGGATCTCGAACTTCCTCCTGTGGGAGGTGGCCTATTCCGAGCTCTGGTTCACCCCGGTGTTCTGGCCGGACTTCGACCGCGAGATCCTCTACGAGGCGATCCGCGACTTCCAGAAGCGCTCGCGGCGCTTCGGAGGCGTCGGCGACGAACCCTGAGCGACCCCTTCCGCCGTTCGGTCCGTTCGGTCGGCCATTCGACCTAACCCGCGGTGGTCGTTCGGCCGTTCCGAACCGGATGCTCGGCGCTGTATCGTGCCCGGAGAGCACGGACCCGTGCTTCCGGTGGCGAGCGGCGCACCGGTGAGGAGGGGCGGATGAGCGTGATCGCTCGGTTCACCAGAGACGGCGCCAGCAAGTACGTATGGGCTGTGTTGGCCCTTGCGGCCATCGGCGGTCTCGCGTTCGCGATCATGTACGGGAGCGACGCCCTCGAGCGGGAGAGCGCGAACGCGCAGGGCCGAGCCGTGCGATACGTGGAGGAGGAGCTCGCCCCGAGGCTCGTAGGCTCGGATCTCGACGGCCCCATCACGGGCCAGTCGGCCGTGTCGCTCGAGGCGGCCGTCGAGCGCACGATCCTCGCCGACGAACGGCTGACGCGCGTCCGCATCTGGTCGGCCGACGGGCCGCTCTTGTTCTCGACCGACCAGGCCGACACCCCTGGATCCAACGCCGGGTTGAACGACCAACTCCTGCGACGGGTCTCGCGCGAGGGTGTACTCACCGGCTCGGGCATCTCCGACACCGGTGGGGAGGAGGACCCGGAGCGCAGCCTCGTCCGGACGTACGTGCCGCTCGAGTCCGGCGCGATCGCCGAGATCGACCAGACCGACGAGGGCACCCTCGCCGTCGTCCGGACGGAATGGATGTACTACCAGATCCTCGCCGGCGCGATGCTGCTCCTGTTCCTCGTGCTGACCGGCCTGTCGCTCCGCGATCCGATCGAGCCGATCAACACGGGTGTGCCGTTCGCCTCGTCGTCCGTGCCCCCCGGGTTCTCGTTGATCGACAACGACCGGCTGCACGCCGTCCACGAGGTCTATCGTCTCGCCTCGGAACGCGTCGGCCGGCTCCAGCAGAAGCTCGAGGAGTCCGAAGAGGCGCGCCGCCGCCTGGAGGCTCGGATCCAGCAAGCCCTTTCGAAGGCAACCGGTTCCGCGTCGGTCGTCTCGCCACCGGCACCTGTGGCCGAGGCCCCGCCGAAACCGGTCGTCGTTCAGGTCCCCGAGTCCGAGATCGTGAAGACGCGGTCAGGCGACGCCTGGACCGCTGCGCCCGCCGGTCCGCTCGCCCGCGCGTCCCGGGATCAGAAACCACCGCCGGCGACGTCGAGCGCTGCGAGGCCGCCGGCTGACAGACAGAAGCGCGTGCGGAAGCCGAAGCCGGAGAAGCCGGCGAGGCAGGAGCCGCCGAAGCGGGGACCGGCGAAGACGGAGCCGGCGAAGATGGAGCCGGCCGCCGCCTCGGATCCGATCGTCGTGCCGGAGCCCACGTCGGTGCCCGAGCGTCGCATCGCCGCGATGGCGGCCACCCCCGCGAGCCCGCCGATCGCGCCGACGGCGGCCGATCCCGAGTTCGCGGACGCCGAGGCGCACGAGGCCGCCCTCGAGATGTTCATCCGCCTCACCGAGAGCGACCGGCAGTCCCACGACTCGACCGAGGTCGATCAGGGCGCGGTCCGCGCGGCACTGGCCCGGACGGCCGCCCGCAAGAAACCGGGCGGCGATCGCCTGCAGCCACACGAGGGCCCGCCCGGGGAATCGCCCGGCGGCCCGCCCCGATCGTAGGTCCTACACGTCGTTCCAGCTCGCGAGGAAGGATCCGACGCCTGCGACGATCGCCACGACGGCCCAGACGTAGCGGGACACGTCGTCCAGCGAGAGCCAGGCGATGGCCGCCACACCCACGGAGAGGATCAGGACGACGAGGCCCACCCCTCCGCTGAGGCGGAGTTCCGCTCCCAACATGGGATGGCGGGCACGGAGCCGCTCGATCCTGGTCGGTGTCGGGTCCACGATCGGCTCGGGTTTCCAGATGCTCCGGAGCACGAATACCGCCGCCAACACCCAGCCCATCAACGCCCAGAAGAAGAACGGGTTGAACCCGCCGAGTCCCCACCACGGGAAGAGCGCCGCGAGTGCCAGGGTGCACGCGATCCGGCCGACCGGACCGAACGACGTCGGTCCCGACCGCCATCGGGAGGTTCTGGGCGTGTGCGTCGGAACCCCGACGAAGCCACCCGGCTCATGCAATGGGTCGCGGCGCGCGTACGGCGTCACCGGCGTGTAGCAGGTCGTGCACCACCGGATGTCCGAGGGGAGAGGGGCCCCACACGACCTGCAGAGTGGTCCGACTGGCATGCAAGAGGTATCGGGATGGCGGCACCCGCGATTGACCCCGGTAGCATGAGCGGCACGCCGGCGGCCGCAGCCAGCGACCGGGAAAGGAGTCCACGCCTCATGGCCGACCTCTCAAGGCCTGATCTGATGGAGGCCGTCACCTCTCTCGCCAAACGGCGGGGGATCGCGTTCCAGTCATCGGAGATCTACGGCGGGCTCCGCTCGTCCTGGGATTACGGGCCGCTCGGCACCGAGATCAAGCGCAACGTCCGCGAGCAGTGGTGGCGTTCGACCGTGCAGCTCCGTGACGATGTGGTCGGGCTCGATGCTTCCGTGATCATGTCGCCCAAGGTGTGGGAGGCATCCGGTCACCTCGAGGTCTTCACGGACCCCTTGGTCGAGTGCCTGAACTGCCATCAGCGGTTCCGGGCCGATGAGCTCCCCGAGCCGGCCGCGTGCCCGAACTGCGATCAGACGGCGTTCACGCAACCCCGCAACTTCCACCTGATGTTCAAGACGAACATGGGCCCGATCGAGGACGCCGAGAACACGGTGTACCTTCGGCCCGAGACGGCACAGGGGATGTTCGTCGACTTCGCCACGATCCAACAGGTGAGCCGCAGGAAGGTCCCCTTCGGGATCGCCCAGATCGGTCGGTCGTTCCGCAACGAGATCACCCCGGGGAACTTCATCTTCCGTCAGCGGGAGTTCGAGCAGATGGAGTTGGAGTTCTTCGTCGAGCCCGGCACCGACGAGGACTGGCACGAGTTCTGGATCGGCGAACGGATGCGCTGGTGGACCGACCTCGGGCTCCATGAGGATCACGTCCGGATCCGCGAGCACGACGCCGACGAGCTCTCGCACTACTCGAAGCGAACGGTCGACATCGAGTACCGGTTCCCGTTCACCGACTGGGGGGAGCTCGAAGGGATCGCGAACCGTACCGACTTCGACCTCAAGGCACACCAAGCAGCTTCCGGGGAGGACCTCACCTACTTCGACCAGGAGAAGAACGAGCGGTATCACCCCTACGTGATCGAGCCTGCGGCGGGCGTGGACCGCGCGGTCCTCGCGTTCCTCCTGGACGCCTACCGCGAGGAGGAGGCGCCGACCGCGAAGGGCGGGACCGAGAAGCGCACCTACCTCGCGCTCGACCGGCGGCTGGCGCCGACGAAGGTTGCCGTGCTCCCCCTGTCGCGGAACGAGAAGCTCGCCCCCGAGGCCCGGCGGGTCTTCGACCTGGTGAAGAGCAAGTGGATGTGCGACTTCGACAACGCGGGGTCGATCGGGCGTCGCTACCGACGGCAGGACGAGGTCGGGACGCCCTTCTGTGTCACGGTCGACTTCGACTCCCTGGAGGATGCGCAGGTCACGGTCCGGGAACGGGATTCGATGGGACAAGATCGCTTGCCGATCGACGGTCTCGTCGACTACCTGACGGAGCGCCTGTGATCGCGTATCTGGCGGCGGTCGTTCTCTGGGTGGCGGCGGTTGTCACGCTGGTCGTCTCCACCGCGGGGTTCCTCGAGTCCACGACGCTCCTCACGGCGTCGGCTGTGCTCTCGGGACTGGCGATCGTCGCCGCGCTGAGCGCGCTCGTCGTGTCGAGGCGACGGTGAGGCGGCTCGGCCTCACGATCGTGGTGCTGCTCGTGGCCTGCACGTCGGAGCCGACACCACCGTCACCGTCGGGAACGCCGAGGGAGACGCCGTCCGGCGAGCCGGTCGAGGTCACGACGGGTCCGACCTCGGCGGCCGAGACGATGCGTCGGCTCTGCATCGCCCCCGACATCGAGGTGGATCCCGTGAAGAAGGTGCCCACACCGCCAGCGATCGCGGAGGTCGCCGATCAGGTGGAGTCTGTGCGCGGGCTGGACTTCGACCGACCGGTGAACGTCGAGCCGATCACGGAAGCCGAGATGGACAAGCGGTTGGCCGGCTACCTCGACACGTACTACCCGCAGCGGTTCTACGCTCGCCGGAGCGAGGCATGGCAGACGATCGGCGCGTTGCCTCGCGACGTGGGATACCTGGAGGCCATCGACGCCTACCAACAGGGACAGGTCCTCGGCTTCTACAACTCGCAGAACGAGGAGCTCGTCTACACCGGCGACGCCGAGCTCAACCGGATCGAGCAGTTCGTGCTGGCCCACGAGCTCACGCATGCGATCGACGACCAGCACTTCGACCTCGACCGCCTCGACGAGCTCGTGGCGCGATGCCAGGAGGAGCACTTCCAGGCCGCCCTCGGCATCGTGGAGGGGAGTGCGAACCACTTCGCGACCCAGGTGTTGATCCGGTTCCCCATCCAGGAGGTCGGCCCGATCCCTGGTGACGACGCCGGCGGGGTCCCGCCGTTCATCGTCGAGATCATGGCCTACCCGTACACGACGGGGCAGCGGTTCGCCGACGCGCTCTCCGACGCGGATGGACCTTCTGCGATCGACGACGCGCTGGAGGCATTCCCGACCACGACGGAGCAGGTCATGCATCCCACGAAGTTCCCGCACGAGACCGGGGAGTCGGTCGACGTGGCGGATTTCGCACCCACGTTCGGCCCGGGCTGGCGCGACCTGGACGCGATGGTGGTGGGCGAGCTGTGGTTGAAGGTGCTGCTGCATCTCCGGCTCGACGATCAGGTGGCGGCGTCGGCCGCCGCCGGGTGGGCCGGTGGTACCTACCGCGCGTGGACCGACGGTGACGACGTGGCGGTGATCATGAGCACCGTCTGGGACACGCCGAAGGACGCACAGGAGTTCAGCGACGAGCTCGAGCGCTGGGTGTCACGAGGAACGCTCCCCGGCCTGGTGATGGCCGCTCACGGCACGACGGTGCACGCGGGGTTCGGCTCCGGGGAGCCACTGATGGGCGCGGTGCAGTCGATCCTGCGGTCGTTGTAGATGCGGCGCCTCGCGACGATCGCGCTGACCGCCTCGATCACGATGGTGGCGTGCGGCGGAGGAGACACGCCGAGCCCATCGACGCCGTCCCGCACGTCGGTCTCCGTCGACCCATCGAGCGGAGCCGCCGACGTCGGCGGGTACGAGCTGACGTACGAGTGCACCGGCGAGGGCGAGCCCACCGTGATCCTGGAAGCCGGCCTCGGAGCCGCCGGCACCGACGAGTTCTTCGGCTTCATCGACCAGGTGGCGGGGATCTCACGGGTGTGCACGTACGACCGGGCGGGAACGGGCGTGAGCGACGAGCGCCCGGCAGGTCTGCACGTGACGGCGGGGCTGATGGCGGAGGAGCTCCATAGGCTGCTTGCGTCGGTGGGCGTGGGCGAGCCCGTGGTGCTCGTCGGTCACTCCTACGGCGGGATGCCGGTTCGCGCGTTCGAGGGCGCATATCCGGGTGACGTCGCGGGGATGGTGCTGATCGACGTCTCGAGCGAGCCTGAGGTGCCGGTCTACGAACGGCTCGATGCCGGACCGTGGATCGATCGCACGGACCGGATCGACATCGATGCGACCGTGGGGGAGCTCCGCGCGGCGGGCGACCTCGCCGACATCCCGCTCATCGTCGTGACCGCGGGGATCATCCAGGACGAGTGGCTCGCCACGGTGCCGATGCTGGCCGCTCGTGCCCAGGCACGCCTCGCGGGGCTGTCATCGAACGCGTTCCAGGTGGTGGCGCCCGAGTCCGGGCACTTCGTTCATCGAGACGCGCCCGACGTGGTGCTCGCGGCGATCGAGACCGTGGTGTCGGCGGCTCGGTCGGATCCGTCGCTGGCTCCCTGCGCGGAGATGGTCGTGTCGACCGGGGCGATCTGCGTGCCTCCCGGCGACGTGCCGGAGCTCGCGCCTGGCTAGCGTTTGCGAGCACGTGGAGCCCGCTCTAGGGTCCGAGCCATGAGTGGGCCCCTCATCGTCCTCGATACATCGGAGATCCGTGAGGGGAAGCGCGAGGAGCTCGAGCGTGGCATCGCGGAGCTGGCCGCCTTCGTCGAGACGAACGAACCCGACCCGATCTCGTACGAGGTCTTCTTCGGCGACGATGGCCGCGTTATGACGGTCCTGCAGGTCCATCCCGACTCGGCGTCGATGGAGCGCCACATGGAGATCGCCGGGCCGGTGTTCGCGAAGTTCGCGGACCTGGTCGTGCTGCGGGCCATCGACATCTACGGCTCACCGAGCGAGAAGGTGGTGGAGCAGCTCCGGCAGAAGGCCGAACTCCTGGGCACCGCGACCGTCACCGTGCACGATCGCCGGGCCGGCTTCATGCGCTTCGGTTCCCGCACCGCCGGCTGAGCGAAGAATCTCAAGTTCTCGTGTAAGCGCAGCGGTCCCGTGAGGGATAGAACGGGTGCGTGCCGGATCGAGCCGGGTTCGAGGCGTTCTACGCGGCGCACCTCCCGCGCGTGGTCCGCGCGTGCGCCCTCGTGCTGCTGGATCGTGGGGACGCGGAGGATGTGGCGGCCGAGGCGTTCGGCCGACTCTGGTCCCACTGGGGTCAGATCCACGGCGAGGACCATGCGGGCGGCTACGTGTTCAAGACGGCGATGCGCCTGTGCGTGAAGCGACGCCGACGAGCGGCGAGAGAGGTGATCGGAGCGGTGCCGGAGCGGAGCAAGATCGGCGATCCCGAGGCCCGCATGTCCGTGGTCGAGGCGCTCCGAGGGCTCCCGCTCCGGCAGCGCCAGTCCGTGGTGCTCCGCGACTGGGCGGGCTTCGAGACGAGCGAGGTCGCGAGGATGCTCGGCACGAAGGAGAGCACGATCCGGGTGCACCTGGCGCGAGGTCGGGCGGCGCTCCGCGACGTACTGACGGTGGAGGAGCGAGAGCGATGAACGACGTTCGCGACGAGGAGCTCGGACGGGTCCTCGACGGGTTCGCAAGGACGATCGACGTGGAGGTTCGGGTCGAGCCGATCCTGCGGACGGGCACCCACCGCCGCACGATGCGGTTCACCGCGATCGGCGTGAGCGTCGCGTTCTTCGTCGGAGCGGTTTCCTGGGTTGGTCTGACTTGGCCGCGTGACGGTGTACGTGTGGCCGCGGATCGCGTCACATTCGAAGCCTCGGAGGTTCCGTGGACGTTCACGTATCCCTCGAACTGGCGGGCCGATGCGACCTCGGGCACGTTCGCCCAGACCCTCGTCAGCCTCACACGAACGACGATCATCAACGGGAGTCTGCCGGCTCAGGCAGGGCTCTTGCTCTCCCCGGGCGACCCCGGAAGCAGAAGGATCACCTCGGAGGTGGGTGACCGAGGCGTGATCGTGCTCGTGGATCGCCGGTGGTCCAGTTATGAACCGATCCCGATCAGCGAGTACCCGAGTGGCGAGGGGACCGCGAGGGACGACGAGAACCCCGGGTGGGCGTATCGGTGGCGCGACCGCTGTCAGGGGACGTTCTGCTACAGGGTCACAATCTGGTGGGGACCTGCCGCATCGGATCTCGATCTCGCGGAGGCGGCCCAGGTCGAGGGATCGGTCCGCCTCGTGAACGAACACCGATGGACGGAGTCCGGTGCGGGTGGCACCAATCTCCACGATGAGGATCGCGGCTTCACGGTCACGATCCCTGAGGCATGGACGATCGCAGAGGAGAACCTCACGCCGTGGCTCAGTTCCCCCTCCGAGATCCTCTCGTTGGGGACCTTCCCGCTTCGCGTCAGCAACGATCCGGAAGATGGATTTCGGTTGTTCGACGCCCCGGTCGCTCCGGCGGCGCTCGAGGACATCACGGGTCGAGATGCCTTTATCTCCGTGCAGGGAGGCACTGAGTCCTCCGGTGATGCCCGGAGTCGCCCCGATCACTTCGGTCCTCTCGATTGCGAGGACGCGATCTACGGGTGTCAACCGGCAGAGGACCTGCCGGAGCCGTGGCGCTCTGCTCGGTTCCGGGCGTGGTGGATCCCATTCGAGGACGCTGGAAGGGGGTTTTACCTCTTCGTCGCTATCGGGGATGACGCCTCGTCCGAACTCCGGGCGCAGACCTGGGACATAACCGACAGCCTGTCGTTCGAGCCGAGCTAGGTCGACCGCTCGCCGATCGTTTCAACGGCGCCGGACTGACGGCGGCCGTCGTGCTTCAGCTTCTTCTCGGCCCGCTTCTCCTTGATGCCCTTCGCGGCCTTCTTCTTGACGTTCTTCGCGCCCTTGTCCTTGGCGTGTGCCATCCGTCGAACCTCCGTCGCGTGAGGAGGCGAGCGTACACCGGCCGACGCCCGTTCCGTAGATGCCTTCCGTAGACTCGGGACATGACCAAGTACGTGTACGACTTCTCCGAGGGCAACAAGGACATGAAGGACCTCCTCGGCGGGAAGGGCGCGAACCTGGCCGAGATGACCACGATGGGGCTGCCGGTCCCCCCAGGGTTCACGATCACCACCGAGGCCTGCCTGGTGTTCCTCGCGCAGGGCGGGGCCCCGGCGGAGATGCTCGAGGAGGCCGGAGAGCATCTGGCCACCCTTCAGGATTCGATGGGCCGCCAGCTGGGCGACCCGGACGACCCGCTCCTCGTCAGCGTGCGAAGCGGCGCCAAGTTCTCGATGCCGGGGATGATGGACACGGTCCTGAACCTCGGCCTGAACGACCGGTCCGTCGAGGGCCTCGCGAGACAGTCTGGCGGCGACGTGCGCTTCGCCCGCGACGCCTATCGCCGATTCATCCAGATGTTCGGCAAGATCGTGATGGACGTGCCCGGGGATGCGTTCGAGGGGGCACTCGACCGCGCGAAGGAGCGCAAGGGCGCGGGAACCCAGGACACCGACCTCGACGCCGACGAGCTCACCGCGTTGATCGAGGAATTCCGCGGGATCTACCGCTCCCACACGGGCGAGGAGTTCCCCCAGGATCCGAAGGAGCAGCTGCGTCTGGCGATCGCGGCGGTGTTCCAGTCGTGGAACGGCAAGCGCGCGATCGACTACCGGCGGCAGAACAAGATCTCCGACGATCTCGGCACGGCGGTGAACGTCCAGGCGATGGTGTTCGGCAACCGGGGCGAGGATTCCGGCACGGGCGTGGCGTTCACCCGCGACCCGTCCAACGGTGACAAGGTCCCGTACGGCGACTACCTCCCGAACGCGCAGGGCGAGGACGTGGTGGCGGGGATCCGCAACACGCTGCCGCTCGTCCAGCTCGAGGAGCTCGACCCGGACTCGTACCGAGGCCTCCGCGAGCACATGGACACGCTGGAGAACCACTACCGCGACATGTGCGACATCGAGTTCACGATCGAGAAGCGGAAGCTCTGGATCCTCCAGGTCCGCGTGGGCAAGCGGACGGCGTTCGCCGAGTGGGTCATGGCGCACGACATGCTGGGGGAGTCGCTGATCGATGCCGACACCGCGCTCCTCCGCGTGGACGCGAACCGGCTCGAGGAGCTGTTCAAGCGCCGCGTGAAGGCCGACGGCGCGACGCCGATCGCGAAGGGGCTGAACGCCTCGCCCGGCGCCGCGATCGGGACGGTGGTGTTCACGGCCGACGAGGCCGAGCGGCTCGGGAAGCAGGGCGAGCGCGTGATCCTGGTGCGACGCGAGACGACGCCCGACGACTACCACGGGATGATCGCGGCGCAGGGCATCCTCACGAGCGCCGGGGGGACGAACTCCCACGCGGCGGTGGTCGCTCGCGGCGAGGGCATCCCCGCGGTCTGCGGCGCCGACGCGATCAAGCTCTCGCTCGCCGACCGGAGGTTCTCCGCGAACAGCACCTCCGTGCAGGAGGGCGACGTCATCACGATCGACGGTTTCACGGGCAACGTGTACGTGGGGGAGCTGCCGCTCGAGGAGTCGGTGCTCGAGAAGGCGCGCGCCGGAGACGCGGAGGCCCGTGAAGAGGAGATCTGGAAGGCGTTCGAGGCGCTGATGGCGCACGCCGACGACGTCCGGCGGCTGCGCGTGCGCGCCAACGCCGACACCCCCGACCAGGCGAAGAACGCCCGCGAGCGCGGCGCCGAGGGGATCGGCCTGTGCCGCACGGAGCACATGTTCCTCGGCGAGGAGCGTGTGGGAGCGGTGCGCCAGATGATCTTCGCCGATACCGAGGAGGAGGAGTCGAAGGCCTACGACGCGCTGGCGCCGCTGCAGCGCGAGGACTTCGTCGGGATCTTCCGGGCGATGGACGGCCTGCCGGTGACGGTGCGTCTGCTCGACCCGCCGCTGCACGAGTTCCTCCCGAACCAGGTCGACCTTGCGGTGGAGGTGGCGCTCGCGGAGTCGCGCGGAGAGGACGTCGAGGACCGGAAGGCCGTGCTGCAGAAGGTGAACGAGCTGCACGAGGCGAACCCGATGCTCGGTCTGCGGGGTGTGCGGCTCGGGATCGTGAAGCCCGGTCTCTACGCCATGCAGGTGCGTGCGATCTTCGAGGCCGCGGGTCAGCTGCGCCGCGACGGCGGCGATCCGAAGATCGAGGTCATGATCCCGTTGGTCGCGACGGCGCCGGAGCTCCGGCAGATGCGCGACGAGCTCGAGCCGGTCGCGGCGGACGCGCTCGGCGAGACGGAGCTCTCGCACCTCGAGTGGGGGACGATGGTCGAGCTGCCGCGCGCGGCCGTGACCGCCGGCGAGATCGCGGAGACGGCGGAGTTCTTCTCGTTCGGGACCAACGATCTGACGCAGACCGCGTTCGGGTTCTCGCGCGACGACATCGGCAAGTTCGTGGGGATGTACGAGGAGCGCAAGCTCGTGCCCGCGAACCCGTTCGTCACGATCGACATCGATGGGGTGGGCAGGCTGATGCGGATCGCGAGCGAGGAGGGGCGCGCAGCGAACCCCGAGCTCCACGTCGGGATCTGCGGCGAGCACGGCGGCGACCCGTCGAGCGTGGTGTTCTGCCACGAGATCGGACTCGACTACGTGAGCTGCTCGCCGTTCCGCGTGGAGACGGCGCGCCTCGCCGCCGGCCAGGCGGCGGTGGGCGCGGCCGAGTCCGCCTCGAAGTAGGGATGCCGCTCTTCGAGGCGGCGGTGCTGGCGCAGTCCGTGATCCATGCCCGCGGCCGGCAGGCCGTCCGGAACAGCCTCGCGAACGAGAGGGCGGGGCTCCGGGAGGAGCAGCTCGCCGGCGACGCGAAGAAGCGGGCGCGCACGAAGTGGCTGCACACGAACGGCGCGGAGGCCTCGTTCCCGTGCGGCGTCGTCCACGTCGAGGAGGATGCGGTCCCGGTGCTGGTGGCGATCGTGCCCGACGGGATCGCGTTCCTCGTCGAGACGCCGCAGGGGGCGTCCGTCTACGACGTCTTGGAGGTGGGTCGGATACCGCGATCAGACCTCACCGAGGTTGACGTCGTGGATACGGCGGGCCGGCACGTGCCGGAGCCGCTTCACGAGTCGTTCGAGCCCGACGTCGAGGTCTGGATCGCGCTCCGGTGGACCCTGGGTGGCGAGGAGCACGAGGACCGGTTCTCGTTCCGCTCGCAGTGGACGGCGTGGCAGGCTGCGCGGCGGCTCCGGGAGGCGCGTAAGGGTTAGCTCGGGCCAAGCGAGCGTTCCGGGATCGGAACGCGACGGAACCCTGCCGGCTCCGGGAAGATACGCGCCATGTCGCCGAACGCACCCACAGACACACCAACCCCCGAGCTCCTCCTCGACGTCCGTACGCCCTCCGAGCTCGCCTTCTCGCCCGGCGAAACCAGGCTCGCCTTCGCGCTCCACGCCACCGTCGCCGACGAGGGCTCGTTCCCGCCGAGCGACCTCTACGTGATCGACACCGATGGGGACCACCCGCCCGTCCAACTCACCTCCGGCCCCTGGAGCGACCGAACACCTGCCTGGTCGCCGGACGGATCGAAGCTCGCGTTCCTCTCGGATCGGATCACCCCGGGCCATCAGCTTCCGTACACGGTGCCGGGCATCGGAACCGACGGAGCGGCCGTCGCCCCCCGCCTCGCCGCCGCGCTCACGGGTTCCGCCGAGAGCGTCGCGTGGTCGAGCGACGGCGACCACCTGCTCGTCCTCGCGGCCGATCCGGGCTCCTACGGTCTGGATTGGAGCGCCCGCGCGGTCAACGGCGCCACTCCACTCGCCGACCCGACCACGAGACGCCCCGGCGAGGCCCGCCGCCGCCTGTTCCTCGTCGATCTCGCGACCAACCGCGTCGAGGAGGTCGGGCCGGAGGAGCGCAGCGTGTGGGAGTTCGACTGGGACGGCGACGACACCGTCGTCGCGCTCGTCTCGAAGGACCACTCCGGCTCCGGCTGGTACCAGTCGGTCGTGGCCCGTCTGTCCCTCGACACGCGGACGGTCGAGACGCTCTACGAGCCCGCCTGGCAGGCGGGGAGCCTGGCGCTCTCGCCCGACGCCGCCCGCGTGATCGTCGTCGAGGGCTACGCGAGCGACCACGGTCTGCTCGCAGGCAGCATCCTCGTGATCGATCTCGCCACCCGCACCACCACCGACCCGTGGCCGGGCCTGCAGACGGTCGGGCTCGCCTCGTGGTGCGACGACGATTCCCTCTGGTACGGACGCACGGACGGGACCGGCACCGCCTGCGGCCGGCTCCGCCTCGACGGCGGACACACGGAAGCGTGGCGCGACGATGCCTTCATCGGCGACGCCGTGACGACGCCCGCCTGCGCCGTCTCGGCCGGCGGCAGCCACGTCTGGACCACCCACCAAGCGCACGCCCTCCCTCCCGAGCTCGCCCGCTTCGATCACGCCGACGCCACCTGGGAGCGGCTGACGACCTTCAACGACCACATCGCCGAAGGTCGGATCTTCCCGGACACACGAACGATCTCCTGGACCGGTGAGGACGGCACGGAGATCGAGGGGATCCTCATGACACCTCCCGGCGCCACCGGGCCGCTCCCCACGATCGTGTGCGTGCACGGCGGGCCCACCTGGAACTGGGGCGCCTACTTCTCCGACTCCGAGCCGAACGCGGTGTTGCTCGCATCCGCCGGCTACGCGTGCCTGCTCCCGAACCCGCGAGGGAGCATCGGGCGCGGCCACGCGTTCGCGCAGGGCGTGATCGGCGACGGGGGTGGCATCGACTACCGGGACATCATGGCCGGCGTCGATCATTGCATCGCCGATGGCATCGCGGACCCCGACCGCCTCGGGATCGCGGGTCTGTCCTACGGCGGATACATGGCCGGTTGGGCCGTCGGGCAGACGGATCGGTTCCGCGCGGCCGTCGCGATGTCCGTGGTCTCGAACTACGTCTCGTTCCATCTGACCTCGGAGGTGTGGTGGTACGACCAGGCGATCCTGCGAGGGGAGTGGTACGACCCGGGCAGCCAGTACCTGGAGCGCTCACCGATCACGCACGCGCACCGGTGCACGACGCCGACGCTGATCATCCAAGGAGCGGAGGATCGCTGCACGCCCGTCGGGCAGGCGGAGGAGCTGTTCCGGGCGATCGCGTCCTCCGGCGCCGAGGTGGAGCTCGTGGTCTACCCGCGTGAGGGGCACGTACCGATGGAGCGGGCACACGCGCTCGACGCGATCGTCCGGACGCAGGCCTGGTTCGACGAGCACCTCATCTCCGCCCGCGGATAGCCGGCGACACGGGAAAAGCCGAGCGATCGCATGAAGATGTCGGCATTGACGTCGTGAGGTGCGTCACGGTATCGCGCTCGCGCCTGGGATAGCGTCGCGCGTCCTCCCTCCTCCCCCGCGAAGGAGAAGGAGGGGATGTCGTGACACGCTTTCTGGGCAGAGCTCGAGCCGTATCGGTCACGCTGACCGTGGTCATCTCGATCACGTCGTTCGCTGCGTCCTCTGCGCTCGCGGGCCATCTATCCGATTGGACGCACGACCACTCGGATGCGGGAGTCCCGCCGCGCCCGAGCGGTCTCGCGGGCCTCAACGACGTGTTCGGTCCACGATGCAGCGACAAGGCCAACAACGCCCGGTCATGGTGGCCGCATGCGGACACGGATCCGTTCGGGGCCGGGAAGTACGTCTTCTACCACACGTATCTCGCGCGGAACATCGGCTTCAACGTCCGAAACCACATCAACGCCGCGCATCGCGACGGTGCGCTGTACCCGGGGATCGGCGGCTACAACTGTCGGCTGATCGCGGGGTCGACGTCGTGGTCGGTCCACTCGTGGGGAGCCGCGATCGACACGAACTGGCAGCGGAACCCCCGGTTCCAGGATCACTGGAACGGGAAGGGCATCGACGGCACCCACTACGGCACGTACATCCCCGACGTCTGGCGTGGAGGCTTCCCCGGCCATCGCTTCTTCTGGGGTCTCAATTGGGACTCGGCGCCGGATCCCATGCACTTCCAATACGTCACGGACTATTGAGGGAGGTCGACATGATGCGGAGACTCGTGATCGCGGCGGTCGTGATGGCGTCAACGACGGCTGGTCTGCTCACCGCGGGGGCCGGTCGTGCGCCTGTGGGCACGTCCCCGGTGGTCGATCCGAGAGGATGCCCCAGCCTGTTGGCGTTCCCTCGACGAGCGCCGGGGCTCGTTTCGGGGCGAGGGGTTTGGGCGGTGGCCGGTGGGCAGCTCGTATCCGTCGGTGCCGGGCGCGCGGTGTCGGCCGAGGGGTTCGCTTCGGAGGGCGCGCCGCAGACTCTGGCGGGGTCGCTCGAGCGAAGCGCGATCAAACACGTCGCCGTCCGGCAAGGCATCGGTACCGCCTTCGTCATCGACCGGGCTGGCGAGGACGACCTCGTCGCGGTGACGAGCGAGGGCGTGGAGGTAGTGCCCCAGAGGGCGGAGGTTTCGCATCCCACGTGGTCGGCCGGCGGCCGGCTCGCCTGGTCGACGGGATCGGCCATCGTGGTCCGCGACCCGGTGACGGGTGAGGTGGGCGAGCTCTCGGCGCCGGTCCGGGGGGCGACGGTGTTCTCACCCGTGTTCCTCTCGGATCGCCGGATCGCGGCGGTGGTGTCGAAGCCGCCCGACGATCGGGTGCCCGAGGGAGAGCGACTGGGCGATCTCTGGGCGACGGACGTCTCCCGAAGGGGATGGCATCGGCTCACCCACTTCCGGGCCGGAGCGGACCGATGGGTCACGATCCGTACCCCCATCGCCCACGCGGGCGTCGTCGATTTCGTGCGAGTGAGTGCGCGAGCGTCCTCGACCGAGGCGCCCAGGTTCGAGCTCTGGCGCTACGAGGATGGCGCGGCTTCACGCGTGCGACGGCTCGACGGTGAGCGGTATCTCGCCGGTTGGCTCGGCGGGCAACTCGTCTGGAACCGCCCCGATCCGGTCCTCGGTCGACACCTGCTCCAGGTCGAGGGAGCGGGCGCCATGCGGACGATCGGGTGCGGCGCCGTGATGGTCGATCCGATCGATGTGGCCGACCCCGACCGGCGGGCCGGAGGTTCGTTCACGCCGCTCCGCGGGGACCACCACGCACCCATCGAAGCGTCCGAGGCGAGCGATGACGAGGTCGCGGTGATCGTCGGTGACTTCCCGACCGCGGCCGACGCCGAGGCCGTGGCGAGACTGATCGGGCGGGCCTACCCGGGGTCCCTCGTGGATGTGGTGGACAGCGCGGACGCGCCTCTCGCGATCCGTCCCGGCGTCTTCGGGGCGTTGCTGCATCTTCCGGACGACGCCGACGCCAGCGCCGCGATCGCCGAGTTCCGCGCCAAACTCCCCGCTTACACTTCGAACAGCTGGATCGTGACGCCGTGAGGGGGCCGAAGATGCGGGCGACGCTGATCGCGGTGGGGTTCGCGCTGATGGTGACCCCGGTGGGTTGCGCCGACGATCCGGCCAACGACCCGGACGGAGGTCGGAACTCGACGACATCGGCCGCGACGACGTCGGTCTCCCCGTCGTCCGCCTCCCCCTCCACGGAAGGGGAGAGGTGGATCGCGGTCATCGACGTCGCGGCCGATCCCGACGACCTCGATGCCTTGACCCAGCGACTGCTGGAGCCACTAGGGACCGCCCTGGTGGTCGCTCCGGTCGACTGCTTCGAGGACCTGCCGGGAACGGCCAAGGACGGCTATGTCATCGGCGCCGTGGGCGAGACACGAGCCGAGGTGGAACGGCGGGTGGTCGACGCGGGGGAGACGGTGGCGTTCACCGCCAACGTGACGATCCTGTGCACGGACTAGCATTCGAGGATGCGTTGCTAGCCTTGGTCGGTGAGGGTTCTCCGTCGGCATCCGGTCCTGGCAACCGTCGGGTTCGTCGTCCTGCTGTCGGTGGGTTTCGTCGCCGGATGCGCGATCGTCGTGTGGCGTGCCGCCCACCATGACGACGCGTCGGAGATCGATCGAGCGGATGCGATCGTGGTGCTCGGCGCGGCGCAGTACGACGGGGAGCCCTCACCGGTGTTCGCCGGGCGCCTGGATCACGCCGCGCTCCTCTACGAGCAAGGGAGGGCAGAGCGAGTGCTCGTTCTCGGAGCGGGGCAGCCGGGCGACCGGTCCACCGAGGCCGAGGCGGGCAGGACCTATCTGATGGACCACGGCGTGCCGGCGGACGCCATCATCTCGGTGCCCCGGGGGCACACGACGTTCGAGTCGCTGGAGGCAGCGGTGCCGGTGCTCCGCGATGGCGGGATGGGGTCGGCGTTCCTCGTGTCGGATCCGTGGCACAACGCTCGCGTGGAGCGGATGGCGGGGGACCTGGGGATCGAAGGGCACGCCTCGGCGACGTGGCAGTCCGCGGCGACGTCCCAAGAGACGCGATTCGAGGGGTACGTCCGCGAGACGTTCGCGTATCTCTACTACCGGGTCTTCGGCGGCTAGCCCCGATCACCGTCTCTTCGCTGAGGTTTTCTTCCGGCCCGTGGTCTTGCGGGCCGTGGTCCTCTTCCGGGTCGGAGACTTCCGAGTGGCGGTCTTCTTCCGAGATGACGGCTTCCGCGTCGTCGTCTTCTTCCGACCCGGCGACTTCCGTGCGCCCGTCTTCTTCCGACCCGCGGTCTTCCGCGCACTCGTCTTCTTCCGCGCGGGAGGTCTCCGAGCGGCGGTCTTCTTCCGCGCCGTCGTCTTCTTCCGACCGGTCGCCTTCCTGGGTGAGCGGCCGCCTGCCTTGGCAGCACGAGCCTTCACCGTATCCGCGACGTCGTCTGCCTTGTCGACGACGATCTCCTCGACCTTGTCGACGACGGTCCCGACCACGCTCTGCCCAGCGTCTGTCGCGAGGACCTTCTTCCCGGCCTTCGCGCCTGCCCGCATCGCCTTCTTCATCACTGCCATCTTCCGCTCCTTCTCATTCTCACTTGCGGACGGTCTACCCCCAGGCACTCATCGCGCAAACATCGGAGACGCCGATCTCGGATGACCTGTCCTTCGTCACGGCTACCATGGAGCCGTGACGACCCCCCGTGAGCGAACCGAAGAGATCGAACGACAGGTGCTCTCCGAGCGCGCCCAGCTCGCGTCGGCCACGAAGGGACGCGAGGGCGACGAGCCGCACGACGACCTCCGCACGGTCTATCAGCGCGACCGCGACCGGATCGTGCACGCAAAGGCGTTCCGGCGCCTCAAGCACAAGACGCAGGTGTTCCTCTCGCCGCAGGGCGACCACTACCGGGTGCGGCTCACGCACACGCTCGACGTCTCACAGATCGCTCGGACGGCTGCTCGCGCGCTCCGGCTGAACGAGGACCTCGCGGAGGCCATCGCCCTGGGGCACGACCTCGGACACACCCCGTTCGGGCACCTGGGGGAGCAGGCGCTGACCCCGTTCCTCGGACGGCCGTTCCGGCATTCGGAGCAGTCGCTGCGTGTCGTCGATCACCTCGAGAACGACGGCGAGGGGCTGAACCTCACGTGGGAAGTGCGTGACGGGATCGTGAACCACCCCTGGTCGATGCCGCCGCCCTCCACGCTCGAGGCGCAGGTCGTGCGGTTCGCCGACCGGATCGCCTACCTGAATCACGACGTGGACGACGCGCTCCGGGCCGGCGTCCTGACGGAGGCGGAGCTTCCCGCCCGGGCGATGAAGGTCCTCGGCACGACGCACTCGGCACGTATCAACACGCTGGTCACGGATCTCGTCTCGTCGAGCGAGGATCAGCCGGAGGTGCAGCTCACGAAGCCGGTCTTCGCCGCGCTGGACGGCCTCCGCGACTTCATGTTCGAGCAGGTCTACCTCCGCGAGGATACCCAGGGAGAACATGCGCGCGCCACCCGGCTCATCCGGGAGTTGTTCCAGCATTTCCTGGATCACCCCGAGGACCTTCCCGAGGAGTACCATCGGGCGCCGGGCGACCTGCCGGTCCGAGTGGCCGACTACATCTCCGGCATGACGGACCGGTACGCGATCCGGACGTACGAGCAACTGTTCCTTCCCCGCGGGTGGCTGCGCGACCAGGGGTAGGGGCATGGCCAAGAGAGCATGAGCAGGATCAGGCAGGAGGACATCGACGCCGTCAAGGAGCGCACGGATATCGTCGCGCTCGTCTCGCAGTACCTCACGCTGAAGAAGACCGGGCACGACTCGCTCTCGGGCCTGTGTCCCTTCCATCAGGAGAAGACCGCGTCCTTCAGCGTCTCGCCCGCCAAGGGTGTCTTCTATTGCTTCGGCTGCGGTGAGGGCGGCGACGCGATCAAGTTCCTCCGCCAGTTGGAGAGCCTCTCCTACGTGGAGGCGATCGAGCGTCTCGCGCAGCAAGCCGGTGTCACGTTGCGCTACGAAGGCGACTCGGCAGCCGAGCGACGCGCGGCGGCGCGACGGAACGCGCTGTTCCACGCGAACGAGGAGGCCGCGAAGCTCTACCAACGGATGCTGCTCGACGGACGGGAGGCCGAGGACGCGCGCGCGTACGTGAAGGAGCGGGGCCTGTCGCCGGAGGCGATGGAGACGTTCGGGATCGGCTACGCGCCGGGCTACCCGGACTTCCTTCTCCGGCGCCTCGCGCAGGACCTCGGTCCGGATGCACTGCTGGAGGCGGGGCTCGCCACGAAGGGCGAGGACGGCGTGGTCCGCGACCGGTTCCGTGCGCGCCTGACCTTCCCGGTGCAGGACCTCCAAGGTCGCTACCTGGGCTTCGGGGCTCGGGTGCTGCCGAGCGACGCGCGCGCTGCCGAGCAGGCCAAGTACCTGAACACCGCGGAGACGCCCATCTACAAGAAGGGCGAGATCCTCTACAACCTCCACAAGGCCCGGCAGGCGGTGGCGAGGTCCGGACAGGTGTTCGTCGTCGAGGGCTACACGGATGTGATCGGGCTCGCCCAGGCGGGTATCGATAACGCGGTCGCCACGTGCGGCACGGCTCTGGGCGAGGGGCACTTCCGGCTGCTCTCACGGTTCGCGCAGCAGGCGGTTCTGGCGTTCGACTCCGACGAGGCCGGCGCGCGCGCCGCGGAGCGGGCGTTCGGCTACCAGGAGCAGTATCCCGTCCAGGCCGTCGTGATGATCATGCCGGAGGGCCTGGACCCGGCCGAGTTCGTCGCGAAGCACGGACCGGACGAGGTCAGGGAGGCGGCCAAGAGCGCTCGCCCGCTGGTGGAGTACATGGTCAGGCGGACCGTGGAGCGTCACGACCTCTCCAACGTCGAGGGGCAGTCGGCGGCTGTCGCGAGCGCCCTGCCGATCCTCCAGGAGCTGACGGATCCGGTTCGTCGGAGCGAATACGGGCATCTGCTGGCGGACCTCACCGGGGTCTCGGAGGACTCCGTGCGGACGGCGCTGGATCGGCGACTGGGCGGGCATCCCGAGCAGGTCGCGAAGACGCTGAAGCGGCTGTCCGCGCGGGACCGCGTGGAGCGGGAGATGCTGCGCCTCTTGGTCCGCGATCGCGCGATCTTCGAGGAGTTCGCGCCGCAGCTCACCGACGATCAGGTGCGGACACCGGGCGGGCGAGCGGTGCTCACGGGTCTCCGCGAGTCCGCCGGCGACGTGGGCGCGCTGGCTGGTTCCGAGGACCCGAAGATCGCGTCGGCGGTGAGCGCGCTCGCGGTGGAGTCGATCGAGGGCGAGCCCACGCGCGAGTACGCGTCGCACGTGCTCGCGCGACTGCAGGAGTTCGTGTTGAAGGCGAAGAGCGACGAGTTGCGCATCCGGTTGCAGAAGCTGAATCCGCAGACGGAAGCTGGCTACGACGAGCTCTTCCACGAGCTGGTAGCGGTCGACGGCGATCTCCGCAGGATCCGACAGGGACTCCTCGACGCCGGATAGCGCGCCGCTCCGTCCGGGTCGGCGCCGCCGTGGGTTCCGTACACTGTCCTCCGTGCTCCCGACGCAGCTGGAAGACCCCCGTTGAGCGCGGCCCGCGAACCAACGACCGACACGCAGAGCCTCGACGAGGTCAAGGAACAGCTCGTCGTGCTCGGCCGCGAACGCGGCTTCGTCACCTCCGGCGACGTCTTCGAGGCGCTCCCCGAGATCACACCCGATCAGGTCGAGGACGTCCTCGCGCAGCTGACGGACCACCTCAACACCGAGGGCATCGAGATCATCGAGCTCCCCGGAGACGACACGGACGCGGTGACGCAGATCAGGATCGAGGTGGACGCGCTCAAGGCGCCCACGAACGATCCGGTCCGCATGTACCTGAAGGAGATCGGGAAGGTCCCCCTGCTGAACGCGCCGCAGGAGGTCGATCTGGCGCGTCGGATCGAGGCAGGGGAGCTCTGCACGGAGCTCCAGGCTCAGATCTCGATGGATGGCAAACCCGACCCCAAGCGATTCCGGCTCGCCACCACCCGTGTCTGGGAGATCTGGGACCATCAGGTCCGGGCGTTCGGCAAGGTGGAGGGCATCGGCCGGGACCCGCTCGCGCAGAAGAAGTCCTATCGGCCGAAGACGGACCACGATCTCGTTTCCTACCTCCACCGGGTGGAGCGGGACGGCCAGCTCGCGAAGCGGAAGCTGATCGAGGCCAACCTCCGGCTCGTGGTCTCGATCGCGAAGCGTTACGTGGGCCGCGGGATGCTGTTCCTCGACCTGATCCAGGAGGGGAACCTGGGCCTGATCCGCGCCGTGGAGAAGTTCGACCACTCGAAGGGCTTCAAGTTCTCGACGTATGCCACGTGGTGGATCCGCCAAGCGATCACGCGCGCGATCGCCGACCAGGCCCGGACGATCCGGATCCCCGTGCACATGGTCGAGACGATCAACAAGCTCGTGCGAGTGCAGCGGCAGCTGCTGCAGGACCTCGGCCGCGAGCCCACGCCCGAGGAGATCGGGAAGGTCATGGGGATCGGCGCCGAGAAGGTCCGCGAGATCCAGAAGGTGTCCCAGGAGCCGGTGTCCTTGGAGACGCCCATCGGCGAGGAGGAGGACTCCCACCTCGGCGACTTCATCGAGGACTCCGACGCAGTGGTCCCCGTGGATGCGGCGTCGTTCATCCTGCTGCAGGAGCAGCTCGGGTCGGTCCTCCACACGCTGTCGGAGCGTGAGAAGAAGGTGATCGAGCTCCGATTCGGTCTGGCCGACGGCCATCCCCGGACCCTCGAAGAGGTGGGCCGGGAGTTCGGTGTCACGCGGGAGCGGATCCGCCAGATCGAGTCGAAGACGCTCTCGAAGCTCCGGCACCCCTCACGATCGCAGCGCCTGCGCGATTACCTGGAGTAGCCGGCACGCGGTGGCGATCAGGTGAGGGCAGTGATCAGCTCACCGTTCTCGTAGACGGAGTTCGTTTCCTGGCCGAGGAACGTCACGGCCACCACGATCACAAGAGCGATCAATGCGATCATGAGGGCGTACTCGACCGCGGTGGCTCCCTCCTCCGAAGCCAACCGCTCCTTCACTGCAGCGTAGAGTCCCATCCTCCCAACGCCTGCCTTTCTCAACCGGGCGCCGAGGCGCCCTGGTGTACCGGACCACCAAGTTGCCCAACGATCCCGGCAGCCCCTCCGCCGGCCGGTCGAGCAACGCACTTGTACCACAACGACATCGGCATGTATATCGGAGACCTTGAGGGGGTTGGACTCCGTACTCTGCACGGTTAAGGCTGCCCATCCCGAAGCCGATTGTCCGCGTGAGGAGGAGCGCACGAGCGCGCTCGAACGGATGGCTTCTCTCATCGCCAAGGTCGGAGCGATCGCGCCACTCGAACCAGGGGAGCGGGTCCTCTGCGCCGCTTACGTCTCGGGCACGAGGTCGTCGATCGGGGCGGCGCTGATCGCCGTGTCGGATCGCCGGCTCCTCCACGCACCGCGGTCCGCCTTCCACTCACGCGGAGCGTGGCGCGCGAAGCGCTTGGACGAGATCCGCGTCGAATCGAGAACTCGGAGGTCCCTGGGGCTCGCGGCCGCGCACCAGTTCGAGATCATCGGTGTGGATGGTTCGGGCATGGCGTTCGAGCTGGAGAACCGCAAGGACGCGAGGGCGTTCAACGACGCACTCGGCCGACGCCTGGTCGCACGAGGCTGACCCCGACGAGGTCGAGATCCCTCGGCGTCCTCGATATCCGATTCAGCTCGCTGAAACGGCCGAACCGACGTTCAGGAACGTCTGGTCGGTCGTCTGTCCGAGGAACATGACCGACGCGATGACCACCATCGCGATCAGGGCCACCATCAACGCGTACTCGATCGCGGTCGCGCCGTCCTCGGGGCTCAGCCACCGCTGCACCCGTGCGATGAGCTCGATCACCTCATGCACCTTCCCGTCCTCAGAGCCCGTTGGGCCCGAGCGCCGGGCCACCCATCCCCTGGGGAAGATCCTCGTCGCTCGATGACAGCATCGGCAGCGACGTTTCTCGCGCTGGAGTCAGCCCACTGGGGGGTTGCTGCGACCTACAGGATGCCGCCGGATGCCGTGGGTCAGTTCCAGGCGGCGGCGTCGTCCTCGCCGAGGCGCTCGCGGATCTCGCCGCGGAGCCGCCGGATCGCGTCGAGGCTCTTGCCCGTGGCGGCGTCGGTGAGCCGCTGGACCTGCGTCGAGACCAACCGCAGGGCCGGACGCTGCTCGTTCGTCCCACGCTGTGGACCGTGGAGGACCTCGGGGTCGTCCTCACGGAGCTTGGCGGCAACCTTGAGGCCGATCATCACGCCGGCGATGAGCAGGAACAGGGATCTGATCTTCATGGCGACACCCTACTCGGTGCCGCCCGGGCCGCGTGTCCGCTGGGCGCCGCGGGACTCTGCGCCTCGCGTCTCTCGGAGAGCCACCTCTGCCGCGGCGCGGAGGAGCTCCTCGTCGGCCATGCAGGAAACGAACCGGAACCCGCGGCGCGCCATCGCGGCAGCGTCGGGGGGCGACGGCGCGTGGATCCCAGGGACGAGGTCGTGGTCGAGAGCGACGGCGATCACGGAGTCCAGCGCCGCGAGCAGTGGGGCGTTCGTCAGGTCGGCGAAGGTGTCGAGACCCATCCCGAGACTGAGGTCGGCCGGCCCGACGAAGAGGCCGTCGAGGCCGGGCGTCGACGCGATCTCATCGAGGTTCGCGAGGCCCTCGGCGGTCTCGATCATCGCGAAGAGGACGGTCGCTTCCTCGGCGGCTCTCGTGTGGTCGTGGCCTCGACCGAACCCGCCGTGGATCGGCCCGTAGCTTCGGGTCCCGACCGGCGGGTAGCGGCACGCCGCCACGAACGCATCGGCTTCGGCCCGAGACCCGACCATCGGGCAGATCACGCCGCGGAACCCGAGATCGAGTGAGCGCATCAGGTCGGGCGGGTGGTTCCACGCGGAGCGGACGAAGGGTACGGCGGGGGAGGTCTCGAGGGTCGCCGAGAGTGCAGGGACGTCTGCGAAGCTGGCATGACCGTGCTGGAGGTCGACGACGACGGCGTCGAAGCCGGCTGAGGCGACGGCGGCTGCGGCGGCAGGGCTCTCGAGCGAGAGCCAAGCGGCGAAGGCGGTCTCACCAGCTGCCCACCGAGCGCGAACGGGGTCGGGATCCATCGGGGCGCATCGTAGACGCGAACGCGGGTGTGGGTCGGGTAGCATCGGTGACCACTCTTCCGGGGTAGCTCAATTGGCAGAGCGGCGGACTGTTAATCCGTAGGTTGTGGGTTCGAGTCCCACCCCCGGAGCTCTGGTGACCTGCGACGAGGCTTTCCGGATCCGCGTCTCCTGTCGAGCCGCGCAGCGGCGAACCTACGAGTCGATATCGTCCTCGTCCGAGTGGGCAAGGGGCGCTTCACCGCCGCTCACGATGCCGGCCAGCCGCTCGACCTGCTCGGCGATCTGATGCACCATCCCGGCGAGGACGCGGATGTCGTCGGCCTCATCGGGCGGGCCTTCGCCGTTCGCCATCCGCTCCGCCGTCTCCTTCGTCTTCCGCGCCTCCGCGATGATCGCGTCGGCACCGTCCGTCATCAGTTCCTCCGCCACGGGGTTGGTCCTTTCGGTCGGTAGTGCTGACACCTTGCCCCCGCGGAGCGCGGCACAAACTGCCCGGAGGGGACCTCAGTGTGTCGGCGTCCCCAGCGGTTCGGCCTGGTCGACGAGCTCGCGGAGCTCATCGGGCGGCATCGGGTGCGCGAACCAGAAGCCCTGAGCGAGGCGGCATCCGTTGGCCCGCAGGAAGATGTACTCCGCTTCCGTCTCGATGCCTTCGGCCAGCGGGATCATGTCGAGGCTCTGCGCCACCTGGATCATCGCCCGGACCATCCCGGCCAACCGGACGTCACGATCCACGTCTCGGATGAACTCCTGGTCGATCTTGAGCACGTCGACGGGCATGTGCTTCAACCTGGCCAGCGACGAGTAGCCCGTCCCGAAGTCGTCGATCGCGAGTCGCAGTCCCCACGAGTGGAGCTCTCGCAGGACCCGCTGTGTGCGGTCCGGGTCGGCCATCGCGCTCGATTCCGTGATCTCGGCCATCAGCGTCGAGGGCTCCACGCCGACGCTGCGAAGGCGTTCGAGCAGCCGCTCTGCCAGGCGCGGTGTCCAGAGCTGTCGTGGGGAGAGGTTGAAGGACAGCTCGAGCTGGATACCGGCCTCGCGCCACGCCCGTTGTTGCCTGGCGACCTCGTCCACCACCCACTCGCCGATCGCCTCGATCAGACCGAGCTCCTCGGCCACCGGGATGAACTCGCCGGGCGCCACGATGCCTCCGCTCGCGTCCTGCCACCGGATCAGCGCCTCGGCGCCGACGATCCGCCGGTCCGCCAGGTCCACCACGGGTTGGTAATGGAGCACCCAGTTCTCGGCCTCGACCGCCTCGCGAAGCCTCGACGCGAACGAGAGGCGCTCCATCGCGTCGTCCGCGTCCGCCGCGAAGAACACGTACCCGCCCGGCTCGAGTCGCTTGGCTCGGTACATCGCGATGTCGGCGTTCTTCAGGAGCTCCACCGGATCGTGCGCATCCCTCGGGTAGACGCTGATCCCCATCGATCCCCGGGCATGGAACTCGACGTTCTGGAGATCGAACGGCGCGCGCATCGCCTCGTTCACGCGAGCGGCAACCGCGCGGATCGTAGCGTCCGCCCGATCCTCGGTGAGATCGGCGAGGAGGATCAGGAACTCGTCCCCGCCCTGGCGTGCGACGAGATCCATGCTGCGGGTGCAGCCGCGGAGCCGCTCCGCGATGTCGGTGAGCAGGGTGTCCCCGGCGTGATGCCCGAGCGAGTCGTTCACCAACTTGAAGTTGTCGAGATCGAAGTAGAGGACGGCGACCAGCGCCTCGGTACGTCTGGCTCGCTCCACCGCCAGGACGAGCGTCTCCTCGAAGAGCTCCCGGTTCGCCAGGCCGGTGAGTCCGTCGTGGAAGGCCATCTCCGTCACGCGCGCTTCGGCTTCCTTGAGCTCGGTGACGTCGAACAGGAGCCCGTGTTCCCAGATCACCTGCCCGTCGCCGTCCCGGAACGCGAAGGCCCGGTCGCGCACCCACACGATCCTGCCGTCGGGACGGATCATCCGGTAGTCGGTGAGGTCGCCGCCCTCGCCGGCGAGGAACGCGGCGCTCTCAGCCTCCACTTGGACACGGTCGTCCGGGTGGACCATCCGGAGCCACATCCCGGGATCCTCCCGGTAGGCGTCGGGAGAGACCCCCAGGATCTGCTGGATCTGTGGGCTCACGTACGTCGTGACGTCTCCGTCGTCGGCGTAGACCACGGCGGGGATCTGCTCGACCAGGCTGCGGTACCGAGCCTCCGCCTCCGTCAGGGCGGCCTCGGCGTCGCGACCGGCGACCAACGCCCGGGCGTCGCGGATCGCGACGATCGAAGTGGTGGGATCGAGTCGGCGGACGCGCACCTCGCCGGGCAGCTCGCCGCCGACCGGGCTCCGGAGCGATGCCTCGAACGGGACGCCGGCGTCGGCGCCCTCGACCCATCCGGGGATCACCTCGTGGACGTCGAGTCCCACCGGGTCGCAGCCGAGGAACGCCGAGGTCTGATCGTTCGCGAGTTCGATCCGGTCGCCGCGAACGACGAACAAGGCCTCGGGGGCGGCCTCGAACAGGCGCTCGCCGTCGATATCGGTCACCGACGGCCGGGGTTCCTTCTCGACCAATCCTGCCTCCCGGGCGTGGCGGGCCGTGACCCGCCGGTGGTCCCCGGCAAGGATGAAGGAACGCGACGGGGAACGCTAGGACTCGTCGAGAGCGGAGGGGCCGATCAGGGGTTGGCACCGCGGGCAGGCGAAGGTGATCCGCTCCTGGGACCGAGGTCCTCGGGCGAAGGATCGGATCGGTGTGCCGCAGCGACGACACGGTCTCCCGCCCCGTCCGTAGACCCAGAGATCGTGGCCGGGTCGCGAGTCGTCCGTGGTGACGCGCCGGCCGCCGGAGCGGTTCCTCTGCATCAGGGTGCGCATCAGATCGACCATCCCGCTGGGGTCTGCGATCGAGCCGACCGGGGTGCGCGGGTCCACCCCGGCCAGGAAACACACCTCCGAGCGATAGACGTTCCCCGGTCCGGCCATCACCGACTGATCGACGAGCGCATCGCCCACCTCCCGGTCCGGGGACGCGATGAGCCGGCGGGTCGCCTCGGCTGCATCCCAGCCGGGTCCGAGCACGTCCGGGCCGAGATGGGCCAGGAGCTCTGGTTCAGCCGTGGTCCGGATCACCTCCAGCCATCGCAGCCTGTGGCCGACCGCGATCTGCTCCTCCGTCGTGAGCACGGCCCGAACCTCGAACGCCCGACCCCTCCACCGCTCGCCCGGCTCGTACAGACGCCACGACCCGTCCATCCCGAGATGCGAGTGCACGGAGACGCCGCCGTCCGTTCGGACGAAGAGATGCTTGCCTCGCGCGCCCACCTCTCGGACGCTCTGCCCCGAGAGGTCCGCGGTCGCGAATCGCGGCACGCGGAGGTCGATCGCGGTGAGCACGTGCCCCGCGAGCGCGTGGTGCATCCGCGCCGCCGTCGCGAATACCGTGTCACCCTCGGCCATCCCGACGCGATCCTCGAGGCGAGGGGGCGGCCGCATCATCAGCGCTGATGCCCGCCCGATCGCCTCGAGTTCTCCGTCCGTTCACCTCCTCGACCTCGGTCGTCCCTCCTGGTGCGGTAATCCTCTACTCGATGGCGAGCCGAGTGCGCGAAAGGATGGCATGGATGCCTGGCGGGATCGACGATGCTCGTGGCGCGGACGCTGATGCGGGAGAGTACCCGTACGCGTTCTTCCGCGGTCTGGCGGTGGCGATCGTCGCCAGCGCCCCGCTGTGGGTTGCGGTGATCCGGGTGGTTCGCTAGCTCATCCGGAACACGTAGACCGCGTACTTGCGTGGATCCGTATCCGGGCGAGCGGGGTTGCCATCGAGGACGAAGTACCGCCGATCGATCAACTCGACGGCACGAGCGTCACCGACCCCGAAGGCATCGAGTTCGAGCACCCATCCGGCAACGAGCTCTTTCCTCGCCCAGCGCACCCGGCGGAGCTGCTCCGCGGTCGTCGTGACGAAGAGACTGGCGCCGTTCGGGCTGAAGCTCATGCCGGTGATCCCCGAGAGGTTGGGGACGGTGAAGAGCCGACCCGCGTCGTTCGCCGGGTAACGGTAGGAGCGAAGTTCCTTGCCCTGTCCCACGTAGATCCTGTGATCGGCCCTGTTCCACGCGGCTGCCGTGAAGTTCGCGGATCTCGGCAGGGGCTGGAAGGACTCGACGCGGAGACGCCCGGCTCGTGTGCGCGTGAGCCGGAACGCGGTGGGTTTCACCGACGACGAGCAGCACGGCCCGGAGAAGACGTACAGAGCGTCACGGGCGCGGTCGTAGGCGATGCTCTCCAGATCCCGCGTGCGGTCGATCCCCGCCTTGACGCCGCCGCCGAGCCGTCGTGCCGATGCGAGCTTCTTCTGGCCGATCACGCGTTTCAAGGCGCCCGTGGAAGGCTTCACCTCGTAGATGCGTCGTCCGAAGTCATCGGCCAGCCAGAGGGAGTGATCGCGCGGTACGTAGGCACTGCCCTCCGCATCCTTCATGGAGACGGCCTTGTTCGCGAACGGGGTCGTTCGGATCAGTCTGACCAGATGCCCCTGTGGAGCTGCCGCGACCGTATCGGACGTGACAAGCCCCTGCGCCAGGGCCATCGTGACCACGAGGCAGATGGGCAAACACGCGCGCCTGCCACGTCGAATCCTGACCACCGTGAGCAACACCTCGGATGACGTCCGGCCGTGGGATCCGCGCTGCTATTCCCCGATCGGGGACTTTTCAAACGCGGGCCCGACGCCGAGACGACGACCACTGATTGCTATGGTCCCTCGGTGCGGGAGCGTCCGATCATCGTAACCGGCGGCGCCGGATTCGTCGGCTCCCATCTGTGCGATCGCCTCCTTGCCGATGGTCACCGGGTCGTGGCGGTGGACGATCTGGTGACGGGGCGGACTGAGAACCTCTCGGTCGCGTCCCGCCACGGGGATGCCTTCGGATTCGCGGAAACCGATATCCGAACACCGGGCCTGCTCGACGTGTTCGAAAGCCATCGCCCCGACGTGGTGATGCACCTGGCCGCGCAGGCCGGCGTTCGGCCGTCGCTCGAGGACCCGGATCACGATGCGAGCGTCAACGTCCTCGGAACCCTCAACGTGCTCCGATGCGCCACGTCGGTCGGTTGTCGGAAGGTGGTGTACGCCGCCTCCGGGGGAACGCTCTACGGAGAACCGACATCGCTCCCGGTAGCGGAAAGCTCCGCCGACGGTGCGCACCCGGAATCGCCGTACGGGATCAGCAAGAAGGTCGTGCTCGACTACCTCCGCTTCTTCTCGCGCCATCGGAGTCTGGAGTTCGTCGCGTTGGCCCTCGGGAATGTCTACGGGCCGCGTCAGGACCCAACCGGCGAGGCCGGCGTGATCTCGATCTTCGCCTCGTCCATGCTTTCGGGTCGCTCGCCAACGATCTTCGGTGACGGCGAGCAGACCCGCGATTACGTCTACGTGGAGGACACCGTTGCCGCCTTCGCCGCCGCGATGGACCGGGGTTCGGGCGAGGTGATCAACATCGGCACCGGCGTCGAGACGTCGGTCAACGCCTTGTACACGATGCTCTGTGAGATCGTCGGCATACCAGCGGCCCCGAGGTACGGACCCCAGCCGGAAGGGGAACTCCGGCGCATCGCTCTCGACAACTCGCATGCCGCTTCCGTACTCGGATGGCGTCCGCGGACCGACCTTGCCGTCGGGCTCGCACGGACGGTCGAGCACCTCAGAGAGTCCTACTCCCCATCGGCCGATGAGCGATCCGACTCGGACACGGAGCGCTGAGCGGCGCTCACGATGTCGTGCAGCTCGGCCGGCGTTGTCCCCGCGACCGTTGCGAGCACCTCGACGTCGCCGGCGCGAAGCGCGATCGTTTCGATATCCGGGTCGGCTCGCTGCACCAGCACCTGCTTGATGAACCCGGCGATCAGCTCGCCCTCCGGTTCTTGGAGCTCCTCGAGCTTCGTGAGGTCGATCCTCGGCCCCCCCTGCCCGTCGATGGTCCGGATGATCTCCTGGAGGAGGCGCCCCGGTGCCACATCCAGCAAGCGACAGAGCTCACAGAAGCGAACCACGGAGATCGTCCGCTCGCCTCGCTCGTATCCCGCCAGGGATGTCGGCCGGAATCGGCCGGCAGACGAATCAGCGAGCTCTTTGAGGGTCATCCCTCGATCGAGCCGCGCGCGACGGATCGCACGTCCGATCTCCACGGCCAGCTGCTCCATCGTTCCTCTTCCTCATCTGGCCATGGGGGTGGCGCTCGAGGGAAACATCGTGCCCGATATGGGGTCGGATTGGTAGGCGCGGGGGCCGTAGATTTTCTGCGACGCCTGGGTGATGCTCTGTACGTGTCCTGTGGAACCCGCTCCGCGCTCTCGCTCGCTCACCGCCCCCAGGTGGCGGCGGAGGAGATCGGGATCCGCAGGAAATCTGGTCAGTACGGCTTGCGGAGAACGCGCTCCGGGTTGTACGGTGCTTTCCCCGTAACCCGATTGGGCTACGCTGAATAGACGAGAGATACTGGCATTCCTCCCCCTTTTGGGGGACAATGTTCAAGCGAAACGATTAGCTTGTCTGGATGAGGGAAAGTAGAACAGGTTGCGGCCTCGACCGATCGGCTCTGCGCGACCGGTCGGCTCGTCGGGAAGGGATGGGGACGTGTGATGGGGGGAGTTGATCGATCTCTCGGTGGACGCGTGTCGAGCGTGATCGAGAGCTCGTCCTATGCGCTCGCATCGGCGAGTCGTCCCGAGGAAGCTGCCGCGAACGCGACCGCGTGGGTCCGCGAGATCGTCGATGGAGACATCTCCGTGCAGATCGCTCGACTCGACGCGGCAGGCCGGCTCCGCGCGGTGTGGCGTGACGGAGAGAAAAGCGCCGCGGGCGGCGGGCTCACGACCGCCCGCCGTATCGCTCTGCAGACGAGAGCGTATTCACATTTCGACTTCCCGCCGATCACAGGCGGGCGGCGAGCGGCGCTCTTCCCGCTCGTCTGCCGCGAGCAGTCCCTGGGGCTCCTCGAGATCCAGGCGGATCGCGCCGCCCTCGAAGAACGTTCCGGCATGCTGGCAGCCATCGCCTGTCAGCTCGCGGGTGTGTTGGCCGGCCTCGACGAACGAGATGGTTTGGCGCGGCAGGTGGGCACGCTGGAGGAGATCGCCGACATCGCCCGTGCCGTCCTCCGTGCCAGTGGACCCGATGAAGCGCTCGCGATCATCGCGAGCGCCCTCTCCCGTGATGTGCGGGCCCCCGTGGCGATCTGGTGGAGTCCCGATGACGGAGTGCGGACGCTCGCCTCGCTGTCGGGTGTGAACGCCGCCAAGACGGAAGTCGTCATGCGAGACCTCGGCGAGGTGCCACCGTCGGATCAGATGTCCGATGGAGAGCGCGCGGAACTCCGTCAACGGTTCGCGCGTGTGCTTGGCGTACGAGGTGTGACGATCCGTGACGCGGCCGGCGCGTGCGTGCTCGTGGCAAGTCGCAGCCCGTTCGCGCAGCATCGGGTCGACATGGTCGGCTCGTTGCTCGAGGACAGCTTGCCGTTGTTGTGGGCGTCCGCTCGTGAAGCGAAGCGATCGTCGTATCTCGATGTCGGACTCGCATGGACGGCCCATGAACTCAGGACGCCGATCCTCGGCGTCAAGGCCGCGTTGGAAGGCGTTGTCGGGCGGAGCGGTTCGCGGGATGAGTCCGTGCTCCGACGCTCGGTGAGCGAACTCGAGAAGCTCGCGCTGGACACCGAGACGATCCTCGGGTGGGCAACCGGTCGACGCGAGCTGGAAACGTCCCTCGTCGACGTTTCCCGATTGGTGGAGGACGCGATCGCCAGCTGTCGGGTCATGCACGACGTGGAGGCGACCATCGTGGTCGATGCGGATCCGTCCGTCACGGCTTCCGTCGATCCCGTGCAGTTGCGTGGAGCTGTCGTGAACCTCATCCGGAACGCGGCTCTCTATTCGGGTCGCGACGCGATCGTGCGTGTGCACGTCGCGAGCGAGGGTACGGCCGTCCGGGTGTCCGTTCGCGATCAGGGACCAGGCATCCCGCGGGAGGAGCGCGCCATCATCTTCGATCCCTTCGTCCGCGGGCGGGAGGGATCGAGGGTCCGAGATGGAAGCGGTCTCGGATTGTTCATCACACGTCGCGTGATCGAAGCGCACGGGGGTCGGATCTGGATCGACCCCGACGACGAGGGCTCCACGTTCCACGTGTTGCTGCCGGTGGATGGGAGGGAACTGCAACGATCCGCATCCTGATCGTCGAGGATCACGTCCTGTTCGCCGAAGCGATCAGCTCAACGCTGCTCGCGGCGGGCATGGAGCCGGTGGGCCTGGTTTCGAGCGGCATGAGCGCGCTCGAGTACCTCGAACGGGAGCACCCGGACGTGATCCTGCTCGACCTCGGCCTGCCCGATCGAAGCGGGCTCGCGGTCGGACGGGAGATCCTGGAGGGGTGGCCGGAGGCGAAGCTCGTGGCCTTGACCGCCCTCGACGATCAGAAGACGGTCGAAGCAGCACAGGTCGCGGGGTTCTGTGGGTACCTGTCGAAGAACCTACCGATCAGCCGATTCGTCGCCTCGATCGAGGCCGTGGCGGCCGGGCAGATGGTCTTCCCGCATCGCGCGGCATCTCGACGCACCCACAGCCCTACGAACGACAGCGTATGGCTGCTCGTGTCGCAGCTGACCGCCCGAGAGCGAGAGGTACTCGAGCTCCTCGTCGAAGGCGCGGACGGCGCGATGATCGCGCGCCGCCTCGGCATCAGCCGGAACACGGTCCGCACGCACGTCCAGAGCATCCTGACCAAGCTTCAGGTGCATTCGCGACTCGAGGCGGCCACGTTGGCGGTGCGACATCGAGTGGTCCCCGTCCCCTCCAACGTGGACGTGGACGTGTCGGTTCCCTTCGACAGGGTCTGAAACACCCGCGACGCAAGCTGTTTGCTCCGTGACTCATGCAGATGACGTAGAGCGGGTACGTCGTCCGGTGCGTGCTCGGGAAGTGATCACGCGGGTACGGTGCTCGCATCAGGTCTGACCGAAGAGAGAGTGTGGGTTGAGCGAGCCTTCCGGGACGATCCGCGTGCTGTTGGCCGACAGGCACGCCCTTTTCCGTGAGGCCGTCCGGGCGGTCCTCGAAAGCGAGGCCGAGATCCATGTCATCGGTGAGGCCAGCACCGGACCAGAGGCCGTCGCGGAGTCGGAGCGGACGCTCCCGCACGTCACGATCCTCGACGCGGACCTCCCGATGTCCAACAGTCCCCAGACCACGGCCGCCATCAAGGCGAACGCTCCGGATTGTCACGTCCTCGTGTTGAGCGCCCGGGAGGACTATCGGGGCCTCGTGGAGGTCCTGGATGCAGGCGCGAGCGGGTATCTCACCAGGGAGTCTCCTCTCGCGGACCTGATCCATGCGACCCGGGCGATCCATCGCGGCGACACGCTCGTCCCTCCGACGATGCTCGGCCCGCTGCTCACGGGACTCCTCCGTCGGAAGCGTGATCACGACGAAGCGTTCGAGCGGATCACCCGATTGACCGTACGAGAACGAGAGGTGCTGGCTCTCCTCGCCCAAGGGTCGGACAATGATTCGATCGCCCGAGCCTTGGTGATCAGTCCGCAGACGGCCCGGACGCACATCCAGAACATCCTGGGGAAACTGGGAGTGCACTCGAGACTCGAAGCCGCCGCGTTCGTCACCCGTAGCGGGATGCTGCCGAACCTCGTCCGAGCGGAGGGTGCGAACGCCTGAAGTTCAGGCTGGGGAGGGGAGCGTCTCGCCCGTCCCCGACCGGTCCATCGTCGTATCCCGGCGGATCCATCCGATCGTCTTGGAGAGGCCCTCGCGAAGGGGGATCTGTGGCGCCCACCCGAGGCGATCGCGCGCGAGGGATGTATCAGGTCGACGATTCTCGGGGTCGTCCACCGGCCGGTCCGTATAGACGATCGGCGACCGGGCGCCCGTGAGCGAACGGATCAGTTCCGCGAGCTCCGCCATCGATACCTCTTCGGTGCTTCCGAGATTCATGGGGCCGGTGAGGTCGGAGTGGAGGAAGCGCCAGATGCCTTCGACGAGATCGTCGACGTAGCAGAGCGAACGGGTCTGGGAGCCGTCTCCATGGACGGTGATCGGTTCCGCGCGGAGCGCCTGGTCGATGAACGTCGGAACGGCCCGGCCGTCGTGCCGTCGCATCCTCGGTCCATAGGTGTTGAAGATCCTGATGATCCGCACCGGCACACCTCGCGTCCTGTGGAAGGCCATGGTCACGGCCTCCGCGAAGCGCTTCGCTTCGTCGTAGACCGATCGCGGCCCGATCGGATTCACGTTCCCCCAGTAGCTCTCCGGCTGCGGGTGGACCTGCGGATCGCCGTACACCTCCGAGGTGGATGCGAGGAAGAGCCCGGCGTCCTTCCGCTCCGCGAGCCGGAGGCATGCCAGGGAGCCGAGGGCTCCCACCTCCAGGGTCTCGATCGGGTGCGCCAGGTAGTCGACAGGCGATGCCGGGGACGCGAGATTGAAGATCCAGTCGACCGGGCCATCGACCTCGAGGCCCTTGGTGATGTCGGCCTCCTGGATCGAGAAGCGGTTCTCGGTCGCCGCATCGCGGAGGTTCTCCCGTGCCCCCGTGAGGAGGGAATCGACGCAGACGACATCCCAGCCCTCGTCGAGGAGCCGGTCGCAGAGATGTGAGCCGACGAAGCCGGCCCCGCCGGCGACGATGGCCCGAGGAGTGGTCACGTCCCTGGCTGCTCGATCTGGCGTTGCTCGGCAGGGCGCTGCTCGGCCGGGGCGGACGGAGCAGCCTCGACCGAGGTGAGGGACGCGGCCGTCGTCGGTTCGACGGCCGGACGGCCTGTCGGGTAGTACCAGAAGCCGGCTCCGGCCATCTCGTCTGAGTCCAGGAGGTTCCTCCCGTCGACGACCAGCGGGTAGGTCATCACGTCACGGAGCTTGGGTAGGTCCAGCGCACGGAATTCCTCCCAATCGGTGGCGACCACGATGGCGTGGGCTCCCGATGCGGCTTCGTACACGTCGTTCGCGAGCTCCAGCTCGGGGAGTTCCTCCTTCGCGCTGGCGCCGGCGTGCGGGTCGTAGCCGACGACCTGTGCCCCCGAGTCCAACAGGCGACGGGCGAGCGCGATGGACGGGGAGAAGCGGACGTCGTCGGTCCCCGGCTTGAAGGCGAGGCCCAGCACGGCGATCCGCTTGCTCTCCATGTTCCAGAGGGCGTCCTCGATCTTCGCGGCTACGGCCTCCACGGCCTCGTCGTTCACGCGCTCGACCTCGGCGAGGAGCGGGAATGGGTATCCCAGTCGCTCGGAGAGTCGCCGCAGCGCAGCGACGTCCTTCGGGAAGCAGTACCCGCCGTACCCGAGGCCCGCGTTGAGGAACGCACGTCCGATGCGAGGATCGGAACCCATCACGTCCGCCACGGCGGTGACGTCGGCGCCGGCCCGCTCGCAGATGCGCGCCATCGCGTTCGCGAACGAGATCTTGAGAGAGAGGAAGGCGTTGCTGGCATGCTTCGCGAGCTCCGCCGTCGGGATGTCGGTCACGATCAGCTCGACGCCATCGTCGAGGAGGGGTGCGTAGAGGCGCCGCAGGACCTCAAGCGAGCGCGGGGACTCGACACCGATCACGATCCGATCGGGCTTGAGCGCGTCTTCCATCGCGGAACCCTCGCGGAGGAACTCCGGGTTGGAGGCCACGTGGAACCGGCGTCCCGCACCCTCTCGTTCCAACGTCGTTCGGACACGGTCGGCCGTGCCCGCCGGAACCGTGGACTTCTCGACCAGCACCGTGTCGTCGGGTGCGTGCTGGGCGATCACCTTGGCCGACTCCTCCATCGCGAGCAGGTTGGCGTCTCCGCTCGCTCGTGCCGGTGTACCCACGCAGACGAAGACGACGTCGGTGCCCCGGAGGGCCTCGGCCGCGTTCGCAGTGAAGGAGAGCCGACCCGACGCCGACGCTCGGGCCATCCCTTCTTCGAGCCCCGGCTCGAAGAAGGGAGGGACACCACGGCGCAGGAGGTCGATCTTCTCGACATCGATGTCCGTGCCGACGACCTCGTGGCCGATGCTCGCGAACATCACGCTCGTCACCAGACCGACGTGGCCGGTCCCCATGACCGTCACCTTCATCGCGCGCTCGATCCTCGACTCATCATGCGAGGGTAGGTCGTCTGTGTCCGGCGGCCGACCGACGTGGTCCGTAGCTTCCGTACGGAGCTCGCCGTACCCGGCGTAGCTGAAGTCATGTGCGGGACGAAGTCCTCGACGACCTGGAAGCCTCCTCGCGAAGTGCTGCGAGCTCTCGATCCGCGCCGTCGTACCGGTTCACGGCTCGGCGACCGTTGTAGCTGCCGTACGTCGGCTGGGTCATCGATTCGGGGATGCGGTTGAGCACGCCGCCGAGGATGTTCCCCCCCACCTGCGCCAGCTGGTGACGAGCCTCCGCGACCTGTGCGCGGGTCCCCTCCTGGGCGTCCGCGACCACGATGACGGCATCGAGGAGATCGACGAGCATGAGGCTGTCCGCGACCGGCCCGATCGGGGGAGCGTCCACGATCACCACATCGGCCTGGCGGCACCCCCGGATCACGTCGACCATCCGATCGGACTGAAGGAGCTCGACGGGCTCGTCGTCGGCGGTCACCGGTCCCGTGGGGAGCACCTTGAGATTCGTGATCGGCGTGTCGATCAGAGCATCGCGGAGCTCGATCGACCCCTGGAGCACCTGACCGAGGCCCTGTTCGTTTCCGATCCCGAGAAGGACGTGCACGCGCGGGAATCGAAGGTCCGCCGAGATGAGGACCACCGACTTCCCCACCTGCGCGAGTGCGACCGAGAGGTTGACCGCCGTTGTCGTCTTCCCTTCGCCCTCCATGGCGCTCGTCACGAGGATCGTTCGAGCCTTGGCCTCCCGGGCTGCCGCGAGGACGTTCGCTCGAAGTGCCCGGTAGGCTTCGGCGGCCGAGCTCCGTCGCTCATCGATCGTCACCAGACGCGGCAGATCTCCCCGGAGGAGCTGGGAATCCGGGATGGCACCGAGCGTCGGCGCCCGCAGGACGTTGCGCAGCGTGGCAGGAGTCTCGATCCGGTCCTGCTTCCGCTCTCGCATGGAAGCGAGCAGCATCCCGGCCCCGATCCCCAGGAGGACCCCCAAAGCGAGATCCACCTGATGCTTCGGGCTGATCGCCGCGGACGGACGCTCCGCGGCCTGGACCACCTCACCGGGATCCTTGCTCGCCGTGTTGATCGCCACGAGTTGATTCCGCAGGCCGAGCCTCGTGTCTTCCAGGGAGGCGCGTTCGGACTCCGCCGCCGCCAGGTCGGGCGAGCCCTCCTCCATCCCCTGAATGTCGATCTCGAGCTGCCGCATCGCCAGATCGATCTGGTCGATCTCGACCTGGATCGTGGCGGCATCTTCGTCGATCCCCTGCTCGGCAAGTTCAGCCTTGAACTCGAGGTAGCCTTCGGCGAATGCCTGCGCGCCGCTCTCCGCGCGCTTCGGGGAGGAGTCCGTATACGAGATCTGGAGGATCTGCGTGTTCTCCGGAGTCGTCACGGTGACCCGTCGGAGCATGTCCTGCAGATCCTGCGGTCGCCCGACGAGTCCCCGAGCGATCTCCGCGACGGGTGTGGACCGGACGAGCTCGGCTTCGGTCGGCATGCTCAGGTTGTCTAATGGGTCGTCATCGGTCGCCGACACGCGGATGGGTCTGGCCAGGACGCTCGCCGTCGACGAGAAGACCTTCGGACGGGAATACGAATAGGCGGCGGCCAGGGCCACGACGACCACGGCGACCGCGAGCACGAGCCACTTCCGCCGGAGGACCGTTCCCATGAACTCGCGAAGGTCGAGCGTGCCGTCGCCCGACGCGGGCGCCCCGGGGGGAGGTTCCTGGAACATCCTGCTCATCCGATCCCTGTCTCCTCGATCCGGTCCCACGTAGGGAGCGGCGCGCAGCGTCTACGGCCGGCCGGTCCGATACCCACGGTAGAACCCGGTGCGTGCAGCCACCATCGTGCGAACGTCGTAGTGAGGGTACGTCACCGTACCGGTGCTGCCCGGGTCGCACTCGCGTAGCCTTGATCCGTCATCCCGACCGCGGTGGAGCAATCATGTCCGGTACAGACCACAGATGAGTGCGAGTAGCAGTGCTCACCTGCGCGAATCCGCCGATCCGGTTGCTGCGAGCGGCGACCGAGACGGGCTCCCATCCGATGTCGTGACGGCGGCCTCTCTCGACGACGCCACCGGCGCGGGGGCCGATGGCGTTCTTGTGTTGATCGATGTCCTGTGCCGTTCCCTCGAGGCCGAGCGTGTTCGCTATTGTCATTGGAAGAGCAACGAATCGATCGCGCGCTCCGCCTCGGGCGAGAACGACCTCGATCTGCTCGTCGCTCGGGCCGACGCGGAACGGTTCGAGCGGATCCTCAGGCGCTTGGGTTTCAAGGACACGGACCAACCGGCATGGAAGCGGCTGCCGGGCATCTACCACTCCTACGGGCTCGATCCGACGGGCGTGTTCGTCCACATCCATGCGCACTACCAGCTGGTGATCGGCGACGACATGACCAAGAACATCCACCTGCCGATCGAGGCGCCGTATATCGGATCGGCTCGACGGGAAGGGGTGTTCCCGATCCCCTCGACGGCCTTCGAGCTCCTTCTGTTCTTGATCCGGATGGTCGTGAAGCACTCCAGCTGGGACGCGTTCGTCTCGTTTCAGGGGTCGCTGTCGAAGAGCGAGCGCCGGGAGCTGGAGGATCTCGTCGAGAGGACGGATCTGCAGCAGGTGTGGGAGCTCGCGGAACGGCATCTCCCGTTCATCCCGGGCGAGCTCCTGGAGCGGTGCCTGCGCTGCGTGCAGCCGGGCGCGTCGCGATGGCTCCAGATCCGGACGGCCGCCCGCCTGCAACGCGTGCTCGCCGGCTGCAGCCGACGGCCGCCGGTCCTCGATACCGGACTGCGGATGTGGAGACGTGGCAGGACGGTGCTCCGGCGCAAGGTCGTCCGTCGGGGGCCCGTCACGAGCCGGATGTCCTCCGGCGGCGCGTTGGTCGCCATCGTCGGGGGAGACGGGGCAGGGAAGACGACCGTGGTGGACGGGCTCTCGAGCTGGTTCGCCTCCGAGCACATCGACTCCACCACGATGCACATGGGGAAACCGTCGTGGTCTGCGCTCACGGCGATCGTCAAAGGCTCGCTCAAGCTCGCCGCGGCGACGAAACGGACGCCGACATCGTCCGCGAAGTCGTTGCGGTCGTCCCTTTCCGCCGGCGAGGGCGGGTTGAGCGTGCGGAACCGAGCGCGCCTCGTCTGGGAGGTCCTCACGGCTCGCGATCGCTTCCGTACCTATCGGAGAGCGAGACGACTGGCCACGAACGGAGCGATCGTGATCTGCGACCGATACCCGCTGCCGGAGGTCTCCCTGATGGACGGAGCGGTGACCGGCCGGTTGAAGGATCCGTCGGCATGGGGGCGATGGGCCGCATGGCTGGCCGGACTCGAGCGACGCTACTACGAGCGCATCCGGGATCCCGACACCTTGATCGTGCTGCGGGTCGACCCCGACACGGCCGTGGAGCGGCGGCGCGGGATCGAACCGGAGTCCTCGGTTCGTCCCCGCTCCGAGGAGATCTGGGGGATCGACTGGAGCGGCACGTCCGCGATCGTGATCGACGCTGCCTCGCCGAAGGACGACGTCCTGTCCGAGGTCAAGGCCACCATCTGGTCCAGGCTCTAGGGACGCCGAAGGACGGCGCATGAAGACGGATGACACGACTCCGAGATCCGCCCCGAGAGGACGGCTGGGCCGGATGGTCTCCCGGGTGGTCTCCGACGGCAGCCTGACGAAGAAGGCATCCCTCAACGCGGCCGCGTCGACGGCGGAGCAGGGCGCGAGGATCGTCGCCGGACTGATCATCAGCCCGATACTCCTCACGCGACTCGGGGACACGGTGTTCGGCATCTGGCAGGTCCTGCAGCGCCTCATCGGCCACGCGTCACCGGCGAGCGGTCGTCCCGGAGAGGCCCTGAAGTGGACGATCGCCCACGAGCAACGTTCGACCGACTACGACTTCAAGAGACGGCAGGTCGGCAACGCCCTCGCGGTGTGGTTGCTCTTCCTTCCCCTGCTCCTCGCGATCGGCGGCGTCTTGGCCTGGCTCTCGCCCGTGTGGCTCGATGTGTCGCGGGACGGATTTCGGGACCGTCCGCCTGGCGGCGGGCATCCTGGTCCTCGACGCGGTCCTCTTCAGCTTGCTCTACCTTCCGCAGTCCGTCCTCCAGGGGGAGAACCTCGGGTACAAGCGGTTGGGGCTGTCGGTCCTCCTCGTCTTCGTCAGCAAATCGCTCCTCGTCGTCGCCGTCTACTTCGGAGCGGGGATCGGCGGATTGGCGGTCGCGACCGCGGTCGCGACCGTCCTGTGGGGCGTGACCTATCTGCTCATCGTCCGGAGCCGGGTCGAGTGGTTCGGCATCGCCCGACCGAGCATCGCGGAGGTCCGTCACTTCGTCGGTCTCAGCTGGTGGTTCCTCCTGTGGAACCTCGTGATGACGATCATGCTCGCGAGCGACGTGGTCGTCCTCGGCGTGGTCGGTTCGCCCGCGTTGGTCACGACGTACACGCTGGCGAAATACCTCCCGCAGGCGATCATCGTCGCGGTGGCGACGCTCATCGTCGCGATCATGCCCGGGCTCGGAGGGATGATCGGCGCGGGTGAGCTGACACGCGCCGTCCGCATCCGCAGGGAGACGATGAGCCTGATCTGGCTCTTCACGATCGTCGCGGGGACGACGGTCCTCCTGTGGGAGGCGTCCTTCCTCCAGCTCTGGGTCGGTGAGCAGTATTACCCGGGGTCCGGCGCCGTCTTGGTGATCATGCTGATGGTGCTCCAGTTCGGCTTGATCCGCACGGACGCCAACATCATCGATCTGACGCTGAACCTCCGGAGGAAGGTGCTCCTCGGAACGATCTCCGCCGTGGTGTCGATCGGTCTCGCATGGCTCTTCGTCGGGCCGATGGACCTGGGCATCATCGGGCTCGCCCTCGGATTCGTCGTGGGTCGAACGATCCAGAGCATCGGCTACCCCTGGATGATCGGCAGGTTGCTGGAGATTCCCCTCGATCGGCAGCTGCGGGGGATCGTCCGTCCCGCGATCGCCACCGGTGTCCTCTTCGGCGGAGCAGGCGCACTCGCGGATTCGCTCCACGCCGGATCATGGGCCGCGCTCGTCCTGTCGGTCGGCCTTTCGGTGGCGATCCTCGCGCCCCTGGTGTTCCTCGCCGGCCTGCAGCCCGAGGTTCGCCGCCTGCTCTGGCTCCGACTCCGTAGGGTGGCTCGACTCACATGAACGTTTCTGCGGACGCGACGGCTGGCGGCTCGACGAGCTCCTCGACGGATGCCAGGGTGCGGGTCGCGATCTTCACGGCGAACATGGATGGGGGGGGCGCCGAGCGCGCGATGGCCAAACTCGCCGCCGGCATCGCGGATCGCGGATTCGACGTCGACCTCGTGCTCAGCGATGCCTCGGGGCACTATCTCGCGGAGGTCCCGCCGGAGGTCCGCATCGTGGACCTTCACGCCGGCCGCGTGCTCGCGAGTCTTCCGGGTCTCGTCCGGTATCTCCGCCGGGAACGGCCTGCGGCGATGTTGACTTCGATGAACTACGTGAACGTCGTCGGTATCTGGGCACGAGCTCTGGCCCGGGTGGACACGCGACTGGTCGTGAACGAACAGAACGCCCTCTCGCTCGAGGCGGCGCACTCACCTCGGCGACGGCATCGGATGCTTCCGCGGTTGATCGGCCGGTTCTATCCGTGGGCCGATCGGATCGTGTCCGTCGCCCGAGGCACGGCCGACGATCTCTCCCGTACGGCGGGCCTTCCCCGCGAGCGGATCGACGTCGTTCACAACCCGATCGTGACGCCGGAGCTGAAGCAGCTCGCGGACGCTCCGCTCGACCATCCGTGGTTCCGCCTCGGAGAGCCCCCCGTCGTGGTCTCGGTCGGGAGGCTCGCGGAGCAGAAGGACTTCGGGACGCTCCTACGCGCCTTCGCGCAGGTTCGCGCGGATCGTGACGCCCGATTGGTGATCCTGGGCGAAGGGCCCGAGCGGGGATCGCTCGAAGCGCTCATCACCGAGCTCGGTCTCGACGGTGCGGCGGCCCTCCCCGGCTGGGTGCAGAATCCGTACCCCTGGATGAAGCGTGCCGGCGCCTATGTCCTGTCGTCGAGATGGGAGGGCCTCCCCTCCGTGCTGATCGAGGCGCTCTATTGCGGTGTGCCGATCGTGGCCACCGACTGCCTCAGCGGCCCCCAGGAGATCCTGGACGGCGGCAAACACGGTCTGCTCGTGGACGTCGGCGACGTGGATGGGCTCGCCGGTGGGATCCGGTCGGCTTTGGCGGGCGACCTGCCTGCACCGGCGCCCGAGAGCTGGCGGCCGTACGAGCAGGAGTTCGTCGTCAGCCGGTATCTCGAGGTCTTGGTGGGGGAGTAGCCGTGCGCAAGATCGTCTTCGGGCTTTCGCTGATCCTGATCTTCACGATCCCCTGGGAGGGTGCGTTCCATCTGCCGGGCCTCGGCACGACGGCAACGGTGATGGGCATCATCGTCGGCGCGTGCTGGCTGTTCATGATCGTCGTCACCGGCCAGATGCGACGGCCGGTCCTGTTCCTGTTCGCCGTGGCGGGGTTCGTCGCATGGGTGGCGCTCACGACGTTCTGGAGCCCCGACCCCCTCGAGAGCCTCGGCTCGGTCTACCTGTGGCTGCAGACCCTGCTGTTCGTCTACATCCTGTGGGATCTCTATCGGACGAAAGCAGCGCTGCTCGCGGGACTGCAAGCGTATGTCCTCGGGGCCTACACGGCCGTCGGAGGGGCGATCCTGAACTACGTGCAGTCCAATGCGTTCTACACCAATGAGGAGCGGTACAGCCTCGGCAACACGAACCCTGATGGGTACGGCTTCATCCTCGCGCTGGGCATCCCCGTCGCCTGTTACCTGGCGGCGTCGCCGGAGACCCCGAAGATCTTCCGGCTCATCAACTATGGCTATCTGCCGGTGGCGTTCATCGGGGTGGCACTCTCGGGCACGAGGACCGCGTCCGTGGGTGCGGCCATCGGTCTCCTGTACGGCCTCGCCACGTTGACGAAGCTGAAGATCCATACGCGCGTCGCCGTCGTGGTGCTCCTCGGCGCATCCCTGTTCTTCGTGCTCCCGATCGTGCAGCCGTTGACTTCCTTCCAGCGCCTCGGGTCGACGGGAACGGAGATCACGGAAGGTGACCTGAACGGCCGCACCGGCCAATGGGAGCAAGGGCTGCGAGCGTTCATGGAGCACCCGGTCCTGGGCGTCGGCACGGACATGTATCGAACGGTGAACACGTTGAACAAGGTCGCGCACAACTCGTACCTGTCGGTGCTCGTCGAGGAAGGCTTGATCGGGTTCACGATCTTCTTGGCGATCCTCGGGATCGTCGCCCTCCAGGTGCTGCGGCTGCCGAAGTGGGACCGGAACTTCTGGTTGACCTCGCTGCTCGTATGGGCGATCGGTGCGTCCACCCTCACGTGGGAGCACCGGAAGACGACATGGCTCTTCCTCACGTTCGCCGTGGTCGCGGCGGTGATCGGCGCTCGGCGCTCGGCGGCGCCGGACGATGTCATCGATCTCACGGATCGCGACGTGGTGGAGGTCGGAGTCGCGTGACCCTGCCGACCTTCCTCGGGATCGGCGTGCCCCGCGCCGGCACGACGTGGCTGCATCAGCTCCTCTCGGCGCACCCCGATGTGTACCTGCCATCGCGGCGCAAGGAGGTGCGCTTCTTCGACCGCCACCACGAGGAAGGACAGGGATGGTACGAGGCGTTCTTCTGCCCTCCCGACGAGGCCGGACGGTACTCGGCGATCGGTGAGATCTCCCCTCAGTACCTCTATTGCGATGCGTGTCCAGAGCGGATCTCCAGCCTGCTTCCCGAGGCGAAGCTCCTCGTGATGCTCCGGCACCCGGTGGACCGCGCGTACTCCCAGTTCGGCTTCGTGATCCAGCGGCGCGACTTCCGCGGCTCCTTCGAGGAGTTCGTCGCCACGAGGCCTCGGGCGTTGGAGATGGGCTTCTACAGCCGCTACCTCGAGCGCTACCTCGATCACTACGACAGAGAGCGGATCCTCCCGGTCCTCTTCGAAGAAGCCGTCTCCGAGGGGAGCGCGGTTCGCGCCGAGCTGGCCTCCTTCCTGGGCGTGGCCGAGGAACTCTTCCCCGATGCCACCGAGCGGGTCAACCCGAGCACGGTTCCTCGCTTCCGGACGGTCTCGAGCGCCGCCGTCAAGGTCGGTCGGCGCATGCGGAGGCACAACCTGGAATGGCTGGTGGATGTGGCCGGCCGGATGGGTCTACGGCGTGCATTGACGAGCGGGCGCCGCGTGCCGCCGCTGGATGCGCAACTGCGGCGTGAGCTGAGCGGTCACTACGAGACGGAGTTCGCGACGCTCGAGCGCTCGTGGGGGTTGGATCTTGCGCGGTGGAAGGCCCCGCGGGCCGCTGTCCCCCTGCGGGATGGCAGCGCCGGGGTCGGGCACGGGGGGACGTCGTGAATCGCCCGCTGAACGTCCTGCTCATCTCGCAGCCCGCGAGCTACGGGGTCGCGATCTGCGTCCGCGATCTGACGCGGGCCGCCGTCGCAGCCGGTCACCGGGTCACCGTGGTGAGCCCCGACTCCACGCACGGTCCGCTCGCCGGCTGGATCGAGGCGGCCGGGGCCCGACACCTACCCCTGAACATGGCTCGGACACCAGCCCTCAGGGATGTCGCCGACCTCCTGGCCATCCGGCGTCTGAGCCGCGGCCGAGACGTGGTCCATCTCCATTCCTCGAAGGCAGGTGCGCTCGGGCGGGTCGCGGCCATGTCCCTCTGGCGACGCCGTCGACCCGCGGTCGTCTTCACCGCCCACTATTGGTCCTGGCTCGTGGGCGGACGGTGGGCCCGTCTCTACCGGTGGATCGAACGGGTGCTCGCTCGCCGGTGCGATGCGATCGTCGCGGTTTCGGACGGGGAAGCGGAGGAAGGTCGCACCGTACTGGGCACTCGCGTGCCGTTGCGATCGATCCCCAACGGCGTCGATCGCGATCGGTTCTCTCCGATCGGCGACCGAGCCGATCGGACCGAAGACGCGCCGCTCATCGTCTGCGTGGGAAGGCTGAGCGAACAGAAGGGGCAGGACGTAGCGATCCGCGCGCTCGCCCTCCTGGACGATCGGACGGTACGTCTGCGCCTCGTCGGCGACGAGAGCGGGCATGGGGAGCGCTCGCGGCTCGACGCCCTCGCGGCCTCGCTTGGGGTCGCCGAGCGGATCGAATGGCGGGGTGGCGTCGATGCGACGGCGCCGGAGTACCGTGCCGCCGACGTCGTGGTCGCCCCTTCGCGGTGGGACGGACTCTCCCTCGCCCTCCTCGAAGGGATGGCGTGCGGGGCGGCGATCGTCGCGAGCCAGGTGAACGGGAGCGAGTGCCTCGGAGAGGCCGGGCGGATCGTGCCGCCGGACGATCCGGAGTCGCTCGCCGAGGCCGTGGCCGGTCTCCTCGGAAGCGCGCCCGAACGGGCCCGGCTGGGGCAGGCCGCCCGAGAGCGCAGCCGCTCCTTCGATCTCGCCACGACGATGGGACGGAACCTCGACCTGTGGTCGGGCCTCGCGGTTCGTGCCGCCGGTGGCCGGGATGCCGCTGCCACGCAGACGGTCGCCGACCGTGGTGCCGAGGACGGGGCCGAAGACCGGGCCGAAGACGGGGCCGAAGACGTGGAAGGAGCTGCTCGATGGACCAACACCTCGACGTCTTGACGACCGAACGACCGGCGATGGATTCCCCGATCCCCTACGTGTGCATGCCGGGCAGCCCGTACACGGGTTCGACGCTCCTCGGCATGCTGTTGGGGAATCATCCGGAATGCGCGTCGATCGGCGCGGCCACCGGCCTCACCGCCCGGGTCGATGTCTCGACGTACCTCTGCTCGTGTGGCGCGAGATTCACCGATTGCGGGTTCTGGGGCCGCATCGCCCGGAGAACCGTGGAGCTCGGGCACCCGGTGACGGTGTTCGAGAAGGACTTCTGGAACACCCATGTGCGGGTCTCGCGGCAGCGATGGCTGAACGGGCTCCTCGTGAGCTCCCTCGGGAGCGACGGGCTGACCTGGTCCCGGGACGCCCTGCTCCACCGGGCCGGGCCGATCGCCCGGCGGATCGCGGAGGCTCGATCCGCTTCGTGGAGCCTGGCACGCGCGGTCTTGGAGCAGACGGGGAAGGGGGCGTTCGTTGACACGGCCCGAGATCACCAGCGTCCGCGGTATCTGGCCGAGATGCCGCGCCTCGACGTGAAGGTCATCCACCTCGTGCGGGACCCGCGGGGCAACGTGGCGAGCATCATGAAGCACACCAAGGTCAGCGTCGAGAAGGCAGCCCGCCAATGGCGGCACTACAACGTCGAAGCGGATCGGGTGAGACGGCGGTTCCCGCCCGAGTCGTGGATGCTCCTCTACTACGAGGAGCTCTGCGCGGAACCACAGGCGTCGCTCGACCGTGTGGCGCGGTTCATCGGCGTGCAGCCGGCGCCGATCACGCAGCTGCTCGAGAATTCGGAACGACATGTGATCGGCAACTCGATGCGCCTCAAGGTGCTGGACGAGATCAGGGAAGATCTGTCGTGGCAACCGACCCTGACCGGGGTCGATCTTCGGACGATCGCGCGGATCGCGGGACCGACGAGCCGGCGGCTCGGATACGAGTGGCCATGAGTGCGACGAGACCACTGCTCGTCTTCGTGCACATCAACAAGGCCGCAGGCACGACCCTGCGGTACATCCTCCGCAGCTCCTACGGCTCACGACACTGCGATGTCGAGCCGTGGCACGGCGCATGGATCGATCCTCCGTTCTCATCGGAGGATCTCCGCCGCGTGCGCAAGCTCTATCCGCGCCTCGCGAGCATCGCGGGACACCGGATCAGCGGCTACGTCGATCTGGAGGAGGAAGGAACCGACTTCCGGTACCTGACGTTCCTCCGTGAGCCGATCGCGCTGTGTGCCTCCCGTTTCCAGTACCAGCTCGACTATCGGAAGAAGCAGGATCTCGTGTTCGAGGACTGGATCGAGAAGGTTTGGGCGCGAGACGCGCAGACGCAGCGCATCGGCGGGACCACCGACCCCTCGGATGCGATCCGCGTGATCGAACGGAAGTCGATGTTCGTGGGGCTCACGGAGCGATTCGATGAATCGATCGTGCTCCTGAAAGCCCAGCGCGCCCCCGACCTGAACATCGCCTACGCACCGGTCAACGTGGCCAAGAGCTCCGATATCGCGAAAGGTCTGCTGGCCGACCCGAGGACCCGCCAGATGATCGTCGAGGCGAACGCGGCCGACCTCGCGCTCTACGACCACGTGATGCACGAGATCTATCCGGCCCAACAGCGGGAGTACGGGGACTCGCTGTCGAGCACGGTCGCGACGTTCCGAGACGGGGCGCGGCAGCGATACGACCGCCGGAAGCTCGCGTTCTACGGGCTGAAGCAGCGCGCGATGCTGAAGCCCACGCTCCGCCTCTACCGAGGGAGGAGGACGGGCGGGGTCGTTCGGGCACTGATCGGGTGACCGATCAGACCGGAGGGAGCCAGTGGTCCAGGTTCCTGCCGATCAGCGCCGCCGTCTCACGGATGTCGTCCCGGAAGTGCCCAAGCAACTCCGCTCGCAGCTGGTCGGGGAGCGGGGGCGCCTTCTTCAGGTTCTTCGTCCGGACCCGTCTGACGGCATCCGACACCCGCCGCGGGATCCAGGGCTCGACGACCCTGCGGACGGACCTGCTCGTGAGGACCCGCTCGAGGGTTCGGCTCGACGGGAGCCCACCGATGTTGTGCGGCGTCTCGAGGTCGGGGGCGAACCCCGGATCGACGCCGAGTGCGGCGAAGACGGCGCGTACGCACCCGGCCGCGTCGGTCTTGAGATCGTCGAAGAGGAACACGTCGATCTGCTCCCGCGGGAACCGTCCGTAGTAGCGAGCGAGCGCTTCGTGGTACCTGCTGATCTGCATCCAGTGGGACTCGGGACGCGCCCAGGCGGCATCGGGCGTCAGGTCTCGGTCGGGGTCCAGTTTCCGCCCCCGCGCACGGAGGTACATCAGGTAGTCCGAGTAGGCGCGATCGACGGGCTCGCGCAGGAAGCAGACGATCCGGGCGCCGGGCACCACCTCCCGGATCCGGGTGGCCGACTGCGGGCACTCCAGGTAGATCGGTGACGCTTCGCCCACGGCGAGTGCCCCGTCCGATCCCGAGAAGAGTGCTTCGTACTCGGCGAAGGATCGGATCGGGAATCGATGCAGCTCCGGATCTCCGTACAACGGGAGGCCGTCGCGGTCGAGTCCGAACGCGAAGTAGTTCGTTTCCTTCACCGGGCTCATGAAGATCTCGGGGTGATCGGCCAGGTACCAGTACAGTGCGGTCGTGCCTGCTTTCGCCGCACCGATGATCACGAAGGTGGGCAGCATGGCGGTCGCTCAGACCTCCCGGCGGGCGTCGATCAGCACCTCGATCTGCCGGACCACCTGATCGAGGTCGCGATCGGTGTCGATGGGGTAGACGGACGCTCCGTCGAACCGGAGCCTCGAGCTGAGCTCGTGACGGAACCGCACGTAGTCCTCCGGCTCCCTCTTCTCCCTGGCCGCGTTCCGGGCCAGCGTCACCTCGAGAGGGGCCGTCAGCTGGAAGACCAGATCCGGAGTGGGGATGTCGCGATACAGACGCCCTTCGATCGTCGCGAGGATCCGTCGGAACGAGAACGCGCTCTCCGGCATCGGCAGGTGTGTGAGCTGCGGGCCGTCGGGCGCGCCGTTCGCATCCGACGGGTACCGGTCGCTCAGCACGACCGTCCCCGCTCCGTGACGCACCGCTCGCTTGAGGAGGGCCCGCCGCTCGTACGCCAGCATCACGGATCGGATCCCGAAGAGGAGCGGGTACGTCGTCCCGGCCGCGTCGCCCCCCTCGTAGCGTTCCTCGACACGCAGGGTCCGTTGCTCCGGGAACAGCGAGCGGAGCGCCGGCAGCAGCGCGTGCGGGATCGACGTCAGGGGCGTGCTCGGTGGTTTGCCCGCATGGACGCGGCGAACGCGCCTGCTCTTGGACAGCCACCGCTCCACCTCGTCCAGGACGGTCGACTTCCCGGTCGCCTCCGATCCGACGAACGCGATCACGGTCGCCCTACCGGATGCGCCCGTCCGACCGTCGAGTGCCGAGCGGGTCGAGGAGCCGAGCGCGTGCGCCCGCGATTCCACCGCGTCCCGCAGCTGCCCGACGGCTCGATCGAGACCCTCGGGCGATGCATCCGCGAGCTCGATGGTCACCACACGATCGCGGATCGTGTCGGACTCGGCCAGCGCGTCGAAGACCGAGATCGCCCTCCCGATCCACGTTCCGATCCGCTCGCGATCGAGCCCCGCGAGCTCCCGCCGAACGTCCGGACGGTTCATCGCTCGCTCCACGAGCAGGTCGGTCGGCGCCTTCACGTAGACCACGAGGTCGGGAAGCGGGACCAGGCGGGCGAAGCGCTCGATCTCGAACGGCGTGGGTGCTGCATCGCTGTAGACGAACAACTGGTACGCGATCAGGACCGTGCCCTCGTCGTTCAGGAACGTGACGGCGGGATCGGCTCGCCGGGCCAGCTCGTGCACGCCGATCTTCCGAACGACGTTCCGGAGGTAGTTCGCCTTGGCGAAGGTCGACGGTGCATGGTGACGGAGCCGTTCGAATGCGAACCGGACGAAGTCCCGGTGCTCGTGGAACGACCTGAGGAGCGGGGGCAGCGCGGCCGCGTCGGCCAGCAGGTTGACCGCGTGGGGGTTCTCCACCCACCGGCGGCCGGGTCTGTCGGTCACCAGGTCCGTCGCCATCCGGACCGGGCCGCTCTCGAGTCCCCGGCGCCCCAGCTCGCGCGCCAGCGTCGACTTGCCCGCGCCGGTGGCGCCGACGAACTCCACGATCATCGCAGCGCCCCGCTCCCGACCAGGGGCGCGACCTCTCGGTAGACGGCCTCGGTACCGGCCCGCATGATCGGCAGCGTGAAGCGCGCCGCCATGTGCTCCCTGCAGCGGCGCCCGACCTCCCGACGCTCGATCGGTGTCATCGCATGGAAACGACGGATCGCGTCTGCGAATCCGTCGACGTCTCCGGGTTCGGCGAACGGGATGAAGTCCGCGCCGTCCGCGAGCTCACGGTGCGGCGGGATGTCCGAGAGGATCACCGGGCACCCCGCGGCCATCGCCTCCAGCACGGCCACCGGCAGCCCCTCGCCGTGTGAGGTCGAGACGAAGACGTCGGCTTCCGCGCACGCGACGAAGACGTCATCTCGTGGCACGAGACCCGTGAGCACGACACGGTCGTGCAGACGCAGCCCGCGAGCCCTCGCCTCGATCGTGGTCGAGAGCTCTCCCGCGCCGATGAGTACCGCTCGACTCTCCGCCTCATCGCCCACGGCGCGCGCGAACGCGTGCACCAACGTGAGCGGGTCCTTCACCCGCTCGAGGCGGCCCACCGAGATGACGGTGAACCCGCCTCCGCCCGGCGCGGGGCGACGGGCGGCGATCGCACGATCCACGCGATCGAGGTCAGCTCCGTTGGGGACGACGCGCGACCGTCCGCGGACGAGGCGGGCGAGGGCGCGGGGGAGGCTCTCATACGCCGACCGGCTGCAGAACACGATCCGCCGGAAGGCGGCGAGGGAGATGATCATCATCAGCTGATTGCGGAGCTTGTAGTCGTGGAACGAGTCCTGCACGGTGTACACGAGCGAGGAACGCACGCGGGAGAAGCGTCGCCACGCGAATGTGGCGAGCACGAGGAGGGTCCCGGTCTGCGGCGCATGCGCGTGGACGATGTCGTACTTCGCGCGCAGCGCCGCCTTCAGAGCACGGAAGAACCCTCGCAGCGTGCCGTCGCCCGCGAAGAGGGTGATCTCCGGGGGAGGGGTCAGCTTCGGGACGAAGTAGGTGACGATCGAGATGTCCCGTTCGCCCATCAGCGGGAGGCAATGCTCGTTGTACTGCCCGTTCGTCTCGCCGAGCATGATGATCAGGTGCAGCACGCGGAGCTTCCGGGGGGGTGCGCTATCCGCCAGGTTGGTTCCCCTCCCTCCGCCTCCGCGACGCTCGGACACCGTCGACGATCTGCGCCACCGTGGACGTGCTCGTGTCGAAACGCAGCGTGCGGACGTCGCCCCGCTCTTCCACGATCGGGACGATGCTCTCGAACGCCCGACGGTAGCGAGCGATGAAGTGGTGTCCCGCCTCTGCCTGTCCACCCTTCTGTCGGTGATCCTGGTCGCGCTGGTTGATCCGACTCCAGAGGACGGCGTCGGGCGCATCCAGCCAGATGACGTCGCTCAGCTCGGTGGACCATCGATCGAGCATCTCGCGCTTCCATGACCCGAAGGAGCGGTGTTCGGTGAACGGTTTCGCTTCCGCCGTCAGGCGGACGATCGCGTACAGGGGCCCCTGATCGAGCAGGAGGACGGTGTCGGTCTGCGGCCGCCTTCGACGGAGCACGGGAGCCCAGCGGGTGACGTACACGAGCAGCTTGCACTCCGGCCAACTGATCCGGGGTGCGTGCGCGAGACCCGCCCACATGATCGGAAGCAGCCGAGGGATCGTGCGGAGGATCAGGACCAGATCGGCGGGTCGACGGGCGTGGATGAAGGCGGCGATCTCGAACCCAGGGTCTGCGGCGAGACGCGTGGCAAGCGTCGACTTGCCCGCGCCCGCGACGCCCAGGATCTCGATGTTCCGATCCGCTCTGTGGGTCGGCCCGAGCCGGCCGACCGCTGTCTCAACGATCCGCGTCAAGGGCCCTCCGACCGGATGAGTGATCCCACAAGCGTAGAGGGAGCACGCTGCGACAACCATCTGATGAACACCGTAGGCGGGATACGCGATCCGCAGGGGTCCCCGGATGAACGAGGCTGCGGTGTACGGTTCCTCGGGGGCGTCGACCAGGGGGAAGGGGGCACCATCACGTAGGTGATCTGCGTCGAACGCATGATGTCGGTGCGCCCCGCGGCCGACGAGACTGTTGGGGTCGCGGGGCGCGACAGATGCAGGACGGCCAGGGTGGGGACATCTTTTGTGACGAGCATCCTCAAACACGCTGCTCGGGGGCGCCGGATGTCCCTCGTCTTGGCGGTCTCCGTCATCATCGGGACCGCACTGCCGGCCTTCGCGAACCTCCCCGACACCTCCACGCCTACCCTCGAGCTCGATCGGACGATCACGACCCAGCCGTTCGTTGGCAGCTCGACCACGATGCGGGATGGGGAGGGCAGCGCCTATGTGACGCCGGACGATTCGCTCTGGCTCACCGAGGACCACGAGAACTTCCTCTTCGAGACGGACCCGCAAACCGGTGCGCTGAAGCGTGTGATCAACAACGCGGCGTTCCAGAACGCCCCGCTCTTCAACGGAGGGCCGGTGGCCGGTCCCAACCGAACGGACGACTTCGAGTCCATGGCCTACGACGAAGCCAACGACTGGCTCTTCGTGTTCTCGGGCCCGTGCTGTGACGCCTCGCACCTGCCCACCGTGTTCCGACTCGTCCGCGTGGGTGGGGTCTTCCAGGTCGAGTCCTACCAACCCCTGCCGGCGACGGCGAACCACACGGCTTCGGCGTGGAACCCGGCCGACCAGAAGCTCTACGTTGGCCAGGGGCAGCAGATCCGCACCTACGACTATCTGACGAACACGACCGGGACGGCGTTCACCGTGACCGGGCTGAGCGGGATCCTAGGCTTCTCCTTCTCCGCGGTCACGGACACGGGTGGCAGCGACCTGTTCGTGGTCACGAATGCCGAACGACTCCGCCGCGTGGACTGGGCGACGAAGACCCTCGTTCCCGGCTGGACGTTCGAGCTGACGCCCTTCGACGTGCTCGACAGCCGCGCCGTGGAGCTGATCGACGATCAGTTCTACGTGCTGGACGGCGCCGACGCTCGCCCGCCCGGCCCGCTCCGGTTCGCCGTGTTCGTCTTCGATGTGACCGGGCCCCAACCCGTGGCTCCGGTGGCGTCCTTCACCGCCACGCCGACGAGCGGGAACGCTCCTCTCAGCGTGGACTTCGACGATACGTCGACGAACAACCCGACGAGTTGGGCATGGGACTTCGAGACCGACGGCATCGTCGACTCGACGGCGCAGAACCCGACGCACGTCTATCAGACGCCCGCTACCTACACGGCGACCCTGACCGCCACGAACGGTGCCGGTTCCGACAGCGAGACGGCGCAGATCACCGTTACGCAGGCGGTCGCGCCGGTGGCCTCGTTCACGGCAACGCCGTCGACCGGTGACGCCCCGCTCTCCGTAGGTTTCACGGACACGTCGACGGGGAATCCAACGACGTGGGCATGGGACTTCGAGTCGAACGGCAGCGTCGATTCGACCGCGCAGAACCCGACCCACGTCTACACGACCCCGGCCACGTACACCGCCATCCTGACCGTGACGAACGGTGCCGGTTCCGACAGCGAGACGGCGCAGATCGTCGTCAACCCGCCGCCACAGCCGGCGAACCTGGTGGGCAACCCTGGATTCGACGTCGACACGGCGGGATGGAGCACGGCAGGGTCGGGAACCCTGGTCACGCTCACCCGGGTGACCCCCGGCCGCGACGGCACGGGAGGGGCCGCCCGCCTGTTCAACGGTGCCACCGGCACGCGGAAGTGCGTGCTGAACGATCAGCCGAACTGGGTCACGACGACCACGGCGGGCAGATACACGTCGAGCATCTGGGTTCGCGGGGACGCAGCAGGCGCCCTGATCAAGATCAACATCAGGGAGATGAACGGCTCGACCGTCGTGAAGTCGAGGGTGGGCAACTTCACCCTGACGACGGCATGGCAGCAGATCACGGTGGCGCACACGATCCTCTCGCCCGGCTCGACCCTCGATCTCCAGGTATTCCTTCCGAAGGCGCAGGCCCCCCCGGGAACATGCTTCTACGCCGACGACGCCTCGATCGTCAGGTCCTGATCCGCGCCCCGCGGCGGGTCTCGGGGAACTCTGTTCGACTCGGTACGTTTCCTACGTCGAAGCGCGCATGCGCCGAGCCCGGGATCCCCGCCAGACTCTCCATCCAGGACCAGTCAGAGGGAGCGACATCGATGGACACCCCGGAGTCCTCGATCGGCTCGGATGGAGGGGTCTGAACCGATGGCCCTCCATGAGCCTCTCGAGATCGCATTCGCCCCGACACGCTCGGTCCGCTCCCGACCCCCTTTGTCGAGCCTGCTCCCCGTTATGGATGCCCTGACGCTGATCGGGGTGTCGGCGATCCTTGGGTTCCCCCTCGTCTCGATCGCCTACGGGGTGGTCACCTTCCTGATCTTGAACGGCGATTCGTCCCGCAAGTACCGGATCAACCCGCGGCTCGGCGATGAGGCGGGCTGGCTCCTCGGCCGGGTGTCGGTCGCCCTCCTCGTCCTCCTCTCGGTCGGATGGGTCGCCCAGCTCGCCCACATCGACTTGCTGGGGAGCGGTATCCGTGAGCTCTCGAAGGTCGGGCTTGGTGTGGCCGGGGCGGTCTTCTTGGGCCGAGGGGCGGCCTACGCGTTGGGTCGGAAGGCGAAGGAGCGAGGCCTGGCGTCGGAGCGCACCCTGATCGTCGGCGATGGGGAGCTCGCCATGGGGCTGGCGGAGACGTTCCTGGAGCATCCCGAATACGGCCTGCGGCCGATCGGCTTCCTCGGGCGGCCCCTCGTCCGCCACGTGGCGTTGCCGCTGCTCGGGGAGGTCCGCAACGTCGAGCGGGTGATCGGCGACTTCGAGGTGCGGCGCGTGCTGGTGGCGTTCGGCGAGATGCGCGATCAGGAGCTCGTCACGATCCTTCGGGCGAGCGAGCGGGTGCCTGCGGAGATCCACGTGGTCCCGCGCTTCTTCGAGCTGAGCGGCGTTCCGCAGGGGGCTCCCGTGGACGACGTCGCCGGCATCCCCTTGTTCCACCTGCGGCGCCCCGCCCTCCGGCCGGGCGCTCGTTTCCAGAAGCGAGCGTTCGACATGGTGGTCGCATCCACGTTGTTCCTCTTGAGCCTGCCCGTGTTCGCGGTCATCGCGCTGGCGGTTCGCCTGTCGAGCGAAGGACCGGTCCTGTTCCGTCAGAAGCGGGTCGGCCTCAACGGGAACCTCTTCGAGATCATCAAGTTCAGGACGATGTACGTGAACGATGAGTCGGACACCGCGTGGATCACCGATAGGGACCACGAGCGTGTCACCCCCATCGGGCACATCCTTCGGGCGGCGAGCCTGGACGAGCTCCCGCAGCTGATCAACGTGATCAGAGGCGAGATGTCCTTGGTGGGTCCTCGCCCGGAGCGACCCCACTACACGGGCCGATTCTCCGAGACCGTTTCCCGCTACGACGATCGGCATCGGGTCGTCGGGGGCATCACCGGGTGGGCGCAGATCAACGGTCGGAGCAGGGGGCTCGACTCGGTTCCGGAGCGAGCACGCCTCGACAACTACTACATCGAGAACTGGTCTCTCTGGCGGGATCTCGTGATCGTGGCCCGGACCGTCGCGGTCCTGTTCCGGGGCCGCTAGGCTCAGTCCGTGTGGCCCGGCGGCCGGTAGCCGCGGGCGATCAGCGCCTCGTCGATCCGGGTCGAGCCGAACTCCTCGATGAGCCGCCGCAGGTCTCGGCGCATCCTTCCACGGCCCGTGTAGGCGCGCAGACGGAGCGATCGCGCCATCTGCGGGAGACGCTGCTCCTCCGCGTCCAGCTCCCACGGGTGGAGGTAGAAGGTGAACCACGACGTGGAGCGCAGTCGCTGCGCGACGCCGCGTCGGAACAGGGCGAAAGGGATCAGTCGGAAATATGCACCCCCGGCCCACGGCACCCGCACGGGCCCGACCGGGAGTCGGGTCATCTGGATCTCGAGCAGTCCGGGACGGACCTCGACCGCTGCCGCATCGGGATCGATCGGGGCGGAGATGGTTCCGTAGCGATCGTGCTGGGCGAATCCGAAGAAGCTCGAGTCGTACCAGTAGCCTGCCTCCGCCAGCACATCGAGCACGTGATCGCTCACCGAGAAGTTCGGCGCCCGCACCCCTCGAACCGGCGTTCCCGTGACCTGCTCGAGCGCGTCCTTCGCGTCCGCGAGCTCCCGGATCATCTCGTCCGTCGTCAGCTCGTTCAGGTTGCGGTGGAGGTGGGTGTGGCTCGCGACCTCGTGCCCGTCCTCGACGATCCTGCGCACGAGCGCTGGGTACCGTTCCGCGACCCACCCCAGCACGAACATCGTGGACCGCGCCCCGACGTCGGCGAGGATGTCGAGGAGCGCGTGCGCGTTCGGCTCCAGACGTGGCTCCATCGACGCCGGGTCGATGGAGGGCAGGCTGACACGGACGTTCTCCGCGTGGAACCAGTCCTCGATGTCGAAAGTCGCGAGGAATCGAGGCGTCGTGTCGGCGGTAGCGGGTTCGTCGATCGTGTCGTCGCCCTTCTCGGGGAGATGCTCTGCGGCACCGGTGGTCACCGCGGACAACGCCCGCCAATCTAGCCGGGATCACCTACGGTGGTCACCCCCTCGGCGACGTACGTGGCCTACGACGTCGATGGATTCCTGGGGCGACTTCCACTCGGGGGACTTGCGCATCCGGGCGAAGCTAGTAGGGTCCTGCGGATGTTCCGACGCGCACGCGACGGCCGCTGGCGGCGCGGATCGCTGCTCCTGGTCGTCATCACGCTCGCCACCGGCCTGGTGCCGCTCTCGGCGCCGTCCGCGTCGGCGAGCGCACGGATCCACATCGAGTGCGACTTCCACCATCGCAAGTCGGACGACCCGATCGTCTATCCGAGGAACCCCGGGGCCGCGCACCTGCATCTCTTCTTCGGCAACAAATCGACGAACGCCTTCTCGACCTGGTCCTCCCTCCGCCGAGCGGGCACGAACTGCAACCGAAGGGTCGACAAGGCGGCGTACTGGATCCCGGCCGTGTACAGGAGCGGGTCCCCCGTCAAGGCGGTGGCCGGCCACTTCTACTACCGGGGCGTCCACCACAACCTGAGCGCGATCAAGGCGTATCCGCCGGGGCTCAAGATCATCGCGGGGAACCACGACGCGACCAGAACACAGAGCACCGATGTCATCGCGTGGTCGTGCCAGGGGAGCAGCAGCACGGGGCAATCGACGATGCGCGACTGCGGAGCCGGCGGGAATGTGAAGGTCTTGATCAAGTTCCCGTCGTGCTGGGACGGCAAGCGGAAGGACAGCAAGAACCACAAGGCGCACATGCGCTACGCGACGCGGCTGGGAGGCGGGAGGAGAGGCTGCCCGAGGACCCACCCCGTTCCGGTGCCGGAGCTCACGATGGCGGTCTCCTTCGCGATGCGCGACGGCAACCATGTGAAACTGTCGAGCGGACCCTTCTATACGATGCACGCCGACTTCTTCAACGCGTGGAACCAGACCGCCCTGAAGAAGATGATCCACAACTGCATCCACGCGAACAGGGAGTGCTGACGGTCCGCACCCTCCACTGATCGGGTCCCCGCAACTTCAGCGCTCCCCGGATGTGTGAAGCACGACCCCACCGGGTACGAGCCTCTCGAGACCTGACAGGAGGAGGTGACCAAAGATGATCTGGACCATCCTGGCTGTGATCGGATTGATCGCCGTCCTCATGTGGCTGTTCTAGTCGGCGAGCGGTAGCTACTCGAACCGCTCCATGGACGGGCCGAGCAGCACGAGGAGCGCATCGATCACCGCTTCCTCACCGGCCCCTTCATAGTGGACCCCGTCGCGACGCGCCGTGATCCCCCCGATCCGGTCGTCGCACGGGGCCATTTCTTCTCTGCACACGACATCCGTGATGCTGATGAACGCGCTCCGCTCGGGATGTCCCTCCGCGTAGTCACGGAGCATCGCGTTCCACGGGACGGTGACGTCCTCGTAGTGAGCGATCTGGAAGAGCGGCCAGTCGCACCCGACGACGGCGCAGCGATCGAGCACGCTCTCGGCGGGAGGCTCGGCGCCGACGAGCACGACGATCGCTCCCCGTGCCCCGAGGCGACGGACCGCGGCGTCAAGCGCATCGAGCCGCAGCGCCCAGAACCGGTCGGAGCCCGCCGGAACGACGACGCCGTCGAGGTCGCGGAACCCCGAGACCGAGAATCGATCCCACCAGATCACCACGTCCGGATCGGCCGACCCGAGCAGCGCATCTTGGCGCTTCGCGACCTCGGCCCGACAGCCCGGCACCGAGCCGGGCCACGGTGTGCCGTCCGGCCGGACGGGGGTCTCGCCGGTCGGGGGGCATCCGCCCAGCGCCGCGGTGACGAAGCGCCACCCCTCCCCGGCGAACGCGCGCTCGAGCGGTGCCCCAAGCCGAGCCGGGACGGAGTCTCCGACCATCATCACCACGGGCTCGTCTGCGTCGATCGGTGGCACCCGCGTCAGGCCGAGGGACACGCCCGCCACGGCGACGAGCGTGATCGGGACCGCGGCGAGCGTGACCGCGGTGCGGCTCCGGAGCGCCCCGCCGACTCGCCGACCGCGTGAGCCCACCTGCGCGCGCCGGGCGGCGAGGAAGGTGCCGCTCCGGATCGGCCTCTCCACGAGGGCGAAGGAGATCGCCGCGATCCCGAAGGTGAGGAGCGCGGCGGCGACCTGCCGCAGCACCAGCCCGTCCACCCCGGGGTCCCGGACCCGCAGCCAGAGCGTGACCGGCCAATGCCAGAGGTAGGCGCCGTAGGAGACGACGCCGATCCACACCAGCGGCCCCCACGAGAGGATCGACCGGGCGGTGACGCCTCCGGCGCCCACCCACAGAGGGGCCATGATCGCCAGCGTGCCGGCGGAGATCAGGACGGCGCCGCCGACGAAGTAGCCGCGACCGCCCGGCGTGATCGTCACGAGTCCGATGCAGAGGGCCGTCGCACCCGCGGCCAGCACCCATCGCCCGGCTCGGGCGATGCGGGCGCGACCACCCGGTGAGGCGACGAACGCCGCGCCGGCCGCGCCGAGCAACGGCTCGAAGATCCTCGCATCGGTGCCCATGTACGCGCGCTCGACATCTCCCGGTGCCCACAGCAGGGCGAGCAGGGCGGCGGACGCGATCACCCCGATGAGCGCGAGCGTGCCCACGCCCAGACGGGCCCGCACGCCCATCGCCGCCACGGCGGATACGAGCAGCGGCCATAGGAGGTAGAACTGCTCCTCGATCGCGAGCGACCACGTGTGCTCGAGCGATGAGTCGACGCCGATATCCGCGAAGTACGTCGAGGTCTCGATGAAGTGCCAGTTCGCCACGTAGCCGGTCGTGGCCAGGAGATCGCCGCGCATCGACGCGCGCTCGGTGTAGGTGGCCGTCATCGCCGTCGCCACGCCGACCGTGAGCAACACGAGGACCAGGGCCGGTAACAGCCTCCGCGCTCGACGAGCCCAGAACGCGGGGAGGGAGACGCGGCCGGTGCGCCTGACCTCCTGGAGCAACAGTGACGTGATGAGGAATCCCGACAGCACGAAGAAGATGTCGACGCCGACGAACCCTGCGCGGAACCCGGGGACGCGGAGGTGGAACAGGATCACGAGGAGGACCGCGATCGCGCGCATGCCGTCGAGCGCGCGGACGTGCTCGGCCTCCACCGGGACCGCCGGTCCGGTCGCTCGCTCGGTCACGTGCCCTCCGGGCAGGAGCATAGCGAGGTGGGTGCGTGGGAACGGATGCCGGCGAGCGACTAGCGGCTGAGCCGGTGCTCCGGCTGATGGACCAGCGGGTCGAGCGCACGGCTGAATCGGTTCGCGTTCTGCTCGAAGTCGGCGCGACGCCGGTAGTCGGTGGGACTCATCCCCATGTGTCGTCGGAAGGTGGTCGTGAAATGGCTGGGGCTGTGGAACCCGACCCGATGCAGGATCTGGGTGACCGTGAGATCGGACTCACGCAGGAGATGCGCCGCGCGCGCGATGCGGAGGGAGATCAGGTAGCGGTACGGCGGCATCCCCACCATCGCCGTGAACTGCCGGGTGAAGTAGTACGGGCTCAGCGACGCGTGCGCCGCGATCGCGTTCAGGTCGACGTCGTGCGAGAGGTTCTGCGCGAGGAAGAGTTGCACCTCGTGGATCTTGCGCTGGAGATGCGGGCTCGGGAGCCCGTCAGCGATCACCGTCATGCGGCCCTCATCGTCTTCCATAGAAGCGTACGCCGTTCGAGGAATGGCTGGCTTTCGGAATCCTGCCCGATTCGCACGTCGTCCACGCTCAGATCATCTGCTCCGGAACCACGATCTCGTCGTATTCGGCCTCCGACAGGTAGCCGAGCGCCAGGGTGGCTTCCTTCAACGTGATGCCCTCGTGATGGGCCTTCTTGGCGATCTCCGCGGCCTTGTCGTAGCCCAGCTTCGGCGTGAGCGCCGTCACGAGCATCAGGGATCGATGGACGAGTTCCTCGATCCGCTCCCGGTTCGGCTCCAGACCCTCGATGCAGAACTCGCGGAACGTCCGGCAGACGTCGGCGAGGAGTCCCGCGGAATGCAACAGGTTCCGGATCATCACCGGCTTGAAGACGTTCAGCTCGAAGGCTCCCTGCGAGCCCGCGATCTTGATGGCCGTGTCGTTCCCGAACACCTGGATCGCCACCATCGTGACGGCTTCGCTCTGGGTCGGGTTCACCTTGCCCGGCATGATCGAGGAGCCGGGCTCGTTCTCGGGAAGGACGAGCTCGCCGATGCCGGCGCGGGGTCCGGAGCCGAGCAGGCGGATGTCGTTCGCGATCTTCGTCAGCGATGCCGCGAGGGTGGCCAGCGCGCCACTCGCGTGGACGATCGCGTCGTTGGCGGCGAGCGCCGCGAAGAGGTTGGGGGCACGGACGAAGGGCAGGCGGGTGAAGTCGGCCAGCCTGGCCGCACACGCGTCGCCGAATCCGTCCGGCGCGTTGAGGCCGGTGCCGACGGCGGTGGCGCCGATCGCGAGCTCGTAGAGGTGGGGGAGCGCCTGCTCGATCCGCTCGACGTCGTCATCGAGCTGGGCGACGTAGCCGGAGAACTCTTGCCCGAGGGTGAGCGGGACCGCATCCTGCAGATGGGTCCGACCGATCTTCACGATGTCGGCCCAGGCGGTCGACTTCGCATCGAGCGCGTCGCGCAGCGCACGGACGGACGGCAGGAGCCGTTCGGCGAGCTGCATCGCGGTGGCGATGTGCATCGCGGTCGGGAACGTGTCGTTCGAGGACTGCGAGAGGTTGACGTGGTCGTTCGGATGCACCGGGGTCTTCGACCCGAGCTCGCCCCCCGCGAGCTCGATCGCCCGGTTCGAGATGACCTCGTTCACGTTCATGTTGGTCTGGGTACCCGACCCCGTTTGCCACACGTAGAGAGGGAAGTGGTCGTCGAGGGCGCCGGCGAGGATCTCGTCGGCGGCCGCGACGATCAGGTCCGCGAGCGACCGGTCCAACAGACCGCGATCCGCGTTCTCCATCGCGGCCGCCTTCTTGAGGAGGGCGAGGGCGCGCACCACCTCCATCGGCATGCGGTCGCCCGTGGGATCGCCGATCGAGAAGTGATGCAGTGACCGCTGAGTCTGCGCCCCCCAATAGCGGTCCGCCGGGACCTCGATGGATCCGAGCGAGTCGGTCTCGGTTCGGGAGTTGGTCATGGTGACCCCTTCATCCTCCCACGCCGCGAGACCGGAGATGCGTCGGGGGCGGCCCGTTCCGGACCGCCCCCGACACCGCGTTCAGGGAAGGACGGGTGCTGCCCCTCCCGGCTGCGTGACGCCGTTCACGGTGAGCGTGTACGGCGCGTACTGCGTCACCAACTGCGTGCCGTCGTGGTAGGTGACGATCGCCGCCACCACGTCGGCCGTGGTCCCGATCGCCTCGGCCACCGCGGCGCCCGTCAGCACGCCGTGGAAGGTCTCGTCCACGGGGATGCTGAACAGATGCGCGTCACCGCCGCCCGCCGAGTCGTAGGCCACGAGCTGCACCGTGTAGCCCTCGACCTCGATCGGGTTGTACTCGGTGGCGGACATCCAGCCGTCGAGTGTCGAGCCGTCGGAGATCACGGTGCCGTCGATCGCGACGTTGTCCACCCAGAACCCTTCCATGTGGACGCCCCCGTCGTTGAAGACGCGGAACGCGAGTCCCACGGTCTGGCCCGCGTAGGCCGACAGGTCGCAGGTCTGCGGCGCGAACACCGGTGTGGCGTTCTCGCCGTTGAACCCCTGACCGAAGCCCGGGCCCACGTTGCCCAGCGCCGGGTCCGTGTCGTCCACGGTGTCGGTGCAGGCGAGGCTCGTGTAGGTGTCGCCTCCGTCCGCGGTGATCTGGGCGTACCCGAAGTCGAACGTCGTCTCCAGGTCCCAGGCCGCGTCGAGGGTCAGCTGTGGCGAGCCCGCCGGCACCGCCACGTTCTGAACGATGACCTCGTTCAGGTTGTCACCGACCGGGGAGTGCAGGGCAGGACCGTCGGCACCGCTCGGCGGGGCCGTGTCGACCTCCCAGGTGACGGGCAGCGCGGGGAGCTCCTGGGCACCCTGGAACTCGACGTCGGTGACGTCGCCGGCACTCAGGAATGCGCCTCCGCCGTCTATCAGTCGGACGAAGTCGCCCCCGTTGGGCGGCGCGCCGGGGGTGTCGTAGGCGTCGTTCTCCGGCGCCCCGGTCTCCCAGTTGATCGCCGCATGGAGTCGATCGACCTGGTACGTCTCGAAGTCGCCCCCGACGAGGGTGGCTCCGTTGTCCAGGACGGCATCGAGCGCCAACGTCGCCTGCCAGATGTCGATCGCTTGCGACATGGTGAGCCCCGGGTCCACGACGTCCAGGACGGCCTGGATCGCCTCGAAGCCCTGGTTCTCGCTGTCGTTGTGGAGCGTGGTCAGGACCTCATCACCGTAGGAGTCCGCAAGCCACAGCAGGAAGCTGTAGGCGGCGCCGTAGTCGCACAGGATCTCCTGTTCGTGATCGAAGTTCTGGTCGCCCCAGACGTTGAGCGAGTTCTCGGGACCACCCGGCCTCGGGTTCGGGTTCGCAGGCGTCTGCACGGCGTTGTTGCCGAGCATGCACTGGATGTGCGAGTCGAACCCGAGATCCGTGATCGGCGTGGCGGGGTCGCCGTAGCCGGTCAGCGCGATCGCCGTGTCCGAGAGTCCTTCGTTCACCCAGGTGGCCTCGGGCGGGTCGACGTAGGACAGAAGCAGGTGCTGGTACTCGTGGGCGAAGACCCCTTCGTACAGAGCGGGGCGCGCCGGGGCGCTCGCGCACGGGTCACCGGGCACGGGGTCGTTCGGCGGCGTCAAGCCGGTGCGGTGCAGCCAGTCGAACCCGTCGATCGTCATCACGTTGCGGTTGAAGAACCCATTCAAGCCGGAGGAGAAGAATCCGGCGATGTAGGAGAACTCCTGCGTGTTGTTCAGGTCATAGAAGTTGTCGTCACGGACGTTGTCGATCAGGACGACGATGTCATCGCCGTCGCCCGTGTAGTAGTCGGCCGGGAGACCGAGCGCTTCGGTTGCCGGCGCCCCCGAGCCGTCACGGTCGGGCGGCACGCTGAAGAGCTCCGACTCGGTCGGGTAGATGTTGTTGTCGAACTGATCGATGAAGTAGCGGATCTGGGCGCTCGTGATCATGGTGCGTTCGCCGGTGCGGCAGTCGTTCCTCTGGAACCGCAGGCCTGTGGACCGGACACCGTTGAACTTCCGGCTCCCGGCCGCGGTCCACACCTCGATGTGCTCACCGACGCCACGGAGCCGGTAGTTCTTCGTGTAGAAGGACCCGGCGACGTCGTCCAGACCGAGCCACGTGCGGATCTCGCCCTTCTGGGCGAGGGCAAGGGTCATCGCCCGTGCCTCTCGAGTGACGGCGGCGGCGCCCTGCCTCCGGATCTTCTCGCGGACGTCCGGGGGTGTCTGCACGATGTCCGAAGCGCTGTCGCGTTCCGGAGCTTGCTTCGTCGACGATGTCGCGGCCAGTCCCGTGTTGGCACCCGGCACGAAGATCGCCGTGAGTGCCACGACGAGCGCTGCGATGAGGGTTCGCCTCATGCAACCTCCTCTCATCTGGTCCCCGGATGGGGGACGGGGATATGAAGCCGGAGGGTCGGAGGTCGTCCGGGCGCCCCGGCGGCGTTCGGCAACCTACCCAGGGGTTTCGAAGGACGTCAACCGGGCCATCACCGATCCGATCGGGCCGCGGTTCGAGCTCGCCCCATGGGGGTAGAGAGGAGTGGGACGAGAAGGAGGTCGAGCATGGAGACGTGGGTGTGGGTGGTAGTGATCGCCGCCGTGGCGGTGGTGGCGGTGGTCGCTTGGCTGCTCTCCCGGCAGGCCAGGAGCCGCGGGTTGCAGCGGGAGTTCGGCTCAGAGTACGAGCGCACGATGGCTCGTGCCGGCGATCGGGGAGTCGCGGAAGCAGACCTCATGGAACGGCGCGACCGGGTGAGTGCCCTCGACGTCCGGCCGCTCTCGCAGGCCGATCACGATCGCTTCGCATCCGAGTGGACGAAGGTCCAGGCGGAGTTCGTGGACGCGCCGACGGAGGCGGTCACCGACGCGGACGAACTGATCCAGCAGGTGATGGCGACGCGCGGCTATCCGGTGGAGGACTTCGATCGGCGCGCCGCGGACGTGTCGGTCGAGCATCCGGACGTGGTGGAGAACTACCGGTCCGCGCACTCGATCGCGGTCAAGGAAGCTCGCGAGGCGACGGTTGCGGATACCGAGGCCCTCCGCAAGGCGATGGTCTACTACCGGTCGCTCTTCGACGAGCTGTTGATCGTCGACGACGCGGAGGATCGCCGGAACTAGGGCGCGGCTGGGTCGTCGGCCGCGCGGCGGTGGCGCCAGATCCAGAACCCGATGACGAGGACCGCCACCGCGAGACCGACGAGGCCGATCCTGGAGATGATCCGGTCGATCGTCTGGACGTTGTTCCCCACGAAGTACCCGACCAGCGAGAGTCCCGCCGCCCAAACCACCATCGTGGGGACGGCGTAGGCGAAGAAGGTCCGGGGCCGGATCCCTGAGGACCCGGCGACGAACGGGACGAAGACCGCGGCGCCGGTCACGAAGCGACCGAGCACGATCGTCTTCCCGGCGTTCTTGGCGACCGAGGCCTGGGCGAGCGTCAGTCGGTCCTCGAAGCGCCGCAGGATCGGGGCCCGGCGCAGCCACGAGTCCCCGTACCGGCGACCGAGGAGGTAGCCGACCGACGTGCCCAGGACGCCGAAGACGGCACCGCAAGCGATGACGCCCGTCAGTGAGAGCTCTCCCTGGCCGGCGTAGACCCCTCCGATCGCCAGGATCAGGTCACCGGGAACGACGACCCCGGTGAACACGGCGGATTCGAAGAACATCGCGACCGAGATGATCACGTAGCCGAACGTCTCGAAGAACGGCCGGACCCATTCGACGAGCTCCGTGATCAGTGCCAATCGCATCGTGCCGGACAGCATGGCGCACCGGCGCAGGAACGACCGCGAGGCGCCGGGTTGAGACTGGGCCGCGCAGGGAAAGAGGGAGACCGATGAGCACGGTCGTCGCGGTCCCGGAGACCCACCACCAGGGCGCCGGCGACGCTCGCGACCAGCTCCGACGCAGCGGCACGCTACGCCTGCTGCGCGACGCCGCCGTTCGCCTCCGTGCGGCCCACGGGACGACCTACGCGCGAGCACTCGGACATTCGTCGCTCCTGACGCTGATCCCGGCGGTGATCGCGGTCATCGGCTTCGTCGCGGTCTTCGACCTCACGGGGTTCGCGCGGGTGCTCCAGGACGCTGCCACCTCGTTCGCGCCGGGCCCGGCCGGCAGCATCCTGACCCAGGCGCTCGAAACCGCGCGCCCCTCCGCGGGGCCGTCCGCCCTCCTGGTGGGTCTCGTGGGCATGCTGTTCTCGGGCACGGTCGGGATGACGCATCTCGAACGGGCGGCGGATCGGATCTACGGGGTCGAGGAGGATCGGAGCCCTCGCGAGCGCCTCAGCCTCGCATTCATGCTCGCCACGACCGTCGAAGTGATGCTGATGATCGGCCTGGCGGTGATCGTGGCGGGTGGCTCGATCGGCGAGGGGTCGGACGGCGGGGCCGGCTTCGGCCTGTGGTCCTTCATGCGCTGGCCGGTGGGGGTTGGGCTCGTGGCGATCGCCATGACGATCATCTTCCGCGTGGTGCCGAACAGGCACCAGCCCCAGTTCTCGTGGCTCCTCTCTGGGACGACCGTATCGGTCACGGCGTGGGTCGCGGCGACCATCCTCCTCGGCCTGGTCTACGAACACGCGTCCCTACTGGGCGATGCATTCGGACCGCTGGTCGGGGTGGTCGCCCTGTTGGTGTGGGCGTACGCCACCGGGCTTGCCGTCCTGTTTGGCCTCGCGTTCGCCGCACAGCTGGAGGCCGAGCGCGCGGGCCTACGAACGGAGGCACGAGCCGAACCATCCCGATAGGCTCGACGGTCCGGGGGCGGTAGCTCAGTTGGTCAGAGCAGCGGACTCATAATCCGTCGGTCGGAGGTTCAAGTCCTCCCCGCCCCACCCATGATTCCCTGCGGGGGACACCTCGTGCGACAGCCTGTGTAGAAGGTCAGCGAACTCCCGGGTGGCTCAGCGGACGCAGGTGAGGGTCACGGTTGGTCCATCGCTTTCTCGTGGCCGCGCTTCTTGAGTTCGAGCAGGATGGTCGCTTGGGCCTGGCTATCCCCATTCGCCGCCTTGCAGATGAGACAGTCGTGGCCCTCCGCGTGGGTCGCCGCCATCTGTTCGATAGCCTTGGTCGCGTCGAAGATGTTGCGGATCGTCGACTCACCGCGCGGTTTCCTTCGGCCGATCACGGACTCATCCCCGATCGCGCCGCGGAGTTGCGACCTTCTCCGGGACCAGCATCGCGTCGTCGTGGCTTGCCCACGTCATAAAGACCTATCAGCCCTGTCAATGCTCGATGGTTCACCGCCGCCCTCCTCCGAGGACTTCATCGCGCCTGTGAGGCGCGGGCCCGACGCCTCGCCCCGAGGCCCCTGAGCGCGGAAAGTCCTCCGACCACAGGGCCGGAGGACTCGCCTTCGTACTACCGGACGGTCAGGCTCGCCTCATGAAGGCGAGGACCGCGAGGACGATCAACACGAGGACAACGATGCCCACGATACCGATGCCACCGATCCCTGCTGCAAGCATGGTGCTCCCTTCGTTTGGTGGTCCGTCTGTCCGGGTGACAACAACGAGGCTCCCTCGGGATCCGCCGCCGCCCGTCTGGTGCATCCGTACCCCGGCGCGGTCGCCAGGAAACGGAAGGACCGGTCAGCCCTCGGAACCGTCCGGAGTCATGTCCTTCGATGAACGAACCTCGGAGGATGCCGATGCCGTACGCTCCGGCGGTGGACATCGTTCCAGGCTCCGAGGGATCGTTCGACGGATACGCGGAGGGGTTCTGAGGTGCCCGAGATCACCGACGCGATGCGAGAGCTCTACTCGCTCCCGCCGGAGGAGTTCACCGCGGCGCGCGACCGCCTGGCGGGCGAGCTGAAGGACGCGGGGAAGGCCGAGGACGCGGCCGCGGTCAAGAAGCTCCGGAAGCCGAGCATCGTGGCCTGGGCCGTGAACGCCGCCGCCCGGGATCGGCCGGAAGACGTCGAGGGCCTCCGAGAGGCCGGGCAGGCGTTGCGGCGAGCCCAGCGCAAGGCGCTGTCGGGCGGCGGCGGAGAGGACCTCCGCCGGGCCACCGACGAGCGCCGCGTCCTGATCGGATCGCTGGCCGATGCCGGCGTGGCCGCGATCGGTGCGCGCGGCGCGGCCCATCGGGACGCGATCGCGGCGACGCTGGACGCAGCGTCGGTGGACGACGAGCTGGGGCAGCGCCTCCAGGCCGGGATCCTCGACCGTGACGCGAAGCCCACCGCGGGATTCGGGGCGATCGAAGGGTTCGAGGTCCTCCAGGGCGGTGGGGGAGACGATGACGAGGAGCCGGCGGAGGAGGATCCCGCCCAGGTGCGCCGGGAGCGGGTCCGTGATGCCCGCGCCGCCGAACAGCGAGCCACGACGGCCGAACGGACCGCCGAGAAGGCCCACCAACGGGCGGAGGACCTCAAGGCGAAGGCCACCGCGGCGGTCAACGCCGCCCGGGAGGCGGAGTCGGAGGCGAAGCGTCTGGCCGACGAGGCGAAGACCGAGCGCAAGCGAGCCGACCGGGCGGCGAAGTCCGCGGAAGCGGCCGGCGGGGGTTCCTGACCGCTCCGAGCTGACCGGTCAGCCTGGTCCCCGGCCCGCGAGCGCCATCGCCCGTTCCACGACCTCGGCGAGCGGCGCCGGGACCGCGTCGGCACCGAGGTCCGCGAACCGCCGCCACGCGCGCGCCGGCTTCTGGCGGTCCCCGTGGATCTCGGCAACCCCCTCGAAATCGGGCGCCAGCTCCACCCGATCCTCGCCGGCGACCTCGGCGATCAACCCGTTCAGCAGCCCCTCCGCGTGGCTCGGCTCGACGCCTTCCGGCGCGTCCCGATCGTGGACCGCGACGAACGGCAGGCCGACCGCTCTGCTGATCTTGCCGAACAGCGGGATGTTCCCCTTCCCACCGCACTCGATGATCGAGATGCGCTCACGATCCGGATCGTGTCCGAGCGCCTCGAACACGAAGGGGAGGATGAGCTTCTCCGTCAGGCCCTCGACCAGGATCGCGGCGCGGGCGAGGAACAGCTCGCTCCGCGAGGAATCGAACTCCGAGAACGCGCGGAACTCGTCGTCCGCGGGCAGGGGCTCCGGCTGTAGCAACAGCGTCCCCACCCTCGGCCGCCGCTCCGTGAACACGAGCTCGTCCAGACGCACCACGTTCAGGAACGCGGGGGAGTGCGTGGAGTAGAGGATCTGGTTTCCCTGGGCCGCGATCGTCCGCAGCAGCCGGTAGAGGTAGCGCTGCGCCTGGGGTGGGAGGAAGAGCTCGGGCTCCTCCATCAAGACGATCAGGCCGGTGATCCCCGCCTCCCGCCACGACTCCAACCCCGCCACGAGCCCGTGCGCGGACGCGGTCGTCCCGCCCGAGCTGCCGTGGGCGGCCGCGCGGTCGACCGCCGCACGGATGAGCTCCACCACTGGGTCCGGTTTCCCTCCGGGACCGGGCGTCGCGACGATGGTCCCGTCGCGCAGACCCGCGGGGAAGAACAGGGCCGGGGGGCGTGCCGGTCCTTCCGAGGAGGAGGGACCCGGGGGCGTGCCGGACACCGAGATCGTCGATCCGTCGGCGAGCTCCCCGACGATCCGGATCGACGTCGTCGACGGCTGCTGGTCTTCGGGCACGTCGTCCGCCTCGAGTGGGGCGGCCGTCGGATCCAGGAGCGCCCAGATCGCGGTGAGCAGGTTCGACTTGCCCGCGCTCTGCTCGCCGACGATCGCCGAGATCGTCCCCGGCCGGAAGCTCGTGTCCTTCAGGGACCGGAACCCACGCACGTGGACGCCGGTCAGTCCGAAGGCAGGCACGGACGGATGCTAGCGGCCTGGGAGCCGAAGGCTCATGACGCCGCACGCGTGCGGAAGCCACACGAGGGACACCGCGCGTCGTCCGGCGCGACCGACGTGCCGCAGTACGCGCAGACGTTCGCTCCCGAGGCCGGGCCGGACGGTGTCCGGGTCCGACGCCGCCACCGCGAGAGCCCCAGCATCCCGAGGACCAATCCGACCGTCAGGAGGATCTCGTCCCACCCTCCCTGATGCGCGAGCAACACCCTCATCCGGAGAGGATCAACAGCCCGCTCGCGGTGAAGAGCACCATCACGGCGAGCAACGCATACTGGGTCCGCACCGCCTCCCCGCGGTCGAACATCGCGATCGCGCGATCGTGGGCAAGCACGACGCCGCCGACATGCCCGATCACGATCGCCGCGACCTGGACGTACCAGATCGTCGTGGGTGACACGAGCGCGAGGTTGATGATCCAGTCGCTCGTTCCGAACAGATCCCAGCCGAGACCGAAGGGATCCGACAAGAGGAGGAGTCCCAGTTGCCCCTCCAGGAAGAGGAACGAGAAGTAGTGGGCGACGACGTAGGCAAGCACGATCGGCACCAGCGAGGGAGAGAACCGGACCGCGAGCGGGCGCCACTCACCTCGGACCACGCCGGCCGCGACCCGCATCGCCACCGCGTAGGCGAGGGTGACGAACCCGATCACCGCGAGGAGCCCCGCCGTGAACGCCGCGATCCGGGTGGGTTCGGCGAGCCCGACGGTGGCGTCGGTCCATAGGCGCGATCGGGAGAAGCCGTCGAACGTCGTCGATCCGAGCGCGACCATGATCACGGGCAGGAGCCCCGGCCGCGACGGGACCTGCGCGAGACCGGCGAGGAACGGGCGTGCCACGACACGCCCGTCGGGGTCCCGGGCGAGGGGCGCCATCGCCGCGATCAGTCCGAAGTAGACGCCGAACGCCTCCCCGTTCTCGAGCCACGCCCGACGCCCGTACCGCTGCATCCCCGCGATCTGGATCAGCGTGTAGAGCATGATCAGGATCCCGAGGTGGCCGGGGAACGTTCTGAACGGGTCGGCCAGCTCGATCCACACGAACCCGAACAACAGGATCGCGGCGGGCCACCTGCCCCACGAGGACGGGTACGGGCGAACGGTCGGTCCCTCCTCGTCGAAGCCGACGAGACGGCCGATCGTGTCGAACGGCGAGAGCGTGGCCCACAGGTTGCCGAGCAGTGCGTGGGCGACGGCGAGCCCCACCCAGAACCACGCGTAGACGACGATCGGACCGATCGTCTCGGTGGGGCCCGCACGCCGGGCCGACGCCATCGCCACGACGAGGAACAACATCAGCATCGCGATGCGGATCGTCCATTCGAGCGGGCGGCTGGTCAGGACCGACTGGAGCCATGAGGGTTTGGCATGAGGGAGCGCGCGGTTCGCGAAGCGGGGCTCCGTCCACAGCGCCGAAAGCGCGACGAACGAGATGATCAGCGCCGCCGCGGCACCGAAGACGAAGAGCCACAGCGGAACCGGGAGATCGCGCCGACCGGCCAACGCCCCGTGGGCGAACGCGGGGGCGGCGGTGGCGAGGAACGTCGCCACGAGCGCGGCGAGGATCGTCCCTCGCCTGATCAGGGAACGATCTCCAGCTCGAAAAGCGGCTCGCCGGCGCCCTCCAGCTCCACCTCGTACCTACCGGCGGCGTTCGCGACGAAGTCGATCCGAGCCTCCTCCTGCGGCGTCACGTCGGCGGACAGGTCGTAGCCGTGGAAGTGAACCTCGTCCGAGACGTCGGCGTGCACGAGGAGCCGGACCCGCTCGCCCTGGGTCACCGTGAACGACGTCGGCCCTCGCACCGCTCCGTCGCGATACGTCACATCGATGATCGTCCGCTCCGGGGTCTGGCTCTCCGACGGCGTGGGTGAGACGCCGTCGCTCGGGGAGGAGGTCTCGGTGACGGGGATCGTCGGGGTGGGCGTCGCGCCGTCGCTTCCGTCGTCGGGTCGGAGGAGGACGAACAGGATGACCAGCACCGCGACCGATGCCGCGAGGATCGCCCACCGCACCCACGGCTTCATGTCCCGAGGCTATCGCAGGTCGATCCGAAGAGGGCCTCGGGCGCTCGGCCTCAGGTAGGCTGTGCGCGACCGACGAGCGGAGGCACCGGGTTGGACGTCATCGTGGACATCCTGAAGTTCGGGCTCATCTTCGGGGTCCTCGGCACGGCGCCGATCGTCACGTGGATCGCGCTCTCGTGGTTGTTCACCGACCGGCGACGGACGTCGCCTCCGTCGGACGGGCGCTGACCGGCTCCACCGGATCGCCCACCCGCACGCGGCCGGGGTCGACCACCTCGGCGTACATCCCGAACGGCAACCCCCGCCGCCCCTCGATCCGCGGCCGGGTACGCGCGATCAGGTTCAATGTGGTGAAGTCCTTGTCCCCGGTGTCGGGGCCGAGCGTGGTCACGATGCAGCGGGGGATCTGCCCTCGAACGCGGATCGTGGCCTCGCCGACGCGCACGAGACCGCCGTCCCAGGAGTCCTCCTCGTACGGGTCGCATCCGTCGATCTCGAGCTGGATCCGGAACCGACGGGCATCGAGGTCCGGTCGGCCGCCGTGCGTCCCGATGGCGCGGACGCTCGCCGAGGACACGATCGTCAGGGGATGCACGTCCTGTCCGTCGCCGTCCCGCTTCACGCGGACGAGCCGGACGGATCGGCCGAGGGCGGACGAGAACGCTTCGGAGAACCCGTCGGTCACGAGGCGACCCTCCACGGGACGCCCGAAGAAGTCGGTGGTGACGGTCGCGCCGACCCCGTCGACCGCGCCTTCCACCTCGGAGCCGTCGGGGAACGTGCAGCGGAGCCGCTCGCTCGATGGGTCGTAGTCGGGCACGATGCGGAGCAGGCCCCCGAGATCGGAGGCGTCGAACAGCGCGCCCGCCTCGTCGATCAGGTAGAACCTGCGGTCCGTCGGGATCCCTGCCGCGGTGAGGTCCGCCTCACGGGGATGCGAAAGACGTAGGGCTTTCACCGGGGTCACGGACAGACGGACGAGGGTTCGCACGGTCGGAGAACCGTAGCCGAAAGGTGGGTTGGTCGGCGAGCACGGAGTGACATAGCATCACCCGTACGGGGGACGAGGAGACCGCTGCGGCGGAGACCGAAAGGCTGAGCGGATGGGCGAATACCAGGAAGAGGTCATCATCAACATCCTCGACCTCCAGGCGGAGCTCCGCGGCGACGAACCGGAGCAGCGGGCCGATGCCGACCCCGCCGTTCAGGAGGAGGCCCTGGCAGTCACGGATGGAGGTCTCACGGTCTCGGTCCCCGGCCCTCCCACGACCAGACGGCCGCGCACGACCGGCTGGCCGCCTTGAACGACCGTCTCGCGAAGCTCGAGTCCCACCTCGCGGGCGTGGCGGAGCGCATCGAACGGATCCAGCCCGCTCCCGAGATGCACCCCACCGGCTCGTCCGACACCGCCGGCGCGGGCTCGGGGTCGTTCCTCGACCTGCAGAAGATCGTCGCGGATCGCCTCGACTCGCGCTGAGATCCGGCTCGGAAGTCCACGCCACGGTTCCACGCAGGTCGTCACGGGGCCCCGTGATAGCTTCGGGCGCATGGCCATCCAGCTTCCCGTCGCGCTCGAACCGCTGGCGTTCCTGCTCGGCACGTGGCGCGGCGACGGGGAAGGCATCTACCCGGGGGTGGCACCGTTCCGCTACATGGAGGAGCTCTCGTTCGAGCACGTCGGGGACGCGTTCCTCCTGGTGACCGAGTCGAGCTGGACGCCGGACGGAGCGCCGCTGCACTTCGAGCGAGGCACGCTCCGCCCGCTGGGGGACGGCGGCGTGGACCTCACGCTCGCGCATCCGATCGGGGTCGCCGAGGTCGCCGAGGGGACCGTCGAAGGGACGACCGTGAGCCTGGCGTCCACCGCGATCGTCCGCACCGCCACCGGTTCACCGGTGACCGAGATCGCCCGGCGGTACCGCCGTGAAGGGGAGCGACTCTCCTACGAGTTGGACATGGCGATGGACGGCGTCGCGCGCACGTTCCATGTCCGCGCCATCCTCGGGAGAGCCTGACGGTGGACGTCGGTTCCCGGGATCTGTCTCGGGTCTGGCTCGCGACGTCGATCCTGGGCCTGGCGACCGGCGGTGTCCTCACATGGATGAGCCTGCCCGACGCCGCGAACGTCGCGTGGGCCGTCACGACCGCCGTCGCCCTCGTGTCGCTGCTCCGCGACGTGGTGATCGGACTGCTGCGGCGCCAGCCGGGCGTCGATGTGATCGCGCTGCTCGCGATGGGGGGCTCCCTCGCCCTGGAGGAATACCTCGCCGGCGCGGTGATCGCCCTGATGCTCGCCTCCGGCGAGGCGCTCGAGGCCTTCGCCGATCGGCGGGCGCACCGCGAGCTCTCGGCGCTGCTCGATCGCGCGCCGCGAACGGTGTCACGGTACGAGGGGAGCGGTCTCGTCGAGCGGCCGGTCGGGGAGGTTCGGCGCGGCGATCGCCTGCTGGTGAAGCCGGGCGCGGTGATCCCGGTCGACGGGATCGCCTCGACCCACGCCGTCCTGGACGAGTCTGCCCTCACGGGGGAGTCACGCCCGGTCGAACGCGCCGCCGGGGACCCGATCCGGTCAGGTGCGGTGAACGCCGGCGGCGCGTTCGACCTCCTGGCGACGACCACCGCCGAGGGGAGCACGTACGCCGGGATCGTGCGGCTGGTGCAGGAGGCCGAGCGCCAGAAGGCACCGTTCGTCCGGCTCGCCGACCGGTACGCCGCGGTCTTCGTGCCGATCACGCTCGCCGTCGCCGGCGTGGCGTGGGCGGCCGGCGATGCGACCCGCGCCCTGTCGGTCCTCGTGGTGGCCACTCCGTGCCCCCTGCTGCTGGCGGTGCCGATCTCGATCGTCTCCGGGATCTCTCGCGCCGCGCATCGGGGGATCATCGTGAAGGGAGGGGGGGTACTCGAGACGCTCGCGCGGGCGAAGGTCCTGGTGTTGGACAAGACGGGGACGCTCACCTCCGGCGTCCCGGAGGTGAGCGACGTCGAGACGTTCCCGTTGGAGGACGGGTTCGACCTGGACGGGGTGCTGGGCCTGGCCGCGTCGCTCGACCAGGTCTCGCCGCACGTGCTGGCAGCGGCGCTCGTGCGGGCCGCTCGGGCCCGTGGTCTGGAGCTGTCCTTCCCGACCGACGTCCGGGAGCGCCACGGATCCGGGATCGAGGGCACGGTCGACGGACACCGCGTGGCGCTCGGGAAGGCGAGCTACGTGTCGGAGGGAGCGCCGATGCCGCCGCGCGCGCGCGAGGTGCGCAGGCGCTCGATGCTGGACGGCTCCTCGTGCGTCTTCGTGGCGATCGACGGAACGGTCGCGGGCGCCTTGATCATCGACGACCCGATCCGCCCGGACGCGCCCCGCGTGATCCGATCGCTCCGCCGCGCCGGGATCGAACGCGTCATCATGGTCACCGGCGACCATCCCGACGTGGCCGAGTCCGTCGGTGCGGCGCTCGGCGTCGACCGGATCATGTCCGAGCGCGATCCCTCGGAGAAGGTCGAGGCCCTGGAAGCCGAGCGCGAGGCCGGCGTGGTCGTGATGGTCGGAGACGGGCTGAACGACGCGCCGGCGCTCGCGGCCGCCGATGTGGGCGTCGCGATGGGCGCGCGGGGCGCGACCGCCTCCTCGGAGGCGGCGGACGCCGTGCTCGTCGCGGATCGACTGGACGGGCTCGTGGACGCGATCGCGATCGCCCGCCGGTCGCGCGCGATCGCGATCCAGTCCGTCGTCATGGGCATGGGGCTCGCGTTCGCGTTCATGATCGGCGGCGCGTTCGGGCTGTTCCGGCCGGCGGTGGGGGCGCTGATCCAGGAGCTGATCGACGTGGCGGCGATCCTCAACGCGCTGCGCGCCCTCAGCGGCGGCGGCCGCCCTGTGGCCGGTCGGGAGACCACGGACGTGGCCGAGCGGTTCCGGGCAGAGCACCGCGAGTTCGCCCCGGAGCTCGCGCGGGTCCGCTCCGTAGCGGACCGGCTCGGAGAGCTCGCTCCCGGGGACGTCCGCCGGGAGCTCGAAGCCGTTCGCCGGTTCGTCGTGGAACGCCTGCCGCAGCACGAGGAAGAAGAGGAAGCCGCCGTCTACCCGGTGGTCGCTCGTCTCTTGGGAGGCGAGGACCCGATGAGCTCGATGGCGCGGGCGCATCTGGAGATCTCACACCTGGCGCGGGTGTTCCGACAGCTCCTCGACGACCTTCCCGAAGACGGCCCCACACCGGACGATCTCGTCGACCTCCGCCGCGTGCTCTACGGTCTCTACGCGATCCTCCGCCTGCATTTCGCGCAGGAGGACGAGGCCTACGCCTGGCTGTCCTCCGGTGAGGAGTCCGTCCCGGTCGCCTGAGGATCCTCGGGGAGCACGAGGAGATCCTCCGGCCTCGGCTCGAACGCGAGCAGGATCCGGAAGGAAGCACCGCCTCCAGTCCGTTCCTGTACCCAGGCCCGGCCGTCGTGGAGCTCGGCGAACTTCGCCACCAGCGCCAAGCCCACCCCCGCGCCGCCGGGTCTGGGGCTGGGCCCCTGCACGAACGGGTCGAAGATGCGATCGCGGTCCTCCGGGCCGATCCCCGGCCCGTCGTCCTCGACGACGATGAGGGCCCCGTCGTCGGTGCGCTCCACCCGGATCCAGATCCGGGCGTCGCCGGGCGTGTGCTTCACCGCGTTGGCGAGCAGGTTCTCGACGATCCGCTCCACCATCGTCGGGTCCGCCTGGACATGCACCGGGCCGGTGTCGAGCTGGAGCCGGCGCTCGGTCACGGCCTCGGTCCGCGTCACGAGCTGGCGCACGAGCGCGCCCAGGTCGACGGGTCGCAGCCGCGCCATGAGGCCCTTCCGCTGGAGGCGATCGAGGTCCAGCAGGTCGGTGACGATCCGATCGAGCCGGCGGGAGTTCTGCACGATGCGCGAGGAGAGGTCGCGGACGTCCTCGGGGGACATGTCGTCCGCCTTGTTCTCGAGCGTGATCGCGAGGCCCAGGATCGCGGCCAGCGGCGTCCGGATGTCGTGCGACACGGCCTGCATCGCGATCGTCTTGGCCTCGTCGGCGGCGGCCAGGCGCAGGCTCTGCTCCCGCTCGCTGGCGAGCTCGTGGCGGAGCTCGTGCACCCGGCGGCGGTCCGTGACGTCGACGAGAACCCCCAGCCAGTAGCGCGGCACTCCCTCGCCGTCCGTGATCAGCCGGGAGCGATCATGGAGCCAGACCGTGCGTCCATCCTTCGTGAGGACGCGGTACTCGATGCCTCCCGAGAACCCGCCCGACCGCTCGGCGGCGTCGAGCCGATCCGCGTCATCGGGGTGCACGAGCTTCGTCCACATGTCCGGGTCGGCGTACCACTCCTCCGGCGAATAGCCGAGGATCGTCGTGGTCTGCTCGCTGATCGACAGCGTCTTCTGGGGGCCGTCGATCGCGTCGAGGTAGGTGATCGCGGGGATCTGCTCTTCGAGCGCGCGGAACCGTTCCTCCGCCTCCACCCACCGTGATGCGGCTTCCCGCGTGCGCCCTTCGCTCACGTCGCGGAGCGCTTCGACCCGTTCGACCTCCAGCCGGCGTCGTTCCGTGACGTCGACGATCAGGCCTCGCAGGCGGTGGCGCGGGAGGACGGATGCGGGCATCAGCTGTCCGATGTGCCACAGCCACGTCTCGTCGCCGTCCTCGGTCCGGAAGCGGTACTCCACGTCCAACCGCTCGCCCTCGGCCGCCTTCGTCCACGCCTCCACGACCCGATCGCGGTCCTCCGGGTGGATGTGGCCGAGCCACGAGTCCGGGTCGTCGATCCAGGCGCGTGGCGGGTATCCGAGCAGACCCTCGACCGTGTCGGAGACGGAGGTGAATCGGCCGGGCTCGACCGTCGCCTCCCAGACGATCGTGTCGGCGCCGCCGAGCACGTCCAGGACGCGCCGGAGCCCACCTCCCGCGGGGAGCAGTCGTGGCGACATCCGGGCTAGTCTGCGAGATGGCCCCGGCGTTGCCAATGGGCCGAACGGCGCCTCACGCGGCTCGGGTTCCCCCGTCTGCCCGTGGGTCACTCCCCGCGAGGAACGTCCCCCGATCGGCCCTGAGGAGCATCGCGTGGCCGACGGCCCGATCCAGGTCGTCGAGGGGCCGGACCTGGAAGCCGGCGGTGGCGAACGCGGTGCGGACGGGCGCGGGCACGGCGCCTTCCACCTCGATCCAGGGATCCCCGCGGAGCGGCGACATCCCGCCGACGAGCCAGCGCGGGGCGGCCACGGCTTCGGAGGGATCCAAGCCGAGGTCGAAGGTGCGAACCAACGTCATCAGGTCGATCTGCGGCTGGCCGTGGCCGCCGCGCGTCCCGGCCAACGCCGCGAGGGCGCCGTCCCGGTGGACGGCCACCGGCATCAGCGTGTGCGCCGGCCGTTTCCCCGGCCCGAGCTCGTTCGGGTGTCCCGGCTCGAGCGTGAAGCAGGCGCCACGGTCGTGAGGGATGATCCCGGTCGAGGGCTCGAGGATCCCGGCGCCGAAGCCGCTGAAGAGGCTCTGGATCAGGGACACACCCCACCCGTCGGCGTCGGCCGTGACGAGCGCGATCGTGTCACCCGGCACGCGCGGCGGAACGGGCCCGGAGGTCGTATGTCCGTCGAGGCCGCCACGCACGATGTCGCACAGTGCAGCGATGTGCCCATCGTCCAGGAGCCCTGAGACGTGGATCGTCATCGCCTCGGGATCGGCGAGGTGACGGTCGCGATCGGACGAGGCCGCCATCAGGACCCGGGCGAGGGTCGCGGCATCCACGCCGATGGGGTCGGGGTCGATGCCGAGACGCTCGACCGCGGCCAGTGCCTCCAGGAGCACGAAGCCCTGGGACGGCGGTGGCGTCACCGAGACGTCGAGGTCCCGGTAACGTCCCCGGAGTGGCGGGAGCAGGTCCGCGGTGTGCGCGCCGAGGTCCTCGGTGGAGATGGGCGCGCCGAGCGCGCGCAGCCCGGCCACGAAGCGTTCGGCGAGACCCCCGGCGAAGAGCGCGTCGGCGCCCTCGTCCGCGATCGCTGTGAGCGTGCGCGCCAGGGCCGGCTGCCGGAGGAGGGCGTCCTCCGGCGGGACCCCGTCGGCGTAGAAGACCGCCGCGAATCCGGGATCCGAGCGAAGCTCATCCGCGCGCCTGGCGATACTCCCCGCGAGATCGCGGGAGACGGGCGATCCCTCGGCGGCCTCGATCGCGGCGCCGAACGCCTCGGCCCACGGCCGGACGGCGCCCTGGCGGTGCAGGGCTTCCCATCCCCGGACGGCGCCGGGCACCGTGATCGTGGCCGGGCCGGCCTCGGGCATGGTGGTTCCGTGAGCGCCGCGGAGCCCCTCGGCGTCGACGCCGGCGGGTGCCCGGCCGGAGGAATCGATCGCGACGAGCTTCCCGTCCGGGTTCTGCACGAGGGCGAAGAGGTCGCCGCCGACCCCGCACATGTGCGGGGCGACCACCGCGAGCGTGACGGCGGCGTGCAAGGCGGCATCGACGGCGTTGCCCCCGCTCGCGAACGCCGCCGCCGCCGCTTCCGCGGCCCGCGGGTGCGGGGTGGCGACGGCCCATCGCTCGCCGCGCGCGGCGAACGGCCCTCCATCGGACGCGGGCGGCGTTGGCTTCATCCGCGCAGGGTCAGCCCGCGGTAGCCGTCGGCGAAGCCCGCAGTACGCAGGTCCGCGGCGGCGGGGTGCGTGGACGCCTCCTCGCCGTCGATCCGACCGAGCTGGAGCCGCTTCAGCCGGCCGTCCTTCACCAGCGAGGCGAGCGCGTCGACCCATGCCCCCGGGTCGGCGCCGAACGTGAGGAGGCTCCGGCCTCCGCGCTCGAGGTAGGCGGCCGGCGCCCCCTCCGCGAGCACGACGTAGGCCCCGGCTTGGCGCGCCGGACGTCCCTCGCTGGACGGCCACGGGAGCGCGGCCCCGTACGGCTGCGCGGGGTCGGCGGCGGCGAGGACGAGCGTGCCGCCGACCTCCTCGTTCGGGTCCGGATCCCCGCCGGACGGGCGGAACGCCCGGAGCCGGTCGACGGCGCCGGGGTGCGCGAACTGCGCGGCGCCGAGGCCCGCCACGAAGTACCCGCGGCGGACGTGCCCGGCCTCCTCCATGGCCTTGAAGACCGGGTAGATGCCGACGAAGCCACCGGGGAGACCCTCGGCGAGGACCGCCTCGCGGGTGACGACGCCGTGGCGATCCAGGAGCTGGCCGGCGAGCGCGTGGGCGCGCTCGGTGCCGGCCGGCGCCGGCTCCCGGAGTCCGGCGACGAGCGACCACCGGCCGGCGCCGGCCGGTGGACCCGTGCGTCGGAGGGCGCCGGGCCGGGGCCGGCGCCCGGGCCCCTTCGTCCGGATCTTCGCCGACGCGCCTCGCACGAAGGCGCGGAGGGGCGCGAGCGTGTCGTTCGTCACCTCGCCGGCCCAGACGAGGTCCCAGAGGGCGGTGAGCAGGACCCGCTCGTCCGCCGTGCCGGCGGCCGTGACGAGATCCGTCCAGAACGATGCCCCTCGTTCCGAGAGATGCGCGCGGATGGCGACGTGCAGCTCACCGTCAGGCGGCTCGGCGGATCCGGCAGGGAGCAGCGACGGCGCTTCGGATCGGAACACGAGAGTGACGCGACCATCGTCGGTCCCGAGCGGTCCGGCGCCGACCCAGGCCACGTCGCCGCTCGCCACGAGCGCGTCGAGATCGGCGGGGCGGTAGCCGCGCACCCGGCCCGGCAGGACGTCGGTCTCGAGGATCGATGCGGGCACGGACGTGCCCTGCAGTCTCGCGATCGCGTCGGCGAGTGCGTCCACATCTCCCCTGGGGCGATCGGCTCCTTGCCATGCGGGCAGGAATCGGCCGAACGCAGCGGCGTCGACAGGCTCGACCTCGCGCCGGAGCAGGGCGAGCGAACGCCGACGGAGCCGCCGGAGCACGTCTGGGTCGCACCACTCCCGGCCGGAGCCGCCCGGACGGAACTCGCCGCGAACGACCGCGTCGGCGGTCTCGAGCGCGGCGAGCGCCTCCAGCACGCGCTCGGTGGACGCGCCGAGCCGAGCCGCGACCTCCGAGGCGATGAACGGTCCGTGGGTCCGGGCGTAGCGTCGCACGAGTCCCTCCAACGGCCGGTCCGTCGCACCCGTGAACGCGCCGGGCAATCCGATCGGGAGGGAGACCCCCAGCGCGTCGCGGAGCCGGGCGGCGTCCTCGATCGCGGCGAGACGTTCGTCCCCGGCGATCCTGATCCGGATCGCCCGCCCGTCGGCCACGAGCTGCTCGACGAACGCCGAAGCGTCGCCGCTCTCCACGCGGCCACGGATCTCGTCCACGGTGAGGTCACCGAGCGTGCGGAGGAGGTCGTGCAGATGATCGGGGGAGCGGGCGCCCCTGCCCTCGCCCAGACGCTGCAGCTCCGCCTCGACCTCGTCGAGGGCGCGAGGGTCGAGCAGCTCACGGAGCTCCTCCGAACCGAGGAGCTCGCGGAGGAGGTCGCGGTCGAGGGTCAATGCGGCGGCGCGCCGCTCCGCGAGCGGGGCGTCGCCCTCGTACATGTAGACGCCGACCCACCGGAACAGCAGCGACTGCGCGAAGGGCGAGGCGTGCTCGGTGTCGACCGCGACGAGCCGGGTGCGCCGGGACCGGAGGTCCGCCATGACCTCGCGGAGCGCGGGGACGTCGAACACGTCGCGGAGGCATTCCCGGGTGGCTTCCAACAGGATCGGGAAGTCCGGGAACTTCGACGCCTCCGCGAGGAGGTCCGCCGAGCGCTGCCGCTGCTGCCAGAGCGGCGTCCGCTGTCCCGGTCGGCGGCGCGGGAGCAGGAGCGCCCGAGCCGCCGCCTCCCGGAACACGCTCGCGAACATCGCCGTCTGGGGGACCGCCTGGACGACGGCCTGCTCGATCGCGTCGGGATCGAACAAGAGCTCCTCGGCGGGGATCCGATCGACCGCCTCTGGCAAGCGGACGACGATGCCGTCGTCGCTCCAGAGCACCTGGGCGCCCGGACCGAACCGGTCCAGCATCCGAGCCTCGATCGCCATCGCCCACGGCGCGTGCACGCGCGAGCCGAACGGGGACAACACGCACATCCGCCAGTCGCCCACCTCGTCGCGGAACCGCTCGACCACGACGGTGCGGTCGTCCGGGACGGCGCCGGTCGCCTCCATCTGCTCCTCGAGGTAGGACACGAGGTTCGCCGCCGCGAGCTCGTCCAGGCCCACGTCGCGGCGGAGTCGCTCCAACGCGGCGTCGCGTCTCGAGCCGCGGAGCGTGCGGGTGAACGCGCCCACCGCCCGGCCCAGCTCGATCGGACGGCCGGGCTTGTCCCCGTGCCAGAACGGCATCCGTCCCTGCTCCCCGGGCGCAGGTGTGACGATCACCCGGTCGCGCGTGATGTCCTCGATGCGCCAGGCGGACGCGCCGAGCACGATCACGTCGCCGCGACGGCTCTCGTACACCATCTCCTCGTCGAGCTCGCCGACCCGAGGGCCGTCGATCAGGAAGACCGCGAACAGGCCGCGATCGGGGATCGTGCCGCCCGATGTGATCGCGATCCGGCCGGCGCCGTCGCGTGCCCTGACGGTGCCGGCGGCCCGGTCCCAGACGACCCGAGGTCGGAGCTCCGCGAACCCGTCGCTCGGGTAGCGCCCGGCGAGCATGTCCAGCACGGCGAGGTACACGTCCGTGGAGAGCTCGGCGAAGGGGGCCGCGCGGCGGATCGTGTCGAGGAGCTCGTCGACACCGCGCTCCTCGACGGCGCACATCGCGACGATCTGCTGCGCCAGGACGTCGAGTGGGTTCCTCAGGTACTTCGTGTGCTCGATCTCGCCGGCGAGCATCCGCTCGGCCACCACGGACGCCTCCAGGAGATCGCCCCGGAACTTGGGGAAGATGCGCCCACGCGAGGGCTCTCCCACCTGGTGGCCGGCGCGGCCGATCCGCTGCAGCCCGCTCGCGACCGACCCGGGCGACTCCACCTGGATCACTAGATCGACGGCGCCCATGTCGATGCCGAGCTCGAGGGAGGAGGTGGCGACGATCGCGCGCAACCGGCCCTCCTTCAGGGCGTCCTCGACCTCCAGACGTTGCTCCCGAGCGAGCGAGCCGTGGTGGGCGCGCACGAGATCCTCCTCGGCGAGCTCGTTCAGGCTGGCCGCCAGGCGCTCGGCCAGCCGTCGCGCGTTCGTGAAGACGATCGTGGACCGGTGCGCGCGGATCAGCTCCAGCAGCGCGGGATGGATCGACGGCCAGATCGAGCGTCCCGGCTGGGGGCGACCGGGACCCTCGTCTTCCGCGCCGTCGACGGGCCTGCGATGGCTCATGGGCGCCCGCGCGTCCAGCGCGATACCGCCGCCCATGTCCTCCACGGGCACCACGACCTGGAGCTCCATCGGCTTGCGGTGTCCGGCGTCCACGATCGTCACGGGCCGCTCCTCGCCGTCGAGCGAGCCTCCGAGGAACCGCGCGATCTCCTCGAGCGGCCGTTGCGTGGCGGACAGTCCTATCCGTTGCGGGGGCACGTCGCAGAGCTCCTCGAGCCGCTCCAGGGACAGCGCGAGATGCGAGCCGCGCTTCGATGCCGCCATCGCGTGGATCTCGTCGACGATCACGGTCCGCACGCTCCGGAGCGTCTCGCGAGCGGACGACGTGAGCATCAGGTAGAGCGACTCCGGCGTGGTGATCAAGACGTCGGGCGGGCGCCGGATCAGGCGCTGCCGATCCCGCGCGGGCGTGTCGCCGCTGCGGATCGCGACCACCGGTGCGTGGGCGAGCGGCGCGCCCAGCCGGTCGGCGGCGTGCTGGATCCCGGCGAGCGGGGCGCGGAGGTTCTTCTCGATGTCGACCGCCAGCGCTCGCAGCGGTGACACGTAGAGGACCCGTGTCCTCGCGGAGGGATCCTCGGGCGGCGGCTCGGAGGAGAGCCGGTCGATCGCCCACAGGAACGCGGCGAGCGTCTTCCCCGACCCGGTGGGGGCGAGGATCAGCGCGTGATCGCCGGCGGCGATCGCCTTCCACCCGTCGCGCTGGGCGCGCGTGGGCGCCTCGAACGAGGTCCGGAACCAATCGCGGACGGCGGGAGAGAAGACCTCGAGGCCCACGTGCCACAACCTACCGGGTGTTCCCGACATGCGGGAGGGCGCCGGTAGGATGCCCGCGCATGCGTGCCCGCCGTCACTCCTTCTCCCGGCTCTTCATCGTCGGCCTCAGCATCGTCGGCCTCGGCATCATCGGCCTGTCGCCCACAGGTGCCCTCGCGCAGGACACACCCGCCCCGGGGATCGCAGCGGAGGATCAGATCGTGTTCAGCGGGACGGTCATCGTGCCGCAGGGAGAACGGGTGGGCGAGGTGGTGGTCTTCTCGGGTCGGGTGGAGGTGCACGGCGTGGTGACCGGCGACGTGGTGGCCCTCGAAGGACCGGTCACCGTCACGGGCCAGGTGAACGGGTCGGTGATCGCCGCCGATGGGGTGATCCGCCTCGCGGAGAGCGCGCGCGTCGGCGGCGACGTCCTGGCCGGCGAGCCGGTCCTGATCCGGCCGGGCGCGAAGGTCGCGGGCGAGACGCGGGGCGAGACGCGATTCTCCTTGGAGGCACCCCTCGCCGTGCTCGGGGAGCTCCTGGGGCCCGTCGCCATCTCGATCTCGGTGCTCATCCTGGGCCTCGTCCTCGTCCTGCTGGCGCCGCGCGGCGCCGACGCGGTCGCGGACGCGCTCGGCGCGGCACCGCTCGCCTCGCTGGGATGGGGGCTCCTCGTGGTCCTCTGCATCCCCGTCACGGCCGTGGCACTCGTGGTCTCGGTGCTCGGCGTGCCGCTCGGCCTCGCGCTGATCCTGTCCCTCGGCCTCTGGTGGTTGGTCGGGCTCACCTGGGCGGCCTGGTGTGCGGGCCGCGCTCTCGTCCACGCCCCGCGCGGCCGCGTGCAGGCGTTCCTCGCCGGCTGGGCGATCCTCGCCGCCGTCGGTCTGGTGCCGATCCTGAACGCGGCGGCCTGGGCGCTCGCGCCGGTCCTGGGTGTCGGGGCGATGCTGGTCGCCGCGTGGCGAGCTCGGGAAGGCCGCCGACACGACGGGCGCCACCGGCGAGGCGGCCTACGAGCGCCCTCGGAGGACGAGGTCGAAGCCGGGATCGCGTGAGGCCAGGATCGCGTGAGAAGGGTTGAGGCGCCTACTTGCCGGGCGCGCCCGGCGCCGCTTCCGCGCCCACGATCATGGCGAACGCCTCCTCGTCGGATGCGCCACTCCGGCGGAGCACGATCGCCACGAGTGCCAGAGCGAACAAGGTCAGCAGGAGCACCAGCGTGGACATCGCCGCGATGGACGGCCGGAGGATGCTTCGGAGCGAGCTGAACACGTAGACCGGCCACGGCGAGGCGTCGGCCGTGGAGACGAACGACGAGATGATCGTGTTGTCCAGACTCAAGCTGAAGGCGAGCAGTCCGCCGGCGAGCACCGCGGGCATCATCAGCGGGAGCGTGATCTTGCGGAACGTTTGGGCGGGTGAGGCGTAGAGGTCGGCCGAGGCTTCCTCCAGCGATTCGTCGAGGCCGGCGAGGCGCGCGCGGACGATCAGGGTCACCACCGCGGACGCGAAGATGGCGTGTCCGATGAAGAGCCGGATCAGCCCGAAGTTGAAGAAGAAGTCGGGAGAGAACGGCCCGCCGACGAGATCGTCGAGCTTCACGTACCAGATCAGGAGCGCGATCGCGTCGACGATCTCGGGCGTCACGAGCACGAGAAACACGAGCGCGAGGAAGCCGATCGTCCACTTGCCCGGGCGGCGCGCGAGCGCGATCCCGGCGAGCGTCCCCATGATCGTGGCGATCACCGCGGCTCCGGCGGCGGCCCGGATCGAGGTGAAGATCGCGCCACGGATGGTGGGGTTGTTCAGGGCGTCCGTGTACGGCCTGAATCCGAACTCCTTCCACACCACGAGCGCACGGCCGTCGTTGAACGAGTAGATCACGATCATGACGATCGGCAGGAAGAGGAAGACGAAGACGAGGACACCCCACACGGAGAGGAGCCCGTTCGTGAAGTCCCGCTTCGAACGGAGGACGGTCGTCGTGGCGCTCACGCCGGCTCCACGGCCAGATCGACCCGTCGCGCGCGCCGGATCAGCGCGCGTGCGACCAATCCAAGCACCGCGAAGATCGCCACCGACGCGAGGATCATCACGATGAGGATCACGGCCATCGCCGATCCGAGGGCCCAGTTCTGTGCGGTGTTGAACTGGCTCGCCACGAGCGCGCCCACCATGTTGCCCTTCGCGCCACCGAGCACGGCCGCGGTGATGTAGTCACCCGTGAGGGGGATGAAGACGAGCAGGAGCCCGGCGACGACGCCGGGCATCGACAACGGCAGCGTGACCTGGCGGAACGTCTTCCAGCGGTTCGCACCGAGATCCTTCGATGCCTCACGGAGCGCCGGATCGAGGCGATCCAGCGCGACGAAGAGCGGGAAGATCATCAGGGGGAGGTAGTTGTAGACCACGCCGAGCTGGACGGCCTCGCGCGTGTCGAGGACATCCAGTGGCCCGCCGATCAGGTGGAGGTCCTGGAGGACGTTCGACAACGCTCCGTTCGGTTGGAGCAGGATCAGCCACCCGAGCGTGCGGACGAGGAAGTTCGTCCAGAACGGCACGATCGTCAGGCCGAGCAGCAGCCCTCGCCAGCGTGGCGGCACCTTGACGGCGAGCCAGTACGCGAACGGGAACCCGATGAGCAGGCACAGGATCGTGCCCGTGATGGAGATCCGCAGCGTGCCCGTGAACACGTCGCGGAACGTGGCGGAGAACGATTCGGCGTACCGGTCGAACGACAGCTGATCCGTCGCGATCACCCGGAAGATGTCCGGCTTGTATCCGAACGAGTACCAGACGATCAGCAGTACGGGGATCGCGAAGAACAGCAGGAAGAACAGCCACGCGGGGATGGCGAGGGTGAACCGGGGCGCGCGTCGGCGTGGGCGCCTCGCGCCCGCGCCGACGCTCCCGGTTGCCGCCTCCGCCACCTCGGGATCAGGCTCCCGAGGCGGCCTTGGCCTTGTTCCAGATGTCGACCAGGCGCTGCTGGGCCTCGTTCACGGCTCCCGGGTCCATCGTGGCCACGTCCTCGTCGGAGAAGAAGACCATGTCGAGGAACTCGAGACCCGCGGCTTCAGCCTCTTCCTGCACGCCGACGATCCCGGTGTTGTACCCGTGATAGGCGAGGTCCTTCAGGGAGACCTCGGGGTCGCAGATGAAGTTGATCCAGGCGTGCGCCGCATTCGGGTTCTGCGCGCCCTTGACCATGCACCAGTTGTCCATCCAGAGCTCGGTCACCGGCGCTCCGAGGCCCCACACATACCGGTCGGGGTCGTCGGTCGAGAGCAGACCCTGGCGGGCGTCACCGTTCCACGCGTGGGAGAGCGCGTACTTGCCCTCCGTCAGCGCGATGCCCGGGTACGAGTCGTACGCCTTGATGTGTGGCGCGAACTCGTTCACGATGAACTCCTCGCAGGCGTCGAGCTCGGCCGTGTCCGTCGTCGCCCAGTTCATCCCGTTCGCCCAGAAGAAGATGCCGGCCAGGTTGCCAGGCGTGTCCAGGACGGACGTCTGGCCGCTCGCCTCGCCCTGGGTGACGGCGATGAAGTCGTTCCAGGTCTCGATCGTGGCGGACACCTTCGTCTTGTCGTAGATCCACCCGGTGGAGCCCCAGTCCTTGCAGACCGAGTGCTTGTTCCCCGGGTCCCACGGCTGGTCGCGGTAGATCTCGTCGACGTTCTCGAAGTTCGGGATCAGGTCGAGGTTCAGCTCCTCGAGGAGGTCGAGCTCGACCATCTGCGGGATGTACACACCGGTCGGGATCACGAGGTCGTAGCCGGTGGTCCCGGAGGCCGCCGTGAGCTTGGCGATCGCCTCCTCGTTCGAGGCATACACGTCGATCTTCGTGGTGGCACCGAACTCGTTCTCGAAGTCCTTGAAGACCTCGGGGTCGTCGTACTCCGCCCAGTGGAAGAAATTCAGCCGGTCCTCGATCTCCCCGCCGGCCGACGGGGTTCCGCCGCCGCCCCCGGGCTCCGGCGTGTCCTCGCCGCAGGCCGCGAGCAGCACGCTGCTCGAGAACACCGCCACGGCCGACCCTGCCAGGAAGTGCCGTCGCGTGATCCGCTCCGCGGTCGCCCTCGAGGCGAGGATCCTCACGCCTTCCAACTCATCTGCCATCTGGTGTGCCTCCTATCCGTCGGTTCCGGTCGCGGCCGGGTCCGCCAGGACCACCGCCGCCTGTTGCGCGTCGAACACGTGGACCAGGTCGGGCTCCCACGTGCACCAGACGTCCCCGCCCACCTCGAGCTTCGGGGCCCTCGGTCGGGGGAGCCGGCAGAGGATCTCCTTCTGCCCCTCCGTGAGGACCACGAACTGGATCACGTCACCGAGGTGCGAGATGCCGGCCAGCGTCCCGGGGACCGAGTTCACCGGGTCCGCCGGTTGCTCCTCCCGGAGCTGCACCGCCTCCGGCCGGATCGCGGCCAGGGCGGGCCGACCGTCGACCGCGTCCGGAGACTGGTTCGACGAGCGGATCGTCCATCCAACATGTTCTACGAGACTGCCTTGCTCGCGGGCTGTTCCCTCGAAGAAGTTCTGCTGCCCGATGAACCCGGCCACGAAGGCCGAGGCCGGGAAGTCGTAGATCGTGTCGGGATCGGCGAGCTGCTCCACGTGGCCGTCCAGCATCACGGCGATCCGGTCGGACATCGAGAGGGCTTCGCCCTGGTCGTGGGTCACGAAGATGAAGGTGATGCCGACCTGGGACTGCAGGAGCTTCAGCTCGATCTGCATCTCCTCCCGGAGCTTCCGGTCGAGGGCGCCGAGAGGCTCGTCCAACAGCAGCAGGCTGGGTCGGTTCACGAGCGCGCGCGCGAGCGCCACGCGCTGCTGCTGACCGCCGGAGAGCTGGCGCGGTTTCCGGTTCGCCAGCGGCGACATCTTCACCATCTCGAGCGCCTCACCGACCTTGCTCGCGATCTGGGACTTCTCCTCGTTCTTCTGCCGGAGGCCGTAGGCGACGTTCTCCGCGACGCTCATGTGCGGGAACAGGGCGAAGTGCTGGAAGACGGTGTTCACGTTCCGTTTGTGCGGCGGCGTGCCTTGCACGGCCTGGCCCGAGATGAAGATCTCACCCGCCGTCGGCTCCTCGAAGCCGGCCAGCATCCGCAGGGTCGTGGTCTTCCCGCAGCCCGAGGGCCCCAGGAGGGAGAGGAACTCCGCCGGCTGCACCTGGATGGAGAGGGAATCGACGGCGACGACGTCGGCGAAGCGCTTCGTCACGTCGACCAGCTCGACCGAACCCTCTTCGCTCAGCACGCCTTCCATCACCCCCTCCCGGGTCGGCCCGACCGTGGGAGTCTGACGAACGGTCCCCGTTCGCGCAACCAACGGCTCAGCCGGGAGAGGAGACCACGCGACCGGCGGCGATCGTGTGCTCCACGCGGGCGTCGGCCACGGTGGCGTCGGAGAGGTCGAACAGGTTCCGGTCGAGGACGACCAGGTCGGCCCGGTGCCCCTCTTCGATCGAACCAGCGTCGTCGTCGCTGTTGACGTGGGCGGAACCGCTCGTGAATGCGGCGAGGGCAACGGGGAGGGGCAGGCGCTGATCCGGGAGGAACGGCCGGACCTCCCTCGTGGAGGGGTCGGCCCGGCGGATCGCCACCTCCATCTCCTCGAGCGGGTTCGCCGTCGAGACCGACCAATCGGAGCCGAACGCGAGGCCGGCCCCGGACGCCTGCAGCGCCGCGAACGGGTACTGCAGCGGGGCGCGGTCCGGCCCGAGGAAGGGGATCGTCAGCTCGTCCATCTGCGGGTCGTGCTGGGCCCAGTAGGGCTGGCAGTTCGCGATCACGCCCAGCTGCCGGAACCGGGGGACGTCGTCCGGGTGGATCACCTGCAGGTGGGCGATGTGGTGCCGGGAGTCCCGGGCCCCGTTCGCGGTCCGGGCCGCCTCGCACGCGTCCAGGGCGTTGCGGACCGCACGATCGCCGATCGCGTGCATGTGGACCTGGAAGCCTCGCGCGTCCAGCGCGACCACGGCCTCGGTCAGCTGCTCGCGATCGAGGTACGTGATCCCCGTCCGATCGGTCTCGTGGCCGGCCGCGTCGCAGTAGGGCCGGAGCATCGCCCCCGTGTAGTTCTCGAGCACGCCGTCGCACATGATCTTCACGGAGGTGGGATGGAAGGCTCCGACGGAGCCTCGGTCGCGGCGCGCCACGAGCTCGTCGACCTGCTCGACGCCCCGATGCCGGTCCCACCAGAGCGCGCCGACCACGCGAGCGGTGAGCTCGCCGCGCTCGGCGAGTGACCGGTACGCCTCCTCGGTGGCCGGCGTGACCCAGGCGTCTTGCCATCCCGTGATGCCGAGGCCATGGAGGTGTTCCTGTGCGAGGAGGATCGCCCGCTCCCATTCCTCGCGCGGCGGGGGAGCTAGATGGGTGTCCGCGAAGGAGTAGGCCGCACCCTCGTGCAGGGTGCCCGTGGGCTCTCCCGTCGCGGGGTCACGCTCGATCCGCCCGTCCCACGGGTCGGGCGTGTCGCGCGTGATGTGGCCGACCTCCAACGCTTTCGAGTTCACCCACGCGCCGTGGACGTCGCGGTTCAGCAGGAAGACCGGCCGGTCGGGGACGATGTCGTCGAGCAGGTCCTTGGTGGGTGTGCCGCCGGGGAAGTGGGACATGAGCCAGCCCCCGCCGAAGATCGACGGCTCGTCCGGGTGCTCCCGGGCGTACGCCGTCACCGCGTCCCGGTACGCGTCCACGCCCGGAAGGTCGTGGAGCGACACGTGCAGGCGGTAGCGGCCGGCGAACGGTGCGTGGAGATGGGAGTCCTGGAACGCCGGGAGCACCATCCGTCCCGGGAGGTGGAGGAGCTCCTTCGCGTTCGGGAACCGCTCCCTCACGTCCGGTTCCATGCCCACCGCGACGATCCGGTCGCCGCGGATCGCCACGGCACCCGCCCAGCGGCGCGCCGCGTCCATCGTGAACACGTCGGCGCCGGTGATCACGAGGTCGGCGGTCCCGGCAGGCTCCGGCATCGGGCGGAGGATAGCCCGAGCGATCATCGCCGCCGGAGCTGCACAGGATCCGCCGTCGTGTAAATGTCACCGGAGCCTTCTGGCCCTGGAAGGGCATGGACGTCATGGTGAGCGCGCGGCGGGACCTGGAGGGGCTCTACCGCGAACACGGCAAGCGCCTCTGGTGGGCACTCGTCGCCTTCAGCGGCGACCGGGAGATCGCGAGCGACGCGGAATCCGAGGCGTTCGCGCAAGCCCTCCGGCGGGGCGACGGCATCAGGGACCCCCTGGCCTGGATCTGGAGGGCGGCGTTCCGGATCGCGGCCGGCGAGCTCCAGGGGCGAGCCAGGCAGGCGCCGCCGCTGACGGAGCCGATGTACGAGCTGCCCGAGCCCGCCGCGGAGGTGACCGCAGCGCTCCAGCAGCTCCCCGCGCAGCAGCGGGCGGCCGTCGTCCTCCACTACTACGCGGACCGACCGATCCGTGAGATCGCCGAGGTGCTCGGCACGTCCACATCGACGGTCGCCGTGCACCTGCACCGCGGCCGCAACCGACTTCGAGACCTCCTGGGAGACGACGATGCCTGATATCCGCGAGCAGCTCCGACGGATCGAGACCAGCGCTCCACCCGACCTGTGGAAGGAGATCGAGATGCGAGCAACGAAGAACCGACCCGAGATCGAGCCGAGCGTCATCGTCTTCCGGCCCCACGGCGCGCAGGTGCGGCGCCGGGTGGCGGCAGGACTCCTGGCCGCGGCGGTCTTCGCACTGACCGCGGTCGTCGTGTGGGAGGCGTCCCGGTCGGCGGTCGAGCCGCGGCCGAAGCCGCCGCAGGGCCCGGCCATCCCCGAGGGCTGGGAGAAGTGCACCAATACGCCGCGTGGGTACTCGATCGCCTTCCCGGGCGACTGGTACACGACAGATGTCTTCGACGGCGCACCTGACCCTGCGAACGCCTGCCAGTGGTTCTCCCCGGATCCGTTCGGACCGCAGGGCAACGTCGTGTCCGAGGGCTGGGGATATCCGCTCGAGGTGGCCATCCGGGGATCGTTCGACGACGTGTTGACGCAGGAGACGGATCCCGACGCCGTCGACATCGTGGTCGAGGAGCAGGTCCTGGTCCACGGCCACCGCGCCGTGCGGCTCGAGTTCGAGACGCTCATCGATCTGATCGGTGAGACCGGCCTGCACTACGAGTACCTGATCGAGCTGGACGCGGAGACGACCCTGATCGTCCACACCACGGCGACGCGAGGTGTGGAGGGTGTCTACGCGGACAACAAGGTCGTGGTGGATCGTGCGGTGGACACGCTGCAGTTCCTGGCTGACACCTCGCCTGCCAGCTAGCGGCCACCCCGGAGCTCCGTGAAGGGATATCCTCCCGAGCGTGAGGCCGCCGGACCGGCCGGGCTGCTTCCTCTGCCACCGTCCCACCTTCGACCCCGACAAGCGTGGGGTGCCGTGGGCGCGGGCGGTGGCCGGGGGCACGCAGGTCCTGGTCTGTCCGGACTGCCAACACGACCGTCCGGACTGGCAGGAGAGCCTTGATCGGTGCGAGGCTTGCGGCTCCACCCGCTTGTCCGTCACGCTGGGAGATGTGGTGTGCCGAGCGTGCGGGCATGCCGATGGTGGTGGTGCGGGCGCTTAGCTCAGCTGGAAGAGCGTCGCCCTTACAAGGCGAAGGTCGGGGGTTCGAGTCCCTCAGCGCCCACCAGTAAACAGTGCAGGTCAGAGAGCCTAATTCGCGCGTGTCACACCCGTCTACCTAGGATCCTCTAAGGTGAACGTGCACCACTTTGCACCACTTCTGGGAGGTGGCGGGGTATGAAGCAGGACGATGGCGCGGACAAGCGAGCCGGGGATCTGGAAGATCACTTCGAAGGGAGCTCGCGGAGGGCGAGTCCGTCCGGTACCGCGTCGCCTATCGGGTGCCGGGGCTCGGCCAACGAACGAAGACGTTTCGGAAGTTCACGGAGGCGAAGGCGTTCCGCCACACCCTCGGGGATCCGGGTCGGGTCAAACAGCTTCGAGAGCTCGAGCGCGGGAGGATCACGCTCGGCGCCTACTTCCCGACCTGGCTGGAATGGAAGCGCCGGCTGGCCCCGAGCACTCGAGCCCGGTACGAGTTCGTAGGGCGCAAGTACATCGTTCCTTCGCGCTTGGGCTCCATGCTCATCTCTGCCATCTCTCGCGAGGACGTGGAGAGGTGGATCGCGGATCTCGAGCGTCAAGGGGTGCCGGCGCCGACGATCGACAAGACGTACCGCACGCTGCGTGCCTGCCTAGAAACATGCCGTCGGGGAGGGCAAGGCTCTGGCCAATCCGGCCCGACGGATCGAGTTGCCTCACCCCGAGGATCGCGAACCGTACTTCCTGACCGAGGGAGAGGTGGAGATGATCGCCAATGCGGTACCCGAGCTTCATCGCGCACTCGTCTACTTCCTTGCCTACACGGGGATCCGGATCGGTGAGGCCTCGGCCCTGCGCCTCAAGAACCTCGACCTGTCGCGGGGCATCGTCAGGATCGTCGAATCCTCAGCCGAGGTGGGCGGGCACAAGCTGGCAGCGGGTCCGACGAAGACGCGCAGGGCTCGACCCATCGCCCTAGCTCCGCCTCTCGTGGCCGAGCTCGCCGTGCATCTCGAGCGCCACGGCGCCCGCAGTTCATCCGGGCGAACTCGACCCCGAGGGCTTTGTCTTTTCGTCCCGGGGGGGCGGGCAGATACGGCAGAACAACTGGCGGGGGCGGATCTTTCAGCCCGCCTGTGAGCGGGTGGGGATCGTTCGCCCGGCGCGACGCGGTGGTTGGGAGCCACCGCGGGTTCACGACCTCCGCCATACGGCTGCCAGCCTCGCAGCCAGGGCCGGCTACTCGCTCCATGAGGTGAAGGAGCTGCTTGGGCACTCAACGATCAAGACGACCTCGGATCTTTACCTTCACCTGTTCGAAGACGCGAAGGAGGAAAAGGCGGCTGCCCTGGGGCACCTCATGGTCGCTGCGCAGGCTGGAAGCGACAGGGTGGTGCCCTTCGATAGGTCTAACCGCCTCGAACGTTAGGGAGGCGAGCCACGCCAGCGTCGGGCGGACAGCTGCCGGTTTGGCGAGCCGATGTCGGTAGTTGTCTCGAGGATGGGTTCGATGAACGTCATCTGCAGGATCGTCGGCCACCGCCCGACGCAGACCGACCTCGCGTTCGACCCACACCGCAGCAGCTCGAGGAGTTCGATGTCGTCGATCTGCTGACCCTCTGGTTCACCATCGAGAGCTGCGGGCGCTGCGACAGGCTCACCCGGGCCGACGTAGGTCGTCCGGGGGAGCAGCTCGAGCTCTTGGACCCGATCAAGGCCCGGTGGAAGACAATCGAGTCGATCGAGCGGGGGATTCCGAGCCACGCGAGGACTACGCCGCTAGGCTTCCAGAAACGGGCGCTGAGGCCCGCCAAGTGCTTTCTCCCCACGGGAACCATCCGTCTTTGAGACCGGTCTCCTGTACGACCCACCCTGCGAAGGAGGGCCTCGATGCGTGCTCGCCGGTTCGTCCTCGTCGTCGCTGTGGCTCTTGGAGGGGTGGCGCTGCTTCCGACCTCTGCGAGCGCGGGGGGCGGGTGGAGCACTCCCGGGCGGTCGGCGTACGTGCCAACCCAGGTCGCCAGTGTCCGAGGAACGTTCTGGGAGGGAGAACGCGGGGAGGCGATCGCAGATGGCCCGTTCATCGCGTATTCCTTCCGACGAACCGTTGGATCCAAGGATTCAGAGTGCCAGAGTCAGCGATCCCGGTCGGCCAGGTCGTGATCACCCGGAGGGATAGTCATGGGTACGTGGCACGCGTGAAGTTCCGCGTTCCCGACCTCCCCGCCGGCCTGTACCACATCCAGTACTGCAACGATCCATGCACCGTCTACGGGCTCGGCGACCTGATCGGGAGCGAATCCTTCGCGATCGGGGCCACCCTGGCGGAAGGACGCCTGCTAGTGCTGGCGCAGCGCCTCCGCTCGAAGATCGACGAAGTCACCTACCGTCTCCGACGGGAGGCCGCCGCTCAGGTTCGCCAGGTGGAACGGGAGCTGTCGGCGGCGCGGGGTTTCCAGACGATCGCCGAGGTTCGGGCTCGCGAGCTCAGCGAGACGCTCCGAACGACGCGGAGGGCACTCGAGGGGGAGCGGTCAACCGTCGCGACGGCAGTCGTCATCGCGAGTGGCCTGATGCTCATGGTGATCGCCCTGCTTGTCGTGCTCCTGGTAGCGATGAGGCGGCTCCGTGCTGCGCGACTCGACGCGGAGCTGAAGGCGATGACCCAGCTGCCTACGTCCGTCGATCGCTGAGGTCGACCTACGGGGAACGCTCGAGGCCGGCGGCTGAGCCTCTTACGTAAGACACCACGGGCTCAACTCCGCCGGACCGTCTCATCTCCCGACGAGGACGAGGCCGGCAAGGAAGGTGGCTGCGGCCCCTGCGTAGATCCACCAGATTCCCGCTCCCACAAAGAAGGTAGCGAAGTCGCAACACTGGTTGGAAGCGCCGTCGCGGATGCTGTCGTACTCGAACCGACCGAGGAGGCCGAACGCGAGCCCGCTGACGATGAGGAGGATCGGTGCGGCTCTGGGACGGCTCAGGGTGGTCCACAGCCCGAGCGCCGCGATGAGGACGCCTCCGACGAGGAAGAAGAGCCCGTCGTCTCCGACGAGGAAGAAGAGCCCATCGCCGTCGATGCCGCTGATCGTTTCCCAGCCGCTGACCCCCGGAGGGACGGCCACGAACCCCGGCCCGATCTTGACCCATGGCATGAAGGCGCCGATAGCGAGCAGCAGCCCGCCGATGATGGCAAGGACGCTGCCCAGCGTGCGCCGAGCCATAGCCACCGTTTCCGCCATCGGGCGATTCTGTCGCGGTAGGAACCGGCAGCGCAATGCCTTCGGGTTCCGGCGACTTCTCACTTTCTCCCCGATGGCCTACGGTCCCCCGATGGCGATGCTCCCCACGATGCTCGAGGAGGATCGACGCCGAGCGGGCTGGTCGATGGGACATGTCGCGTGGCGCGTCGGCATCTCCGTGCGGGAGTACCGGGAAATCGAGGCCGGCGATCGCTGGCCGAACGGGGAGACGTTCAATCGAATCTGCGAGCTCTACGGGTGGCCGCAGACGTTCGCGTCAGGGATCCGCCGCTGATGCAGGATGTGGGGGAGCGTGTCGTCGCCGCGCTTGGCGAACCCGCGGCGCGGGAGTTGCTCGACATCCTTGAGCGGCCCGACGCGGATCGTGCGGCGCTCATCGGTCGTCTACATGTGCGGGACGACGCGGCGTGGCTCGCGGAGCTCCTCATCGACCTCGAGGACGATGTGGGGGAGGTTGCTCGGTTGCGGCTCGTGGCGGACCTTCGAGCGCGGCTCGGTCCGTGACTGGCTATGATCCTTCGGTCTCGAGGAAGACCTGAGTCTCGATCACGGTCCCCCAGCAGTCGGGGAACGAGGTTGTTGTTCGTGACCAAGGTCGAAAACTCGTAGTCCCCTGGATACAGGACCCCGTTCGTGCCGCCGTAGAAGTTGCTGCCCAGCCCCGGCACATAGGTCGTGCCTGGGACAACCGTGAGGTTGAAGCCCGTGAACTGGTTGGCGAAGCCCCCGTTCATCTCGTGGTTGCCGACGATGCTGTCGGCCTCGGGGAGTGCATCGCATGGACCCGTCGGCGTCGTGATCCTCACGCGATACCAGAGAGTCTTCGCGATTGATCCCTCTGGGATCGTGAACGAGATTGCGTGGGATGCGGGGTCATCGTTCAGCACCGAGGAAGCGGCCAGGTAGTCGAGGCCGAGGGTCTGAGTCGCCAGGCTCACCCTGGATACCTTGTGGCCCCTGCAGTCCGCGAGGGCCTCTCCGCCCCTTACGACCGCGCTCGTTCCAGTCGAGGGCACGCTCGCCGGTGACGCAATGCTGTCCCTTCGCCTTGTCGATCACGCGGAGAGTGCCGCTGGACTTCCGGTAGCAACCGTGGATGAGTCCCTGCCCGTCCGGGATCGTTGCCAAGGCGACCGCGGCGCTCATCATGACCACGGCGACCAGGATCGCGATAGGCGTGAGGGCTAGTCGAGTGCGAGCCGAGTTATCCATGAGAGTGACCTCGGCGGGTCGATAGATCCCCTTTAGTCGGAAGGATTCGCTGGATGTCCCTTGAACGGTCGAGGGCCTCATCAGGAGCTGCCGCGGACGCTGCTCATGCCGGGGTCTATTCCTAGGAGGGGGAACCGAGAATCAACGTCGTCGATCATCCAGATCTTCGTCCGATTGTCCATGCCCCGAGGCATGTCCGGGCGAGGGTGGAGCCGTGTTCGACTGTCGACCCTCCGTAGATTGGCTCGCACGCAGGGTCGAACCAAGGGCCGCTCGAAGCCTATCCTCTGCCCATGACCGGCCAACGCGGCGACCGAGACGTCGCCGGATGGATTCTGCGAAACGTGTTGACCGCGCTCACTATCGCGGGCCTCACAGCCTACGTCGCCGTCCGACTCTCCGCCGTGATCTTCTACTCGCGGCTCGGTTTCACACCTGAGGAAGTTGGCCTCGGCTACGCGGAGTCGCTCTCTTGGATGATGTTGGCGCTGCTGTTCTTGGCTGCTCTCGTGTGGTAGTCAAGCTCGCGGTCCCGCGTGGTGTAGCGGCGTTCGAGGTCCTTGTGCGTCGTGTCCGACGTCAGCCAGGCCCGGAGTACAAGGAACTTAGGACCAAGTATGTCCTCGCGTCGGGTGGCCTCCGACGCCTTCTTGATCTAGAGGATCTCAGGGTAACGGTGCCCATCGTGCTCGCTGCTCCGATTGTCTGGGCTCTCATCGCGGCCCCTCAAGCTGCGGATGGGCAACCCGCGGCCTACGCACCCTTCAGCCCAATCTGGCGAGCCGATGCGGCATTGGTCCACCCTTTGAGAGGTGCCGACGTTGACTTGGATGTTGAGTGCGTGCTCTTCGTTGGCCAGGCGGACGGCACGGCTGCTCTCTACGATCCGGTGACTCGACGGGCTTTGCACGTCCCATCCTCTGCTGTCGTGATCGAGACGGGCGGCGTTCTTGAAACGGTCGCGAAGGTGCCAGAGGACTGCCCCTGACCCGGAGAGTCGATCGTCCAAGCAGGAGCCGGGCGAGCGCAGAATCCCTTCTCGGCTCAGTGCATGAATCTGGCGCATACGCGTGGTGCATGAGTGGTGCAGGAACCAGCTTGCCCCCCTCTAGCTGCAGCGATGCCGTGAACGTCGCCTTCCTGGGGCGCCGCTCGACACATTCGCTTGGCCCGGGTCGGGGTGGTTCGCCCAGTAGATCGAGTCACGGAAGGTACCGTCCATGGGACGCGCGGCCATACCGACGCGGATCCGAGTCCAGTCCTCAGGCGGCGGCTATCTTTGCAAACATGTCTGATATCCGCGGATGCGATCCGACGTTTGACTTCACGAAGGACGCGACTGGACCAGACCCAGACTCCAGCAGTCCGAAGCTGAGGGAGTGCCACAGGCTGCGTGGAGACAAGCCCTTGCCGAACGGTGACCCCTTCGAATTGGACGACACCACGCCTGGTGTCTACCTGCACCACCGGTCCGAACGAGGCGAGTTCTTCCTCACTAGCGATTCGGCAGTGAACACCATGACCACGTGGGACCGGATGACCAAAGTTCTTCAACGCACCCCTGAGCCAGTGCGAGAGCAGTTCCGTACCTCAGCTGGGCGGATGGGCGGGAAGATTGTGTTCCCAGTCACTGGACGAGGTGAGCCGACCATCAACGTAGAGCGCATGCGGAACTCGGACATCGTCGACCGGTTCGACCTGACTGTTGAGTGCATAGCCGACGGCAATACCGTTGCGAGGACAACCCTTTGGGCGGGGTGCTCGCCCTCTACAAGAAGTTCTTCGATCTGTTCGAGGACTTCGAGGGATACGTGGACTTCTTCCTGCTACAGGACATCGTGTCGAAAGACTCGTCGAGAGTGGAGTTCTTCATGCCCTTCGCCAACTTCACGACTCCGCCGCTGCCTCGCGACGACGAGGAGTATCAGGGCTACCGCCAGAACGCGCTCTGCGTTCGTCGAGGCACGGAACGGCCGAATGATCGACTACGTATCCCGCCGTTGACGCTTGGAATCGCTCTGCAATCAGGACGCAGCCTCGCCTAGGGGGAAGGGCCTTCCTGAGGCACCGCTCGACCAGGTTCCCTCGGCGAGGTGGGAGACAACGAGGGGAGGGCGCTCCGGGTGCCGGAGGGTTCGGTTAGGTGCCGCGAATCACCCGGTTGGGAACATCGGTTCTCCGATAGCCCCCAGCAGGGCGTTGACCGCGTCGCGAACCTCTGACGCGACATTTGAGGTCGGCCACGCCGCCAATTCCTCCCGTGACCACTCGCGTTTCACAGCGAGGCCAGCGCGCAGATGGGCCGGCCGCTTGAGCTTGCTTAGGAGCAGGAGGAACTCGCCGAAAACAGGGTCATCCTTTGCCTCCGGCGAGGCCCCGCTCCTTCAGCCACCGCCATGCGGAACGCGTCAGTTCCTCCTGCGAATAGCCGCCGAACCGCCCCCACCCCGGCCCTTCCCACAGCTCCACGTACGGATCCACCTCGTCGTCGGGTCCAGGTAGAGCCGCTGATGGACAGCCGCCTGCCAGAAGCCGATGTGCGGGTTTGGGCGGACGATCGACCCGCCCTCCTGAGCAGCTCTCACCAATCTTTCCGTACGTCGGTGGGAGTACAGGAACTCGGCGTGGGGCTTCAGCTCACCCGGCCACAGACCGGCGAGACGCCGCCGTTCGCATCCGCGAGCACGAGACGCTGGATGGACTTGAAACCAGCATCCTTCAGGAACACGTGCCCGCTCGCAACTCTCGGGCCGGCATCCGGCTGACCGTTCTGACCAGGTCCTGTTCGGGACATCGTAGAGATGCACGTCGAGCCTCGGCCGATCAGCGCTCCAATGACGACCACGAGCGTAGCGTTCCTCCGATGGCAGAGGCGGCCTTCCCGGGGCGGCGGTCGTAGGATTCGGGCTGGAGGCCCGGGGGGTGGTTCGCAATGTCGGGTTCCAACGATCACCTCCTGGCTAGAGGAGGAAGCGCACGCACGACGACTGGTTGCTCGCGAGGCAGGGGCCGCATAAGATTGAAGGGAACTGAGGTTCAGGACACGCCCACATAGGGTCCCCGGGGCCGGGCGAAGCCCGAGTCGAGCCAGATGTCCGTGACCCAGGAACCCTCGTAACACGCCTGAGCTCGGGTCGCGAGGCTCGGTCCTGTGGGGTGGATACGCCCTCCCGAGCAAGGCTCGACGAGCTTTGTGCGAGGAGGCTGGATCAGGCGGCCGACCTATCGGAAGCCACTCAACTTCTCTCACCGCCGAGCAGCCCGGCGGAGCACGGCCCGGCCCTACCCAAGCTTCGGGCTCGATCTACGTGCCGCGGGGAGCACGGCGTGTTGATCTTGCCGCTTACAGGGCGGGCGTCGGTCCGGTTTGCGCGGGGGGATGTCGAGAGATTTCTCCAGAACTGCCGAGGTGTGGGGGCCACCCCATGACGCGCCCGCCGGACCATCGCTGATGACTCGCTGAGCGGGAGGAATTCATCGGGCCGCTCTTCTCTTCCCCAAGGTACGTCCGGGGCCCTCGAGCCACATACGCCCCAGTTGTGACGACACCGCGCAAGACTCCTCGGGAGCAATGATCCTCCCTAGCGGCGATCAGCAGTCGGGCATCCTCGAGGAGGTCGGCAACGTCGAACCAGAGTTTGAGGAGGATGGCTTCCGACTAGTCCCGTTCGACTTCGCCAGGCTGGTGAGAGAGGGATCCTGACACCGATTGGCTGGTCTACCCGTACTTGCCCGCCGGAACGCGTGTTTGGGTTTTCGGACCGGCAGAATCCGCAAAGTCTCTCTACTTCCAGTGGGGGTCGTGGGCGAAGCTCAGCCGAGAAGGCCGCAACGTTGTCTTCTTGTCGCAGGAGAATCCCCTACGAACCGATGTCGATCGGATGTCGAGGGCACGGCCCGACTAGCGACAAGCTTCGGTACTCTCCACAACGCCTGGGCCTGGATCTTCCTCATCCGACGCACTTTCGGTGGAGCTGGCGCTCGCCTGTGAGCGGGTCGACCTTCTCGTGGTGGTGATACCCTCTCGGCTTCCTGGTCGGGAGATCGAGGCATCGAACGCCGAAATCGTGAGACCGACGGGAAGGTCTCGCAGCACCTCTGGTGCGAAATCACTGGCGCCACGGTCGTCTTGATCCTATCACTACCGGTCACCCACAGGGATTCATGAAACGCAGCCTGGCGTCGGGGCCGGGGCGCGGCGGCCTCAGCGATGGGCCAAAAGGCCGATGTCGTGCTGTCTTCTCGCTGTCAGCCGAACTTCACGAGTTCAACATCGAGCACTCGAAGACACCGCACTCCTGGGCGGTCTCAAGGAGCAGCGGCGGTCGTTTCCGGATCATAGACACCGCTGACGCGGCGGGCTCGATATCCGAACGTGTGGGCAAGGCAATCGCTGGGCGCGAGTGGTTGAGGCCATGGATGCAGCGGTAGACATCGTGACCACCAAGCGACGAACCGTTTGGGGACCAACGCCCTCAAGGCAGCCCTCAAGAGCCTCCGGTTCGGGCGGCGGGGACAGTGGGACGCCTGCGCTATCCAGAACTCCGCAAGGACTAATCCTCCAAGGCTGCGTCCCATCGATGGAGACGTCATGGGCAAGGGACGGGAAGTTGCGGAAAGGGAAGCCATGGAAGGCCGTCTGAATGAACCGAACCCAAGCGAACCCGAACCCGAACCCCGGGTCCACCTGGGTCAACCCAACCTGTCGAAAACCCGCCGCCCCTGTATTGGGCGGGTTCCGGGTTCTGTTCCCCTTCGGAGAGGGACTTACAAACCGAACCCTGAACCGGCTCGCCGCCACTCATGCCGGAGTCCTACGCCGAGAACGCGCGCGCGGAGGCCGAGGGTCTCGGGCACGCGACCTCGCACGACGAGATCGTGCTGTGGTTCGAGCAGGACCTCTTCTGCGTGGCGAACCTCGGCTACCTCGCGGCCTGGCTGCGACGGGCGCAGCCGCGCAGCGTCGCGTGAGCCTCGTCTTTCCCGCCGAGCCGCTCGGGGAGACGGAGCCAGGCGTGCTGGCGGCGCTGTTTGCCGAGCGCCAGTCCGTTCACGGACGACGCGATCGCGCACGCGGCCGCCGCCTGGTGGGACGCGTACGCGTCGCCGGACCCGCCACGATGACCGGACGCGCACGGCCCGCGCCCGTTCCTCGACGCCGCCGCGCGCCTGCATCTTGCGCGCTTTCCGTCGACACGGACCGGGCTCGGCACGGTGGAGGCGGCCGCGCTCGACGCGCTCGAGGAGACGCCGCGCGCGTTCCCGGAGGTGTTCCGCGCCGCCACGCAGCGATGAGAGAATGCGGGGCCACGGCATGGGCGACGTCCAGCTCGCCGCGTATCTCCGCGCCCTCGCCGACGGCGCACGCCGCTCGTGACGATCGACGGCGAGAAGGAGCGACGCCGACGTCACGCATGCCGGTTACGCGCACCGCGGAAGGCCGCGCGGTCCGCGAGGGCGCGCGGGACCGCCTCGAACGCTCAGCCGCTCGACTGGTGGCTCGGCGGCGTTCGATCTCGAAGGCCAGGACGTCGCCGTGGCGCTGGGATCCGGCGACGGCGCAACGCGTGGAGACTCGAGGGAGCAGACGGCTGATGAAGGCACACGACCTCCCTTCGCATCCGCGCGGGCACCCGGCGCGACGCGGCGACGATCCTCGCGCTGATCCGCGGGCTCGCGGAGTACGAGCGCCTGAGCCACGAGGTCGAAGCGACGCTCGCGCGCATCCGCGAGCACGGGTTCGGCCGGCGGCGCTACTTCGAGACGCTGCTGTGCTTCGACGGCCGGCGCGCCGTCGGCTTCGCGCTCTACTTCTTCACGTACTCGACGTTCCTCGCGCGCCCCACGCTCTACCTCGAGGACCTGTTCGTGACGCCGGACGCGCGCGGACGCGGCGCGGGCAAGGCGCTGCTGGCCGCGCTCGCGCGGATCGCCGAGCGGCGCGGATGCGGGCGCATGGAGTGGGCGGTGCTCGACTGGAACACGTCGGCGATCGGATTCTACGAGCGACTCGGCGCGCGCGCTGCGCAAGGACTGGATTCTGACGCGCCTCACGGGCGAGCCGCTTCGTCGCCTGGGCCGTTCAGGCTGACCGCACCTAGTTCCGGCCGGCGAGCAACGTTGTGTGGACGAGATCGTGACGGGCGTCCGCGGGCGTCACCCAGCGATCGAGCACCGCCCCGCACGGACAGGCAACATGGATCCGGTACCCGTCCACGCTGGGACGTCCCGCTTCCTTGGTCACCTCGCCACAGCACTCCTCGTGCGCTGCCAGGAACCGCTGAACCTCGGGAAATATGCCCATGTCGCTCCCTCTGGTGTTGAGGAAGCTGCAAGCCCGACGCCATCGGGTGTCAGGGCTTTCTCGTTTCACGCGTACGCCCTCCAATAGTGGCCCCTCCGTCAACGTTCCGGTGCAAAGATCACGTCGAGCGGACGTTCGCGCAGAAGACGCTCGACCTCGGCGGCAAGGAAACGATGATCGAGCGGCTTCGAGAGCGTGCCGTCCGCGCCTGCCGCCCACGCGTCTTGCAGGACATCGCCTTGCGGCGCGCCGCCGCGCACGAGCGGCAGCTTCAGATGCCAGCCGGCGGAGACGGCGAGGATGCGAATGCGCGCATCGGTCGCGCGGATCTCGCGGATCACGTCGATGCCATCCGGCCGGGCATGAAGATGTCGATCAGCGCCACGTCGGGGCGATGCGCGGCGAACAGCGCGAGCGCCTCGATGCCGTCCGCCGCCTCGATGACCTCGTGATGCGCGTCGCGCAACACGGACGCTGAAGACGCTCCGCGCGTCGTCGTGGTCGTCAGCGACGAGAATCTTCGCCACCAGCGCCTCCATCGCGACTGTCGGCTCGGGGCGATCGGGATTGTAGCCTGATTGCATGGACCCTCTACATGATCAACATCGCGACGGTCTCCCCGGATCCGGTTCCGTCGCGCGTCGTCAGCGGGAGCCGGCGGCCGGCGCCGGCTCCGCGGCCGCGTCCTCGAGCACCTCGAGCCGCACGCTGAAGAGGCCCTCGCCGAGCGCGCCGAGCTCGCGCGCGGCCGCCTGCGACAGGTCGATGATCCGGCCCGGCACGAACGGCCCGCGGTCGTTGATCCGCACGACGACCGAGCGGCCGTTCTCGACGTTCGTCACGCGGACGCGCGTGCCCGAGCGGCAGCGTGCGGTGCGCCGCGGTGAGCTCGTCCATGTCGTAGACCTCGCCGCTCGCCGTCTTCTTGCCGTGGTGCGCGTCGCCGTACCACGAGGCCTTGCCGGTGCGTCGCGCCGCGGCGCGGGCTGGCGGCGGGCGCGTCCGCGGGCGGCGCGTCGCGCGGAGGCGGGTGCCGCTCGGGGGCGAGGCTGGCCGCGGTCGACGCGCGGCTCGCGGCTCGGCCGGTCGCGCAGCCCGGCCGCGACGACGACACAGCGCCGCAGATCAGGACGGAGCGCGCGTCACCGGCCCATCCATTCGCGGAAGCGCTTCCACCAGTCGCCGACCTGGTCGCCGAAGCCGCCGTGCTCCTGGCACGGCTGCCGGCTCCGTGCCCGCGATGAACGTCTCGCGCGACGACCGCGGGACAGTAGCGGTTGGCGAGCCGGCCGTTCGTCGTGTCGACCTCGGCGAACGTGATGCCTGGCGGCACCGCGAACGCCGCCGACCGTCGGATACAGCTCGAGCGCCTGCTTCATGAAGTCCGACCAGATCGGCAGCGCGCCGTCGGCGCCCGACAGCCCGTGCGGCTCGTTGCCGTCGAAGCCGACCCACACCAGCGTCAGCAGCGTCGGCGAGTAGCCGACGAACCACGCGTCGCGCCCGTCGTTGGTGGTGCCCGTCTTGCCCGCGAGCGGCGCCGGGCACGCCGAGCGCGCGCGCGGCGGCGCCGGTGCCGCTGTTCGACGACGCCCTCCAGCAGCGAGGTCATCAGGTACGCCTCGGCCGGCGTCAGCGGCGCCTCGGGCTCCGGCGTCGTCGAGCTCGAGCGCGGCGCCGTCGCCCTCGTAGGCGGCCGACGAGCGCGGCCGGCCCGCGCGGCCGCACGCCGCCGTTCGCGAACGGCGACGTACGCGCGCGCGAGCTCGAGCGGCGTGACCTCGAACGCGCCGAGCGCGAGCGGCGGGCACCGGCGCGAGCGGGCTCTCGACGCCCGAGCGCGCGCGCGGTCTCGATCACGGCCGGGAAGCCGACCGCCTGCGCGACGCGCACCGCGGCGCTGTTGAGCGAGCGCTCGAGCGCGCGGCGCACGGTCACCTGGCCCTCGTAGCGGTCCTCGTAGTTGCGCGGGCTCCACTGCGTCGCGCCCGACCTGCAGCGTGAGCGGCGAGTCGTCGACCACCGACGCCGCGGTGAAGACGCGCCGCTGCCGCTCGGGGCTGCAGCGCCGCGAGGTAGACGAACGGCTTGAACGCCGAGCCCGGCTGGCGGCGCGCGAAGATCGCGCGGTTGAACTGGCTCGCCTGGTAGTCGCGGCCGCCCACGAGCGCGCGCACCTGCCCGGTGCGCGGATCGAGCGCGATCGAGCACGGCCTGCAGCCGGTCGCCGTTCGTCCGGCGCAGCCGCGGGCAGCCGGCTTTCGAGCCGGTCGAGGCCGCGCGCGACCGCCGCCTCCGCGAACCGCTGGAGGTTGACGTCGACGCTCGAGTAGACGCGCGCGCCCGGCGTGTCGCTGACGTCGCTCGCGCCGAGCTCTTCGATCTCGCGCCGCAGATAGTCGGTGAAGTACGCCGGCGAACTGGCCGCGGCGCCGGGCGCGGCGGTCGACCGCCTGCGCGCTGCGCCTCGGCGCAGGTCCGCCTCGCCGAGCATGCCGAGCTCGCGCATGCGCGCGAGCACGACGTTGCGCCGCTCGCGGGCGCGCGCCGGGGTTCGCCGCGGGCGAGTAGAGGTTCGGCGCGCGCGTCATGCCGGCGAGCAGCGCGGCCTCGCCGAGCGTGAGCTGGTGCGAGCTCCTTGCCGAAGTACGAGCGCGCGGCGGCGCCGACCCCGCGCACGCGCGAGCGGAGCCGCGCTGGCCGAGGTAGATCTCGTTCAGGTACGCCTCGAGGATGCGCGTCCTTCGGGTAGCGCCACTCGAGCACGGTGGAGAGCCACGCCTCGTTGAGCTTGCGCGCGAACGTGCGCTGCGGGCTGAGCAGGCGGTTCTTCACGAGCTGCTGGGTGATCGTGCTGCCGCCCTGGACGACGCGCCCGCCGCGCAGGTTCGTCCACGCCGCGCGCAGCGAGGCCGCGCACGTCGACGCCGGCGTGATCGAAGAAGCGATGGTCCTCGGCGGCGAGCACCGCCTGGATCAGCACGGGCGGCACGTCGGCCAGGCGCACCGGGCGGTAGGCCTCGCCGGGCCGATCGCCGACCGACGTCAGCACCTCGGGCTCGAGCGTCGCGCGCGCCGACGTCGCGGCCGTCCTGGGTCACGCGCGCGACCCGATCGCCGCGCAGCTCGAGCCGGACGAGCCGGGGTCGCCCCCTGGCGGCGCGATCGTTCGCCGCGCAGGTAGATCGTCCCAGCGCGCTCGCCGTCCGGTGGAACTGACCAGGCGCCGTGGGCGTGCCCGTGACTTCGAGTGTAGCGCAGCCGTCCGAGCGATCGCGCGAGATCGACGCGCTTGACGTGGAGGCCCGGCGTGCAGCGGTTGCGGGGCGGCGTAGACCGATCATGGTGCGGCGCGCGTCGGTCCGCTCGAACCGCGCGAGCTGCACGCCCCGTGTAGGACACGAGCGACAGCACGAGGAGCGACGAAGATGGTCAGGACGATGCGAGGTGATCGTGGACCAGGTGCCGAGCCGGCCCAGCCGGATCAGCCGCGGCCGGCGCGCCCACGGCGGAGCGCGTACGGCCCGCGCCAGCAGCGCGGTCGCCCGCCGACCGAAGCCACGCTTTCATACAACCAGTATGCCGACGATCCGTGTCCACGCGTCGCGGATGCTCGGTGGCATCCGGCCTTGCGACCAGTGAGCGATGCACCGCATGGTCCTCGTCCAGGCGCTCCTCGCTGCCGTCTTCCGATCCGCCGGGCAAGCTGCTGAACACCGCCTTCGGATGGGCCACGTGATGCTGTTCGGCCGCGTGCCGCAGGACCGGCAGATCTACCTGTCGCTCGATCAGCTTCGGCTCGGTCGATCTGGCTGATCGCGCTCGTCGGGCATCGCGTTTCCGAAGATCGGCACGTTCCTCCTGTCCTTCGTGCCGCTGCCGGACTGGGTCGACCGGAAGTGGGTCCGACTCGCCATGCTCGGCGGCGGCCCTCGTGATCCCGCCGATCGTCGGCGTGCTCGCGATGCGGATGGTGGACGAGGAAGACCGGCCGCGCGGGGCGCGGGGCATGCTGAGGTCGGTCGCTGCGCGGCTACCCGTACACGATCGGCCTGGCGCTCACGCTGGTGCTCATGATCGCTGTTCGCGCCGTCCTGAAGGTGCGCGACCTGATGCGGCGCTGGACGACTCAGCACGTGCCCGTGATCGTGGAGCCGGAGGACTATCCGAGCGGTCGTCGACGATCTCGACCGGCGCTCGCGCGCGGCGGGTTCACGCTCGAGCGCGGCCGACCGAGCTGGATGCTGCGCGCGCCGACACGCCTGCTCGGCGTGGTTCGCGGGCTCCGCCGTCGGCGATCTCGTCGCCGAACGACCTCACGCGCCTCTACGCCGCGGACATCGAGATCATCCTGCACCCGTCGGACATGGTGATCAGCGGCCGCGCGGCCGACGGCTTCACGCGCGCGCGCCGATCATCGCCGAGCACCTGCACGTTCACGCGCGCGTACCTCACGTGGGACGCGGAGGCGAACGAGATCGAGGACGCGCTGCGGCGCATCTGGCGACAGCGTCGAGGCGGGCGTCAGGCGTGGACGCGCTCGCGCGGCTCGCGCGCGCTCGAAGCGCGCATGCACAAGCTCACGCTGCCGTACGAGGAATGGGAGGTCCTCTTCCGCCAGAAGCTCCAGGTCGAGCGATCGGCGCTGCGCCGGATCGCCGGACTCGCCGACCATGCCGTCGACCGGCATCGAAACGGGCGCGAGGATGCGACGCGCTCTGGCGGACGCTCGAAGCGGTCGCGGACGCCGTCGATGAGTTTCGCCGATCCTGGCGCGCGGAGCGTCGAGGTCGCGGCTTTGGTCTGGTCCCGTTGCTCGCCGGAACGGCCGTGCTGGCCGCCGCGTTGACGCGTGATCGCCGCCCGGACGGCCAGCACGGCGACGCGCGGCCTTCCCGCGCCCACGTCGCCTGAAGCGCGTCCCCGACGCCGCCTAACCCCCGAGGTCCCGCTTACCCGCGAAAATTGCCGCTGGCGCCGCGGATGCGATGCGTCATGACACGTCGTCCGCCTCGGGGATAATGGCGCTCTCGCCTGCCAGGGACGCGCTCCGTGACGGTGGCGCTCTCCCGAAGTCCGCAGTCGAAGGCGAAGTGAGGACCCGATGACCCGTCCCGTATCACGTCGCTCGATCGCGCTCGCCGCACTGTTCGTCGCCGTGCTCGCCGCCGCGTCCCGTGCGCCGCCGCTCCGGAAGGCCAGCTCACCTGGGGCGTGCACATCACGCTCGCGCCGACGTGGTTCGATCCGGCGCGAGATGCCGAAAGCCTCATCACGCCCTTCATGGTGCATGTACGCGCTGCACGACGGCATGGTGAAGGCGATGCCCGGACAACCGCGTTCAGCGCCGAGCCTCGCGGAGTCGTGGAAGGTGTCCGCCGGACGGGCGCGTCTACGAGTTCGTCGCTGCGCAAGGGCGTCGAAGTTCCACAACGGCGAGCCGCGTCACCGCCGAGGACGTGAAGTTCTCGTTCGAGCGCTACCGGGGCACCGTCGACAAGACGCTGAAGGAGCGCGTGGCCGCGGTCGAGACGCCGGACGCCGCGGCACGTCCGCTTCCGCCTCAAGAGCCCGTGGCCCGACTTCCTGACCTTCTACGCGAGCGCCACCGGCGCCGGCTGGATCGTGCCGAAGAAGTACGTCGAGAAGGTCGGCGACGAGGGCTTCAAGAAGGCGCCGATCGGCGCCGGCCCCTACAAGTTCGTCTCGTTCACGCCCGGGCGTGGAGCTGGTCTTCGAGGCCTTCGACCAGTACTGGCGCAAGACGCCGAACGTGAAGCGGCTCGTGTTCCGGGTCATTCCCGACGAGGCGACGCGCCTCGCCGCGCTCAAGCGCGGCGAGATCGACATCGTCTACTCGATCCGCGGCGAGCTCGCCGAGGAGCTGCAGCGCACGCCCGGGGCTGACGCTCAAGCCGACCGTCATCCAGGCGCCGTAGTGGGTCTACTTCCTCGACCAGTGGGATCCGAAGTCGCCGTGGCACGACCGCCGCGTGCGCCTGGCCGCCAACCTCGCCATCGACCGCAAGGCGCATCAACCAGGCGCTGACGCTCGGCCACTCGCAAGCTCACCGGCAGCATCATCCCCGAGCACGTTCGACTTCTACTGGCAGCCGCCGCGCGCCTGCGTACGACCCGGCCAGGGCCAAGAAGCTCCTCGCCGAGGCGGGCTATCCCGAACGGCTTCGACGCCGGCGACTACTACTGCGACGTCGTCCTACGCGAACGTCGGCGAGGCCGTGCGTCAACTACCTGCAGGCGGTCGGGCATCCGCACGAAGCTGCGGCCGCTGGAGCGCGCGGCCTTCTTCAAGGGCTACGCGGAGAAGAAGCTACAAGAACCTCATCCAGGCGGCGAGCGGCGCGTTCGGCAACGCCGCCACGCGCCTCGAGGCCTTCGTGGTCAAGGGCGGCCCGTACGTCTACGGCAGCTACCCGGACATCGACGGCGCTGTTCCAGGAGCAGGCGGGCGAGCTGGACCGCAAGAAGCGCGAGGCGATGCTGCACAAGATCCAGCAGCTCGTGCACGAGAAGGCCATGGTCGCTGCCGATCTGGGAGCTCGGGTTCCTCAACGGCATGGGCCCGCGTGTGCAAGAATCCGGGCTCGGACTGATCCCGGGCCACGCGTACTCGGCGCCCTACGAGGACGTCTGAGGCATGCAAGAAATGACAGAACGTTCATCCTCAGGCGGCTCGGCTACTCCGCTGGTTCGCTGCTTCCTGCTTCGCTCACATCTTCCTGTTCGTGCGCCTGACCGGCGACCCGACGGTGCTGCTGGTGGAGCCGGGCGCGAGCCGGACGGACATGGCGATGATGCGCGCAGCAGCTCGGCCTCGACCGGTCGCTCTTCGTGCAGTACGTCAGCTTCATGGCGGACCTCGCGCGCGGCGACTTCGGCAAGTCGTTCTACTACCGGACGCCGGTGCTCGAGCTGTACCTCTCGCGCCTGCCGAACTCGCTGATGCTCGCCGCCGCCGCCATGATCTTCTCGCTCCTGATCGGCATCCCGAGCGGCATCATCGCCGCGGTCAGCGTCGGGCAGTTCTGGGACAGCGTCGGGCAAGATCTTCGCGCTGCTCGGCCTGTCGATGCCGCAGTTCTGGGTCGGGCTGCTCCTGATCCTCTTCTTCTCGGTCTACCTGGGCTGGCTGCCGTCGTCGGGCTCGGGCACGGCGTGGCACCTCATCATGCCGGCCTTCGCGCTCGGCTGGTTCTTCGCGGCCGCCCACATGCGGCTCACGCGCTCGTCGATGCTGGAGGTGCTCGGCTCGGAGTACGTGAAGCTCGCGCGCCTCAAGGGCCTGCCGGAGAAGCTGCGTCATCGTGCAAGCACGCGCTTCAAGAACGCGCTCATCCCCGTGCTCACGCTGGCCGGCATCAACCTCGTGCTCATGGTCAACGTCGCCGTCGTGGTGGAGACGGTCTTCGCGTGGCCGGGCATCGGGCGGCTGCTCTACGAGGGCATCGCGTTCCGTGACTTCCCGGTCGTGCAGGCGACCGTCCTGCTGGGTGGCGCCATGATCGTCGTCGTCAACCTGGTCGTCGACGTGCTCTACGCGGTGATCGATCCGCGCATCCGTCTGGGAGCGTGAGCCATGGCCATCGCCCGCGCCGCCGCCGCTCCGCTTCGGCTGGCCGCTCGTCCGCGCTCCGGCATGAAGGGCTTCCCCTGGTTCCCGGTCTCGATCCTCGGCTGACTCGCGCTCGCTCGCGATCTTCGCCGACGTGATCGCGCCCCACTCGCCGGAGGTCGGCAGCCTCGGCGCGCGCTTCAAGCCGCCGGCCTGGCAGCAGGGCGGCAGCAGCGACGTACCTGCTCGGCACCGACCACCTCGGCCGCGACGTGCTCTCGCGGCTCATCTTCGGCGCGCGCGTCTCGATGGTCGTCGGCTTCGCTGGCCGTGGTCGTCGCGGGCGCCATCGGCACCGCGCTCGGCATCCTCTCCGGCTACATGGGCAGGTGGGTCGACCAGGTCATCATGCGCGTCACCGACACCTGGCTCGCCCTGCCCGCGCTGACCTTCGCGATCTTCCTCGCCGCCATCCTCGGGCCCGAGCGAGATGAACATCGTGATCATCCTCGCGCTCGTCTACTGGACGCGCTACGCGCGCGTCATCCGCGGCGAGGTGCTGTCGCTGCAAGGAGCGCGAGTTCGTGCGGCTCGGCCATCGTGGCCGGCTGCTCGAAGTGGACGATCATGAAGCGGCACATCCTGCCGAACGTCCTGAACTCCGCCATCGTCCTCGCCTCGCTGCAGCTCGGCGTGGTCGATCATCGCCGAGGCGGCGCTGTCGTTCCTCGGCGTCGGCGTGCCGCCGCCGAAGCCGGCGTGGGGCCTGATGCTCGCGGACGGCAAGAAGGGCCTGATGGCGGGCTACTGGTGGCTCACCGTCCTGCCGGGCATCTGCATCATGATGATGGTGCTGTCCGCGAACCTCCTCGGCGACTGGCTGCGCGTGAAGCTCGACCCGCAGCTGCGGCAGCTGTAGCGAAGCGACGATGGCTCCGCTCCTCGAGCTTCGGAACCTCTCGACGCACTACGTGAGCCAGCGCGGCACGCGCGTGGTGCAGGCCGTCGACAGCGTCTCGCTCGTCGCTCGAGGCCGGCGAGACGCTCGGCGTCGTCGGCGAGTCGGGATCGGGCAAGACCACGCTCGCGCTGTCGATCCTCCGCCTCCTGCCCACCGCGGCGCAGAACGCGGGCGGCGAGATCCTCTTCGACGGCGAAGACCTCCTGAAGAAGATCCGCCGAGGAGATGCGGCGGGTCCGCGGCAAGAGGATCGCGATGATCCTCCAGGACCCGATGGCGTCGCTGAATCCGCTCTTCACGATCGGCGACCAGGTGGCGGAGCCGATTGCGGGTCCACGAGGCGAATCGGCCGCGCGGAGCGCATGGGACAAGGCGACCGCGCTCCTGAAGTCGGTGCGCATCACGGCGCCGCAGATCCGCGTGCGCGAGTATCCGCACCAGATGTCGGGCGGCATGCGCCAGCGCATCGTCGGCGCGATGGGCATCGCGTGCGAGCCGCGGCTGCTCATCGCCGACGAGCCGACGACGAGCCTCGACCTCACCATCCAGGCGCAGTACCTGAAGCTCCTGCGCGACCTGCAGCGCGAGCACGGGCTGGCGCTGATCTTCATCACCCACAACCTCGGCATCGTCGCGAAGATGTGCGACCGCGTCGCCGTGATGTACGCGGGGCGCCTCGTGGAGTTCGGCCCCGTGCGGAAGATCTTCGACGCGCCCGCGCACCCGTACACGCGCGCGCTGCTCCAGTCGATCCCGCGTTGGCGGACACGCGGCAGCGGCTCACCGCGATCGGCGGCCAGCCGCCGGACCTCTCGGCGCTGCCGCTCGGCTGCGCCTTCCACCCGCGCTGCCTGGACGCCATCGACCGCGTGCCGCGCGAGGCGCCGCCCGAGACGCGGCGCCGGCGCGCGGCCACACGCGCGCGCTGCTGGCTCGGCGGCGCCATGACGGCGCCGCTCCTCGAAGCCGACGGACCTCACGAAGCACTTCCCGGTGAAGCGCGGCGCTCTTCGGCGGCTCGCGCGGCGCCGTGCGCGCGGTGGACGGCATCTATTTCGTCGATCGAGAAGGGCAAGACGCTCGGCGTGGTCGGCGAGTCGGGCTGCGGAAAGACCACGACCGCCAAGCTCGTGCTGGGGCTCGAGGAGCCGACCGGCGGGCACGATGCGCTTCGAGGGCAAGGACCTCGCGACGCTCGACGCGAGCCGGCCGCCGGCACTACCGCCGCGTCGGTCCAGGCGGTCTTCCAGGATCCGTTCGCGTCGCTCAACCCGCGCATGCGCGTCGGCGCGATCATCATGGAGCCGCTCGATCACGCAACGAGCAGCTCGACGGCCGCCGCGGTGCGGCGAGCGCGTACCGAGCAGCTGCTCGACCTCGTCGGGCTGCCGGCCGCGTCCGCCGACCTGTTCCCGCACGAGTTCTCGGGCGGCCAGCGCCAGCGCATCGCGATCGCGCGCGCGCTGTCGCTGTCCCCGTCGCTCGTCGTGCTCGACGAGCCCGTGTCCGCGCTCGACGTGTCGATCCGCGCGCAGATCCTGAATCTGCTGCGCGACCTGCAGGCGCGAGCTCGGGCTCGCCTATCTCTTCATCGCGCACGACCTCGCCGCGGTGGCGCACATGAGCCACACCATCGCGGTGATGTACCTCGGGCGCGTCGTCGAGATCGGCGACGCGGCGACGGTGGCCAACGCGACCCGCGTCACCCGTACACGCGGGCGCTGTTCGCGGCCGCGCTGCCGTCACATCCCGACGAGAAGCGCGAGGAGATCATCCTGGCCGGCGAGGTGCCGAGCCCGCTCGACCCGCCGCCGGGCTGCCATTTCCACCCGCGCTGCCCGAGCGTGATGGACCGGTGCCGGACCGAGGAGCCGAAGCTGCGGGAGATCGACGGGATCCGCCTCGCCTGTCATCTGTATTCGTGATGGGGCGCGACGAGCGCCCCCCACGCTCCCTTTCGACGCGCCAGCGATTCGACGCCACGGGCGTCGTCCAGAGTCGGCCGTCGCTAGCGGCTGGGGGGCGCGAGACGCGCTCCCCAAGCCCCCCACGCTTCGCGCACGGGGTGAACCCGCGCGCTCCGCGAGTGGTCCTCGGCTCCCCTAGCCCCCGGCGAGGCGTGTGACACACTCCCTGAACGCGGCGCCTCGCTCCGCGTAGCTCGCGAACAGCCCGCCGCGACTCGCCGCCGCCGGCGAATGTAAGCAGATCGATCCCGACGGCGTCAGCGCGTAGGCCTCGCGCACCGCAGCCTCCATCTCGCGCACCTCGGCCCGGCGTGGAAGCCTCACGCTGCGCCGCCGCGCCTCCGCGCTGACCGCCTCCCACACGCGAGCGCCGGTATCGGGGAAGAGGATCAGCGTCGCAACGCGATCGTCGAGAAGCCGCTTCGCGAGCGCGTCGTAGTCGGCGCCTCGATCGACGCCGCCGAGGATCACGGTGGCGACGCGCGGCGCGAGCGCGGCCAGGTGCGCGATCGTCGCCTCGGGCACCGTGGCGATCGAGGCGTTGTAGAACGTGATGCCGCGGAACGTGCCCACGTTCTCGAACCGGTCGCGCAGCGGGCGGAACTCCGCGACGCCGCGCGCGATGGCCTCGTCGTCGATCGACAGGATGCGGGCGACCGCGACGGCCGGCACCACGTTGCGGAGATTGAACGGGCCGGGGAGCACGCGTGCGACGTCGCTGACGCGAAGGATCGCCTGACGTCCGAACGCCGCCGCGAACACGACCGCCTCGCCCCGATCGACGAAGCATCCGCGATCGACCGTGCCGTCCACGCGGCAGGCCATGAGCTCGGCCGGACTCGACGTCGCGATCTTCGACGCCGTCGCCGACGAGGCGTCGTACACGAGCCAGTCACGCGCGCTCTGATGGCGGGTCACGTTCGCCTTGGCGTCGACGTACGCCTCGAAGCTGCCGTGATGATCGAGGTGCTCGGGCACCACGTCGAGCAGCACCGCGATGTTCGGGCTCGCGCCCAGTCCTTCGAGCTGGAAGCTCGACAGCTCGTACACGAACAGCGCACGATCCCGCGCCCGGTCGAGCGCGAGCAGCGGGGAGTCGCCACCGAGGCCCGGCCCCATGTTGCCCACGAGGTGCGCCTCGCGGCCACCCGCGACGAGGATCGAATGGATCAGGGCGCTCGTCGTGCTCTTGCCCTTCGTGCCGGTGACGCCGATGACCCGGTGCTCGCACAGCGCGAGGAAGAGCGCGGTTTGCGACGTGAGCTGCGTGCCGCGCGCTTCCGCGGCGCGCAGCGCGTGATGGCGCAGCGGGATTCCGGGCGACCTGAAGGCGACGTCGTAGCTCGAGACCGCGTCGAGATGATCGTCGCCGAGGTGCAGCCGCACGTTCGGGTCGCCGGCGACGAGCGCGTGCGCCTCCGCGTCGAGCGGACGCTGTTCGGCGATGGCCAGCGGCTTGTCCGGAAATCTGGTGCGGAGGAATCGGTACACGTCGCGGCCTTCGACGCCGAACCCGGTGACGACGATCGACTGCCGGGCGAGGTCGTCGAGGGTCACGAAGCCGCGAGGCGGGCGCGGAGCGCGGCGGCGTACGCCGCCGGCACCCCGTGCCGATCGCTCCACTCGCGGAGCAGGCGCGACGCCGTGGCGGAGAGCTCTGGATGCCGTGGGGCGACCTCATCCGCGAACCAGGCCAGCACCGGTGGCAGCGGCGCGCCGCTCGCCCGCGCCTTCTCGAGGCTCAGGTGGAAGGCCGCCAGCGTCTCGTCGATCGCTCCCACGCATTCGAGCGGGCGCGTCTCGGTGAGCCCCACCAGCGCCCGCGCGAGGGGCACCAGATCGGCCCGCGCGAAGAGATCCGCGCCGAAGATCGCGCGGATCTCCGGACCCGGCACGAAGGGATAGAGGGCGGTGAAGATCGCGAGGCACTTGGCGCACTGCCCGCACCACGCGTTGTCGCGCGAGCCGCGGTTGCAGCTGCGGAACACGCGGAACTGTCGCGGGTACGTGCTGAAGAGCTTCACGACCTGCAGCTCGTACAGCGGGCGCAGCAAGCTCCAGAAGTGCGCGTCGCCGGCGAGGTGCCGGCGCACGTAGCCCGCCACGAGCGCCTCGAAGCGGTAGGTCTTCGAATACTGGTGGATGACGTCGCCACCGAGGTAGTGCGCGGCGGGCTCGTCGCAGCTGCGCTCGTTCGAGACGATGACCTGGCGATGGCCGTACACCACCGCGCACGCCGCGGCGAGGAACGCGAGGTACGCGGAGAACGGCGTGTGGCCGTTCAGGTAGCCGCGGCGATTGAGCTCGAGCATCGCGGGATCGAGCGTGCGGTCCACGACGACGGCGCGATCGCATCCGGCTACCCGGGCGACGTCGCGCGCGGCCGGGGCCGGATTGAGGAACAACGCGCGCACGCGATGCCCCGATTCACGCAGGAACTCCAGCGTGAACGCCGAGTCCTTGCCGCCGCTCACGAGCACGAGGTCTTCCTCGGCCGGCAGCGGATCCTCGAAACGGGCCGCCGGCCGGCCGGCGCGCGGCGAGGTCACGAGCGTGACGAGGTCCGCGCGCCGGTAGTCGATGTCGTTGACGAAGAAGAACTCGCGCATCCCGTGCTGGATCAGGTCCGTCCACCACGCCACCTGCGCCGCGTCGAGCGCGCCTGCCTTGATGACGATCTCCGGGGCGCAGGCCGTCTTCCAGTAGCTGAGGAGCTCGATGAGCCCGAGATGGAACGCGAGGCCGTCGAGCGCTTCACGCGGCACCGCGGCCAGGCGCGCGGGATCGGGCGCGCGCAGCGTCGTCGTGGGCGCGAACGACGAGGTCGGGCGCCATCGTGAAGCTGAACGTGAAGCGAAGATCGCCGCCGACGCGCTCGACCGCGTAGTCCTCGTACGTGAAGCGCGGATGCTTCGCGCGGAGCTCGTCGAACCGCGTCATGCGCGTTCGCGCGCCAGCGCGTGGAGGTCGGTGAGGATCTCGGCCGTCACTTCGGGGCCGAAGCCGTCCACCTTGCCGTCCGCCTCGCCGGTCGTTCCGTCGACGGCGCCCAGCGCGGCCGTTCGCTCGACGAGCCGCCGCTCGTCGTCGACCGATGGCAGGAGATCACGGCCGACGAGGGACGAGAGCGCGGCGACGAGCCCGTAGCCGCCCCAGTTCGAGACGCTCGCGATGATGAGCTTGTTCACGCGCGTGACACACGGGTCGGGCACCAGCTGGCCGCTGCTCGCGACGGCCGCGGCGACGTTGCCCATGCCGATCTCGTTGCCGCCATCGCCGATGCCGACGCTCGGCAGCTCGCCCTCGAAGAGCGCATCGATCCGCGCGGTCTGGTCGGAGACATCCAGCCCGCGCATGTTGAGATAGCGGTCGTCCTTGGTGGGGCCGCAGCGCTCGATCGAAATCAGGAGCGCGGGCCGGTAGCGGTCGAGAAGCGCCTGCGCGTGCTGGCGGCTCGATGCCCGATCGGCCACCGGAAAGCTCAGCACCTGCTCGGGCGTCGAGAGGCCTCGCATGAGCGACTGCGGACACGTCGTCCGTGACGTACAGCACGCGCCGTCCCAGTCGCTCGAGCGCCTGGCCGATCGCGATCGCCCCGGGCGGACCATCGGTCTCCGGCGTGCGCGACCGAAGGATGTAGAAGCCCGTCGTGATCAGGACCAGGCCGTCGTGCTCCACGGCTAACTGCGCGGCCCGCCGGCAGAAATCGGGGGCGAGATGCGGTCGGAGGGCCGTGACCCCGCGCTTGTCGTTGCGGAGAATGACGTCTTCGACCGTCATGAGGCGCAGAATATCACCCGGTGTCGCGTGCTTGCGTGCAAGTGGGCGCGGGTGTAGCCTTTATTTCGTCTGGGACGGTAGTCGATTCAAGTGCGAGCGATCATCCTCACTGGACCGCGTCTCCGGTTTCCTTCCGCGTCCTGGGGCGTGCAGCGAGTAAACATAGGCGGAAGCTCTCATCAAGGAGGCGCCTCATGGCGCACAAACTGTTCGTCGGTGGTCTGAACTTCGCGACATCCAACGAGCGTCTGCGCGAGCTGTTCGCGGAATGTGGTCAGGTCGATTCGGCCACCGTGGTGACTGATCGCGATACCGGCCGCTCTCGCGGCTTTGGGTTCGTGGAGATGGGGTCGGCCGAAGAGGCCGAGCAGGCCATCTCGAAATTCAACGGTCAGGAAATCGATGGCCGCCGTCTTCAGGTCGAGAAGGCCAAGGAAGGCGGCTCGGGCGGTGGCGGCGCACGTCGGGGCGGAGGCTTCGGCGGCGGAGGCGGCCGCGGCGGGTACGGTGGTGGCGGCGGCGGCTCGCGCCGCTGGTAGTTGACCCAGATCAGCCGGGGCGGCTTGTGCCGCCCCGGCCGACCGACCGCATGGGCGGTCTCAACCTTTGCTTCGAGGAGCGCTCGATGCACGTGATCGCGTACTCCACGCCGAATCGTCCTGATTGGACGTGGCGCATCATCAACAACGCCGGGGAAGTCGTCGAGGAATCACGCCCGCGCTATCCGACCATCTCCGCCGCGGTGTCCGAAGGGACCGGGCGCATGAAGTCTCTCAACCTCAAGGACACGTCCACAGCCGCAAAGCCAGGTCGTCGCTCGACCTCGCACCTGAGGCGGCGCTGAGCCCGCGTCGGGGGCGTCGCTGAGCCCGCGCCGCAACTACGGCTTCGAGCGGCGACGACGGGAAGACCTCCAGCGCCAGAAGCAGGAGGCAAAGCGCGCGCGCAAGACCGAGCGCTCGGAATCGGCGAGACGGGCCCCGAGATGGGCGAAGCGCAGGACGTCGGGGCGCCGCAGGGGCTCTGGGAGTGGTTCTCGCCGAGCCGGAGCCGCACCATCACATCGCCGCCGAACAGTCGTCCACCGGCCGATGGCGTGGACGACTGGGTGCTCCTGACCGACGTTCCGCCCGAGGAAGTTCCGCCCGCGCCCTGACGCTTACTTCTTCTCCTGCTTGACGGCGGCTTCGGCCGCCTGGAATCCGATCTTGCTGTGCGTGCCGTCGCAGAATGGCTTCGTCACGGACGCGCCGCAGCGGCAGAGCGCGATGCGGGGGCGATCGGTGGTGTCGACCTTCTCGCCGCCGACGTCGGTCAGCTCGACTTCGCCTTCGACGACGTACGGCCCATTCGGTCGGATCGTGATCTTGACGGCCATCGGTTTGTCCTCCGCACGGTAAGTGGTGAGCAGCGGACCCCACCATACCATTCGGGGCTAGACTTGCACCTCGACGATGCGTAACCCCGGCGACATCCTCCTCATCGCGTGCTACGAGCTGGGTCACCAGCCGCTCGCAGTCGCGTGGCCCGCGGCCACCCTCGAGCGCGCAGGCTACGCGCCCACGGTGATGGACGTCTCCGTCGAGCCCTTCGATCCCGAGCGTGCGCAGCGCGCACGGCTCGTCGCGATCTCGGTGCCGATGCACACGGCGCTTCGGCTCGGCGTGAAGGTCGCCGCACGCGTTCGCGAGCCGAACCCCAC
>CAWGWB010000003.1:0-472740 GCA_963826195.1 uncultured Actinomycetota bacterium
AAGTGTTCGAGGTCGATCACGCGGCTCGGCGAGGGGCGGGCGCGCTCGATCTCCTCGGTCTCGAGGAAGACGTAGGTCTCGGGCTCGACCTCGTAGCCCCGGACGAGATCTTCGTAGGCCACCTCGGTCTCGGCCGCGCCGTCCGACCCGTCCCGACCCTCGGTCGGTTCCAACTCCGTCTCCTGGGCCACGGCTCCGACGTCGTCGACCTCGTGCGGAGCTCCCGACGGCCCCGCGTCCACGACCCGGCGGTACCGGACGCGCCGTCCCTGTCTGTCGAACAGGTGGAACCGCACGTCCTTCGCCTCGGTCGCGGGATAGAGGGATACCGGGATCGCGACGAGCCCGAAGCTGAGCGCTCCGCGCCACACCGACCGCGCCATGGGCTCAGCGTACCGAGGGAGCGCCCCTTCAGTGACCGAATCGGTCGGCGTCCACGACGCCTTCGTCGCCTCGGTCGAGGGCCGCGAGCTCGTCCATGTCGGCCTGGTCGAGCTCGAAGTCGAAGACGCTCTTGTTCTCGTCCAACCGCTCGGCTTTCGAGGTCTTGGGGATGGGGATGAGTCCGAGCTGGACGTGCCACCGAAGCACGATCTGCGCCGGGGTCTTCGAGCGGCGACGGGCCAGCTCGACGATCGTCGGGTCCCGCAGGAGATCACCGCCCGCGCCGATCGGCGACCAACTCTCGGTCACGATCCCGTGCGCGGCGTCGTAGGCGCGCTGCTCCGGCCGGCTGTGCGTCGGATCCAGCTGGATCTGGTTCACGTGCGGCGCGGTGCCGGTTTCCTCGAGCAGCCGATCGAGGTGGGTGGTCTTGAAGTTGGAGACGCCGACCGCGCGGACCTTCCCGTCCTCGAGGAGCCCGAGGAGGCCGCGCCACGCTTCCACGTAGCGGTCCTTCTGGGGATTGGGCCAGTGGATCAGGAGCAGGTCGATGCGCTCGAGGCCGAGGCGCTCCGAGCTGTTCGCGAAGGCCTGCTGCGCCTCCGCCTCGCCGTGCCAACGCGCGTTGAGCTTCGTGGTGACGAACACCTCGTCGCGATCGACGCCGCTCCCCCGGAGCCCCCGGCCCACGCCTGCCTCGTTCCGGTAGTTCTCGGCGGTGTCGATCAGCCGGTAGCCGGCTCGGAGCGCGGCCGAGACCGTCTCTTCGGCCTGCCGGTCGCCCATCGGCGAGGTGCCCAGCCCGAGCGCGGGCATCGCGACACCGTTGGCGAGCATGATCGTGGGGATCTCGTTCATCCGTCGCCTCGCATCGATCGAGATGCTAGCGGGACCGTCCCGAGGCGCGACCACACCCGTTCGTCGAGCTCCCTGATCGATCCGAGTACGAGATCGGCCTCGATCGCGATCCGATCGTCGCCGCCGACGGCCGGTACCGCCACGCAGAGCATCCCGGCGGCCTTCGCGGCCCGGACGCCGTTGATCGAGTCTTCCACGGCGAGACACCGCTCCGGCGGGACCTCCAGCCGCCGCGCCGCGGACAGGAAGACGGCTGGATCGGGCTTGCCGGACTCCTCGTCCTCGCCGGAGACGACGACGTCGAACCGCGCGGCGAGTCCGTCGAGGGAGAGCACGGCCAGGATCAGGGGCATCGGCGAGGACGACGCGAGCGCGACCCGGAGCCCGAGCGACCGAACGTGGTCGACCGCGTCGCGGGCACCGTCGAGCAGGAGGCCACGCTCACGGACGGCGCGGGCCACTCCGTCGACGATCGTCTCCGCCACCTGCGCACGGCTGGTGTCGGGCCACGGGGACCGCCGATACCAGCGGTCCACGACGTCGCCGATCCGAACACCCATCGTCGGATACAGGTCCTCGTCCGTGAGCTGGATGCCAACGCCCGCGAAGACCTCACGCTCCACCGCGCGCCACATCGGCTCCGAGTCGATCAGGACGCCGTCCATGTCGAAGACGACGGCCTCGATCGGTCGCGCATCCGCCATCACGGCACCGGATGCTACGGGCGCGCCGCGTATCATCACCCACTGCCCGTGACCCGAAGATCGCAGTCGCCGAGGAACAAGCTCCTGCCGTCCGCGGTGGCCGCCGTATCCATGCTGCTCGCGGCGATCGCATCGACCTGGGGCGACGCCGGGCCGGCGCCCGCTCCGATCGAGCCCTCCCCCTCGCCGTCACCCCAGGCCGAGGGCCAGGTGCTGGAGGCGAGGACGCTCGCGGACCTCCCCGCGACCTTGCTCCCCTACCCCTTCACGGAACCGGCGCCGGAGCCCGTTGCCACCGAGATCGACGGGACGTACATGCTGATCCTCACACTCGACGACCTCGGGGGCGCGAGCCATGCGCTGCCCTTCCCGTGTCGACGGTGCCTCCCGTACGCGCGCGACCCCGGGGTGATGACCCTGATCTTCTTCCGGGGTGCGTACTTCGTGGACCACCAGATGTCCTCGTTCCACTCGACCGGGCACTACGAGGTGGACGGCGACCGGCTCACCCTGTTCAACGACCCGAACTGCTCACGGGAGCGCGGCACATACACGTGGGGGCTGGAGAGGGGATCGCTCCACCTCGAGGCCACGGACGATACGTGCGCGTACGAAGGGGAGCGGGCGACCGACCTCACGACGGAGAACTGGACGCGGATCCCGGTGTGCAGGCGCGAGATCGCGCACCTGTGGCCCGGCATCCTCGGTTGCTGAGTCGGGTCAGAGGCCTCGATCCAGGCTTCGATCCAGGCCTCAATCCAAGATCGAGTCCAGCGCTCGCATCCGGTCCGTGAGGCGGAGTGCCATCGTCGTCGCGAGCCACCGGTGCAGCGCCGCGGCGAGCTCCGGCTCCTCGGCCTCGAGCCGCTCGATCGACTCGCGGCCGATGCGCAGGACCACGCTCGGGGCCTCGGCCACCACGTCGGCGGTGCGAGCGACCCCCGTGTAGAGCGTGATCTCGCCCACGACGACCCCGGGACGGAGCGTCCGCAGCCGGAGCCGCGTGCCCTCGGGCGTGACGGTCTGCACGCCCAGGCGCCCGGACTCGAGCACGTAGACGTCGCCCGGCGGGTCGTCCTGGTGGAGCAGGACCGCGCCCTCGGGCACCGCGACCCGCTCGAGGTGGGCGGCGAGACCCGGTGGCAGACCGCCGGGTGAGGCGGCGGCGGGGTGCTCCCGACGCGCCTCGGTGAGGCTGGGGCCGAGAGCAGCGCGTCCTCGCACCGCTGGAGCCCTCGGTCCAGGTCGGGCTCGAAGGAGACGAGCCCCTCCGCCTCGTCCACACCTCCCCGGGCCAGCTGTGCGCGGACCGGATCGGACGCGCTCGTGATGACGATCTCCGTTCCGGCGGCCTCCGCCAGGCGCAGCATCTTCACGAACGCGACGACCGCGGAGGAGTCCACGCCCGTCACACGTCGCAGATCGATCACCAGGTACCGGGGCGGCGTGGCCTCCTCCACGCGCCGTCGGATCCGCTCCAGCAGGCGGTTGGTCGATCCGAAGAAGACGAACCCGGAAACCCGCAGGATCTGGACGCGATCGGAGAGCCGGCGGAGCTCGGCGCGCTCGTCGGCCGGACGATCGACGTTGCTGCGATAGGTCTCGCCGAAGGCGACCTCGCGGACCAGCTCGATCCGGCCGTAGCTGATGGCGAACAACACGACCGCGAGCACCAGGCCGATCACGACCCCGGTCAGGAACCCCCAGACGACGATCCCGATCAGGATCACGAGCACCACTCCGTATTCGCGCGTGGGGAGCAACCGCCGCTTGTCCCAGACCCACTCGACGATGAAGGCGAGCCCGAGGAACACCAGCACGCCTCCGACGATCATCTTCGGGATCAGCGCGACGACCGAACCGCCCAGCACGACGGCGGCCAGAGGAACGAGTGCCGCGACGAGCCCAGCCGCTCGCGCGTCCACGCGCATGTGCTCCGCGAGTGCCGTGAGGCTGAGCGCGTGATAGCCGGGGATCCCACCGAGCGCCCCCGACACGAGGTTCAGGACCCCGGCACCGCGCATCTCCTGGTTCGTGTCGAGGTCCCGGTCCAAGACGAGCTCGGTGCCGCTGATGTTGAACAGGATCGCGAACGTGGCCACGAACACGGCGGTCGCGATCCCGGCCCACGATTCGAGCACGGAGGGCCAGTCGGCGCCACCGAGCGCGCGAAGCGCCCACGGCTTCCACGGCTGCGCCGTCTCGGACGGTGAGAACAGCAGCCACCCCCCCTCGCGGACCTCCTCGATCGAGGAGCCGGTGGCGACCATCCCCGCCACGAACACCACGAGCCCGATCACGATCACCGCCGGGATCACGAGCGGCCGCTTCACGACCCGGACCGAGATGAGCAGGATCACGCCGAACGCGAGGGCCGGGAGCCAGTGGACGAGCTGGTACTGGCGGATCATCGCGGGGACCGTGCGCAGGTGCACGAGCGTACCCGTGGCGACGTAGATCCCACCCTTGAAGAGCAGCCATCCCGTGCCGGCGAGGAACCCTCCGACGACCGGATACGGCACGAACCGGATCAACCCGCCGAGCCGGAACCTTCCGATCACCAGGAACAAGATCCCGCACAGGGCCGTCACCACGAGGGTTGCGGCGACGACGGTCAGGAAGATGTCGGGGTGCTCGTAGTCCTTCACACCGGATATCCGAGCGAAGTACGCGAGGTCGGCGGCCTTCGCCGCCGCGGCGGCCGCGACCAGCCCGAGGACGGCCGCCGCCGCGTCTTGCACGCTGCCGACGACCCCGCGGGAGCCGGACCGCCAAGCCATGAACGCGAGCGTCAGCGCCGCGGCTCCGAGGTACAGGCCGATGCCGTCCGGAAGGCGGGCCGCGAGCAAGCCGCCGAAGACGAGGGCGGCGAACGCGATCGCGAGCACCGACTCGACCGCGCCGATGATCAGACCGGCGACGACCGAGACGAGCCACGTGGAGGACCTTCGCTGTTCGACCATCCGTGTCTCCCCCATCAGTCCAGCAGCACGTCGAACGTTCGCATCGTGTCGGTCAGCCGCTCCGCCAGTGTCGTGGCGAGCCACCGGTGGAGTGTCGCGGCGAGCTCCGGCTCCTCGGCCTCGAGCCGCTCGATCGAATCGCGGCCGATGCGCAGGACCACACTCGGGGCCTCGGCCACCACGTCGGCGGTTCGCGGGACGCTCGTGTAGAGCGCGATCTCGCCGACCACGACCCCAGGACGGAGCGTCCGCAGGCGGATCCTGCTGCCCTCGGGCGTCGTGGTCTCCACGCCGAGGCGCCCCGACTCGAGCACGTAGATGTCGCCCGGCGGATCGTCTTGGTGCAGCAGCACCGTGCCCTCGGGCACCGAGACGCGCTCGAGGTGGGCGGCGAGGCCCGGTGGGAGAGCTTCAGGGCCGCCCGCGGAGGGATGCTCCCCCCGAGCCTCCGCCGGGCCGGGAGGACTCAGCAGCGCGTCCTCGCACCGCTGCAGCCCTCGGTCCAGGTCAGGCTCGAAGGCCACGAGCCCCTCGGTCTCGACCACGCCCCCGCGCGCGAGCTGTGCGCGAACCGGATCGGACGCGCTCGTGAAGAGGATCTCCGATCCGGCGGCCTCCGCCAGTCGCATCATCTTCACGAACGAGACGACCGCCGAGGAGTCCACGCCAGTGACGCGCCGCAGATCGATCAGCAGGAACCGCGGCGGCGTGGCCTCCTCCACGCGCCGTCGGATCCGCTCCACCAGGCGGTTCGTCGAGCCGAAGAACACGAACCCGGAAACCCGCAGGATCTGGACGCGATCGGAGAGCGTGCGGAGCTCGGCGCGCTCGTCGGCCGGCCGATCGACGTTGCTGCGATAGGTCTCGCCGAAGGCGACCTCGTGCACCAGCTCGATCCGGCCGTAGCTGATGGCGAACAACACGACCGCGAGCACCAGGCCGATCACCACACCGACCAGGAACCCCCACGCGATGATCGCCACCAGGATCAGGAGCACGACGGCGTACTCGAGCGGCGGGAGCAACCGTCGCTTGTCCCAGATCCACTCCACCATGAACCCGAGCCCGAGGAACACCAGCACGCCCCCGACGATCATCCGCGGGATCAGCCCCACGACCGAAGCGCCGAACACGACGGCGGCCAGGGGGACGAGCGTGGCGATCAGGCCCGCGGCCCTGGCGTCGACGTGTATGCGCTCAGCGAGCGCCGTGAGGGAAAGGGCGTGATACCCGGGGATCCCCCCGAGCGCTCCCGAGACGACGTTCAGGACGCCCGCGTCGCGGAGCTCCTGGTTGGTGTCGAGGTCCCGATCCAAGACGAGCTCGGTGCCGCTGATGTTGAACAGGATCGCGAACGTAGCGACGAAGACCGCGGTCGCGATCCCGGCCCACGACTCGAGCACGGAGAGCCAGCCGGCGCCACCGAGCGCGCTGAGCGTCCATGTCTTCCACAGGATCGTCGAGTCGAACGGCCCGAGCAGCCACCCCCCGCCGCGAACCTCATCCATCGAGGAGCCGGTGGCGACCATCCCCACCACGAAGACCACGAGCCCGATCACGATCACCGCCGGGATCACGAACGGCCGCTTCACGACCCGGACCGAGATGAGCAGGATCACGCCGAACGCGAGAGCCGGGAGCCAGCGCTGCAGCGCCGACGCCGCCAGGAGGTCGCTCAGGGGATTGAAGAACGGCGATACCAGCGAGGCGATGTAGACCCCACCCTTGAAGAGCAGCCAGCCCGTGCCGGCGAGGAACCCTCCGACGACGGGATACGGCACGAACCGGATCAGATCGCCTCGCCGGCGAGACCCGAGCCACCAGAAGACGACCCCGCTCAGGATCATCGCCACCACGATCGCGGCGAGCGCGCTGAGGAAGATGTCGTTCGGGCTTCCGGCGCCGTGCACGACGACGCTCGCTGCGACGACCGCCATCATGGCCGCCCCCGTTCCCTGGAGGCCCCCGACGACGCCTCGGCGGCCGGCCCGCCAGGCCATGAACGCGAGGGTCAGCGCGGCCGCCCCGAGGTACAGACCGACCCCGTCGTCCAGGAAGTAGAACTCGAGATAGCCGGCGAAGACGAGGGCCGCGAAGGAAACCGCGAAGACGACCTCGACCGCTCCGATCACGATCCCTGCGACGACCGTGCCGATGGTGACGGCTCGTTGCCCGGGAACGGTCTCCTCTTCCTCGGCCGCCCCCATGGAGGTGGACCCTAGCCCGGGTGCGCGGACCGCGCTAGTCGTCTCCTCAGCTCTCGGTGTCCTCGGGTCCAGCCAGCCACCGATCGACGACTCCGACCGCCGGTAGCATCGCGGGATGTCGCAGGCGTCCGCGGATCCCCGGAGGACGCAGGGCGCATGGCACGAGCTCGTGCTTTTGAGTTGCCTGATGCTGTTCTTGGAGCTTGCGCTGATCCGCCTGGTCTCGGCACACAACGTCTACGTGCGCTACTTCACGAACTTCGTTCTCCTCGCAAGCTTCCTGGGGATCGGGCTCGGGTTCTTGCGCGCGAACTCGAAGCGAGATTCCTTCTCGACGCTGCCCTACCTCCTACTCCTCTCCATCGCGTTCGTGTTGCTCTTCCCCGTGGGACAACGAAGCGGCGCCACCCACGGCGCATTCGGCATGCCTTCGTTCCCCGTGTGGCTCTCCTTGCCCCTCATCTTCGCTCTCGTCACGCTGGTCATGATGGCCTCGGCGGCCGGCGTCGCTCGCGCGTTCGGCACCTTCCGCCCCCTGCATGCCTACCGTCTCGACATCATCGGAAGCATCCTCGGGATCGTCCTCTTCACGATCGCCTCGATCCTCCGACTGCCCCCGGTCGCCTGGGTCCTCGCTGTCGCCGTGCTCTTCGGTGCGACAATCGGCCGGCGGGCAACACCGGGCCATTGGGTGGCCCTCGGGGTGGCGATCGCGCTCCTCGCCGTGCAGTGGCAGATCTCCGGAGACCTCTGGTCTCCCTACTACCGGGTGGACGTGGAAGCACGCCAACCCGATGGACGTACGCCGATCTTCGTGAACGGGAGCCCTCACCAATCCATCTGGACCCTGGAGGATCTGGTGAGCGAACAGCCCTTCTACGGCTATCCGTATCGTCACATCCCGGACAACCCGCTCGACGAGGTGCTCATCGTCGGGGCCGGCTCCGGCAACGACGTCGCCCTCGCTCTCTCCCGCGGCGCGGGGCATGTCGACGCGGTCGAGATCGACCCGGTCCTCCAGGAGTTGGGCCGGGCGCGCCACCCGAACCGGCCGTATCAGGACCCGCGCGCCGCTGCTCACGTGGAGGACGGCCGAGCGTTCCTGGAGCGGAACGATCGGAGATACGACCTCATCCTCTTCGCGCTTCCGGACTCGCTCGTCCTGGTCGCGGGGCAGGGATCGCTCAGGCTCGAGAGCTTCCTGTTCACGAGAGAAGCCTTCGAAGCGGTACGGTCTCACCTCAAGCCCGAGGGCGCCTTCTCCATGTACAACTACTACCGCCCAGACGTTTTCGCTCGATATGCGGCGACCCTGACGGAGGTCTTCGGCTCGCGACCGTGCCTGGATGTGGGGGAACCCGGAGCAGGTGCCAACTATCAAGCGGTGCTCACCATCACTGCCCAACCGGACGTTCTCCGGTGCTCCTCGTTCTGGGCTCCTCCTCAGGTCGTCCCACGCCTCGCGACCGATGACTACCCGTTCCCCTACGCCCAGGGCTGGGGGTTGTCGACCTTCTACATCGTTTCGCTGGCATCCCTGCTCCTCGGTTCCGCGTTCGCGATCCGACGCTTCGGACATGTGGCGATGGCCGACGCGCGTCGATACCTGGACCTCTTCTTCATGGGCGCAGCGTTCCTCCTGCTGGAAACGAAGAGCATCGTGCAGTTCGCTCTCCTCTTCGGGACGACGTGGCTCGTGAATTCGCTCGTCTTCGGCGGCATCCTGTTGTCCGTCCTCCTCGCGATCGAGATCGCGGAACGGGTGAGGCGCCTCCGTCCCGGGCTCCTCTACACGGCGCTCCTCGTTTCCCTCGGAGTGGCATGGGTGGTCAGACCCGAGCAACTCCTCGGCCTCTCGCCGGTGATGAGATTCGTGGCGGCCACGACCATCACGTTCGCCCCGATCCTCTTCGGGAACCTCATCTTCGCCGAGAGGTTCAGGTCCGTTGGCTCCTCAACCACGGCGTTCGGGATCAACCTCCTCGGAGCCATCCTCGGCGGCGTCCTCGAGTACAGCAGCGTGGTCCTCGGCTATCGGGGCCTGATCTTCGTTGTCGCCGCCGCGTACACCGCCGCCTATCTGCTGCGCCCAGGTGTTCCCGTCAACGACTCGAGCCACGGCGGCGCGGTCGAGGCGGTCCGGGGTGTCGGCCCATCCGGCTGACGGCCATCGTCGCCCGACCGCGAGGGCGCTCTCGCTTGCGTCGACTGGACCCGACCTGTCACCCTTGCTCGGCATGAACGACTCCACATCGCTCCAACTCCCGGGTCGACGTGAGCGCTCACGCCGATAGTCGGAGCCATGAGCCCGACGGCTCCAACGGATCGACGCCGCAGTTGCCTGAGCTCTTCGTGTCCGCCGACGCGCATGCCGCGAGAGCGCGGAGGCGATATGTCTCGTTCTCGGCGTTGCTGCTCGTCTTCCTCGTGGTCGCTGCGGTCGCCGGGACGACGCATCTGCGGCTCGGTGAGAGCTCGATCGATTGGACCCAGATCATCGCGACCGCGGCATTCCTGCTCACCGCGATCGTGCAGAGCCAGTTCTCTGCTCTGAAGCCCGAGCAAGCCTGGTTCGAGGCTCGTGCTGCCGCCGAGTCCGTACGGACGCTCGCGTGGCGCTACGCCGTCTGCGGCTCGCCGTTCTCGGCGGACCTGCCCTCGGAGGGGGCAGACCGCCTGTTCGTGGGTCATCTCCAGGAGATCATGCGCTCCCTCGGGAACCTGCCGCTCACCGCGTCGAGTTCAGATCTTCAACAGATCACGCCGTGGATGAGGGATCTGCGTCGGCAGCCGCTCCCCGCGCGCATCGGAACCTATCAACGGTTCAGGCTCGATGAGGAACAGAGCTGGTATGCGGCTCGAGCCGCGCTGAACACCCGACGCGCCCGGACATGGGTCGCCGTCATGCTGACGTTCGAGGTCGTCGGCGCCCTCGCAGCGCTCCTCACCGGGATGGGTGCGATGACCATCCCGATCGCGGGGCTCGCGGCCACGGTTGTCGCGGTCGCGACAGCTTGGATGCGTACCAATCAGCACACGAGCCTCGCGAGTTCGTACGCCCTGACGGCTCGAGAGCTCGCCGCCGTCCGTCTGCTGCTCCGCGAAGGCTGTTCGGAGGAGGAGTGGGCCGCGTTCGTCGACACCGCCGAAGGAACGATCTCGCGCGAGCACACGCTCTGGCGATCGACCCGTGGGCCATCCGCGAAGAGCGAGATGCTGTGACACCGCTGCCGTGGGCATCCTTCGATCTCGGGAAGCGCTCCTTGTCGATCGGGGACGTGGGGGAGGCGCTGGATGCCTATGCCAAGGCGCTCCAGCTCTCGACTGCAAGCTCCATGATCGAGACAGCCATCCGATCACTCGAAGGTCTCGAACGACAGGGGCCCCCATCGGACGGGATCGGACTCGCCCGCCGCCTCCTGCGTATCGGTCTCGTCGCGCGTTTCGACGATGCCGATGCGCGAGCCGATCTCGCTGCGCTCGCGGATCCGGGTCCGCTCGAGAGCCCCATCTGGGTCATCGCGGGTGGTTCATCCTCGGACGTTCCACGCGACCTTCGGGACGCCGTCGTCGAGGGCATGGCCGGAGGGCGGGGGACGCTGATATCCGGCGGGACCGAACAAGGCGTCGGCGCGCTGGCGGGAGACGTCGGCGAACGGAACGAGGCCCTCCGCGTGATCGGCTATCTCCCGCGGGAGCTCCCTGACGGTGTCGTCGCCGGTCTGGTGCCCGGGCGGTATACGGAATTGCGCAGGTCGCCGTCCAGGGACTTCGGGCATCTCGAACCGCTCTCGTACTGGACGGACATCGTCGTGGCGGGGATCATGCCGCGCTCTGTCCGTGTGCTGGGGATCGGTGGAGGGCCGATCTCCGCGTTCGAATACAGGTTGGCTGCAGCGATGGGCAGCGCCGTAGGGCTCGTCGGGGACACGGGGCGCGAAGCCGCGGCGATGCTTCGGGATCCCATGTGGGGGAGGATCGCGGATGTCGAAGAGGTGCACCCGACCAGACGAGCCATCGCTTCCTTCTTGAACGATGAAGGGACACGACGAGAAGGAGCGGTGGGAACGTCCTCCGGGTAGCTCGGCGAGATTCAGCCGCCGCTCCGAGTTCCCGTCACCTCGAACCTCGCGACGAAGGGCTCATCGCACGTCCACGAGATCACCAGCCACCCCTCGAACGCCGACGCATCGGGCGTCCCGGTGACACTCAGATAGAGATCTCGCTCGATCTCGGCGGGCGATGCAACCGAGAGGCAGATCGGGGGAGGACCCGGGGCGGTCCCCTGGAATGCGCCGTCGACGGACGAGTCGAGCTTCGCCCCGAAGACCCTCCGCTTCTCGAACGTCCACGAGGCACCCGAAGTCGTCGATGAGAACGTCCAGGTTTGCGAATCCCAATCGGCTCCCGAGACTCCGGGTTCGGGATCCTTCTCTCCCCACAGTGATCCGCCTTGCAGTTCACCCCTCTGGCACTCGAGGGTGACCCGCACGTCATACGACCCGGAAAGCCGACCTCCCGACGATGGGGGCAAGGACGGGGGCGCCGAGGAACAGGGCTCGGCCGTCGGGTCTCCTGAGTCCGACGGGGACGTCGAGCTCGGCCCGCCGGTCGGACTCGTTGCGGTCGTCGGGTCCTGTCCGCGCGAGGCGAGCCAGCCGGCGACGCCGGTCAGAGACAACACGACGGCGGCGGCCGCGATGAGGGCCGGCCTCCTCCCGATGCGCTTCCGCGGCACTTCCTTCGGAGGCTCGGTCTTCGGAGGCTCGGTCTTCGGAGCGACCTGTGGCGCTTCCCTCGCTGGAGCGCCGATCGGCTGCGCGAGGATCTCGTCCAGAACCAACACCAGCCGACCGACGTCGTAGTTCCAGCGCTCGCTGCTCAGCTCGATCGCCTGTCGCCTCGACAGAGCCCGAAGCTCTTCCGGCAACGATGCCGGTGACGGCGGGAGTGCTCCCTCGACGAGGACGGGGATCACCGTCAGCCCTTCGCGTATGGCCGCCGCGACCTCGAGCCGAACGAAGTCGGTCGGATCTTCCAGCCTCCGCTTCCCATCGGGAAGCGTGATCGATTCCCAGCGGCGCCCGATCAACACGAGGCAGACGGCGGACCCAGTGAGCGCTGCCGCGATGTCTTCGGCGAAGTCATGACCGGGTCGGATCGTGTCGATGTCCATGAAGAGGCGGTCCGCCCCATATCGGGCCACGAGCCGATCGTAGAGACGGCCGGCGAACCCGGCCGAGTCGTCTCTCCGATAGCTGATGAAGATGCCGGCAGGCACTGCCTACTCTCCTTCGCGAGGACGACCCGGTCGTACTCTGCCGGATTCTCAGGGACAATTCACGGGCGGCGCAACCGTAGAACAGGTAGCGATCGTCGTGAATCCCGCGGCGTCCGCGACCTCCAAACCTCACGACATGATCGCCGCGGAGCGGTCCGCCCACCAGAGGTCAGGCGATCGACCGCGGTAACTGGCCTCCTCACGCGCACCAAAGCCTCTCCTGCCCCAGGGCCGCCGCCGATAGGCTGTAGCTCTCTGCCCTCGGCCCTCGTAGCTCAGTGGAAAGAGCAACGGTTTCCTAAACCGTGTGTCGCAGGTTCGATTCCTGCCGGGGGCACCACCCGTCGTCTTCGTCCCGGGATCCACGGCGCACGGAGATCCACGAGCCCATCATCGGCGCGGTCGCTACGGACCTCAAGGCGGGGTTGGAGGGTTCGTCGACCTCTACGCCTACCTGCGGCTTTGCCTCTCCCTCGCGAGTCGGACTCATGCGTGGTCACCGCACTCAATCGCGCTTCAGTGCATGCCGAAAGCTAGATGAAGACGCATGCTCGCACCGATGACGGTGGGACGGAGGAACAGTGAAGTCTTCGCTACCTACTCAACGCCGTCCTGCGCTTGGATGCCGACTTCCGAAGAGAGCCTCAGTCCTCCTCCTGGTCGTCTTGACTGCATCCATCGCCACCGTCTTGCCGACTGAAGCCAGCGCTGAGGAGCGCCCCAACATCTTGGTGATCGTGACGGACGACCAGAGGTCGACCGGCACGTTCCAGTTGATGCCAGAGGTCAGGAGGCTCGGTGCCGAGGGAGCGATCTTCGACAGAGCGTATGCGACCACTCCCTTCTGCTGCCCGTCTCGCGCCTCCATCTTCACCGGCCTCTACGCCCACAACCACCTCGTCACGGCGGGCAGCCTGACGCTCGAGGAGTACAACGCGGTGAACGACAAGAGCGTGATCCCGGACTTCAAGGCGGCCGGATACCAGACCGGCTTCTACGGCAAGTACCTGAACGGGTGGCCGCAGATCGCGCCTGCGGGCTTCGATGACTGGGCAGTCATGCCCTCCGTCGGCGCGTATTACAGCGGCGAGCCGTGGAACGTGAACGGGGTGCAGGAGCCGCAGGATGGGACGTACTCGACCCACTACCTCCGTGACCGTGCCCTGAGCTTCCTGGCCTCGACGGAGACCGACGACGCCTCACCCTGGCTGGTCTTCATGGACCCGATCACACCGCACGCTCCTGCGAAGCCCGAGCCTGCCTACGCCGATCTCCCGGTGTCGGCGTTCACCCCGCCGAGTGAGGAGGATCGGAGCGACAAGCCTGCATGGCTGAGAGGCATCACGCCTCCGGATGTCACCCACCTCATCAGCTTTCGCAAGAAGATCCTTCGCTCACTCAAGTCGATCGACGACATGCTCGGCGCGGTGCGCCAGCGCCTCGTCGAGACCGGCGAGGAGAACACGATCATCGTGTTCACCTCCGACAACGGGATGCAGTGGGGGGACCACGGCCTCGTCGGCAAGACGACGCCCTATGTCCCCTCGGTGAGGGTCCCGCTCTACGTGAGCTGGCCCGGCCACATCGCCTCCGGCCGTCGCTCCAACATCGTGGCGCTCCTCGACCTTCCCTCGACCTTGCTCGACCTGGCGGGCGTTCCTACCTCCAAGGTGCTCGACGGGCGCAGCATCTTCGGGAACCCACGCTCGCAGCTCCTGCTTGAGTTCTACAGCTGGCCCGGCTACCGCGTGCCGACGTGGAAGGCGTTCATCACGCCGACGCTCGAATACATCGAGTACTACCGCCTCGACGGGACCTATCTCACCAACGAGGCCTACGACATGGTCGACGATCGCAAGCAATTGCGGAATCTCTACCGGGACGGGGTCGCCGGGAACGAGCCACCGTCCGGGTCACGCCGGCGCCTGAGGCGCCTCGCAACCTGTGACGGGGCAGCCTGTCCCTAGGGACGTAGGGCGGATCAGGAAGGCTGCCCGCACGCGCATCCGCCGGGTCCACGCCCAAGCTCTGCGGATGCTTTTCTCCACGTGCGACTCGACCGCTTGGCTCGCTCGCGTTGATGACCATCGGACCTCCCCCGATCCATCGGCACGGATCGGGAACGGCCGAGGTCGTTGGACGCTTCTCAGGCGTCCACGGCAGCCCCATCATGTGGACACGCGTCCCACGCCCGGTCGACCGCCGTTCGGGCTACGCGAACGGAGGAGAAAGACAACGATGCGAGCATGCAAGCTCTTCACGATCCCGGCGCTGGTCGCCCTGACGCTCTTCGCCCCGGCGGCGCCCGTCCTGGCGGCGCCCGGCGGTTCGGGGAACGGCGCCACGTTCCCACTGGTGTGCGACGGCCTGCTCTCGACCTTGACAGTGGGAGGCGGTCCCTGGTCGGCCGCGCACCTGGCCGAATCCGGCGAGACGTTCGTCCCCGTCTCGACGCATTTCTCGATGCGTGACCCTGAGACCCTCGAGCTCATCTACGAGGAGCACGACTTCAAAGGCAAGCCGCGGAGTGGTCCGAACCGATGCGTCGACGAGATCACGATCGACGGGGTCCTGATGACGTTCGTCGTGCACGGCAAGCTGCGGTGAAGCACGATCACGGGCGACCGCGTAGCAGCGACCTTAGCCTGAAGGCTTCCCAGCCGGCCCGCACAAATCGTCGTCTTCGTCGCGGATCGACCACGAACCCGACGAGATCCCCGTGTCCGGGCTATCCTGACGTCGAGCGCCCTCGGCCGGTGGGACCCCGGGATCTGCCCGCCAGCGATCCGGGACGAATGGCCACTCCCCGGCCGAGGGCGTTCCTTGAGGCCAGTGCTGATCCTGGCCGACGGGCCTCGGCGCCGAGGAGGAGACCAGATGTCGCCCCCGAACCCGCGGAGCGCGCTATTGGTTGACGATCCGCATCTGGTACAGCTGCCCGTCGTTGACCTGCACGGGATCCGGGTTGAAGTCCCCGTCGACACCCTTGTCCGTGAGGTAGAAGCGCCGCTTCGAGCCGTCCGTGCCTGGTGCGAAGACGAGACCGGTGAGGTTGCAGGCCGGGGGACATTCGCTGCTCGGTATGGAGATCTTCTTCACGAGGGCGCCCTTGAAGGTGGTCTCGACGATCTCGTTCACGTTGCTGTTCACGACGAAGATGTGGTTCGACACAGGGTGGACCGCCACGCTCTCGGCTTCGGTGAAGCCGAACTTCGCCGTTCCGAACTTCGCGATCTTGTCGTCCGCGGTGCCGAAGCGGAGGTCATTGCCCCGACGCAGCTTGTAGACCTTCTGGTTGCTGGCGTCCACCCAGATCAGCACGGCTCCCTTGGGGGAGAACGTCAGTCCCTCGGGATCCAGCGAATTCCAGCGCCGGGTGTTGATCAGCTTCCGAACCTTGTCGTCGCCGGTCCCGATCGCACCGTCCCGGCCCTTCCTGTACGAAAGGATGAGGTCCTGGTCGTCGTCGGCCACGAACAGGGTGCTCTTGGCCCCCCACCAGGCGATCCCCTCGGGCTCCATCGTCATCTTCAGTCTTCTGGTCGCCTTGAGGTTGCCTCCCCTGCCGACGATGAACAGATTCCGCTTGTGCCAGAGCGAGGGAGTCTCATCCACCTCCGCGTCGGAGATGAAGAAATAGCCCTTCTTGCTGTTGTACGCGATACCCGTCGGATCCGGGATCGGCGTGTTCGGATACTTGAGGCTGTCCTGCGCCACGACACGCCCCTCCCAGGCGGCGTGCGCGGGCAGTGCGGGCAGGAGGATCGCGCACGTCAGTGCGCCCAACATGAAGGTACGAGCCGTCCGTCTCATCCCAGCATCCTACCGACGGGCGGGCACCTCTGACCCCACGCGTTCGCGGTAGCAAGCCTCACGCGACCTGCGGAGCCCCTCTGGTCCGGAGCTTCTTTCAGGAGAGCTCAGACCCGGCTGTGATCACGAGCCGCCGTCGCCCGTATCCGCTGCCTCGCTGTCGCCTTCGATGACGACCACGGAGTAGTCCCGTCTCAGGCGAACGTCCACCACACGCCCATCCGGGGTGCTGATCTCCACTTCCCAATAGGCCCCGTTCTCGGAATCGCGCTCGACCGCGTTGGCGGTTCCACCATCCGTCGCTTCGAGGGCGGCCTGGATCGCTCGTTCCGCCTGCCGTCCGGTGACCCCGCCTTCCGAGTCGCTGTTCGCGGACGCGATCACACTCCCGACCCCGGCGGTGATGACGATCGACCCGATGCCTGCGATGACCCATCTCCGCACGGCGGGCCTCCTTCCCTGTGCCATGCAGCGAGCGTAGTGCCGCGAACATGAAACGAACCTGAACGCGACGGATGAGGTCGGCGGGGATCACTGGAGATCACCAGCCAAGGAGCGGGCGGGCTTGTACGCTCGGAACGGTGCTCACCGGTGTCATCTTTTTGGTCTGTGGTGGGCATTTCGGGCCGTTCGCCCGTTCTCGCGGAGCACGCGCCCGTGGTACCAAAGAAGCACGCACCCGACTCGGTGTCGGTGTTCTCGGCGGTGGGGCGGTCTCACCGCTGGATCTCTCTCTGGGAGGCTTGGTTGATGGGTGGTACCTCTCGCATCTCCAGATCTGCGCTGAAGAGGCTCGCATGGGCGGGGATGGTGCTCTCACTGATGGCCGTATTCGGCTTGCCGACGGCAGCCTTCGCTGCCGCATCAACCGTGACGCTCGTCGGGGACCCGGGAACGGTGACCGTGACCGCGGACGATCTCGCGAACGGCATCAGCCTGAACGACTCCACGGGTTACGTGACAGTCGTCGACACGATCCAAGGGGTCACTCCAGGCGTGGGATGCGAGGTCGACCCCAACGTCGCCGGTGGGGTTCGGTGCGCGAAACCGGCCGGAGGGGTCGTGATCATCGACGTGATCCTCGGCGCGGGGAACGACGGTGTCCTGTCGGCGGGACTGGATGAACCCCTCCACGTCCTCGGCGGCGACGGGGACGACACGATCGACGGGGGATCTCAGCCCGACCTCCTGGAGGGCGACGCGGGCGACGACACCTTGGACGGCAAGGGTCTGAATGACGTACTCACCGGTGGGGCAGATGTCGACACGGCGGACTATGACGGCGCCCCGGATCGGGTCGTCTCATTGGACGCGGTCGCCAACGACGGTGCGGCCGGCGAGAACGACAACGTCGACACGGAGAACGTCACCACGGCCGACGGCAACGACACCGTGCTCGGCGACGCGAACGCGAACCGGATCGTGAGCGGCGCCGGCAACGACACGCTGACCGGTGGCCCCGGCGGGGACATCCTGAACGGGGGCGCCGATGTCGACACGGTGGACTATTCAAGCGCAGGCGGCCCGGTGGTCGTCACGATCGGTGGAGGCGCCAACGACGGCGAGGTGGGCGAGCTCGACAACGTGTCCATCTCCGTCGAGAACATCACGGGAGGACCGGGCGATGACACCCTCACCGGATCGGGCGTCGCCAACCGCTTGCTCGGGGGTGTCGATCCGGACCCGACGCTGAACGACGGCGACACGGGCAACGACACACTGATCGGTGGACTCGGGGACGACGCGCTGAGCGGGCTCGACGGGAACGACGAGCTGTTCGGCGAAGACGACGCGGACACCTTGAACGGAGGAGTCGGAGCCGACATCCTCGACGGCGGACCGGGCTCGGGTGACAGCGTCGGCTACTCGGGCCGAACCAGTGGGGTCAGCGTCAACCAGAACAAGCCTGGCGGTGACGGGCAAGGCGGGAGCGCGGAAGGCGACGACGTGCGGGCGAGCGTCGAACGCGTGACCGGCACCGCGTTCGCCGACACCTTGGTCGGAGGGAAGGTCAATGCCAGCATCCTGATCGGGGGCGGCGGCAACGACGTCCTGAACGGAGGGAACGGCCACGAGGACATCGTCAATGGCGGGGCCGGGAACGACACGATCAACGACAACGGCGGCCGTGACAGCGTCGTGGGCTCACTCGGGAATGACACCTTCCACACCAGCGACGGTGCCAGGGATCTCATCAACTGCGGCAAGGGGTCCGATGCGTCATCCGATCGCGACCGGATCGACGTTCGGAAGGCGAGCTGCGAGTGATCTTGGCCTCGAAGATCTAGTGCCGGCGCACGGCGCAGCGGTCGAGTCGCGTTTGCCCCGGCAACGTGCGGGGTAGCGCCTGAACGTGGGTTCACGGGGAGTCGAGGTATCCGGGTGAGCTCGTGGTGGGGGCGCGTCCGTCTTCCGCGGACGGGACCGCTGCTGGTGCTGCTGCTCGGATCCGTGTTGTTCTCAGCCGGCCCGGCCCTCGCGTCCCTTCCCACATCGTCCGATCCGGAGCTACAACTCGAGAGGACGATCCGAACCTCTCCCTTCGTGGGGTCGTCCATCTCGATGCGAGACGCGGAAGGGAGCGCATTCGTCCCGAGGGACAACTCCCTCTGGCTGGCCGACGACAACGGCCGAGCGATCTACGAGGTGAACCCCGTCACGGGAAGCCTGAAGCGGAAGATCAGCGCAGGCCCCTTCGAATCAGCCATCCGGTTCGGGGGTGGGGCGACCGCGGGCCCCGATCGCGTCCGGGACATAGAGAGCCTCGCCTACGACGAAGCGAACGACATCCTCTACGTCTTCTCGGGCCCCTGCTGTTCCTCCTCCGTGCTCCCGACGGCCTTCCGCCTCCTGCGCGGCGGCGGTGGGATCCTCCAGGTGGACTCGTACCAACCTCTGGGAAGCGGAGCGAACTACACGGGCGCCGGATGGAACAGCGCCGACCGGAAGACGTACGTGGGTGTCGGCGCGAAGCTGCGCTCCTACGACTTCGTGACGAATACCGCGGGCCCGATCTTCAAGGTGCCGAACCTCTCGGGGATCACGGGCATGGACTTCTCCTCCGGGGACCTTTACGTCACGACGAACGCGGAGAAACTCCGACGGGTCGACTGGGCCAGCAAGACCTTGGTCGCGGGATGGACCTTCGACCTCACGCCGTTCCAGATCAGAGATAGCCGGGCCGTCGACCTGATCGAGGATCGCTTCTACGTGCTCGACGGCTACGACGGTCGCTCGAACGGCGACCCGCTCAGGCACGCCGTGTTCGTCTTCGACGTCCTCCCCTGACCTGCGAAGCAGGATCTGTCGGTGGTCGCCCCGAGGGTCGCTCTCTCAGTTCAGGGATGCGAGGACGTCGCCAACGCTGTACCTCTGCCTGAATGAACCCTCCGGTCACGTACCCTCGAGTGATGGATCTCGCGGGGTTCATCGCGGTCGCGACGCTCGTGGTCGTGACACCCGGGCCGGACATGACCCTCGTGGCCCGCAACACGTTCGCGGGTGGCAAAGCGTCCGGACTCGCGACGTCGGCGGGCACGTGTTCCGGCTTGCTCGTCCATGCGGCGGCCGCGGCCCTAGGACTGTCCGCCGTGCTCCTCGCGTCATCGCAGGCGTTCACGGTCGTGAGGATCGCCGGCGCCGCGTACCTGATCTTCCTCGGGATCAGAACCATCCTCGGAGCCCGCCGAGAAGCATCCTTCCGAAACGGAGCGAACGTGACCGATCCGTGGGCTGCCTATCGACAGGGCGTCCTCACCAACGTCCTCAATCCCAAGGTGGCGATCTTCTTCCTCTCGCTGCTGCCGCAGTTCGTGGAACCGGGGCCGGGGTTCACCTGGCGACTGCTGTCGCTCTCCGGACTCTTCATCGTCATGGGGTTGGTGTGGCTCACGATCTACACGCTCGCGCTCCACGCGGTGAGCGGTTTCGTCGGCCGCCCCCGGGTCAGGACGATCATCGAGTCGGTCACCGGGTGTGTGCTGATGGCACTCGGCTTCCGACTCGCCGTCCAGCGACGATAGCTCGGCTCAGTGCCGGCCCGGCAGCGGCAGGAGATCGGCGACGGTCCCGTCACCGAACGACGGGGCGGGATGACGTGTCTCCACGTCCGGGAGCCAGACCGCGAGCGTGGTTCCCTCGTCCGGGAGGCTCCACAGCTTGCACCAACCCCCCGCCATCTCGGCCCGCTCTTTCATCGCGGCCAGACCGAGGTGGCCGGGTGCCGCCACCAAGGCATCCTGGGGCCTGAACCCGACACCGTCGTCGGCGATCTGCATCCACGTGCCGCCTTCTCGCCGCTCCAGGCTCACGGAGACGCGTTCCGCACCCGCGTGCTTGCGCGCATTCGTCAGCGCCTCCTGCGCGATGCGGTACAGGATGAGGGAGCTCCAGATCGGGAAGTCGTCATCCGCGCCCTCATCGACCGACCACTCGAACGGCCAGGCTGACTGCTCGAGCATGAAGCGAAGCGCCGAGGCCAACCCCTGCTCCTCGAGCGTCGGCGGGCTGAGGTCGAACAGGAGCGTGCGCATGCTCTTGATCGCCACCTGCATGACGGAGAGCGCCTCATCCATCTCCGCCGGCTCGGGATGGCTCCTCCGGAGCATCTCGAGCCGCATCTTGAGCGCGACCATCTTCTGGACGGGGTCGTCGTGGATGTCGTGGGAGATCCTGGTGCGCTCGTCCTCCGCTGCTCGCACCACGTGTTCGAGGAGCTGCTTGCGTTGCTCGCCGATCTCCTGCAGTTCCTGGACCAGGCCTTGCAGCTCGCGGGTTCGCTTCGCCACCGTGGCCTCGAGACTCGAGTTCTGCGCCCGCAGCTGCTGCTCGAGTCCCTGGATGACCCGGAGCTGGGACTCACGTTCTTCGGTGAGCCACGCGTTGTGCAACGCGAGCGCCCCGTGTTCGGCGAACTGCTCCACCATCTCGATCACCCATCGGCGCTCGGTGGGATGGTTGTCCCCCCGTTCCACGACGACGGCGCCGAGTCCCTGGCGACGGTCACGGAGGAGCGGGACGACGATCACGTTTCGCGCATCGGGGATCAGCGATGCGATGCGAGGGTCCGTCTCGGGGTCGATCGATCGCAGCAGCTGGCTCGTGCGCTCCTGCCACGCTCGGGACACGGTCCGATCGATGCCCACGGAGAGGTCGGCGGGCGAGCCCTCTCCGACCCAGGCGAGGACCTCGAGGTCGCTGTGGGGCGACGCCAGGATCACACCACGCGAGAAGCCGAACGTGGAACAGAGCTCGTCGAGGAACGTCTGCGCGATGGTGTGGACGTCGGGGTCGGTGTCCAGCTCCGCGACCATCACGGAGAGTCGGAAGAGGTCGTGCTTCTGACGTCGGAGCTCCCGCTCGCTGACGGCCGAGAAGAACGCGGTGCCCAGGGCGAGTCCCCAGAGGCCCGCGACCACGAGTCCTGCCCCTCGTCCAAGGGCCGCCCCCACGTGTCCCTGGACGAAACCGACCCGAACGGCTTCGGCGGCGAGGAGGAACAGCAAGGTATGCCAGAGGGCGATCTTCAGTCCGGTCCGATACGAGAGCAGCAGCGTGACGCCGACGATGTGCACGCCGGGCAGGAGGAGGAGCGCTTCGGCGGTCCCGCCCGTCCGAGCGATCACGATCGCCAGGAAGATCCCGTCCACCAACAGCGACCCGTTGAGAGCCGGGGCGGCGGCACGCCCGCTGCGCGCGACGATCACCGCGCCCGCGGCGGTGCACGCCAGGTACAGGATGATGGCCACGGAGACCTGTGCACTCGACACGTCGTCGGACGCGAACAGGGCTGCCATGACCACGCCCGCGAGGCCGAGGCGGAGACCCGAGAGGTAGCGGCTGCGCTCGGTGAGCGACAGCAGCTCCACCGCCTGGGTGACCACCTTCCGACGTGAACGAGGAAGGGCGATCACGCGAACGTCACCACGTCGGATCTGATCGGGGCCAGGGAGAGCCGCGGATCGTTGCGATCGAGCCGATCTTGGATCGCCGCGAACGCGAGGGTCGATCCGAACAGCGCGAGCACGATGACCAGACTTCGAGCGACGGCGCCGATCGCAGCGCCCACACGTCCGCTTCCCTCCACGGGAGATCCGGTCGCATCGGCGACCGGATGCAGGACCACGACCGGTCCGATGACCCGGCCGAGCTGTGGCCGCTCGTGGATCCGCGGACCCGCGACGTCCACCGGACCACGATCCGGGCCACCGGGACCCGACGGCTCCGGCCCGCCCACGTGCACGCCGGGCTCTCCTCCACCACCGTTTCCGGTGCCGCCTCCCGGCGGCTCGGGCTGCTCTCCCCCGCCACCGCCGATCACGTCGTCAACCGTGCCGAAGATCGTGTCGACGACCGGGTCCACGACCTCCTCGAGAGGATCGAGCACGTCGTCCACGGGGGTCTCGATACCACCCACCGTGTCGTCCACCAGGCTCGCCCCGTCGTCCACTGCCTCCTCGACCACGCACACCGGGTCCAGGACCGGACACGCTGCATGCGCCGTCGCGGCCCCTGTGGCGACGATCGCGATGGTGGACATCATGATCAGGGTCGAACGACCGATCCACTTCACGGTGTCACCTCCGAGGGTCGACCTGCTGGGATGGAACCTGCCTCGCTCACGGCGTTCCTTTCGGTCTCCCTCTGTATCGGCTCCAGGACGCCTGTAACCCAATAGCCATCGGGGTTCATCTCCTGTCATCCCCCAACCGCATCGGTGATCCATCCGCAGCAGGGCGCCGGGGAACCATCGGACCCAACCGGCCGTGGGGGAAACCGCAGATGAGCTGTACACGTGCTCACGCGCAGAAACTCAGGGCTGCGGATCAGTTCCCCTTCTCGGTCCATCGACAGTCGATATCAGTTGTCAGGCTTCCACTCGGTCACGTTTGAGTGTCGGACCGCGCAAGGGCTGTGAGGAAGTAGCCCGACGGCAAGCCCGACGGCAACAGGGGCAACAGTAAGGAGTGCGGGAAACGGGCGATCGGTGGGTCCATCGTGCGCGGCCGCGCCCGGCGATGGTCTTTCGCCCCCCGACCGATGCGCGCCTGTCGGTCGGGCGAGCGAGGGTTGAGTGCACGGCCCGTCTGGTCAGGGCGAGTCACCCGAGTTGACGCGAAGGAACCATCGTCCCAGGTCACGCGCATGCCGATACCTCGTTCCAGGTAGACGTGGGAGCTCCGGATCCGGTCGCCGATCGGCCCGGGGCTCGGACGGAAGGAGCGGGAGTGAGCGAAGCGCAGAGTGCCTCGGAGACGGTCGAGGATCCGATCCGTGTCCTGGTGGCCGATGACGAGGAGACGGTCGTCGACGTCCTCCGTTCGCTCATCGGATCGGATCCGTCCCTTCGCTTCGTGGGGGCGGCCCACAACGCCGAGGACGCGATCGAGATGACGGCGCGGGAACGCCCGGACGTGGTCCTGCTCGACGTGCGGATGCCGGGCGGCGGAGGCCTGCGGGCGACCCGCGAAATCACGAAGCGATGCGCGCCGACGAAGGTCGTCGCGCTCTCGGCGCACCAGGACTCGGACACCGTGATCGGCATGATCAGCGCGGGGGCGAGCGGCTACGTTCCCAAGGGCGATCCGACGGAGAAGATCCTGCGGACGATCCATCGGGCGATGGATCCGGACTACGTCGCGGAGGAGGCGGGACCGCAGCTCGCGCTGGTCTCGCCGATGCTTCCCCATCGCACGCAGCAGAGGACCGCGGTCGCCCGAGCGATCCTCGACGGGGTCATCACGGCCGAGTTCGAGCCGATCGCGGAGCTCGCCACGGGCCGCGTCGTCGGACTCGATGCGCATCCGCGCGTGGCGACCCTCCCCCACCGTTCCTACGACGCCTGGCTGGCCGACGCCGAGGGTGCCGACCTCCTCCTCGACTTCGAGCTGTCCGCGTTCCGAGCCAGTCTGTCGGCATTGCCGGTGATCCCCGAAGATCTGTTCCTCGAGTTCGAGGTGACGCAGTCGACCGCGGCCGAGGGAAGGTTCCGCCGAGCGATCCGAAAGTCGGTCGCCCCGCGGGTCGTGCTGGGGTTCTCGCCTCTCACGCCCGCGGCCGCGCCCGAGCTCGAGGCAGCGGATCCGGGCGGGATCTTGGCGACGCTCCGCGCGCGGGGGATCCGCGTCGCGGCGAGGGACGCCGGCCCCGGGTTCGAGAGCCTGCGGCATCTCTCCAATCTCTCTCCCGACCTGGCCAGGCTGGATCCGACGCTCATCCGGAGTCTGGGGCAGACCTTCTCGAGCCATTCCGTCGTCGCCGCGGTGGTCGCGTGCGCCGGCGACGTCGGGGCACGACTGATCGCCCCCGGCGTCGACTCCGAGGACCAGCTACTCGAACTCCGGAACCTCGGGGTCGAGCTGGTGCAGGGGCCCATCGTGGGAGAGCCGATCCCGTTCTCCGAGCTCCCCGGTCAGGTCGGGCTGTGGGATGCACCGCGGGCCCCGGGGCGCCGACGGGATCTCACCACGCAGCCGAGCCCCTCGACCCCGGGCGATGGTTCCCGGTGAGTCGCTGGAGCCGGCGCCTCTTGCTGATGGTGGTCGGCACGTTCGCCCTCGCCCTCACGGGGCAGCCGGCCGCGAACGCGGTCTGTCCGGGCCTGGACGCCGCCTGCCAGGCGGCCGAGGCGCTCGGCGCCGGTGAGGACCTCTTCGACGCCACCACCGAGCCGGTCGACACTCCGGTCGACGGTACGGTCGACCCGATCGTGGACGACCACCTGGATCGGGTCCACGACCTCCTCGGTGGCGGTCCGATCGACCTCCCGGACCCGGTCGACGATTGGCCCCGCGGAGGGCACGGTGGGACCGGCTCTCGGGCTCCCGACTCCCTGGACCCGAGCGGCCGAAAAGCCGCGGGCGGCCGAGGGGCTGCAGGCGACAGGAGCCCCGACGGCCCCGGACTCTCCGGTCCGTTCGGGCCGATCATCTCGGCGGCTACCGGGTCGGCTCCGCCCGAGCGTGGAGGCCTGACGACCGGGAGCAGCCTCGGAGATGCACTCGGAGGAGTGGCGCGCAGCCTCGCGATCGTGCTTGCCCTCTTCGGGCTGGCCGTCGCATTCGTCGCGATCCAGGACCACCTCGACCGGAACGACCCGAGGCTGGCGCTCGCGCCGGTCGACTCAGACGTGGTGGAGTTCGCATGAGCATCGGACGGATCCGACTGATGCTCGCCGACGACGAAGCGTCGATCCTCGAAGCGATGAGCGAGCTCGTGTCGATGGACAAGGACATCGACGTGGTGGGGACGGCGCGCGATGCCGGCGAGGCGATCGACCTCGCCGAGCTTCACGCACCGGATGTCGCCCTGCTCGACGTCCGGATGCCGGGTGGTGGCGGCAGTCGCGCGGCACGCGAGATCCGCCGACGGTCGCCCGAGACCCGCATCGTCGCTTTGTCGGCGAGCACGGACCCCAGGACGGTCGCCTCTATGGTCCGGGCGGGTGCGGTCGGCTACGTGGGCAAGGACCAGCCGGCCGACGAGGTGCTCCGGGCGATCCATCGCTCCGCAGACGGACGCGCGAGCCTCGTGGTCGATCGTCTGGGCGAGGTGGCGGAGCGGCTCGTCGAGCAGCAGACCCGCCACGTCGTCCGCGTCGCGGGGCGGGCACGGATCTCGGCGGAACGGATCGAGCAGGCGATCCGCGGCGACGCGATCCACACCGTGTTCCAGCCCGTGGTCGACCTCAACGACGGCCGCATCCTCGGGGTGGAGGCGCTCTCGCGATTCCTCACCAAGCCCAGGCGGGCTCCCGAGACCTGGTTCGCGGAGGCCGCGGATCAGGGTCTGCTGGCGCGACTCGAGCTCGCGACCGCCACCCAAGCGCTCGGGCACTTGGATGCCATACCCGAAGGCGTGTACCTCTCGGTGAACCTCTCCCCCGAGACCCTCCGTGAACCCCGACTGACCGAGCTCCTCCGTTCGATCCCGGCCCAGCGCGTGGTGATCGAGCTCACGGAGCGCTCGCCGATCGTTGACTACGAGGAGACGAACGTGCGGCTTGCCGAGCTTCGTGCGCTGGGCTGCCGGCTCGCGATCGACGACGTCGGGAAGGGGTTCTCCGGACTCGCGCACGTCGTCGAGCTCTCGCCCGACCTGCTGAAGTTCGACCGGAGCCTCGTCAGCGGCGTGGACGCCGACGAGCACAAGAGCGCCCTGATCGCGCGATTGAGCTCCTACGCGGACCAGGTCGAGATAGAGGTCGTCGCCGAAGGGATCGAAACCGCCGGGGAGCTCGAGGCCCTCCGTGGGCTCGGCGTGGGAGCAGGACAAGGATTCCTGCTCGGCCGACCCGGTCCCATCCCGTCGACCGCGGATGGCAGCTGGGGATGGCCCCTTCGCCGCCACCCCTGGGCGGTCCGCCACTGACCCGACGCAGGACGGGCACGTCGATCACGCCACGGTGAGGCTCCAGTCGCCCCTCGATGCTGTCGATACGGAGTTGGTGAAGGACGATCAGCTCAACAGTGACCGCGAGGCCATCTTCGCGGAGCTCCTGGCGGCGTTCGGGCGACGTGACAACGACGTGATCCTCGCCGCGATGAGCCGAGACGTAGTCCTCGAGCTCCCGGGGACCTCTGCACTCGCCGGCACCTACCGAGGGATCGATGAGGTGGGTCGTTTCGTCAGCCAGATGCGGTGGGTGCTCGAGACGGGCCGACACGAGGTCTCGTTCGAACATGACGGCGACGAGATGCTGATCCGCCACCAGGTCGCCGTGCACGGCCCCAAGCATGTGGCCGGGATGATCCTCTTCCAGCGGTTCACGTTCGACGCGCCGAGCGGGAAGATCGTGTCGATCACGGTCGAGCCGGAGGACCGCGGGCTCTTCGACTACGTGGTCCACACCGCCCTCTCGGACGACAGGGTTTCCTCTCCGTAGCCTCTGACGGTTCGCGACCAACCTGACTCTCGGCCACACCCCTCGAGATCGGGCTACGTGCTCGGTCGATCGATCCTGCATGTGACCTGCCCCTACAGGAAGACCTCTCAGCCGCCGAGGAGAGGGGAAACGACCCTCGCGAGGAGCCGGTCAGATGGGATCGTCGAGCTTGGCGAGCGCGCTCGAAGCGCTGCAGCCCTACGTCTACGGGGGCTTGTTCCTCGTCGCGCTCGTTCAGTGGCGCCGGCGTCCGGGGCGATCGAGCCTCTGGCTCGTCGCCACCTTCGGCGTGCTCGCAGCCGTCGTGCTCGCAGGAGTGATCCTGCCCGAGGATTCCTCGGATCCCGCGATGGAGTGGGTCGGCCGTGGGCTGATCGCCGTCCTCGTCCTATTCCCCTACTTCCTCTACCGGTTCACGACGACGTTGCTCCGACCGATCCCGTGGGTGACCGTGACCGGGACGGTCCTCACCGCGTCCATCGCGATCGTCGTGTTCCTGCTCCCAACGTTCCCCGATGAGAACGCCCCGCAGCCGGGCTGGGTCGGGATCTTCATCCTCGCGCTCCTCACCCAGTGGGTCTTCCTCTCCGCCGCCGTGGCGATCCGCCTGTGGAGGGCCGGGAAGGGACAACCGACCGTGGCTCGCCGGAGGATGCGGACGATGGCCCTCGGGGCGACCGGACTCGCGCTCGCGCTGGTGGTCGCGGGCCAGTTCTCCGGAGGGGAAGGGATCGCCGACGTGTTCTTCGGGCTGCTAGTCCTCGGCGCGGCTCCACTGATGCTGATCGGCTTCGCTCCGCCTCGCGCGCTCCGGATCCTGTGGCGCAGGAGCGAGGAAACCGAGATGCGCGAGGCGGGGCATTCGTTGATGGAAGCGATCACGACCCAGGAAGTCGCTCGCATCCTGCTCCCCCACGCCCGGATCCTCCTCGGCGCCGAGTTCGCCAGGCTCGAGAACGAGGACGGGGAGGTCGTCGCGAGACTGGATGCGGATGGAGACCCCATATCGGGCAACGGCCCAGGGCCCGAACAGACGCCCGACGGACTCGAGCGTCCGGTCGTCCGGGTGTCGATGCGGAAGGGTCAGCTCGTCGTGCACTCGAGTCCACTCACTCCGTTCTTCGGAGACGAGGAGCTGTCGGAGCTGCAGGAGCTCGCGGCCCTGGCCGACCTCGCGATCGCCCGGAACGAGCTCCTCGATTCCCAGCGCACGCTCGCCGCGATCGTCCAATCGTCGGATGACGCGATCATCTCGAGGACCCTCGATGGCACCATCACGAGCTGGAACCGCGGGGCAGAGAAGATCTACGGGTACGAGGCTGATGAGGCGGTCGGCAGATCCATCTCGATGCTCGACCCACATGGGTACGACGACGTGGAGATCATGGAGAAGATCCTTCGGGGCGAGAGCACCGATCACTACGAGACGGAGAGGCGGACCAAGGAGGGCCGCTCGATCCACGTCTCACTCACGATCTCTCCGATCAGGGAATCCGAAGGCACGATCTCCGGCGTGTCCGTGGTCGCGCGAGACGTGAGCGAGCGTCGCCGGTTGGACGAGGAGCGGGCAGCCGCGCACGAGGAGGCCGATCGCGCGAACCAGGCCAAGAGCGAGTTCCTTTCGCGGATGAGCCATGAGCTGCGCACGCCGCTCAACTCCGTCCTGGGTTTCGCGCAGCTGATGCAGATGGAACCGATGGCTCCGAAACAGGAGGACGCGACACGCGAGATCCTGAAAGCGGGCACGCACCTCGTCGAACTGATCGACGAGGTGCTCGACATCGCGCGGATCGAAGCCGGGAAGCTTCGCCTGTCCCTCGAGCCAGTGGATGCGGTCCTCGTGATCGACGAGTGCATCTCCCTCCTCGGACCCCAGGCCGCCCAGGAGGGCGTCAGCGTGGCGATGGAGGGTCCCGCCGCCGAGACCGGTGCGTCCTACGTGATCGCCGATCGCCAGCGGCTGAAGCAGGTGTTGTTGAACCTGCTCTCCAACGGCATCAAGTACAACCGGGAGCACGGCACCGTCACCGTTTCGATCGAGCGCACGGCCGAGGGGAGCCGGATCAGGATCGACGTCTCGGACACCGGTCGAGGTATCCCGCCGGAGCGCCTCGACCGTCTCTTCTCCCCGTTCGAGCGCCTGGGGATCGAGGGGACGGGCATCCAGGGAACCGGCCTCGGTCTCGCCCTCACCAAGCCGCTCGTGGAGGCGATGGGTGGCACGATCAAGGTCTCGAGCGAGCTCGGTCGCGGGAGCAGGTTCAGCCTGGAGCTCGCCTCCGCCGATGACGCCGCCGTCGCCGAGAGCATCAGCTCGGACGACCATCATCCGGCCGCCTCGGTCGTTCCTCGGACCCGGACCATCCTTTACGTCGAGGACAACCTCGCCAACGTGAAGTTGATGGAGCGGATCCTGGAGCGCCGGCCGGGCATCCAGCTCATCTCGGCGATGCAGGGAAGCCTGGGCGTCACGCTCGCACGCGATCACCGACCGGACCTGATCTTCTTGGACCTCAACCTGCCGGACATGGGCGGTCAGGAGCTCCTCGGGCGACTGAGCGCCGATCCGAGGACCGCGGACCTCCCGGTCGTGGTGATCTCGGCCGATGTGACCGCGGGACAGCACGCGAGGCTGACCGACGCCGGAGCTCGTGACTTCGTCCCGAAACCGTTCGACGTCGAGCGGCTGCTCCGGATCATCGACGAGTTCTGTGGCGAATCCCCCATCGAGGGTGCCGGGAACGGGTCCTCGAACGGGGAAGCACGGTCGCTGATCCAGCCGAGCTCCTGACCGGTCGGCGGATCAGTCAGTGCGCTCGCGACTCCCGGGTGGTCCATTCTCGAAGTCTGCCATCGGCTCCACCACGAAGCGGTCGCCCGCGATCCGTCGCGGGGCCTGGCCTGCGTCCTCGAGGGCTGCCTCGAGCGAGAAGAGGTCCTCGACGGACAGTGGCAGGGGAGCCTCGTCGGGCTGGTAGGTCGTCCCCAGCTCGTACAGCTCGCCCGTCGCGCTCATCTCGATGTGCCCGCCAACGATCTGCCGGACCGGATGGCCCCGCGACGCCGTCTCACGCGCGAAGCGCGCGAGACGGCGGACGCTTTCGCGGTAGGCGTTCCAGTCCCGGACGGTGAGCGTCCCCGGGAGCAGCGTGTCGCCGCTCAGGAGCAGCCCACGCGTCCGATCGAACAGGACGACGTGATCCTCGAGGTGACCCGGGGCCGGGATGACGTCCAGGGCTCGGTCACCCAGATCGATGACCGCCCCGCCCTCCGGCCAGGCCTCGATCCCGAAGAACCCCGCGACGCCGTCCGCGCCGATCGGGGCGATCGATCCGGAGGGAAGGTCGGTGAACTGCGCATCTCCTGCGCGATGGTCGCCGTGGCCGTGAGAGTGGGTGACGGTGAGCTCGAGCTGCCTCACACCGATGAGATCGACGACGGTCCGCCGGATCGGGAACAGCTCGGGATCCTCCGTCGCCCCCGTGTCGTGAAGCAGTGCCCTCTCGGAGCCGACCAGCAGACAGAGGAAGGGCGCCTCGAAGTGCACGCACTTGCTCTGGCGGATGACGAACGTGTCGTCGTCGACCGCCACGACCTGCAGCGGCGGGTCGCCGGAGTCCTCGCAGTCGGGGGCGCCGTGGATCCACCGTACCCCACCCAGGTCACCCGAGCGCATGACGCCAGCGTACGGAGCCGGACCTCCAGCGTCGCGAGGCGCGCCCGCAGGGTGGTCGCGAGATGCCGCCGACTCCGTAGAGGCGGTGCATCAGATGGATGATTCGCAGCGGGGGCCGGTCTCATAGGTTGGCTCCGTGAGCGCAACCGCCGCCCCCATCGGTCCTTCGCGCCGTCGCCGATCCCGAGGGAGGCACCTGGCGATCTCGCTGACGGTGGCGATCGTGGGCACCCTTGCATCGGCAGGCACCGCTCTGGCGAGCCCCTCGCTGCAGCTGGAGCGGACGATCCGGACCTCGCCGTTCATGGGCTCTTCCGTCTCGATCAAGGACGGGGAGGGCACCGCCGACATCCCCCGCGACCACTCCCTGTGGCTGGTCGACGACAACGGACGGGCCATCTACGAGGTCGACCCTTCCACGGGCGCCCTCAAGCGAACGATCGGTCGCGCGGACTTCGAGGCCGCACCGCGGCTCGGAGGCGGGCCCGCGGCCGGCCCGAGCCGCTCGGGCGACCTCGAGAGCGCTGCCTATGACGCGACCGCCGACGTACTGTTCATCTTCTCCGGGCCGTGCTGCACGTCGTCGAACCTCCCGACCGCGTTCCGACTGACGCGGGACGGGAGCGGGGATCTCCAGGTGGACTCGTACCAACCGCTGGCCTCCGGGAGCAACCACACGGCCTCGGCCTGGAATCCGGGAGATCACGAGATCTACGTCGGTCAGGGGACCGTGCTGCGCACCTACGACTACGCGACGAATACCCTCGGACCAACCTTCCGGATCACCGGCCTCTCCGGGATCCTGGGGCTCGACTTCTCGTCTCGAGACGGCGACCTGTTCGTGGTCACGAGCGCCGAGAGGTTGATCCGCATCGACTGGTCCAGCCGGACGATCGTTCCGGGATGGTCGTTCGATCTTGCCCCCTCCGGCGTGCGCGACAGTCGGGGCGTCAGCGTCATCCTGGGGTCCTCCGCCTCCGATGATCGCTATTACGTCCTGGACGGGGGGGACACGAGGTCCAGCGGCGACCCGCTCCGGCACGCCGTCTACGTCTTCAAGGTGCTCGATGGGGGCGGCCCGCCTCCGCCGACGGGGAACCTCGTCGGGAACCCGGGCTTCGAGACGGACCTCGCCGGCTGGAGCACGGCCGGCTCGGGCACGGGCGTCACGCTCACGCGCGCGGCATCGGGTCACACGGGAACCTCGTCGGCACAGGTCGTGAACGGGAGTACCGGTACACGCAAGTGCGTGCTGACCGACACGCCGAACTGGGTGGCGACGACCCAGGCCGGCACCTACACGGCCAGCGTCTGGGTACGGGGCGACGTGGCGGGCTCGACGATCAAGATCACGCTGAAGGAGATGAACGGGGGAACGCAAGTGCGATCCCGAATCTTCAGCGCCCCCCTCGAGACCGCTTGGAACCTGATCGCCGTCACGGAGACCACGGCCTCGCCGGGATCGACCCTCGACCTGCAGGTGTTCATCCCGAAGGCGGAGGCACCACCGGGGACCTGCTTCTACGCCGACGACGTCTCGATCACGCTGTCCTGATCCCCCCGGATCGACGGAGAGCCGGCCGCTCGCGGCCGGCTCTCCGTCATCGACTCAGGGCCTGTGCAGCTGACCTCTGACGGCTCCGGCCGGGAACGACGTCGTGTGGACGTTCACGTAGTACGCCCACGGGGCCCGCTTGATCGCCCTCAGCAGCGCCGGATCGGCGGTGACGCACCCCGCCGAGCTGCCCGCTGCGTCCGGCGGGGTCAATCCCACCACGACGGGTCCGGCGACATCGGGGGACCCCACGTGCACGTGGGCCGCGACCGCAGGCAACTCGATCCCCTCCACCGCGATCGAGAAGCACAGCCTGCTCTGGCTCGGATGCACGATCACCGTGGCCACGCCGGTCCCGCCTTCCACACCCGGCCCAGGTACCTCCTTGGCTCCGTTCATCCGCGCCAGCCGGACGGCCGGCCCGCCGGCGTCAGCCGGCGAGCTCGCCTGGGCAAGGAGCCCCGTCGCGAGCACCGCCGCTCCGGCGAGCGCGACCACGACGAGGCGGATAGACCTGGAACGCATGACGCCTCCCTCCCCCCCTCTCGGGGACTCGATGTCCCTCCATCCTTCGAAGTGTCACCTCGCCCGTCAAGGCAACAGCTGCCCGGTCACACCAGACGCAGTCCTGCCTTCCACACCTGTCCGATGCGATCCCCGAGCGTCGCGAATTCGAACGGGTCGCCGTCGACGACCACGACATCGGCGATCCTGCCGGGCGCGAGCGTCCCGAGGGACTCCTCCAGACCCATCAGCTCCGCGGCGCTCGACGACGAAGCGACGAGCGCCTGCTCGGGCGTGAAGCCGTTGGCGGCCATCAGCTCCAGCTCGCGAAGGTTCGTTCCGTGCGGCGCGACCGGGCAGTCCGTGCCCATAGCCACCTTCACGCCGGCTTCGGCGGCCCGCCGGAACGCCTCCAGCTCGGGGCGGCCGAGCTCGCGGAGCTTGTGGCGCACCGCCTCCGCCACCTGGGGATTCGCCGCGATCTCGTCGGTGGTGTCCCCCGCCGTCAGCGTGGGGACGAGCCAGGTGCCTCGCTCGAGCATCAACTCGATCCCCTCATCGTCGAGGTAGGTGCCGTGATCGATCGAGCGCACGCCGGCGCGAACCGCGCGCTTGATCCCCTCGGCTCCGTGCGCGTGCGACATCACCCACCGCCCGAGGTCGGCCGCGGTGCGCACGATCGCCTCGACCTCGGCCTCCGAGAAGTTCGGCTGCGATGGATCGTCGGCGGGTGAGAGGAAGCCTCCGGACGAAGCGATCTTGATCACGTCGGCGCCGGCACGGATCACCTCGCGCACCTTCGCGGCCACGCCGTCGATACCGTCGCAGACGCCGCTCGGCATCCCCGGATACGGCTGTCCCCACGGGCCGGTCGCGCCGCTCGGGAGCCAGGGGTCGTTGTGCCCCCCGGTCATCGAGAGCATCGTGACGCTGATCTGCATCCGCGGGCCGACGAGCGAGCCCTCCTCCACGGCGAGCCGCATCCCCGCATCCGCTCCGGCAGCGTCACGCACGGTCGTGATCCCGCACGCGAGGGTGCGACGCATGTTCTCCGCGACGCGGTAGAAAGGGGCGCTGAACGGCTCGTGCAGCACGCGGACCTCGTCGAAGTCCTCGTACCGCGAGACCAGGTGCACGTGGGTGTCGAACAGGCCGGGCAGGATCGCCTTGCCCGAGCAGTCGATCCCTTCGTCGCCGTCGAGACCGGGGCCCACGTCCACGATCCGTCCGCCCTCGATCAGTACGTCGGCATCGGCGAGGGCAGCGCCCGTACCGTCGAACACCGTCCCCCCGTGGAACACGGTTCTGCCCACGCGCAGCCTCCCGGATACGACCGACCCGTGCCCGCGAGCATACGGTCGCGCGCCGGGCTCCGGGAGGCGCCGGTCACGCTTCGACGGTGAGGGTGCCCTCCATCCCCTGTCCTCGATGGAAGCTGCAGAAGAGGGTGTACGTCCCGGCCGGGAGGTCCACGGTCACGGTGGTCGTCTGCCCGGCGTCGACCTCCACGTCGACGTCCTCTCCCTCGATCGTGAACGTGTGGGGCGACTCCCCTTCGTTCACCAGTTCGACGTCCCCGGCAGCGACCACCGGATCGGCCGGAGCGAACGCGTTGTCGCGGAGGGTGACCGTCGAGGATGCCTCACCACCATCGGGCGAACCTCCGTCGTCACCCCCACCCCCGCACGCCGCCAGCAGCATCAGCCCGGCCGACGCGAGCGACGTGAACAGCTTGATGGTCTTCATCGGTGTTCTCCTTCCGTGCGGCCATCTGGCCTGATCGGAGCCGCTCCAGACACGACTCACCCTGGTTTCCCCACTCGGACGGTGCCGCGCATCGTCGGATGGATCTGGCAGAAGTAGGCGAACGTCCCGGGTCGCTCGAACGTGGCCTCGAATCGCGCGTCCGGCTCGAGGGTGCCCGAGTCGAACGAGCCGTCGCTCGCGCTCACCGTGTGGGCGGTGGGGTCGAGGTTCGTCCACGTCACCGAGGTTCCCTCCGGCACTTCGAGCGGCGTCGGTGCGAACGCGAAGTCGGCGATCTCGATCTGGCCCTCGGCCGGTCCTGGGTCGACGCGCACGAGCGGCGCACCCCGTCTGACGATCAACGTCGCGCGCATCCCCATGTCGTCGTGCTCGGCGACGAAGCATTCGATCTCGTACACGCCGGGGGCGAGCTCCGTCGGGATCCGGATCGTCTCCCCCGGCTCGAACGCCGGCCCCTCGATCTTCAGCCCGTCGTGGCCCGAACCGTGCCCGCTGCTGTCACCTCGCTCCTCGATCTCCATCTCGAAACCGTGGACGAGCTGCCCGCCGTTGCGGATCACGAACGTGACCGGCCCCGGCCGGATCTCGCCGGCCTCCAGGGTGATCGCGAACTCGCCGAAGCCGAGGTCGAGACCGCCTCGCCGAGGGTCCACCGTGCGGGTGCCGGCCGGCGCCGGCCCGCTCGGGACCGTGGTCGACGTCGGGTCGGCGGAGACCGCAGGCGCCAGCCCGTCGCCCCCGTCTGCGACCGAGCACGCGCCGGTGCCGAGGGCGGCCACGAGCGCCACGATCCAGATCCGCAGGTCCATGTATGCAGGCTGCTCGATGCGGTTCCAAGTTCGCGTCAACCGACGGCAAAGAGGAAGGAAAGAACGGGCGCTGTGACCCGAGCCGGCGTCAGCCCGACCGGACCGCGCTCCGGACCGCGCGGACGATGCCGTCGTATCCGGTGCATCGGCAGAGGTTCCCGGACAGCGCGATGCGAACATCCTCCTCGGACGGATCCGGGTGCTCACGGAGGAGTGCGGTGGCCGAGATCAGCACGCCCGGGGTGCAGAACCCACATTGCACGCCCCCGTGCTCGAGGAGCGCGCGTTGGAGGGGAGTCAACTCGTCGCCCTGCGCCAGGCCCTCGACCGTCGTGACGTCCCGGCCGTCGGCTTGCAGCGCCAGGTAGCTGCAGGAGTTCACCGGCTTGCCGTCCAGGAGCATCATGCAAGCCCCGCACTCCGAGTCGTCGCATCCCTCCTTGGAGCCGGTCAGCCCGATCACGTCGCGGGCAGCGTCGAGCAGGCTCGTGTGGGGATCGAGCTCCATCTCGTACGCGATGCCGTTCACGCGCAGCGTGGCCGGCACGCTCATGTGCTCGCCCTCCGAGGAGCCGCGTAGGTGGCCGCACTCGCGGGGATCCGGACGTCCTCGCCCCGGGCGCGAGCGAGCGCAGCCGAGATCGCCCGGTCGGCGATCACCCCCGCCATCGCGGAGCGGTACTGCGCCGACCCCCGGACGTCCGTGATCGGCGACGACCCGGCCGCCACCGCTCTGGCGGCGGCCGCGACCGCTTCGGCGCCGCCGTCGGAACCGGTGAGTGCCGCCTCGGCGTCCGGGACACGGCGGATGGTAGGCGCGAGCGCCGTGATCGCCAGACGGGCGTCCGCGACCGACCCGCCGTCGAGCCGCACGACGGCCGTCACGCCCACAACGGCGATCTCCATCTGCCGGCGGTACTCGAGTCGGACGTACGCGGAGCCGGTCGCCGGGGTCGTCGGCGGAACATCGATGCCCACGAGCAGTTCGCTCGGATCGACCGCGGTCGTTCCCGGTCCGGTCCAGAGCCCGTCGAGCGGCACCCCCCGCTCCCCCGACGCCGACCGGAGACGGGCGGATGCATCGAAGCACAGGAGCGGCCCGCCGGTGTCCATCGCGGGCGAGGCGTTCATCACGTTGCCACCGATCGTGCCGTGCGCACGGGTCGCGTGGGAGCCGACGATCGCGGACGCGTCGGCGAGGGCCGTGAACCGCGTACGGATCACGTCGTTCGCGACGATCTCCTCATGCGTGACGAGCGCACCGAGACGCAGTCCGTCGTCATCCTCGACGATCCCCTCGAGCGCGACGATCCGATCGATCGCGACGATCGCCTCCGGGAGCGGAGCCTTCCCCTGCCGGGCCCCGACCACGAGGTCGGTACCCCCGGCGATCGGCCGCGCTCCCGAGCCCAGGGCCTCGAGGGCGTCCTCCACCGTCGCCGCCGTCGTGAACGTCCTCGTCACGACCCGACCTCGGCCGACGCGGCCCAGACCCGCTCGGGCGTCATCGGGAGCTGCCGGACACGCCGCCCGAGCACCTTGGCTACCGCGTTCGCGATCGCGGCGGCGGTCGGGACCTGCGGGGGCTCACCGACGCCCTTGGAGCCGCGCGGGCCCGCGTTCTCCGTCGGGATCTGCACCCAGTCGATTTCGATCTCCGGGGCGTCGGAGCAGGTGACGAGCTTGTAGTCGAGCAGATGCGGGTTCAACTGCCGGCCGTCGTCGTCGAACACGGTTCCCTCCGAGAGCGCGAGGCCGACCCCCATCACGACGCCTCCCGTTACCTGGCCGTCGGCGCCCATCCGATTGAGGATGACGCCCGAATCGTGCGCGGCCGCCACCTTCAGGACGCGGACCACGCCGGTCTCGCGATCGACCTTCACGTGCGCCGCTTGTGTGATCAGCTGCGGGGCGGCGAACGTTTCGCTCCCGAGACGTCCCACGCATCCGCCGGTGTCGCCCGTGGGGACCTCGGGCACGTCGCCCGAGCCCTTCCCGTGGATCGTGCCGGCCCCGGCGATGTCCGCGATCGACACGGACCGATCTGGCGAGCCCTTCACCCGCACCTGCCCCTCGGCGAGCTCGAGGTCCTCGCGGTCGACCTCGAGCTCGGCAGCGGCGGCGTCGAGGAGCTGGCCGCGCACGTCCACGGCCGCGGCCAGGATCGCGCGACCGGAGTTGAAGGTTGTCTGCGACCCGCACGAGCCCATGTCCCAGTTCGCCGCCGCGGTGTCTTGGTAGAGCAGGGTGAAGTTCTCCGGCTCCATGCCGAGCTCCTCGGCCACGAACCTCGGCATCGCCATGACGGCTCCGCTGCCGTTCTCCTGGGCGCCGGTCACGATCGTCCCGCTGCCGTCGCCGTTCAGGTGGATGAAGGCGCCGGACGGAGCGGGCCCGGAGGGCCACCAGCCCACGGCGACGCCGATCGCCTCATCCTCGGGGAGGTGACGCTCGTACCCGATCATCTCGACGGCGCGCTCCAAGGTCTGCTTCACGCCGATCTCGTCGAAGACCTGCCGCGTCGGACCCTCGGCGCCCTCCTCGATCAACGTGCGCCGGCGGAGCTCCACCGGATCGATGCCGAGCTCGCCAGCGACCTCGTCCATGTGCTGCTCCAGGCCCCAGCACACCTGGGGAGCGGTGGGCGCCCGCACCGAGCCGGACGGCTGCCGGTTCGAGTAGTTGAGGAACGACTCCACGGCGATGGCGTCGATCACGTACGGACCGCACGCGTGCATCGCGGCCATCTGGCCGAGGAATCCGCCCTCTCCGCAGTACGCGCCCTTGTCCAGGATCAGTCGGGCCTTCCGCGCCACGAGGCGTCCGTCCCGCATGGCCCCCGTCTCGAACTCCATCACGATCCCCTCGCGGCGCTGGGCGATCGCCCGGAACTCCTCCTCGCGGGAGAAGACCAGCCGCACCGGACGGCGCGCGGCGCGCGCGAGGGCGGCCACCTGCGCTTCGAAATGCAGGTCGCACTTCGCCCCGAACCCCCCGCCCAGGAGCGGGACGACCACCCGAACGTTCGCTTCCGCGATCTGCAGGGTCTGCGCGACGCCTGAGCGTGCGGCGTAGGGGACCTGGGTCGAGGACCAGATCGTGACCTGGTCGCCGCGCCACTCGGCGAGAACGGCGCGCGGCTCGATCGGCACGCCCTGCGATGCGTCGGACTCGTAGCGGCTCTTCACCACGACATCGGCTCGGGCCATCGCGGCGTCCGCGTCGCTCTTGACGATCGTCGCATAGGAGATCGTGTTCCCGTCGGCCACCATCTGCTCGTCGCGCTCGTACGAGGACCAGTCGGCGTGGACGAGCGGGGCATCCGGATCCATCGCAGCGACGAAGTCCGTGAGCGCCGGCAGCGGCTCGTACTCCACCTCGATCAGGCGCGCCGCCTCGGCCGCGGCGGTCTCGGTGAGCGCGGCGACCCCCGCCACGATCTCGCCCTCGAACCGTACGACGTCCTTCGCGAACAGGGTGCGGTCCTGCACGAGGCCCCCGAAGCGGACGTCGGGCAGGTCGTCCTGCGTGATCACCGCGACGACGCCGGACACGGCGCGGGCCTTCGTCGTGTCGATGCGGAGTATCGTCGCGTGGGGATGGTCCGCGTAGCGGAACGCGGCATGCGCCATGCCGGTGGACGCGAGGTCGGCGGTGTAGCGCCCGGCGCCCGTCACCTTCTCCCGCCCGTCGGGGCGGATGAACGTCTTCGCTGCCGAGGTGTCGACCGCCATCAGATGCCCTCCGTTCCGGTGGCGCACATCATGGTCGGTGCCCGCAGCTCCGACAAACGCCCGCGAGCGCGCTCGGATCGTGGACCTCGGACGTGATCTCGATCATGGCCGGGCCACACCCCCCCGATGCTAGGGTCGGCTCGGGTGCCCGACCTCGAGAGCGTGCTCGACGGACTGAACGATTCCCAGCGGGAAGCCGCCCTCGCACTCCGCGGACCTGTCGCGATCGTGGCCGGTGCGGGAACGGGGAAGACGACCACGATCACGCATCGGATCGCCTGTCAGGTCCGGAGCGGATCGTTCGATGCCTCGCAGATCCTCGCCGTGACCTTCACCGACAAAGCGGCGGGTGAGCTGAAACGACGACTCCAGGCTCTCGAGGTCGACGGGGTGGAGGCGCGCACGTTCCACTCCGCCGCGCTGTCACAGCTCTCGCGTCTGTGGTCCGCGCACACCGGCGACCCGCTCCCCGATGTCCTGGACGCCAAGGCTCCGCTCATCGCCTCGCTCGCGAACGCGTTGCCCCCGCCCCACAGGTTCCTCCCCCGACGTGAGCTCGCGAGCGAGATCGAGTGGGCCAAGAACAGGATGATCGAGCCGGCCCGCTACCTCACGGAGCTCGGCGACCATGAGCCGCCGATCCCGGCGGAGCTGATGCTGCGGATCTACGACGGGTACGAGCGTCGCAAGCGCGCGATGGGCCGGCTGGACTTCGAGGACATGCTGGGACTTGCCCTCCGGCTGTTCGACGACCATCCCGATGCCGCCGACGCCGTCCGATCTCGGTTCTTCGCGTTCACCGTGGACGAGTTCCAGGACGTGAATCTGCTGCAGGCGGGCTTGCTCGACCGGTGGCTCGGCGACCGCGACGACCTCTGCGTGGTGGGTGACGACTACCAGACGATCTACGCCTTCACGGGGGCGTCACCCGAGCACCTGCTGGACTTCACACGTCGATTCCCACGCGCGACGGTCGTTCGCCTCGAAGAGAACTACCGGTCCTCTCCGGAGATCCTCGAGCTCGCGAACCGGCTCGCGAACCGACTGGGAGGGATCCGGAAGACCCTCCGACCCAACAGGCCGTCCGGTCCGTTCCCCATCGCCCGAGCCGAGCCCGATGACGGCGCCGAGGTCACCGCCGTCGTGCAGGCGGTGCAGCGGCTGCACCTCGAGGAGTCGGTACCGCTCGAGGAGATCGCGGTCCTCTCGCGGATCAACGCTCGATCCGAGCCGTTCGAGGAAGCGTTCGCCGCCGCGGGCATCCCGTACCAGGTACGCGACGGAGCGTTCCTGCGTCGACCCGGAGCGCGCGGAGTGGTGCAACGGTTGCAGCGAGCGAGCGCGGACGCGGCCGTGGCCGAGGCCGTCGTCGGTATCACCGCCCAGCTCGGGTACGACCCCGAGGCGTCACCGGATGCCGACGAGGAGGTGACGCGCCAGTCCGACCTCGCGCGCATGCGCTCCCTGGCGGCGGAGTTCCAGGGAACACATCCCGCCGGCGGCCCCGCGGCGTTCCTGGCCGAGCTGGCCGAGCGATTCTCCACCGCGCACAGCAGCCGTGGCGTGAACCTGCTCACGTATCACCGGGCGAAGGGGCTCGAGTTCGACGCCGTGTTCCTCCCGCGGATGATCGACGGCGAGCTCCCGTTCCGATCGGGCAGAGCCAGGGCCGACCCGCGCGAGGAGCGTCGGCTGCTCTACGTCGGGATCACGCGCGCCCGCCGGTACCTCTTCCTCACCTGGCCCCGGAGCGGTCGATCGCGGCCGAGCCCGTTCCTCGACGAGATGGAGCTGTCACCTGCCGGGCTTCCCGCTCGAACCACGTCGCCGGGCGTCCCGGTCGTGGTGACCCGCGGCGGTCCGTTGTTCGATCGTCTGAAGGACTGGCGCCGCAAGCGCGCACAGGCGGACGGTGTACCGGCCTACGTCGTGTTCCACGACCGCACGCTCGCCGAGATCGCCGAGCGGGGATGCAAGGACTGGGCCGACCTCGCGGCGGTCTCCGGCGTGGGGCCAGCCAAGCTCGAGCGGTACGCGGACGAGGTCCTGGCGGTCGTCGCGGGAGATCCCCGTCATCCCTGACGGGGATCGTGCCCATAGCCTCCGCCGCCCCCCGACCGAGCGCTCAGGACATCCCCCACCTCGAGCGGGCCATAGGCGGTGACGCGGTCGGTGAGGACGACCTCCCCTTCGGCGCCCGGATTGATCACGAGGATCCCCGGCAGTCCGTCCTCGCCGCCGTCGAGACCCTTCGCGAGCGGATCGTGCGTGTTCTCCACCGTGTACTGCATCTGGACCCCCGGCTCGAGGATCCGGAAGTCGCGGGCCACCCCAGGCCCACCCCGCCAACGTCCCGCTCCCCCGGCTGCCGGCAGCAACTCGTGCCGCTCGACCCGGATCGGATACCGCGTCTCGATCACCTCGACGGGCGTGTTCCGGGTGTCCCCGTCGCCGACGAAGATGAGCGCGGGTCCGTCGTGATCGGGGCGAGCGCCCGCCCCGCCCGGATGGACGTCGGTGAACACGAAGGGCGCGCCGTCGCGCGCGTCCACTCGGTAGAGGTCCACGCCGAAGATCTGGTATCCCCCGGCGGGGGCACGACCGGGAAGAACCGGGGCCAGCGCGCGGATCACGAGCTCGATCAACGCCACCCCGACGTAGCCGTACGAATCGACCGGTGCCGGGCGTTCCGGGCTCACGAGGAGGCCGGGCGCCACCTCGAAGTCGAAGGAGCTGACATGCCCTTCGTTCCCGATCTCCTCCGGGGCGAGCAGGCCCTTCAGCGCACAGCGGACGTCGCATCTCGCCCCCGGGTCGTTGATCGGTCCGGTCGCGGTCGCACTCGTGCCGTCGAAGCGCACGGTCAAGCGCGTTCCCGAGATGTCGATCTGCACCGCCACCCGTTGGCGGCGCGTCCGATCGATCCCGTCGTGGTCCAGCTCGACGCTCGCCTCGTATCGACCATCCGGGAGCGCAGCGATCCGAGCCCGCATCCCCGCTTCGGTCCGGCGGATGATCCGATCCGTGGCGTCGAGCACCACGTCCGCGCCGAACCGATCGCAGAGTCGCCGCACCCGCTCCACCCCGCGACGGCAGGCAGCGAGCTGGGCCGCGAGATCTCCGCGCACGAGCTCGGGGACTCGGACGTTCGACCCGATCAATTCCATCAGCTCCTCGTTCCGCTCGCCGGCGCGGAACAGACGCTGGTGCGTGAAGCAGAGCCCTTCTTGGTAGACATCCGTCGTGTCGGGCGCCCATCCGCCCGGACTCTTGCCACCGATGTCGGCCCAGTGAGCGGTGACGATCGCGAACGCGAGCAGACGACCGTCGTGGAACACCGGCGTGTAGACGGACGTGTCCGAGATGTGTGTCCCGGTCATGTAGGGGTCGTTCACGATCAGCGCATCGCCCTCGCGGAAGGCCTCGAGGCCGTGCGTCTGGATACCGGACCGGATCGTGTCGGAGAGCGCGCTGATGAACCCGGCGATGCCGGGAGCCTCCGCCCACAGACGAGCGTCGGCACCGACGATGCCGAGACCGAAGTCCTGGACCTCGTACAGGAGCGGGTTGTGGGCGGTCCGGACCAGCGTCCGGTTCATCTCGAGCGCGGCGGCTGCGAGACCTCCTCGGATCACCTCCGTCGCGATCGGGTCGGCGTTCACGGTGGCTCCTGATGGATCAGCACCAGGTTGCCCTCCTGGTCCGTGTGGGCGACCCACCCGGGCGGGACCAGGGTGGTCGAGCTCCATTCCTCGATGATCGCGGGGCCCAGGATCGGTTGGTCGACGGCGAGTGACTCGCGCTCGAAGACGCGCGTCGACACAGCTCCCCCTGCCTCCCGGAAGAACACCGATCGCTCGGATCGCGGGGCGATCTCGTTCGTCACGGTCCATCGAGGCGGCCGGAGCTCCTCCCCCGGAACCACCCCCCGGCAACGGAGCGTGACCAGCTCCACGAGCGCGTCGGCGTCTCCGTGACCGTAGAGCTGACGATGACGGGCGACGAAGGCTTCGTGGAGCTGTCGTCCGTCACCGTTTCCCCACGCCGGATCGATGTCCACCGTGACGGTGTGCTCCTGCCCTTCGAATCGAAGATCAGCCCGGGGTTCGACGCGGACCTGCTGAGCGGAGAATCCCAGATCGGCGAGTCGCTCGATGACCTCGTGGCGCAACGATCCGAGCTCCGCGAGGACGCCCGGCATCGCGGATCCATCGAGCGGGGCGACGCGCGTCGTGGATGCATCCTCTCGGTGCTCCGACGTCAGGATCCCCCAGGCGGAGAAGGTCGCGGGCGCGCGCGGGACGACGATCGTACCGATGTCGAGCTCGGTGGCGGTGGAGGCGGCGAACAAGCCGCCACCACCACCGTACGCGTAGAGGACGAAGGTGCGAGGGTCGATGCCCCGTTCGATCGTCACCGAATGGATCGCATCGGCCATGGCCGTTTCCGCGATCCTGAGGATCCCGTCCGCCGCAGCCTCGATGTCGGACCCCAACGGTGCGGCCACATGCTCGATGATCGCGCGGACCGCGGCCGCGACGTCCAGCACCATCCGCGACCCGAGGAAGCGATCCGGGTCGAGGTGTCCGAGGACGAGGTGGCAGTCGGTCACCGTTGCCTCGTCCCCTCCGAAGCCGAAGCAGGCGGGCCCGGGGCGCGCCCCTGCGCTCCTTGGTCCGACACGCAGAGCGCCCAGCTCGTCGATCCAGGCGACGGACCCGCCTCCGGCACCGATCGAGGTCACATCCACGGTCGGTGCCAGGACCGGCAGGCCCGCGATCTCCATCTCGGTGCGTTCATGGACGCGACCGTTCTCGATGATCGCCACGTCGAACGTGGTCCCGCCGACGTCCGTGCAGATCGCATCGAGATGTCCCAGCCGTCGGGCCAGCGAGGCCACGCCCACCACACCGCCGGCGGGCCCCGACGACAGTGTCCGGACGGGGAGGTCGACCGCGCGCTCGAGCGTCATCACCCCGCCGTTCGACTGCATCACGCCGATCGGCGCTTCCATCCCCATATCGGTGAGCCGCCGCCGCAGGGCATCCAGGGAGGAGACGAACGGGGGCTGCACGTATGCGTTGATCACGGTGGTCGAGGTTCGTTCGTATTCGTGCCACTCCGAGGCGATCGATGAGGAGATGGTCACCGGGAGATCCGGGTGGCGGCGGCGGATCGCGTCCGCGGCCTCCCACTCGTGCTTCGGGTTCGCGTAGGCATGCAGGAAGCACACAGCGACGACATCGACTCCCTCACGGATGAGCGAGTCGACCTCCGCTTCCAGGCCCGCACGGTCGAGCGGCACGATCTCTCCGCCGTGGGCATCGAGCCGCTCCGCGACCTCGCGACGGAGGATCCGAGGAACGAGCGGCTCGGGCGGCACCCACACCCAGTCGTAGATCGAGGGTCGATTCCCTCGCGCGAGCTCGAGCACGTCGCGGAACCCGCGAGTGGTGATGAGTCCGACGGTCGCTCCCGACCTCTGGAGGAGGGTGTTGACCGCCACCGTGGAGCCGTGGAGGAGGCGATCGACATCCGACGGCGACCCAGGCAGTCGATCGAGTGCCGTCGACACCTCCGCTGCCAGCCGGCCGGGGGTCGACGGCTGCTTCTCGACCGTCACCTCCCCGGAGGTGCGATCGAGGGACACGACGTCGATGAACGTGCCGCCCACGTCCACCGCGATCACGCGCGAGCTCACGAGCTCCGCCGAGGGATCACGAGCGCGCTCATAGGAGGGCGGTCGAGAACGGGTACGGACACAGCACCCGACAGCCGTCCGACGTGACCACGATCTGATCGCCGAGCTTCACCCCGTCGCGGCCCCCGGGTTCACCGGCGTAGAGCTCCACCACCAGGGCCATGTGCTCTTCGATGACCGTGTCCGCGTTTGACTGGCGATCCTGTGGGTGGGACACGCTCGGGTTCTCCTCCTCGAGGCCGATCCCGTGGACCATGCACTCGTAGCGCTGGGCACGGTAGCGCTCGGGGATCCGCGGGGCGAGCGTCGCGAGCTCCTCGCACGTCAGGCCCGGCCGGATCAGCTCCTCCATCCCCCGGAGCCACTCGTGCGACGCGCGGTAGGCGTCGCGTTGGGCGATCGACGGAGCCGCGTCTCCCGCGAGGAACGTCCGCGACACACAGAAGAACATCCCCTCGATGCCGACCGTATCGGTGTCGACGTACACGAGGTCGCCGGACTCGACCCGTCGGTCGGTCACCTCGGCCCGCCATGGGTTCGTGTTGGGCCCGCTGCATACCGTGTTCGTGGCGAGGTACTCGCCACCCCCGCGGATCAAGACGGAGGCGAGCACCGCGAGCAGGTCTCGCTCGCTCACGCCCGGTGCGATCGCCTGGTCGAACGCGGCGAGCATCTCCATCACCAGTGCGGCGTTCACGTCGAGCAATCGCAGCTCCTGCGGCGTCTTCACGCGGCGCGCCTCCTGCGTCACCGGCGCCGAGTCACCGACCCCGATCCCGCGGCTCGCGAGGGCTAGGTACGCGGGCGCCCCCAGCCGGTCCACGGCGACCGTCGATCCCACGGCGCCGACCTCTCGGACCGCCGCGATGAGTTCGTCTGCCCAGGCATCGGCCTCCGTCTCGGGATCGTCGAAGAACTCCCACGCGTGCATCCGGCGCACGTCGGGTGCGCGCAGCGCCGAGCGGTGGATCGAGTTGCCGTGCTCGAAGAGGATCGGCGTTCCTTCCGCCGGCACGAGGGCACACCGGACGAACGTGCTCATCGCGTAGACAGGCATCGCGCTCGCGCCCGTCGCGTAGCGGATGTTCGGCTCGTTGAAGAGGAGGCAGACCTCGACATCGTGTTTATGCATCGCCGCCTGGAGCCTCGCGAGCCGTTCGAGGCGGAGGGCTTCGACGTCGAACCGCTCGCTCGTCGCGACATCGGACACGGCGGATGGATAGCACGGATCGGCGGACCGCGCCCCCTATCGTTGGGCCGTGAGGGTTCCTATCGAGGCGTCGAGGGCGAGGTGGTGGACCGTGGACGCCCTCCTGTACGGGTGCTCGGCACTCTTCGCCGGACTGACCGCCTGGACGGCGGGGATCCCTCTCCAGCGGTCGTGGGGGCGGGTCGCTCTCTGGCCCTACGCGCTGGCGGCGGCGATCGCGCTCATCGCTTCCCGGGTCTCCGGGAGCGAGCAGCAGCAGCGCCGTCGCCGAACGCTCCTGGTCGCCGTGGTCTTCGCCTCGGCCGCGATCGCACCCCTGGCGGTGGCGGCGAGCCGTCGCGCCGGCGGTGACCCCGGCGCCTACGCGCAATCCGAGGTCATCATCGTGGAGGAGGCGGCGATCGCGCTCCTCGACGCGAGGGACCCCTACGTCGCCGAGTATCGCGACGGCCCTCTCGCGGAGCGGCCCGTGGCGACCCAGGTCCACTTCCCGTACCTACCGGGGATGCTCGTGTTCGGCATCCCGAGGGCCCTGGCCGATCCCGCCACGTGGACGGATGCTCGGGTCTGGTTCACGGTGGTGGCCCTCGCGGTTGCGGGGATGGGACTCCTGCGGATGGCGGCCGCGCCCGGGGATCGTCTCCGGACGTTCCAGGTGCTGTTCGCGCTCCCCACCGGCGCGCTGCTCCTCGCGACGGGAGGGGTCGACATCCCCGTGATCGCGACGCTGCTCGGAGCCGTCGTCCTCATCCGGAACGACAGGCCCGTCGCCGCAGGCGTGATGGGTGGGCTCGCCCTCGCCACGAAACAGACCTCCATCCTCGTGCTCCCCTTCCTCGTGCTCGCGATCCCGGGAGGACCCCAACGCCGGCGGTTCGTCATCGCGGTCGGGGCCCTGGGCGCTGCCCTCATCGTCCCGTTCGCCCTGTGGGACGTCGATGCATTCGTGGAGGACGCGATCCTGTTCCCACTGGGCCTCGGACAGGGGGAATCCGCGGCCGCGACGCCGACGCTGGGTTCCCTGCTGGTCGACCTCATCCCGTCATCTCGAACCGCGGTGACCGTGTTCCTGGTGGCAGCGATCGTCATCATCGTTGCATCGCTCCTATTCCGGGTCCGCGGGTCGTCCCTGTCGCGGGCCTGCGCTGGCGCCGGCGGCGCCTTCGTCGCCGCGATCGCGCTCGCCCCGGCGGCTCGGGTCGGCTACCTCGTCTACCCCGTGAACCTGATCATCTGGTCGATCGCGTTCCGGCCTCGGTCGGCCGGAGCACCGGGGGGGTCTCGGCGACAGGTCCTCCGAGGCCCATCCCAGGGATGACGCGGAGTCGTCGCTCGGGGGCTGACGCCCCGCGCTAGTGCCAGCCGCGGGCGCGCCCGGCGTCGGCGACCCGCTCGACCGCGAGCTCGTAGGCGGCCCCCCGATGCGAGACCCCGCCTTCGTCGGCGCGCTCCAGCACGAGATCGGTGGCCGATTCCATCAGCTCTTGGAGCCTCCCGTTGACGCGCTCCTCGCTCCATCGCTCCCGCTGGAGGTTCTGCACCCACTCCAGATAGCTGACCGTGACGCCTCCGGCGCTCCCGAGTATGTCCGGGATCACCCAGACGCCGCGATCGTGCAGCAGGCGGTCGGCGTCGGGCGTGGTGGGGTGGTTCGCGATCTCCAGGACGAGGTTGGCCCGGACCCGCTCGGCGTTGTCGACCCGGAGCGACTCCTCGAGGGCAGCCGGTGCGAGCACCTCGCACTCGGTGCCGATCAGGTCATCGCCTTCGATCGTGTCGCCGTGCTTGAAGCCCGTCACGCTCCCGGTCTGCTGCTTGTGGCGGAGCACGTCGTGCGGGAACAACCCCTCGCCGTTGACCACGGCGCCGCGGGAGTCGGATACGGCCACGACGCGATACCCCAGCTGATGCGCGAGCTCCGCGAACCAGGCGCCGGCGTTGCCGAACCCTTGCACGGCGATCCTTATGTGCTCCCGGGTCCAGCGGCGGGACCGCGCGATGCGGTCGAGGGCGAACAGCGCTCCCCGTCCGGTCGCGGCGTCCCGTCCGAGGGACCCTCCCAGCTTCACCGGTTTGCCGGTGATCACCGCGGGCGAGTCACCACGAGAGCGCGAGTATTCGTCGTACATCCACGCCATCTCGCGCGGACCGGTGTTCACGTCGGGCGCGGGGATGTCGCGATAGGGCCCGATCACGAGCTCGATCGACGAGAGATACGACCGGCACAAGCGTTCGAGCTCCGCCACCGAGAGGCTCTTCGGGTCGACCTGGACGCCGCCTTTCGCACCTCCGAACGGAACGTCGAGCAACGCGGTCTTCCACGTCATCAAGGCGGAGAAGCATCGGAACTCGTCCCGAGACGCGTTCGGATGGAACCGCAGCCCGCCCTTGAACGGACCGCGTGCGCCGTTGTGCTGGATCCGCCATCCCGGGTACACGTCGAAGGAGCCATCGTCGCGGGGAACACGAACCGACACCGCCACCTCCCGACGGTGCGTCGACAGGACCTCGCGGGCTCCGTCCTCGAGGCGAAGCCGCTCCGCGGCGACTTCGAGATGACCCTGGACCGCGTCGAACAAGCGCTCCGCGGAGACAGCGTGATCAGGCGTGTCATCCGTCATACGGGCGAGTCTTTCATGACGTGGACGTGCGCGCGTACGGCTGGGCGGCATCCTCCAGCTCCCACCTCGGCGACTGCCGCATCCTCGCCTGTCGCGGCCGGGTCCGGGACGAGGCCCCTCCGGGAGATGCCCGGCGACGAAGCCTCTCACGCCCGAACGTCCGATTGCTGGCCCGCTGACACCCCCCTACGATGCGCCTATCGGCAACCGGCCCGAACGGCGGCCGAGAGAGGAAGTCGACGACCAGGTGCTCTCCTTCGGCGTGACGTTCATGCTCGACCCCCCGGTCTCCAGGACGATCGAGTGGGCCAAGCTCGCCGAAGCGCAGGGGTTCGACGCCGTGTGGGCCTGGGATTCCCACGTGCTCTGGCAGGAGTTCTACACGACGTTCGCACTGGTCGCGGCGAACACCGAACGGGTCCGGCTCGGGCCGTGCGTCACGAACCCCGCCACCCGCGACATGACGGTGACCGCGAGCGCGATGGCCACGCTCCAGGAAGTATCTGGGGGGCGGATGGATATCGGGATGGGTCGAGGTGACAGCGCGCGGCGCGTGATCGGACAGAGGCCGGTCACGGTCGAGCACATGGAGCACGCCTGCCGGTTCATCAAGGATCTCGCGGAAGGGCGTGAGGTCGACCATGAGGGCACAGCGCTCCAGCTGAAATGGAGCGAGGGCCATCGCCTGCCGGTGTGGGTGGCCGCGTACGGGCCGAAGGCGCTCCGGGCCTGCGGCCGGGTCGCCGACGGCCTGATCATGCAACTCGCGGACCCGTTCATCCTCGGATGGTCGCTCGCCTACGTCCGCGAGGGGGCCGAGGAAGCAGGTCGATCCTTCGAGGACATCCAGATCCAGGTGGCGGCACCCGGGTACCTGTCCGAGGACCTCGAGATGGCTCGCGACCAGGTGCGATGGTTCCCCGCGCTCGTCTCGAACCACGTGGTGGACCTCGTCAAGCGATACTCCGACGCCGACCTTCCTCAAGCGTTGACCGACTACATCGAGGCTCGAGATCACTACGACTACGCCGACCACGGGCGGACCGGTGCCGAGCACGCAGACTTCGTGACCGACGAAGTGGTGGACCGGTTCTGCGTCCTCGGCACCGCCGACGAATGCATCGGCAAACTGCGCGAACTCGAGGCGCTCGGCGTGACGCAGTTCAACATCTATTCGATGCAGGAGGATCCCGGCCCGGCCGGGATCATCGAAGGGTTCGGGAAGGACGTGCTACCGGCGTTCCGCACCTGATGCGGAACGGAACGTCAGAGGACAGAGGGAGGCAGGAACGATGACGATGGTCCGGGCGGCCGTGATCCAGGCGCACGCGAACATGCCCAAGGACGACGCGGTCGACAAGCACGTCGAGCTGATCGCGAAGGCGGCTGCCGACGGAGCCGAGGTCACGTGCTTGCAGGAGATCTTCCACGGCCCGTACTTCTGCGCGGAGCAGGACCCGAAATGGTACGGAACCGCCGAACCGGAGGACGGACCGCTCGTCACGCGCATGCGCGAGGTCGCCAAGACCCACAACATGGTCCTCGTCGTCCCGTGGTTCGAGGAGGCGCAAACCGGCGTGTACTACAACTCCGCGGTCGTGATCGAGCGGGATGGGACGATCGTGGGCAAGTACCGCAAGACCCACATCCCACACGTCGGGCCCTGCTTCTGGGAGAAGTTCTACTTCAAACCCGGGAACCTCGGATATCCGGTCTTCGATACGTCGGTGGGCAAGGTCGGGTTGATCATCTGCTACGACCGCCACTTCCCCGAGATCGGCCGGGCCCTCGGTCTCAAGGGGGCGGAGCTGGTGTTCAACCCGTCGGCCACCGTGGAGTCGTTGTCGAAGTACCTGTGGGAGCTCGAGCAACCCGCCCACGCGGTGGCCAACGGCTACTGGATCGCGGCGATCAACCGCGTCGGCACCGAGGAGCCGCTGTCCAGCGCGAAGTTCTACGGGTCCTCCTACTTCTGCGATCCCCGCGGCCAGATCGTCGCGCAGGCTTCCGACTCGGAGGACGAAGTCCTGGTGCACGATGTCGACCTGGACATGATCCGGGACGTCCGGAACACGTGGCAGTTCCTGCGTGATCGCCGACCCGAGCTCTACGGTGAGCTCACCCAATTGCTGCCATGACGAGAGGTCATCGGTTGAGGAGAAGCGGACGACGATGGACCGGATGAACAAGAGACCGACCGGATGAAGGGAAGACCGTGAGGACGCTGATCCAGGGCGGCACGGTGGTGACGGCGACGGAGACCGTGGCTGCCGACGTCCTGATCGAGGGGGAGAAGGTCGCGGCGATGGGGACCGGTATGTCGGTCGAGCCGGACCGCACCATCGACGCGACCGGTCGGTACCTGATGCCCGGCGCGGTCGACGTGCACACCCATATGGACCTGCCGTTCGGCGGAAGCTTCTGCTCCGACGATTTCGCTACCGGCTCACGCGCCGCGGCGTTCGGAGGCACGACGACGATCGTGGACTTCGCGCTCCAGGACTACGGCGAGAGCCTCCGCACGGGGCTCGATCGGTGGCACGAGAAGGCGCAGAAGTCATCCATCGACTACGGCTTCCACATGATCGTCCGTGAGGTGAACGACCAGGTCCTCAAGGAGATGGACACCCTCGTGGACGAAGGGGTCACGTCGTTCAAGCTCTTCATGGCGTACCCGGGCGTGTTCATGCTGGACGATGGGGCGATCTTCCAGGCGATGCAGCGAGCCGCCGACTCGGGTGCGCTGATCATGATGCACGCCGAGAACGGCGGGCCGATCGACGTCCTGATCCGACAGTACCTCGGACAGGGCAGGACGGACCCTGTGAACCACAGCCTGACGCGCCCGCCCGTGATGGAAGGGGAAGCCGTCCATCGCGTTTTCAAGATGGCCGAGCTCGCCGGCGCGCCCGCGTACATCGTGCACCTGTCGTCGAGGGATGCACTGAACGAGGTCCGCGAGGCACGCGATCGCGGCGTCGCGGCGTATGCGGAGACCTGTCCCCAGTACCTGTACCTGTCGATCGACGACATGGCCCGGCCGGGATTCGAGGGCGCCAAGTTCGTGTGCTCGCCTCCGCTGCGAACGGCCGACCATCAGGACGAGCTGTGGAAGGGACTCGTGTCCGACGACCTCCAGGTGGTCTCGACGGATCACGCCCCCTTCAACTTCCAGGGGCAGAAGGACCTCGGGAAGGACGACTTCTCGAAGATCCCGAACGGGCTCCCGTCGGTTGAAGACCGATTCACGCTCCTCTATCAGGGAGTGGTCGACGGGCGGATCGGCCTGAATCGTTTCGTGGAGATCGTCGCGACCGCGCCGGCGAAGATGTTCGGTCTCTCCCCGCGCAAGGGAACGATCGCGCCGGGGTGCGACGCCGACATCGTGGTCTTCGATCCGAATCACGAGCGCACGATCTCTGCTGAGACCCACCACATGAACGTCGACTACTCGTGCTACGAGGGACGCCGGGTGAAGGGGCTGCCGCAGATCGTGCTCCAGCGCGGGAACGTTCTCGTCGAGAACGGTGCGTTCCACGCGAAGGAAGGACAGGGGTCGTTCCTCCCGAGGAGCCGGATCTCCACATGACGATCGACGTCGAGCGACTCCGTCGGCTTCCCCTCTTCGGCGAGCTCGATCACCACGACCTCGCGATGATCGCGCATCACGTCGGGGAGATGGAGGCCTCCGAAGGGCAGGTGCTCTTCGAGCAGGGCTCGATCCCCTACGAGATGTTCGTGATCGAGGAGGGCACCGCCGACGTGACGAAGGATGGCGAAACGGTGGGCAGGATCGGACCCGGTGACGTAGTGGGCGAGATCGCGCTCCTCCGATTCCAGCGACGGATGGGGACCGTTCGCGTCACGTCGCCTCTCCGGGCCGTCACCGTGAGCGCGGACGAACTCCAGGTGATCGAGGAAGAGATGCCCGAGATCGCCGGACATCTGCGGTCGATCATGACCGCGCGCGAGCGCGAGATCGCCGATCGAGCAGACGACTGACATGACGACCCCCCGGAAGAGCTGATGTCCCGCGACCCCGCGCAAGACCTGCCGATCGCCGAACGGGTGCGCCCCGGTCGCGTCCTCGCTGAATACGGCGTCGCGCTCAGCAGGCTCGCCACGGAGATCTCGACCGGAACCACCGTCGTGCTCAAGGAGCTCCCTGCGGGCGAGGTAAGAGCGCTCCCACCCGCTGATCCCAAGCGCTCCGTGTGGACGAGGCTGGTCCTGCCGACCCAGATCGAGGTCGACCGCGGCGTGATCCGGATCCTCCGGCCCTACGTCGCGGGCGACACTCTTCGATGACTTGGGCGATGACTCGGGCGATGACTCAGGGCGGAGATCGTCCCCCACGCTCGAGCGCATCCTGGTGATCGTTCTGGACGTGCTCCGGGCCCTCGACACGTTGCACGCGCTCGGATCCACGCACGGGGCGGTCAAGCCGTCGAACGTCATCGTCGGCCCGGACGATCGGGGATGGCTCGTCGATCCCGCACCCATGGATCCGACGCCCGACGTGCGACACCAGCCACGAGCCGCGTCAGGAACAAGGCCGAGCGCCTCGATGGACGCTGCTCGGTACCTCTCCCCTGAACAGGCCGGCGTCCTGGAAGGGCCGATCGACGCTCGCTCCGACCTGTACTCGGTCGGTGTCCTCCTGTTCGAGAGCCTGACCGGGCGCCCGTTGCACGGAGCTCGAGATACGGGTGAGCTCCTCCGCGCGCATGTCATCGGAGCCTCATCGAGCATCCGAGCAGCGGGCGTCGCGGCGCCACGCGCGCTCGATGACGTCGTCGGGCGACTGCTGCGGAAGGACCCTCGTGATCGCTACGCCACGGCCGCGGGAGTGCTCCAGGACCTCCTCGAGATCGAGCGCAGCGTCGACCGCGGCGATCTCAACCCGCCGCTCGTGATCGGGCTCGGGGACCAACGGACGACACTCACGGAACCGGGCCTCGTGGGACGGGCCGACGAGATCGCCAGGATCGACGCGGCGATCGCGGAGGCCGCCCGAGGGCACGGGTCGCTCCTCCGACTCGAAGCCCGATCCGGGGATGGGAAGTCACGGATCCTCGACGAGGCCGCGCTCGGTGCTGAGCAGCGCGGCCACCGGATCTTCCGGACAGAAGCACACGAGCTCGAGGCGCCGCGGCCCTTCGCGATGCTGGAGGGCCTCGCCGCATCGATCCTCGATGCCGCGGCTGAGGACGAGGCGTACGCGGCCGCGCTCGCCGACTCCCTCGCGCCTTGGTCCCCGGAGCTGCGGACCGTGCTGCCGTCCCTCCATCGCCTCCTCCCCGACGCCGAGGGGATCGAGCATCCCGCCGTGGAGCGCAGGTTCCAGGAGGCGCTCGCTGCCCTGTTCGATGCCCTCGGCACACGGAACCGCCCGGCCGTCCTCCTGCTCGATGACTGCCAATGGGCCGACGATCTCTCGCTCGGTGTCGTCGGCAGGTGGTCGTCGTCGTCGCGCGACAGCTCACGTTTCGTCACCGTCGTCGCGGCGATCCGCCGGGAGGAGGTCGACGAGGACCATCCATCGAGGGGCTGGACGAAGGCGACGACGATCACGTTGGCTCCCCTCGATCTCGAAGAGACGCGTGACCTCGTCTCGTCGATGGGGGGCTGGTTCCCGGACCAGGCGCACGCGGTGATCGCGCAGCTCTCCGAAGGTCGGCCGTTCTTCATCACCTCGGTGGTCCGCGGGATGGTCGAGTCTGAAGCGCTCCGCCCGGAACCCGGCGGATGGTTGCTGGACCCGGCGGCGCTCGCCACGCTGGTCTCCCCCGGGAAGGCCGCAACGTTCATCACGCGACGCCTCCGACGGCTCCCGGAAGACACCCTCGCCTTCCTCTCCGCAGCCGCGATCTTGGGCCGGAACGCGTCGACCGAGGAATGCGCGTCGCTCGCGGACGTCGAGCGGGACCTCATCGACCCCATCGTGGAGGAGGCGCGGCGAGCCGGTCTGATCTGGGCCACGGAACAGGACGCGTTCTCGTTCATCCACGACAAGGTGCGAGAGGGCGCGCTCCGACGACTCGACGAGGAGCAACGACGGCAGCTGCATCTCCGTGCGGGGGAGATGATCGAGCGTACCCGTCCGAACGACGTCTTCGACCTCGCGTACCACTTCGACGAAGCAGGGGCATCCGAGCGGGCGCTACCCGCCGCCCTCGAAGCTGCCTCGCTCGCCCGCACCCGCCAGGCGCTCGACAGCGCCGAGACGATGCTCCGGATCGCGGTTCGAGGAACGCCGAAGGCCGACGTCTCGACCCGGGCACGAGTCGCCGAGGACCTCGGCGCGATCCTGATGGTGCGAGGTGCGTACGAGGAATCTGCGCGCTGGCTCGACGAGGCTCGGTCGCTGGTCCCTCCGGGAGAGCGGGCGGCCGAGATCGAGAGCAAGATCGGGGAGCTCGCGTTCAAACGCGGAGACGTGCGCACAGGCGCCGCGTCGATCGAGCGGGCGATCCGGATGGTCGGCGGGCGCGTGCCCAGACGAGCGATCGTCCTCCTTCCGATGCTCCTCGGCGAGCTTCTGGTCCAGACGCTCCACTCGGTCTGGCCCGCCAGGTTCGTCGGACGTCGTCCGCTCGAGGGTGGCGCGAACGACCTCCTCGCGTCGCGCTTCTACGGACGGCTCGGCTACGCCTGGTGGTTCGAACGCGGGAAGGTCGCGACCCTCTGGACCCACTTCCGCTCGCTGAACCTCGCGGAGCGCTACCCGCCGACGGCCGAGCTGGCGCAGGCGTACTCCGAGCATGCCCCGGCGATGATGCTCGTGCCCTGGCACCGCCGGGGCGTCCGGTACGCACAACGGTCGCACGCGATCCGCGTCGGCCTCGGCGACCTGTGGGGTCAGGGTCAGTCCCTCCACTTCTGGGGGGCCGGGCTCTACGCCGGATCCGAGTACGAGGCGTCACTCCTTCGCATGCGCGAGTCGCTGGAGTTGCTCGAGCAGACCGGCGACCGATGGGAGCTGAACAACTGCCGCCTGCAGATCGCGATGGCGCGGTACCGGCTCGGCGACCTCGCCGGGGCCGTGGAGGACAGCGGCGTCGCCCGAAAGGCGGGTCTCGAGATCGGGGACGCCCAGGCCCGGGGGATCGGGCTCGAGGGATGGGCGAAAGCGACCGATGGGCTCGTGCCCGAGCGTCTCATCCGAGCCGAGCTCGAGCGATCGAGCGAAGACGTCCTCACGATCGCGAGCGTGATGCAGGCCGAAGGGGTGCGGCTCCTGGGCATCGGTGACCCGTGGGCAGCGGTCGAGGCGTTCGAAGAGAGTCAGCGATCGTTCCGCAGGGCCGGGATGAAGAACGCGGGCGTGAGCCCCGTCCGGCCGTGGCTGCTCACCGCCCTGCTCCGCGCCGCCGAGGCCACGCCTGCAGAGGATCGGCGCCGGCGAGCCGCCCTCCTCAGACGAGCGCGCTCCGTCGGTCGACAAGCGAACCGACGCGCACGCTTCTACCGCAACGACCTCCCCCACGTGCTGCGCGAGCGCGCGCGCTTGGCGGCGCTGACGAGTCGCCCTCGACGCGCCCGCGCGCTCTTCTCTCGCAGCATCGACGTCGCGACCGGTCAGCGGGCTCACGCAGAGATGCTGCGCACGAGGATCTCCCGCGGTGAGGCGGGTGGCGCGTTCGGATGGACGGCGTTCGTCGATGACGGGGAACGGGCGGCCGCCGAGCTCCGAGGACTCATCGCGGCGGCGGCTCGCGTGCCCATGACCGACGGTGCCGCGTCGGAGGACGTCGAAGGAGCCCCGGACGACGGATCGCTCTCCCGCGTGCCCGGGCAGACGGGAGCAGCTGCGGAGTCGGATGCGCCCATCGACAGGCGCTCGATGTTCCGGGTACCCACCCCATAGGACCCCCGCCCGGAGCGCCTCCGACACCTCGGAGCTTCACGGATCCTTCGCGGGTTTTCGCCGATCCGATGTTTGCGCGGGCCTCGTATGGGTACACAGGGCGCAGCGGCGTCTCGGCTCCTCCGGCCGAGGCCCGTCCTCAGATGTGTGGAGTCGGAGGGCTCCGGGGAACCCACCCCCTTCCCGGTCCCTCCGACCCGCATCCGATCGCTCACCGCACGTCGCCGACGCCCTGGGTCGCTCTCGATCCGACCTCACTCGCCGAGAGCCCCGCTCCTCGACCGCATCCGACCTCGAGGGTAGGCTCCGGCTGACTCGATTCGGGAGGACGGGATGAACACACGGAGGTTCTGGCGGGTGCTCGGAAGCGGAGTGCTCGCGGTGCTCCTCGCGGGTTGCTTCAAGGTCAACATGGACCTGGACGTGACCGCCGACAACACCGTTTCGGGGACCGCCGTGGTCGCCGTGGAGGAGAGCCTGCTGGAACTGAGCGGTCAGAACGTCGATCAGCTCTTCGCGGAGATGGACCTCTCTGAGCTACCACCCGGCTCGAGCGCGGAGCCGTACGAGGAGGACGGCTTCGTCGGGCGACAGATCACGTTCGAGGATGTGCCCCTCGATGAGTTCACGGGGAACGGGACGCTCTCCGGCACCGCATCCGGGGAGGACCTGAACATCGTGCGCGAGGGTGATGAGTTCCGCGTCACCGGCGGATTCGACATGAGCGGCCAAGAATTCACCGGGACCGAGATCCCGGAGCAGTTCCTCGAGAACTTCGAGTTCCGGATCTCGATCACGTTCCCGGGACCGGTGAACTCCGCGAGCGGCGACATCGACGGGAACACCGTGACGTGGGAACCGCGGGTCGGTCAGAACACGGAGATCCAGGCGGTGGCGAGCGCGATCCCGTCTTCGAGCTCACCGCTCCTCATGATCGTCCTGGTCGCCGCGGGCGCGCTCGTGCTCGGGGCGATCGTCTACTTCCTGACCCATCGCAAGGCGGTTGCGACGGCCGATCCGATCGCGGGGACCGGGTTCGGCGACGCCGTCCCGGCGCCGGTGCCGATGCGCCCCGAGGGATCGCCGGTCGACGCTCCGCCAACCGCGTTCCCCGCTCCGGACGTTGCCTCTCCCATCGACGACACGCCACCACCTCCGCCTCCGTCGAGCGGGAACTGATCGAGATGCCCACGTACGAGTACCGATGCGGATCGTGCGGCGCGACCTTCGAGTCGCGACGCACGATCGCGCACGCGGATGCGCCGATCCTTTGCCCGCAAGGCCATGAGAAAGCTGTGCGACGACTCTCAGTGTTCGCGGTCACCTCGTCCGTCGCAGCCGAACGTGCCGCTCGACCTGCAGCTACGGGGTGTGGTCCCGGCTGCGCGTGCGCCGCGAATGGTTGAGCCAGGGCCGATGGTCTAGCGCAGACGCACTACCGTGAAGATGTCGTAAAGGGTTCGCCGATCCGGTTGTAATCGCCGCGATCGCTTCGATACCGTCGGTGTCGTCCGATGACCTTTCGGAGACTTCCTCTCCTCGTGTTGGTCGTCGCCGTGCTCGTCGCGGGGATGCCTTCCCCGGCCAGCGCCGACAACGTCCCCGCTCGGCGGAAGATGCTCCACCTCCTGAACCAGACGCGGGGCAATCACGGCCTCCCTGCACTCCGGCTGAACGCCAACGTCTCGCACTACGCCTGGAAGCACTCGAAGAAGATGGCCGAGCTGAGCCGTTGCATCCACACGGCGAACCTCTATGACGTCGTCCGAACGTACAGCCCGTCCACGTGGGGCGAGAACGTCGGAGCGGCCGGGACGCTCCTGCGGATCCGGACCCTGTGGATGGGAAGCGGCGGTCATCGAGCCAACATCCTGAACTCCCGGTTCCGGAGGATCGGCATCGGGGTCGTGAAGGCACGTGGCCTCCTGTGGGTGACCACGATCTTCTACGGCGGCTGACCTGACTCAGGACACAAGCGATCGGAGCTGGCGGAGCGCGACCGTGAGCTGAGAGAGGTCCGTGACGCCTTCCATCGCGAGTGACCGCATGAACCGCCGCACCCTCCCGTAGGCGGCGCTCCGATCCTCGAGGAACGCATCGACGGCTTCGTCGATCGGGCGCCCGCCCGCATGCTCCAGCACGGTCTCGATGATCTCGCGACGGATCGTGTAGAGATCGTCCTCCATCGAGTGGACCGCCCATCGCTGCCACCGGGTCTTCGCCGGCTGCTCGGCGAGTCGCTGCTCGAGCCAATCGATGTCCAACCGCTCTCCGAGGAGGAAGAAACCGCGCGCCACCTCGAGGACCGGACGTCCGGTGGCGCGCGACACCGAGATGATGTCCGGGCCGTGGACCAGCTCGTCCTGGAACGCGTGTCTGCGCGCCAGCTCGTCGGGGATGCCTTGGGCGGCGAGGCGCGTGGCCTCACGCTCGCGCTGCTCGCGCCACGCCTCGGGACCGATCTGCTCGATCACCGACGACAGCTCGCGGAAGGCGGTCCTCGCCTGATCGACGGCCTCGCCGAGCCGGAGCCCCGGCGCGCGGACGAGGTACCAGCGCGCGGTCGACTCGACCAGCCTGTCGACCCCGATCATCAGATCGTTCTGGATCTCCGGGTCGATCTTCCCGTCGAGGGACTCCACCGCGTCCCACCGCGGCACCGCGCCCACGACGTCGCGGGCGATCCGGAACGCGCGCACGACCTCGGCCGGCGTCGCCCCCGTCTCCGCGACGAGCCGCGACACGAATGTGACCCCTTGGGAGTTCACGACGTCGTTCGAGACGATCGTCGCGATCAGCTCCCGCCGCAGCGGGTGCTCGGCCAGCATCGGCCGGAACCGGTCGACGATCGTCTCCGGGAAGTACCGCGCCAGGTCTTGCTCGAGGTACTCGGCGTCGGGGAGGTCCGCCTCCAGGAGGTCACGCTTGATCGAGCGCTTCGAGTACGCGACCAGGAGCGCGATCTCCGGCCGGGTGAGTCCCTCACCGCGGCCCCGTCGCTCCGCCATCTCGTCCGAGGTCGGCAGGAACTCGACGAGACGGTCCAGCTCCCCTTCCGCCTCGAGCTGAAGCATCAGGTCCTCGCACGCCTCGTTCCGCTCGGCGGCCACCGCGACCTCCTGCGAGAGGATCTGTGCCTGCAGGTAGTTGTCGTAGAGCACGCGACGGACGACGTCGTCCGTGGAGGCCTCCATGAGGGCGTTGCGTTCATCCGTGGTCAGGTCTCCGCGCTCGATCGCCAGACCGAGGAGGATCTTGAGGTTCACCTCCCGGTCCGAGGTGTCGACGCCTGCGGAGTTGTCGATGAAGTCGGTGTTTATCCGTCCACCGGTGAGCGCGTACTCGATCCGCCCCCGTTGTGTGAAGCCGAGGTTGCCGCCCTCTCCCACCACGCGAGCTCGCACCTGGCTCCCGTTGATCCGGACAGGGTCGTTGGCGCGGTCGCCCACCTCGGTGTGGCCCTCGTTCGCCGCCTTGACGTACGTGCCGATCCCGCCGTTCCAGAGAAGGTCGACAGGTGCCTGGAGGACCCAGCGGATCACGTCGGCGGGGGTCATCTCGGCCGGCGTGTCGTCGGGGATCGCGAGGGCTTCGCGCGCCTGGGCCGACAACGTCACCCACTTCGCCGTGCGGTCGATCACCTCGGCTCCCTCGGAGAGCACGCTCCTGTCGTACTCGCCCCATGAGGATCCCGGCGTCTCGTACAGGCGCTTGCGCTCGGCGAACGAGATCGCCGGATCCGGCTGCGGATCGAGGAACACGTGCCGGTGGTCGAACGCGGCGACCAGCTGGATCCGATCCGTGTAGAGCATGCCGTTGCCGAAAACGTCTCCGGACATGTCACCGATCCCGACCGCCGTGAACGGCTCCGTCATCGGGTCCGTGCCCAGCTCCCGGAAGTGCCGCTTGACCGATTCCCACACGCCGCGAGCGGTGATGCCGAGCTCCTTGTGGTCGTAGCCGTGGGAGCCGCCGGAGGCGAACGCGTCACCGAGCCAGTACCCGACCCGCTCGCTCACGCCGTTCGCCGTGTCCGACAGGGGAGCCGTGCCCTTGTCGGCGGCGACCACCAGATAGGGATCGGGGCCGTCCGTGACACGCACCCCTTCGGGGTGCACGACCTCTCCCTTCACGAGGTTGTCGGTGATGTCGAGCAGTCCCTCCATGAACGTGACGTACTGCTTCGCCACCTCCTCCTTGATCTGCTCCGGCGTGACCGAGGTCCGCTTGAGGACGAACCCGCCCTTGGAGCCGTCGGGGACGATCACGGCGTTCTTGACCTTCTGGGCCTTCATCAGTCCGAGGACCTCGGTGCGGAAGTCCTCCCTGCGGTCGGACCAACGGATCCCCCCGCGGGACACCATGCCGGCCCGGAGGTGGACAGCCTCCATCTCCGTGGAGTACACCCAGATCTCGTACAGCGGCATGGGCTTCGGCATCTCCGGCACGCGCTCCGACAGGAGCTTGAAACTGAGGAACGACCGGTCGGGGACGTACGCGTTGGTCCGCACGATCGCCTCGATCGTCCCGAGCAGGTGCCGCAGGATGTTGTCCTGGTCGAGGGAGGAGACGCCTCGCAGGTCGCGGTGGATCTCCTGCCGGATCTCGTCGATCTCCTCTTCCGTGGCGGCACGCACCGGATCGAAACGGGCTTCGAACATCCGCACGAGCCGTTCCGAGATCGACGGGTACGCCGCCATCGCGTCGTTCCGGTAGTTCTCGGTGTACCGGGCGGAGACGCGCATCCGATAGTTCCGGAGCGCGCGGAGGATCCTGATCTCCCACCAGGTGAGGGTCGACAACGTCACGAGGCGGTTCAGCGAGTCCGAGTCGCACTCCCCTCGCCACACGGCCGCGATCGTGTCCGTGACGCGGTCCGCCGCTTCCCCGAGCTCCAGCACCGCGCTCCGTGAATCGAGCACCCCGAAGTCATGGATGTACACGCGCCCCTCGCCCGCGATGGCGGTTGGGACCTCCTCGACGACCCGGAGCCCGAGCGCTTCGAGGATCGGCATGAAGTCCGAGAGATCGACCTTGCCGCCCGTCTTGTAGAGCTTGACCCGGGTCAGGCGTTCGCCCTTCGACTCGTTGCCGACCCCGACGAGGAACCCCTCGGTCGACGCCTCGAGCTTCTCGAGCATCACGACGTCGTCGACGACCAGATCCCACTCGTCGTTGGCCTTGTAGTAGTCCGGGAACCGCGGCGCGTATTCCTCCATCAGGGCGAGCGCGCGGCCCGCGCCGACGCGCCGCGTGAGCGCGTCGAGGAGATCGTCCTCCCAGGTGCGCGCCAGGATCTCGACCTCCCGCTCCAGCTCCTCGTAGCGCACGTCGGGGATCGGCTTGCCGGGCGCGACATGGATCGTGAAGAAGATGCGGGCCGACTCCGTCTCCCCCAGGGAGAGGTGGTAGTCGATCGTCGTGCCGTTGAAGCGCTCGAGGAAGAGGCCCTGGAGAGCCTTGCGGAGGTCCGCGTTGAATCGATCGCGAGGCAGGGCGACCACGACCGACACGTTGCGGCCGTAGAGGTCGCGGCGGATCAGGACGCGGATGCCCCCGTGCTTCTCGAGCTGCAAGAGCCCGGCCACCAACCGCCGAAGCTCCTCGGCGGAAGCCTGGAAGAGTTCGTCCTTCGGGAAGGACTCGAAGAGGGTGACCACCGCCTTGTAGTCGTGCGACCCGGGGATCAGATCCTCAGCGGCGATCAACTGCTCGAGCTTGTGGTGCAGCAATGGCGTCTTCGCGGCCGGCTCCATGTACGCCTTGCTCGTGAAGAGGCCGATCAGCCGGGCCTCGCCCACGATCGTCCCGTCGGGCGAGATCATCCGGACCCCGATGTAGTCCATGCGGGCGCGGCGGTGGACGGTCGAGTACGCCTGGGTCTTCGAGTAGATCAGGAGCTCCCCGTCCTCGATCCGCTCCCGGACATCCGGTGCGAGGTCCGAGAGCAGAGTGAGGTTCGCGAACGTCGACTTCTCGACGTCCGAGAGGATCCCGAGCCCGCTGCCCGGCACCGCACGGATCGCGCGCCCTCCCTTCGTCTCCTGGAGTTCGTACTCGCGGTAGCCGAGCAGCACGAAGTTCAGCTGGAGGAGCCAGTCGAGGAACCTCGCCACTTCGCCGACGACCTCCGACGGGTAGCGGACCTCGGCGGCCCGTGCCAGCTCGATCATGTGCCGCACGCGCTCCTGCATCGGATCGAAGTCTCGGACGACGAGGGCGACGTCTCGGAGGATGCGGCGCACGCGCGTCTCGAGCTCGGGGTTCACCTCGTCGCCGAGAGCGCGGTCGACCTCGAAGTGCATGAACGACTCGCGGTGTTCGGCTTCGCGTCCGGACCGAACGCCGATCAGCCGCCCCTGTTCGTCGCGGACCGCCCCGATCACGGGGTGGAGCAGACGCTTGATCGTGAGACCGCGCGCCGTGAGCTCCTCCGAGACCGAGTCGACGAGGAAGGGCGAGTCATCGGTCGTGACCTCGATGACCGTGCCGTGGCAGCGGTACCCGTGGACGTCGGGGTCGGCGTTGAAGACACGAACGGCGGACGCATCGAGGCCGCGGCTGTCCGCGAACGCGAAGGCGGAGGTAGCGAGCGCGAGCAGCTCGTCGGTCGTGATCGCCTCGAGGTCGTCGTCCGCCAGCCGCCGCAGGAGCGCTCGGGCGAAGGCGGCGACCGCCTCAGCCCGCTCGGTCCCGACCGTTCCCTCGGCGCCGGCCTGCGCACCGGCCTCGGCGTCGCGCCCGATCCGAGCCAGCATCTCCCCGATCTTGGGATGGAGCTCGGAGGGGGCGGTGGCGCGAGCTGACTGTTCGATCGTGTCCGACACTGGCGTTCGCGACCCTCCGGGGCTGACCACTCCATTGTGTCAGGTCATCCGACCGAGATGGGGACACCGAGCGCGACGGCCGGTACCGAAGGTCGTACGGGCTGTACTACTCCTTTCGGCACGAAAACCCCCAGAAGGCTGAGGCCGAGAACCCGTGCGTGAAGTACGCTCGGCGGGGCACCTGGGGAGGCACATTGGCGCGACGGGTACGCATCGTCGTCGGCGAGGGTCGAACGGCGAAACAAGGGCTCCTTCGCTTCGTCCTCGAAGGCGAGGGCTACGACGTCGTGGGTGAGGCCAAGGGCACGTCCGAGCTCTCCGGCGTGATCGAGGCCAACCGCCCGGATGTGGTCGTCCTCGACGACGGCATCGGCGTGGTCGCCGTCTCGATGGTCCACGACGTCGCCCCGCAGGCGAAGGTGGTGCTCGTGTGGCCGTCGGCGGTCGTTCCGATCGGTGGCGATGCCCGCGTGGAGCCGGCCAAGATCCTTCGGGACCTCGGCCCGGCGGTGGAGCACGTGATGGCACCGGTCACGGCGCTCACGGAAACGTTCGAGCGGCCCGACTGGATCGATCAGGTCCGCAAGGACCCGGCCACGCTGCGGAACAAGCTCGCCGGTAAGGAGACGACGAAGCGCCCCAGCGTCACCCATCTCCAGCGACGCAGCCAGCGCCTCCATCCCAGGACCAAGGCAACAGCCGCGGCGGCGGCGGCAGCGGAGCGGGAAACGCGCGAGGAGGCGATCCCGGCGCCAGTCGTGATGCTTCCGGTCGGGATCGGCGGAGCAGACGTCGAGCCTGTGCTCGACATCGGCGGAGGCACGTCTGCCGCTCGTCCGGTCGAGGAGTCGATCGACGAGCGGTCGGAGTGGCACCGGCGCCTCGGCACCCTCGCACTGAGCGGCGCGGCGGCGGTGAGCGCTCTGGTACTGGCGCTCGCCCTCGGCGGCGACAGGGTGTCCGTCGGCGGGGTCCGCGGCTTGGCCGGCAATCTCCCGATCGTCCCCGGCTTCGGGCAAAGTGCGATCGTCGGTCGCGGGCCGCTCACCTCGGGCGTGCTCGGAGCAGGTGGTTACGCGCCCGGCGCGTTCGATCCCGCCGACCTCGTGCCGGACGGGGGTATCGCAGACCCCACGACCGACGGTGGCCTCGACGGCAGCCTCGCGAACCCCGACGGCAGCGGGGACCCCGGAACCGACCCCGGGACGGACCCCGGAACCGACCCCGGAACCGACCCCGGAACCGACCCCGGAACCGACCCCGGACCCGACCCCGGCCCCGACCCTGGAACCGACCCCGGAACCGACCCCGGACCCGACCCCGGCCCCGACCCCGGACCTGGCGACGGGGACGATGACGACGACGGGGACGACCACGGGAACGGGGACGACGACGGGGACGACCACGGGAACGGGGACGACGACGGGGACGACCACGGGAACGGGGACGACGACGGGGACGACCACGGGAACGACGACGGGGACGACGACGACGGCGGCCTCCCGGGGAAGAGTGGGGAGCACAACCCGCACGGTGGTCCCCCCGGCCAGCTGGGGACCACGCCCGCTCACGGCCCCGGCAATGGCGTAGGCAACGGGCAAGGCCAGGGGCAGGGCCACAAGCACAAGCACTGACCGGGGAAGCCTCGCCTCAGAAGCCTAGGCTGAGCCCATGGGTTCCAACCCCTACGGCTCGCTCGAACCCGGCACACCGGATCCGATCCCGAAGCCCTTGTTCCCCGAGGTGAGCTCCATCGGAGCGATCGTCCGCGGCTTCCGGAAACGCTGCCCTCGCTGCGGTGAGCGAGACACGTTCGTGACCTGGTTCCAGACCCGTACCGCATGCTCGCGTTGCGATCTGCGGTTCGCGAAGGAGGAGGGTGGCTTCCTCGGCGCTATGACCTTGAACTATCTCGTCGCGATCGGGCTCTGGCTCATCGTCCTCGTCGTCGGGATAGTCCTGACGGTGCCTGACATCGCCGTCGCGCCCCTCTTGGTAGCGAGCGCGATCGTGCTGATCTGCGTCCCGCTGTGGTTCTACCCTCGATCGAAGATGATCTGGGCCGCCGTCGAGTTCTTGGTGCTGCGCGGCACGCCCGAGTATCGGCCGCCGGTCGCGCGTGACGCGCGCCAGCGAGAGCTGGAGTAGCTCAGGCCGGGAGATCCACCACCGCCCGCGCGACGCCGATGACGTCCCGGTCTTCGAGCGGGAGGAGGAACCCCCATGCCGGCACCGCAACTTCCACGATCGCTTCGGTCGTGCCCGTGGCGCAGGAGCACGAGACGAGCCGGCCGCCGTTGCGGTCCGCGTACTCTGCCGCGACGGTCGAGGGATCGATGCCAGAAGGGAGCGCCAGCTCCTGCGCGGCGGCGAGCGCTGCGAGGTCCGCCACCGCCTCGGCGCGCGATTTGGCGATCAGCGCCCTGCCGACATCGGCCGCGCCCATCGTGACGACGAGGGCCATCCCAACCGCCGCAGCGACGACGACCGAGATGCTTCCTCGCTCGCAGAACCGGTCGCCGGATCTCACCCGAATTCCTGCCTGGCGGTCGTGGATGTGCTCATGCCCACCGGTCCGCCGAACAGCCACTCCACGAAGGGAATGCGGACGGGGGCCGAGTACCGCAGCGAGACGGTCACCGGCTCGCCCCGGAGGCCCGCCCGAGCGACCTCCACCTCGACGGACCCATCCTCGAGCGACGGTGCGGCGGCGAGAGCGGCCGCTCGGATGGCGGAAGGATCGTCCTGGACGGCGGCGGCGCGCGCACCCGCGCGCGCCGCCGTCTCCACGAGCAGACGATCGCGGACGAGCAGTCCTGTCTGCACGAGCGCGAGCGCCACGACCAGAACCAGCGGGAGCACGAGAGCGAACTCGACGGCCGCGGTCCCCCGTTGCGATCCGCGTCCGTCAGGCAGCGGCTGCATCGCCGATCACGCTGTCGATCACGCTGTCGAAGAACGCTGGCAGCTTGCCGGACGACCGGGCCCAGGCGATCAGGACGACGGCGACCGCCGCGGCAGCCAGGATCACGAGCGCGTATTCGGCCGTCGTCTGGCCTTCCTCCCTGCGGAGGCGAAAGGTGTCGACGGTGCGCAGGAACAAGGCGTACAGGAAGAGCATCGGTTCACCTCCTCTCAGCGGATGGAACGCACGGTGGTGAGCAGGACCGGAACCACCGTGAGGAGGAGGAACGCGGGGAGGACCAGGAACACGAGCGGGAATAGCATCTTCACGGGCGCGGCGCGGGCTCGCTCCGCGACCGCCGCACGTCGAGAGCTGCGGACATCCGCGGCCAGGTCCCGAGTCGCGCTCGTGAGGGATGCTCCCAGTGTCTCGGTGCGGGTCAGCACGGCCATCGCCCGTCGAAGATCCGGAAGCGCGAGCCGCTCGGTCACCGCCGAGAGCTCCGTCCGCCACCTGGCGCCGACCGCCACGGCGTCGAGCGAAGCCCGGAGCTCCGCCCCGAGCGGACCTCGGAGCACCTGCACCGACCGTTGGAATCCGGCAACGGCCGACAGGCCGGCGGCTGATCCGGCTGCCAGGAGATCGAGCAGCTGGGGGATCTCGGCGTCCATGGCGTGGCGACGGCGAGCCCTCGCTCGCTCTTCTGCGAACCTACGGACCGCGAGCGCGAGCAGCACGACCGATGGGACGGTCACGATCTTCGGACCGGGAGCGACCACCGCGACGATCACAGCGACAGCTCCCCAGGCGGAGCGCGCGTCGACCGGTGACCCCTTCACGGACGCCTTGCGGCTCCGGGGCAGGGCGAGCCCGATCCCGGTTACCACGCACGCCCCCGCCGCGGCCGCCAAACACTCCGCGACGATCGGCTCCATCAACGAACCTCGAGCAGGTGGCGGATCCAAACGAACGCCAGGACCTCGAGCACGAGGCCGATGCCGAGTGATGTGCCTCCGAGCGGGGTTCCGATCGCGCCGAGCATCTCGTCCCTGGAGGTCACCACGAGGAACGCGAAGAAGCCGATCGGAAGCATGCCAAGGATCACCCCGGACAGGCGTGCTTGCGCCGTTAGGGCCCGGATCTCTCGGTGTGCCGCACGGCGCTCGCGAAGGGTGCTCGCGAGACCGTCGAGAACGATCGGGAGATCGCCACCGCTCCGGCGATGGAGGTCGAGGACCCCGGCGATCAGGAGCGCGTCCTCGGACCCGTGCGCATCCGCCCACGCGGTCAGCGCCTCCGCGACGGGCGTGCCGGTCGCGATCGCGTCGACGAGGACCACGAGCTCACCCCGCAGCGGCTCCTCCGCCTCGTCCCGCGCGTAGGCGAAGGCTTGGGGAAGGGACAGCCCGGCGCGGAGCCCGGCGGCCAAGGCACTCACCGCATCGGCGATCTGCTCGGCGGCCCGATGCCGCCGTCCCGACCGTCGATGTCGTTGGATCGCGTGGTGGACGAGCGCTCCACCCCCCGCCCCCGCGATCCCGACCAAGGGGCCCATCCAGAGCATCACCACCACGAACCCGACGGCGAGCATGACCGATTGCCGACGCACCCACGGCGACCGATCTGGTGGGGGCGCACCCAGCCCGATGAGCGAGCGATCGGAGCGGGTGATCGCGATGGCGCGCTCCGCGAAGAAGCCGGCGAGCGCCAGGAGGCCGGCGGCGAGCCCGATCATCGGTCCGACCCCGCCTCGAACAACCAGTCGCCGACGTCCTCGCCTCGATCGGCCAGGATGTGCGCCACGCGCGGCACCGCGCCGGTGGACTCGAACCCTCCTTCATCGCCGTCACGCCCACGGAACCGGAACAACGGCGAGACGACGGGCTCACCTCGATGGGTGCCTTCGACCGCAGCGATCTCCCACACGACGCGCCGGCCGTCCCGGAGCCGCGCCAGCTGCACCACCACATCGATCGCGGAGGCGACCTGATTGCGGATGTGGGCGGCCGGGAGCTCGACATCCGACATCATCGCCATCGTCTCCAGCCGCCAAAGCAGGTGCCGGCACGAGTTCGCGTGCGCGGTGGAGAGCGATCCATCGTGTCCCGTGTTCATCGCCTGCAGCATGTCGAGAGCCTCACCGCCCCGGACCTCGCCCACGATGATCCGATCGGGGCGCATGCGGAGCGCGTTGCGGACGAGGTCGCGGACCGTGACCTGACCGCGTCCTTCGACGTTCGGCGGCCTCGCTTCGAGGGACACGACGTGGGATCGATGGAGGCGGAGCTCGGCCGCATCCTCGATCGTGATCAGGCGCTCCTCATCCGGGATGAAGGCGGACAGGACGCCGAGGAGGGTCGTCTTGCCACTGCCCGCGCCCCCGCTCACGACGAGGTTGGCGCGGCCGCGGACACATGCCGCGAGGAATCGCAGCCCGCGTGGGCCGATGCCGCCCTGCGCCACGATGTCCTCACCGGACAGAGGCACGGGAGCGAACGTGCGGATCGTGAGTACAGGACCGCGGAGCGAAAGGGGCGGAACGATCGCGTGCACCCTGCTGCCGCCCGGAAGTCGCGCGTCCACCCAAGGTGACGCCTGGTCGACCCGGAGGCCCAGGGGACCCACGATGCGCTCGATCAGATGAAGGACCGACTCCTCCCCCTCAAACAGCCGGTCCTCCACCCTCTCGATCCGCCCCTCCCGCTCCACGTACACGTCGTCAGGTCCATTGACCATCACTTCGGTCACTCCAGGGTCCCGCAGAAGGAACTCGATGGGACCGAACCCGACGACCTCGTCGGAAACTTCGTTGACCACACGAGCCAGGTCCCGCTGCGGGAGCAGCGCGCCGCTCTCGCGCATCAGGGACAATGCTTCTTCGCGAACGCGAAGCCGCCGTTCAGTTCGCGGCGCCGCGGACAGCCCACGGGCATCGACGCGTTCGCGCAGCTGGGCCCGCAGCTGTCGCCGCACCTTGGCGAGAGGATCCGCGCTCATGCGACGCCCTCGGGGGTGAGTCGCCCTCCGTGGTCCACCAGGTTCCTCCGAACACTCGCGGGGAAGCACGCACCGACACGAGGGGGTGAGGAGGTGCCGACCGGCGGAGGAAGGCTCGCCGCATCGACCGGAGCGACCCTAGCGCGGACCTCCGACACGGAACCATCCCCAAGGCGGGGGGTTCCTCGAACCTGTCGGGGGATTCGTCTTCGTGCTATCGCGCGTGAGGCTGCGTCGCACGAAGGCGGTCAGCGGGAGGAAGTCAGGAAGGTGGCGAGATAGGTGATGAGGAAGAGGGCGGCGTGACGCCGCCCTCTTCTCCCGCATCCGGATCAGATGGTGAGCGTGACCGGGATGTTCACGACGTTGATCTTCGAGCCGTCCATCGCGCTGACCTCATAGACGCGGATCGTGCCGGGCTGGGTGGCGTCGACGGCGTAGGCGACCTCCGTCTCCCATGTCCCCCGGCAGCCGGTGCCGCAGGTCGCCATGGTGAACGTCGAGGCGATCACCTTCCCGTGCTGGTCGAGGATCGCGATCGACACGACGGCCTCGAACACGTCGGCCGTGCCGCTGATGTGGACCGCGCTCGAGACGCGCTCGCCGATCCCGGGGCTCTGGACGAGGATCGCTGGCAGCTGGTCGGCGAAGTTCGCGCGCCGCTGCGCGCCGCCGATCTCGTAGCCGCCGAAGTTCGTGAGCGGCCCGCCGTCGACCTCGAACACGACACCCTCGATGCGATCGAACTGCGTGAGCGTGAACACGATCTGCGCCAGGCTCCCGACGGCGGTCGCGGGTGTCTCCTCGCCGACGAACGTGGCATCGAGATCCACCGTGGCGACGCCGTCGTCGATGGCGAGGCCGTTGAGTCGGGTCCCGGCATCGATCGTGCTCCTGAGGTTCGCCGCACGCTCCGCCGCCGTGGGTCCTTCCAGCAACGCTTCGAGTGCTCGGGTGCCCACGGCGGGGGTGAACGGCTCCGTCCGATGCGTCACGAAGAGTGAGCCGTCGTAGTTGAACCAGAGCTCGTACGTCATCGTCTGGGCGGGAGTCGGCGGTTCCGGTGACGTGGGGGAGAGCGTGGGCGACGGCGAGCCCGGCGACGGGCTCGGCCCGTCAACACTCGGAGCGGGGCCGAGCGGCTGTGCACCGCTCTCGGCGCACGCGGCCGCGAGCGTGGCGAGCACCGCCGTCATCGCGATCAGGCGCTTCATGTGTGCCTCCTCAGGTCGGGGACACGACCCATGCTCTGCGTCGAGGGCAACACGGGAACCCCGCCCGTGTCACGGTTCGGCAACAGGACCTTCGGGGAGCCGGAGCGTGAAGCGCGACCCGGAACCGACCTCGCTTCGTGCCTCGACGTCCCCGCCGAGCAGCCGCGCGTTCTCGCGCGCGATCGCGAGGCCGAGACCGCTTCCGGGGCCCGACCGCGACGGGTCGGCCCGATAGAAGCGATCGAAGACGTGCTCGAGGTGATCCGGGGCGATCCCGGGGCCCGTGTCGGCGACCTCGACGGAGGCGCCGTCGGCGCTCCCCCTCACCTGCACGACGACCGCTCCTCCCCCGTGGTCCAGAGCGTTGCCGATCAGGTTGGCGACGATCCGATCGACGCGCGTCCGATCGGACGTGACGGGAACGGGGTCCGAGCGGATCTGGACCTCCCCGTCCCATCCTCGGCTCCTGACGGTCCCGGCAACGAGGGTCGCCAGGTCGAACGGCTCCGTGCGCACCTGCTCTCGCCCCGCGTCGAGCGAAGCGAGGTTCGTCAGATCCTCGACGAGCCGGCGAAGGCGCGCGACGTCGCCTACGAGGAGCTCGGCGGCCCGTCGCGCGTCGGGCGGCATCGCAGCCAGATGCTCCCGCAGCACGGACGCCTCGGACACGAGGGCGGCGACGGGCGTCCGCAGCTCGTGAGAGACGTCGGACGTGAAGCGCCTTCCCCATGCCTCCGCTTCCGCGAGGGACGCGATGCGGCTGGCCGCCACCCGCGCGAGCGCGAACGCGACCACAACGATCGCGACCCAGCCGATCGCGAGGACCGACACGAGCTCACGGAGGTCCTCGTGGATCCCCGTCTCCGAGAACGCGAAGTAGAGCTCGGCACCGCGATCGGGCGTCGGGCCACCGACGAGCAGGAAACGTTCTCCAGCTGCCTCGATCCTGTCGTAGCCGAGCTGCCCTCGCGCCGCGATCGCGCGGAGCTCCGGAGGGATCGAGATCCCGGAGCCCGGGTCCGCGTCGATCGTCCGCCCGTCCTCGACCAGGATGGCGTGGATGCCGCGCTCCTCCCGGAACGTCTCGACGACCGCCTCGGGTTCGCCGGATCCCTGGAGGAGGGGGGCGGCGATCGTGAGGTCGAAGACCGCCTCGGTTCGAGCGCGCTCGAGCGAATCGTGGAAGCGCGCGTCGCGGACCAGCACGAACACGACCGTCGCGAGCGCGGCGGCCACGGCGGCGGCCACCAGGACGACCACCAGCACGAGCCGGCGAGGCGACCCGCGTCCTCCGGTCATCCCGTTCCAGCCCGCTCGAGCCGGTAGCCGACCCCCCGGACGGTCGAGATCGTTGTGGGATGCGCGGGATCGTCCTCGATCTTCCCGCGCAGACGCTGGACGGCGACGTCGACCAGCCGCGAGTCGCCCAGGTACTCGTAGTCCCAGACCCGAGCGAGCAGGACCTCGCGTGTGAGCACCTGGCCGGGCCGGCGCGCCAGCTCGACGAGGAGTCGGAACTCCGTCGCCGTGAGGGCGAGATCGCGCCCGCCCTTCCGCGCAGCGAACCCGGCGACGTCGATCTCCACGTCACCCACGCGGATCGCAGGGTCCGCCGGTTCGGCAGCGCCCCGGCGGAGTACCGCCCGGCAGCGCGCGACGAGCACGGGCATGTCGAACGGCTTCGTCACGTAGTCGTCGGCGCCCAGCTCCAGCCCGACGATCACGTCGGTGGCATCGGCGCGGGCTGTCAGCATCACGATCGGGATCCGGCTGTCCTTGCGAACCTCGCGGGTGATCTCGAAGCCGTCGAGCGACGGCAGCATCACGTCGAGGACCGCCAGGTCGAAGGGGTCACGCCGGAGGCGCTCGAGTCCCTCGCGTCCGTCCGCGCAAGACGTCACCCGGAAGCCGGCGTTGGTGAGCCCGAGGCCGGCCATCTCCCGGATCGAGGGGTCGTCCTCGACCAACAGCACGCGTTCGTCCATCGGCGAAGCGTAGCCCGGGGGCGAAGCGGAGCCCGGTCAGGACGCCATCTCTTCGACGACGGGGGCGGAGAGGGCATCCGCGAGGCGATCGAACCGACGGGCCATCCGACCTTTCGGAGGCAGCAGCCGGTTGCGCTCCTGCGCCGAGCGGACGGCGCGGTCGTGCGGGAGGACCGTGCGGGCGGGCTCCCCGAAGACGCGATGCACGTCTCCGGGCGTGATCTCGCTGCGAGCAGCCTTGTTGACGACGAAGGTCACGCGTCCCTCGAGATGGAGGGGCGCGCACGCCTGCAGGGCGCGGGATGTAGCGCGGAACGACACGACGTCCAAGGTGAGGACCTCAACGAGCGAGTTCGAAGTCTCCGCACCAGCACGGGTCATCGCCCCGAGCGCACGCGGCAGGTGCACGACCACGGCGTCCGCGACACCCGCGGCGGCGTCGGTGACGAGACGCAGATCCTCCGGTCCCAGGCGGATCGCCTCCTCCGGCGAAGGAGGCAGGAGAACGTCCACCTCGCTCTCGTGCCGCCACAGCGCGCTCCTCAGCTGCTCCGGACCGAGATCCTCGCCGAGGGCGGCGGCGTCGGCGAAGGTGTGGGTCGGTTCGGCTTCCTCGCCCGAGGGCGCACCCAGCGCTTGAGCGACGTCGCCGAACACCGGATCGGCGTCGATCAGGATCGCCGAGCCGCGGCGGGCGAACGCCGCGGCGAGGTGCGTGGCCACGAACGTGACTCCCGCACCACCGCGACCACCGTGCACCGCGATCACCGCGCCGCGTCTGGCAGTCTGTTGCGCTCGTCGGACGGCGACCGCCGTAGCCACGAGCAGATCGTCTCGTTCCTTGGGCCACAGGAAGTAACCTGCGGCACCCGCTCGGATCGCCGTCCGGAGCGAGCTCACCGACTCGCGGACGTCGATCGCGAACACCACGCCGCACGCTCTCGCACCGGAAAGCAGGCCGGGCTCGGCGACGACGACGTCCGGCTCGAGCTGCCGCACCGCCTCCGCGAGCTGGCGGTCGTCGCCCGCGGTGGCCACCACTCGCGCACGCCCGCTCCGATCGAGGACGTGCATGACCTCCTCGGCAACCTCCGGCGCTTCCAGCGCCAGGATCACCCTCGCCACCTGATCCATCGTCCCCTCCTGTCGAGGAGAGGGAGGCGTGCGACGGTAGCCGGTGGCACCGACAGACCATCCGCTATACCTGGCGGCGTGGACGACGGGTTGCACACACGGTCCTTCCGGCTCCCCTTCCGGGCGCCGTTCGCAGCGGCCACGCTCCTGTCGTTCCTCGGCTCCCGCGCCGTCCCCGGCATCGAGGAGACGCGGGGCAGTACGTACGTGCGTTCCGTGCGGCAGCCGGGAGGGGGCGCGGCGGTCGCGATCTCACCTCGCCCGGACCACGTCGCGGTCCGCGTCTCGTCGGAGGGCGCACCCGACCTGGACGATCTCCGCGATCGCGTTCGCCGAGCGTTCGACCTCGATGCCGACCCCGACACGATCGACACCGCGCTCGCCGCAGATCCGACGATGACCCCGTCGGTGGCTCGGATCCCCGGGATCCGCGTCCCAGGCACGTTCGACGGCTTCGAGCTCGTCGTACGGGCGATCTTCGGGCAGCAAGTGTCCATCGCGGGTGCCAGGACGTCCCTCGGCAGATTGGTGTTGGCCGCCGGAACGCCCATCGCGCGTCCGAGCGGAGGGATCACCCATCTCTTCCCCACGGCGGAGCGCGTGGCCGAGCTCCCGCCGGAGGCGTTCGGGATGCCCCGGACGCGAGCCGAGACGATCCGCCGAGTCGCCGCGCTGGTCGCGGGCGGTGAGCTCGATCCCTCGGGCGACGCACCACCCGAAGAGACGCTCGGGAGACTCGGTGACGTGCCCGGGGTCGGACCGTGGACCCTCGCCTACATCTCGATGCGCGGGCTCCGCGACCCGGACGCGTTCATGGCGGGCGACCTGGGTGTCCGCAAGGGATTCGAGGCCTTGGGTCTGGCGTCGACGCAGACGGCGATACTCGCGCGAGCCGAATCCTGGCGGCCCTGGCGCGCCTACGCCGTGATGCACCTCTGGCACCACGACGTGTCCTAGGGGCTGGCCGCGCGTGAACCATCGTCGCGAGAGACGGCCCTGCGGATCGCGCTCGTGACCGCGGCCTCGACCGACACGGCGACCTGCTCGAAGGTGGCATCGACCTGCTGCGTGGCCAACGCGAAGACGGTGTCGCCGTCGTAGATCGTGTGCGCCGGCCGGATCGCGATCTCGAAAGCGTCGTTCCCGACACTCGCCAGCCGGCGGACGTCCTCCTTCGACAACACGGCATTCGTGGCGACCACGCCGAGCGTCGTGTTGGCCGCCGCCGCCGATCCGAGCTGCTCCACCAGGTCCTCGCGCCGCTCGCCGGGCTCCAGCCTCGGACCCAGGAGGATCGATCCGTCCTCGTCCACGATCTCGCCGACGGCGTTCACGACCACCAGCGCGCCGACGACGAGCTCGCTCTTCGGCACCGCCCAGGTACCGACCCCTCCCGGCATCGCACGCTCGGGACCCCAGAGCTTCGCGACCGTGGCGCCGGCGCCGACCCCGACCCGCCCCTCCGCGACATCGGCGGATGCGGCGATGCACGCCGCGTAGCCTTCGTCCGCGCCCGGTCGTCGAGACGGGTCGCCCACACCGAGGTCGAAGATGACCGCGGCGGGCACGGTGGGCACCCGCACCGGACCGATCTCGCTCCCGATCCCCCGTTCCTCGAAGTACCGCTCCACCCCGCCCGCGCTCGCCAGGCCGAACGCGCTCCCCCCGGTCAGGACGATCGCGTGCGCGACCTCGATGATCGTCCCGGGCTGCAGGATGTCCGTGCCGCGCGTCCCGGGCGCACCCCCGCGGACCTCGCAGGACGCGATCGTGTCCGGCGGGGGCAGGATCACCGTGCACCCGGTGAGGGCGACATCGTCGGTCCAGTGACCGACCGTGATGCCCTCGATGTCGGTGATCGACGGCATCCGGCTCACGCGCCTTCCGGGCGCAGCTCGAACACCGGGATCTCCCTGATCGTCCGCTCTCGGTACTCGCGGTACGCGGCGTCAGCTTCCACGAACCGTTCGAACATGGCCTCCCGCTCGGCCCCCTCGAGCGCGCGCGCGATCACCGGGGTGGACCGGCCGCCGATCGACACCGTCGCTCGCGGGTGCGCCCGGAGGTTCTTCGCCCAGGCCGGATCGCGATCCTCGCCGGCGTAGGACGCCATCACGAAGTATCGGCCGTCCATCTCGAGGTGGGAGAGGCCGACCGTCCTTGAGTGGCCAGTCTTGTGACCCGTGGTCTCCAGCAGGAGCACCTTCATCGAACCCATCCGTGATCCCACGCGACCACCCGAGACACGGAGGACGAAGCGATGGAGCTTCCACATCACGCGCAGCATCGGGTTCAGTCGCACGGCGGGCATCGAGGAGTCAACTCTACGGAGAGCGACCGGTCGGGCGCGCGCGATAGCGTCGAGGTCAGAAGGAAGGAAGTCCAGATGAGCGTTCCGGCTCGGATCAGCATCGTGACGCTGGGCGTCGACAACCTGGCACGTTCGAAGGCGTTCTATGGATCGCTCGGATGGGAAGTCGTGTCGTCGGTGGGCGACGAGATCTGTTGGTTCCGAACGTCGGACTCGTATCTGGGCTTGTTCGGGCGGGAGGACCTCGCGAAGGACGCGGGACTGCGATCGGAGCCGACGGCGGAGTTCGGCGGCATCACCCTCGCGATCAACGTCGGGAGCGATGCGGAGGCGGATGCCGCCTTCGAGGCTGCGGTGGCCGCCGGAGCCCGCATCCTGAAGCCGGCAGAGCATACGGACTGGGGCGGCTACTCGGGCTACTTCGCCGACCCGGACGGGCACCCGTGGGAGATCGCCTACAACCCCAGCTTCCCCATCGGAGAGGACGGCCGCATCACGATCTCCTGAGGAGATGAGCGAACGGGACGCGCCGGATGCCGTCGAGCGAGATCACGGGAAGGCACTCTGGCGGCGATCGACGCATACCTGAACGAGGGCTCAAGATTTCGCCCCGGGTCGGTCGATACTGGGGCATGCACAAAGGAGAGCGCCTGCGTTTCGTCGCGATCGTGGGCGTGGTCATCGCGGTGCTCTCAGCCGGATTCGCGCTCGCCGGTGATGCCTTCGATGACCCTGCGGACGAGGCGACCTCCACCTGCGAGCCGACTGATGGCGTCGGAGACGATGGCGACACGGTCGAGGATCCCGAAGGCACCGAGGGTGAGGAGCCGGTCGAGGGCGAGGAGGAGGTCGAGGAGGGCGAGGAGCCGGTCGACGAGGGCGAGGACGAAGGCGACACCGAGGATTGCGACGACCCGGCCGACGGCGACGAGGCGGTCGAGGACGACGAAGCGGAAGCGGGCTCGGAGGAAGGCGTCGACGCCTCGCAGACGCAGGACTACACGGCTGAGGATTGCCTCGCCGCGACGGGCGACGCGGACGGTGAAGAGCCCTCCGAGAAGCCGGTTCCCGGCGAGCTGCACGGGCCTGAGAACGCGATCGCCCACCTGCTGTGGAACTGCCTCGATCACCCGAACCACGGTCTCGTCAACGCCCTCACGAAGCACACGCTGAAGCTGGAAGCGTGGCTCGAGCGCCAGGAGCTGAAGGTGGAGCGCAAGGCGGAGCATGACGCCGCCAAGGCCGAGCGCGAGGCCGCGCGTGACGCCGCCAAGGCCGAGCGCGAGGCCGCCAGGGAGGCCGCGAAGGCCGCCCGCGACCTGAGCCACTCCAGCTAGACCCGCGATCCTCCCGCCGCGCTCAGCGAGCGCTCGACGTGGCACCCGCGGTCATCAGGTCCGCGACCGATGACGAGGACTTCCCGAACTCCCACCACCCCGTGACCCACGGCTTCACGAAAGACATGCTCCGGCCGTAGACGAGCGGGATGCACGCGATCCGGTCGGCGACCGCCATCCGATCGGCCTCGTGGAACAGCTCGAGCCGCGAACGGTCGCTGCGCTCCTGGCGCGCCCGCTCGATCAGCTGGTCGAACTCCGGATCGGAGAATCCACCGTAGTTCGTCTTGCTGTCGGTCTGGAACAGCAGGCGGAGGAAGTACTCCGGGTCCGCGTAGCCCGGGAGCCATCCGGTGATCACGATCGGGGCCATCTCCGTCGGATCTCCGATCGACAGCGCCTGCTCCAGTGTCCAAGGCCGGACGGGCACATCGAGATCGAGCACCTCCTTCCAGGTCCCGGCCACGACGAGGAGGAAGTCGTCGAGCCACGTCTCGATGCCGGCGATCTCGAGACCCTGGAGCTGGTCTCGTGACAGCCCCGAGCGCCGGAGATGCTCGCGAGCGGCTTCCGGATCGAACCGAGGAACGATGTCCGGCGTGTGTCCCTGCAGCGCCGGCGGCACGATCCCTCCGTTCGCCACGACGAGGTTCGAGGGCACGTGCTCGGCCAGCAACTCGCGGTCCACAGCGGAAGCGAGCGCTCGCCGGAACTCGACGTTTCCCATGACCGGATCCGCGTGCCGGAACGCAAGGAACCCCGACCAGCTCGCGGCCCCGAGATGCGCCTCGTCCGAGATCCCCGGCACGAGATCGGCGGTCTTCGGTGTGTAGCGCACAGTGACCGCATCGAGCTCGTCGCGGGCGTACGCGGCGATCGCCTCGGGGATCTCTCGCCGCAGGTACTCGACCGTCAAGACGTTCCCGGGCCGTGGAGAACCCGGCTCCTCACGACGGCGCAGAACGAGCCGGTCCGTCTCGCGTTCCAGGATCTCGAACGCGCCGCTCACCACCTGCTTCCCGATCTCCGTCCACGCATCCCCGTCGCGCTCGATCGCGTGCCGCGGCTGCGGTCCTCCGTCGGGGCGGTTCATCACGCTCATGAAATAGGGCGCAGGCGCCGCGAGCCGGAACTCGAGCGTGCGGTCGTCGAGGGCACGCACGCCGATCAGATCCGGATCCTCGGTGGTGCGGAGGTAATGGTCCTGTCCGTGCTCGAGGACGAAGTAGATCGCCACCGACGACCCCGGGGCGTCGGGATCCAGCACGCGTTTGATCCCGTACTCCACGTCGTGCGCCGTCAAAGGTTTGCCGTCGGACCACGTCAGGCCGTCGCGGAGATGGAAGACGTAGCGGAGGCCGTCGTCGGAGATCTCCCACCGCTCCGCGAGCGAAGGCACGATCGTCCGCTCGGGCCACGCCTCGACCAGCCGGTCGAACAGCTGCATGCAGAGCTGGATGTTCGGCCACGCGATCGCGGAGCGAGGGTCGGGATCGTTCGGGAGGAAGCTGGTGCCCACACGCAGCGTCGCGGACGGCGGCTCGGCCGCCGGAACCGGCCGGCGCCAGAGATCGAACGCCCGTTGGTACATCTCGTTCGCCTCCGCGAACCGGAGCGACATGTGGAACGCCAGCGCAAGCTTGAACAGAACGAGTGCGATGGCGTCCTGCTCGCCGCGTTCTCCCAGGAGTGGCAACAGCTCGCGGTAGCTGGCGATCGCTTCGTCGAGCGCGTATTCCTGCCGCGCGCGATCGCCGGCCATCGTGAGGTACGCGACCGCCTTGTCCTCATCGGCTGCGGCGAGCCAGTGATGCGCCAGCAGGCCGGCGACCTCCTCCTCACGGCCGGCGTAGCGGTCCTCGAGCCAGGCAGCGGCTTTCGCATGGAGCGCGCGCCGCTCGTCGACGACGAGCGTGCGGTACGCGGCCTCCTGGATCAGCGCGTGCTTGAAGCGGTATTCCGGTTCCGGCCACCGCCGCGCCTCTCGGAGTAGATCGAGGCGCATCAGGGACGAGAGGGAGTCCTTCACGTCGCCATCACCCGTCACGGCTTCGAGGAGCGGCAGCCCGAACTCACGCCCCAGCACGGACGCCGCCATCAGCGCGGCGTGTGGCTGGGAGTCAAGGCGATCGATGCGGGCGAGGATCACCTTCTCGACGGTCGGCGGGATCTCGACGTCGGCCTCGTGATCGAATCGCCAGCCGTCGCCGTCCCGCACCAGCGAACCCGCGTCGGCGAGCGAACGGACCAGCTCCTCGAGGAAGAACGGATTGCCGTCGGCGTGTTCGAGGATCCGCCCCTCCATGTCCTCGGGCAAGGTGCCCGCGCCGACGAGCGAACGGAGCAGGTCGAGGCCGGCGTCACCCGAGAGCGCCTCCAGCGCCATCTCCCTCGTTCGGTGGGGCAGCTCTCTGGCAACGTCGTCCTTGAGCCGCCAGGCGGGGTGGTCGCGCTCTTGACGGAGGGTGAGGACGAGGAGGAGCGCAGAGTCCTCGGTGTCGGGGAGCAGGCGTTCGAGGAGCTGTAAGGAGGTGGCGTCGGCCCAGTGCAGATCCTCGAGGGCGACGGCGACGGGACCCTGCTCGGCGAGGCGCTGCAGCCAGTGCCGCACGACCTCGAACGTCCGGTACTGCAGGGCCTCCGGGGAAAGCTCACCGAGACGCACCTGGTCCTCGGGCTCGAGCGTGAGCCCAAGCATCGCCGCGAGATACGGGGTGAGCTCGGCGGCGCGATCGCCGAAGAGCCGTTCGACGCTACGTCGAAGGGCCACGCGCACCCGCATCTCCGGCTCGTCCGCGAGGACCCCGAGCCACGAACGGACGAGGTCTCGGAACGGCCAGTAGGTCATCGACTCGCCGTAGGACACGCACTTGCCCTCGAGCCACAGCGGTCGACCTCGCGGCGCCGAGCCCTCCACGAACAGGTCGCGGAACTCCGCGAGGAGCCGGGTCTTGCCGATCCCCGGCTCGCCGGTCATGACCGCGATCGCCCCGGTGCCCTCGAGAGCGGCTCGTGCGAGTTCCCGCACGACCGCGAGCTCGCGCTCCCGCCCGGCCATGGGCGCCTGCACGCCCTCGATCCCTCGTATCGACACCGACGTCGCGAGCGGAGCGACCACGGATCTCGCGGCGGCGGTGCCCGACTTCCCTTTCAGCTCGAGCTGCACCGGAGGGCCCCACTCGAAGAGGGGTTCGACGCGAGCGGCGGTGCCTTCCCCGACGAGGATCGTGCCCGGCTCGGCCTGCCCCTGAAGCCTCGCCGCCACGTTCACGGCGTCTCCCATCGCCCCGTACTCCACTCGCGAACCCGCGCCGACGGCCCCCACCACCACGGGGCCCGACTCCACGCCGATGCGCACGCCGAAGTCGTCGATCCCCCAGCTCCGGCGGACCTCGTCGGCGAACTCCCCCATCTCCTCCACGATCCGCAACCCGGCGAGGAGCGCTCGCTCGGGGTCGTCCTCATGGGCGACCGGGGCGCCGAAGAGCGCGAGCACGCCGTCGCCCGCCAGGTCCTTGATCGTGCCGCCGAAGGCCTCGACCGCTCCCACGATCCGGCCTACGGCGTCCCCCACAACGAGCTTCAACTCCTCCGGCTCGAGCCGCTCCCCGAGGGCCGTCGACCCGACGAGGTCGGCGAACAGCGCGGTCACGAACCGCCGCTCCTCCCGGATCGCCGTGCTTGGGTCGCTCACGGAAGCATCGTCCCAACCCGCTCGACCCGAGGCAACCGGGAGTCGGGTGGAGCGCCGGTATCCTTCGGCCCTCATGACCGAGCGGATGCTGGACGACACCCTCACCGCGACGTCGTTCGCTCCGGACGCTGCCGACGGGCGTCTTCCCGACCGAGCACAGGTCGTGATCGTGGGAGGAGGGATCGTCGGGTCCTCGATCGCCTACCACCTCGCAGGCCTCGGGGTCACGGACGTGCTGCTCCTGGAACGAGCCCGGATCGCCTCCGGCACGTCGTGGCACGCCGCGGGGCTCGTCGCCCGGGTCCGCGGCTCCCATCCGATGACCGATCTCGCGAACTACGGCGTGGATCTCTATCGAGGACTCGCCGAGGAGACCGGCGTCGACGTGCATTTCCGGGCGACCGGCTCGCTCACGCTCGCCGAGAACGAGGGCAGGATGACGGAGCTGCGGTACGCCGCCGCGATCGCCCGGCATCACGGGACCGAGGCCCGCCTGCTCGAGCCCGCCGAAGTTCCCGACGTGTGGCCGCTGATCTCGATCGACGACCTCGTCGGCGCGCTCCTGCAGCCCGGCGACGGAACCGTGAACCCGGGCTACGCTGCGCTCGCCCTCGCCAAGGGTGCCCACGATCGCGGCGCGACGATCCGCGAGGGCATCCGGGTCGAGGAGCTGCTCCTCGATGGCAGGACGATGACGGGAGTCCGCACCGATCGGGGCGACGTCGAGGCCGAGACGGTCGTCCTCGCCTGCGGATTGTGGACCCGCGACCTGGCCGGGACCGTCGGGGTGCCGGTGCCGCTCTACGCGGCGGAGCACGTGCATGTCTCGACCGATCCGGTCGAGGGCGCGCACGATCTGCTGCCCCTGGTGCGCGGACTCGACGGATCCTTCTACGCGCGGCATCACGCCGGCGGCTTGATGATCGGTGCGTTCGAGCCGAACGGACGCCCTCGCTCCACCGGCTCGATCCCCGATGACTGGGCGTTCGGGGAGTTCGGCCCCGACTGGGAACACTTCGCGCCGATACGAGCGAACGCGACGCGGCGGATCCCTGCGCTCGAAGATGCGGAGTTCACGCGCTTCCTCCGCGCCCCCGAGTCCTTCACGCCGGACGTGAACTTCTGCATCGGCGAGGCCGCCGAGATGCGGAACCTCTTCGTGGCCGCCGGATTCAACTCGCAGGGGATCATCTACTCGCCGGGGGCCGGACGTGCGCTCGCGGAATGGATCCGGGAGGGCGCTCCCACGTTCGACGCCTCCGAGGTCGACGTGCGGCGCTTCGCAACAGCGCAAGCGAACGAGCGCTACCTGCATCAGCGGACGAAGGAGGCGCTCGGTCGTCTCTACGCGATGCACTGGCCGAACCTGCAGGCCGCCACAGCGCGTGGCATCCGGCGTTCCCCGCTCTACGACCGCCTCGAGGCCGCGGGTGCCTGTTTCGGCGAGCTCACCCTGTGGGAGCGCACGATGTGGTTCGCGCCGCCCGGCGTTCAGCCGGAGTACGGATACTCCTTCGGGCGGCAGAACTGGTTCCCGTACGCTGCCGAGGAGCACCGCGCCGCGCGGGAAGCCGTCGCGCTCTTCGACCTGAGCTCGTTCGCGAAGACCGAGGTGAGGGGCGCGGACGCCTTGCAGCTGCTCCAACGGGTGTGCACGAACGACGTCGACGTTGGTGTCGGGCGTCTCGTCTACACGCTCTTCCTGAACCTCCGCGGTGGGATCGAGAACGATGGGACCGTCACGCGCCTGGCCGCCGACCGATTCCTCGTGATCACGCCGACCGCGACGCAGCACCGGACGGTCGAGTGGCTCCGTGCCGAAGCCGACGGAATGGCCGCCTCGATCGACGACGTGACGAGCGCGTTCGCCACGATCGCCCTGATGGGACCACGGAGCCGTGACCTTTTGGGACGCCTCACCGTGGCCGACCTCTCGAACGAGGGCTTCCCGTTCTTCTCGGCGCGGGAGATCCAGGTCGCGAGCGCGCCGGTCCTCGCGATCCGGGCCTCGTTCGTCGGTGAGCTCGGCTGGGAGCTGTACGTCCCGTCGGAGTTCGCCGTGCACGTGTACGACGCGATCGTCGAGGCGGGAAGGAGGTTCGGCCTCCGACACGCCGGCTACCACGCGCTCGACTCGCTGAGGATCGAGAAGGGATTCGTCCACGTCGGTCACGACGTCGGCCCCACCGACGACCCATTCACGGCCGGTCTCGGACACGTCGTGAAGCTGGGAAAGGACTTCGTCGGTGCCGAGGCGGCTCGCGGCGCGAAGGAGACACCCGGGCCCTATCGCCTCGTGAGCCTCACGCTCGAGGATCCCGAGCCGGTCCTCTTCCACGGCGAGTCGGTGATCGCCGACGATGAGGTCGTGGGCACGGTGATGTCCGCGGCCTACGCGCACACGATCGGCGCGGCCGTCGGGCTGGCGATGGTGGAGGCCCAGGTCGTCGCGGACCGCGAGCGGCCGGTCCAGGTGGACATCGCGGGCGAGATGGTGAAGGCCACGCTCTCCGTCCGTCCGCTCTACGACCCGAGCGGTGCTCGGATGCGTGCCTGACCAGCAGTAGCCTGGAAGACGTGCCCCCACACCAGGTCGCCCTCCGGCGGCGCTTCGTCGCGTTCGCCGTCGCGCTCCTCGCCGTCGTCGCCGGGTTCTTCCTCTGGCCGTCGCAGGATGCTGCACCGGTTCGCTCGGACCCCGGCGAGGAAACGAGCTCGCCGTACTCGGGGCCCGACAACTACCTCGCGTGGGTCCCGGGCGGCTTCGACGATCCCGCCTTCCGCCAGAAGATGGAACGTCTGCCCGGCCTCGAGGAGGCGGTGGTGGTCGCCGGCGACACGCTGTGGCTCCGGAGGACCGAGCATGCCCAGGGGCTGGTGGTGGACGAGCCGAAGAGCCCGTTCGCCTTCCCGATCGATGCGTTCGCGGTCGACGCGAACGACTACGCGCCGTTCGTCGGCGCGAGCGTCCGCGAGGAGATCGTCCGTGCGCTCCGTGCCGGCAGGGCGGTGCTGGGTGAGCACAGCGCGAGTCTCCGCCGCCTCGGCCCCGGCGGCAGGCTCGTCTTCCGGACCGGATCGGTCCAGGTCGGCGCGGTCGTCCCCGACGACGCGGTCGGGTGGTCCGAGGTGCTCCTGAGCCGCGAGGTGGGCCGCCGGCTGGGCATCACCCACGAGCGGTATCTCCTGGCGCAGCCATCCCAGGCGCTCGCGCGTCCGGTCTGGAGACGGAAGCTCCTTCCCTTCGTGGGCGAGGACCCCCTCCGGGTCGACGTGGCGGGCGCGACGAGGTACGTGCGGGTCGCCAGCGGTGTGCGCCCCCCGATCCTCGTGAAGCAGCGCTTCGGCGAGTTCGCCGCGACGCCGCAGGCGGATCCGGCGTACCTGACGATCGACCCCGCCTGGGTCGAGCGGAACATCGTCTCGACCGAGGTTCCGCTCCTCGGCACGGTCACGTGTCACCGGAAGCTGATCCCGATGGTCCGCGGCGCGCTCTACGAGATCGCCGCATCCAGCCTCGCGTCGGAGATCAGGGTCTACTCCGGATGCTGGGCTTCCCGCACGGTGTCGCGGAGCCCGACGGCGCCTCCCTCGTATCACGCCTACGGCGCCGCGATCGATATCAACGCGCCCCAGAACCCGTACGGAACGAAGCCGACGATGAACCGCGAGGTCGTCCGGATCTTCGAGAGCTGGGGCTTCAACTGGGGCGGCGACTTCCTGATCCCCGACGGCCACCACTTCGAGTTCTGGCAGGTCCCCCACCAGCTCCGAGCGACCTAGGACGTGTCTCCTGACCCGGGAACTCTCATCGCATGATCCGGTGCACTACGCCGCGGTCGGCGGTCCGAACCAGGTGGTGAGCGCGTCCGCGAGTCCGCCCCCTATCCGGTCCTCTCCCACCCAGGCCACATGTCCGTCGGGCCGGATCAACAGCGCGGTGGGAGCGGTGACCGCTCCGATCACCGGAAGCTCCCACGGACCAACGTTTCCGGCGTCGACCAGCTGAACGCGATCTGCCCACGGGGTGACGTCGAAGGCGACTGGCTCACCGAGGTTGAGGAACACCGGTCGGGCCTCGTGCAGCAGGGTGAAGACCCGCAGCGGGCCGTTGGCGGTGACCAGGTCGAGATCGGGGATGCGGCGTCCGAGCAGGGGGTGTCCCTCGCCGAGGTCGTAGTGGATGTCCAAACCGGACATCATCGCGGCGAACCGTTTGCGCGGCTCGTCCATGCTCAGCAGCTCGGACACGGAGTCGCGCAACGCCTCGACGCGGTCGTCGACGCGCATGAGCGCGACTTGCGCCATGGTGGTACGCAGCACGCGGGCGGCGACCGGGTGACGCTCGGCGTGGTAGCTATCGAGCAGGCTTTCCGGCGCGGACCGGTGAACCACCTGGGCCAGTTTCCAACCCAGGTTCACCGCATCCTGCACACCGGTGTTGAGGCCCTGTCCACCGACAGGGGAATGCACGTGCGCCGCGTCGCCGGCCAGCAGGACGCGTCCCACGCGATAGGCCGCGGCCTGTCGAGTCATGTCGGTGAACCTGGAGATGAAGGTGGGACTGTGGATCCCGAAATCGGTTCCATAGACGGCGACGAGGCGGTCGCTGAGATCGCGCAGGGTGGGTTCAGTCGTGGCTCCGACATGCTCTTCGGTCACCATGACCCCTACCGTCCCCCCTTCCTTGTAGATCACCTCACCGTCCTTGATCTCGTACTCCACCTTGCCGATGGCATGCGTGCCCGACGGAGTGCGGCGGATGCCCAGTTCCGGCTCCTCGGTCATCTCGACCTCGGCGCGGAGGGCGCTCGTCGACGCGTCCCAGCCCAGGAACTCGATGCCCGACGCCTTGCGGATCAGGCTGCGTCCCCCATCGCACCCGACGAGATACTCCGCCCTCAAACGTTGGCCGTCGGACACGTCGACGTCGACGCCGGTATCGTCCTGCGCGAAGCCGGTCACGTCGCGTCCGCGGTAGAACGTCACCGACAGCTCGCCGACCCAGCCGGCCAGGATCCGCTCGATGTGGTTCTGCCACAGCCCGAGCCCGTAGTTGTGCCGGGTGGGGAAGTCGCTGATGTCCAAACGGACGGAGCCGAAGCCCGCGACCTGCGCCACCTGTCCCTCTAAGAGGAACCGATCGGCGATCCCGCGCTGATCGAAGACCTCGATGGTGCGTGCCTGCAGACCGCCTGCACGCGAGCCCGCGAGGTCCTGGCTGGTGCGCCGCTCGACGATGGCGACGTCGACCCCCGCCAGCGCCAACTCGCCCGCCATCATCAGCCCGGTCGGACCTCCTCCGGCGATCACCACCGCATGCTCGGTCATGGTCGCTCCATCCTCGCACCGCTGCTCGACCCCCAGGGATCCGACTTGACACGCAACTCCCAGGTTGCATATCATCACGCAACTGAACGGTTGCAGGACGAGAGGAGGGGCCGGATGGATATCCCGGACGAAGTCAGAAGAGAGCTGGAGATCAAAGCACCTCGGGAGCGAGTCTGGGCGGCGCTCACCGAGCCGGAGCAGCTCCTGCGGTGGTTCCCTGATAGGCGCGCCGAGATCGACTTGCGGCCGGGCGGCGATGCCGTCCTGGAATGGGACGAGGCCACAGCGGAGGCGGTGGTCGACGTCGTCGAGCCGCCCGGCCACTTCGTGTTCCGGTGGCGGCCGGAGGGGCTCGGACGCCCGTTCACGACCGTGTCGTTCACGCTCGAAGAGCTCGAAGACGGCGCCTCGACACGCGTACGGCTCGTCGAGTCCGGATTCGCCTCGCTCCCCGATCAGATCGAGACCCAGTCGCAGAAGGGCAACGACGAGGGCTGGGCGCAGGAGCTCCAGGAGCTCAAGGAGTACCTGGAGGCCGCGTGACGGAGGACGCCGCCGGTGCGGTCTTCGAGGCGCTCGCCGACCCCACACGGCGGCGAGTGGTTCTCGAGCTGTCGAACGACGGCCCGCTCACCGCCACGGAGCTCGCCCGCCGGCTCCCGGTCTCTCGCCAAGCGATCGCGAAGCACTTCGACGCGCTGGAGGAGGCGGGGCTCGCCGCCGCCACGCGTGTCGGCCGCGAGACCCGGTACGAGCTGCGCACCCGGGCCTTCGCCGAGGCGGAGGCCTGGATGCGTGCCATCGGAGCGATGTGGGATCAGCGCCTCGCTGCGTTCAAGGAGTTCGTGGAGTCGGTGCCCTCGGGCTCGACGGGAAGGAGGAAGCGATGATCGGTTCCGTGCACCCGGAGGTGAGCAGGGAACTGCAACGTGCCCGCCGGGAGGAGATCGCCCGAGCGCTCAAGGGATGTCGCCGCACGTCCGGCCGGTTCCGGAAGGAGCAGCGATGACAGGCGAGGCCGCTGTGTTCGAGCCCGTCCGCAAGCGCGTTCGTGTTGACCGATCGGCGGAGGAGTCGTTCCGACTCTTCACGGAGCACATCGACCGATGGTGGCCGGCCGAGGTGTTCTCCCGGGCGGCCGACGAGCAGTACGGCGACGGCGTCAAAGTGGAGCGGGTCGTCTTCGAACCTCGCATCGGTGGACGCCTCTACGAGGTCACGTCCGAGGGTGTGGAAGGCGTCTGGGCTGAGGTCGTCGCCTATGAGCCTCCCTCCCGGATCATGCTCGCGTGGAAGCCCAACGACCGGCCGGAACCGCCGACAGAGGTCGAGATCCGCTTCGAACCCGACGGCGACGGGACGGTCGTCAGGTTGGAGCACCGAGGATGGGACGAACTCGGCGATCGGGCGGCGGAGGCCCGGGAGGGTCACGACGGCGGATGGCAGGTCCCGTTGGAGCGCTTCGTCGCCGCCGCGGCCGCCGGATAGGCTCGAAACGATGGCGATCGTCAGGCTGCGCGCGCCCCTCAAGGACCTCGCCGGGGGCAACCGCGAGGTCGCGATCGAGGGTGCCTCGGTCGGCGAGGTTCTGCGAGAGCTCGAGCGGCAACACCCCAGGATCGCGGGCTGGGTGCTGGACGAACACGGCCGGGTGCGCCGGCACGTGAACGTCTTCGTTGACGGCGAACGCGTGCGGGAGGACGCGGCGGTCGCCTCCGACGCGACCGTGCAGGTCCTCCCGTCGATCTCAGGAGGAGAACGATGACGGAGCTGCTGGTCGGTACGAAGAAGGGACTGTTCGTCCTCCGGGGTGACGCCGGTGCGGAGAAGCCGTTCGACCTGGCGGCCCGCGCGTTCCCCGGCAACGTGGTGGAGTTCGCGATCCGCGATCCCCGGAGCGGGCGCTACTTCGCGTCCGTGACGTCCGGGCACTTCGGGCCGCGCGTGATGCACACGATGGACCCAACGGGCGAGTGGGAGCCCACGACCGGCCTCGGCTACCCCGAGGACAGCGACTGGACGCTGGATCGTATCTGGGCGATCAAGCCGGGCGAGGCCGACGGGCTGATGTACGCGGGCGTGGCCCCGGCGGGCCTGTTCACCTCCACGGACGGGGGGATGACCTGGGAGCTGAATCGGGCGCTGTACGACCAGCCCAGCCGCTCGACGTGGCAACCCGGCGCGGGCGGGCTCTGCCTGCACTCGATCGCCACGTGGCCTGGGGACCCATCGCGGCTCGCGATCGGGATCTCCGCGGTCGGCGTGTGGCTGAGCGAGAACGGCGGCGAGTCGTGGCGCCACGGCAACGAGGGCCTCGTCCCCCACTACATCCCGGAGGACGCGAGGGAGGGAACGATCGACCTGTGCGTGCACAACATGCACCGGGCGCCGCTCCGACCGGAGCGGCTGTTCATGCAGTTCCACGGCGGCGTCTACCGGAGCGACGACGCGGGCGAAAGCTGGATCTCGATCGCTGAGGGCCTCCCGGCAGACTTCGGATTCCCGATGGCGATCGATCCCGCGGATCCCGACTCCGCGTTCGTGATACCCATGAACAGCGACGGCGACCGCGTGACCGTCGACGGCCGAGCACGTGTCTACGGTACGCGCGACGCGGGTGCGTCGTGGACCTCGCTGAGCGACGGCCTCCCCCAAGAGGACGCCTTCCTCACCATCCTCCGACAGGCGTTCGCGATCGACGGGGAGGGGGCGGGCATGGGTCTGTACTTCGGGGCAACATCGGGAGACGTCTTCGGGTCGGCCGATGCGGGAGCCTCGTGGTTCACGGCGCACGAGCGGCTCGCGCCGGTGAACTCGGTCCGAGTCGCCTAGTCGGGCCCGGGATCCGCGAACCTCCCCGGCGTGTCAGAGGGGGGGTTCATGATGGGCCCATGGGAGAGATCGTCTCGCTCGCGGAATATCGAGACCGCCAGAACCCCGGGCTCGTCATGATGCGGCGCCTGGAGCAAGCGGTCGGCCGGTTGGACGTGGTGGTCCAGCGGCGACCGGGGAGGATGGCGCCCACGATCGAGCGCGAGCTCCTGCTGATCGCCCGCGCGGTCTCGTCGGGCATGCCCCGCGACGCGGCGGACCGTGCCGAGCGTCTCGCGGACCTCCTGGAGCATCCGGCCGCTTCCGGCTCCTGACCTCCGCCGTTGCAGACCATCGCGAAGCGGGTGTACGGTCGACCCGCTATCGAGAGGTAGCTGCGGGGGGAGCAGAACCCACGCGCGAGTCTTGCCGCGGGAGGCATGCTCAGGTCCCCGGGCCACGTGAGGTCCGGCAACCCGAGCACGATGCAGACGAGACGCCTGATACCTGCTCCTCCCGCTCTCTCGTCTCCGAGCTCGGTCAGGACGTCTCGCGCACCATGTCCCGGCCGCAGGTGGTCGCTCCCCTTCGGTCCAACGCGTCCCGCCACTCCGACAGGATCGGCGCGAGAAGCTCGGCCTCGAGATCCTGGAAGCCCTCGTCGGGGTGGATCCCGTCGGTTTCCACCGCCTCGTCCGGCACGAAGGCGGTCCAGTCGGCGATCGAGACGTTCGGGTAGGTCGGCGCGACCTCCTGGATCGTCGCGTTGACCTCGGGGATGCTCAGGTCGTCCTCCGGGCCCCTGGCCGTCTGCCAGATCACGAGCGGGACGCCCGCCACGGTGTCGAGGGTCTGGACGAGGTGCGCGCGGAACACCGCGGGGGAGGTGTCGTTGGTGCCGAGCTCGATCACCACGGCGTCCGCGTCCTGCTCGACGGCCGCCTGCGCGAGCTCGACGCCGGACGACGACGATCGACCCACTTCGGCATCGAGGGTGAGACTCCAGTCGGCGAGGGCGGCCTCGACCTCCTCGCGCCCGCCGTCCATGATCGAGTCGCCGACGATCCACAGGATCGGCGGATCGTGGAGCGCCCGCCGCCCTTCGAGCCGGAGCCACCGCTCCGTGCGGCCCTTCTCGCGGACGTAGACGAGTTGCTCCGGCTCGACGAGGGGATCGCCCTCCACCGACGGGCTCGCGGCGAGGCTCGACGAGCCGGACGGAGTGGGCGTCGGCAACGGAAGCGGGTCGGCGATCAAGACCTCCGTGCCTCCCGCGGATCCGGCGAACCGGACCTGCGCCGGGAGCGAGCTGACCGGGACGGCGAACGGACCCCCGAGGAACAGGGCGGGCCCGTTCACCGCGGAGATCCGGAGAACGGGGACCGCGGTCGGGGCACATCGGTACAGGACGAGCACGTCGCCCGGCACGCACGAGCCGTCCACCTCGAACCGTTGCGCCGTTGCTCCGTTCACCTCGACGGCCGCGCAGGCATCGCTGCCCGAGCTCGGGTCGCTCGTGGACGGATCGAGCGGCTGCGCCGGCGGACCGCTCCCGTCGCACGAGCCGAGCAGAACGACGACGCTGAGCACGATCGGGGCGACCCTCACGAGGACGATGCGGCGCGGCGGCCGGCGGCGCGCGACCGCAGCACCACCCAGATGAGCACCGCCGCGACGCCGGCCGCCGCGAGGGCGGCCGCCACGCTCGCCCTCGGACCGGGGACGGCCGAAGCCAGCCGGGTCCGCATCCGCACGGGCCGATGGAAGTCGCGGATGGGCCAGCCCTGTTCCTCCGCGACCCTTCGCAGCTCCTTGTCGGGGTTCACGGCTACCGGGTGACCGACGGTGCCGAGGAGCGGCAGGTCGGTCACGGAGTCGCTGTAAGCGAAGGAACGCGTCAGATCGATCCCCACCCGGTTGGCCACGGCGCGGACCGCCGCGGCCTTCTCTTCGCCGTACGCGTAGTACTCGAGCTCCCCCGTGTACCGGCCGTCCGCGCCGATCGCGGCGCGCGTGGCGATCACCCCGGAGACGCCGAAGTGGCGCGCCAGCGGTCGGACGACCTCTTCCGGTGAGGACGACACGATGTAGATGCGTCTGCCCTCGGATCGATGGAGCTCCATCAGGTCGAGCGCTTCGGCGTAGACGTAGGGATCGATCACCTCCAGGATCACGTCTTCGACCAGCCGCTCCACCTGCGCCCGATCCCAGCCCTTCGTGAGCTGGAGCATCCCTTCCTTCAGGCGCTCCATCTTCCCCTCGTCGGCTCCGACGAGGAGGTAGACGAGCTGAGCGTACGCCCCGCGGAGCAGCTGACCCCGGGAGACCATCCCCGCCCGATACAGGGGGCGAGACAGCGCGAGCGTGCTGGACCGCGAGATCACGGTCTTGTCCAGATCGAAGAATGCCGCTTCCATCGGAAGAACCATCGTACGGGGACCCCGTGACGTTGAGGGGAACCGCCGGAACGCCTCAGTCGAAGACGATCTCCTCGCCTTCGCGGGCGAGGTCGACCGCGCCGTCCCTCCAGAGCTCGCGAACCCGCTCGCAGAGCGCTTCGAGCTCGTCGTCGGAGTGATTCGGATCGTGATGGAACAGCAGGAGCCGCCGCGCTGACGCGAGGCGGGCGAAATCGGCGACGTGATGGGTGCTGGAGTGACCGAACCCGGCGCGATCCGGGTATTCCTCCTCCGTGTACTGGCAGTCGTGGATCAGGACATCGACCCCCGTAGCGACCTCGAACCCGGACACCCATTCGGGCTGGACCTTCGACAGGTCGACTGCCAGCGCCGGCTCGTGGTCGGTGAGATAGGCGAGGCTCCGGCCTCCGTCCTCGATCCGGTAGCCCACCGTCGGGCCCCGGTGGATGATCGGCCGGGCGATGATCGTCGCCGAGCCGAGCATCCACGGCTCGTACGGAGCGTCGTGCAGCTCCAGGTGGGCGGGCACCTCGGCCAGCCGCACGGGGAACAGCGGTGGCGAGAGGTACTGGGAGATCCTGTCGGAGAGCGATCGTGTCGGGGAGGGTGGCCCCCAGATGTGCAGCTCCGCGGTCCGATCCCACAGCGGCGCGAAGAACCCGAGCCCTTCGAGGTGATCGAGGTGGAGATGGCTCAGGAGGATGTCGATGCGTCTCGGCGCCGTCCCGTCCAGGGTCGCTCCGAGCGCCCGGATCCCGGTGCCCGAATCGAGGATGACCAGGCTCCCGTCGTCGGGACGCACCTCCACGCACGAGGTGTTGCCGCCGGTCCGGACGGTATCCGGCCCCGGCGACGCCAGCGAGCCCCGGGAGCCCCAGAACCTGGCTCGCACGTCAGGCCTCCCCGGCTGGCTCCCAGAAGACGGCGAGGCCGCCCACGAGCTGATCCTCCTGCGCGAACAGCGGCACGGCGACGACCTCGAGGTCGTGGGTTCGTCCGTCCATCGACTCGATCCGCAGATGCCCGTGGCTGGGGATCCCTTCGCGGAACGCCGCGGCGAGCGGCAGGTCCGCGAGCGAGATCGGCACTCCCGACTCGTCGACGGGCTTGAAGGTCTTCGCCAGCTCGGCGCGGCTCATCTGGGCCTCGGCGTACGGACGTCCCAAGATCCGCTCCGCCGGTTCGTTGAAGAAGACGAGATCCCCATCCGGGTCGACGAGGAGCATGGCGCTCGCGAGGTTCGCGGCCAGGTCCTTCGCCAGGATCAGGGCGATGTGTCGTTGCTTCGCCGGCGCCCGCTCCGTCACGTCCGCGACCGTACACCACGAGTCCCGGAGCCCGCGCGGCTATCCTCCGACCCGGAGGCGTCTGGGTTCCTGGTGGGCCCCGCGGTCTCACGGGGGGGGGGGGGGCGGAGGGGAGAAAGAAAGGAGAGGGAAGCAGCAAAGGCGAGGGGGGGGCCGGCCGGGCGGCGCAAGAGACGACCACACCAGCGAGGGCAGCGACGGCCAGCCGAGGAGAGAAAACGACGCCAGACGGGACGACCGACGCAACGAGCGGGACGCGCAGCAGCGGACAGGCCAGGGAGCACAGACAGGCGCGGAGAAGCGCGACACGCGGGGGAGGCGGCACCGGCGAAGAGCCGAGGACCGGCCCGACCCCCAGCAGGGGGAGCACGAGAGGCCACGGCCGAACGGGGAGGAGACAACGGAACCGTGCACACAGCACGGGGGGACCCGACCGCAAGAAAGAGAAAGGGAGGCAAGACGCAACCCGACGAGACAGAACCAAGACACGACGAGCAGCCCCCAGGCGACACCAACGCGCCAGAGCCCCACGGCTGGGAATGCACCGACCGCAGCGGAAAGCGCACAGGCAGACGAGGGAGAACGGCCGCACCAAAAGACCGACACCCGGCGAAGCCTGAGGAGAAAACCGGAGACGCGCCACGGCACGACATGGCGCCGTGGGCCGTCCGACCACGAGTCACCCGGCGGCCCCGAAAGGCCAAGAAGGCGAGAGACAGGACAGCGCTGCAGAAGCTGGGCGGTCCAGCGTCAGCCGAGGAAGAACCCAGAGCCCAAAAGGCAACGGACACCACGGTCGGCCAGCCCAAAGAGCCAAAAGCACCAAAACCCGCGCCGAGCAGCAACAGCAAGACGAACCCGCCAAACGGCAAAACCCGAACAGGGACGGAGAGCGAGACGAAGACCCACACGAACGAAAAGCCGCAACCACGAAAAGCCGCCCCACCAGGCCCAACGCCGAGACAAGAGAAAAGAAGACCCCGGAAGAACAGAAGCACGCGACCACCAGCACCAACAGCACAGCAAACCGAGAACGAACGAGAACTCAGAAACCACCCCAACGAGCCAAGCGCCCGCCATAAGACCTCGAGATCGCCACGAAAACGAAGGCGACACACAGACCGACCCGGACACCAGAACCAGACACGACACGCGAACCACACGCCACAAGAGAAGCCCCCCCCGCCCCAGCAAGTGCAACAGACGAAGGCCAACTCGACCAGGCGCCGAGCCGACGCCGAGATAGACCAGCACCGCCGACGCCACCAACACCCCCGCGACAGGGCGCCGGCCCGCCGCCAGCCGCCCCCGCAGCAGGAGTCGACCGCCCGGTGGGCGGCGGAAAACCGACAGGAGCCCCCCGGCGACCAGCACCCGAAGGACGGCCATGTCGGCCCCCGTCCGACGGCAATAGCCCGAGGAACGCCTCCTCCGTATCGCCCAACAGGGCGACGGTGACGTCCAGTGGATGCGCGATGTCACCCGTCATCTCTGCACCCCACAATCCGGCGCGGTAGCGCGACACCGCCGGTCCGGGCCGAACACCATAAGGCCGTCGCCGCGGGCGCCCACCCTGCACAGGCGGCGTCGAGAGCGGCCACCGCCCGTCGACGGTGTCGACGTCTGCACCGCGGCTGGGGCGAACCGAAGACGGCCGCGGCGCCGCACCGTGGACCGACCCGGCACCGCGGCGGTGCTGCGGACGTGGAAGACGCAGCAAGCCGCCGAGCAGGGCGTCCGGGGAACGGGACGACCGGGGCCCGGGCATCCCGAGACCGTGTCCGACGTGTGCGACCGCTGGCGCGACGCGAACGTCCCCGCACCGCCCACGACCTGCGGCACACCCACGTGTCCCTCCCGCCGCCGCAGGTGTCCCGGCCACGTCATCAGCCAGCGGGCGGACATGCTCCCCGACCTCACCGGGGCACACCGCACGTCCTGCCGGGCCACCAGGCGGCGCGCGCGGTCGCCCGTGCCGTCCTAGGGCGAGGGGAGCGGGCCCGCAGGTAAGAGTGCGTAGCCCGAAGTCAAGGCACGATTCCGCCCACGACGAGAGCGGCGCCGGTGACGTGGGAATGGGATGGAAGGTTGTGAACTGTGGAGGATTCGGAGAGACTGGGAGAGAGAGAAGATGTGTGTGTAATGTGTGTGAATAGATAGTTGATATATAATGTGTGTTAGGAGATAAGAGTGAAGAGAGTGTGAAGAATATGTAGGAAGATTGAGGAAGTATGGAGATTTAAAGGTAAAGGTGGATGATAAGGGTAGATTATGAAATTTGGGTAGAGTGAGAATAGGGTTGGTAATGTGGTAGTAGTGATGGTGGATGGGATGGTTTAGGGTGGGGTTGTGACGGAGGCGTCTGGGTTCCTGGTGGGCCCCGCGGTCTTCAAAACCGACGAGAGGGCGACGAGCTCTCTGGCGGGTTCGATTCCCGTCCGCCTCCGCGACCTGCCTGTTCGCAGGAAGTACGGCACGACGTGTCCGGGCTCCTGACGAGACCGGCCGACGGATAGGCTTGGGGAACATGCCAAGGGCCCTGGGGTCCGGGAGGAGGAAGCATGGACAAGGTCGTGCACTTCGAGATCCCTGTGGACGATGCGGCGCGGGCTCGGGAGTTCTACGGCTCCGCCTTCGAGTGGGAGCTGGACGAGGCGGATATGGGTGGCGGCAACCTGTACACGACGGTCACCACCACTCCGATCGACGAGGCCACGCGGCTCCCCACGGAGCCCGGCGCCATCAACGGCGGGCTGATGCAGCGGACCACGGACACGCCCACCTCCGTGATCACGATCGGCGTGACGTCCATCGACGAGTCGCTGAAGAAGGTCGATGCGGGCGGCGGCAGCATCGTCCAGCCGCGCACCGAGATCCCGGAACTGGGCGCCTACGCGTACTTCAAGGACACCGAGGGCAACGTGGTCGGCCTATGGGAGACCCGCATCTGATCGCCACATCCTGAACCGTTCGTCGGGTCAGCCCGGGGGTTGGAGCCCCGCGAGGATGACCCGGAGCCGACCGGCAGCCTCCGCCGCCGCGGCAGGCTCCCCGTCCACCACGGCGACCTGGATCGCGCCGAGCGCTGTATTCACTCGAGCGAGATCGGCGTCATCGAGGGCTGCCAGGATCCGGTCACGGACGTAGTCCATCGCGAAGGCGTCCGCCGCGACCCCCTCGATGTTCCCCGCGGCCTCGTCGACCAGGAGCTGCGCCGCCCAGAGATCCATCCGAGCGAGGTCGATCTCCGTCACGGGCCGGTACCGGAGCTGGAGGTCGAGGCTCAACCGGGCTGCTTCGATCGCGGCGTTCCGAGCCCGAGCGGGGCTGCGAGCATCCACGGCCGCCTCGAGGGTGTCGACGGCCGTCTCCAACAGCGGTTCGATCAGGCCGGGCACGTCCGCGGACGGGACAGACTTCCACGCGGACACCACGTCAGAGGCCGCGGTCGTCGCCGCCTTCCAGCTGCCCGATCCCGCCGCAGCGAAGACCGACAGAGCGCCGTCCGACATCGTCGTGAGCTCGAGCGGCATCGACCCGGTCGCCGCGTCAGTCGGGACGGCGAGGGCGAGTGCCTCGACGTCGCCTCCGCCGGACGTGGAGAACTCCCCGTATCCGGGGGCGAAGAGCTTGTCCTCCGTGCCCCCGTCCATGTGGAGCTCCGAGGCGAGCATCCCCCCTTCGATCGGGCCGAGCGGCCCATCGAGCGCCTCGTTGACGGATGCGACGGTCACCTCCTCGAACACGAAAGCGGGTGCGTTCTCGGGTCGATAGACGTCGCCCACCCGCGGATCCGCCGGCATGATCATCGCGGCCGGCCCATCCTTTCCGGCCAGCCACGTCCCTTCGGTGACGATGATCGCACCGTCCCGGAAATCGAAGACGTCCTCGCCGAAGTACCAGACGGACCCGTCGTCGGCCTGGGCGTACAGGTCGAATGCGACCTCGTTGATCCTTCCACCGAGGAAGGCGTTGTATTGGGAAACGGCCACCTCGATCTGTTGACCCTCCCACGCGATGATCCGAGTCTCGGGGAGCAGCGTGACCTCGGTCCGGAACGGTTCGCCGTCGACGTGCCCGAGGAGCAAGACCGACTCCTGCTGCGAGATGGGGAACAGCGGATTGGTGATGTTCGTGGGATCGGAGAACGTGGGCATCGCGGTGTCGATCCGCTCGCCCTCCGGAGCCAGGGGGAGGCCCCCCGGGACCGACGGCTGCGGGATCGTCGCTGGCGCGTTGGCCGAGGGCGGCGTCGCCGACGGCGTCGCCGACGGCGTCGCCGTGCCGGCCGTGGCGTCCGGGCTCGCCGTGCACGCACCGACCAGGGAAGCGGCAGCGACGATCGCGAAGACCCACAGATCGCGTCGGATGCGGTCCCTCGATCTCTTCGTGTCCACGCTCATCCGATCCTCCTCTGCGTCATCAGGCAGCAGCGTGCCCGACCGATGGTGAACGGTCGCTGAACGGCCCCTGAGGGATCCCGAGGAACGGCGGAGAACTCGGCCGGAAGGACGCCGGGTATGCTCCCCGCTCCGACCGGACCGGAGCTGCCGTGCGAGAACTCCAGACGCCGAACGAGCGGGGTGATGATGCGGCCCCCGCGACGCCGGCACCCGATCATTGGAGCGGATCGAAGCACGTCGTTCAGGTCCGTCCTCACGTGTGGAACTGGCTCGCCCCTCGGATCGGTGGTGGCGCCGTGCTGGAGATCGGTCCCGGGCTCCGGCCGACCGCGCCCGTGGCCACCTCGACGTTCATCGACGCTTCGACACACGCATTGCAGAGTCTCGCCGCACGCGGCGCGACGACGGCGGCCGTCGAGGGGGCACTCCCCTTCGCCGACGACTCGTTCGACGCGGTGCTCGCCTTCGAGGTCATCGAACACGTCGACGACGACACGGGTCTCCTCGGCGAGATGGCCCGCGTGAGCCGGCCCGGTGGAGTGCTGATCCTCTCCACCCCGGTCCACGCCACGATGTGGTCACCCCTTGACGAAGCGTGCGGTCATGTCCGTCGCGACGAACCGCCGACCCTGTTCGAGAAGGTGGGGACAGCGGGGTTCGAGATCGGCGGCTATGCGTGGACGCCCGCTCCCCCTCGACTCCTCTCGAGGATCCGGGCACGGGCCCTTCGATCGAACCGCCAGCTGTCGACCGCGTTCGTCCAGACGCTCGTGTTCCCGATCCATGCGGCTGCCCAGCGGATGTTCGCGAGGGTGAGCTGGCAGGCTCCGACCGAGCCCGTGCCGGACGGAGCGGATGACGTGATGCTCTGGGCGAGGAAGGTCTCGGCGGGTTCGACACGCGGGCATCGCGGGTAGAGACGTCCCAGACAAACCCGAAAGGACGTGTTCCAAGTGATCTCGTGGTTGTGGAAGCTTTTCCCCGTGAGCCGCCTGGCCGCCGCGTGGTGGGCGTGGCGGAATCGGAGGGAGGTGGGACGGTGGCTAGGATTCGCGTGGCGAGCCGTACCGCCTTCGGCCGCCGACAGGAGCGACCTCGTCGCTGAAACGAGGCTCCGTACCGCGCTCGCGAGGGAGCCTCGCACCCGTGGCGCCCCTTCGCTCACCGTTCGGGTACACGCACGGACCGCCTTCCTCGGCGGGAACCTCGTGTCGGACGTTCACGACCTCGCGTACGCGATCGCTCGCCGCACGACCGGCGTGCTCCGCGTCGAGTGCGCGATCCGCGACCGTGGTCGCCGACGCACACCGGAGACGCATCAGCATCACGGCGGCGTCGCCGCGCTCCCTCCGCCCCCGCCGATGCATCAGTCGGCGAGATCGATCTCCTGATCCATCGCGTCGGGCGCGATCGTGCCGACGGTGCCGCGCCGGATCGCACGGAGGTAGAGGAACAGGATCGGCAGTCGGAGCAGGCCGGCGAGCGAGAGGGCCCACGGCACGGAAACGGCGCGGCCGACCCCCCCGACCACCGGCCCGGCCATCGCCTGACCGATTGCATCGGCCTGGCCTCCCATCGAATTGATGGTGGCCCGGGTCGCGGGGTCGAGCCCCTGGTTGATCCAAGCCGTGAACACGGGACCGCGCAGGCTCCGGAGACCGCCGACGATCCAGAAGAGGATCGCCGCCCACCAGAAGCTTCCGACGAAGGCGAACCCCACGACGCTGGCGATCAGCAGCACGTCGACGAGGGCGAGGAGCTTCGCCACGAGGCCGTGGCCCTCCAGGTGCCCCCGGCGCCGAACGTAGGAGAGCGCGGCGATACCGAGCACGAGCCCCACACCATCGAGGATCCCGAACCACACGATCGGTTCGAGGTCGCCGAGCGAAGGCAGTCCGATGCCTCGGAGGAGCTGGAGATCGGAGAGGCGATCCCAGCCCTCGGTCGAAGCACCATGCAGCGCAGCCGTTGCCAGGATCAGCAGCAGCACATGATGCGCGCGGACCTGCCGGATCGCATCCCGGAGCGTGACGCGCATCGAATGTCGGAGCTTCGTCCCCGCGTCCCGGGTGGGGCGCCGAGTCTCCGTCATCCCGGCCGCGAGCGCCAGGCCCAGGGCGGCGTACCCGAAGCCGCAGACGAGGATCGGGAGCCTGAGCGCGATCGATGCGAGCGCAACGCTCACCGCGATCCCAACCAGCGCCCCGCCGTTGAAGAACTGCTCGCTCCGGACGTACAGGGGTCGCGCCGCGTCCTCACCGACCTCATCGGTGAGCCAAGCCACGTCCGCGCCGCTGACGAACGTCGCCGAGAGGCCGTACAGGACCTGCGAGAGGGCTGCGAACCCGAACGAGTCGGCGGATCCCAGCATCACGAACGCGATCCCCGTCCCGACGTACCCGATCACGATCGACCACTTCCGGTTGACCGTATCGGCGACGATCCCTGTCGGGACCTCGAACAAGAGATACGAGACCTCGAGGATCGTGCCCATCAGCACGAGCTGGAGCGGATCCAGCCCGACCTGGAGGATCAGGAAGACGCTGTAGACCGTGCTGTCGAGGTGGAAAAGGAAGCCGTCGACCGTCCACATCGCGAGCCAGACCCTCCCGGCCCGCCACCGCTCCATCGGACGTCAGGACGCCGGGCCGGACGCGAACAGCGGCATCCAGCATTCGAGGATCGTTCCTTCACCCGGTGCGCTGAGCACGCGACACCACCCCCCGGCGAGCTCGGCGCGCTCGGTCACGGTCGCGAGACCGAGGTGACCCGGCGCCGCCTTCTCCGACGGATCGAACCCGTCACCGTCGTCCACGATCCGCAGCAGGAGTCCGCCCTCCAGCGAGGTCAATCGGACATCCAGATGGGTGGCGTTGGCGTGCTTCCGGGCGTTGGTGACCCCCTCCTGCGCGATCCGATAGAAGGACACGCGCGCGTCGGGGAGCGGCTCCTCGTCGAGCTCGTTGATCACCTCCCAGGACCACCCGGTCTCCTTCGCGGAGTGCTCGAGGTACATCGCGATCGCCGGCGTCAACCCCTCGAGGTCGAGGGCCACGGGACGGAGCTCGAAGAGGAGGTTCCGCAGGCGGTCGATCGCCGATCGCAGCTCCTCCGCCAGCTCGCCCAGCTCGTGCGCATCGAACCGATCGGGACGAGCGAGCAGCAGCTGTAGCCGCATGTCCACCGCGCTCATCACCTGGATCGGGTCGTCGTGGATGTCGGCCGCGATCCTGCGGCGCTCCTCCTCCTGAGCCGTCTCCAGCAGCTGCGCCAGCTCGCGCCGCTCGGCGACCATGCGTCGGACCTCCTCGAGGCTCGAACGCAGCTGGCCCTCCGCGAGCTTCTGGGGTGTGATGTCCACCATCACGCCGCGCCAATACACGACGGTGTCGTCCTCCGATCGCACCGGCACGGCCTCGTCTCGGATCCACACCTCCCGACCTGCTTTCGTGAGGATCCGGTACTCGGCCAAGAACCGCTCGGCATGGTCGTTGCTGTCCCGGTGCTCCTGGACAACTCGCTCGCGATCGTCGGGGTGGATCGACCGAACCCAGAGCTCGGCGTCCTCCATCCATTCCCGGACGCTGTACCCGAGGAGGTCCACGATCTGGGGGCTGGTGTACAGGTTCGTCGAGAGCTCGTCGGGACGGTCGATGTAGAGGATCGCCGGCGCCCCCTCCACCAGCTGCCGGTAGGCATCCGGGTGCAGGTCCTGCGGCGGCCACCCCGACATCCGGCTCACACCCTCGAGATGATCGCCGCGAGCAGAGCGGTGCGCGGCACGACGCTCGTGAGGTCCACCCACTCGGCCGGCCCGTGATCGTCCCCGCCGATGGGACCGAGACCGTCGATCGTCGGTGTACCTGCCGAGCTCGTCGTGTTCGCATCGGAGGCCCCGCCCGTGGCCGCGTCGTGGAGCTCGAAGCCGAGCTCCGATGCGGCCCCGACGGCGATGTCCACGAGGCGGCGGCCCCCCTCGCCCTTCTCCATCGGCCGATGCCAGCCGTGGGCGTCGATCCAGATGCGCACGTCGGGGACCGCCGGTTCGGCGCAGATCCGCTTGACCTCCGCCTCGGCCTCCTCGAGCGCCGCGAGCTCGGGCGACCGGAGGTCGACGTGGAGCTCGCATCGCTCGGCCACGACGTTCGAACGGGTCCCGCCCCGGACCACACCGACGTTCGACGTCACCCCCGGCCAGCGGCCGTTGAGCCCCTGGAGCGCCAGGATCGTGTGTGCGGCTTGGAGGATCGCGTTCCGCCCCTTCTCGGGCTCGACGCCGGCGTGCGCCGCCTTGCCTTCGATCGTGATCGTGAAGTCCGTGATCCCCTTCCGCGAGCTCACGATGTCGCCGTTCGCGCGAGCTCCCTCGAGCACCAGCGCGACGTCGTGCGCCGGGGCCAGCTCGCGGATGACCGGTCCCGAGAAGGGCGACCCGATCTCCTCATCGGGATTGCACACGTAGGTGACGGTGCCGAAGCCGTCGAAGCCGACGTCCTGCAGCACGTGGGTGGCGAAGAAGCCCGCCAGCAGGCCTGCCTTCATGTCCGAGACACCGGGGCCGCGCGCGATGTCGCCCTCGATCGAGAACGGACGATGGGCCACGGTCCCGTCGTCGAAGACCGTGTCCATGTGCCCCACGAGCAGCACGTCCGGTCCCCCCGCACCCCGAAGCGTCCCGATCACGAGATCGCCGAGCAGCGGCTCTCCCTCGTGCGGCCGACGATCGACCTCCCACCCGTGATCCAGGAACCGGCGCTCGCAGAGGTCCGCGATCCGGTTGACACCCTCCGGCGAGTATGAGCCGCAATCGACGTTGACCATCGCTTCGAGCACATCGAGGAACTCGGGGTACCTGGTCTGGGCGCGGTCGCGGAGCGTCTGGGCATCCATGGGCGACGCCGACGCTAGCATGAGCCGCTCGCAGCGAGAGGGAGACGTTGACGCGAGAGTCGATCGGCGCGGTGGTGGACGCGATCGGAAGCGAGGTCCGAGTCGAGGACCTCGCGATCGACGCGCCGGAAGCCGGTGAGGTCCTCGTGCGTCTCGTGGCGAGCGGCGTGTGTCACTCGGACCTGTGGGCGATCGAGCATGGGAACTGGGGGGCGCCGTTCCCGATGCTCCTCGGCCACGAGGGAGCCGGCATCGTCGAGGAGGTGGGTGAGGGCGTGGACACGCCCCGTGTGGGCGACCCCGTCGTACTGGCATGGGCGGTCCCGTGCGGCACGTGCGGACCGTGTCGACGTGGCGTCCCTCGTCGCTGTTCGCACGCGTGGCAGCAACCTCCCCGTGTTCACCGGGCGCGGGACGCCGCGCCACTCGCGGGCACACTCTCGCTCGGCACGCTCGCCTCGCACACCGTGGTCCACGCGGCGCAGGCGATCCCGATGCCGCCCGAGCTTCCGCTGCGGAGTGCGTGCCTCCTCGGCTGCGGCGTCTCCACGGGGGTCGGTGCGGCGATCCAGACGGCGAAGGTGTGGCCAGGCGCCCGCGTGGCCGTGATCGGACTGGGTGGGATCGGTCTCGCGACGCTGCAGGGGGCGAGGATCGCGGGCGCCGAGCGGTTGATCGCCGTGGACGTCGCCGCCCCGAAGCTCGCCTGGGCGGAGCGGTTCGGTGCGACGGACACCGTCGACGCCTCCGTCACCGACGCCGTCGCCGCGGTGCGCGCGCTCACGCAGGGCCAAGGCGTCGACTTCGCGTTCGAAGCGACCGGGGTCCCCACCGTGGTGTCGCAGGCCGTGGCGATGCTGGACTACGCGGGCGTCGCCGTAGCGATCGGCGTGCCGCCGATCCCCGCCGAGGTCACGCTCTCGTGGAACGGTACCGAGGACGCCGCCTACCCTCGGAAGACGTCGCTCCTCATCACGGACGGCGGCGATCCGATCCCGTCGGAGGACTTCCCGGAGATGGCCCGCTGGGCACTCGAGGGCCAGCTGGACCTCGGCGGGATGGTGACGCGTGAGCTGGGGCTTGGCGAGCTCGACGAGGCGTTCCGGGCGATGCTGGCCGGAGAGGTGATCCGCACGGTCGTGGTGTTCGACCCGTGACCGCGGAGGTCGGAGCGGAACGAGCCGTCCGAGGCGACCTCGATGCCTGGTGGCGGTTCGGGGTACCGATCGCGGATCTGATCGTGCGTGCCCTGTTCCGGGTGCGCGTCGCGGGTATCCATCACGTTCCGCTGGAGGGGCCCGCGATCCTCGCGTTCGTGCACGTCAGCGTCCTCGACGGGCCGTGTATCGCGGCCGAGGTCGCATGGCGACGGCGACGGACCGTGCGCTTCCTGGTCGCGTCCGAGATCTTCGACGTCCCTGTGAGCGGCTGGTTCCTCCGTCGGTACCGCCAGATCCCCGTGCGTCGCGGCAAGAGCGACGCCGGCGCGCTGGACGAGGCGATCGCCACGATCCGCCGCGGCGCCGTCGCGGCGATCGCGCCGGAAGGCACCGTGAACCCCGCGCCGGGTTCACTCCAGCGGATCCGGAGCGGGATCGCACGCATCGCGCTCCCCACCGGCGCGCCCGTGATCCCCGTAGGGATCTGGGGAACGCAGCATCGATGGTCGAAGGCTGGGCGGCGCTGGGGGCGCCCCTTCCGACCTCGGCTCGGCCTCGCGTTCGGACCGGCGATCGGAACGAGCGGTGACGCGTCCGTCCAGGACGACATCGACGCCTTCGTGACGCGCGTCCGCGAGGCGCTCGAGCGCCAGCTGGCCGAGGCACGCTCGCTGGTGGGTGATCCCGCCTGAGCGGAACGCCGCCGCGCGACGACGCTACCGGCGCAAAGCTCCTCCGACTCCTATCGTCGGCAACCTCATTCGAGGGCTACGACACCTTCGTCCTTTCTTCGTGCTGGCGCTCGTGATCGTCGGCGAGGGGCTGATGCGGCTCGTTCGTTCCCGGAGGGCTGATTAGGCCGGGCTCAGGGAGGGTAGGAACCGCGCTGGAGGTGGTCTCCGATGAAGAGCCCCTGGGCATATCCCGAGAATCGCTACTACTACGAGTGGTACGCCGAAGAGCCGAGCGACGAGCGCTCGGACATGGAGATCAAGCAGGATCTCCTCGACCAGATCCGCAGCGGTCCCTACGCCGATCAGTACGACATCGAGGTCGACGTCAAGAAGGGCGTCGTGATCCTGACGGGCACGGCGAGCACCACGGTGGCCAAGCGCGCTGCCGGCGACGACTCCTGGGACACCCGCGGCGTCACCGACGTGAGCAACCAGATCCAGGTCCGGAGCACGGTTCCGGTCTCGTAGCGCGAAGCGGCCATGGGGCGGACACCCTGGAGGCCGGCCGATCGGCGATACGGAACGATCCGGACGGGACTAACCGCCGAGGGCCACGCCCGTGATCAGGTTCGAGTCGCGGAGCTTCCGGAGCGCCTCGCGCTCGATCAGACGCACCCGCTCACCCGACAGCCCGAGCACCTTCCCGGTCTCCCGGAGCGACAGCGGCTGCCCGTTCTCGAGCCCGTATCGCAGCGCCACGACATGACGCTCGCGCTCGTCGAGCACCTTGTCGACGGCCCCGCCGATCTCTTCGCGGAGCAGCTGGTCTTCGACCTCGGCGAAGCCTGCCTCCGAGTCGATCTCCTCGATCAGGTCGCCCAGCTCGGTGTCCTCGCCGACCGGTGACTGGAGGGAGAGCGGCTCGCGCCGGCCCATCTCGGTCAGGTCGTCGATCTCATCGACGGTGGTGTCGAGGGCCTTCGCCAGCTCCTCGCGGGAGGGCTCACGGCCCATCGACTGCGCGAACTGGAACCGGGTGCGGTTCAACTTCCGGAGCCGGTCGTGGATGTGGACGGGCAGGCGGATCGAGCGAGACCGGTCTGCGATGGCCCGGGTGATGCCCTGGCGGATCCACCACGTGGCGTAAGTCGAGAACTTGAAGCCTCGGCGCCAGTCGAACAGCTCCACGGCTCGCATGAGGCCGATGTTGCCCTCCTGGATCAGATCGAGGAGAGGGAGACCCTGGCCCTGGTACTTCCGGGCCACGGAAACGACCAGCCGAAGGTTCGCCATGATGAAACGCTGGCGCGCGGCCTCGGCCGTCCGGATGTCGCGGCGGGCCTTGGCGATGCTCTTCTCCGACCGGAGACGGCCGGCACGGAGGCGGTCCTCTGCCTCCTTGCCCGCCTCGATCGTCATGGCGAGCTCGACCTCTTCCTCCTTGGTGAGCAGCGGCTCCCGGGCCGCCGCCTCGAGGTAGAGGCGCAGGTCATCAGCGTCGTCGGTCCCTAGGGGACGCGCCGGCTCAGGCAATTCTTCTCACTCTCCTCACTCGATCCTGCTCGCTGGGTTCGTACCCGGTCCGTGGGGGCCGTACCCGTCTCTGTTGTCCGTCCGAGCGACCACGTAGGCAAAGTGAACTAGGCGTCCTCCCCGGTCGCTCGATCCCATGGTAGGGGCCCCTCCCGTTCCTGTAAAGCCAGGGCCGTGTGGCGGTTCTGTGAACAACGACTGCCGCGCACGGCTTGCCGAGCTCGTTCAGTTCCGTTACCCGCGGTTTCCAACGCCAAACTCCGCCCGGAGATTTCCTAGACCGATATGCATCATGACCTCGGGTCACTCCCCGTGGTGCTCGGCGGGGAGCCGGATACGCTTCGGGCTGTGCACCTCCCGGAACTCAGATCGGTCGACCTCGCTGGACCGGTGGCGTACCGAACGTGGGACGGACCCGTCGATACGGCATTCGTGCTCGTCCACGGGCTCGGTGCCTCTCACCTCTCCTGGGTTCAGGTGGCGGAGGGCCTCTCCGGGCTGGGGCGTGTGATCGCGCTCGACCTGCCCGGCTTCGGCGCCTCTCCCCTAGCGGGTCGGGGGGCACGATTGATGGACCAACGTCGGACGCTCTCGGATGTCCTCGGATGGGTCGGCGCCTCGCGGGTCATCCTCTGCGGGAACTCGATGGGAGGAGCGACGTCGATCCTGCAAGCAGCGGTCGAGCCCGCCTCCGTGGACGGCATCGTGCTCACGAACAGCGTGTTCCCGTGGAGGTTCGGGGCCGTCCCGCATCCGCTGGTGCTCGCCGCCTTCGGGGTCTACGCGACGCCGTGGCTCGGTGAGGGGGTGGTGTCGTGGCGCGTGCGGGAGATGGACCCCGATCAGATGGTGCGCCTGAGCCTCCGGGTGCTCGCAGCGGACCCGCGATCGATCCCCGACGACGTCGTGCGGCTCCTGGTCGACCTCACCTCCGAGCGACGGGACGATCCGGATGTCGCCCGTGCGTTCATCGACGCGGCCCGCTCGATGCTCCGGCTCGGGCGCCGCCCTGATGTGTCGCGCCGTGCGTTGGAGCACGTCTCGTGTCCCGTCCTCCTCCTTCACGGCCGCCGGGACCGCTTGGTTCCCGCGGCGTTCGCCGAGGCCGAACTGGCACGCCACCCCACCTGGCGAGGACGATATCTCAACGATCTCGGACACATCCCGCAGATGGAAGCCCCCGGACGGTGGCTCGCCGAGGTCGCCGACTGGTTCGCGGACACGTACGACTAGATGCCCGCGGCCTCGGCAAGGCGATCCACCTCGGACTCGACCCCGCGGGCGAGCACCTCGATGTCGGGGACCCGGTCCCAGTCGGCGGTGAGACCGAACGCCATCGTGCCTGCCGCCGACGTGCAGGCCACCGACAGCCCGCAGTCCTCCTTGAGGTTCATCGCCGGGTAACTCGCCTCCAGCGGCGCGCCGGCGAAGTAGAGCGGCACCTGCGGCGCCGGGATGTTCGAGACGACGAGGTTGCACCACCGCGCCTGTGCGATCAGGCGGGCGGCCGTCGCGTGAAGCGCCGGAGGCGCGTACGCACCGAGACCGATGATCGTGTCGGCGCCGACCGCCATGCCCGAGTCCTTGATCCGGGCGGCGGCGGCGCGGACGCGGCGGAGGCGCGTCCGCGCCGCCATCCGCCCCACCGGTACGTCCACGAAGATGGGCGCCACCCGATTGCCGATGTCGCCGCCGTCGCCGGGCGAGCGCACGGAGACGGGCACCATCGCCCGGAGCGACCGGCCCTGCGTGGACTCGCCCCTGCTCTCGAGCAGTGCCTGGACGCCTCCCGCGACGACCGCGAGGACCACGTCGTTCACAGTGCCGCCGAGCGACTCCTTGATCCCCCGGAACACCGCGAACGGTCGCTCTGCCGTCGCGAAGCGGCGGTTGGGACCGACCCTCCCGTCGAACGGCCCGCGAGGCGCCGTCCCCATGCCCGCGACGGTGCGGAGCGCGTCCGCCGTCGCGGACACGGTTTCGGCCACGATGCGCGGCTGGCGTGCGACGTGGGCGAGGCTCTGGATCGGGTGGAGGACCGCCTCCTCGACCGCGTCGCGGAGCAGATCCTGCATCAGCGGCGCCGGCTCGGCCGACCACGCCCCGTCCGGCTCGCCCGTCGGCGCGTCGGCGGTCAGGTCGAACAGTGCCGACGCGATCATCATGTTCCCGATCCCGTCCGCCATCGCGTGATGGATCTTCAGCAGGATCGCCGTCCGATCCTCCGAGAGGTCCTCGAACACGTAGAGCTCCCACAGCGGCTTCGTTCGGTCGAGCGGGCGGGACAGCACGCGACCCACGGCCCGCTCGAGCTCGAACCGTCCGCCCGGGGCAGGAACGGATGCCCGGCGGAGGTGGAAGTCGAGGTCGAACCGGTCGTCGTCGATCCAGACGGGGCGGGAGAGGTTGCCGGGGACCGACCGTAGCTTCCGGCGCAGCCGCGGAGCCAGGCGAAGCCGAGCCTCCACGACCCGCTCCACGTCGTCGTAGGTGAGGAGCGAGCCGCCCGCGCGCGCCCCGAAGATCGAGAGTCCGGCAACGTGCATGTGCACGCCGGGTTTCTCGAGGTAGAGGAAGCTCGCGTCGAGCCCCGACAATCGCTCCGCGGGCATCCGCCCATGCTAGGGTCCGGCGCGATGCGTCGCCTCGCGACCGCCCCGGCGCTCGCCGCGCTCCTCCTGATGATGCCCGGGCCCGCGGAGGCGCAGGATCCCGCCGACGAGGCATCGTACGGCGGGTCGGTCTCGGCGATCGACAACCTGTTCACACCGGAGATCGTCCGGATCGATGTCGGCGAGACGGTCGAGTGGACGATGGACGGTCGCTCCCCGCACACCGTCGAAGCGGATGACGGCTCGTGGTCGTCGGGGGATCTCGACCCCGGGGCGGAGTTCGACCGCACGTTCGACACGGAGGGGATCTTTCCGTTCTTCTGCCGGTACCACGGCAGACCCGGTCTCGGGATGGTCGGCACCGTGGTCGTCGGCAATGCGCCGCTCCCCGGGGGCGGAACCCCCGGCCCCGACCCGGCTCCCGCCGGACCTGCCAACACGGTGCGTGTCCCAAACGACGCCCCGACGATCCAGGACGCGGTCGACCGCGCCCGGCCCGGTGGCCTCGTCCTGATCGACCCCGGTGTGTACCGGGAGGCCGTGGTCGTCACCACGCCGTACCTCACGATCCGCGGCTTGGACCGCAACGACACGATCCTCGAGGGAGACTTCGAGCTCGCGAACGGGATCCACGTGATCGAGGCGGACGGTGTCGCCGTCGAGAACCTCACCGCGCGGCACTTCCTGTTGAACGGCTTCTACTGGTCGGACGTACTGGGGTACCGAGGTTCCTACCTCACGGCGTCCACGAACGGCGACTACGGGATCTACGCGTTCGGGTCGCGCTGGGGGCGGTTGGATCACTCGTACGCGAGCGGCTCGCCCGACGCCGGGTTCTACATCGGTGCGTGCAACCCGTGTGACGCCGTGATCATCGACGTGCTCGCCGAGCACAACGCGCTCGGCTACTCCGGGACCAACGCGGGAGGGAACCTCGCGATCGTGAACAGCGAGTGGCGGGAGAACCTCGCGGGGATCGTGCCCAATACGCTCGACTCGGAGCCGTACGCGCCGCAACGCGACGTCCTGATCGCCGGCAACCACGTCCACCACAACAACTCGACCACGGTCGACGCGAAGGAGTACGAGTACGTGCCGTTCGGGATGGGGATCGTGGTGGCAGGCGGTCGTGACGATCGGATCGTCGGGAACCTCGTCGAGGACCAGGCGACGTACGGCATCGCGATGATCCCGATCGTGGACACGAACTTCTGGCCCTCGGGTGGCAGCGAGGTCCGAGGCAACGTCGTTCGCAGGAGCGGGCGGGCCGACCTGGCGCTCGGCGCGCCTTCGGCGGGCGCCGACTGCTTCGGGGGAAACGCCGCCGACACGAGCCACCCCGCCGCCGTGGAGCTCCTCTTCCCCTGCAGCGGGTTCCGACCCTTCCCGGGCGGAGGCGGGAGCATGGGACCAACCGCGAACGTCCTGTCCCGATTCATCGAAGCGCTCGACGGCGAGTTCCCGCACGGGGACTGGCGTGCACAGCCGGATCCCCCGTCGGACCTCCCCGATATGCCCGGCGATCCGGCGGCGGCCCCTCCCGATCCGGCGATCCCGGAGGAGGCCGTACCGGCCCGCTACCGGATCCGCGTCGTAGGGGAGATCCGTGCAGCGCGCGGGTCAGAGATCAGCCAGGAGGTCAGCCTCATGGGAGTCCCGCTCATCGCGTCCAGCTGGTGGAGCCTGCTCCTCGGGCTCTACGGCTACATCCTCCCGTTCGTGCTCTACGCGTCGTGGGTGGCGATCGCGATGTGGGACCTGATCAGGCGCGACGCCGACGCGATCCCGGAACGCGCGAGATGGATGGCGATCGTGCTCCTCGTCCCGTTCGCCGGGCCCCTGCTGTACTTCGCGATGGGCAGATCCTCGATCCCTGCGCAGCTGCGCCTGATGCTCACGGCGGGTGGAGTGATCGCCTACCTCGTCTTCCTCGTGATCGGTCTGCTCGTGGGTGGATGAGCCTCACGCCTCGAGCTGGATGCGCATCCGCTTGAATGCCTTGCCCTTCGATTCCGTTTTGACGACGGTGACGTGACCAACCTCTCCCGTCGCTTTCACGTGCGTCCCGCCGTCCGCCTGCTTGTCGATCCCCTCGATGTCGATCACGCGGATCGGGTCGACGGTGTCGGGGATCAGGCTGACCTTCGTGCGGATCAGATCTGGGTCGGAGAGCGCCTCGGCCCTGGGCAGGAAGCTCACGTGCACGGGCCGGTTCTTGTTGAGCTCCTCGTTGAGTTTGCCCTCGACATCTTTGCCGAGCTCCTGACTCATCTCGTCGAGCTCGAAGTCCATACGGGCGGATCCCTTGTCGTCCATGTTCCCGCCGGTCACCTTGGCCCCGTGCTCGCGGAAGATCACGCCGGAGAGGGCGTGCAACGCGGTATGGGTCCGCATCAGCAGGTGACGGCGGGCCCAGTCGATCTCGGCCGTGACGGAATGACCCACGAGCGGCGCATCGCCCTCGACCTGATGGACGATGTCGCCGCCCATCTTCACCGTGTCGGTGACCCGTGCCATCCCGTTCTCCCACCGGAGCGTCCCGGTGTCGCCGGGCTGACCGCCCCCCCGCGCGTAGAACACCGTCCGGTCGAGGATCACCCCTTCGTCCCGGATGTCGACCACGGTGGCCTCACAGCTGGACAGGTAGGCGTCCTCGGCGAAGAGCTGATCGGTCATGGACGGAAGCGTACTCGCCTGAGGATCAGCCTTCTTTCAGCTCGATCCAGGCGCGGATCGCGTTCTCGAGGTCCTTCCGCTTCCGCGCGACATCCGCCTCGTCCGCGAAGCGGAGGTACTTCACGGTCCCGCCGCCGCCCTCGAGTTTCGGATGCTTCCCGGGGAGCTTCGCACCCTGGTGGAAGAGCACGCTCACCTGCTTCTTCGATCGCGGCTCGATGCTCGCGATGTTCCCTTCGAAGACGAACGTTGGGCTCTTCCACTTGACCGTCTCGACGATCCGGGCGTCGACGCCGAGGACGATGTCGCGCACGGCGTCGATCGCCGCCTCGAGCGGGTGCCCGAGCTCCGAGACGAAGGTGTCGACCTCGGGGGTTCTCGGCATGTCGCCACAGCGTAGGCGCGAGCCTGGTCGCGCGCTAGACGTCTGGCTCACGGACGCGGGTGGTCCTGACCAGGGTGGCGAGGATCGCGCCGCCGAGGATCAGAACCCCGCCGATGGCGGTGGGAGCCGTGATGGGTTCGTCGAGGAAGAACGTCGCGAGGATGGCGACCCCCAGCGGCTCCATCACGCCGATGATCGCATTGCGCACCGCGCCGAGGAGCTGCAGGCCGCCGAGCATGGCCGCGAAGGCGCCAGCGGAGAACACGGCCATGCCGAGGAGGAACGGCCACGATGACGCGTCGGGGAGATCCTCGACGCCGAACGCGAGCGAGAACACGACGTTCGAGCAGGCGGCCCCCGCCCCGAGCCACGCCGCGGCCGTGACCGGGTCCGTCCGGCGAACGGTCCGATCGGCGGTGATCAGGTAGGCCGTGTAGGCGACCGAGGTGGCGAGCGCGAGGAAGATGCCGAGGGGCGCGACCTCTACCTCACCGCCGCCGACGATCACGACGGCGCTGCCGCCGAGCGCCAGGAGCAGGGCGACGAAGAGCCGCCATCCCGGGGGACGGCGGTCCAACCCGATCGTCACCAGCATCACCCACACCGGGTACAGGTAGAAGAGGAGCGTGACCGCGCCCGCCTTCCCTTGGTTCAGGGCGGAGAAGAACAAGGCCGCCTCGGTCCCGTAGCCGATCGTCGCGGCGAGGACCAGCGGCACGCGCTCCCCCGGCGCCGGCGCGAGCGGCTTGCGCAACAGGAGCAGGACGACGAAGAGCAGCGCCGCTTGGCCCGCGAACCGGATCGCCAGCATCGGGAAGGGCAGGTCGCCGGCCGCAACCTCCTTGCCGAACATCACGACCGCCGCGAACTGGAGCGCCATGAGCGCGGAGAGCGTGGACCCGAGCAGCTCCTGGCGAGGTGTCCTGGCGCGGCGGTCGTGTGGCTCGCTCGCGCTCACGCCCCCTCCAGGAACGCCCGGACGCGCTGGACCAGTGATGGGACCGAAGCGATCAGCTCCTCCTCCGAGGCGAAGGTGATCAGCTCCGCCTCGGGCAACAGATCGGCCAGGATCCGGCCCAGGGCGGCCGGATGGATCGCATCACCCTCCCGGCAGATCAGGAGGACCGGCGCCTCAACCTTCCGGAGCAGCTCGCGGTCCGATATCGAGATGTCGCGCGTGACCTCGCGGATCGCCCGCGACACGCCGGCGGGGTTCATGTCCTCCCAGAGCGTGAGGTCGAGCTCGCGGAGCCACGGCGCCCGTGCGTATCGCTCCTCGTTCATCTCGAGGATCCGCTCGATCGCGTCGTCCTTCGGATGCGCCTCGAGGAGATCCGCGATCGCGTCGAACCGCTCCGGGTTGCGGAAAGGGAGGTCGAGCGACGCGGGCAACAGCATCACGATCCGGTCGAAGCGGACCGGGTCGTGTTCGAGGAGCGACATGATCGCCCCGGCGCCGAGGGAGGTCCCGACGGCGTTCGTCGCCCCGTACGACCGAGCCACCACATCGAGGTCCGACGCGAGATCGGCGAACCGGTACCCCTCTCGCGGCGCGCTCGAATGACCGTGACCCCGGAAGCAGAACCGCACAGCGGTGCCGGCGAGCGACGGGGTGAACGGCGCGAGTTCGCGGCACGAGTTCGTGAGGCCATGCGCGAAGATCGTCACCGGCTCACCGGCGCCATCGACCTCGACGTGCAGCGTCACGTCCCCGTTGCGGACCTCCGGCATGGCTCCTCAGCCTGTCAGGCCTCGATCAGGTCGTCCTGCGTCGCGAACTGATCTCGGATGCGTCGGACCCACGCCGCAACGACGCCTGTGAGGAGCAGGAACACCGCGCCCGATGCCATCAGCACCACCCGTGTGCGGCCGGCGTCGTTCTCCACCCATACGAGGGACAGGACCAGAGCCGGCACGATGAAGCCGAGGTTGTACGCGATGTCGAACAGGGCGAACGCCCGGCCGCGGAAGTCGTCCGGCATCGCCTGCTGGACGATCGTGTCGGCAGAGACCTTCCCCAGGAAGAACGCGAAGAAGCCGATGAAGAGCATCGCCGCGAATCCGGCGACGGAGACAAGGCCACCGAACACCAGGGTTCCCGCGCCGAGGAGTGCCATCGACACGAGCAGGAGCCTGATCGGAGCCACCCTGTCCTTCAGCCCCTGCGCCACGATCAGTCCAAGGACCCCGCCGATCAGCCCGACGCCGCCTGAGAGGAGCGTCGGCACCTGACTCGCCGAGCCTCCCTCGACGAGGTTCTTCGCGTAGAGCGCGAACACGAACAGCCCGAAGCCCCAGAACTGGTAGCGGAGCATCTGGAACCCGGACAGCCCCACCGCGGCCGCCGGGCGAGCTGCCACTTCCCGGACCCCGTGCGCGATCGTGCGGAGGACGCGGCGGGCCTCTTCAGCGAAACGGGTCACGTGTGCGCGTGCCTCCACGTGTCGGAGCCGGGTGGCCGCCAGTGCCCCGATCACGAGGACAGCGGCGCCGCCGAGCACCACGAGCCAGGCAGGGAGGAACCCGCCGGCGGCGAGCGCCACGGCGATCCCGAGGATCTGGAAGAGTGCGCCGCCCGCTTGCGACAGGGCGTTCCCCTGGAGGAGGTCACGGCCGGACAGGACATCGGGGATCGCAGCGGACTTCACGGCGAGCACCACGCGGATCACTGCCTGCGCGGCGAGCAACCCGAGGACGAGCGCCGCGGTGGCGCCCGCATCTCCCTCGGTCGTGCCCTCGCCGAGCGGGAGGAGGACCGCGATCGCGACCACCCCCACCACGCCCGCCGTCACGAGGTTCGACCACCACACGACCCGCCGTCTTTCGAACCGATCGATGACGACGCCGATGAACGGCGACAGCAGGGTGTAGGGGATGTAGAGGAGCAGGATCACCTGCAGCAGGTAGTCGGCAGAGGGGACGTTCTGCACGTCGAAGCCCTCTTGGCCACCGAACGCGATCGACTTGCCGATCGCGCCTTGGATCATCCCTTGCCCGGCCTGGGTCAGGAACTGCACGCTCATCAGCGAGGCGTAGGCGGCGTTCGAGAATTGCGAGAACAAGCGGTTGAAGAACCCGCCGAACGCGCCGAGCGCCCGGAGGATCGACGCGCTCCCGTACCGGAGCGCCGCGCCCGTGCCGACCGCCACTACCACGACGACCCATGCCTTGGTGTCCGTGAGCGGTCCACGCCACACACCGAGCACGGCGATCCCCGCGAGCAGGGACAGCACGATCGACGTGCCCGGGATCAGCGCGATCCGGCTGGGCGTGTCCTTCAACCCGAAGAAAGGAGCGGCCAGAAGTCCGGGAAGGACGGCGAGCGCGAACAGCCCGGCGAGGACGCGTGCCTGATGCGGCAGATCGGCCAGCGGCCCCGGGGGATCCTCGAACCGCGCTGCGGCGGCGGCGGCAACGGAACGAGCCCGCTCCACGACCTCCGAGGGAGGCTCATAGGTGCGGTCACCGGTCAACACGTGCGTCCCCGGCCCGATCTCCACCGAGTCCTCCAGCGCACGATCGAGCGCGGCCTGCTCGGCCTCCCGGGAACAGGCTCCCGTGGCGAGCCCGTTGCAGAGGCCCGAGTAGTACTCCTCGATCAGGAACACCACGGGCGGCTCGGGATAGGCCCTCTCCCGTGCCTGCACCTCCTCCCAGTGGCTGGTCGACGTCTCGCGATAGTTCTCGCTCGGCCCATCGGTGGGTTGGCCGCTTCGGAAGTCCTCGACCGTCCCGACGAAGGTCACCTGGTACTTCGCGAGCTGCCCCGGCAGTCCCGTCCGGAACACGTTCGTGTACGTCTTCGCCCACCCGTACGTGGTGTTGGATCCGGTGGCGTCATCGGTGTTGCCGTAGTTCACGATGAGGACGCTCGGTCGCTCGCCGGCCGCGACCACTACCGCCCGAGTCGCCGCCAACGAGGTCCGCACGCTCTGGGGGGCCCACTGGTTGTCCTGCTGCGCCCATCGGTTGATCGCGGGGTCCAGGAACAGCCACGCGAGTGCGCCCACCACCGCCAGCGCTCCGAGGGCGCCGGCAAGCCTGCGCGAGCCCTCCCCTCGGAGCAACCACCGCACCGCCACGTACGCGCCCAGGCCGGTGAGCGCCATCGGCGCCGCGGTCGCGTTCATGAAGCGGTAGTACGGGATCGCCTGTCCCAGGAGGAATGTGAGCACGCCCGCGAAGGGGAACATCCACCAGATCGAGACCTGCTCGTACTGCGGAGCGGGGGCTCGGGTACGTCTCGACGCGAGGATGGTTGCGACGACCGCCAGGAGGATCAGGGGGAACGTGATCGCAGGCCGCATCGAGGTCACCCACTCGGTCAGGCGATCCCGGAAGAAGGCCGCGGTGTACGGCGGTGGGAGCGCGGCGTCCTTCAAGAGCTCGGGACCGCCGGGCCCCCAGATGCCCACCACCCAGAGCGCGAGGCCCGTGACCATCCCGGAGCCCGTCGACAACAGGAGCGGGCCATCCGATCGCATGGCCGACCCGAAGCGGAAGCGGCTCGTGACGATGTGGATCCCCCACACCGCGAGCAGCGAGAGCCCGAACAGGACACACGTGGTCGGATGCGTGAAGGCAGCCGCCATCCCGATCAGGAAGATCGCGACCCGGGCGCCCCACGACGTGCGCGCGGCATCGGCGAACGCGACGATCAGGCTGAGAAGGAACAGGACCGTGATGTTGTCGAGGTAACCGACGTACGGTGTCGTCAGGAAGAGCCCGGCGGTCGCGAGCATCGTCAGGAGCACGATCAGCGGATCGCGCCGACTCCGGAAGGCCCCCGCCCCGAGCGCCAGACCGGTCAGGATCGGGATCCCGAGCATCAGGAACGCGCTGAAGCTGTACGTGCTGATCCCGCTGACCCTCTGCAGCAGCGCGCCGGCGAGCGGAACCGTCACGCGGTAGCCGCCGGAGAACAGGTTGTCCGGACCCCAATCGGCGGCGATCGACCCGGGATCGTCCTCGAGGATCAGTCCCGCGCGCCACGTGTACCAAGCGGGATCTCGGGTGGGCGCCGACAAGGACGGATCCGCGATGAATCGCCAGCCGAGCGCCAAGAGGAGGATGAGCGCGAAGCCCACGATCACCCACCACGAGCCGAGTCGGCGCGAACGAGTTGCGGGCGGCGGCACGGCATGTTCGTCGGCCTGAGCGGTGCGAGTGAGCGTCACGATCCTCCCGAGGACCCAGCGCGCCGGCTGGGGCAGCCCCCAAGGATAGAGGTCAGCGGCCGCCGGTCACGTGCTCCCGCAGGCGCGACACAGCCCGATCAGATCGAGGCGGTGACGGACCGTTGCGAATGCCGCTTCCCGGGCAAGCACGTCGAGGGTTCGATCCAATCGGCGCTCGAGCGGGGCAGGGATGTGGAGATCCTGGACCTGGCCGCAGCGCGAACACATCAGGTGGTGATGGTGCCCGGTGAGCTCCTCCGCGAGCTCGTACCGCGCGAAGCCATCCTCCGAGGCGACCCGGCGGATCAGGCCCGTCGCTTCGAGCTCGGCGAGGTTCCGGTACGCGGAGCTCTGCGGCAGGTTCTTGCGCCCCCGGACGATCGCCGGGAGCGAGAGTGGCATGCCGGCCTTCGCGAGGATGTCGACCAGGCGGCGTCTCGTCCGCGTGTACCGCCGGCCGGACGACGCGAGCCGTTCCGCCGCCTCCTGATGCAGCTCCATCAGTGGGCCTCCTGCTGGAGCGCCCTCGGCGCGGCCCTCTTCGCGAGTGCGACGGCTGCGAACAGGGCAGCCGCGACGAAGACGATCGACCCCCCGGGGGCCAGGTCGAGCGGCCGCGCGATCGTGAGGCCGACGAGCGAGGACACGGCGCCGATCGCGACGGCCAGCCGGAGCGTGCCGCGGAAGGATCGCGAGACCAGCTGCGCCGACGCCACGGGGAGCACCATCATCGCCGCGATCAGCAGGATGCCCACGATGCGCATGCCCGCGACGATCACGCCTGCGGTGAGCGCGGCCAGCGCCATGCTGAGCGCACCCACCGGAAGGCCGGCGACGCGCGACCAGTCCTCATCGGTCACCACCGCGAACAGCGCCCGGCCCGCGAGCCGCATCGCGACCACGACGATCACGCCGAGCGCGCCGACCATCGCTACGCCCGTCCACGTGACGGCGTACGGGTCGCCGAACAGGTACGGGAGCGTCTCGAGCTCGAGATCACCCGCTCTGCTCGCGAACACGGCGCCCATCGCGATGCCGACGTAGAAGAAGAGGGCCAGGGCGAGGTCACCCGCCGCCTTGCGCTTCAACCGGAGCAGCTCCACGCCGATGGCACCGATCACCGCGAACGCGAGGGCGCTCCACACCGGCCAGACCCCGACGAGCAAGCCGGCGCCAACCCCCGCGAACGCCACGTGGGCGATCCCGTCGCCGACGAGTGAGAGCCGCTTCTGGACGAGGAACGCGCCGATCATGGGAGCGAACACCCCCACGGCGAGGCACGCGACGAGTGCCCGCTGCGCCTCCGCCGACTCGAACGGGTACGGGATCGGGAGCGTTGCGATCATCCGAGGTCCTCGAGCCAAAGCGGCAGGTCCTCGCGGTGGACGCCGAGCGACACCCCTCGCGCGGCAAGTTCGTCGGGACTCCCGTCGAACACGACTCGCTGCTTCAGCACGACGACCCGATCGATCACGTCGGCCACCGCCGCGAGCTCGTGCGACACGAGGAGCACGCCGGCGCCGTGCTGGCGGATCAGGTGCACGAGCGAGCCCCGGAACCGTCTCTGCGATTCCGCGTCCACGCCCGCGATCGGCTCGTCGAGGACGAGGAGCGCGGGTTCACCGGCGAAGGCGCGCGCGATGAACGCGCGTTGCTGTTGCCCGATCGAGAGCTCGTTCAGAGGACGGTCCGCGAGGGGTCCCAGGCCCACGGACTCGATCGCGTGACGGACCGCCTCCCGGTCTGACCCCGTGAGACCCCGCCACCACCCTCGCTGGCGGAGCCTCCCCGCGGACACGATCTCTTCGACGGTGGCAGGCACCTCCGACAGCAGGGAAGGCCTCTGTGGCACATACCCCACGCGCCATCGATCACGGACCTCGCCGGGAACCCGCCCCAGGAGCTCGACGCCACCGGAGCCGGGGGACAGCGCTCCGAGGAGCACTTTCAGGAGGGTGGATTTCCCCGACCCGTTCGGTCCCACCAGCGCCACGAACTCCCCGGCCCGGACCGTGAGGGTGACATCTCGAAGTACGGATCCATGGCCGTAGTCGAACGACAGGTCGAAGGCGCGGAGGAGCGCCTCCTCCTCGTCGGGGAGGCGGGCCTGAGTGTGCGCAGCCGGCTCAGCTCCCACGACGGCTTCCACCGAGGAGCGTCGGGGCCGGTGCATTGAGAATCATTCCCATTCTCATCGACTGGGCCACGTTATCGGCGGAGCCTGGCTTCGTCAATCGGATGAAGATCCGGTGTGCTCCCGCCGGGATGGAGCCTGCCCCGGTCGGATCAGGGCGCGGCGACCCAGGGATCCGGCCCTGGGTCGCCGCCGCTCGCGACGATGGCGAGTCGCGGCAGGAAGTGCTCCCACCCCTGGAGCTGCGCCGCGTCGGCGCCCTCCGGCAGGCCGGAATGCGTGAGCCGCACGATCGTGCCCTCTCCGTCGGAGATCAGCTCGATCGTCACGGTCGAGGAGCCCGGCGGGAGCTGCTCGTCGCCCTCCCACCCCCAGGTGAACACGACCCGGTGGGGGGCATCGACCTCAACGTACTCCCCGACCGCGTGCTTCACACCGGTGACGTTCACGCGGTACACCCCTCCGGGAGACGCCTCTACCGTGGCGTCCACCCCTTTCCACCGAACGATCTTCTGCGGATCCGTGAGGAACGGGAAGATCGCTTCGGGCGCGGCGTCGATCCTGATCTCACTGTTGACGGTGAACGTGCCGGCGGCCACGTCGTCTCCCTTCCTCGGCTTCCACTTCGTCCTTCAACGCCGCGAGGCTACCCGTCCAGAACGCCTCGAGGGAGGCCTGCAGCTCGGCGAGGGCGTCGCGGTTCGCCCGATACAGGCGGCGGGCGCCGTCTCGACGTTCCGTGACGAGACCGACGGTGCGCAAGACCGTCAGGTGTTGCGAGATCGCCGGCCGGCTGACGTCGAAGTGGGAGGCGATGTCACCGGCGGAGCGTTCTGCGTCCCAGACGAGGCGGAGGATCTGACGACGGCGAGGCTCCGCGATCGCCTTCAGTGCAGCCTCCATGGGACGGATGTAAGCAGATGCTTACGAGAGCGTCAACGATGCGGGAGCCGGAACCGTCCCGATCGAGTGCGCTCGACGATCCCTTCCATGGTGAGTGCCGCGGTCGCCGCGGCGACCGCGGCGACGGATCGGCCCGTCCGCTCGGCGAGCACTTCGGTGCTTTCCGAGCTGACCGTACGCAGGATCCGGACCACCGCACCGCGCAGCTGGCGGGGGCTGCCCTCGAACGTGGCCTGTCGGCGGCCGGACGACCTGCCACGTCGGCCGGCGCCGAGGAACCGGCAGTCGGACGCCACCGGGCAGCCGTCGCACCGCGGCGCCGGCCGGCAGAAGAGACGGCCGATGTCCATCAACGCCTGGTTCCAGGCGCCCGGCGCCGAGGGATCGAGCCAAATCCCCGCCGCACGCGCGAGGTCCCCGGCGGGAACCTCGTCCGGCTCCGCCCCTCGGATCGCCCGCGCGACGACCCGCCGCACGTTGCCGTCCAGCGCCGCGACCGCGACCCCGTGGCCGATCGATGCGACGGCTGCGGCCGTGTACGGACCCACGCCGCGAAGCCGCATCAACGAGCCCACCTCTCGCGGCACCCGCCCCCCGTGCTCTCTGACGACGACGCGTGCGGTCTCGTGGAGCGCGACCGCGCGCCGGTTGTAGCCGAGCCCGGCCCATGCCCTGAGGACGTCGGCGCGCGACGCCTCCCCCAGCGCGCCGACGTCGGGGAAGCGCGCGACGAACGAGTCGAAGATCGGCTCGACGCGGGACGCTTGCGTCTGTTGGAGCATCACCTCGGAGACCAGGGTCCGGTAGGCGTTCCGGCGGCCCCGCCGCCAGGAGTACGCGTGGCGGCGCGGCCGGTACCAGTCCAGGACCGCCCGACGTGACCGTTCGATGTCCACCGATGAGAACCCTGGCCGATCAGAACCCGGGCTTCGAGTCCTTCGAGGGCATCTCGTCGGTGGCCTTCCGGAGCGCCGCGTAGATCTCGCTGAAGACCTCGCCCACGTACGAGGCGGGCTGGCTCCCCTCGGAGCCCATCGCCCCTCGCACCGCGGAAGCCGTGATGTCGGCGGCCTTGTCGAATACGTGCCAGTCGATGTCGCGTGACATGGTTCCTCCTGCGTCCGTGGAGCGGATGGGCCGGGATCGGTGGGGGCCACAGGCTACCTCCGCCCGGGCATCCGGACCTATCATCCGTCGATGCACGACGTGATCGACCGGCGGATCCTCCTCGCGTTCGCCGGCGTGGTTCTCATCGCGGGCTCGAACATCGTCGCTGTGCGGTTCAGCAATCGAGAGCTCGATCCGTTCTGGGGCGCCGGCATCCGATTCCTGGGGGCGTCCGTGATCCTGTGGGTGCTCGCATCGCGGGCGCGCCAACCGCTCCCTCGGGGGAAGCCGCTCGCCGGCGCGCTCGTCTACGGCGTGCTCAGCTTCCTGATCGCCTACGCCTTCTTCTACTGGGGTTCCCAGGAGGTTCCGGCCGGCCTGGGAGGAACCGTGATGGCGTCGGTCCCTCTCCTCACGGTCCTGCTCGCTGCGGCCCATCGGCTCGAGCGCCTACGGCTCCGCGCGGTCGTCGGCTCGGTGGTCGCGCTGGCGGGTATCGCGCTGATGTCGTCCGATGCACTCTCGGGCGCCGTTTCGGTGCTCTCGGTGCTCGCGATCGTCGTCGCCGCGGCGGCGGCCGCGGAGTCCGGCATCGTCCTGAAGCTGCTGACGTCGGCCCACCCCGTGGTGACGAACGCGATCGGGATGAGCGTGGGCGCGGTCCTGCTCCTCCTGCTCTCCCTCTTCGCTCGCGAGTCCTGGAACACGCCCACGAGCCCGAGCGTGTGGGCGGCCCTCGGTTACCTGATCGTCGCATCGCCGATCCTCTTCATGCTGTTCGTGTACGTGATCGGACGGTGGACGGCCACGGGTGCGAGCTACCAGTTCGTCCTGTTCCCGATCGTGGCGGTGATCGGCGGCGCCCTGTTGCTCGGGGAAGAGGTGACGTCATCCCTCCTCTTGGGGGCGCCACTCGTCCTCGTCGGGGTCTACATCGGTGCGCTGGCCATCGACCGGACCCCAGAGGACGCCGACGAACTCCGAAGGGAGCGATCGGGCTCCGCGGGATAGGTAGGTCCGGCCGGGCGCTCGTGACTGCTCCCTGAGCCGAGGCACCGTCGAACGGAACCGCCGAGCGACCTCGGCTAGCATCCGACCCCGATGCTCTTCCCCACGGTCGACTTCGCGATCTTCTTCGTGGTGGTCTTCCTGGGGCATTGGTTGCTGAACCACCTCGCGCAACCTTGGAGCCTGTTCATGATCGCGGCGAGCTACGTCTTCTACGCGTGGTGGGATCCGCGGTTCGTCCTCCTCTTGGTCGGCATCAGCTTCATCGCGCAGTTGGGCGCGATCGCCGTCGACCGGACGCGCTCCCCTCGCTCGCGACTGGTGGTCAACGCGGCCGCCGTGGCGCTCCTCCTCCTGCCGCTCGCCTTCTTCAAGTACTACGGGTTCTTCGCGGTGAACGCGACGAACACGCTCGTCGCCCTCGGCGTGGAGTCCTCGATCCCATTGGTCCAGGTGGTCCTCCCCGTGGGGATCTCGTTCTTCACGTTCATGGCGATCGCCTACGTCGTCGACGTCTACCGGGGTGACGTCGGGGTGGCCGGGTGGACGGACACGTTCCTCTACCTGTCGTTCTTCCCCCATCTCGTCGCCGGGCCGATCGTGCGGCCCGGCGAGCTGATCCCCCAGCTGCAGGAGCGTCGGGACGAGCGCCACATCGACGTGGCGGGGGCGTCCTGGCTGATCCTGGGCGGACTGTTCAAGAAGGTCGTCGTCTCGAGCTACCTCGCCGCCGAGATCGTCGACCCCGTCTTCGGCGACCCGTTCACGAGGAGCGCTCCCGACGCGCTCTTCGGGATCGTCGGCTACGCGATCGTGATCTACGCGGACTTCAGCGGCTACACCGACATCGCGATCGGGGTCGCGAAACTGCTCGGCTTCCGGTTCCCGAGCAATTTCGACCGGCCGTACACGGCTCGCTCGATCCAGGAGTTCTGGCGCCGCTGGCACATGACCCTTTCCCGGTGGTTGCGTGACTACCTGTACATCCCGCTCGGCGGGAACCGACGGGGAGAACGGCGGACCCTCATCAACGTCCTCGTCACCATGGTCCTCGGCGGCCTGTGGCACGGGGCCGCGTGGACGTTCGTCTTCTGGGGAGCGTTCCACGGAGGCCTGCTCGCCGCGAACCAGTGGCGTCGGCGGCGCGCCCCCGGAGAGGAAACGGAGGAGCCACCGGACCGCTGGCCGGACCACGTCCGCCGGAGCGCCGCGACGTTCGCGCTCGTCTGCGTGGGATGGGTCTTCTTCCGGGCCGACTCGCTGGAGACGGCGTTCGGGCTCCTCGGCCGGCTCGTCACGGGCTGGTTCACGCCGACCGAGTTCGTCAACCCCCTCGTCATCCTGACGATCCTCGGCATGCTCGCGCTGCAGTTCTGGCCCCGAGGCTTCGGGTTGTGGCTCCAGGCGGGACTTTCCCGACTGAAGCCGGCGCCGCTCGGGATCGTCCTGGCACTCGTTCTGCTGGTGATCGTGATCCTGGGGCCACCCGGCGTGGCACCCTTCATCTACTTCCAGTTCTGAAGAGGGCGAGCACATGAGCGAGTCGCGGGGACCAGACGAGGTCGCGTCGGAGGCCGAGGCTCCGGAGCTCGCCTCCAGGGTCCTCTACGGCCGGCGGCTGATGCCCGCCGGTCGGGTCCTCGTGGTGCTCCTCGTCTCTCTCCCCACGTGGACGCTCCTGTACGCGCCGGCCTTGAAACGGGCAGCCGAGGCGTCGCCGATCGGAACCCGGCGCACGTTGTCCCTCGCGATCCTCACGCCGATCGCCGCGGTGAGCGATTGGATCGGTCTCGACCAGCTCGCCGCCACGATCGAGCGCGCCGTGGGCCACGACGCGGGCAGGACGGGGGGCGCGTTCGTCCCCCCGCCCGAGGACATCCCGGTCGCGCCGCCGGACGATCCGGACGACGGAGATGGTGGCGGGGAGAACGAACCCATCCGAGTGCCGACGCCGGAGCGGAAGCTCCGCGTGGCGATCGTCGGCGACTCTCTCGCCGCCGGTCTCGGCTACTTCGCCGAGAGGGTGTTCCGGCCGCGACTGGTGACCGTCTCGGGGCAGGGAAGGATCTCGACGGGACTGGCACGCCCCGACTACTTCAACTGGCCGTACACGATGCGTCGCATCGTCGACCGGTTCGATCCGGACCTCGTCATCGTGATGCTCGGAGAGAACGACCATCAATCGTTACAGGGCGTGCGTGGCAACCGGGAGGCGCTGATCGGCACCGCGGGATGGCCGCCCGCCTACCGGGAACGGGTGCTGAGGATGATGCGGATCGCCACGTCGCGGGGCGCGAAGGTCGTGTGGGCCGGCCTGCCGATCTCCGCCGACTTCCCCTTGCGCGTGCATTCGGGACGTCAGAACGACATCTTCGAGTTCGCCGCGAGCATCTCCGGCGACGTCGTCTACTTCGACTCGTGGGATCGCTTCCGCGACCCCTCGGGCGGATACACCGCGTACTTCCGCGAAGGCAACCGCGTGATCCTGATCCGGGAGGGCGACGGGCTCCACTTCAACGCCGTCGGCTACACGCTGGTCGCACGAGAGATCGCGAAGCTCGCCGCGGAGGAATTCGGCCTCTCGCCGCGGACGTTCGAGACGGAGATCTAGGGTCCGATGGAGTCCCCGGGGATCGGCACGTCGGGCACGTTCGCCATCGACGCCGTCACGTCCTCCTGCCGGTACTCCACCTCGGGCAGGCGGCCGTTCAGGTAATCGTCGTAGGCCTGCATGTCGAACGCCCCGTGGCCCGACAGCCCGAAGAGGATCACCCGCTCCTCTCCGGCCTCGCGCGCCGCGATCGCCTCATCGATCGCTCCCCGGACGGCATGGGCCGACTCGGGGGCCGGCACGATCCCCTCGGTGTGAGCGAACTGCACGGCTGCGTCGAACACCGCGTTCTGGGAGAAGGCGGCGGCCTCCATGTGGCCGTGCTTGACGAGGAGCGACAGCGATGGCGAATCCCCGTGGTAGCGCAGTCCTCCCGCGTGCACCGGGGCCGGCACGAACGTGTGGCCGAGCGTGTACATGGGGAACAGCGGCGTCATCTCGCCCGTGTCACCGAAGTCGTACGCGAACCGACCCTTGGTGAGCGTGGGGCACGCGGCCGGCTCCGTGGCCAGGAACCGCAGATCCGGGGTGGCACCCGACAGCCGATCCGCCATGAACGGGTACGCGAGGCCAGCGTAGTTCGATCCGCCACCCACGCACCCGATCACGACGTCGGGCCGGTCGTCCGCCAGCTCCATCTGCGCCTTCGCCTCGAGTCCGATCACGGTCTGGTGCAACAGCACGTGATTCAACACCGAGCCGAGCGAGTACTTGATCGCGCCGCCGGAGGTGGCTGCGACCTCGACGGCCTCGCTGATCGCGATGCCGAGGGAACCGGTCGATGCGGGGTCCGTTTCGAGGATCGCCTTCCCGGCCTGCGTCGTCGGAGACGGCGAGGGAACGACCTCGGCGCCGAACGTCTCCATGAAGATGCGCCGGTACGGCTTCTGCTCGTACGACGCCTTCACCATGAACACCTGGCAGTCGAGGCCGAAGAACTTCGACGCCATCGCGAGGGCGGAGCCCCACTGACCGGCGCCGGTCTCGGTGGCCAGACGCTTCGTCCCCGCCTCCTTGTTGTAGAAGGCCTGCGCGATCGCCGTGTTCGGCTTGTGGCTCCCGGCCGGGGAGACGCCTTCGTACTTGTAATAGATCCGCGCTGTGGTCTGGAGCGCCTTCTCGAGGCGGACGGCCCGCTGCAGCGGGGACGGCCGCCAGAGGCGATAGACGTCGAGGATCTCGCCAGGGATGTCGATCCACGGATCGGCGGAGACCTCTTGGAGGATCAGCGCTTCCGGGAACAGCGGGGCCAGGAGATCCGGCGTGACGGGCTCGTGCGTTCCCGGGTGCAGGGGCGGCAAGGGCTGGATCCCGGCCTGCGCGATCGAGGGCATGATGTTCAGCCACGCGGTCGGCAGCTGATCGTGCGGGAGATCGAACCGGATCGGCGCGTCGGTCATCGGGGAAGCCTCCTCGTTCACCAGCAGATCGGACGAGGGGCGAGCCTACCCCGGAGCGCGTTCCGGGAGCCAGTCTCGGGTCAGCCGCCCTCTCGGACCGGCTGATCGGCGAGCTCGACCCATCCGTCCACGAGCCGAGCCAGATGGATCGCGACGGGGTCCTGAGCGGGGCCATCGACCGGCTCTCCCGTCTCCACGTCGAAGACGCTCCCGTGGCACGGACACTCGACGGTGGCCGCCCGATCGTCGAAGTCGCCCTCCGAGAGAGCGCACCCCGCATGGGTGCACTCGTCGGCGAACGCGAACAGTCTCGCTTCGACATGGGCGACGGCCACTCGTCCGGAGGACAGATCGAACGCCCGCATCTCGCCTTCGGGGATCTCGGCGAGCGAAGCGACGCGCACGAACTCCATCAGCCTAGGCCCGCACGAGCGCGGACCAGCCACGCTGGAGCGCCGTCACCGCTCCGAGCGCGGCGAGGATCAACAGGATCGGGGTCATCGCGCCCGGAACGACGAGCCCGATGATCAGCGCGATGAATCGCTCCAGCCGTTGGAAGAAGCCCTCGGTGAGCTGCACACCGACAGCTTCGGCCTCGGCTCGGATGTGGCTCACGGACAGGCTCACCACCAAGGTGAAGAGCGCGAGCGCGGCGTCGAGGCGCCTCGCATCCTCCGCCAGCGCCCAGAACAGGCAGGCGAACAGGATCGCGTCGGCGACGCGGTCCAGGACCGAGTCCATGAAGGCTCCCGACCGCTTCTGCTGCCCGTAGTGCCTCGCGACCGATCCGTCGAAGACGTCGCACAGGCCGGCCGCGAGCAGGGCCCAGCCGGCGAGGAACCAGTCCCCCGTGATGATCAGCACCCCGGTCGCCACGTTGAGGACGAGCGCCGCGAGCGTGAGGTGCCACGGTCGCACGCGTGCCCAGATGAGGAACGCGAGGATCGCCCGGTACGGCCACTGGAACGCCCACTGGATCGCGCCGCCGGCCGCCGATTCGTTCTTCCGAGGCTTCGGGAGGTCGCGGACCTTCGGCGCCTCGCGCGCGACGTGGGGTCTCGAGCGATGCCCCGCGGCCGCGCGCCGGCCCATCAGCTCGCGCTCATCAACCGACGAACGGCTCGAAGCCGACGACCACGTATCGGTAGCTCCCACCGGGCGCCTGCACCAGCACCTCCTGGTCTTTCGACGCGCCCATCAGAGCCGTCCCGAGCGGGGACGAGGTCGTCACCGTTCGCGCACCCGGTGCCTTCTCCTCGCCGTGCTCGGCCAGCAGGTAGGTCTCCTCGTCGTCGCCGTCGTCGAGCGAGCGCACGGTGACGAGCATGTGCGGCACGACCGCATCCGCCGCCATCGGTGCCTCGATGATCTCCGGATCGCGGAGCGCCTCCTGGAGCCGGCGGATCTGGGACTCCATCAGGCCCTGCGCGTCCTTCGCGGCGTCGTACTCGGCGTTCTCTTTGATGTCGCCGTGCTCACGCGCGACCTTGAGACGCTCCGCCATCCGGTCACGCCCGTTGGTCAACAGCTCGTCCAGCTCGGTCCTGAGCCGCTTGTAGGCCTCGAGCGTGAGCGACGCCGTTGGCTCCTGGCCTGGCTTGCGTTCTGGACGCGCCTTCAGCTCTTCCGGCAGTTCAGGCATGGGACGAGTCTACTGAAGGCCCCGCCGCCCTCTCCGGGGAGCGACTCGAGCGTGCGGAGCGCCCGCCGAGACCGGCGGCGATATCCTCGGCCGCACCGGATCGGGCCAGAAGGAACGGGTCGACGGATCGGTCAAAGGGAACGGGAGGTATCGATGGGACGCCTGGCGGGCAAGGTGGCGCTGATCACGGGAGGCGCGAGCGGGATGGGACTGATCGCGGCCCAGCTGTTCGCGTCCGAAGGTGCCAAGGTCGTCCTGACGGACGTGACCGACGATGTCGGTGAACAGGTCGCCGAGAAGATCCGCACGGACGGGGGCGAAGCGATCTACGTCCATGCCGACGTGTCCCGCGAGGCGGACGCGGAGGCGATGGTGGCGCGGGCTGTCGATTCGTACGGGGGTCTCACGGTCCTCTACAACAACGCGGGGGTGATGCTCGGCGACGACGGCTCGGTCCATTCGACCGACGAGTCCGTCTGGGACACGACCCTCGCGGTCAACGTGAAAGGGGTTGCGCACGGTTGCAAGTTCGGCATCCCGGCGATGATCGACTCCGGAGGCGGATCGATCATCAACGTGGCCTCCTTCGTCGCATGGATGGGAGCTGCGACGTCCCAGACCGCGTACACGGCCTCGAAAGGAGCGGTGCTCGCGATGACGCGAGAGATCGCAGTCGAGTACGCGAGGAAGGGTGTGCGCTGCAACGCCTTGTGTCCCGGCCCGATCGATACTCCGCTGTTGGCCGAGCTCCTTTCGGACCCGGAGCGACGGCAGCGTCGTTTCGTGCACATCCCGATGGGCCGCCTGGGACGCGCGGAAGAGCTCGCGAAGGCGGCTCTGTTCCTCGCGAGCGACGACTCCAGCTACATGACGGGGACCTCGCTGGTCGTCGACGGTGGGATCACCGCTGCATACGTGACGCCGGAGGATTGACCCGTGGCTGCCCTCCACGCAGCGGTCGCCGTGGGAGGCTCGAACCTCATCTACGGGAAAGGCTGGGACGCGGCTCCAGTCCTCCTCTTCGTAGCACTGCTGGTCCTTATGCGGTGGGCGCGTATCCCTCTGCACGCCCCCGCGATCCTCTTCGCCGTCGGGGCAGGACTGCTCCTCGACCCTGTGACGGACGCGTTTCGCGTCTCCCTCCTCACGACGCTGTCGGTCCTGACGCTGTTCTTCGGGATCGTTGCGCTGCGGCGCAATCCGGCCGGTTGACCGCTCCTTCACAGGTTTGACAGACAAACGCACCTATGGCTCGATACCCGCCGGAGCCGCTCACGGGCTCGGCTCCAGGGAGGTTGGCCATGTCCGAACGGAAGTTGGGGTCGGTCACATACCGCGAAGTCGACCAGGACTACTTCGACAAGCGGGGACTGCGAAGGCATGCCGGCGTCCTCTCGCTGTGGGCACTGGGCGTGGGAGCGGTCATCTCCGGAGAGTTCTACGGCTGGAACTTCGGCCTCGGCACCGGAGGCTTCGGTGGTCTCCTGATCGCGGGCGTGATCATGGCGATCATGTACTACGGCCTCGTCTATTCGATCGCCGAGATGTCGCCCGCCTTGCCGCACACCGGCGGCGCGTACTCGTTCGCACGATCCGCGATGGGGCCGTGGGGCGGCTTCCTGACCGGGCTCGCCGAGAACATGGAGTACGTGATCACGCCGGCCGTCGTCGTCGGAGCGATGGGTCTCTTGTGGCAGCAGATCATGGTCGGTCTGTTCGAGGTCGGTGGGACGTTCGCCGCCGACGGCTCGATCGTGGATATCGCCTGGTGGAACAGCCTGCCGTTCTGGTGGGCCGTGTTCTACGTGATCTTCGTCGGCATCAACATCATCGGGATCGAGGCGACCATGAAGTTCACCGTCGCGATCACGGTGCTTTCCCTTGCCGTTCTGGCCTTCTTCTTCATCGCTTCGCTCGTTTCCGGGGAGTTCGACACGAGCAACTGGACGAACATCCCGGACGGTGGCGGCGAAGCCCTCGCGGGTGGCGGTGGTCCGTTGCTCCCATTCGGGATCAGCGGCATCTTCAAGGCACTGCCGTTCGCGATCTGGTTCTTCCTGGCGATCGAGGAAGTGCCGCTCGCCGCGGAGGAATCGATGGACCCGAAGCGCGACGTCCCTCGTGGCTCGGTCCTCGGGATGCACACGCTGCTGATCGCGGCAGTCCTCACGCTGTTGATCAATACCGCCCTGCCGGGCGGAGCGGCACTGTACGGGGAGTCCGGGTTCCCTCTCCTGGACGGCTTCAAGGCGATCTTCGAGGGCGAAAAGATCGCCTTCTTCTTCGGCCTGCTGTTCATGATCGGGCTGATCGCCAGCTTCTTCACCATCATCTTCGCGTACGGCCGGAATACGTTCTCGTTGTCGCGTGCCGGCTACTTCCCGCAGTTCCTCTCGATCACCCACGGCGTCCGCAAGACCCCGCACGTCGCGCTGATCGCAGGGGCGGTCGTCGGGTACGCAGTCGCCGTGCTGGTATTCATCCTCCAAGAGGCGGACCTCGGCGCGCAGATCGTCGCGGCGTTGCTGAACATGGCCGTCTTCGCCGCGGTGATCTCGTACTTCCTGCAGATGGTGTCGTTCGTCGTCCTCCGGCAGAGACTGCCGAACATCGCGCGTCCGTACCGCAGCCCGTGGGGTGTGCCCGGAGCCGTGGTCGCAGGCGTGCTGGCGGCGATCGCGTTCATCGCGATCTTCCTGAACGAGGGATATCGTCCGGGCGTCTACGGCGTCGCGATCTACTACATCCTCGGGGTGATCTACTTCGCTGTCGCGGGCCGCAACCGCCTCGTGCTCTCGCCGGAGGAGGAGTTCGCGCTGACGCAGGGTGAGAAGGGCTTGCCGGGCGAGACGTACGACACGAGCGAGGCGGCACAAGAAGCCATCCTCCGTGGAGGCTCAGGGATGGCAACCTCACAGGTGTCGGAGCCGCCACCTCCGCCGCCATCCGCCTCCGGGTAGCAGAAGGAACGCGATCCACGAGGGGCGGCGGGCACACGCCCGCCGCCCCTCCTCATCTCCGGGGAGGGCACGTGCAGCAGCAGGGCATGATCGACGCGAAGCAGTTGGAGGAGCTCGCCGACGCGGGCGAGATCGACACCGTCCTGTGCATGTTCACGGACTTCCAGGGACGGTTCGTCGGCAAGCGGATCCTGCCGCACTTCTTCCTCGAGGACGTCATGGGAGAGGAAGGGCTCCACGCGTGCCTCTATCTGATCGCCATCGACATGGAGATGGAGCCACTGCCCGGCTTCGAGTACGCGAGCTGGGAGACCGGTTACGGCGACTTCAAGATGATCCCGGACATGTCGACGATGCGGCTCGTCCCGTGGCTCGAGAAGACGGCGATGGTGATCTGCGACGTCGCGGACGAGCACACGAGCGAGCTGGTCGAGGTCGCGCCTCGCACGATCCTCCGCCGCCAGGTCGAGCGGGCGAAGGCGGCCGGCTACACGTTCAAGACCGGATCGGAGCTCGAGTTCTATCTGTTCAAGGAGTCCTACGAAGAGGCAGCCGCGAAGCGCTACCAGGGCATCCAGCCGTCGTCCCCGTACATCATGGACTACCACATGCTCGCGACCACCAAGGACGAGTGGCTGATCCGCCAGATCCGCAACGGGATGTTGGGCGCGGGGATCCCCATCGAGTTCTCGAAGGGCGAGTTCGGTCGTGGCCAACACGAGATCAACATCACGTACGCGGACGCCATGACGACCGCCGACTACCACGCGTTGTACAAGCACGGCACGAAGGAGATCGCCGCCATGAACGGCGCCGCGATCACGTTCATGGCGAAGTGGACGATGGACGAGGCAGGCTCCTCCTGCCACATGCACTCGAGTGTCTGGAACGAAGACGGCTCCTCATCGCTGATGTGGGACGACGACGACCAGAACCACATGAGCCCGACCTTCAAGCACATGCTCGGTGGCTTGATGTCCACCTCGCGTGAGATGTCGTGGATGTACGCGCCGTTCGTGAACTCCTACAAGCGCTACCAACTCGGATCGTGGGCGCCGACCGCGATCCTGTGGAGTCACGACAACCGTACGTGCGGCTTCCGCGTCGTCGGCGAGCATCAGGGCAACCGAGTCGAGTCGCGACTGCCGGGGGGAGACGTCAACCCGTACCTCGGGTACGCCGCTACGATCGCGGCCGGCCTCCACGGGATCCAGAACAAGATCGAGTGCCCTCCCCTGTTCGAGGGGAACGCCTACGAGTCGAAGGACGCCGAGCGGGTGCCGTCCTCGCTGCACGAGGCCATCGCGGAGATGGAGCGCTCGGAGGTGATGCGGGAAGCCTTCGGCGACTTCGCGTTCGGGCATCTGGTGAACATGGCCCGCCAGGAGCAGATCATCTTCGACAACCAGACCGTCACCGACTGGGAGCTGATCAGGTACTTCGAACGCGGCTGATGCTTGCCGACGCCCGTCCGCGGGTACGGGTCGGACATGAAGAGAGCCGCAGTGATCGTGCTGTGTCTGCTGCTGTCCGCTTGCTTCTCCGAGAGTGGCCTCACGGACGAGTTCCGGGATGCCACGAACGCGATCGACGATCTCGTCGACGCGATCGGGGACGAGGGGCCGGTCCGCGAGGCGGTCGCCCGGGTCCGTGACACCGTCGACGAGGCGGACGCCGCCTTGGAGGCGTATCGCGACAACCCCAACGCCGAGACGCGCCAAGCGCTCGAGGATGCAGAGCGGCGGATGAGCGACGCTCGCGAGGAGCTCGAGGGTCTGGTGGACAGTGCTCCCGAACCCATCCGTGACGCGATCCGGACCGTCATCGACCGCTTGGCGAACCTCCGCGACGACGTCGCGCGCGAGCTCGAGGACTGACCTCTCTCTCCCTGACCGGGCGCGTATCTAGACTCGCCGGGTGTTCCGGACACATCTCGCGGACTTGATCCGTTACCACGCTCGTTCGAACACGCAGATCCTCGACACCATCGCCTCGATCACCGATGAAGACTTCGAGCAGCGTGCGGCCCTGGACCACGGGAGCGTCGCCGATACCCTTCGTCACCTCGTGGTCGTGGACAACAGTTGGCGAGAGTTCCTCCTCGGGAACGACGTCGACGATCCCTACGAGTGGGAAGTGCCCCCACTCCCGGACCTCCCGAGCATCAGATCGTTCTGGGCCGAAGAGACCGGACGTCTGGCGGCCTACGTGGAGGAGCTCAGCGGCGAGGAAGTCGACCGCACGTACTCGTGGACGAGCGACGGCACCACGACGGAGGCGACCCTCAGCATGATCGTCGCCCACATCGTGAATCACGGGACGCAACATCGCAGCGAGCTCGCACGACATCTGACGGAGCGCGGGTCCTCACCGGGAGACATGGACCTGCTCTAGCGGATCGACGCGCCGGAGATCAAGGTCCGAACACAGGCCTCAGCGCGAAGTACACATCGCGGTAGCGCTGGTAGGCCTCGTCGTACGCGTCTCGGGTCGCCGGATCGGGCTCGTGCTCCTCCGGCCGGAACGACACGAACGAATCCACCGCATCTGCCACGCTCGCGTGCACGTCGGAGCCGACGGCGGCGAGGATCGCGGCGCCGGTGGCGGTGGTCTCGACGCTGTCCGGGACCCGAACCGGGAGGCCCGTGACGTCCGCCTTGATCTGCCGCCACAGCGGCCCTTTGGCCCCACCTCCTACGATCGTGAGGCGGCGGACGCCGAGGCCGGCAGCCGTCATCGCCTCGAGGATGTCGCGGAGGCCGAACGCGCTTCCCTCGAGGATGGCGCGGGTCATGTGATCGCGGGTGTGGGCGAGGGTGAGCCCGTAGAAGGCACCCCGCGCCGCGCCGTTCCATTCCGGGGCCATCGCCCCCTGCATCGCCGGGAGGAAGACGACGCCGTCGCTACCCGGGGCGATGCGCGACGCCTCCTCGCTGAGCTGGTCGTACGCATCACCGAAGCCCTGTTCCTCGTTCCGGCGTTCCTCGGGCGCGAACTGGTCGCGCCACCAGCGGAGGTTGCCGCCGGAGACGAACCCCGGGTTCTCGAGGAGCCACGCGTCGGGGTCCGCATGCGGATGGCACTCCACCAACATCGTCGGATCCTCGCGGGGCTCGGCGCTCGCGGCGCACACCGGCTCCGCGGTGCCGACCACGTCGCAGACCTCCCCGGGCTCGAACACGCCGGCGCCGAGCGTCGCGGCCATCTCGTCTCCGCACCCGATCGCGACGACCGTCTCGGGTGCGAGCCCGCTCGCCTCGGCGAACGCAGACGTCACGGCCCCGACGGCCTTCGTGGCGTCCCCGAGCTCGGGCAGCATCGCCTGGTCGATCTCCGTCGCCTCGAGGACCTCGGGCGACCAGGTCTTCGTCCGGGGATCGAGGAGCGCCATCGACGACGCGTTCGACGGGTCGACCGCGATCACACCGGTCGCGTGTCGGAGCACGTACGTACCCGGCGACATCAGGTGCGCAGCCTCGCGCCACAGCTCAGGCTCCTCGTCGCGGACCCAGAGCGCCTTGAAGACGGCGTGGGATGAGTCGAGGTTCGCGCCGACTGCCCGGTAGAAGTCCTGACCCGAGATGCGCTCGGCGAGGGCCGCCGCCTGCGCCTCGGCCCGGCGGTCCATCCAGATCAGCGCGGGGCGCAGTCGGCGGCCCGACGCGTCGCAGACCACCATGCCGTCGAGCTGGGAGCCGAACGAGAGCCCGCTGATGGCGGCCGCTCCGCCGGGGCACTCGGCGACCACCCTCCGACACGCCGTCTCCACGGCCTTCGTCCACAGGTCCGGATCCTGCTCGGCCCAGCCCGGATGCGGGAACGACAGGTCGTACGCCTCGTACGCGGAGGCGACCAGCTCACCGTCCGCACCGTAGAGCGCGGCGTTCGTGCCCTGGCTGCCGACGTCGCAGCCGATCACGGACGGGCCGCTCACGGCATGACGACCATCTTGAGCCCGGTCCCGGCGCGGATCGTCTCGAACGCATCGGCGATCTTCTCGAGCGGCCACCGATGGGTGACTACCTTCGCGAGCTCATCTTGCTTGCGGGCCAGGTAGTCCATCGTGATCCGGTACTGCCGGTGCGTGGCCCCGTAGGCACCTCGGACGGACAGCTCCTTGTAGTGGAGCTCGTTCATGTCGAGGGGACTCACCGGATCGTGCTTGGGCAGGCCCGCGAAGTACACGACGACTGCGCGCTTCGAAGCCATCTCCAGGGCGGCCTGCTGCGCGGGCTTGGCCGGCGCCGCCACGCTGACGCGATCCACCCCCACGCCGTCCGTCCGCGACAGCACGTCGTGCACACCGTTGTCATCCCCCGAGACCCAGGCGTCGTCCACGGCGTGCCCGATCGCGTCGAGCGCGATCTCGAGCCGCTCCGAGGAGACATCGGTCAGATAGACCTTCGACGCGCCCCGGTCACGGGCCATCACCGCCTGCCAGCAGCCGATCGGTCCGGTACCCAGGATCACGACCGTGTCGCCGAGCCGGATATCGAGCTGCTCGATCCCGTTCAACGCGCACGCGAAGGGATCCGCGACGGTGGCGAGATCGCTCGGCAGCTCGGGCGGGAGCGGGATCAGGTTCTTCGTCGCGATCGGCGGCACACCGGCCCGCTCGGCGTAGGCGCCCGGGAACGGGTCGTAGCCGTAGAGGAGGTGATCCTCGCAAAGGTTCTGGAAGCCCTCCAGGCACCAGCGGCACTCGCCGCACGTGAGGATCGACCCGAGGAAGACGCGATCGCCTTTCGCGACACCGGGCGGAAGGTCCGCGTCGGGTCCGACCTCCTCGAGCACTCCCACCGGCTCGTGCCCCAGCTGCCAGGGGACCGGCGCCTTCGGGTCGCCGTTGAAGAACGTGCGTGCGTCGGTGCCACAGATGCCGCACGCCTCCACGCGGAGCACGGCCCCCCGGAGGTCGAGTGACGGCTCGTCGGCGTCCTCGCGGACCTCCACCTCGTTGACCGCGGTCATGAACGCCGCCCGCATCAGGTGCTCAGCTCCTCCTGCAGGGCGGCGGCGGCCTTGTCCGCACTCCAGCGCTCCCGGATCACGCGCGACAGCGCCCGCGTGATCGCCTCGGGAGATCGATGCATGAAGATGTTCCGGCCGACCGAGCAGCCGATCGCGCCGGCGGCGACCGCGTGCTCCATCCGCGTCAGGAGCTCGGCGTCCTCGAGGCGGGAGCCGCCGGCGAGCACGACCGGGATCCCGTTCACTGCCTCGACGAGCTTCGCGAAGCCCTCGGCGTCACCCGGCCAATTGGTCTTGACGATGTCGGCCCCGAGCTCCGCACACAACCGCACGTTGCGCCGGAGGTACTCGAACCCATAGAGGTCCTTCAGCTCCTCGACGCTCGCGTACGTCGTGGGGAACTCCGCCTCGGCGATGAACGGCATCCCGAGCGCCGCGCATTCGCGTCCCACGCTCGACAGGATCTCGATCATCGATGCTTCCGTGTCGCCGCCGAGCGCCGTGAACAGGACCACGGCGTCGGCACCGAGGATCAGCGCCTCCTCGACCTCGGCGATCTGCACGATCTCCGGCCGGTCCCCGCCCGGGCTCGCGGACGCCGAGAGGAGCAGCGCCAACGAGGTGGTCGGGGAGAACGCCGGCTCCGCGATCGCGATCATCCCCTTGCTCATCATGATGACGTTGGCCCCTCCGGCCACCGTCTCGGATGCCCGGGCCGTGATGTCCGCGAGCGGCTCCAGGAACGTGGGGGACGTCATCCCGTGGTCGAGCGCGCAGATCACGGACACCCCCGCCGGGTCGATCACGCGCTTGAGTCGCATCGCCTTGCCCGTCATCGTCTCGGCCCCCTCGTGCTCTCTCGGCTGCTCGCGCCTGCGCAGTGTGCCAGAGGGCGCCCGCTCGCGCGACCCGGGAAGAGGCCGGGCTAGACTCCGCTCGATGACCGTCATCCTCTTCGTGCGATGCGATGCGTCGGAGACGTTCGGGGTCGCTCCCGCGGCCGTGGAGTCCGCCGGCGCGACCGTCCGCGTGTGGAACGCCCTCGACGGCGAGGACCCGAGACCGAAGCTCGACGACATCGACGGGGTCGTGGTGTTCGGCTCCACGTTCAACATCGAGCACGCCGACGAGCAGCCGTTCATCAAGGAGACCGCCGACCTGATCCGCGAGACCATCGAACGCCGGATCCCCTTCCTCGGCGTCTGCTTCGGTGGGCAGCTCCTCGCCTGGGCCCTGGACGCGAGGGTCGGCGAAGGACCCGTGCGGGAGATCGGCTTCGAACCGATCCATCCCACCGATGACGCTTCGCACGATGTCCTCTTCTCGCACCTCGCGGACCGCGACCTCGCCTTCCAATGGCACGGGGACACGTTCGATCTCCCCGAGGGGGCGACGTTGCTCGCCACGGGCGATCACGTCCCCAATCAGGCCTTCCGTGTCGGGGATCTGGCGTGGGGCACGCAGTTCCACTGCGAGGTGAACCGATCCGAGCTCGAGTTCTGGCTCCAGGAGTTCACGAAGGTCGGCGATCTCGCATCGGAGTGGGGCAAGAGCTCGGAGCAGGTCCGCGACGAGGCCGAGCGGTTCATGACCGAACACGAGAGCCGCGGCCGCGAGGTGTTCGAGCGCTTCACCAACCTGGCCGCGGGCGCGTAGAGCCCGATAGCCCGTCGCTACACTCGACGTCGTGGGCGAACAACGCTACCGACCGCTGATCGCCGTGGTGGCGTACCACTTGAGCGGCGATCGTGTGGCCCGGTGGCCCGAGGGCGGATACGGCGTCCCGGCCCTGTACCTGGACGCGCTCCGCCGCGCCGGCGCTCGGACGGTGATCCTCGCGCCGGGTGAGGAAGGGGATCCGGAAGAGCTCCTCGAGCCGTTCGACGGCCTCCTGCTCGTCGGCGGCGGCGACATCGACCCGTCGCGATACGGCGGAACCGCGAACGAGCACGTCTACGGCGTCGAGCCGGACCGCGATGTAGCAGAGATCGCGCTGCTTCACGCCGCCGATCGGATCGCGATGCCGACGCTCTGTATCTGCCGCGGCGTCCAGATCATGAACGTGGCGTTCGGTGGCACGCTGCATGGACACCTCCCCGACGTCCCGGGCGTGCAGGTGCACGGTGTGCCGCTCGACGAGAGCCAGACGATCCATGAAGTGAGCCCAGAACCGGGAAGCCGACTCGCCGCCGTCACGAAGTCGGCGTCCCTCGCCTGCCTCTCCCATCACCATCAGGGGATCGATCGCCTGGGCGCCGGCCTGGCCGTGACGGGCCGGACCGAGGACGGCCTGATCGAGTCGATCGAGCGGATCGTTCCCGACCAACAGGATGAGCGCGCCACCTGGATGCTCGGCGTGCAATGGCACCCGGAAGAGACAGCCGACCGGGATGCCTCCCAGCAGAGCCTGTTCGACGCGCTGACGCTCCTCGCGCGACTCCGGGGATCCCGCGCGCGACCCGGCTAGGGGGAGGGCCGGAGCCGGTCGTACTCGATCGATCCATACGACCCCGGCTGGCCTTCGCGCTACGAGGCCGAATCCGCAGGGATTCGAGAAGCGCTCGGGGAGCAGCTCGTTCGGATCGAGCACGTCGGCTCGACATCGGTTGCGGGGCTCGGCGCCAAGCCGGTGATCGACATCCAGGTCTCGGTCCGATCGATGGTCCCCCGGTCGGAGTACGTGGACCCACTCGTCGCGCTCGGTTACCGGTGGGTCGTCGACCCGTGGACCGACGAACACGAATACTTCAGCCGGGACGAGGGCGGGAAGCGAGCGTTCCAGATCCACGTGTGCGCGACGGGCAGCGAGTGGGAGCGGCGCCACCTCGCGTTCCGAGATTGGCTCCGGAGCCACTCGGACGACGCAGCTGCGTACGAGCGCCTGAAGAGGGACCTCGCCGAGCGCCACCCGCGCGACATCTACGCCTACATCGACGGCAAGACGCCGTTCATCCGGCAGATCGAGACTCGAGCGGTCAAAGATCGGTCGATCGGTTCTCGTTGATCCCTTCCTCGCCGATCCTCAGGAACAGCCCCGACTGCGGCTTCGGGTCGAAGTAGGTCGCCTTCGCCGGCATCTGTTCGTGCCTGTCGGCGACCTCGACGAACTGATCGAACGTCGGCGGCACCAGCGTGAACGCCGCGCCGCCGTCCTCGTCGACACGGCCCATGAGGTCCTCGACCGGCACCGCGTCCGAGACGAACTCGAGGCGCGGATCACCGGCCTCCCCGAAGCCGAAGATCGGCTCCATCACGAGGCGATGGAGCCGCGAGACGTCGAGCGACTCCACTCCCGCCGTCGCCTCGGCACCTCCGGGTGTGAGCCGGTACCACCGGCCTCCGGCATACAGGCCGAAGACGCCGCGCTCGCCGGGCTGCGCGGCGACCTCCTCGACGGTCAGACCTTCGCGGAGTCGCTCCAAGAGCTCGTCGAATCCGAACGGAAGGGGTCCCACGACCCGACGGTGGAAGCCCAGCATCCGGAGCTCTTCGTCGGGGAACAGGACTACCGGGACGCCGGCCCCCTTCGGTCGGCCGGCTCGCTCCCAGAGGTCGACGGAGGCCATGGCCCGATGATGGCCGTCCGTGATGTAGAGGGGGCGATGGTCGAGGCGCTCTCGGATCGTCTCGCCCGCGCTCGCGTCGCCGATCTGCCAGACCGTCTGCTCGAGATCGCCGGAGCGGAACCGCCGGAGCGGAGCCGCCTCGGTCGCGGCGTGCACGATCTTCTGCACATCGGCGTCCGCGCGGAACATCAACGCAACGAGGGTCGAGCGAGCGCCGAGCCGGGCGAGATGCAGCCCGAGCGCGTCCACGCGCTCCGGCTGGACCCCTTCGTGCCCGAGGATGCGTCCGTCGACGAAGGCCTGGGGAGGCACCTCGCCGACGATGCCGGTCTGCTCGTGTGCGGCCGAACGCAGGCGATAGACGTAGAGGGCGGGTTCCGGGAATCCCTCGAAGAGGTCTGCATCGAGCAGCCTCCGCAGGGCCGCGACGTTCGCCTCATCGAGCGCGGCCGGGTCGACCTCCTGTCCCTCCGGCGCGTCATCGGGCGTCCGCGACACGTGCAGCCAGGCGTACGGGCGATCGGCGAGGATCTCGGCTCGCTCTTCACGCGAGAGCGCATCGTGCATCGGCGAGACGACGTGCTCCGCCCACTCGGGCCGGACGATACGGGCGGGGAACGGGAGGAGGGTGCTCATCCGGCGGTGTCTCGGAACGCCGCCATGAACCCGACCAGGGTGTCGACCCCGTCGTCGGTCATCGCGTTGTAGATGCTCGCCCGGATCCCTCCCACGCTCCGATGGCCCTTGAGGTTCCTCATCCCGTGCTCCTTGGCTCCCGCGAGGAAGGCGGCGTCCAGCTCGTCAGACGGCGTCCGGAACACGATGTTCATGTGCGATCGATGGGCCGGCTCGACGGGCGAGCGATAGAAGCCGCCGCTCCCGTCGATCGCGTCGTAGACGGCGCCCGAGCGACCGGCCGCCCGCTCCTCCATCCCGGCGACACCGCCTCGGTCCCGCATCCACCGGAGCACCTTCCCGGTGACGTAGATCGCGAACATCGCCGGCGTGTTCAGCAGGCTGTTCTTGCCGGCGTGCGCATCGAGTCGCAGGTAGCTGGGCAGATCCTGATTGGTCTCCTCGAGCAGCGAGGTCCGGATCACGAGCACCGCGAGGCCGGCAGGCCCCAGGTTCTTCTGCGCTCCTCCATACACGAGGTCGAACCGCTCCCACGGGACCGGACGACTCAGGTAGTCCGACGACATGTCACCCACGAGTGGGACGTCGACCTCGGGGAACGAGGGCATCCGGATCCCCTCGATCGTCTCGTTCGACGTGAGGTGCAGGTACCGTGTGTTCGGCCGGAGCTCGAGCTCGTCGTCGGCAGGCATCCGCCTGAACGACTCGGGCTCGCCGTCCCACGCAGCGTACGCGTCTCCCCACGCCACCGCGTCCTTCAGCGCTCCCTTCCCCCACGTCCCCGATCGGACGTAGCCTGCGCGCGCGCCGTCGCCGAGCAGGTTCATCGGCACTACGGCGAACTGGAGGGTGGCGCCACCCTGCAGGAACAGGATCGTGAAGTCGTCCGGCACGGCAGCGTTCTCCCTGAAGAGCGCCAGCGCCTCCTCGTGGACGGCCTCGTACTCCGCGCTCCGATGGCTCATCTCGATCACGGACATGCCGGAACCATCGAAGTCCAGGAGCTCGCTCTGCACCTCCTCCAGGACATCGAGCGGGAGCGTGCAGGGGCCGGCGCAGAAGTTGTGGATCCTCACGTCGGCCGGTGGTCCGTGGGGACGGCGGACACGTGGATCACGTCGTCCAGCCCTTCCAGGGCGGCGATCAGGTCGGGGCCCACGTCGCCGACGACGTCGATCGTGGCTACGGCGGCGTTCCGTCCCTCGAAGACACGGTTCTCCATCTGCTCGACGTTCAGGTCGCGGCGGCGAAGGATGTCGAAGACGCCGGCGAGCACGCCCACACGGTCGAGGTGTCGCACGTGGAGCGTGTGGGTCCCGAGTCGCGTGGGGGCCAGATTCACGCAGTTGAGGATCTCGCCTCGGACGTACGACTCGATGATCTCCACGACCCCGTCGGCCACGGCCTTCTGGGCCTGGGCCGTCGACGCTCCGATGTGATGCGTCCCGACCACGCGGGGATGTTGTGCGAGCGGTGACGCCCACGAGGCGGAGCCCGATCCGGGCTCGCCCGGATAGACATCCAGACCAGCCCGGAGCTCGTGGGTGTCGAGAGCATCGAGCAGCGCGGCCTCCTCGACGACGTTCCCGCGCGACGTGTTGAGCAGGATCGCGCCTTCCTTCATCGCTCCGAGGACGCGGGCATCGAACATCGATTCCGTCTCCGGCGAGGAGGGCACGTGGATCGAGACCACGTCCGAGGTCCCCACGAGATCCTCGAGCGAGTCGACGAGCTCGATCTCGAGCGCCTTGATCCGCTCTTCGGCCTCGTCGTCCCGATCCTTGCGGACCGCCCGGAGGGCCATGCCGAACGCGCCTGCGCGTTCGGCGACCGCGAACCCGATCTCGCCGAGCCCGACGATGCCCATCACCTTCCCGAACAGGCCGTCCGCCTTCCCGTAGGTGGACTTGTTCCACTCACCTGCGCGCAGATCGGCAACGTTGTCCGGGATCCGGCGGTCGATCGCGAGGAGCAGCCCCATCGTGAGCTCGGCCACGGCGATCGCGTTCCGGCCCGGCACGTTCGTAACGTAGATCCCGACCTCGGATGCGGCCTCGACGTCGATCGTGTTGGTCCCGGCTCCGGCCCGCACGATGAGCTCCAGGGCGTTCCCCGCCTCGACGACCGCCGCCGTCACCTTCGTGCTCCTCACGACGAGGGCCTGGAAGCCCGGCATCCGCCCGGGCAGGTCGTCGGAGGAGAGCTTCGGCTCGAGGGCGCACTCGTGCCCGCGCTCGGTGAGGATCTCCACCGTCGAGGGGTGGATCGCGTCGGCGAGCAGCACCTTCATGCCCGGGAGCTAAGCAGAACCGGCGGATCGGGAACAAGCCGGAGCCCCTGCGGGGGAAGCGTGGAAGCCACGGGTGTCGAGGCGGCGTGGGGCGACCTTGCCTGGCGCTTCCGCGCCCTCGATGCTATACAAGCCCTCTCGACTGACCGGGCGTTCAAAGTCCGGCGGTGGGTAGCGCCGCGGTCCGGACGCAACCCGGAAACGAGACGAGGTCCAAGCTCGAGCGGAGCAGAGATCCACCTTGGAAGGGGGCTGCGATGAAGGGATTGCGTCGGGCGTCGCTCACACTTGCGGTGGCAACGGCGGTCATGGCCGGGTTGGCCGGATCGGCCCTCGGGCAATCCGCCACCGCCGATGACGAGAAGGTCACGTTCAACGTCGGCACCACGAGCGACATGGTCTCCGCCAACCCGTTCAAGGCGTGCTGCAGCTCCGAGTACGAGATGTTGCTCCTGAACTACAACATGCTGTACGGCTTCTCAGCCGAGGATCTGTCGCCGGTGCCCGAGCTGGTCGAGGAGCCCGGGTGCGAGCCCAGCGCGGACTACATGACCTGGACGTGCCAGATCAGGGATGACGTCACATGGCACGACGGTGAGCCGCTCACCGCGGCCGACATCGCGTTCACCTACCGCTTCATCCTCGACAACGGGCTCTCGACGTTCTCGGACTACCTCCCCTTCAACCCCACGTTCGAGGCGACCGACGACAACCAGCTGATCTGGACCGCGGAGGAGCCCACACTCGCTCCGACGGTCCCTCCGTACATCCCGATCCTTCCCGAGCACATCTGGGGACCGCTCGACGGCCGGCCAGCGAAGGAGATCCGTGCCTTCGAGGAGATCCCCGCGATCGGGTCCGGACCGTTCGAGCTCACGGAATGGGAGACCGGTCAGTTCTTCCGCATGGAGGCTGTGGAGGGACACTTCTTCGGGGATCCGACGATCGACGAGATCGTGTACACGGTCTTCGGGAACGATGAGGCGATGGTCCAAGCACTGAAGGCGGGCGACATCGACTACGCCTACGACCTGCCGCCCACGCTCGTCGACAGCCTCGAGAGCGACGAGAACATCGCGATCGTCGAGGAGGCGGCCGACTACCACACCAACCTGGCCTTCAACTTCGGCGGCCAGGCGGAGGCGCATCCGAAGGTGTACGGCACGCCGCCGGCGACGCAGGAGACGAACCACCCAGCGTTGCACGATCACGCGGTCCGATTGGCGATCGCGCACGCGATCGACAAGGAAGCGCTGGCCGAGGTGGTCTTCCAGGGCGCCGCACAGCCCGCGGACACGTTCATCTCACCCGACAAGGCGTTCTGGCACCTCGATATCCCGGCCGAGGAGGAGTACGCGTTCGATCTCGAGGAGGCCAACAGGATCCTCGATGAGGCCGGCTACACCGAACGGACCGCCGACGGCGTCCGGATCGACCCGGAGAGCGGGGAACCGCTCGTGCTCGACATCGTGGCGATCAACAACTCGCGTGGATCCGCCCGGTCCGGTGAGCTGATGGCTGGCTGGATGGCGGACATCGGCATCCAGTTCGACGTCCGGGTCGTGAGCGAGAGCAAGGCGTACGTCGAGTGGGAGAACGGGACGTTCGACGCCTACATCTGGAGCTGGGGCGGGGATCCCGATCCAGATTTCAACATGTCCGTCTACATCTCGAGCCAGTGCCTCGGGTGGAGCGACGGCTGCTACGTGAACGAAGAGCTCGACCAGCTCTACACCGAGCAGCGGCAGACGTTCGATCGAAACGCGCGTCAGGAGATCGTCCATGAGTTCCAGCAGATCCACTACGAGGAGATCCCCGAGATCGCGCTCGTGTATCCGGAGCTCCTGCACGCGTACCGGACGGACGCGTTCGAGGGCTACGTCAACTCACCCACGAACGGCGGTGCGCCGATCTTCGCCTGGCGGGTGGACTCCTACATGAATCTCCAGCCCGTAACGGGGGGAGGGCCCGGAGGCAACGTCGCCGATGGAGGGGGCATGTCCACCGGGCTCCTCGTCGCCATCGGTGCGATCGTCGTGATCGCGATCGGAGCCTTCGTGGTGATGGGCCGCAGGCGCAGCGAGGAGGACGAGGCATAGGTTCGGCCGAGCGGGCCGAGAAGGCGGAGGTCAGGGGTTGGGATCGCGGCGGTACCTGCTCCGTCATGTGCTGCACGCCCTCGCGACCCTGGCCTTCGTGCTTGCGTTCAACTTCGTCCTGTTCCGCGCGATCGGCGATCCCGTCAAGCTCCTGACCCGAAGCAGCCTGCACCTCGATCCGCAGGAACAGGAGGCCCTCCGCGAGGAGTTCGGGATCGACGATCCACTTCCCGCCCAGTTCGTCAACTACCTGGGCGACACCATGCGCGGTGAGTTCGGGTACTCGTTCATCTCCGGCCGGCCGGTGATCCGGTCGGTTGCGGAGAGGGTCTGGCCGACGATCGTGCTCGTCGGGACCGCGACGATCCTGTCGACGTTCTTCGGCGTGCTGATCGGGATCAAGGGTGCCTGGCGCCGTGGGAGCACCTTCGACACCGGGAGCTTGCTGGGCTCCCTCACCCTGTACTCGATGCCGGAGGGCTGGCTCGGCATGATGCTGCTGATCCTGTTCACCGGGACGCTCGGCGTGCTTCCGGCAGGCGGATACCAGTCGAGCGAGCAGCTCTCGGGGTTCGGGCACTTCGCCGACGTGGGGAAGCATCTGATCCTGCCGTGCCTGACGCTCACGCTCGGATACATCGGGGAGTTCGCGATCATCATGCGGTCTTCGCTCCTCGAGGTGATGGGCGAGGACTTCGTCCAGACCGCTCGCGCGAAAGGCGTGCGCGACAGGGACGTACGCCGTCGGCATGCCGTGCCGAACGCCCTACTGCCCACGTTCACCCTCGCCTTCTACAGCGTGGGCTTCATCCTCGGAGGCGCCGTCATCATCGAAGAGGTGTTCTCGTGGCCGGGCCTGGGCCAGCTCACCTACGCCGCGATCGAAGCGAACGACTACCCGGTGATCCAGGCTGTCTTCCTCCTGTCCAGCGCGGCCGTGATCCTCTTCAATCTGCTCGCTGACATCCTTTACGGCTACCTGGACCCGAGGGTGAAAGAGGGATGACGTGATCGAACCTCGCCAGCCCTCCGAGGTCGCCGTGGGGACGGAGGTTGCCGCGCCTCCTCCGTCACGGGACCCGAAGAAGATCCGGCGGGCCAGACGACGCCGGGCGATCTCCGGGTTCTGGAGGGTCTACCGCGCGAGCCGGATGGGGATGGTCGGGCTGGTGCTCCTGGGGATCTTCGCGCTCCTGGCGTTCACCGCGCCACTCATCGTCTCCGACGAGGAGCTCAGTGTGTCGACACCTTCGGGGGGGCCGTTGGAGCCTCCGTCGGCGGAGTTCCCGCTCGGGACCGACGACTTCGGGCGTTCGGTCCTGGATCTCGTGATCTACGGCTCGCGCATCTCGCTCCTCGTAGGATTCGCCGCGACCGTGATGACGATGACCGTCGGAGCCGCCGTCGGGATCACGGGCGGCTACTACGGAGGTCGCGTCGACAGCGTCATGAACGCGTTCACGAACTGGTTCCTCGTGATCCCGTGGATCCCGCTCGCGATCGTTCTCGCGTCGGTCCTCGGGAGATCCTTGTTCAACACGATCCTGGTTATCGGCATCACCTCGTGGGCGGGAACGGCCCGGTTGGTCCGGGCGGACACGCTCTCGGTCAAGGAACGACCCTATGTGGAGCGCGCGCGGGCGCTGGGCGCGAGCAATTGGCATCTGGTGACCCGGCATATCCTGCCGAACGTGATGCCGGTGATCTTCGCGAACACCGTGCTCACGGTCGCGCTCTCGATCCTGGCCGAGACGACGCTCGCCTTGCTCGGCCTCGGGGACCCCTTCAGCACGTCCTGGGGCGTCTTGATCTTCGATGCCTTCGAACAAGGGGCGCTCTCCGCCGGGAAATGGTGGTGGCTCGTCCCTCCGGGCGTGTGCATCTGCCTCGTGACCCTCGCGTTCACGATGTGCGGGTACGCCCTGGACGAGGTTCTGAACCCGAGGATCAGGGAGCGGTGATCGGGTGAGCGTCCTCTCGGCCCGCGATCTCCGGGTCACGTATCGCACGAAGGCCGGCGACGTCCCGGCGGTCCGCGGGGTCGACTTGGACATCGATCGTGGACAGGTGCTCGGCTTGGCAGGCGAGTCAGGCTGTGGCAAGTCGACGATCGGCGGAGCGATCCTCCGGCTCCACGCGCCGAAGACGCGGATCGAGGGCAGCATCCTCCTCGACGGTGCCGATGTCCTCTCGCTCAAGCCGGGACGGCTCCGAGCCGTCCGCTGGACCGGCGCGTCGATCATATTCCAAGGCGCACTGCACGCGATGAACCCCGTCCGACGGATCGGGGATCAGGTCGCCGAAGCGATCACGGTGCACAAGCTCGCCGGCGAGCGGGAAGCGAGGGTCCGCACGGCCGAGCTCCTCGAACAGGTGGGACTGCCCGGCAGACGCATCGACGATTACCCGCACGAGCTCTCGGGGGGGCAGAAGCAGCGCGTGATGATCGCGATGGCGCTCGCCTGCAACCCCTCGCTCGTGATCGCCGACGAACCCACCACGGCGCTGGACGTGATGGTGCAGGCGCAGGTCCTGAAGCTCCTCAAGTCACTCCAACGGGAGCTCGGCCTCGCGATGCTGTTCATCACGCACGACCTCTCCGTGCTCGTCGAGGTCGCCGATCGCATCGCGATCATGTACGCGGGCCTGATCGTCGAGGAGGGACCGGCGGAACGCGTCTTCCGCTCCCCGCAGCACCCCTATACCAAGGCGCTCGCGGGGGCATTCCCGGAGATCGGCGACATACAGTTCCGGCGCAAGCCTTCCGGTCTCGGAGGAGATCCCCCGGATCCGCAGCAGATCCCGTCCGGGTGTCCCTTCCACCCTCGCTGCTCCGAGGCCATCGATGTTTGTCCCACACTGGATGTCGAACTGTGGGCCGCGGGCGAGGGCCGGCGAGCGGCTTGCATCCACGTGGAGGGGGCGCCGTCCCCGGCGGAGGCGCGTTCGTGACCGGAACAGAGACGGGCGTCCGAACCGCCGTGGTGGGCGAGCCCGTCATCGAGGTCCGAGACGTGGAGGTCAGCTTCTCCGGACGCCTTTCGCTCCTGAAGGGCCTGCGCGGCGCCAAGGGAACCGTCGCGAAGGCGGTCGACGGCGTGGACCTGACCCTTCACGAAGGCGAGGTGCTCGCGCTGGCCGGCGAGTCGGGATGCGGGAAGACGACCCTCGCGAGGGCGATCATGGGTCTGATCCGTCCGCAGGCGGGCGAGATCTCGTTCCGGGGCGTGAAGCTGGGGCGGAACCTGCGCGAGTACCGGCGCGAGGTCCAGATGATCTTCCAGGACCCGACCGCGTCGCTCAATCCTCGGCAGACGATCTACGAGAGCGTGGCGGAGGGCCTCCGGATCCACAAGATCCATCAAGGACCGGATGGGGAGACGGAGGAGCAGCTCGTCGCCCAGGCGCTCTCGCGAGCCGGGATGCGGCCGCCGGAGCGCTTCTACCTCCTCTACCCCCACGAGCTCTCCGGCGGCCAGAGGCAACGCGTGGTCATCGCCGGCGCGTTGGTGCTCGACCCGAAGGTGATCGTCGCGGACGAGCCCGTCTCGAACCTGGACGCCTCGGTGCGAGGAGAGATCCTCCAGCTCCTGCTCAAGCTCCGCGATGAGCTCCGGCTGTCGATCCTGATCGTCACGCACGACCTCGGTCTCGCGTGGACCGTGGCGGACCGCGTGGCGGTGATGTACCTGGGCAGGATCGTCGAGATCGGCCCCGCGGAGGAGGTCCTGCTCAGATCTCGGCACCCGTACACCAAGGCCTTGCTCGACGTCGTGCCGGAGGCGGGCGGGATCGATCGTCCGATCCTCACCGGTGAGCCGCCCGACCCGACGCGGGTGCCTGCCGGCTGCCGATTCCATCCGCGATGCCCGGTCGTCGCGTCGGGCCGGGCGGCGACGCTCGGCATCGAGCAGCGTTGCAAGGGGGAGGACCTCGGCCTCGGGGAGCTCGCTCCAGGACACCTCGCCGCCTGCTACGAGGCGGAGCTCACTGATCGCTAGCCACCGGCGGTCTCGCTATGCCCCGGCACCCTCATCAGCCTCGGACGGAACGGGCTGTTCCTCGGCGGCGGCATGATCGCCATTGCCCTTGAGCACACCGAGGATCGCCTCCATCTCCGAGTCCGGGAGTCGCTGGTCGGGATGCATCCCCGTCGCACGCGCGGAGGCGAGTAGCGTGCGCAGGTTGGACTCGGCCATCTCCGCCCGGTGCTCCAGCTCCCGAGCCCGCTCGGCGAACGTCCGGGCCCGTCCCTCCGCCTCCACCCGCATCTCCCGGCTCTCGCGAGCCTCTTCGCGTGACGTCTTGAGCTGAGCCCTGAGCTGCGACACCTCCTGGCCCAGCTCCACGAGCCGTTCCACGGTCGCCCGGCCCATGTCGGAGTACGCCAGCCCGCCGCTCCTCCGGCCCGGCTGGGCATCCTCCGCCCGCTTCTTGGTCCGCCGACCCTTGCGCTCGATCGTCTCTCGCTCTCCGGCCGCCACGGGCGTGTCATCCAACAGGCGGTACGAGCCCCCGGCCGGCTCGAGCCGGCGCCGGGCAACGAGCGCCCTGACTGCTCGCGCGATCGACAATGGATCCGGGAAGCCCAATTCCCTCCCCAGCTCAGCTGGCGTGGCTTCCAGCAGTTCGCCCTTCTGGGTGCGCTGGGCAACTGCGGCGAGGAACGCATTGACGCGCTCGAGGCTCTGCTCGTTCACAGCTGGATTCTGCCTGATTGTCGACTCGCTGCGCCAGTTGTGCCGAAGGGCACCACGTCCGGCGGATAGGCTCGGCGTCGGTGGACGATCTCCCGCTCTCCGGCTGTCGCATCCTGGACCTTTCTCGGGTGCTCGCCGGACCGCTGGCGACCCAGATCCTGGGTGACCTCGGCGCGGACGTCATCAAGATCGAACGCCCGGAACAGGGCGACGACACACGCCATTGGGGACCGCCGTTCGTGGGGGGCGATGCCGCGTACTACCTGGCGCTCAATCGGAACAAGCGGTCCGTGGCATTGGATCTGCTGTCACACGATGGCGCGGAAGCCATCCGGAGCCTCGCCGCAGGCTCCGACGTGCTGATCGAGAACTTCCGACCGGGGCTGATGCGCGAGTTCGGGCTCGCGCTCGGCGACCTCCGCCGGGCCTCTCCTCGCCTGATCACGTGCTCGCTGACGGCGTTCAACGACGAGATCCCCGAGAGCGCGAGCCGTCCCGGGTACGACATCATCGTCCAGGCGCTGTCCGGGCTGATGAGCGTGACCGGTGAGCCCGACGGGGAGCCCGTCAAGGTGGGGGTTGCCCTGCTCGACGTGATCACGGGATTGCAGATGGCGATCGGCATCCTCGCAGCGCTCCACGAGCGTTCGCGAACGGGGCGGGGGCGGCACATCAGCGTGTCGCTGTTCGACGCCGGCGTCGGCGCCATGGTCAACCAGGCCGCCAACCACCTCCTGGGCGGCGTGGTCGCGCGACCGATGGGCACGGCCCACCCAAACATCTGCCCCTATCAGGCGTTCCACGCGTCGGATCGTCCGTTCATCGTGGCGGCCGCCAACGATCGGCTGTTCGGACGGACCTGCGAGGTCGTCGGGCACCCGGAGTGGGCCGCCGATCCTCGCTTCGGGACGAACGAGGATCGGGTGCGGCATCGGGACGAGCTGATCCCGCTCCTCGCCGAGTCGTTCGCAGAGAGAACAGCCGCCGAGTGGGTTGCAGCCCTCGAGGCGGCGTCCGTGCCCACGGCTCCGATCCGGGCGATCGACGAGGTGTTCTCCTCGCCCGAGGGAACCGCGATGGTCGAAGAGGTGGCCGACCCGGGTCGCGGGACGACGCTGCGGCTGCTGCGGAACCCGATCCGCTTCGATGGGACTGAGTTGGACACACGGCTGCCTCCCCCGCTCCTCGGCGAGCACACGGACGAGGTCTTGCGCGAGCGGTGACGGCCGTCGAGCGCTGGCGGGAGCAGCTGGGACGCTGGGCGATCCCACCCGAGATCCTCGCTGCGGCGCCCGAGTCTCCGTGGGGGTTCCCGACCGAGCTGTTCCGCGCCCGAGGTGCGCGGGGCGCCGATCGAGAGGGCACGACGCCGACGACGGCGAGAGCGCTCGAGCGACTCCCGGAAGCCGGGCGGGTGCTCGACGTGGGGTGCGGAGGCGGCGCCACGTCCCTCCCGCTCGCCGGCCGGGCGGGCACGCTCGTCGGCGTGGACGCGCAGGAGGACATGCTCGACGGCTTCCTCGCGAATGCCCGCGAGGCCGGGGTCTCGGCCGTCGCGGTCCTCGGGAGCTGGCCCGACGTCGCGGAGACGATCGACCCGGTGGACGTCGCCGTCGCCGGACACGTGCTCTACAACGTCGCCGACCTCGAGCCGTTCGCCCTCCGGCTCGCCGCTCATCGCAGATCATCGCGTCGTCTTCGAGCTCACGGATCGTCACCCACTCGCGTGGATGAACGAACTCTGGCTCCACTTCCACGGCCTCGAGCGGCCGACCGGCCCGAGCTCGCACGATGCCCTGGACGTGTTGGGCGAGATCGGCCTCGATGCGACGCTTGAGCGGTGGGAAGGTCCGCCTGCGGTGGGCGGCGGGTTCGCCGCGCGAGCGGACGCGCTGGGGCTCGCCCGGCGGCGACTCTGCCTGCCCTCCTCGCGCGACGACGAGCTCGCCTCGGTCCTCGGCCTGCGGCTCGCGAAGCGAGGAGGGCTCTGGAGCGTCGGACCGCCCGGGTCTCAGCGCCTCGCGACGATCTGGTTCGACCCCTAGGCGCCGAGGCGGATCGTGGTGGCCGACCGGTAGATCTCGTCCTCCGGGTCCTCGATCCTCGTCTGCTTCCGGACCTCGCTCCCGGGCCGCTCGACGATCGCGACCCGGAGCGTCTCCAACGTCTTCGCGAACGCCCCCAGGTCCTGGGATCCGGCCGGCATCCGCCCAACGTCTCGGAACCGGAGGTCGAGCTCGTCGCCCTCTCGGCGACCGAGGAACTGGACCTGTATCCGCTCGGCCTGCACCTGCGCCGAGGGGAAGTCGCAGCCGGCACCGGACTGGAGCCGCGCGACTCCAGAGCCCGTGATCCGCCCGGAGGCGGAGATCCGGAGCGTGCCCTTGACGCGCCACGCGCTCGTGCACGACCCCCCCACGTGGAACGTGTGCGTCGTCCGGCTCACCATCGTGATCGGCCACTCGTCCAGCTCCGGAGGTGAAGGGCTCGGGCCGTCACTCGGTCGGGCGCCCGGGTCGGGGACCCCGGGTGGGAACGGGTTCGAGCGCGAGCCGATGAACGCGCCGACGCCGGCGCAGGCCAGGAGGATCACCACCCACAGCAGGACCCGCACCCATCCACGCACGGAGCAATCATCTCGCAGCCCGAGGGCTCCGCCGCTACAGGCCGAGGCCGGTCATCAATGCCCGGAGCGTGAGCCCGAAGCTGATGAACGACGCCCACGCGAACGGCACCCATGGCCGGAGGGGCCGATCGATCCCGACCGCGCGCGCATCTCCGGCACGGGCGACGACGTGGGCGAACGCGAACAGGAGCAAGGGGAGATAGCCGTAGACGTAGTGGAGCTGGCCGCCCAGCGCTCCCTCAGCCTCGAGCCGATGGCCGAGTAGCAGCAAGATCGTGCCGACGATCGCCTGGACGCCCGCCACCACCTGGGCGACGGCGAGCCACGTCCAGTACCCCTCGGACGGATCGCGGCGCGCGATCCTCGCTCCGAGCCCCCAGATCCACCCGAGCGCGAAGACGGCGACGACCGCGAATCCGATCACGCGATGCAGCGCCGTCACGGCGCGGATACTACGGAACCGGCGAGGACCGCTTCGCGATCACGAACGCGATCGCCAGCACGGGCATGGCGATCGACAACAGTTGCAGGGCCGCCTCCGGAGCTCTCCGGATCGCCTCGGGTCCGATCGGTTCCGTGGTGCCGTCCCGGAGCGTGATCATCCCCTCGACCGAGGCGACCCGTCGCCGGAGCCGGCGCACCGGCGTGGAGAGCGCCCGCTGCGCCGCGCTGATCGCCACGCATGCGGCGGCGACCGCGACCGCCGCGAGACCCAGCCGCCCGTCCTGGGCGAACGCCCCGGTCAGGGCGGGGAAGCCGCCCCAGGCGAGGGCGAACCAGTGATCCGAATGGAAGGCGCCGCCGAGGAGCTCGAGGTTGTAGGCGACCACCAGGAACGCTCCCACCACGACGAACAACGCGAGCCACCCGGAGACCTGCACGATCCCGATCGTGCCCACCGCTGCGGCCCCGACGAGCGAGGCGGCCGCGACCCCGACGAGGACACCGTCCGGTATCGACGTCCCGAGCGGCCGGCCCCGGAGCTCGTCGAGCGCGTGCGCCGCCAGGCCCACACCGAGGAAGAACCCGAGGAGGCTCAGCCCGAGCCGATAGAGGTTCAGCTCCGCCGCGGTCGACGCCCCGAGCGCCACGTAGGAAAGGTGCCAGAGCGTGTAGGGCGGGTGCAGGAGGGTCCACCAGTCGCGCCAACCTCCCGGGGCGAGTGCGTAGAACGCCGGCCGGTCCTCGCTCACGACGACTTCACGCCCCAGAGCACCACGGCGGATCCGAACAGGAACGACCTGGTCCGAACGTGGCGGATCCCCGCCGCCTGGAACCAACGGACCCATTCCTCGATCGGGTGATCGGCCACGAATCGAGAGATGTTCGGTCCGAGGAACGCCGTGGTCCGCGCCCATGCGGGAGAGACCGCGGTACCGAGGAGCCGTATCACGACCCGGGTCTGGATCCACCAGCCGAGACGAGCGAGCGGGGCCTCCGGGACGGAGAACTCGAGCATCGCGATCGAACCGCCCGCCCGCAGGACCCGCGCCAGCTCGTGCACGGTCGCGGCGGGGTCCTCCACGTACCGCAACAGATAGGTGAGGGACACGGCGTCGAACGATCCGTCCTCGAACGGGAGACGCTCCGCCTGTCCGAGCACGGGTCGGATCCGCTCGTCGAGACCGGCCAACCGGTTGGGCTCGCCGCCTGCACGGAGCATCGGCTCGCTCTGGTCCAGGGCCACGACGTGAACGTTCCGACCCGCGGCGAGCGCACGGGAGACCAGTTGCGTCCCGGCGGCGACGTCGAGGACTCGCCCGCCGGGCACCGCGTTCGCCCTCGACACGAGGAATCGGCGCCACCGAGCATCCTGGCCGAACGACAGGAGCGCCCCCATCCGCTCGTACTGCGGGGCGATGCCCGCGAAGAGCCGCTTCGCGAACCGGGTGCGCTCGACGGCCAACGGACGCCGCCTACGCGGATCCCAGGAACGAGGGAACGTCCGCGAACGAGTCCAGGACGTGATCGGGCCGTCCACCGTCACGCGCATCGTCTCCGGCCCGGTACTTCCCTGTGCGGACCAGGATGCCGGTGAGGCCGGCCGCCTGTGCGCCGAGGATGTCGTTCACGATGTCGTCGCCGACCATCGCGGCTCGGTCGGCCTCCACACCGAGCATCGCCAGCCCGGCGTCGAAGTACGCCTTCTCCGGTTTCCCACAGATCGCCGCGCGCGTATCCGCGGCCTCCTCGAGCCCGGCGAGATAGGCCCCGCCGTCCAATTCCCATCCGTCCGCGGTCTTCCAGAACAGGTTCCTGTGCATCCCCACGAGAGCCGCTCCGTCCATCAGCCGACGGAAGATCCGGTTCATCGTGTCGTACGTGAATTCCTCGCACGCGCCGCCGATCACGATCACATCGGCATCGTCGACGTCCACGAGGTCGATCCCGACGAGGTCGGCCGTCCCGTCCCCGTCGGACAGGACGAAGACCGGGGCACCGGGGTGCGCCGTTCGCAGATGCTCCGCCGTCGCGACCACCGCGGTGACGATCTCGTCGTCCGCGACGTCGAAGCCGGCGTCCCGCAGCGTCGCCGCCAGGTCCACGCGGCTCTTCGTGGTGGTGTTCGTGATCAGCCGGAACGGCACGTTCTCGTCACGGAGCCGGGCCAGGGCATCGACCGCTCCCGGCAGCGCCTCCCACGAGACCGCGAGGACGCCGTCGATGTCGAGCAGCAATCCGTCGAACGTCACGGACAGGAGTCTGCCATCACGGACGGATCCCGAGCGAACGCGCGAGTGTGGCGTCGCTCGGATCGTCGAGCCGACGCCGGCGTCGCCACGACTGATACGGAGCGATGTAGCGGAACTTCGCCGGGAGCAACGGCCGACCGGCGCGCATCACGGCGAAAGTGGCGCGACGGGTCGCTCGCTCCCCCGTTCTGTGCGGGAGCTGATAGCCGGCTCGAACCTCGGCGGGCAGCGTTCCGAAGGCGAGCCGGGCCACCATGCGCAGGACGGGTCGCCACTGGGCGTCGGGCGGTGGATCCAGGAAGAGGCCGGCGACGCTCCTTGCCGCGTCCGTCACGAGGAGCTCCCCGGAGCGAACCGTGTCGGCGACGTACTCCTCCAACTCGCGCACGGTCGGTGGGATCAGGTCCCGAGGGAGGCGGACCAGCTCGGCCGCGAGCATCTGCTCCTCGTGGAACCGCTGTCTCCCGCGATCGTCGAGCCGGCCGACCGTGAGCCGTTCGAACAGGAGGGCGCTCTCGACCAGGCAGGCGTGCACCCAGAGCAGGAGAGCCGGATCGGTTGCGTCGTAATGGCGTCCCGTCACCGGATCGACGCCGTTGATCCGCTCGTGCACGTCGTTGATGCGATCCGCCGCGGCGTGCGCTTCCTCCCTGGTACCGAAGGTGAGGGCGTACTGAAGCACGAGCGTTCGCTGCAGTCGCTTCCACGGGTTCCGCTCATACATGCCCGTCTGATTCGCGCCGGCGATCACGGACGGATGGGCCGCCTGCATCAGCATCGCCCTCGCGCCACCGAACAGGACCGTGACCTCGCGGTGCACCTGCCAGGAGACGCTGCGCGGCCCGAAATACCCTTCGTCTCGATCCATCGACCCAGGGTAGCGCGGCCCAACGGCTGGACTCCCCCCGAGGCTCGTGGAACGATTGGCCGAGCACCCGTCCGAGTCGGAGACTTCCCCACGTGCTGCTGGTTCTGATCGTGATCGGCTTGGCCGTCTGCGTCGGGTTCGCCGCCGGCGGCAGCCTCCGACCCTTCGAGCGCTTCCGGGTGCATTGGTGGGGCGTCGCCCTCGTCGGTCTCGCACTCCAAGGGGTCCCATTCACGAGTGGTGTCAGCCGACCCATCGGCGTCGCCGCGCTCCTGGGCTCCTACGTGTTGCTGGGCTCCTTCGCCTTCGTCAACCGCAGGCTGCCGGCCGTCTGGCTCGTGATGGTGGGCCTGGCCCTCAACTTCGTGGTCATCGGGGTCAACGACGGGATGCCCGTGAGCGCAAGAGCACTCGAGGTCTCCGGCGCGAGCGCCGAAGGTCTCGCCGGCGAGGGCACGCTCAAGCACCATGTCATGGGCCCCGGCGACATCCTCACGCCGCTGGGCGACGTGATCGGGATCCCTCCACCCATCAGGGTGGTGATCTCGATCGGCGATGTGATCCTCTACGCCGGGATCGCGGCGCTCGTGGTCGTCGTCATGCTCGGACGGTCGGGTGAGAATCGGAGGCCGCCGGCTCGCTGGTTCCAGGGATATCGGGGGAAGCACCTCCGTCCCCGTCAGCGGTTCTCCCATCTGTAGTTCCAGTGGGGAGTGGCTTGGCGCCACCGCTCCTCCCGTCCTGGGGGGCCGGGGGAGCCTGGGGGGCCGGGGGAGCCTCGTCCTGAAGGAGTGACTTGGGGAACCTGACGGTGATGGTCGTTCCCTGACCAGGGGCGCTCTCCACCTCGAAGCGTCCTCCACCGACCTGCGCGCGCTCACGCATCATCGCCATCCCGAAGTGCCCTTCCGGACCCGGCGCATCCGTGTCGAAGCCCACTCCGTTGTCCCTGAGGCTGAGGACGATGTCGGCATCCTCTTCACGCACACCGATCCACACGTCTCTCGGTTGCGCGTGCTTCATCGCATTCATCACGCCTTCACGGGCGATGTGGAACACGAGCAACGCGATCGGTGCCGGCAGCTGGATGTCCGCGACATCCCGGTGGAAACGGATCGAGGAATCGCGTCCCACCTCATCCGTGAACGACTCGAGCGCTTCCGCGAGACCCTTCGCCCCGAGGGGGGATCTGTGGAGGTCTCGGATCAGCGCGCGGATCCGATCCGACGTCTCCTGCTTCGATTGACGGATCTTGTCGAGCTGCACGCTCACATCGTCGGTCTGCCCCTTCTCGAGCAGCTTGCGCGCCACATCCACCTGGATCGACAGGCGGAAGAGCACCTGTGCGAGATCGTCATGCAGATAACCCGCGATCTGGAGACGTTCATCGGCGCGCTCCTCCGCCATCGCGTTCGAGAGAGCACGAAGGACTTGTTCGCGCTCCTGCAGTTCCTTGTGCGCTTCCTCGAGTGCCTGCGATCGGAAGAACATCTGCCGAGCAAACAAGAGAGGCGCCAAGATCGCCGGCAGGGCGAAGAAGTCAGCGGCGTTGTAGAGGAAAGCCAAGCTCAAACCCACAAGGCCAAGACCGAGGTAGCTAATCAAGAACTCACTCAATCGGCCGATCCGCAGTTCTCTCATGACTTGGCGGATCGGCACGCCAGTTCTGAGTGAGACAAACATCGTGACGAGGCCGCTGTTGACTGCATAGTCGACTAGCGAAGCGGATGCGGCGGCGGCGAGTAAGAGGACCTCAGATGTATGAGAGGTCCCCGCAGCGAACGGGGTCATCCAATGGAAGACCGCACTCGCCGCAAGAACGGACAGGGCAACTTGGCAGCGATTGAAAAGGGCTCGCAGGACGGTGACTTCACGCTGGAACTCCCGGGGGTCAGATGCACCCACCAAGGCGACTGCAGCCGCGGCCGCGGGCTGGTACAGAAAGGCCACGACCATCATTAGCGGGAAGCCAACGCTAATCGTTAGACCACGCCACGCCGGCACCGGCAGAAGTTCGACGAGGCCAATGACGCTCGCCCAGACGACCAGCGGCCAGCCATCCTCAAATGCGGATGGATCCCGAGAGATCAAGAAGGCCCCTAGGGCGAATGTAGGCAGGATGATTGAGAGCTCGAAAGCCATCACCCTGCCCGGGTGCACCCGGCGGCCGGATACAGTCATGGACGACAATCTTGGCTATCCAAGTCTCAAGCGCAAGCTCCCAATGAGGCACCTACAGCAGGTGTGGTATAGGTCCCCTACAGCATCCTTCGTAGCTGCATTGGCGTGCTTGTAAGTCCCCCGTTCTACGACCATATTCGCGTACGGCGTCCCCCAAATGGGGGGTGGCCATAGGTCCAAAGGCGGGACTGCTTCGATGGGCCCGTTAGATGAGAGGGGGATCGGCATGAAGGTCGTGCGACGGATCGCAATCGCGCTCGGCTCACTGCTGGCTGTCGCTCTGGCTGGCGGCGCTCACTGGCGAGGCTAGGCTAGACACTGACTGGATCAAGGGGCCCCTCCGGGGCCCCTTTTCATTTTTCAGGCGCTCTTCGGGACACTTGCGGCTACGAGAGTTCCCACACCAAGGCGAGAGTCGACAAACATACTGCCCCCTGCTGCCTCAAACCGCTCCTTCATTATCTGCAGCCCGAAGTGGCGGCTGCCGTCGACCGCGGCCAGTGAGAAGCCCGTCCCATCATCGGTAACACTCAAGCGGAGCAACGCCTCGTCTGTCCACACCTTTACCCCTATGCTCGATGCTCGGGAGTGTTTCGCAGCGTTGTGCAGAGCTTCCCGGATTGCCTGATACGCAAGCAGCTGGGCGAGTGGCGAACCGTCGAACTCTTCTACGTCGAGGGTTACGGGTGGCGCTCCAGCTGACGCCATCTGATCTACCAACAGCCGCAGTGTCGGAATCAACCCGGAGGCCCCGAGAGGCGACCTTCGCAAATCTCCGAGCAAGTCTCTGATGGCTCTTTGCGCAGCGTCCGTTGCGAAGAGGAGCTCTGGCAAGTCATCGTCGAGCTCGAAGAGCTTCCCGGCTGCGAGGTCTTGCCTCAGAACCTGACCCATTAGGTGGACCTTGAATAGGGATGGGAGAACCTCGTCGTGAAGCTCTCCAGCGAGTGCTAGGCGTTCATCCTTCCGTTCGCGAACCACCTCGCCGGCAGCGCCGAGGATGGCGACGTCCTTCAGGCGGATCCGTTCCGTGGCGTCGAGGAACTGCTTAGTCTGCCGAAACATCTCGCGAGCCAGGACGAGAGGCGCGAGAAACAGCAAGACTGCCCAAACTCCGCCAGTGGCGAAGGCTGCCGACAGAGGCATCGCGAGAAGGCCGAGGAGTAGGTAGCCGGCGAGGTAGTGCCACGGGGATGCTCCAAACATCCTGAGCAAGACGCCTCGAGGAGCAAGGCGATCCTCTATCGCAACCGCTGACGCAACAAGAAGGAAGTTGACCCCTGCATCAAACAGAAGCGCCACCAGTCCCGGTACCAGGACACCTGGCCAATCGGTGATCGTCCCGCCCAACGCATGGAAGACGACAGCCCCCGCCATAACGCTCGCAGCCACCTGGCTGCGATTGAAGATCGACTTGGCTAGCGAGACATGCCTCGACAGCTCGCGTGGGTCGAAGGAACCAACAAAGGCAATCAGCGCAGCTTCCGCCGGAGAGAAAATCATGCCGGCAGCCAATGCCACTGGGAAGGACATGCTTACTGTGACGGATCCCCAGACGCGAACGGGAATCATGTCCACCGCCGCGACGATCGCTGCCCATGAGGCCAGCTGAACTAAGACCCTATGGTCAAGGCTCTCCCGAAGAGCGAATGAAATGGCGGCTGCAACTGACAGAAAACTCACTACCCACAAGAAGGCAGTCGCAAGGCGTGGCTTCCGTTCAGCCGCCGCCGCGTCCCTTCCTCCTCCTCGGTGACTCGCGTAGACCGACATCTGCCCTCCCTAGGACGAAGCGGTCTCCCCGGTCACCGCGGGAACGAAGACCTGCCGATTTGTAGTCCATCCCACATGTCTCGTTCAAGCGATGTGCCGTTCGAGAGTGACAATCCCGGTCGAGAGCCAGTGACTGGCTCACCGTGCGAAACTCGACGCCATGACCATCGAACGCGATCCGGGCCGGAGGAAAGGCCGGAACCCCTTCCGGGACGAGGTTTGGGGCGACGAGCCTCAGGAGGTCGATGCTTCGGAGTTCGTCGAGGAGCTCGAGACGAGCCGCCCGGAGCTCGCGCGCCGGTGGCACGACCACCCGACCATCGTGCCGTTCAAGGTGGTCGGTCGATTCATCGGTCGGAACAGCAAGCGTGTCGCGATCACGATCGCCGGCTTCGTCGTCGTCCTCGCTGGTGCCGCGATGCTCGTGCTCCCCGGCCCAGGGCTCCTCGTGATCATCGGCGGTCTCGCGATCCTCGCCACGGAGTACGTCTGGGCCCAGCGGCTGCTGAGGATCGCGAAGGAGAAGGCCAACCAAGCGAAGGACATGCTCCTCCGGAAGAAGCCCGAGGAGAACGCCGGCGAGACCGAGCCGTGACGGGCGGCGTCATCGTGATCGGCACGTCGAGCCGTTCGCCGGTTGCCCCACCGCTTCTCCCTCGACGCGGGACGCCGGTCTTCGATCCATAGGAGACTCGCGGGGGTCCGGAGAGGAGGGGCGATGCTGGCGACCGATGCATCCATAGTGCTCCTTCGTATCGTCCACATCGTCACGGGCGTTCTCTGGGTCGGCTCGTTGTTCGTGGTGGTGGTGTTCGTGCAGCCCAGCGCCGCGACGCTCGGGGCAGCGGGAACGCCGTTCATGTCCGAGCTCCGTCGACGCCGATTCGTTGATGTCGTCTTCATCGACGCCGTGCTCACCGTCATCGCTGGGTCGTTCCTGTACTGGCGCGACTGGCACCTGTATCCGAGCTTCGGCGACTGGATCGGCTCGAGCTTCGGGGCCTGGTTGACGGTGGGCGCTCTGCTCGCGATCTCCGGGCTCGTCGTCGCCGCGGGCCTCACCCGTCCCACGATCCGTCGACTCGTGAGCCTCGGGAAGCAGGTCGCCGAGTCTGGCGGCACACCCGGGCCCGAGACGGCTGCGCGGATCGGCGCGTTGCAGCGCCGGCTCGTCATCGCCGAGCGAGCGAGTTTCTCGCTGGTCCTCCTGGCGGTCGTAGCGATGGCGTCGGCGCGGTACATCTGAGATGGCCGGCCGCATCCTGATCGGCACGTCGAATCTGACGCAGGTTGCCCCACGCCGTATCCACGGTCGACCCTGGCTCGAAACCTCATTCGAGCAGGGGCATCAAGAGACGGGGTTCGCGGATCGCTTGATCGCCCAGGCTCGCAGATCATCGAGCACCGTCTCGAGGCGCCCCTCCGAGACGCATTCCGGTTTGCCCCAGTCCTCCGTCCGAAGGTCCAGCTCCCCGGAGACAGCCGCCCAGACGGACTCGAACTCGAAGCGGATATCGTTATCGGAGATGTCGGCCGCGTCGATGAGACCCCGGGCATCCTCCACGAGCTTCCGAAGTGAGAGGCGACCACTGTTGTGGTCGTCGACGGCGACCACAATGCGCCCGATGAGTTGGGCTTGCCACGCGTCCACGCCGCCGAGTGTATGGGTCTCCTTCCGTACATCCGCCCACCGGAGCGTCGGGTGACGATCCTCATCGGCACGTCGTCGTGGACGGATCCCACGCTGATCAAGGACGGCAACTTCTATCCCCCGGGGACGAAGTCCGCGGAAGGAAGGCTCAAGTTCTACGCCTCCAAGTTCCCCTTGGTCGAGGTCGACTCGACGTACTACTTCCCGCCGTCGGAGCGGAACTCTGAGCTCTGGATCGAACGCACGCCCAAGGACTTCACGTTCAACATCAAGGCGTACTCCCTCCTCACGAACCACCCCACTCGGCCCGACTCGCTCTACGGCGACATCAAGGCCGAGCTCCCGAAGGAGCTCCTCGACAAGCGTCGTCTCTACCGCGACAAGCTCCCCGACGACGCGGTGGAGGAGGTGTGGGAACGCTTCCGCCTCGCCCTCTACCCGCTGCACTCCGCCGGCAAGCTCGGCGCCGTTCTGTTCCAGTTCCCGCAGTACTTCACGATCTCGAGGAAGAACAAGGCCTACATCGAGGAGGCCGTCTCGAGACTCCCGGACTACCGGATCGCCGTCGAGTTCCGACACAAGTCGTGGCTGGAAGATCGCAACGTCGAGGAGACGCTGTCCTTCCTCGAGGAACGCGATCTCCCGCTCGTCTGCGTGGACATGCCGCAGGGGTTCGACTCCTCGATGCCACCGATCGCCGCGGCCACGGCCAAGGACATCTCGATGGTTCGGTTCCACGGTCGCGACCCGAAAGCATGGGAGACGAAGAGCGAGAGCGCGAGCGAGCGCTTCCGCTACGACTATGGGCACGACGAGCTCAAGGAATGGGTTCCGAAGATCGAGGGCCTTGCCGGTGACACACGGGAGACGCACGTCCTGATGAACAACTGCTACCGGGACTTCGCCGTGCGGAACGCACGAGACCTCGGCTCGATGCTCGACCTCGACCTGCCCGAGTAGCTCAGTCCCCTGCTCGCAAGCGCCGTGACACGAGCTCCGGGCGAGCGCGGGGTAGGCTGCCGACCGTGGAGAGGCGCTGGAAGGTCGCGTCGATCGGCGGCATCCCGATCTACATCACGGTCCCGTGGCTCATCTTCGCGGCGTTCGTCGTCTACGGGACCTACGAGAGCCTCGCGCGGACCCGTGCCCTGACCGACCAGCAGGCCCTGTGGTGGTCGGTCGTGAACGCGATCCTCTTCTACGGGAGCATCATCTTCCACGAGCTCTCGCACGCGGCCACCGCCCGCGCGTTCGGGTTGCACGTGCACGGCATCACGATGGTGTTCTGGGGCGGCTACACGGAGACCCATTCGAGTGAACGGGGCCCGCTCGCGTCGTTCCTGATCTCGGCGGCGGGTCCGTTCAGCACCCTGGCCCTGGCGGGCGTGTTCTGGATCGGCTCGGAGGTCTCCGACGACGTCCTGTCGGCGATCCTCGGCAACCTCGCGTTCCTCAGCCTCCTCTTCGCAGGGCTGAACGCGCTACCGGGGTTCCCCGTCGACGGCGGTCGCATGCTCCTGGCCGTCGTCTGGGGGATCACGAAGGATCGGTTCCTCGCCCTGCGGGTGGCCGGGTGGGGCGGCGTGGTCGTGGGCGCCGTCCTCGGCATGATCGCGATCCAGCGGCTCCGAGCCCAGGACGGCGACTGGCTCTTCTTCGCGTTCATCGGTTGGATGATGATCGGCCAGGGGCTCCAGGTCGGGAAGCAGTCACCGATCCTGCGAGATCTGTCTCGCGGACGGGTCGCGGAGGCGATGGGGCCACCTCCTCCGCCGATCCCCGCGGACGCGACGCTGCTCCACGCCCTCGAGACGCACCTGAGAGCCGATCGCACCACGGAGTTCCCGGTCGTGGAGGGGTTCGGGCGCGTGATCGGTTCGCTCTCGTTCTCGACCGCCTCGAAGGTCGGAGGGAAGGACCCCACGCAAGGGGTCCGATCCGCGATGACGCCCCGAGATCGGATGCGTGTCGTGGCGCCGGACCTGCCTCTCGATCGAGCTCTGGAGTGGATCGCCGGCGACGGCCAGGCGCTGGTCATCGACGGTGAACGGCTCGTGGGGCGGCTCACGACGAGCGAGGTGGACCTGTGGTACCGACGCCGGATCTCCGGGGAAACCACGCCCGAGGATGCCGCGCCGGTACCACCACGACCCGACCTCGGTGGTGTCGGCGACTGGCGGTAGCATCCGCCTCGTGAACCCCCCCTCCTCTCCCGATGCTGCGCAGGACGCCGTCCTCTCGCACGCGACGGGTGCGCTCCTCGTCACCGGGGCCGCGGGAACCGGCAAGTCCTCGGTGCTCCGCGAACGGTTCGCACGGCTCCTGGAGGGCGGTGCGGATCCCGAGCGTGTCGCGCTGGTCGTGGGATCGCGCCGCGCGCGTCAGGCCGCGCGCGACGCTCTGATCACCCGGCTGCCGGCGTCGCTGTCCAGCCTCAACGTCCTGACCTTCCACGGCCTCGGTCACCTGATCCTTCGTGAGCGCTTCTCGGCACTCGGCTACGCGGAGCCGCCCGAGGTGCTGTCCGCGGCCGATCAGTTCGCGCTTGTCCAGGACCTGCTCCAAGGGCAGGACCCGTCCGACTGGCCGGCGTACGGCCACCTGCTCACCTTGCGAGGGTTCGCGGACCAGATCCGGCAGTTCCTCCTCCGTGCGCAGGAGGCCCGGATCACGCCGGAGGAGATCCAGGCGAAGGCTGCAACGCGCGGACTCAGCGGCTGGCTGGAACTCGCGCGGTTCGCCCGGGCCTACCTCGACGTGCTGGATGCCGATCGCGTCGTCGACTTCGCTGCGCTGATCGGTCGAGCGGAAGCAGCGGCCGCCGCGTCCGAACCGCTCCTCGACCATCTGCTCGTCGACGACTACCACGACGCCACGTTCGCGCAGGAGGCGCTCGTGCAGTCGCTCCGACCGAGCGACCTCGTCGTGGCCGCGGATCCGGAGGCGCACGTCTTCTCGTTCCAGGGCACCACCTCCGTCCCGTCCCTCCGGTTCACGCAGGTGTTCGCAGGAGCGTCGCACGTGGAACTGACCACGCCCCACCGCGCCCCACAGACGGTGCGCGTCGATGCGTGGACCGCGGCACACACCTCGGAGGAGTACGCGGCCGCGGCACGGGAGCTCCGGCGGCTCCACGTCGATGACGGTGTCCCGTGGGGAGAGCTCGCGGTCGTGATCCGCCGGCAGGGCTCCCACGTCGGCGGGTTGCTGCGGGCGCTCGACGACGCGCGCGTGCCTCGGACCGCACCCGAGAGCGGGGTCTCGCTGGCGCAGGAGCCGGCCACCCGGCCGTTCGTGCTCGCGCTGCGGTGGCTCGTCGGGTCCGACGACGAGCGCAACGGGCTGATCGAATCCGTCCTGACGTCGGATCTCGTTCGTCTCTCACCGGCGGCGGCGCGCGGGCTCCTTCGCATCGCCCACACGAGGACGGGATCCGTGGGGCGGGCGCTCGAGTTCACGGACGGTCTCACCGCCGAGGAATCCGCGCAAGTAGAAGACGTGCGAGCGGTCCTCGAGCGGGCCGCTCTGGCCGCGGACCGCTCGGTGCTGGATGCCTTCGCCGTCCTATGGCGGGAGCTGCCGTGCTCGCGTCGATTGGTCGAGGCGGCCGATGCGTCCATCGATTCACGGCGCGAGCTCGACTCCGTGGTCGCCTTCTCGAGCGCCGTCGCGGAGGCCGGCTCGGCCGCCGACCCATCGGTCGAAGCCTTCCTCGCCTCGGTGGATGCCGGGGAACGCGGACCCGGATTCTCGGCGTGGGAACGCCGGGAGACCGACGCCGTCCAGGTGTTGACGGCCCACGGTGCGGTGGGACGGGAGTTCCACACCGTCCTCGTGGTGGGCACGGTGGAGGGGAACTTCCCCAGCCTGACGCGGCCCGAGCCGATGTTCGACCTAGAGGCTCTCGACCGGCTCGTGTCGCAATCGGATCGCAACCGCGCCCGGCTGGAGGATGAGCGTCGACTCTTCCGCACGGTCGTGGGCCGGGCTCGGGAGCGCGTGGTGCTGATGGCGAGCAGGGCGCACGCGGACGAGGCGTCCACGGGTTCACGGTTCGTCGAGGAGCTGGGGCTCAAGTGGTCGGCCGTTCCCGACCCGGCGTTCGCCGAGCCGATCTCCGTCCGAGAAGCAGCTGCCCTCTGGCGCCGGACGCTCGGGGATCGCGCGGTCCCCGGAGTCGAGCGGCTCGCCGCCCTCCAAGGGCTCGTCGCGCTCGGCGTGGATCCGCGGCGTTGGTGGTTCCAACGCGATTGGACGGACACGGGCCGTCCGTTGCACGAGCACCTCCGGGCCTCGTACTCGAAGCTCGACGTCCTCGACAACTGCGAGCTGCAGTTCGTCCTCGGCTACGAGCTCGGTCTCGGACGCCCCGTCGGGTACCAGGCATGGGTGGGCTCGCTCGTCCACCGCATCATCGAGGACTGTGAGAAGGGTGCCGTCGAGCGAACGCTCGAGGGCCTCGTCGCAGAGGTTGATAAGCGGTGGCGCCCGCAGGAGTTCCCCGCGAGAGCCGTCTCGGAAGCGTGGCGTTCGCTCGCCAAGAAGAAGATGCTCCCCAACTGGTTCGAACGGTACGGCCCCCACCCCGCCTCGGCCACGGAAGGGGGATTCGAGTTCGACTACGAGGGTGCGTCGATCGTCGGGTACATCGACCGGATCGGACCCGACCCCGCCGGGTTCCCGGGGTCCCGGATCACGGATTACAAGACCGGTAGCGCCGATCGTGCCCCGAAGGCCAACGAGAGCCTCCAACTGGGCATCTACTACCTGGCGGTCCTCGAATCGGAGGAGATGAAGGAATTCCAGCCGGTGTCCGGCGTGGAGCTCGCCTACCTGAAGGGCGACTGGCGCACCGGTGAGCTCGTGACGCGAGAGTGGACGGTGGGGACGCCCGACCGCGAGGAGGCGTATCAGGACGTGATGCGCGAGAAGCTCTCCGGTCTGGTCGGTGAGCTGAAGCGACTGAACGACTCCGGTTCGTATCGTCCGAACTACCAGGCCAACTGCTTCTTCTGTGAGTTCCAGTCGCTCTGCCCGCTCTTCCCGGAGGGCCGGCCGTTGTTCGATGTCGGGAGCCCCCAGGGGGCGACGGAGCGATGAGCGACACCATGACGTACCCGCAGGAGATCCTGGACGTCCTCGGCGGGAGGCCGCCGACCGACGAGCAGTGGCGCGCGATCTCGTGGCCGCTCGAGCCGTACGTGCTGGTGGCCGGTGCCGGTTCGGGGAAGACGTCGGTGATGGCGGCGCGCGTGGTGTACCTCGCGCTCGTGGCGCTCGGCCGCATGCCCGCCGATCACTCCGGCGTCCTGCCCGGGAACGTGCTGTGTCTGACGTTCACGAACAAGGCCACGGAGAACCTCCAGCAACGCGTCCGCCGTGCCCTGGCCGGACTCGACCTTCCCGACGGCGAGGAACCCGAGATCACCAACTATCACGGCTTCGCGGCCCAGCTCCTGGATCGGCATGGCGTCCTGATCGGGATCGAGCCCAACCAACGGGTGCTCACGCCCGCGCAGCGGGTCGAGCTCTGCGGCCGCGTGCTCGACCGCATGACGTTCGAGGTCGTCGAGGCACAGCGTCTCCCCGGCGTCGTCGATCGGATCCTCACGCTCGACGACCAGGCGGCGAACCACTTCCGCTCGCCGGACGAGATCGTCGAGTTCAACGAGCGCCGGTTGGAGGAGCTCAAGGAACACCGATCCGACCGCGCCTACGGATCGGCTCGCGAGCGCATCGAGCTCGCGAAAGCGTGCGCGGTCTTCCGGGAGCTGAAGCGAGAGCTCGGCGTGATCGACTTCGGTGACCAGATCGAGCTCGCCCTCGACATCGTCGACAAGCATCCCGAGGTCGCCGGCCAGTACCGCGATCGGTTCGCCGCGGTGCTCCTCGACGAGTATCAGGACACGAACGTGGCGCAGGCGCGGCTGATGGCCGGCGTCTTCGGCGGTGGCCATCCGGTGACGGCCGTCGGCGACCCCGATCAGAACATCTATGCCTGGCGTGGCGCCTCGCTGTTCAACCTGCTCGAGTTCCCCAGGCAGTTCGCCAAGGCGGACGGCGAGGAGGCCACCAAGCTCCCCCTGTACACCAACTTCCGCTCGGGTGCGCGGATCCTCGAGGCGGCCGACGTGCTGATCGGCCAGCTCCCGGCGGCGCAACGCCCCGACCCGGACAAGCGGCTCGTCCCATGGGAGGAGAACGGGCCCGGCGAGGTCCACGTCGCACGCATCTCCGACGAGGTGAAGGAGGCGGCGTGGGTGGCCGATCGGATCGTCGCGTTGCACGACGCGGGCGCCGCCTGGTCGGACTGCGCCGTGCTCTGCCGTACCTCGCGGCTGTTCCTCTCCCTCCAGCAGGCGTTCGTCGAGCGCGAGGTGCCCGCGGAGATCCTCGGGCTCGCGGGATTGCTTAAGATGCCGGAGGTCGTCGAGGTGCTGGCCTACGCGCGTGCCACGCTCGACCCCCTGGCGAGCGTCGCGCTCGGCCGGATCCTGCTGGGACCGCGCTACCGGGTGGGCTTCAAGGACCTGGCGCTCGTGGCGTCGCTCGCCAAGACGAAGAGCTACGCGTTACGGGAGGAGGACGAGGGAGACGGAGACGCCGCTCCGTTCCTGTTCACCGAGGCCCTCGAGCATCTCGATGAGGTCGAGGGTCTCTCCGAGGAAGGACGGGCGCGCCTGGAGGAGTGCCGGCAGGAGCTGACGGAGCTCCGCGTCGAGGCGCGACGACCGGTCGGCGAGTTCCTCGGCGAGATCATCCGACGGACGGGCATCCTCACCGAGCTCGACGCACACCTCGACGTAGCGACAGCGACGGCGGCCCGGCGCAACCTAGCGGCGTTCCTCGACGAGGTGCACGCGTTCTCCCCGGTACAGGGCGAGCTCACGCTGCGAGCGTTCCTCGAGTACGTCGACGCCGTCGAGAACCTGGACAAGCAGGAATGGTCCCCGGTCCAACCCTCCGAGGAGGACTCGGTCAAGGTCATGACGATCCACGTGGCCAAAGGCCTCGAGTTCGATCACGTCTTCGTGCCCGGGCTCGCGAAAGGCCTGCTGCCGAACACGACGATCCAGCACAACCCGGCCGAACGCGGCAAGTCGATGGACTTCGAGCTCCGCGGCGACGCCTCCTACCTGCCCCGCTACGACGGCAACCTCTCCGCGTTCAAGAAGGACCTGAAGCAGCAGGAGGAGTACGAGGAACGGCGGACCGCCTATGTCGCGATGACCCGTGCGCGCCGATCGCTGCACGTCACCGGCGCCCACTGGTACGCGGAGAACATGCGCGCGAAGGAAGCCGGCCCGTTCCTCAGGGAGCTGAAGGACTGGATCATCGAGACGAAGCACGCCACGTGGGATCCCGGCGCCGATATCGACGAGGAGCACAACCCGATCCTGGGCTACCGGGAACGGTTCGTGCGGGACTGGCCGGGTCCCGCGCTGCCGGCGGAACGCGACCCGATCTTCCCCGGGGGCTGGCGGGATGCGGCCGTGGCCGTCGCCGAGAGCGACGGTGTCATCCAAGATTCCCTCCTGGAACCGCTCGATCCGGACGGGCGAGCGGCGCTGGAGCGGCTCGGCGCGGATCGCCGCGGCCTGGCGCTCCACCTGAGGGAGCGCGAGGATGTCGAGGGAAGCGGCGGCGAGGTGACGCCGCCCCGGAACGTGTCGGTGGGCGGGGTGATCGATTACACCCGGTGCCCGAAGCGCTTCTACTGGACGTCCGTGCGCCCGCTCCCTCGTTTCTCGGGACCGGCCGCCCGGATCGGGACCGAGGTCCACCGTTGGATCGAGCGACGGTCCTCCGGACAGGGCCAGCTCCTCGAGCTGGACGACGCGCCCGACCTCACCGCGGACGAGCTCGCGACCGAGCCGGGCAAGGTGGACCGCCTGCGGCAGGCGTTCCTCGCCAGCCGGTTCGCTGGCGTGGTGCCGCTGTTCGCGGAGCGCGCCTTCCTCTTGCGGGTGGACGGGTTCGCCGTCTCGGGCCGGATCGACGCGGTGTTCGGAGCCGCCGTCGAGGGTCCGTGGGAGGTCGTCGACTGGAAGACCGGTCGGCGTCCCCCGGCCAACGACCCGCTCGCGGGCCTTCAGCTCGACCTCTACGGCCTGGCCTGCGTCGAGGTGTGGGGCAAGCACCCGGACGATCTCACGCTCACCTATCTGTATCTGGCCGGCGGCGAAGAAGTCTCGCATCCGATGGGCGATCCCGACGAGGTGCGAGCCCGGGTCGGGGACGCGCTCCGTGCGATCGGGGAGGGAGCGTTCGATCCCACGCCGGGTCCGTGGTGCCATCACTGCGACTTCCTGTCCTTCTGTGACACGGGACGTCGCTGGGTGGCCGCCGACGCCTGAGGGTTCGGAGCCGAGCGGTCAGGATTCGAGGCGCTCGATCTGCTCCGAGAACCGGCGATAGTTCGCGGCGGGGTCGTATCCGCCCCGCACCACGCCCGGGACGGTTCGAGCGACGAGTCCAGTCTCGGCCGGTACCCGGAACTGCGCCACCGCTCGGAACCACTCCAGGTCCCCGGGTTGGAGCATCTGCTCCCCATGGCTGCCCGCGGATCGGAGCGATGGATCGTCCACGACGACGGGGGTCGGACGGAACGCACGCTCGATCGCTGCTCCGATCGCCGGATCGCCGGCCTCGACGACCGGGCGCCCCTCGAGCCAGGTCGCGGCGGCGACGGCGGGCGGAGGAGGAGGCGGAGGCGGGGGTGGGCCACCCGGCGCGGGCGGGGCCGGAGTCGAGGGTTCCGTCGGGTGGTGGAACTCGATTCGCAGCGGACTCACTTCGCGAGCGAGCGGTCCACCCGCCTGACCATCCTGGCGAGCGAGGCGAGCAGCGCGCGTGCGAGGTCGGCGTCGTCCCGAACCAATCGGAGGAACGACGCCCGCGGGAGTCGGAGCAAGGACAACGGCGTCTCCGCGACCACCGACGCCGACCGGGGACGTCCGTCGAGCAAGGAGATCTCGCCGAAGTGGTCGCCCGGGATCAATCGATGGACCGTCTTGCCGCCCGAGACCACCTTCGCCTGCCCCGCGACGGTGACGAAGAACGAGTCTCCGGGCTCCCCTTCCTGGATCACGGTGTCGCCGGCGTCGTACTCGACGGTCGTGGTCAGCCCTGCGACCTTCTTCAGGTGCCGCTTGGACAGGGTGTCGAACAGCGGCACCGCCGCGATGACGGTATCGAGCTTCGCCTTCGCCAACGTGACCTCCTCGGGCTGGGCGCGCAAAGCCTAGCGCGTTCTCTCCGGCCGCGTGTCGGCGACCGTCGATAGGGTCACGCGCGCGAAGGGGTGGTGCGTGTGAGCGTGTCCGGCGACCCACTCCCCCTGCTGTTCGATGTGCATCCCGGGCGGGAGATCGTCCGCCAGGGTGAGCCCTACCCCGATGCGTGGGTGATCCGTCGGGGTGCGCTCCTGATGGAGACGATCGACGTCGAGGGCCACCGACTGGTCCTCGACGTCTTGGGGCCGGGAGACCTCGTCGGTGGCCCCACCGGATGGACCGCGGACGCCTCCATCCGCGCGCTCGTGACGAGCGGCCTGTTCGCCGCGGGGCCGGTCGCCCTGAGGGACGGTCTCGCCAGGCGGGCGAGGCGGGCGTCATGGCTCGCCTGCTCGATCGCGTGGGATCGCATCTCCGACAGGCTCCTCGCGCGCCTCGACGATCTCGCGGAGCGATTCGGCCGAACCGCCCCCGGGGGACGGCGACTCGAGCTCCCGCTCACCCAGGAGCATCTCGCGGGCCTCACGGGCGCCACGCGGGAAAGCGTGAACAGAGCGCTCGGAGAGCTCGCCGGGAGGGGGTGCATCGAACGAGCGAGCGGTCGATACGTGGTGCGGACCGGGGTCCGAGAGGCCGCCCTACCCGTCGGACTGCAGCATCGCAAGGGTGCATGAATCGCAGAAGCGGCCCTTCCCCTTGACCGGGCGTCCGCAGCGCTGGCAGGTCCTCGGCGTCGAGGCCGTCCAGGTACCCTCGTCGGCCTTCCCGATCCGGTCCACCCGTCCCTCGTGGGCCAGCTTCTCGAGGTGCGCCAGCACCGACCGCGCCGCAAGAGGATGCACCTCCTTCGGGTGATCCGCGTAGATCACCTCGACCATCTCGGTGATCGTGCGCGGGCCCTCCGCGAGCGCCGACACGATCTGCGCTTCGCGCTCGTCTCGGTGCGCCAGGTACTCGACCAGCTTGTCGCGGGCGTGCAGCACCACGGGACCGTGACCGGGGTAGATCGACCGGGCGCCCAGATCCATGAGCCGCCGAAGTGACCGCAGGTACTGGACGAGGTCTCCGCCGGGCGGATCGATGAAGCTGGTGCCTCTCCCGAGCACCGTATCGCCCGTGAACAGCGCGCCGCTGCCGGGCTCGAAGAAGGCCACGTGATCGGACGTGTGACCCGGCGTGTGGATCACGGTGAGGTCGAGCTCGCCGGCGCGCACACGCTGGCCGGCGGCGAGCTTGGCCGCGTCCGCGAGCCGGAACGCGTACACGGGCGCTCCGACGAGCCGGCCGAACGGGACCGCGCCCGGGGCGTGGTCCGGGTGGTCGTGCGTGACGAGCACCGCGCCAACCGATCCTGCCTCCGCCGCGACGTCCGCGAGATGCTCGGGGATGTCGGGACCCGGATCGATCACGAACGCCGGATCGCTCCCGACGATCCAAGTGTTCGTCCCCTCCAGCGTGTAGACGCCAGCGTTCGGGGCGAGCACCCTCCGGATCCGCAGCAGGGAGGCGATCATCGGTCCTGGTAGAAGACCGATCGCGGCAACCGGCCCAGCTCGTCGTCATCGGGTTCACGCGTGACGAGCCGCAGACCGAGGACGTCGTCCGCGTCGCGTCGATCCGCGAGCGCCTGCATCGTGTAGTGGGTCGGCCAGTAGAGCCGCGCCTCCCCGGCCTCCCAGGCGGCGAGGAGCTCCGTCGGCGACACCCACCAGGCCTTCGCCGCCTCGGCGCCGTCCGGTACCGGATCGGCACCATCGTGCATGCGGACGGCGAAGTACCGGGCGTCGAAGCGCACGGGGACCTGTTCCGGCGCGATCCATCGAGCGATCTCCGGGAGCGCATCGGTGACCGGCGGCGATCCGTCGATCGATGCGAGCGAGCGATCGACGCCCGCGGACACGACGGCATCTCGCGTCACCGCCAGCCCGACCTCCTCGGCCAGCTCGCGCACCGCGGCGGCCCGGGCTCCCTCCTCCGCGTCACCGAACCAGCGTTGCGCCAACGCGCTGTCGGCGAGGTCGACCGCGCCGCCCGGGAAGGCCACGTAGCCGGGGAGGAAGCGCTGATCGGGCGCACGCTCGATCACGAGCACCTCGGGACCGCGACGCCCGTCGCGGACGCCGATCAGCGATGCCGCCTGTCGGATCTCGTCGTCGCTCACGGAACCGATGCTACCCAGGGCCCGTACGCTTGGGCCCGTGCAGGCGCGCGAGTCGATCGCCAACGCGATCAAGGATCACGGACCCATCACCTTCTCGGAGTACATGGAGCTCGCGCTCTCGGGGCCGGGAGGGTTCTTCGAAAGCCCACCGATCGGCCCCGATGGCCATTTCGTCACGAGCCCGCACGTCCATCCGGTCTTCTCGGAGCTCCTCGGCCGGGCGATCGTCGATCTGCACGACCGGCTGGGCCGACCGGCACCGTTCCGACTGTCGGAGGTGGGTGCCGGCGACGGGACCCTCGCCCGGCAGCTCGTCGAGCACCTGCGTGGCGTGGACGTGATCTACACCGCGATCGACACGAGTTCAGGCGCGCGCACAGCATTGGGCGCGATCGACGGCCTGGTGGTCTCGGATGAGCTCGAGGGCTCGCCGCAGCTGGTCCTGGCGAACGAGCTGATGGACAACCTGCCCTTCCGACGTCTGCGCGGAACAGCCTCAGGAACGAAGGAGGTCAGGGTGGGGCTCGACGGCGATCGGTTCGTCGAGCACCTCGACGATCCGCCGGACGAGGTGGTCGCGCTCGCCGACGGCGAGGAGGCGGTGCTCCCGGAAGGAGCGACGGCGTTCATCGCTGCGGTGGGGGCCCGGCTCGCCCACCCGGGCTACGCACTCCTGATCGACTACGGCGGGGTGGGCGAGCCGGGCGGTTCGCCGCACGGGTATCGGGCACACCGACCGGTCGAGGACCTCCTCGAGCGGCCGGGCGAAACCGACATCACGTGCGGTCTCGATTTCGATCTTCTCAGCGAGCACGCCGAGAAGCAGGGGCTGATCGCGTTCCCGAGCGTCACACAGCGGCACGCGCTCACCGCGCTCGGCTTCGACCAGTGGATCCACGAGCAGCTCCGATGGCAGACCGAACTACTGGATCGTCGCGAGGGGCTCGACGCCGTCCGAACGTGGAGCGGGAGGAGCCGGGCCACGCTGCTCGTCGACCCTTCGGCACTCGGCCGGCTCCGCTGGCTCCTCCTCGCGACCCCAGGCCTTCATGCTCCGGCGTGGATGTGAACCCGGTCATCCTGGTACCCGAGTCGGCTCCTCCACCACACCAGCGCTCGGTACTGCAGCCACAGCGCCGAGGCGGTCACGACGAGCATCACGGCCGTCGCCGCCGACGCGTAGCCGTACCGGAGATACGCGAAGGAGTTGCGGTAGACGAACAGCGGGAGGTACGTGGTCGCGTAGGGAGGCGGGCCGCCCTCGGTCACGATCAGCGCGGGCGCGAACGTCGCCTGCAGGCTAAGGACCGTGTCCCGCGCGACGATCAACAGCAACGCCGGGGCCATGATCGGAAGGGTGACCCGCACGAAACGACTCCATCGCCCGGCGCCATTGATGGCAGCGATCTCGTGCAGCTCCTCGGGCACCTGGCTCCGCGCGATCAGCGCGATCAAGGCCCCCTCGCCCAACTGGAACGCGCCCATGATCACGACGGCCCAGCGGGCGGGTGTGCCTTGTGAGAGCCAGGCGGGGGTCGGCAGCCCGGCAGCCCCGAGGGCGAGGTTGAGCGGTCCGTACAGCGGATTGAGGACCCACAACCAGATCAGCGCGTACGCGGCGTCCGGCATCACGCTCGGGACAAGCACGGCCACGCGCCCTGCCGCTCGCACGCGCCCGGGCCGGTGTAACACCAGCGCGCACGCCAGCGCTCCCGCGAGGCGGAGCGGCACAGCGGCGGCGGCGTAGAGCAACGAGTTCCGAAGGGCGATGCGGAAGACGGGATCCCCGACCAGTTCCCGAACGTTGGCCGAGCCGACGAATCGCGGGGGTCGAACCAGGTCCCATTCGAAGAAGGACATCGCCAGAGAGCCGAACGCCGGGAGGAGGATGAGGGCGAGCACGCCGACCAGGAAGGGCAACGCCATGAGCCAGAGGACCCGGCGATCGCCAGCGACCATCAGATCTCCGCACGAGCGAACAGATCGCGCGTCCGCGTCTCCAGTTCCACCGCGATCTCGAGCGCCGATCCCCCGGCGTAGTACGCCTCCTCCAGCAGCCCGTTGGCCGCGTCCTCGATCTCCGGCCACGTCGAGATCGTCGGGACGGATCGGAGGTAGGGGATCTGATCGAGGAACGCCTGTCCGTTCGCGGGGAGCGCGTCGGGGTCGAGGAACGCGTCGCTCTCCGCGATCGACCGCAGCGACGGCACCGTCCGACCGGCCTCCGACGCGATCCGCTGCCCCTCGGGACCGAGCGCGAACTCCATGAACCGCCACGCCTCGTCCTTGGCGTCCGACCCCGCGGTCATGCAGTAGGCATCCGAGTGAAGGATGGACGCCGGCGAGCCGAGCGAGGGGATGCCGACGACATCCCACTCGAAGTCCGAGATCGTGCGGAGCGTCGGCACCACACGGCGCGACTCCATCAGCATCCCCAGACGGCCGTTCAGGAATCGACTCTCGAAGTCCTCGGCCTCGGCCTCCTCGTCGGTGGGGGTTACTCCGTGGACGGCCCGAAGATCGAAGAACGTATCGAGCGCGGCGACGGCGCCACCATCGAGAGAGAATCGCGTCGGCGATGCTTCATCATCGACGAGCCGACCCCCGTTGGACCAGATGAACGGAGCGACCCGGATGATCTCCGGATCCACGCCGAGCCCGTAGACATCGATCGTCCCGTCGTGGTCGATATCACGGGTGAGCCTCCTCGCGGCGGCGACCATCTCGTCCCAGGCCCACCCGTCCCGCGGGAGCTCCACCCCCGCATCCGCGAAGAGATCGGCGTTGTAGTACACGACGAGACTCGACACGTTCTGCGGCATGCACACTTGTTCGCCGTTCCATCGGAATGGAGTCATCGCGGTCTCGAAGAAGTCGGCCTCCGAGAAGGCGTTGGCCTCCTCGAGGTATGGAGCGACGGGCTCGAGTGCTCCTCGGGATGCGAACTGACCGTAGAACCGGTAGTTCATCAGGAAGAGATCGGGTGGCTGCCCGCCCGCGATCGACGTGGAGAGTCGCAGGATCAGATCGTCGCGCTCGGCGAAGGGGATCAGCTCGGCGTCCACCGCTTCCTGCGCGTCGTTGAAACCCGCGACGACGGCACGGTACGCGTCGATCTCCTCGGGATCGCCGGCGACCATCACGGTGACCCGCGTGGTCTGGGCGCGAGTCTCGCCCTCGCACCCGACCGCCGCCAACAGGAGCGCCATGCATGCTCCGAGCCAGACCTGAGCCCTCTTCCGCATCACACTTTCCGGTCGTAGAGATGGCGTTGCACGATGTACGCAGTGATGAGCGCGGGTGCGATCGCGATCGCCGCGGCCGCCAGCATCAATCCTTGGTCGGTCGGCGGCAGCTCGGCGAGCGAGACGAGGCCGAGAGGCAGCGTGAACCATCGTTCGTCGTAGATGTACAACAACGGATCGGACAGGTTCCCCCAGGAGATCACGAACGCGACGGCCACAGCCACGGCCACGGCGCCCCTCCGCATCGGCACCGCCACCCACCACCACGTGCCGACAGGCCCGAGCCCTGCCTCCGCCGCGAGGTCGTAGATCTCCCCCGGGATCGTGTGATAGCTCCACGCGAACAGGAGGACCAGCAACGGGGTGACGCCGATCAGGGCCGGCGCGATCAAGGGCAGCGGCGTGTCCGTGACGCCGACGACACGGAACACGATGAGCCGGCCGACGAACGTCGTGCTCGCCGGCATCGCGACCGCGATCACGGCGATGCCCAGGATCAGGAGCGCCGCGCGGCGCGGCAGTCTGGCGATCGCGTATCCGGCCCAGGATGCGACGAGCGTCCCGATCGGCACGGCGATCGCTGCCACGAGGAGGGAATTGAACAGTTGCTCCCGGAGCACCGACCGTCCCACCACGTCCACATAGTTCGATGCGCCCCCTCCCTGCGGCCACGGATCGATCGAGGTGGGCGGGGCCGTGCCCGCCGGACGGAGTGAGCCCAGCACGGCTAGGACGAGCGGGGCGATGAACACGAGGAGGACGAGCGACGGCAGAACGAGCCGGATCGACTCAGACCCCCTTGCACGCCGTTCCATCCGCAGGAGGGTACCTGCGACGCACCTTGTTCCGGGGTGGCGCGCCCCGGTCGGACCGGTCTACGATTCGGCACCGAGAACCCGTGATCGTTGCCGGCCGAGCCGGCGGATGGGAGACGAAGGTCGATGCAGCAGCGGATCATGTCCGGCGCGCTGACCGTACTCGCGTTGTTCGTCCTGGCGGCGGTCGCCGGGCTGGCGACCAGGGCGCCGTCCGGCGTCGCGGGCCTGGGCCGCGCACCCGGCGGCAACGAGGAACGGCTCGAACAACGGCTCACGACCGACCTGCGATTGGATGCGCTGCGCGAGGCGCGGGCCGCCGGTGCCTTCGGCAAGCGTGAGCGGGTCGTCCTCGCCGCCGCCCCTGGATGGGCGGGCGAGCAACTGATGAACGTCTCGACGGACGACTGGGAGCCGGCGATCGCGGCCGACCCCAACGCCCCGTTCGTCTATATGGTCACCACCCGTTACGCGCCGAAGCCGTGCCCGGGCAACTGCCCGAGCCCCTGGATGGCGCTGGAGATCTCCTCTGACGGAGGAGCCACCTGGAGCCAAGGGGTCCCGCTCTGCGCGTGCAAGGGATCCGCTCAGTTCGATCCGATCATCGAGGTGGTCCCGAACACCGGCCACGTCTACGCGCTCTACATGAACGGCTTCAACACGGTGTTCACGAAGTCGACGAACCACGGCCAGACGTGGTCCACGCCCGTCCCGACGTACGGACAGATCTCGTGGACCGACAAGCCGGTCCTGGCGATGAGCAACGACGGTCAGCACGTCTACGTGTCCTGGAACGGCCCGAACGCGGGTGATCCGTACGTCGCGCAGTCCCACAACGCGGGGGCGACCTGGACGCAGACGAAGCTGGTCAACGGGCCGAGGTACTTCTTCGCCTACGACGCGGATGTCCTGCCGAACGGGACGGTCGTGTTCTCGGAGAGCAGCATCGACTACGGCGGCCAGGGGTCGACGCCGTCAGGCCAGGTTCAACATCATGCGTTCGTCTCAACGAATCAGGGCACCTCGTGGAGCAACGTGGTCGTCGATTCCGTGGAGATCGGCGAATCGTGTGTGGCGGCCGGGTGCTCCTCGGACTTCTACATCGGCCACAGCGGTGTGTCCGCCGACGCGTCGGGCAACCTGGTGATGGTCTACGACGGCGCGACCACGCCGGGCGGCAAGCAGCTGGTCTTCTCCAAGCGGTCGACGAACGGCGGACTCACGTGGTCGGCTCGCACCACGTTGTCTCCGGCGAGCGAGCAGTCCACCGCTCCCACCGTGGAGTCCCGAGGCGCCGGCGACGTGCGCATGTGGTTCGCTCAGACGAACGGCGGGAACCACGACGCATGGAACATCTGGTACCGGAGCTCCGTCGACGGAGGGGTGACCTGGGCAGCGCCGGTCAACATCTCCGACGCGATCTCGGGCGCCGGCTACAAGACGGCAGCCGGGTTCCAGGAGTTCTACGGCGACTACGGCGAGATCGCCATCACGAACACCGGGAAGACGATCGGGGTCTGGAGCGAAGCGTTCAGCTACGCGGGTCCGGGAGGGACCTGGTTCAACCGGCAGACCTGATCGAAACTACGAAGTCCAGTCCGAGAATTCCTGCTTCTCGGCGAGCTCGTTCAGCGCCTTGTCGTCGGCGAGCAGGGCGAGCTCGGCGGCCGCGGCTGCGGCTGCCTTCTCGGCGGCCCTCTGATCCCGGAGCATCTGCGCGTACTCGGCCTGAGGGATGTAGACGGGCGTCGGGTAATGGGATGGGAGCCCGGTCGCCGGCGGTGCGGCCGATCGGCGGCGAACCACGGGCGTTACGGGTTCGGTGATCGCGACCGGCGTGAGCTCAGGAACGGGCTCGGTGCGGCTCCGCCGGCGCTGGCGCCGCGGGGGGGCCGGCTCCTCGTCGGGCGCGGTGCCGGCCGTTGGCGCGCCTGCCTTGGGGAGACGGACGGCCTTCAGAGCCGAGCGGAGCTCCTTCCGCTCGTGGCGGCGATCCTTCCGGGATCCCTCGGATCCGCCGAAGCGGGCCCGAGGGGCGGGGGCCTGCACGACGGGGACCGGCGCCGGGAGGCCACCTGAGATCGCGACTTCGCGGAGATGGTTCAGCTGGTCCGCGGCAGACAGCATCTGCCCCTCGTCGCCGTAGGGATCGAGCTCTTCCGGATCGAGAGTCCCGGGGAGTGGGATCTGCCGCTGGTCCTCTAGGACCATCAGCACGCGGGCTTCGTCGTGCCTCCGCTCCCCGATGAAACCGCTGACCTGCTCCCATGGGAATCGCTGGGTGCGGATGACACTGACGATGGAGATGGCTTCGGACGTCAGCACGAGTCCCGGCTTCGTCATCCGGAAGACGAAGAAGGTCGCACCGACCAGGATCCCGGCGCCGACGACCCGCATCGGGAGGGACATCGGAGCCAGGAGGAACATCAACGCGATGCCCATCGGGATCAGCGCGTACAGCTGAGATTCCAAGCGCCAGCCTCGCGCCCAGACTTCGAGCGATCCGTCATCCCCTGTGCGGGTGCGGAACGATCCGATGTGCTCGATGTTCATCCCCACGTGGGTATCGGCGCGACCTGCCCGAACATTGAGCGGTCAGCACCCGTTCGCCTCCGTCGGCGCCGGCCCTTGGCGCCGTCCCAGCGTGTGCCGTCAGCGGTCGACGTCGCCGACCACGAAGAAGATCGAGCCGAGGATGGCGATCAGGTCCGGAACCAAGGTGCCCGGAAGCATCGCGGGGATCACGCTGACGTTGGAGAAGGAGGCCGTCCGCATCTTGAGCCGATACGGCTGCTTCTTGCCGTCCCCCACGACGTAGTAGCCCATCAGGCCGAGCGGGTTCTCGGTCCGGACGTAGACCTCGCCCTCCATCTTGAGCGTCTTCGGGAGCTTCGGCGCCCGGAACTCCCCAGGGGGCAGCCGGTCCATGCACTGCTCGATGATGTTGCAGGATTCCTTCATCCGCTCGATCAGCACCCAGAGGCGGTCGTAGCAATCGCCCTTGGTTCCCACCGGAACGTCGAACTCCACCTCCGCATACTTCTCGTACGGCTCGTCCTTCCGAGGATCCATCGGAACGCCGCTCGCGTGGAGCACCGGACCCGACGTGCCGAACGCGATCGCGGTCTCGGCCGGGAGGAGCCCCACGTCACGCGTCCGCGCGTAGATGATCTCGTTCCCCATGATCAGCGTCTCGAACTCCCCGATCCGCTTCCTGGTCTCGGCGAGGACCTCCGCCGATCGCTTCAGGAAGCCGCGCGGAAGGTCGTCCTTGAGCCCGCCGACCCGGCAGTAGGAGTGATGCATCCGCGCGCCGGTCGCGGATTCCATCAGGTCCTGGATCATCTCGCGCTCCCGGAACGCGTAGAAGATCGGGGTCATCGCACCCAGCTCGAGCGGGTAGGAGCCGCTGAACATCAGATGGCTCAGGATCCGGTTCCACTCCGCGAACATCGTGCGGATCCACTGGGCGCGCTCGGGCACCTCGATGCCGGCGAGCCGTTCGACGGCGATCGTCCAGCCGAGCTCGTTGTTGAAGGCAGAGATCCAGTCGTGTCGGTTCATCAGGACGAGGACCTGTCGAGCGTCTCGATACTCCGCGAGCTTCTCGGCCGCCCGGTGCATGTAGCCGATCACGGGCTCCGCCTTCGTGATCACCTCGCCGTCGAGTTCGAGGACCACGCGGAGGACGCCGTGCGTGGACGGGTGTTGCGGACCGATGTTGAGGATCATCTCCTCCGTGGAGAACTCTCCGCTGGGCATGACCTCGACGTCGAGTCCGCCGCCCCGGATCATCGAGGCGACCTGGGAGCTCTCGAACGCGGCCTCGCGGATGTCCATGCGAGGCCATCCTAGCGGAGGCCGGCCGCGCACCACGCCCGAGGGTGGGGAGGGCGATGGCGAGCGATAGGCTGCCTGCACGATGGCCGTCGACGTCCGCCGGAAGGTTCCCTCGGTGGATGCGCTCCTGCGCTCAGACCCCGCGCGACGAGCCGCTTCGACACTGGGACGACCCTTGCTGAAGCGGATGCTCGAGGATGTCCTTGGCGAGGTGCGGTCGGCGGCGGCCGGCGGCGAGGACCCGCCGCCCGACGAGGTCCTGCTGGCCCGCGCCCTCGGTCGCGCCTCCCGAGCCGCACACGGCATGGTGCCCGTGATCAACGCCACGGGCGTGATCCTCCACACGAACCTGGGCCGCGCCCCCCTTCCCGAGCGTGCCGCGCGGGCCGTCGCGCGGGCCGCGCGGTCCTACACGGACATCGAGGTGGACCGGCGGACCGGCCGACGGGGCCAGCGCGGCGGCCACGCCGAGACCCTGCTCACCGCGCTCACGGGAGCGGAGGGCGCGATGGTGGTCAACAACTGCGCCGCCGCCCTCCTATTGGCGATGGCCGCGCTCGCGAAAGGCAAGCCCGTGATCGTTTCCCGCGGGGAGCTGATCGAGATCGGCGGTGAGTTCAGGATCCCCGACATCCTGGCCGCGTCGGGAGCGCGGCTCGCCGAGGTCGGAACGACGAACCGGACGAGGATCGCCGACTACCGAGCGGCGATCACGGAGAAGACCGGGATGATCCTCAGGGTGCATCCCTCGAACTACCGCATGATCGGATTCACGGCGACGCCGGCGGCCGCCGACCTCGGGGCCCTCGCCCGCAAGCACGACATCCCCTTCCTCTACGACATCGGCTCGGGGCTCCTACATCACGGGCACGGACATCCGGCCGACGAGCCCTCGGTCTCGGACGCCCTGGAGCAGGGAGCCGACCTCGTGACGTTCTCCGCGGACAAGCTCCTCGGCGGTCCGCAGGCAGGCATCATCATCGGGAGCGCGGCGCTCCTGGAGCGGCTCCGCCGACACCCGATCGCCCGCGCCGTCCGCATCGGCAGGATGCAGATGGCGGCGCTCGAACAGGTGCTCTCGATCATCGCGTCCGGCAAGGAAGGGGAGATCCCCGTGTTCCGGATGCTCAGGGAGTCGCCCGAGATCGTCCGCAGCCGGGCTCAGCTCCTGTCCGAGACCATCGGCGGCGAGCTCGAGGGAGCGCGTGTCGTGCGCTGTGAATCGGCGGTCGGGGGTGGCTCGATGCCGGGGACGGTCCTCCCGTCCTGGGGGGTTCGGATCCGGGTGCCGGACGGCCCATCGTTCGCCGCCCGTCTCCGCACGGGAACACCCTCGGCCTTCTCGCGCATGGAAGACGGGTTCGTCCTCCTCGATTGCAGAACGGTGACGGATGCACAGATCCGACACCTCGCCCGCGCGGTGCACTACGCGCTCGAGGGCGACGAGGAGCACGACCACGACGTCCACGGCGGCGAGGACGACCCCGACGGCGGCGGTGATCCCGGCGACGACCCCGATCGTGGCGACGCTCGCGCGTAGATGACCGAGATCCGCGTCGTGGCCACCGCGGGCCACGTGGACCACGGCAAGTCGTCGCTGATCCTCCGCCTCACCGGCATGGACCCCGACCGTTGGGAGGAGGAGAAGCGGCGGGGCCTCACGATCGACCTCGGCTACGCCTGGTGCGAGCTCCCGTCCGGACGCGAGATCGGCTTCGTCGACGTACCCGGCCACGAGCGGTTCATCGCCAACATGCTCGCGGGCGTGGGTCCCGTCCGACTCGTCCTGTTCGTCGTCGCGGCGAACGAAGGGTGGCGCCAGCAGTCGGAGGAGCATCTCGCGATCCTGGACGTGCTCGGCGTCGAGGGCGGCGTAGTGGCGCTGACGAAACAGGATCTCGTCGACGGCGAAACGCTCGATCTGGTGGAGGAGCAGATCCGGGAGCGGCTCGAGGGGAGCGCGCTCGAGGGTGCTCGGTTGGTGCGGGTCTCGGCGACGACCGGCGTCGGCCTCGATGAGCTCCGCGTGGCCCTCGACGATCTCTTGGCCGAGGCGGTGCCGCCTCCCGAGACGCGGGCTCGGCTGTTCATCGACCGCGTGTTCACGGTCTCAGGGGCGGGCACGGTCATCACAGGAACGCTGGGCGGCTCGGCGCTCGCCGTCGGGGACGACGTCGAGCTCTACCCGCACGGGCGGACGGCGCGGGTCAGGTCGTTGCAGACGCACAAGCGGGACGCGACGCGCGCGATCCCCGTCGCGCGGGTCGCGGCGAACCTCGCCGGGACCGGCAAAGGGGACCTGGCGCGGGGCGATGTCGTCGGCGCCCCGGGAGCGTGGAGACCCACCAACACGTTCGACGGCGTCTTCCGACCCGTCCGCGGCCTGGCACATCCCGTGACCGGGCGCGGCGCGTTCAAGATCCACGTCGGCGCAGCGGAGGCAGATGCCAGGGTCCGGATGCTCGGGCCAGGATCGACGGCGGGCGGCGAGGACGTGTTCGTGCGCATCACGACGACCCGGCCGCTCGTGCTGGACGTCTCCGATCGGTTCGTCCTGCGGGAATCGGGCCGCCGGGAGACGGTCGGTGGCGGGACCGTGCTCGATCCTGCGCCGCCGCGGCGCGCGGGATCGGCGGAAGGGCGGCTCGGCCGGCGCGCCGGAGCGGCGCGCCATGAGCTCCCGGCGATCCTCGCCGACGAGCGGGGGGCGGTCAACGCCTCGGAGGCCCTCGTCCTCACGGGCTCCGACGCCGGTATCCCGGAGGCCGGGGACTGGCTCCTCCGGGACGGTCTGCTCGCCCGGGTCGGCCCCGCCCTGGTCGCGCACGTTTCCGCGTACCACCTCGCCCACCCCCTCGAGGAGGGCGAGCCCCTGGCGGCAGCTCGCCGCGCGCTCGCCGACCTCCTCCGGGCCGAGATAGGTCCGCCCGACCGCCGGCTGATCGATCCGATCCTCGATCGCCTCGTCGGCGACGGGCTCCTCGCGCGGACGACCACGGCGGTCGCGCTCCGGTCGCACGAGGGACCAGGACCGGAGCTCGACCCCGTGATGCGACGCGTCGTCGAAGCGATCTCGGACGAACCGGCGCAGCCTCCGACGATCAAGGAACTCGCCGATCGGGGGATCGGTCGCGACGCGGTGGACGCGGCCACGCGAGCTGGACACGTGGTCCGCGTCGCCCCCGACCTGGTGTTCCTCCCCTCGGTGATCGAACGCGCCGAGGCGATCGTCACCGGCGCGGGCGAGACGGGGATCACGGTGAGCGCCTTCCGGGAGGCCTTGGGGACGAGCCGGAAGTTCGCGGTCCCCCTGCTCGCTTGGTTCGATCAGCGGGGCATCACACGACGGGAGGGCGACCTGCGGTACCCCCGCTCGTCATAGCGTCTGGCTCCTCCGACACCTCGGCGGTCACCGCGACCTCCACACTCGCCCCGAGTGGCAGCGACGCCACACCGACGGCCGCCCTCGCGTGGCGCCCGTCCGGACCGAGCACAGCGACCAGCACATCGCTCGCGCCGTTCGCCACCGTCGGGTGCTCGATGAACTCGGCATCAGCGGCCACGTAGACCGTGACCTGGAGCAGTCGCACCAACCGATCGAAGCTGCCGTCGAGATGATGGCGGATCGACGACAACGACTGGAGCGCCGCTCGCCCCGCCGCTTCTTGCCCCATCTCGACCGACACGTGCTGACCGAGCCTGCCTGGGTGCATCAGGCGCCCCTCCACCATGGCCACCTGGCCCGCCACGAACACGAGCGCGCCTGCCTGCGTCACAGGGATGTAGCTGGCGACAGGTTCGGGGATCGGCGGCAGCTCCAGGCCGAGCTCGTCGAGCCGTTCGAGGATGTCCGCGTCACGCATCGGCCGCATCCTCCCAGACGGGGTCGGCGCCCGCGGCCGTCAGCTCGCTTCGAGCGCCCTCCGCCGCAGGACGGCTCGCCGCTCCGTCTCGTTCAGGCCACCCCACACCCCGTGCCCCTCACGGGTCTCCAGCGCGTAGTCGAGGCAGGCCTGCCGGACCTGACAGACGGCGCAGATCCGCTTGGCGACCGCCTCACGCGCGAGCTTCTCTCCCCGCTTCTCGAAGTAGCTCGGGGCGAAGTAGAAGGAGGAGTCCTCGCCGCGGCATGCGGCGCGTCCCTGCCAGCCGGCCGGCGCCTCCTCGAGAGCCATCACCTGGTTGTTCGAAGAACGAGGGGAAGGAGATTCCTCTTCCGGGAGGAAGCTTCTGCCGCCACACGTTCTCAAGAAGTGGGCGGACCCCTTACGCGCCAGCGTCTTCCATAGGTCCGACGAGCTCCGGTGCGACCCGGAGGATGAGGCCGTCGACGCCGCGAACCCGGATCGGCGTCCCCGCCTCGATCGGCTCACCCTCCGACCTGCCCCGCCAGAGCGCACCCTTCACGAACACGGGACCGTCGGGCGCCAGGCGTCCTCTCGCCTCCCCCACGAGGCCGACCAATCCGCGCTGGGTCCCGACGATCCGATCCCGCGACTGCAGCGCGACGGTCAGCGCGAACCCGTAGTAGAGGAGGCTCGCGAGCACCGCGCCGCCGATCAGCCAGGGGCTGATCGCGATCGAGTCGTCGACGTGCCGCCACGCGAGGATCGACCCGGCGCCGAACGCGGCCAGCCCCGCCCAGGTCGGCCAGCGCAGGCTCCGAAGCCGCACGTCGAGCACCAAGAGACCGATCCCGAGGACCAACAGCCCAAGTCCGACCCATGACGGCACCGCCACCGTGAGCCCGTACCCCGCGAGCATCGCGAGCGCGACGCCGCTGACCCCTGCGAAGCCGAAGCCCGGTTGCGTGAGCTCGAACGCGATCGCCGCCAGACCCAGGACCATCAGGACATACACCATCGAGGGGGTCGCGACCGCGTGCAGCACCCGGCCGATCAAGCCGGGCTCCTCGAAGCGGATGTCGACGATGCGCTCGCCGGCCTGCGCTTGCGTGGTCGCCACCCGCGTCCGCAGCACGACGGCTCCCGTCGGGGTCCGGACCGTCATCCCGTCCACGGCGATCAAGAACTCGGGGACGGTGTACGTCGCCGCGTGGGCTGCCTTGGTAGCCAGTGCCTCGCGAGCCGCGAGCGGCCTCTCGAGCGCATCGAGATCGACGTCGGGTCGACCGCGCAGCGCGAGCCACCCTTCGATCCGCGTTCGCAGCTCGGCGGACCCCATCTCGGGATGGAGGACGTCCACGGGGCGGAGGGGACCCGTCTGCGAGCCCGGTGCGACCCCCGCGAGCGAGGACGCCAGCATGAGCAGCAAGCCGCCGCCGCTCGCCTTCGCCGGCACCGGTCCCACCCAGCTGAGGACCGGCACCTCGAGGTGGGCGACCCGATCCGCGAGCGCGAGGCCGTTCTGGCCGAGCATCCCGGGCGTGTTCAGCTGGAGCACGACGATCGCCCCGGCTCGCTCGGCATCCGCGAGCCGCTCTTCGAGGAACGCCAGGAGCGGTCGGTCGATCGGCCCCTGGACCTCGATCACGCGCACGGGCGTCGTCGGCGGCTCGGTAGCTGCGCGCTCTGCGGCGCCGGCGAGCCTGGTGCCCGCCAACGTTGCGCCCGCGAGCCCGCTCACCATGAGCACACGCATCAAGAACGCGAGGCAGGAGCGTGGACGCATGGAGGCGCATCGTACCGACCAGGTCGAAGAGCGATCCGGCGTATCCTGAGGGGACCTCATGAGCGTGGACACCGGTCGCCGCCCGGCGGGACCCCCGCCACCGGGGGGTCGTTCCGGCCCCCGCCCTTCGCGCCACCCCCGATCCGTCCACGATCGGGTCTCCTTCAAGCCGATCGCCGCGCTCCTGCTCGTCCCGGTGATCCTCGCCACATCGATCCTCACCGCCGCGGTGCTCGCCCCGCCGTTCGCCGCCGCGGGGCTCGGGGTGAACGAGATCCGATCCCGGCTGGATGCGCTCGGATCCGACTTCACGCGGATCCCGCGCTTCCCGGAACGCTCGACGATCTACGCTGCCGACGGCTCCGTCCTCACCCGCCTGTACCTCGACAACCGGGAGATCGTCGAGCTCGGCGCCATCTCGCGTGCCACCCAGCGGGCGGTCCTCGCGATCGAGGACTCGGACTTCTTCCAGCACGGCGCGCTGGACGTGTCGTCCCTGATCCGGGCGATCGTCGAGAACGCGCGGGCGGGACAGGTGGTCCAGGGTGGTTCGACGATCACGCAGCAGCTGGTCGGCCTCACCCTCGGGCGGGACCGCTTCGACCAGAGCGTGGAGGGCAAGATCCAGGAGCTCGCCCTGGCGATCCGCGTCGAGCAGCAATACAAGAAGGTGGAGATCTTCGAGCTGTACCTCAACCAGGTCTACATGGGGAACGGCGTCTACGGGGTCGGGACGGCGGCCCAGTTCTACTTCCAGAAGCCCGCGCGCAAGCTCACCCTGGCCGAGGGAGCCATGCTTGCCGGCTTGATCCGTGAGCCGGACTACTACGAGCCGATCGACGATCCCGAGGTGACGCGGCTTCGGCGCGACGACGTCCTCAAGCGGATGGAGGCCCTCGGATGGATCAGCGAGGAGCGCTTGGCCCATGTCCGCGAGATGCCGCTCGGACTGCCGAAGGATGCCGGGAAGCTGGTCCGCCGGCATCCCCCGTTCTTCGTGAAGTATCTGACCGACCAGATGATCGAGAATAGGTCCGGCGAGTTCACGGAGGCGCTCGGGAAGACCCAGAAGGCGCGCCGCCGGATGCTGTACGAGGGCGGACTCGAGATCCACACCACCCTCGAGCCGGACTGGCAGTCGTGGGCCGAGGAAGAGGCACGGAGGCCCCTGCGGGTCTCGATCAGTCCGCCGCCCGGCTCGCCACCTCCTGACGTCTCGATCGTCACGATCGACAACCGGACGGGCGCGGTGAAGGTGATCCTCTCCGGCAGGAACTACCAGAAGGAGAAGCTGGACCTCGCGACCACCGGCCATCAACCCGGATCGGCGTTCAAGCCGTTCGTGCTCGCCGGCGCCTTCAAGCGCGGCATCCCGCCCACGCAGACCTACTCCAGCTCCTCGCCGTGGTGCTCGCCTGCCTGGGACGACGAGGATCACTGCGTCTCGAACGCCGAAGGCAGCGGGGTCGGGCTCGTCGACCTCTACACGGCCACCGAGAACTCGATCAACGTCGTGTTCGCGCAGCTCATCCTCGACGTCGGTGCGGAGGTGGTCGCGGATATCTCCGAGCAGATGATCGGGATGGATCCCATGACGGAGGGCTTGCTCGCGGTGCCGGCCCTGGCGACGGGTTCGGTCGCGATCTCGCCCGTCGACATGGCCGCCGGGTACCAGACGATCGCGAACGACGGCCGGCACTGCGACCCCTACACCGTCCAAACGATCGAGCGGGACGGCGAGGCGATCCTGGAGCACGAGCGCGCCTGCGACCCCGTGCTCAAGCAGGGCGACGCACGCCTCATCACGTCGATGCTCGAGGCCGTGCCGGTCTCGGGCACGGCGGCAAGCGCGTTCGGCGCATGGGGCAGCTGGCCGGTGGCCGGCAAGACCGGCACGGCGCAAGAGAACACGAACGTCTGGTTCGGTGGGTACACGAAGCAATTCACGACCGTGGTCTGGGTCGGCTCACCGGGGAATCCCTACTCGATGGGCTCGGTCTTCGGCGGCACCGTCGCGGCGCCGATCTGGGTGTCGTTCATGTCGAGGGTGATGCAGGGACTGCCGGCGATCGGGTTCCCCGACCCCCCGAAGCCGCCCGAGGGGCCCGTCCCGAGCGTCATCGGCATGCGTCGGCAGGAAGCGATCACGACGCTGTCGGAGGCCGGTTTCCGCGCGTCCGTGGAGATCGTGGACGACCGTAGCCCGAAGGGCCAGGTCTTCAGCCAGTCCCCCGGTGGCGGATCGATCACCGCGCTCGGCACGCTCATCCAGATCCAGATCTCGACCGGTGTCCCGGCCAAGGTCACGATGCCTCGGGTGGTCGACATGCGCGGCTACCTGGCGGCGGAGTTCCTCCGGTCACTCGGACTGGTCGTCGACCTCGTGCGTGTGCAGACGGGTGATAAGGCCAAGGTCGGGTACGTGATCGCTCAGGAGCCCCGGAGCACGACCGAGGTCGTCCAGGGCTCCACCGTGAAGATCTTCGTGGGCGAAGAGGGCAACGGCGGCGGCAACGGGAACGGGGACGGTGGAGGGAACGGCGGCGGGGGAGGCTAGGTCATCCCGCCCAGCCTGGCGCGCACCCTCTCCTGCACGAGCTTCCCGTCCACGCGGCCCTTCGCCTTGCCCATGACGAAACCCATCACGGCGCCGAACTCCTTCTCCGACGTGGCTCCGGTGGCCGCGAACGCCTCGTCCACCAACGCATCCAGGTCGGCGTCGGCGATCGGCTCAGGCGCGTAGGGCGCGATCGCCTCCCGCTCGGCTCGCTCCTTGTCCACGAGCGCCTCCCGCCCGGCGCTCTCGAACGCCTCGATCGATTCGGCCCGCTTCTTCATCTCCTTCGCGGCGACATCGCGGAGCTCGTCATCGGAGAGGTCGTGCCGAAGCTCTTTCTCCCGGTTCGTGACGGCCGCCGAGAGCATGCGGAGCGCGCCGAGACGGACCTTCTCGCCCGCGCGGAGGGCACCGGTGATCTCCGTGGCGAGGCGCTCCTTCAGCGTCGGGTCGCTCACTACACTCCCCCCGTGTTCCCCGTGGTCGTGACGGTTGCCGCGCTCGGCGTCGGCTGCGTGCTCTACGGGATCTTCATCGAACGGTTCCGGTACCGGGTGATCCGGCACCGCCTGGACATCCTACCGGCGACCGCACAGCCCTTCGTCGTGCTGCACCTGTCGGACCTCCACTTCGTTCGTCACGATCCCCGGAAGACGCGCTTCCTGGCAGGGTTGCCCGCGGCGGACGTCACGGTCGTGACGGGGGATCTCCTGGGTGAGCCGGAAGCGATCGACACGACGGTCGAGAGCGTGAGGTCGGTGCGCGGTCGCATCGCGTCGTGGTTCGTGCTCGGATCGAACGACTACTTCGTGCCCCGACCGCTCAACTACCTGGCGTACTTCCGTCCGGGACGCCCTCGTCGGCGAGCGGCACCCGGTCGTGCGCCCGATCTGATCCGGGCCCTGGGCGCGGATGGATGGGAGGACCTCACGGACTCGCGGCGCTCGATCTCCCTCCTCGGGCTCGAGACCGAGCTGCTCGGTCTGGACGACGCCCACATCGGACGCCACGACCTGCGTGTCGCTCCTCGGAGCGAAGCGGATCGCTTCGGGTTCGCCGTGATGCACTCTCCCGACACGGCTCCCGAGGCGGCCGCGCTGGGGTACCGGTTGATCGTCGCGGGGCATACCCACGGCGGTCAGGTCCGGCTCCCCTGGATCGGCGCGCTGGTGACCAATTGCTCGATGCCGCGGGCCTTCGCCTCGGGGCTGGTCAGGATGGGGACCGCGGTGCTCCACACGTCCCGGGGCCTCGGAACGAGCAAGTACGCGCCGTTCCGGTTCTGGTGCCGGCCGGAGGCCACGTATCTCGACCTTCACCCCGGAGCGTCGGCACCCGGTGACGACCCGCTAGAATCAGGGGTTCGGGACGTGGCGCAGCTTGGTAGCGCGCAGCGTTCGGGACGCTGAGGTCGCGGGTTCAAGTCCCGCCGTCCCGACACCGATACCACGGGGCGGGCCGGAAACGGCCCGCCCCACGCATGTTCGCTATCGCGCAACAGGGGTTTGACGACCCCTGGAGGCACCGGTAGCCTCGGGCGACGGCTCCGGCGACGGAGCCTTTCGTACTACTCGGACCTAGGAGCACATGACCGGGACGCGAACGCGGATCACACGGCTCGTCGTAGCCGTGGTCTTCGCGCTCCCCATCCTCCTCTCCGCGCTCAGCATCGCCTCCCTCGCGGCGCCGTCCGCCGAAGAGGTCGAGGCAGCGAAAGCGAAGCTCGCAGGACTGCAGCACGACTTCGAGGTCCTCGCCGAGCAGTACAACGATGCGAAGTACCGCCTCGCGCTGATCGAGCGCAAGCTCGCGGAGGCGCGCGATCAGCGTGACATCGCGGAGCAGCAGGCACAGCGTGCGGAGTCCCGCCTGGCGACGCGAGCGGTGCAGGCCTACGTGGGAACCGGTTCCCAGGTCGACGGACTCCTCGGCGCCGAAAGCATCGCGGAGTTCTCGGACCGGTTGGAGTTCATGGGTGCCGTCGCCGAAGGTGACGCGGAGATCGCCCGAACGGCGTCGAATGCTCGACAGGAAGCCGATTGGGCGTCCGATCGCTTCGCCGCGACCGTCACCGAGAGACAGCGACAGGTCGCCGCGATCGAGAACCAGCTCGATCGGCTCGATTCGATGATCGGGGAGCAGGCATCCATCTACGAGGAGCTGAACCAGGATCGCAATAACTTCCTCGAAGCCCAGCGCGCCGCGCTCGAGCAGGCTCGGCAGGAGACCGCACAGGACACGCCACCGGGCGACACCACGGGTGATACCGGTGGGTACGTTCCGCCGGTCAACGGCTCGGCCGCCGAGATCGCGGTGGGAGCGGCGAAGAGCGTGATCGGCACGCAGTACGTCTTCGGATCCGCCGACCCGAGCGTGGGCTTCGACTGCTCCGGGCTCACCTCGTGGGCGTGGGCGCAAGCGGGCGTCTACATCCCGCACTCGTCGGCTTCGCAGTACTCATCGCTCCCCCACGTTCCGCTGGGGAGCGTCCAGCCCGGCGACCTGATCTTCTACTACTCACCGATCAGCCACGTGGCCCTCTACATCGGCGGCGGACAGATCGTGCACGCCACCCACCCCGGGGCCGACGGCGCGGTCCACATCGACTCGATGTACGGGTACGACCCGCCGGTCGGCGCGTCTCGTCCCGGCTAAGCCCCCGCTCCGCCGCGTCTCGTCGGTAGGCTCCCCCTCCGTGACCACACCGGTTCCTCTCGGGGACGATCTCGCTCTGGTGGCACGGCTCCGCGCCGGCGACGAGTCGGCGTTCATGGCCCTGGTCGAGCACCTGCAGCCGTCGATGCTCCGCGTCGCTCGCATGTACGTGTCGACGGCGGCCGTCGCCGAGGAGGTGGTTCAAGAGACGTGGCTCGGCGTCCTTCGCGGCCTCGATCGCTTCCAAGGCCGGTCGTCCCTCCGGACCTGGATCTTCCGGATCCTGACGAACATCGCGAAGACGCGCGGCCAGCGCGAGGGTCGGAGCCTGCCGTTCGCCTCGCTCGCCGGCGACGACCTTGACGCACCGGCCGTGGATCCCGATCGCTTCGACACCCGCGAGGCCTCGTCGCGGGGAGCCTGGTCGACGCTGCCCGACGACTGGACCGGGATCCCGGAGGATCGTCTCCTCGGCCGCGAGACCCTCGCCGTCATCGGCAGGGCGATCGACCGGCTCCCTCCGATGCAGGCTGAAGTGATCCGGTTGCGAGACGCCCTGGGCTGGACGTCGGAGGAGGTCCGTAACGCGCTCGACCTGACCGAGACCAATCAGCGGGTGCTCCTGCATCGCGCGCGCGCGAAGGTGCGGAGCGCGCTGGAGGACTACCTCTCGAGCGAGACGACGTGATGGGACGCGACCTGACCTGCAAGGAGCTGGTGGAGCTGGTGACCGGCTACCTCGACGGCAGCGTGCGAGGCCGGCGGCGGCGGCGGTTCGAGGCGCACCTCGCGGCCTGCGACGGGTGCACGCGGTACCTCCGCCAGATGGAAGCCACGATCCGGATGACCGGCACCCTCGCCGAGGAGCAGGTGACCGAGGAACAGAAGGCCGTCCTCCTGACGGCGTTCCGCGGCTGGTCGACGGGCTAAGCGAGATCCGAGAGTCGCAGCTCCGCCTGCTGCACCAGCTGCTCGTTCCCGATCGCACGCGCGGCGTCGCGAGCCTGTGTGAGCAGATCCCTCGCTTGCTGCGTCCTCGTTCCCGTCTTGTCCGCGGTGGCGTACTTCAGCTTCTCGTCCGCCTTGACGATCAGCTCGAAGATCTCGTTCGGCTGGAGGGGCATCTCGACATCATCCCTCACATCGAGCGGCGGTCGAGCCGGTCCAGGTAGCCGCGGATCTGGATAGCCACCGCGGCGCCCTCGCCCACCGCCGAGGCGAGCTGTTTCGTGGACCCGTCCCGCACGTCGCCCGCGGCGAACACGCCCGGCATCGAGCTCATGAAGGTCGGATCGGTGGCGATGAACCCGCGCTCGTCCAGACCGACGCTCCCCCTCACGAAGCCGGTGTTCGGATCGAGCCCGATGAACACGAACACGCCCGCGGGGTGCTGCTCCTCCAGGGCGCCCGAGACGAGATCCTCGATCACGACCGACCCGAGCTTCCCGGAACCGTCCTCCTTCCGGAACTCCTTCACGCCGTGCTGCAGCTCGACCTTCATGCGTGGGTGATCCAGCACCTTCGCCTGCAGGATCCTCGATCCCCGCAACCGCTCGCCTCGCTCGACGATCGTGACCCGGTCGGCGAACTGGGTCAGGAAGATCCCCTCCTCGAGCCCGGAATTGCCGCCGCCGATCACCATCAGCTCGTCGGAGCCCTTATAGAACGGCCCGTCGCACGTCGCGCAGAAGTGGACACCCGCGCCGATCAGGTCGTCCTCCCCGTCGGCGTCCGTCCGGCGGTAGGAGGATCCGGTGGCGACGAGGACCGCTCGTGCGTGGTAGTGGTCGCCGTTCGCCGTCTCCACGTCGAGCTCGTCCCCGTCGGCGGTCATCCCCGAGTCGGCGGAGATCCGCGTGACGGAGATCGCCTGCAGCATCTCCACGCCGTACCGCTCGGCCTGCTTCACGAACCGGTCGGCGAGCTCGGCGCCGCCGATCCCCTCGGGGAACCCCGGGTAGTTGTCGAGCCGCTCCGTCACGCCCGCCTGCCCTCCGAGGCCCTTGGAATCGATGATCAGCGTCTCGAGGTTCTCACGGGCCGCGTAGATCGAGGTGGTCAATCCGGTCGGACCACCACCCACGACGATCAGGTCGTACACGTGCTGCATCGCCTGGCGTTGGAGACCGAGCTTCTCCGCAAGCTCCTCGTTCGAGGGCTCCGACAGATGCGTCCCGTCCGGGAACACGATCGTCGGGATGATGTTCTTGCCGTCGTTGCGCTCCTGGACGACCCGGACGCCGTCCGGGTCCCCCTCGATGTCGTGCCAGGAATACGGCACACGCTGGTCGGCGAGGAACTTCTTGGCGCGGCGGCAATCGGGGCACCAGCTGGCGCCGTACACGACGATCTCCTCCACCCCTCACCTCCCCGTCCCTCGACGACTCCCGCTCGGACCGTATCGCGCCCGCCCGCCTCCGTTACGCCGGTATCACGAAGGATCCCGCGCGCGGCATCTGGTGAACGATCGGGGAACGGGTCCCGAAGGTTCCAGGGAACTCCTGGCTGCCCGGGAGCGTCCGACAGACACTGCGACCGAGGAGGACGACCATGGACCATGGCTTCGCACCCGGCGATCCCACGCGCGACGCGATCATGCGAGTCTTCCGGGACGCCTCCGCGGCCTGGACGCTCGACGAGTTGGCACGACGTTTCGGGATGTCGATCGGCGATGCGATCCGCGTGATGTCGGACCTCGAGGCGATCGACTTCGTGCGCCGGATCGACGACGAATACGTTCCCGGGTTCGGGGCCGCGACCGCCTCCTAGGCGGTCGCGGCGGTCGCGAGCGCCTCGGCTTCCTCCTCGATCGGTGCGCGATCGAGGAGGACACGGAGCCACGCGGGCGGGAGCGCCGCCCGTCCATGCATGGCCCCCAAGAGCGCCCCGGCCACCGCTCCGTTCGTGTCCGTGTCGCCACCCAGCGCGACGACGCGGCGGAGCCCCTCGTCGAAGGCCGGCGCCTCGGCCGCCACCTGGAGCCCGATCCCGGCCGTGAACAGCGCGAACCCCATGTCGGGTCCGTCGATCCGGCGGGCCCGGCCGGCCTCCGCGACGAGGTACTCGAGCTCCTCTCCGCCCTCGCGGTCGACGACGGCCGTCACGGCGTCCTCGACCGCCGGGCCGGGTTCGGTCCCACGAACCAACGCCGCCGTGACGAGCGTGACCGCGAGGCACGCCGTTCGGCACCGCTCATCCCAGTGCGTGATCGCCGACAGCTCCGGCGCTTCGCTGGACAGCAACTCCGGGCGCGCCGCTCGGAAGGCTCCGAGCGGTGCGCAGTACATCACCGACCCGTTGCCCGCCGAGACCTCCGGGCCACGCTCGGCGACGTACCGGGCGGCCGCCTCCGGGTCGCCGTCCCGGATGTGGCGCAACACCGACCTCGTGAGGTTCCCCACATCCGGAGGGTCGGTCGCGAACCACTCCAGGTGACGGCCCACGACGTCCGCGGGATCGAGCCGCCGGTGCTCGGTGAGCGACCGCCACAGGTTCCGGGCCATCGCGGTGTCGTCGGTCCACGTCCCCGGCGGAAGGCCCGACCAGCCCAGCTCGAACGCGGGCAACGGATCCGGGATCGCCTCGCGCCTGCGGAACTCGAACGGGGCGCCGAGCGCGTCCCCGAGGGCGAGCCCCAGGACGCAGCCCACGATCCGTTCCCGCAGGTCATCCACGGGTCCGGAGCCTATCGACGCAGTCCCGCAGAAGGGCTCTGGTAGTCTGACCAGCCTCGATGGACAAGATCGGACCCAAGCACCGCATGTGCAGACGTGTCGGCGCCCCTCTGTGTGGGCGCCCCAATTGTCCTGCCAACAAGCGGCCCTACCCACCCGGTCAGCACGGGCGTGGCCGCAAGCGGATCTCCGAGTATCAGACGCGACTCGTCGAGAAGCAGAAGATGCGCGCGATCTACGCGGTGGGCGAGCGGCAGATGCGCAAGTACTACGAGCGCGCACACCGATCGATGGGCGTCACCGGTGAGGAGCTCCTGAAGCAGCTCGAGACCCGGATCGACGCCGTGGTCCTCCGTCTCGGCTTCGCGCTCACGATCCATCAGGCTCGTCAGCTCGTCTCGCACGGTCACGTGCTGATCGACGGCAAGCGGATCGACGTCCCGAGCGCCCAGGTCAAGGCCGGGCAGGAGATCAGCCTCACCGACAAGGCGCGCGACTTCATCGCGGTGCGAGAAGCGATCCAGATCACCGCGGATCCGCCCGGATACCTCTACCGGAACAAGGACGAGATCAAGGGCGCTTTCATCCGGATCCCTGAGCGCGATGAGATCCCGCTCCCGGTGACCCTGGAAGAGCGTCTCGTCGTCGAGTTCTACTCCTAGGCCGATCCGATGGTCGCCGCTCCCGGCGACGCTGCCTCGTTCGACCGAGCGGTGCGCGTCGCCGTCTACCGGCACACCGTCGCGGAGACCGTCCCGCCGTCGGCGAGCGAGATCGCCCGGGAGGTCGACGCCACGACTGCGGATGTCGAGACCTCGCTCCGGCGGCTCGCCGACGGACACGTCCTCGTCCTCAGGCCCGGCACGACCTCGATCTGGATGGCGGCCCCGTTCTCCGCGATCCCCACCCCGTTCTCGGTCTCGGTCGGCGAGCGGCGCTATTTCGCGAACTGCATCTGGGACGCGTTGGGGATCCCCGCCTGCCTGCACGCGGATGCCCGGATCGACACGCACTGCCCCGATTGCGCAGCGCCGCTCCGCCTCGAGGTACGCGACGGCGGCCTCGAGGAGCCGGGCGAGGGCGTGATCCACTTCGCGGTCCCGGCGGCGCGATGGTGGGACGACATCGGCTCGACCTGAGCGAGCATGCTCCTCTTCCGGTCGGAAGAGCACGTGCGCGGGTGGACCCGGGACCGGGACGTCACACCCGGCGCGGTCTTCACCCCGCGGCAGGGATGGGCGCTCGCGGAGGCGTGGTTCGCCGACCGACTGGATCCGGCGTGGCGGCGCAGGACGACGCAGGAAGCGCAGGCGGTCTTCGAAGGGATCGGGCTCACCGGTCCGTTCTGGGACATGCTCGACTGAGCGACGTTTCCGGCACCGGGCGGGTGGATACACGGTGGTAGATGACCGACATCCTCATGGACTTCTTCCACCGACTTCGTGACGAGCACGGCTTCGTGATCGGGCGGGTCACCTTGGCGATCGTGGTCCTCTCGATCGTGATGGTGGCCGCGCTGGTCGCGCTGCTGATCCCGAACTAGCGCTCGGGCACGGGCTCGAGGGCGGCGCGGACGAACGCGACCACCTCTTTCTCCCTCCGCCGCAGCGAGGCACGGCTCTTGTCGGCCCCGACCACGGCGTTGAGGACGCTCGCCTCGGTGAGCGAGCCGACCACTGCCGTGTAGAGCGTGAACAGGAGCATCGCGGGATCCTGCTTGCGCACCTGGCCGTCGTCCATGCCGGACTGCAGGAACTCCACCGCGCGGCGACGGAGCGGATCCAAGACATCTGCGAAGCGCTCGAACGCGAGCGGCCCGAGCCGGCCCGCCTCCCGGACGAACATCGGGAACTCCGGCCACTCCGACGCGAGACCGAAGACCGCGTGGATCACCGCCTCCGCTCGCTCCCAGTACCCCTCCTTGCCCTCGAGCGCCTGCGCGATCACCTCGGCCAGCCGGATCCCTGCCGCATGGAGGCACGCCTCGAGCAGCGCGTCCTTGCTCGAGAAGTAGTACAGGAGGGTCTGCTTCCGGACGCCGACCGCGCCGGCGATGTCGTCGAGGCTCGCGCCCGCGTAGCCCTCGCGCCCGAACTGCCGTATCGCCTCCTCGACGAGGGTGGAGCGCCGCTCCTCGCCGCCCGTCCTCGGCACGGCGCTAGTCCCAGACCTTCGGAGAACCCGTGCGCCCGACCGGGCGCGAGCCCTCCCACCGCCGGAGCCAGTCGGGGCCGGGGGGACCCACGAGCGACGGCGTCTCGCCTCGCTGGGCACGGTGCAGCGCCTCCCACCACGTGGTCCGCTCCTCATGGAAGAGCTGCGTGACGGCCTGGGTCATCCGCCGGGACAGGTCCTGGTGCGTCTCCCCTTCCTCCGGCCAGAACGGCTCGCCGTATCGGACCGTGACGGGGGGCCTGCCGGAGCGCGGCCAGAACCGACCCTTCGGCATCGCCTGGAACGCGCCGACGATCGCGATCGGAGCGAGGCCGGCGCCGGTCTCGAGCGCGAGGCGAGCGGCGCCGTGCCGGAACCGTTGGAGGTGGCCGTCCGCCGACCGCGTTCCTTCGGGGAACACCACGATGCTCCAGCCTTCGGACAAGAGCTCGCGCGCCTTGTCGACGGCTCCCTTCGCGCCGCGAGCGCGGTCGATCGGGAACGCGCCGTAGACGAGCGCGGTGAACGCTTGCCGCCACCACACGTCGAAGAAGTAGTCGCGCGCCGCCCCCACCGCGGTCTTCGCCTGCCAGACATCCGGGAGGGTGCACATGATCAGCGTGGCATCCAGATGGCTCGAATGATTCGAGTACAGGATCAGCGGCGGCGCGACGCCCGCGAGGTTGTCCCGTCCGAACACGCGCAGGGTCAGCTCGTTGCGGACGATCGGGGTCATCGCACCCTTCAGAAGTACTTGCCGCGCAGCCACTCCCGCGTCGGTGCGGGCCCAGTCCGACGGGAACACGCTGTCGATCTTCGGCGCGGCGTGCTCCTCCGCCGAGCGCGGAACCAACGGCCTCCGGCCCCAGCGGAACCCCTCCGCCATGGCCTTCAGCTCGTCCTTGGCGTTCCGTAGCGAACTCATCGGGGCCCTTTCACACGACGTCCGCGATCATGATCGGCGGCGCATGGAAGTACGTGATCGAGGGCGACGATCCCACTGTGTCTTTCGCCATCTCCAGCGCGTCGCGGAACGAGCCGGCCGCGCGGTACCCGAGGCGCGCGACCGACTTCGGCTCGCCGCCGACGAAGATCACATCGCCCGCGTGGTCGCGGCCGTGCGCCCCCCAGTACCACATGTAGAACGGATGGACGCCGTGATACGCGTGCGACGTTCGGTACAGGTGCGTGTACCAGGGGTCGGTCGCGTACCGCTCCTCGTACTTGGACTCGATCGTCGCCGGATCGGTCGTCTCGGCGAGGACCTCCTCGAAGAAGTCGATGTAGGAAGGGTGGTGGATCTGGTGGAACTCCCAAGGGACCGGGTGGTACAGGATCACCACCCCACCGGGCTTCACGAGGGGCATGTTCCGGTACATGTTGAAGAGGTAGCCCAGCCCGAGGCAGTGCACGAGGATCGGGTTCAGGATCGAGTTCACGTTGTACGGGCCGAGGTACGGGAGGCCGAGCACCAGGACGTCGGACTGTCCTCGGACCTCGACCAGCTGCTGCCGGTGCAGGTTCTCGAGCGTCCGCTCGTGGACGGCCTCCACCTCGCCGGCGTTGATCCCCGTGAGCTTGTACGGAGCCTCGACGCGACGGTAGAACTCCCGGCGCACGCGCGGCGGGGCCATCCCGTTCGCCTTCCTGGCCGCGATCATCAATCCCTGGTCGTAGGAGGACCACTCCCACTCGCGCTTGTTCAGGAATCCGAGGTTCTTGGGGAAGGTCTCGGAGTTGACGGTGGTCTCGATCTGGAACACCTTCGGGCCTTCCGCGGCGATCAGCCTGCCCATCCGGGTGGCGGAGTCGGCGATCGCGCTGTGCCCGGGGCGGGTGTCCATGTAGGAGCGTGAGTGCATCATCGTCTCGACGTTGTGGTGGTGCTTGAGGGAGCGGTAGCCGGCGAGTCCGATCGCCACCGACTTGTGACCACCGTCCATCGCTACGAGGTTCACGTTGACGTAGACGAGCAAGTCGGACTCGGCTGCCCGCTTGGAGATCTCGACGACCTCGTGCTCGTCCGTCGTGCCGATCTCCGTGAGCGCGTCCTTGTCCTCGCCGTCGAAGTTGAAGAGATCTTTCGGCCAGAAAGAGCGGAACACGCGCTCGCCCACCATGCGGCGGATCTCGTCGGCGGTCATCCGACGATGGAGGGCCGTCGCCACGACGATCTGGACGTCCTCGACACCCTTGCGCGCCGCGAGCTCGATCACCTGCTCGAGGATCCGCTGCCGGATGTCGGGCAGGGTCATCGGCGGGAGCGGGATCGAGATGTCGTCGACCGCGATGGTGAGCTTCATCCCCGCCTTCAGGAGCTCGGGCAACGGCTCCGCGTCACCCACGGGGTGCAGCAGCGCATGGCGGATCGCCGCGTTCACGTCGCGGATCCCGGGCAGCGGATCCGGCGGGTACACCACACGGGTCCCGAGGGGGAACTTCTGCAGGCGGAAGCCCTCCCCCTCGTGGACGAGCAGCGGCGGTGTCCGCTCGTCCACCTCCAACACGAATCCTGGTCTGGGCATCGATCCTCCTGTTAGGCCTGCGGCGCGAACGCCACCTTGAACGTGCCGAGCGAGCCCGCGGCCATCGCGTGGTCGAGGGCGTCGCGCCACCGGTCGAGCGGATACGTCGCGCCGACGAGTTGCTCGAGGATCGGCAGGTTCGAGGCGAGCTCGATCGCCATCTCGAACGTGGGTCGCGTGACCCCGTCGCCGAGGTCCTCGACGCCGGACGTGTAGGCCCCGGCGAGCTCCAGCTCGCGGAACCACAGGGGCGTGAGATCGGCACCGCCGCCGGGGATGCCGGAGACGACGATGCGACCTCCAGCCTTCGTGGTCCGGAGCGCGAGATCGAGCGCGCTGCTCGAGCCGGTGCACTCGATCGCCACGTCGACACCGCCGAGCAGGAACTCCATGCCGCGCTCGGGTGTGAGCTTCACCGCGTGATCCGTCCGGCGTACGGCCTTCACCGCGTGCTCCGGCCGGACGACGTCGTCGGCGCCGGCCATCGAGGCCGCGGCGCGCTGACGTTGGTGCTTCGCCGACACGATCACGTGATCCGCCTTCGTGAACGCTTTGATCGCGATCAGCGTCAGGATGCCGACGGTGCCGGCGCCGACGACGTGGACCGTCCCCCCGGCAGGGATCCTCGCCCGGAACGCAGCGTGGATCGCGCACGCGAGGGGTTCGATCAGCACCGCGGTCTCGTTCCCCATGCCGTCGGGCACCGGCCAGAGCTGGGATCGGTGGGCGAGCATCAGTCGGCTCCACCCCCCACCGGTCTCCGAGCAGTACCCAGTCTGGAGCCCCGGCTTCAGATGGCCGACGGTGACGCGGTCGCAGCGGCCCACATGGCCTGCCGCGCAATGCTCACACGGCGGGTCCTCTCCCCGAGCGGCGCACCCCAGGACGCTCGAGATCACGACGCGCTGGCCGGCCATCAGCTCGCCGCACCCGTCCAGGAGCTCGCCGACGACCTCGTGTCCCGGGACGAACGGGAGCGACACGAGCGGCGAGAAGTAGAACGAGGAACGCCCGGCGATCGTGGAGAGGTCGCTGCCGCAGATGCCGGACAGGTGCGGCTTCACGCGCGCCCATCCCTCGCGGACCGGCTCGGGATCCCTCTGGGTGACGAGCCGGAGCGGCGCGAGCCCGGCCGTCACCAGGCCGGGCACCTTCGACCCGATCGTGCGCGCGCCGAGGTACTTCGGTGCGGAGCGGTAGTACTCGAGCGCCAGCGCCACCGCCCTACCTCCTCGCCGGCTTCGGGAATCGGACACGTGGCATGCCTTTCGACATCGCCCACTCCTCGATCGGCCATCTGCGCCGGCGCGCGTACCGGTACAGATGCGAGTCGGGCGACACGGCGACGGGGTTCCCCACCGCGCGGAGCAGAGGCAGGTCGGAGTAGGAGTCGGCGTACGCGTAGGAGGTCTTCAGGTCGACGCCCTCGGTCGCCGCGTAGCGGCGGAGCCAGGCCGCTCGAGCTTCGCCGACCAGCGGGGGGGTGGACATGAACCCGGTGTAGCGCCCCTCGGCGTCCACCTGGAGGTCGGCCCCGATCACGACGTCGAACAGCGGCTCCAGCGGGCGGAGGAACGCGTTCGCGGCGGCGGTGAGCAGGAGGGTGCGATGCCCGACGGCTCGGTGCTCCCTTATCCGGCGGATCGCCCCGGGGCTCGCCTTCTGGAGCATGAACTCGCCGACGTGCCGGTCGACGAGCCGCTCGAGTCCCTCGACCGACGCGCCCTCGTACCGCCGGAAGAACGTCCGCAGGAAGTCGCCGCGATCACGCCTGTCGATCGCGAGGTACCGAGGGATCCTGCCGAAGACGCTCACCAGCTCGCCCGGCCACCCATCCGGTTCGAGGTCGGCCATCCTCGCCCACACGTAAGACTCCACGACGTTGGAGGAGATGATCGTGCCCTCCATGTCGAAGACGGCGAGGACCGGTTCTTCGCGCTCACGGATCTTGACCGTGGGACGAGCACGGTCCTTCCGTGCGAGCTCGCGGAGCGACTGGGTCACGGCCGGCGAATGGACGTCTTGGAGGTAATGCTTCCAGTCGATCATCGCGGCGTCGAACGGGAAGCGGGCCCGATCCTCCGTCGAGAGGCTCCGGAAGAGCTGCATCGCCACGTCGTCCGTGTAGATCACCTCGGCCTCCGTGTAGGCGCCGTAGAGGTCGGAGTACCGCTTCACGAAGTCGACGCGGGCCTTGTCCCGATCCACGCGCCGAACGGCGTCGCGCATCCCCTTCGACTTGGGGAGATGGGTGACGATCTGCTCCGCGACGTCGGTCAGTCGCTCCGCCCGGCGGAGCATCTTCTCCACGGTCACGTTCCCCGGGAACGTCCACTCCGGGACCTTGTGCTCGCCCCGGCCCCGCTCGGGGAGCGGATGCGCCTCGAAGTACTCCCGGACGAGCGCGTAGAGCTGATGGAACTGGAGTGGGTTCCGATCGCCCGAGGACACGTGGTAGTGGGCCGGCTCCCCGGGCGTCGGAGGTGTCGCGGCCACCGCGAGGATCGCGTTCACCACGAAGTCGACCGGGATGATGTCGACGATCCCCTCCGGGATGCCGGGGAACTCGGGGATCTGCCCGAGCCCGTACGCCCGGATGATCGGATCCGCCATCTTGAAGCCGTCGATCCACCCCGGCGCAGGATGCAGGAGCGCGGACTCGATGATCGACGGCCGCACGATCGACAACGGAAGCTGCTCGGCGGCGGCGAGCTCCTCCACCGCGCGCTCGCCCATCGCCTTCGTGAACGTGTACACGTCTGGCCATCCGAGCGACCGCGCGCGCTGCCGCCCGTACTCCACGAGCCGCTTGGTCATCCACTCCTTGCGTCGCTGCTCAGCGTCGTCCGCGACGGTCGTCGGCCCCGCGCGGGAGTGCTCCTTCGACGCATCCTCGAGGAACCGCTCGAGGAGCTCCGGCTTCCGCGAGGCGGCCTCGACGTCGCGGCGGGCCGACATCGCCAGGTCGGCCTCGAGCCGCCAGTCCACGCGATGGTCGAGCGTGCGCTCGGGGATCACGCCCTTCTGCACCCCGGCCACGTACGCCGTCGAGACGTGGACGAGCGCGGGTCGAGATCCTCCGTCGAGCACGGCGCCGTAGAGGTTCATCGCGCCCAGCAGGTTCGTCTGGAAGCCCTCGTCGATGGGCGGGTCGAACGAGACCGTCGCGGCGGAATGGATCACGACGTCGATGGCTCCCGGCAGATCAGGCCGGCCACGGGAGAAGTCTCCGTCGACCACCTCGATCCGCTCGTCCAAGAGGCGGAGGAGGGCATCGTCCGAGCCAAGGGATTCGCGGAGCCCATCGAACGAGGGCTTCCGGGTCAGGTAGTGGACGCGCTCCACGGAGGACGCGCCCGTCTGGGACCTGACCAGGAGCACCACCGTCGTCTCGGGGAAGTCTGCGAGCAGTCGCTCGAGCACGACCTGCCCCAGGAAACCCGTGACGCCGGTCATGAAGACCCGCTTCCCGGCCAGGCGTTCGACGATCGAGTCCGCTCTCCGCGACCTCTTCGCCGTCCTCTTCGCCGCTTGGGCGCCTTTGTCTACCATCCGGCAGATTATCGCTCTCTACCGTTCGGTAGACAACCCCGCTGCTCAAGGAGGCGTTCCCGCAGGTCGAAACGCAAGAGAGGTCGAACTGCCTGCAGGAGAGAGACCCGTGTCCCTTCGTTCGAAGATGCTCGCCATGTCGACGATCCCCCTGATCGTCCTCGTCTTCGCCGTGACCTCTGCGGTGTCCGCGCAGCGGACTGCGGCCCGGACGAACGCGGATGTGGACCGAACCACCGGCGTCCGACGTGAGCTCGCCGAGATCCAGCACGACCTGGCCATGGCGGAGTCAAGCGTTCGCGGCTTCGTCCTCACCGGACAAGAGAGGATGCGCGAGGACTACGACGATGCGGTGATCGCGCTCCGGGCAGACCTCGATGATCTCGATGTGCGCCTGACCGAGCCGCTGCAGCGGAACCGCCTCGAGCCGCTCGACGCGCTCGTCGAGGAGCGGCTCGCGACCCTCCAAGGGGTCCTCCGCATCGGGCGCGAGAGAACGCCCGAGGCACAGGACCGGTTGGAGACGTTCTTCCTTCACGGGCAGACGATCACGAGCGCGATCCGAGGCTTGACGGAGCAGATGGAATTGACCGCCACGCAGCTGGTGGCCGAACGCATCGAGACGCGCGACGGGGCGTTCGCGCGCTCGTACCTCATCGAGATCCTCGCGATGCCCGCCGCCATCTTCGTCGCGATGATCCTGATGGCCAGCTTCACCGGCGGCATCGTCAAGCGGGTGGGCAAGATGGGCGAGAACGCCTACCGACTCGACAAGGGACAGCCGATGGACCGCCCCGACACCTCGAGCGATGAGCTCGGCTCCCTCTCGAGAGCGATCGTCCGAACCGGCGCGCACCTGTCCGACCTGCAGGCGGAGCTGCGCCGTCACGCGACCGTGGACGACCTCACCGGCCTCGCCAACCGGCGCGGGTTCTTCGCGTTGGGAGAGCACGAGCTCCTCGTCGCTGCGCGGACCCGATCCTCGGTCGCCCTCCTGTTCATCGACGTCGACGGCCTGAAGAGCGTGAACGACGAGCTCGGCCACGCCGTCGGCGACCAACTGCTCAAAGAAGGCGCTGACGTGATCCAGGAGACCATCCGTGCGTCCGACATCGCGGGCCGGCTGGGCGGCGACGAGTTCTGCGTGCTCCTGATGGGCGATCCCGAGCTGGACCCGGATCGGGTGGTGGACCGGATGCGCGACACCCTGGCTTCCCACAACGCCCGTCCGAACCGGACCTTCCACCTCTCGGTCTCGATGGGGATCGCCTCCCTCCCCCCGGGTCGATCCGTCACGCTCGAGGAGCTGATCGACGCGGCCGACGAGCGGATGTACGAGGACAAGCGCGCGAAGCAACAAGAGACACAACCCGTCTGGTCGATCTAAGGATCCCGAACCTCGCACCGCTGAGACTCAAGAGGCAAAGCCGTTCGCATCTCAGGTGTCAGGTGGTGGAGAAGAGGTACTCCGCGATCTGGATCCCGTTGAGCGCGGCGCCCTTCCGGAGGTTGTCCCCGCACGCGAAGAGGAGGAGCGCGTCGTCGTGATCGGGTGCCTGGCGGATGCGACCCACAAGTACCTCGTCGCGGCCGGCGGCCTCGAGGGGCGACGGATAGACGCCGTTCGCGGGGTCGTCCCGGAGCTCGACCCCTGGCGCTTCGTCCAGGAGGGAGCGGGCTTCCCCCGGCGTGATCGCTCGGGAGAACCGGGCGAGCAGAGACACCGAGTGGCCGACCGGAACCGGGACACGGACGCAGGTCGCGGCCACGTCGAGATCGGAGATGCCCAGGATCTTCCTCGACTCGTTCACGGTCTTGATCTCTTCCCCGGTGGAGCCGTCCTCGGCGAACGAGTCGACCTTGGGGAGAACGTTGAAGGCCATCGTCTTGCCGAAGACGTCGCCGACGGGGAGGGCATCGACGTTCGGCCGGCCGAGCTCCTCCACCTGGTCGTGGAGCTTCTCGATCTGTTCGGCGAGCTCGCGTGTCCCGTCACGCCCCGCGCCCGAGACGGCTTGGTACGACGACAGGACCAACGAGCGGAGACCGGCCGCTCGATGCAACGGGGCGAGGGCCATCATCGCCACGATCGTCGTGCAGTTGGGAACGGCGATGATCCGCGGCGATCCCTCGAGCGCCTCCGGGTTCACCTCCGGCACCACGAGCGGTACGTCCGGTTCCATGCGGAACGCGGAGGACTTGTCGATGCACACGGTCCCCCCGGCGGCGGCCTCGCGGACGAACCCGCGGGCGATCGACGCCCCGGCGGCGGAGAGCGAGAGATCCGCGCCGCGAAGTGCCTCGAGCGACAGCTCGCGGATCGCGACCTCACCACCGCCGAACGAGATGGTCCGCCCCGCCGATCTCGCCGAGGCGAGCGGAACGAGCTCGTCCACCGGGAACGCGCGAGCCTCGAGGATGCGCAGCATCTCGGTGCCCACGGCACCGGTGGCGCCGACGACGGCAACCTTCAGTCCCATGCGCTCACCCTAGCGCCGGCACGTCGAGACCGAAGCGGGTGTGCACCACTTGGAGCGCGCGCTCCGCGTCCGCCTTCCGCACGACGCACGAGATGCGGATCGGTGACGTGGAGATCATCTCGATGTTGATCCCCTCCGTCGCAAGCGCGTCGAACATGTCGGCCGCAACACCCGGCTGGCTCTTCATCCCGGCCCCGACGAGCGAGACCTTGGCGATGCCGTCGTCGACCGACCAATCCCGTGCCTGCACCTGGTGCGCGATGCCACCGATCGTGGCCTCGAGGCTCGAAACGTCCGCGATCGGCGCGGTGAACGACAGGTCCGTGACGCCCTCGTGCGAGACGTTCTGCACGATCATGTCGACGCTCACGCCGGCGCTCGCGACGGCCTTGAACAGCGCAGCGGCGACGCCAGGCGTATCGGGGATCCCGTCGAACGTCACCTTCGCCTCGTCGGTCTCGAGGGCGACACCCGAGATCAGGACGTCTTCCATGTCGTCGTCGACCTCCTGCACCCAGGTGCCGGGTGCCTCGTCGTCGAAGGAGGACCGCACGTGCAGCCGGAGGCCGCTCCTCCGCGCGAGCTCCACGGAGCGCGACTGGAGCACCCTCGCCCCCGCCGCCGCGAGCTCGAGCATGTCGTCGTAGCCGATCCGCTCGATCAGTCGGGCCTCCGGCACGATCCGTGGATCCGCGGTCATCACGCCACCCACGTCCGTGTAGATCTCGCAGACCTCCGCTCCCACGGCCGCCGCCATCGCGACGGCGGTGAGGTCCGATCCGCCCCGTCCCAGGGTCGTGATCTCGTAGGCGGACGAGAGCCCCTGGAACCCCGCGATGATCACCACGTTGCCGGCCTCGAGGGCCTCGAGGATCCGCTTGGGCCGGATCTCGATGATCTTCGCCTGGCCGTGGGCGGTGTCGGTGATGATCCCTGCCTGCGAGCCGGTGTAGCTGGCCGCTCGGCATCCGCGCTCATTGATCGCGATGCCCAGGAGCGCCATCGCGATCCGCTCGCCCGCGGTGAGCAGCATGTCCATCTCGCGTGGATCCGGCTCGGGCGCGATGTCCTTCGCCATGCGCGCGAGGTCGTCGGTGGTCTGGCCCATCGCCGAGACCACCACGATCACGTCGTTGCCGGCGTCGCGCGCTCGCACCACCCGGTCGGCGACGACGCGGAGCCGCTCGACGCCGTCGACCGAGGTCCCGCCGTATTTCTGCACGACGATGGGCATGGGGCGAGCGTAGCAGTGCGTCTGAGCGCGATCGGTCAGGCCGGACTGACCGAGTCGATGAGCCCGAGCGCCCCACGGAGGAACCGCACCTGCAGCAGGAGCAGGTTCTCCGCGACGGACTCCTCGGTGGTCATGTGCGTGATGCCGGAGAGCGGCACGACCGAGTGGGGACGCCCGGCCTCGGTGAGCGCGCGGGACATGCGCAGCGTGTTGGCGACGAAGACGTTGTCGTCGGCCAAGCCGTGGATCAGGAGCAGCGGTCGCGAGAGGTTCGGCGCGTCCTCGATCAGCGAATTCCTTCTATAGGTATCCGGCTCCTCCTGAGGATGGCCCAGGTACCGCTCGGTGTAGGCGGTGTCGTACAGCGACTGGTCCGTGACCGGCGCTCCGGCCACGGCGGCATGGAACACGTCGGGGCGACGGAGCACCGCCATCGCCGCGAGATAGCCACCGAACGACCAGCCGCGGATCCCCACCCGGTCGAGATCCAAGAACCCGAAGCGCTCCGCCGCCGCGTGGAGAGCGTCCACCTGGTCATCCAGTACCGGTCCGGCGAAGTCCCGGTAGACGGCGTGCTCCCAGGCGGTGCCGCGCCCGGGAGTTCCCCGCCCGTCGGCCACGAGGACGGCGAAGCCCTGATCCGCGAGCCACTGGGGCTCGAGCGTGGCCCGATAGGCGTTGAGGACCTTCGCGAAGTGCGGCCCCCCGTACGGATCCAGGATCACCGGGAGGGGGGACGGAGGCTCCGCTCCGCCCGGCGTGAACACGGTCACGCGGATCTCCCGGTCGCCGACGACGCCGAACGTCGGATGGGCATCGATCACGGGCGACTCGACGTGCGAGCGGATCTCCGCGAGCTCGGCACCGCCACGGAGCACGAGGGCCCGACGCATCCGCCGATCGGCGAGGTCGGAGACGACCACCATGAGGTCTCCGGCGCGGGCGGCGGTGTGGATGCCCGGCTCGGTGGTCAGACGCTCCGGAATCCCGGGCCCGTCGACTGTGCTCCGCCAGACGTGCAGCTCGGTGGGATCGTCCTGTGCCGCGAAGTGGATGTCGTCGCCGACGTCGAGGACCGACGCGACCTGGAGACCGACCGGCGTGACGGGCTCACCGTTCAGCGTGATCCGACGGGTGTCCTCGCTCTCCCCCACGAACACGAGCCGTCCGTCCGTCAGGCGATCGGGCACACCGGTGACGATCGTCTGCCAGTGCTCCGCGGTGTGTTCGAGGAGCACCTGGGTCTTCCCGGAGCCGGGGTCGACCTCGAGCACCAGCCAGCGCTTCTGATCGCGGGACAGGACCAGCAGGGTGAGCGGGCATCGATCGTTCCACGTCACCTCGACGAGGTACGGGAAGGTGTCGCGGTCCCAGTCGACGTCAACGCGCGATCCGTCGAGCCCGAGGACCGAGAGCGACACGTCGGCGTTGTCCGTACCGGCCTGCGGGTACCGAACGGCTCGCGGCGGCGCATCCGGATCCACCGGTGATGCGATGTGCCACACGCGCACGGGTCGCTCGTCGACGCGTGCCGCCGCGATCAACTCCCCGTCAGGCGACCACCAGAACCCACGGTGGCGCTCCAGCTCCTCCGACGCGGCGAACTCTGCGATCCCCCAGTGGATGTCCGGGTCGTCATCGGCATGCGCGAGGACCCTGCTCGACCCGCCCGCCCCCGCCCGCTCTGGGAGGTCCTGCACATGGAGCGAGCCGTTCACGACGTAGGCCACACGGCGAGTCGTCGGATCGAGCCGAACGTCGAACGCTCCATCGATCTCGTGCTCCAGCGGGCGCGCGCCACCGGCGACGAGGTCAGCGACGTGTACCCGGCCTCCGAGCACGAATGCGGCGAGGGTGAGCCCGTCGTCGGCGTCGTAGGTCGTGACCCCCGTCATCTGCTCGCGCATCCGCTCGCGCCGGTCGCGCTCGTCCTGGGTGAGCTCCTGTCCACCGTCGACCGCCGACGGGTCGAAGATCAGCCGCTCCTCCCGGGTCTCCACGTCGAACACCCAGAGGCAGCCTTGGGGGTCGTCTCCGGCTTGCGAACGGATGAACGACACCCGCGACCCGTCCTCGGCCACGCGGAAGCTGCGAGGCGCCCCGAGCGTGAACCCTCGCGTCCGTGCCTTCTGCCGTGGGAACGAGTCCTCTGCCACCGCCGTCTACCCCCTGTCACAGCCTCGAGATCCGAGGCATGGTACGAGCGGAACGTCACAGGAGCCCGAGACGGCTCCCCGGACAATGGATATCGGAGCCAGATATCGGAAGAGCGTTGGCGGATCAGCGCAGCGACAGCGAGCTCCTCACTGCGTCGGCCACCGAGCCGGGCGTGTTCACCGAGCTGTACCGGCGGCACGCGGAGGATCTCCTCCGGTACTTCGCCCGGCGCACGCTCGATCCGGAGACAGCCGCCGAGCTGACCGCCGAGACATTCGCACAGGCATTCGCATCGAGGACGACCTACCGAGACACGGGGGCGAACGGCGTGGCATGGATCTACGGGGTCGCGAGGCACCAGCTCGGCCGGTTCTTCCGGGCGGGCAGGGTGGATCGCGCCGCGCGCCGTCGCCTCGGGATGCCGGAGCGCGATCTCCCGCCGGCCGACTACGAGCGGATCGAGGACCTCATCGACTTCGCGCCGATCCGCGGCGCGATCGCCGAAGCGTTGGCGTCGCTCCGCGACGACCACCGCGAGGCCCTGCGCTACCGCGTGATCGAACAGCTGTCGTACCCAGAGGTGGCGCGGCGCCTGTCGTGCACCGAGGACAACGCCCGGCAGCGCGTGAGCCGGGGTCTGCGACGGCTCGGGGTCGTGCTCCAGGAGCAGGGGCTGCAACCGGCATCGGAGAAGGAGACATGAACACCGAGTTCGAGATCCTGAAGAGCCTCGAGAGCGACCTGGAGGACGTGGCGTCACGCGAGAGGATCCGTCTCCAGCGGACCACGTTGCAGGGTTCCATCCGACGGAACACGGGTCGTTCGTGGATGAAGGTCGCCGGGATCGCCGCCGCCTTCCTCGTGGTCGCCGGCTCTATCGGCTTCATCGCCAGCGGCGGCAGCGTGTTCCCTGGATGAGCGGGGCGATGGCGGCGACGCCAGCGCGCAGCGAGCCGTCGGCGGGAGGGGTTCGATGAGGCGACGGTGCGGCCGGACCGGGCGTCGGTGACTGCGGTATCGCGCCTGGCGAACAGCCGGATGCCTCCCCGATCCCCGCGGACGACTCGGAAGGGGCCCTCGGCTTCGACGAGAGCCAGTCCTTCGGCGAGCGCGATTCGGCCGGCGGCCAGTTCCAGCAGCAACAGGACCTCTCGAAGATCGTCCGGGACGGACGGATCGGGATCGTCGTGGACGACGGCGAGTTCGGCGATTCGGTCGGCGAGCTCACGTTCATCGCGGAGCGGCACGGTGGCTTCGTGCTCTCCTCATCCACCAGCAACGAGCGCTCGGGAACGTTCGTCCTTCGGATCCCGGAGCGACAGTTCGATCAGGCGAGGAACGACATCCGTGGCCTCGCCACGCGTGTGCGGTTCGAGGAGGTTCGCGGCGACGACGTCACCGCCGAGTTCATCGACTTCCAGGCGCGGCTCCGAATCCTCCAGACGCGGCGAGAGCTGCTGTTCGACCTGTTCCAGCAGGCCGACACGACCGACGAGATCCTCCGGATGTCGAGTCAGCTCGACGACGTCACGCTCCGGATCGAGGAGATCCAGGGTCAGCTTCGATTCCTGCGGGATCAGGTGGCCGAGTCGACCCTCCGCGTCTCGATCCAGGAGCGGAACGCCCCCGCGGTCACGGGGGAGCCGGACGTGGACAACCCCGACCTGGGCTCGTCCTTCGACCTCGGCGTGCAAGGGTTCCTGCGGATCGTGGGCGCCGTGATCGTCGGCCTCGGCTACCTGATCCCGATCACGGCGCTCGTCGTAGGCGTGTGGATGGCCGTGTGGTTCGTTCGCCGTCGTCGAGCCATCAGCTGAACCGTTCGAGTTCGCTACATCTGTCTCGAGGCGCGGCATCATGGGCGTTATGGACGACCGCGTCACCGAGACTCCGAGATCCCCGAACACATCGATCTCGGCGATGGTGCCTCCATCCGTCTCCTCGTACCCGAGGACGCGCTCGTCGTCTTCGAGACGGTCGATCGGAACCGCGAACGCCTGCGACCGTGGCTGGGATGGGTCGACAGAACGCTCGGATCCGGGGACACGCTCGCCTTCATCGACCTGGCGATCGCGACGCAGGGTCGTGAGTTCGCCTACGGGATCTACGAGGGTGACTCCTTCGTCGGCGCGATCGGACTCCACACCGACCCGGAGCATCGGAGCGCGACGATCGGCTACTGGATCGACGAGGAGCACGAAGGGCGAGGGCTCGTCACGAAGGCCTCGCGTGCCCTCATCGAGGTCGCGTTCCGAGACCTCGCGATGCATCGCGTGTGGCTCACGGCCGACCCGACGAACACCCGGAGCTGCGCCGTCGCTGAGCGGCTCGGCCTCCGCCTGGAGGGGATCCGTCGAGAGGACACGTACACCGACGGACTGTTCCGCGACACGGCGCTCTACGCGGTCTTGGAAGGCGAGTGGCCGGTGGGCGACCGCTAGATCTCTCGCCGGCCTTCGAGAGCCTGCGAGAGCGTCACCTCGTCCGCGTACTCGAGGTCGCCGCCCACCGGGAGGCCGCTCGCGAGCCGAGTGACACGGATGCCGGCCGGCTTCAGCAGGGCTGCCACGTACATCGCGGTGGCGTTCCCCTCGAGGTTCGGGTTCGTCGCGAGGATCACCTCGGTGACGTGATCGCGCTCGACGCGGTCGAGCAGCTCCTGCACGCGCAGATCGTCGGGGCCGATGCCGTCGAGCGGGCTGATCGCCCCGCCGAGGATGTGGAACCGCCCCTTGTGCAGCGCCGCCTTCTCGATCGTGGCGGCGTCCTTCGGCTCCTCGACCACACAGAGCAACGTGCGGTCCCGCGATTCGTCGCGGCAGATGCGGCAGAGATCGCCTTCCGCCACGTTGCCGCACTCCCGACAGAACGCGATCCGATCCTTGGCCTGCACGATGGCCGCGGCGAGACGCTTCGCGTCCTCCGGCGTCGACTTCACGAGCCAGAACGCGAGGCGCTGGGCGGACTTCGGCCCCACGCCCGGCAGACGCGCCAGCTCGTCGATCAGCTCCTGGATCGGCCCTTCGTACACGCGATCAGTCCTCCGGCTCCGGGTCGTCGGACGGCGTGGCGCCGAGCACGTCCTTGAGCCGCTTCAGGGCTTCTTCCTCGCTGGGCTCCTCGACCTCCTCGACGAAGGCCGCGGCGGCCGGCTCTGTCCCGCCGGCGTGGGCTTCCCGTGTGACCAGCTCGATGCGGGGACGGATGCCGAAGAGATCGCCGAGCGCCGACTGGAGCTTGTCCGCGCGCGCCCCGACCTGCCGGAGGTTGTTCCGGAACGACGGCGGGAACGCCAGCTCGAGGCTTTCGCCGTCGAAGGAGGCGGGGGTTGCGCTCTCGAGGAGCGCGCGAAGCACCGGCTGCTGATTCTGGCTCAGATGGTCGAGCAGCGACGTCCACGAGCGGCGGAGCATCGCGACGTCGACGCTCGCCGCGCTGGCGGCGTGCGGAGCGTCGCTCTCCGCCGCCGGCGTGGGCGCTACGGGAGCGGGGGGAGCGGCAGGCTCCACGAAGGCCTTCGGAGCCTCCTTCTCGGGCTCCGGAGCGGGGGCGGCCCGCTCGGACGCCTCCACCGGTTGGGCGGGCGCTGCGGGCGCGGGCGCCGGCGCCGCGTCCGCGGAGGGGACGGTCGAGCCGGGCTCGAGGTTGGCGAGGCGTTCCAGCCGCTCCAACCTCGACAGCGTGCCCACGGGCGACGGGTCGGTCTCGGGGATCGTCGCCCGCACCAACGCCAGCTCGAGGGAGAGCCGCGGCGACGTCGTCCATCGCATGTCGTTCTGCGCCGCGAGCAGTAGCTCGATGACCCGGGCGAGCTCGGACGCCGTGAACTTCTCCGCCTGGATGCGGAGACCCTCGTATCCGTCGGCCGGGATGTCGAGGAGGTCCTCCTGTCCCGGGGCCGTCTTCACGAGCAAGAGGTCCCGGAAGTGGGCGAGCGTCTCGTTGGTGACGTTGCGGAGGTCCTGCCCGTCCTGGACGAGCCGGTTCACGACCTCGAACGTGGTCCGCGCGTCGCCGACGGCCACGGCATCGGCGAGCTCCACCTGCACCTCGCTCCGCGGCGCGCCGAGCAGCGCCTGGATCGCGGCGTCGTCGACCTTCTGACCACCGAGCACGCCGGCCTGGTCGAGCAGCGACAACGCATCCCGCGCAGAGCCCTCGGAGTGCCTCGCGATCGCGTGAGCCGCCGAGTCGTCGAGCGTGACGCCTTCCGATGCGGCAACCTTCTGGAGGAGCTCCGAGAGCCCCTCCATCGTGTGCCGACGGAAGTCGAACCGCTGGCACCGTCCGACGATCGTGGCGGGCATCTTGTGGGGCTCGGTGGTGGCGAGGACGAACCGAACGCCGACGGGGGGCTCCTCGAACACCTTCAACAGCGCGTCGAACGCTTCGCGCGAAAGGCGCTGTGCCTCGTCGATGATGTAGACCTTCTCGCGGCCCTGCACGGGCGCCGTGGGCGCCTTCTCCCGGAGCTCGCGCGCGTCCTCGACCCCCCCGTGCGACGCGGCGTCGATCTCCACCACGTCGAGATGCGTGCCCTCCCGGATCGCGATGCACTGGTCGCACCCGCCGCAGGGCTCGGCGGTGGGACCGGTAGCGCAGTTCACCATCTTCGCGAGGATCCTCGCCGTGGACGTCTTGCCGGTCCCGCGCGGACCACAGAACAGGAACGCGTGATGGAGGCGGCCGTCCCGGATGGCGCCGGTCAGCGCGCGGACCACGTGGTCCTGGCCGAGGACCTCCCGGGGGTCTGCGGCCGGTACCGCCGGTACAGCGCCTGGTGCTGCCTGTCCTCCGCCATCTTTCTCCGCTCCTTGGCCCCGCTCCTCGGCCCGCTCCCTGGCCGCCTGTCGGCGTCATACGAGCGTGTGACCGTGCACCCACCGTCGACACCGTGAGACTCGGCCGCTACCCGACGACGGAGCTCCAGCCGGGCTCACCCACGGCACCCGCCGGTTCACGCTTAGGGCTGCTTCCTTCCGGACCTGACCCGGTTCGCGTTCCGGCGTCGCGTGGGACCCGACCTTCGACGCTCCGTGCCGGGGCGCTCCGGACCCCCCGGGCCTCGGGCGGGGATTCAGCCCCGCTGAAGCGGATCGCGGGTACAGGGCACCGCTAGCTCCCCGCCTAGCACGGTCACACGCGGCGAGTATACGAGGGGCCTCCGACGTGAGCGGGTCGACCTACTCGGGGCCGTCGACGTTGACGACCGGATTCGCCCTCCCCCGCACGAACCACCACGATCGTGGCGGGTTCGGTCGAGGGATTGCTCTCTCGGTGCACGAGCTGCTTCCCGACGAAGACGAAGTCCCCGGGGCCCGCATCGAAGGACTCCGCCCCGCCACGGCCGAACTCCATCCGGAGGGACCCGCTCAGGACGTAGATCGAGCTCTCGTAGCTCCCGTGGTGATGCCAGCCCGAGACCATGCCGGGATCGGTCCGGACGAAGCCGGCCCACATCCCTTCGGTCTGGACCGCCTGCTCCCTGGTCATCCCCGGCGTGGGTTGGCCTCGACCCGCTCCTCGGGAGACGACCCGATGGATCGTGCTCATACGGCCACCTCCTCCGCCTGGCTCGTTCGTCCGGCCCTGCGCATCATGCATCCGGGACGGGAACCTCGCTCGGGAGTTCGGCGTCCAACCCCCGTTCAGCCGGACGAGCGGGCCTCGGCCGCTCCCACCCCACGGAGGATCTGATGACGATGTCGACCCGTTCCCGGCTTTCCCTGCTCCTCGCGATCGCCACGCTCTTGGTCGCCGGCATCATGGGCTCCCAGGTCGTCAGCGCCGGTTCCCCTGGAACCCCGCTCGGCGGATCCGAACCGGGATCCGGCGGCGGCTTCGACGACGTGGCAGGGATCTGCGCCGCACCGGACGGCGCGAGCGGTGCCGCGACGGACACCGATTGCGACGACATGATCGACGACCCGGTGGTCGTCGATCCCGACGAGTGCGGCGAGAAGGTCATCGGCACCGGTCCGGATGCCGCGGTGAGCTACACCCCGTGTCCCGACGACGAGCCGCCGGTGGTCACGGACCCCGATCAGGGTGCCAAGCTCGTCGAGCCGACCCCCGGGATGGCGGACCTGCGACCCCACATCTTCGACCACGTCCTCCTGAACGATGACGGGTCGAGCGTGACCGTCTTCTTCTGGAGCGGCGTCGAGCCCTGCTACGTCCTCGGATCACGTGGAGGTCGACGAGGGACCCGGCGCCGTCACGATCACGCTGTTCGAAGGACACGACGCGAGTGCCGGCGACGTGGCGTGCATCGAGATCGCACTCCTCAAGAAGGTCGTGGTCCCGCTCGATGGGCCGGTCGGAGACCGGCGCATCATCGACGGCGCCGCCTAGCTCCCTACCGCGCGATCCAGACCTCCCAGTCCGAGACCGGCCGGAACCCCAGGGCCGCGTACATCCGCCGAGCCATCTCCGAGGGCTGGAGCCACGCCAGGTCCACCCGGTCCCTGAACGCGCGGCTCGCGCGGAGCGTGAGCGCGGCACCGATCCCGCGCCTCCGCGCTGCCTCGACGACACCGACGCCGAAGATCCCCACCGTGTCGTGCAGGAGGTAGGCCGATGCCTCGCCGACCGGCTCCCCGTCGATCCACGCCGTGAACATCCGCACCCGATCGTCCTCGAGCATCCGAGGGCCGACGAAGCGCTCCGCGATGTCCCGGGGCGTTCCGAACGTGGCGACCTCGACGGCTCGGACCGCCTCGAGATCATGGTGCTCGCGCGCCTCGCGGATCTCGATACCCGGAAGCACGGGTTCCGATGGGAGCCCATCGATCGGTGCAGCCATCGTGGGCCACCCGTCCACGCGCTTGAGACCGGCCGACCGGATCGCCTCTTCGACGACCGGGTGCCGACCGACCTCCACCTCGATCCCGAAGAAGGGATGTCCTCGCCCCCGGAACACGGCGCGCGCGGCCTCCAGTGCCGTCGGCGCGTCGTCCGGCTCCCGGATCACCCGCGTCCCGTTCAGCTCCGACGCCGGGAGGTTCGAGAGGGAGACCAGGAGGCCGTCGACCTCCAGGGTCTCTCCTCCTTCCACGACCTCCGCGCGCACGCGCTCGCCCTCCAAGCCCGCCGCCACGATCCGATCGGTGAGCTCCATCCGGGCATGCTCCCAGGTCGCTAGCCTGCCCGGATGTTGCCGATCCGTGCCGTGATCGTGGACTTCGACGGGACCGCGTGCCTCCATGACGTGGGCGTCGACCTGCTCGATCGCTTCGGGATCGACGCCTCGCGGAACCGGGAGCTCGCGGGGATCGACGAGGCCTTCGATACCGGAAGGATCGGCCTCCGAGATGTGCTGGTCGCAGAGGCCGCCACCCTCCGCGCGGACGACGACGAGCTGATCGCGTTCGCGCTGGCGCACTGTCCGCTCGACCCGACGTTCGCGCCGTTCGTCGCGTGGGCCGAGAACCAGGACGTGCCGATCACGGTCGTGTCGGATGGGTTCGGGCTCCACGTCCGCCCGCTGTTGGAAGCGGCCGGACTCGACCACCTCCCGGTGGTCACGAACACCTGGGATCGAGGCGCGCTCACGTTCGGTGCGGGCCACCCGGTCTGCGTGGGCTGCGGCACGTGCAAGAAGCAGGCCGTCGAGCGAGGGCGTGAGGCGTACGGGGCGGTGGCGTTCGTGGGCGACGGCGTGAGCGACCGGTTGGGCGCTCGGTACGCCGACGTCACGTTCGCCAAGGACGACCTCGCCGAACACTGCCGACGCGCGTCGATCCCGTTCCTCGCCTACGAGGACTTCGACGACGTCCGGATCTCGCTCGAGCAGCTCGACGTCGCCGCCGGACCGCTCGGTGGGGAGGAGCCGTGTCCCGGCTGGCGCGAACGGGCCTGACGCGGTGGCCGAGGGATTCGAACCCTCGAGGGAGTCATCCCCCCTACACGCTTTCCAGGCGTGTCCCTTCGGCCGCTCGGGCAGACCACCGCGACGAGTCTACCGAGGCGATATCCCCCAACCGATCAGGCCGTCTTCGTCGCGATGAACGCCGCGTACCTCGCCTGGCCGGTGGGCGTGAGGTGGAGACCGTCCGTCGCGAACCAGGACGAGTGGTTCCGGCTGAAGAAGAACCAGTTCACGAGCACCGTGTTCGCGCGCCGCTGGGCACACGCGGCAAGCTGTCGGTTCTGGAACGAGCGATACCACCGAGGGATCTTGAGGTTCACGAGATAGACCATGCGGTTCGGTCCCGCCGTGACGGAGATCCTGTTGCAGTCGGCGGCGTCGATCAGGATCCCGTTGTTGCCGAGATGGACGATCACCTTCCGGCGAAGCCTCCCCGCCGCCTTCAGCTGCTCGACGAGCGGGACCGCGTCGCGGAACTGACGCGAGACGGTGGCGTTCACCCGGGATCCCGCGGGCGGCGAGCTCGTCCTTCGCCCCGAGCATCACGGAGTCGCCGATCGCGAGACGCCCCGGAGGGATCGCGGCCTCGGCGAGCGGAATGCCCGAAACGAGCACGACGACGAGGATCACGAGCATCCGGGAGGCCCTCGACATGCGGGACCGCCTCAGTCCTGGATCACCGACTCGGCTTCCAGTCTCTCCACGCGCGGGTCCGCGTGCCGGTGCACGAGCCTCCATCCATCTTCCTCGCGGCGATACACGCAGGTGACCCGCAGAGCGACGTCGGTCATGTCGGAGCGGCCCCCGACCCTCGTCCTGAATCGTTCGATCTCGACGGAATAGGCCCAATCCGGTGTCATGGACTCGGTGATCGTCTCGAAGCTGGTCGTTTCGCCCTCCGCGTAGTACGACGCCGCACGTTCGACCAGTTCCATGACCGCTTCCCAGCCGCGTCCGAATCCCCCGAACGGATTGCCGAGCGTGACGTCGTCCCCTCGCGAGAAGAGGGCCCTGTAGCCGGACGGGTCGCCCTTCGCGATCCGGTCGAGGGCATCGCGAGCTCGGGTCCGAACGTTGTCGAAATCAACGACCGTCATCGCTCCTCCCTATCCGCACGTTCGTGCTCGTGTCTACACGCGTCCATTCTCGCACCGGACGGCCTTCGGGGAGGCGGGGGTGTTGTGCACCGCTAAACTTACGCGTCCTGCATCACCTCTTGGAGCGCGTCGAAGAACACTTCCGGCTGGTCGCACATGATGCAGTGACCGGAGTCGTCCACCAGGATCAGTTTCGAGTTCGTCGAGAGGTTCTGCATCTCCGCCTGGAGCCGCAGGTACAGCTCGTCGAGCTCCGGGACCCGCGGCCCCGGCAGCCCCTGCGATCCGCCTTCGCCGAGGTTGCCGCTGTTCGGCGTCGAGGGCGTGAGGATCATCAGGGGATGGGCGTCGAAGGACCCCGGCGTGCTCTCGGCGCGGAGGAGATCCAGCGTCGCGTCGAGGTCGAGCTTCTCGTCGTTCTCACTCGCCCAGTACGAGGTCTCGCGGACGTCGTCGGGCACGTACTGCGACCCCTGGCTCCTGTAGTCGGCGGGGTCCGTGTCCACCAGAACCATCCCCGTCACGTCGTCGGCATGCCGAGCGGCGTAGAGCCGAGAGATCGGCCCGCCGAACGACCAGGCCACCAGGACGTACGGCGGCTCGATGTGGCGCGCGTCGAGCAGCTTCTCGAGGTCGGCCACGCTCTGGTCTCCCGAGTGGAGGCCGACGGGATCGCTCTGTCCGTTGTTCGCACGGTCGTAGGCGCAGACGCGCGTGGTCTCGGCGATCCGATCGATCACGTCGTCCCACGCCGACGTGTCCGACGTGAGACCGGCCTCGAGGATCACCGTCGGGCTCCCCGACCCCCGACAGTCGACGAATAGGCTCCGTCCGCCGATGTCGACCTTCGAGCCATGCTGCTCGCCCGAGCACGCGCCGACCAAGGTGAGCGCACATACCACCGCGAGGATCGTCGTTCGCTTCACGGCAGCCGAAGAATAGATCGTCCGAGTCTTCACTACAGACGGAAGCGCCCTGTGCTCCAGGGGCTCTGTCGATATACCGAGAGTCCGCCCCTGGCTCTCCCTGGTGAGGGATGTGAGGGGAGCTCTCTCGTATGGCGGAGGCGGCGTGATTCGAACACGCGAGGGGCGGATTAGGCCCCTAACCGCTTTCGAGGCGGTCCCGTTCGTCCGCTCCGGCACGCCTCCACCCCGAGTCTAGCGGGCGAGCGGCGGCTGGAGCAGCCGAGCGTGACGGCCGGACCGACGATCGTGCGAGGATCCACGAACGTGGACGCGAAGAGTCTGGAACGTGTGCCCCTGTTCGCCGGTCTTTCTCACGAAGGAGCGCGAGAAGGTGGCCCGCTGGGCCGATACCGTCGATCTGCCGGCCGGCAAGCATCTCCTCGACGAGGGTCGCCTGCCGCACGAGTTCTTCGTGATCGTCGATGGCGAGGTCGAGGTGCTGCACGACGAGAAGCGCCTGGCGACGTTGGGTCCCGGTGACTTCTTCGGAGAGATCGCGCTGATCGAGCATGGACGCCGGACGGCGTCGGTCGTGACCACGACGCCCACCACGCTGGCCGTCATGAGTCCGGCCTCGTTCGCGGCGATGCGGCGTGAGATGGCGGACGTCGCGCTGAGGATCGACGACGCGATCCGCGAGCGGATGCAGCGCTAGCGCCGCTCCCGGAAGAAGGACCGGAGCAGATCGCCGCACTCGTCGGCGAGCACGCCTCCGGTGGACGCGACCGTGTGGTTCAGCCGCGGATCGTCGAGGAGGTTCCCGAGCGAACCGGCGAATCCCGCCTTCGGATCGGCGGCTCCGAACACCACCCGGTCGAGCCGCGCGAGGACGGCGGCGCCGGCGCACATCGCACAGGGCTCGAGGGTCACCGTGAGCGTGCACCCTTCGAGCCGCCAGGAGCCGAGCGCCGCGGCAGCGGCACGCAGGGCCAGGATCTCGGCGTGGGCGGTGGGGTCTCCATCGAGCTCGCGCTGGTTCCCCAGGCGGCGAGCACGTCGTCTCCCCGGGTGACGCGGCGCCGATCGGGACGTCACCGTGCTCGAGGCACGTGCTGCCTCTGCCAGCGCGAGCCGCATCACCCGCTCGTCGTCCGGCTCCGCCGTCAGTCCCACCCCAGAGCCTCGAGCCGCTCGTCCGAGATGCCGAAGTGATGCGCGACCTCGTGCACCACGGTCTCGGCGATCTGGGCGCGGAGCTCCTCGTCGTCCTCTCCCGCCTCGGCCTCGATCGTGGAACGGAACAACGTGATCCGATCGGGCAACGCTCCCGCGTAGAACTCGCGTTCCGTCTGCGCGATCCCTTCGTAGAGGCCGAGGAGGTCGGGATCGTCGTCGGGCGGTTGGTCCTCGACGACCACGGCGACGTTGTCCATCGCCTCCTGCACCCAGCCGGGCAGCTCGTCGAGGGCGTCCGCCACGAGCGACTCGAACCGACGACGGGAGCGGTGCGACATCGCCTGTAGCCTACGTCGCATGCCCGGCGGGCTCAGCACGGACCTCTACGAGCTCAACATGGCGGCGAGCTACCTGCGCCGTGGGATGGACGGGCTCGCCACGTTCAGCCTCTACGTGCGGGACATGCCGAAGCAGCGCGGCTTCCTGGTCTCGGCGGGCCTGGAGGACTGTCTCCGGTTCCTCGAGTCGTTCGTCTTCGAGGAAGAGGAGCTCGCGTACCTACAGGACATCGGCTTCGACGACCGGGCGATCGAGGACTTCCGGACCGTGCGCTTCGAAGGGGACGTGTGGGCGATCCCGGAGGGACGCATCGTCCACGCGAAGGAGCCGATCGTGGAGGTCACGGCCCCGATCGCGCAGGCACAGCTCGTCGAGGCGGTGCTGCTGAACCAGGTGACCCTCCACACCACGCTCACCTCGAAGGCCGCGCGGTACGTCATCGCCGCCGAGGGCCGGGCGCTCGTCGACTTCGCGTTCCGGCGGGCGCACGGCGTGGAGGCCGCCCGCGCGGCGGCGCGTGGGAGCGCGATCGTGGGGTTCGATGCCACGTCCAACGTCGAGGCGGGGCGGGAGCTGGGACTCCGGGTGACGGGGACGATGGCGCACTCGTTCATCACCGCGTTCGACGACGAACGCGAGGCGTTCCGCGCGTTCGCCGAGGATCACCCACACCGCACCACGTTCCTGGTGGACACCTACGACACGATCGGGGGCGTGAAGAACGCGATCGACGTGATCCGCGAGATGCACCCCCCCGGCGAGGTGGGCGTGCGGCTGGACTCCGGCGACCTCGACAGGCTCTCGCGCGAATCCCGACGGATCCTCGATCGCGCCGGACTGGAGACCGCGCGGATATTCGCGAGCGGCGGTCTCGACGAGCACGAGGTCGCCGAGCTGGTGCGCGCCGGGGCGCCCGTCGACGCGTTCGGGATCGGGACGCAGCTCGGCGTCTCCGCCGACGCTCCCTACGTGGACGCGGTCTACAAGCTCGTGGAGTTCGACGGGCGACCCGTGCTGAAGCTGTCGCCCGCCAAGGCGACGGCGCCCGGGCGCAAGCAGGTGTGGCGGGGACCGTCGGAGGACGTGATCGGCCTCCGCGACGAGGCGGCGCCCGGCCCGAACCACGAGCCGTTGCTGGAGCCCGTGATGCGGGCCGGGCGCCGCCTCGCCCCCGCGCCCACGATGGAGGAGATGCACGCCCGCTTCGCGCGGGATCTGACCGCACTTGCCGGTGAAGGCCGCGCGGCTCACCCACCCGGAACACGTCGTGGCGCATCGAACCGAGGCGCTGGCTGCTCTGACCACGGAGACGGCGGAGGCGGCGCGCCGGCGGATCCGTTCGAGCGACTGACTCAGGCGGTCGGCAGCCAGGACGGGCGGGCCGCTTCGAACGCCGCGATCTCGCCGGCGTGACGCATCGTCAGGTCGATGTCGTCGAAGCCCTCGAGCAGACACCATCGCCGGAAGTCGTCGAACGCGAAGGACTCCTCGACCGAGGGCGCCGTGACCGCGAGCGTCTCCAGGTCCACGACGATCCGGGTGGCCGGGTCGTCCAGGACGGCGTCCATCAGCGCCCGCACCGACTCCTGCGGCAGCTCGACCGGGAGCAGTCCGATCTTGCAGCAGTTGTTCCGGAAGATGTCGGCGAAGCTCGGCGCGATCACGGCACGGAACCCGAAGTCCTCCAGCGCCCACGGCGCGTGCTCACGGCTCGAGCCGCCCCCGAAGTTGGCCCCCGCGATCAGGATCGAGGCGCCTGCGTAGCGCTCGTCGTTCAGGACGAACGACGGATCCTTCCGCCACTCGTGGAAGAGGAACGGCCCGAAGCCGGTGCGCTCGATCCTCTTCAGGAACTGCGCCGGCACGATCTGGTCGGTGTCCACGTCGGAGCGGTCCAGCGGGACGGCGGTGCCCTCGATGCGCGTGACCGGCTCCATCTACAGGTCCGCCTTCATCAGGTCTTCTGGCGTCGTGAAGTGGCCCGCGATCGCAGTGGCGGCTGCGACGGCCGGCGAGACCAGATGCGTCCGTCCCCCCTTGCCCTGCCTGCCCTCGAAGTTCCGGTTGGACGTGGAGGCGCTCCGTTCCCCCGGTTGCAGGATGTCCGGATTCATCCCCAGGCACATCGAACATCCTGCGCCGCGCCAATCGAACCCGGCGTCGGCGAAGATCCGGTCCAGGCCCTCGCGCTCCGCTTGCACCTTCACGGCGACCGAGCCGGGAACGACCAGCGCACGGAGTCCCTGGGCCACGCTGCGTCCCTCGACGACCCCGGCGGCCAGGCGGAGGTCCTCGATCCGTGAGTTCGTGCACGAGCCGATGAAAACAGTGTCTGGCCTGATGTCGCGGATCCTCGTCCCCGGTTCGAGCGCCATGTACGCCAGAGCGCGCCGGGCAGCGTCGCGCTTCCCCTCGTCGTCGAAGGAGTCGGGCTCGGGAACGGCATCGTCGATCGTGACCGACTGGGCCGGATTCGTTCCCCACGAGACATGCGGACGGAGCGCGGTGGCATCGAGGGTGACCTCCGCGTCGAACGTCGCGCCGGCGTCGGAGGGGAGCGAGCGCCAGTCGTCGAGGGCCCGCTCCCAGTCGGCTCCCGAAGGGGCGTGCGGCTTGCCCTCAAGGTAGGCGAACGTCGTGTCGTCGGGTGCGACCATCCCCGCCCGGGCGCCGGCTTCGATCGACATGTTGCAGATCGTCATGCGACCTTCCATCGACAGCGCACGGATCGCGGACCCGCGGTACTCGATCACGTGGCCGACGCCGCCTCCGGTCCCGATCCGGTTGATGATCCCGAGGATCACGTCCTTGGCTCCGCAACCCGCCGGGAGGTCGCCGTCGACGGTGATGGCCATCGTCCTGGCGGGCGCCTGCGGGATCGTCTGCGTGGCGAGCACGTGCTCGACCTCGCTCGTGCCGATCCCGAACGCCAGCGCGCCGAACGCTCCGTGCGTCGACGTGTGCGAGTCGCCGCAGACGATCGTGAGACCCGGCTGCGTGTAGCCCATCTCCGGTCCGATCACGTGCACGATCCCCTGACCCGCCGATCCCCACGGGTACAGCGTGATGTCGAACTCCTTCGCGTTCGTAGCGAGGGCTTCCATCTGCCGGGCGCTCGTCCGATCGGTCACCGGTCCGTCGGTCGTGGGGACGTTGTGGTCCATGGTCGCGACGGTGAGATCCGGCCGACGGACGGGGCGCCCCGCGAGCCGGAGCGCTTCGAACGCCTGCGGGCTGGTCACCTCGTGGACGAGATGGAGGTCGACGTAGAGCAGATCCGGCTCACCGGCCGCCCGGTGCACGACATGGCGGTCCCAGACCTTCTCGGCCAGGGTCCTCGGCTCGGCGAGCGTTCGTACCACCGTTCTTCGACCTCCAGCGACCAGGGCCCGCTGGTCGCTCAGGGTGCTGTTCCACATAGTGGAACTCAGTCCCGTATAGTGGAACAGGATGATAGCAGGGCGAGACGACGACCAGGAGCAGGAGGGTGCCCGGTTCCAACGTGACGTTCGCGACGGCGAGCTCGTGCGGGCCGGGCGTCCCGGCCAGGCCGAGGACCTCCGCCGGTACTCCCCGACCAGCGGCGTCGGCGTGCTCGACCGGTGCGTCGCGATCCTCCGCGCGGTCGAGGACGGCGCCCGGTCGTTCACCGACATCGTCGGCACGACCGGTCTCACCCGTTCCACTGCCCACCGCCTGATCCAAGGTCTCGAGGACCACGGCTTCCTGTTGCAGATCGGGGGTCTCGGCTACGCCCTCGGCCCCCGCCTGCTCGCCCTCGCCACCACCGCGTCACGGGATCTCCGCCTGCGAGAGCTCGCGCACCCGTCGCTCGAACGCCTCGCGCGCTCTACCGGCGAGAGCGCGCAACTGTACGTCCGAGACGGCGACCAGAGGGTCTGCATCGATGCCGCAGAATCCGAGAGCGAACTCCGTACGATCGTGGAGATCGGCGCCTCGCTCCCCCTCACGAAGGGGTCGGCGGGCACGGTCTTCCTCGCCTGGGCCGGGGCGTCCGATCGCGCGCGCCTCGTCGAGACCGCCGACGATCCCGATCGGCTGGAACGCAGGCTGGTGACGACGCGCCGGCGCGGATGGGCGGAGAGCGTGGCCGAGCGGGCACCCGGCGTCGCGTCGGTCAGCGCGCCGATCGCCGGTCCCGACGGAGCCCTGGTCGCGGCGGTCTCCGTCTCCGGGCCGGCCGCACGACTGGGATCGCTCCGCGCGAAGCGGTACGCGCCCGCGGTGGTCGAGGCGGCCCGGGAGATCGAGGTTGCGCTCGGTGCGTAGCTACCAGGCGTAGGCCTCGGGAGCCGGACCGCCGGGCCCGGGGAAGATCTCGTCGAGCATCTTCAGGACGTCGCCGTCCAGCTGGACCTCCAACGCACGGAACGAGCTCTCGAGCTGCTCCTCGGTCCTCGGCCCGATGATGGGGGCGGTCACCGCCGGCTGGTGCAAGAGCCACGCGAGCGCGACGTCCGACGGACGCTCGCCGAGGTCGGCGCAGACCTTCTCCCACCGTTCTAGCCGATCGCGGTCCTTCTCGATCTCGTCCTGGAGGTACTCGGAGGAGCGACGGCCCTCGTCGACCTTCTTGAGCGCCCCCGCGAGCAGTCCGCCCGCGAGCGGGCTCCACGCGATCAGGCCCATCCCGTACTCCTGGAGCGCGGGGATCACCTCGAGCTCGATGGTGCGCTCCGTCAGGTTGTACAGGGATTGCTCGGTGGCGAGTCCGACCGTGTGCCACTTGCTGGCGATCTCGTTCCCTCTGGCGATGTGCCACCCCGCGAAGTTCGACGAGCCGACGTAGAGGATCTTGCCCTCGCTCTTGAGCTGATCCATCGCCTCCCAGATCTCGTTCCACCACGCGTTCCGATCGATGTGGTGCATCTGATAGATGTCGAGGTAGTCGGTCTGCAGGCGCCGGAGCGAGCCCTCGCAGGCCCGGCGGATCGCGAGCTTCGACAACCGTGACTCGTTCGGCCAATCGGCCATCTGCCCGTAGACCTTGGTGGCCAGCACGACCTTCTCCCGCCGGCCTCCACCCTTCGCGAACCAATCGCCGATGATCCGCTCGGTCGAGCCCACGCCGAGATGCCGCCCGTACACGTTGGCCGTGTCGAAGAAGTTGATGCCCTCGGCGATCGCCGCGTCCATGATGCGATGCGACTCGTCCTCCGGCGTGTGGGGCCCGAAGTTCATCGTGCCGAGGCAGAGACGAGAGACCACCAACCCGAGCCGCCCGACATGCGTGTACTCCACGGGCCGAGTTTACGCCGGTGTGATCGAAGGCTCCGATGCTTCCAGCGAACCGTCCCGCTCGGGTCCGCGAGCCCCACGGATGTACATGAACGCTACGGTGACGGTCCCGCCCACCGCCCCGGCCCAGATCAGCGTCGCGTCATGCCCGATCGCGTCCGACAGCGGGCCGACGATCGCGAAGGAGAGCGGAGCGCCCCCGACGGAGATCATCCAGTCGAGCGAGAACACCCGTCCGAGGAGGTGCGGCGGCACCAGCCGCTGGACGAGGGTCACCCACACCACCACCAGGACCGTGATCGACCCCTCTCCGATGAACGCGACGAGCATCGCCTGCCAGAGTTGCGTCACCAGGCCGAACCCGGCCACCGCGAACATCCCGAGCGCCCAGGAGAGGTAGAGCACCGTGACGGGCCTACGGGGGAGCGAACCGCGTTGGGCCATCACGACGGCGGCGATCACCGACGCCAGCCCTCCCGCGCCGAACACGATGCCGAGGTCGCTGGCGGACCCGAAGAGATCCTGCGTCACGACGACGGGCAGGAGGTTCTCCCAGGGGCCCCACGTGCACAGGAGGCTGACGGTGGCGGCGACCATCGCCAACCAGAGCCATCGCTGCGTCCGCACGTACCGAACCCCTTCGCGGAGATCGTCCAACGGCGAGGAGGTGTCGGCGGGGTCCCGCGACCGGTGACGCGCGCGCATCAGGAGGATCGCGACCGCGCTGACCACGAACGTCGACGCGTCGGCGAGGAACGCGAGCGCCGCGCCGTCGAACGCGTCCACGAGGACGCCGCCGAGGAGCGGCCCGATGAAGAACATCGCGATCGGGCGCATGAACAGACCCAGGGAGTTGGCCTGGACGAGGAGGTCCTCAGGCACGATCGTCGGCACGATCGACGAGAAGGCCGGACCGAACAGCGCCATCCCCATCCCGTAGAGGATCGCCAGCGCGATCAGCAGGGGGACGGTCAAGATGTCGAGCAAGGCGAAGACGCCGATCGCGCCGATCGCCACGAATCGGATCGCATCGGCGGCGATCATCAAGCGGCGGCGGTCCACGCGATCCGCCAACACGCCCGCGCCGATGATCAGAGTGACCTGCGGGAGCAGGACCGCCCCCTGGACCAGTGCGAGCGTCGAGTTCGACCGTCCGAGATCGTCCAGGACAAGCAGCGCCAGCGCGATGATGTAGATCCCGTCGCCGATCATCGACACGGCAAGTCCCGTCCACATCAGTCGGAAGTCGCGCACCCGCATGGGCTGCAGGACTCCGATCCGGTCGAGGAGGGCAGAGGGCTGCGACATGCGGCTCAGGATAGGGGCGCCGTCCGACCCCGGGCGTCACCGCCAATCGACGGTGACGACCTCGATCGGATCGGAGATGCCCTTCACAGTCACGGTCCGAGGGTCCGCCGTCGGGAACTGGCCGCCGACGGCCGTCTCGGCGCTCGCGACGATCTGGCTCCCCTCGGCGAGACCGCCGATCCGTGACGCCTCGTGCACGCCCTTCCCGGTGAAGTTCCGGCCGACCATCGTGGCGTCCGCGGCGTGGAGACCGATCCGCACTTGCGGCGCGAAGCCGGCCGCGTTGCGATGCTCGGCCAACCCCCGCTGGATCGCGACGGCGCAGGCGAGCGCGTCGTCGGGCGATTCGAACGCCACGAAGAACCCGTCGCCGGTCGCGACGACCTCTTCGCCACGGTTGGCCCCGAACAGCGCGCGCAGGGTCTTGTCGTGCCACGACAGGAGCGACTGCCACGCTTCGTCCCCCATCGCCTCGAGCAGACCGGTGGACCCGACGATGTCGGTGAACATGAAGGTCCGCTGCACGCGCTGCGTCGGCGAGCGGCCCCGGAGCTGCCACGGAAGCAGTTCCGCGACCTCCTCGAGGACGATCGCCTGCGTGGGACAGGCGAGCGCGGCCTCGCGGAGCTTCTCCTCGTCCACGCTCGCGGCGTCGACCACGCCTGCCTTGCCGAAGTCGCCGTGGTGCCAGTCGAAGGCCGTCGGCGCGATCGTGATGCAGTTGCCGGCGCCGATGCACCGCGGACGGTCGACCCTCGCCCGCAGCACTAGAGGATCCCCGACTGGAACGCGAACGCCGTCGCGTCGGCGCGCGATGACGCGCCGATGCTCGCGTACATCGATGCGAGCCGCCGGGTGATCTCGCCGGGGTCGACGCCGAGGCGCTCGGCGATCTCCTCGTTCGAGAAGCCCTGGACGACGAGCTTCAGGAGGTCCGCGTCGTCGGAGCCGAGTCCCTCAACGCTCGCGTCCTTGGCGGTGCGCACGAACGGCGCATCCGGGTCCAACGCGAGCTCCGCGAGGGCACTGCCCGCCGGACCTCGGAACCACCGGCTGCGGATCCCTTCGTCGACGATCCGGTTCGCGATCACCGCGGCCTGCAGGCGCAGATACGAGAGGGTCCCGGCCCGTTCCTCGTCGGTGCCGGCCGCGGTGATCGCGGCGGCGACGGGAGCGAGCACGTCGAGGTTGAGGTCCTCGTGTTGCGCCGCTCGAAGCGCCTCGACGGCCGACCGGGCGGCCTCCACGGCGCGATCCGGCTCCCCACGGGAGAGGGCCACCGCGGCGAGCGCGGCGTCGGCCTTCGCACCCCATGGAGCGTGGCCCGGCAGCAGCGGGAGGAGTTCCTTGGCGCTCGCGGCCGACCGGTCGGCGAGCAACCGAAGCTCCTCGTCATCGCGCTCGGCGCCGAGGGACGCTGCCGCGAGCGCGAGCGCCGCGAGCGCCTCGCACCGCGCGGAGGGCAGTCCCTGGTCGGCGGCCATCTGGACCGCGCGCTCGAGATGCTCGCGCATCCCGTTCGCGTCGCCGCGCGCCGCGTCCGCCAGCCCGCGCCACAGCTCCTGCTGCCGACCGCGTGCCGGCGTCGGGCTCTCGAGCGCCACGGTGGCGGCCCGATCGAGCCATCCGGCCGCCTCCTCCAGGTCGCCGAGCTCCAGGTTCGACATCGCGGTCCCCCCGGCGGCGAGGAACTCGAGCTGCCGGTCGCCGATCGCGCGGGCGCGTTCGTAGGCCTCGGCGCCGCGGGACAGGGCGAGGTCCGGGATCACCTTCGCGCGTGCGAACACGTGCACGCCGTAGAGCATCTGGACCTCGGCGAACGCACGCTGGCTCTCGCTCGTGAACGACGCAAGCTGTGTGGCGAGCCGACGGATCTCCTCGATGTGATGGGCGGAGTCCGCGCCGATGTGGATGTCGGGCGCCCAACTCAGGTAGGCCATCGCGATGATCGTTGCCATCGTCCCCTGGCGGTCGCCGAGCTCCTCGTAAAGGGCGAGCGCCCGATGGAGACGCTCGCCCGAAGATCGCACCCACGGCGCGACCGGGAGCTCGTGGACGAGGTCCTCGAGCGACTCGCCGGCCGCCACCCGTTCCATCACCGGGATGTGCCCACCGAGCATCACCTGCTCGACGAACCACCCGCGGACGCGGCCGAGGTCGATCACCCCGAGCTCCCGCGTGGCCGCGGCGAGCATCGGGACATCGCCGAGCTCCTCTGCGAGCTCGGCGGCCCGCGCGTAGGCCTCCTCGGCCGCGTCGAGGTCCACCTCGGCCGCCGACGGGGTGAAGCCCTCCCCGACCCCGGCATGGAGCACGGCCTGGCCGAGCGCGACGCACGCCGCCAGCTCGGATGCGCGGTCACCCCGTTCGACCGCGAGCGTTCGCACGCGCGCCGCGAGCTCGGCGCCGCGATCCTCCTGCTGCGAGAGACGCAGCGCGGCGGAGCGGCGGAGCGTGACGTCGAGGTCCACAGCGGGATCGCCGAGGGCCTCCGCGAGGGCGGCCAGCTCCGACAAGCCCTCGAGACGGTCCGCAGGCCGCCGCAGCATCGCGAGCGCGTCGTCCCGGGCGGTCAACAGACCGAGTCGCTCCTGCGGGGTCGCGGCCTGCGGCAGCGCGATCTCCACCACACGCAGCACCTCGTCCGGCGCGTGCGCGGCGAGCGCCGCGGCCGCGGCCTCGGTCGAGAATCTGACGCAGACCTGCGCGTCGCCCGCCGCCCGGGCGTGATGGGCGAGGAGCGGCAGCGTCTCGGGCGCCGGCTCGCCGGTCAGCAGCAGCTGGACGATGGCCGCGTGGATCTCGCGCCGGCGGGCCGGGGCCAGCGTGTCGGCGGCGAACTCGCGGACCTGTTCGTGGGGGAACGTGTAGTCGGCGGGCGAGTCCTCCGGCTGCTCCACGAGCAGTCCGGCTGCGACCGCGGGCCCCATCAGGTCACCGAGCGCGACCAGATCGCCGTCGGTACCACCCTCGCCGATCCGCAGGCGAACCTCGCGGAGGTCCTTCAGGCTGAAGTTCCGGCCCATCAGCGCCGCCTCGGCGAGGGCGGTCTTGGATTCCACCGGGAGGTGCGCCGCCCGCCGCTGGATCAACGTGCGGACGGCCGACGGCGCCAGCCGCTCGGCGTTGCGTCCCAGGGTCCACGCGTCCGCGGCCTGCTGCAGCATCCCCGCCTCGCGGTAGGCCCGGGCGATCTCCTCCACGATGAACGGCACGCCCTCGGCCTGGCCGTGGATCGTCGAGGCGGTCGCCGGCTCGACCTGTCCGCCCAGGATCTGGCGCAGGAACTCCGATGTCTCCACGACGGAGAAGCGCGCGAGCTTCAGCCGCCTGATCACGCGCATCCGCTCCATGTCAGCGATCAGGGTGACCGCCTCGGTGAGCGTGGCGAGCTCTTCCGGGCGGATCGAGAACATCACGAAGATCGGGCTCGCGCCCTCGGTGCGGATCACGTAGCGGAGCAGACGGAGGCTGTCCTCGTCCGCCCACTGCATGTCGTCGATCAAGAGAGCGACTGGCTGCGTGGCCGTGAGCGCGCGAACGGCCATCGTGGCCAGGTCGAACGAGCGGAGCAGCCGCTGATCGGCAGACAGGCCGGCGAACGCGGGATCGTCACGGCCGCCGAGCGCCGCGCTCGCCGCCACGATCGCCTGCTCAGACGAAGAGTCGCTCACCGCCTCCATCACCTCCGGCGCTCCGACGATCGAACGGGCGAGGAGGAACGGCCCTCGCAGCTCCTCGTCGGCGCCCACGGCGATCGCGAGGAACCCGCGCGCGCCGGCCATCTCCCGGGCGGCGAGGAGGAGTCGCGTCTTGCCGATCCCGGGCTCGCCCTCGACGGTCAGCGCGCTCAAGCGTCCTCCTTCGGCGATGCCGATCGCATCCTCGATCGCGGCGAGCTCCGCCGGTCGGCCGACGACCGCGCGCTCGGTGCGATGCTCGAAGAGACCGAGCGGGGCGAACGCGGCCGCGGCGACCGGAGGCGCATCGGTCATGAGGACCCCTCGAGGGCAGAACGGTGGCGTTCGGTCATGCGGCGATTATCCGGCGCGGAGAGGGTGCCTGCTATGCTCGGTTCCCCGAGTCGATCGGGGAGATCCCGCATCGAGCGCCTCTGGTGGCACGCTCTGACCCACGTGCTCTCCCCCTGCGGGTCCCGCGCACCGCGACGAGAGGCAGGCCGCGTGGAAGGAATCAGCCGCAAGGATCGCGTCTTCGGTCCTCCCGAACGAGGCAAGAAGGCAGCCGATCGGCCGCCACGAGGACGGATGTGTGGGCACATCGGTTGCGAGACGCTCCTGTCCACGTACAACAGCTCTGATGTGTGCTGGCTCCACGCCCCGCCCGCGTATCGCCACGCCCTGAGTCGCGACTAGGAGGCGGTAGCATCCGGCTGGATGCGAACGCTCCGCGCGGTCACGGCTGCGCTGTTGATCGCCCTGCTGTACTCGGGCGGCGCAGCGTGCACCAGCTCGAATGGCGACGCCCGCAACCCCCCGTCGCCGTCACTGGAGGTCGCGCCGGGTGCGTACGTCTACCTCTCGGACGAGATCGAGGCCACGTTCGAGCTCGAGGGCGATGCGGGAACGCTCTCCGTCTTCAACGGGACCGGCTTCCCCCTCGATGATCCCGGGGTGTATCTGCTGGACGCACGCGACGGCTCTCGGGTGGACGCCGAGGTGATCGACGCCGCTCCCGTCCCCGACGGTGAGACGAGCGAGTTCGAGGTCGCGATCACCGGCGCTCCCGAAGAGAAGCACGTCGGCATGATCATCCTGCTCGCAGGCGACGCCGATCTCGGCGCGTTCGTCCCTTCGGAGGATCAGGCATGAATCGAGGGGGGATCACGATCGCGGTCGTGCTCACGCTCACCGCGCTCGTCGTCCAGGACACGACGGCTGTCTCACAGGAGGACGCGCAGGAGCAACGATTGATCGACACCGTCTGCGCGATCCCGCCGCTGCTGCTGGAGCGCACCCTTCACGGCCATCGTGATGACCGCGCCGGCGAGATCCAGCTCCTGACACGAGAACCCGACTTCGTCGGTCACGGCGGCCTGCCCCACTCGGGTCCGTGGGATTACGTGGGACAGGTGCCGTTGCTCTGGTACGGCCCGGGCTACGTGCCCGCGACCGGACCGATCGACCGGCGGGTCACGCTGGCCGATCTGGCCCCCACGCAGGCCGAGCTGCTGGGGTTCGACTTCGACGCCCCGGACGGCGAGCCGCTGCTCGACGCGCTTGTCCCCCGGGAGGACCGTCCGGAACCGCCGGCCCTGCTCGTGGTGCTCGTATGGGACGGTGGCGGGAACAACGTGCTGAAGGCACATCCCGACGCGTGGCCCAACCTGCGAGCGTTGATGGACCAGGGTGTCTGGTACCGGCGCGCGGAGGTCGGGTCGTCGCCGCCGAGCACCGCGCAGATCCACGCCACGATCGGGACCGGGGCGTACTCCGCGACCCACGGGTTGATCGCCCACCACTTCCGGATCGGCGATCGGATCGTGACCCCGTGGTCGGCCGGTCCCCGCTACCTGGTGCGTCCGACGCTCGCCGATCTCTACGACCGCGCCCTCGGGAACCGCCCGCTGATCGGGGCGTCGGCGACGGTCGCGATCCAACTGGGGATGCTCGGGCACGGCTCGTTGTGGGGGGGCGGCGACCGCGACCTCGCGGTGCTCCGCGAGCGCGAGGGAGCCGCCACGCTCGGCGCCGAAGGCATCCGCTGGAACCTCATCTCGAGCGTGGCACCCTTCTACCACCTCCCCGGGTACGTGAACGACCTGCCGCCGCTGTCCAGCTACACCGAAGACGTCGATCGCTCGGACGGACGGCTCGACGGCAAGTGGCGCGACGTGGTGATCGAGAGCGAGGCCGTGCATTTCGGGTTGATGACACCGGCCAGGATCCCGTTCCAGGATCGGCTCATCGAGGAACTGATCGCGAGGGAAGGATTCGGGGACGACGACGTGCCCGATCTGTTCTTCATCAACAAGAAGCTGATCGACGAGATCGGCCACATCTTCTCGATGAACAGCGTGGAGATGGAGGACTCGGTCCGCGCCGAGGACGCCGCCCTGCCCGGGCTGATCGAGATGCTGAACCGCGAGGTCGGCGAGGGTCGATGGGTCATGGCACTCACGGCCGACCACGGCCACACACCCGATCCGGCGGTGAGCGGTGCGGACGTGATCTCGCCGACCGACGTCGGTCGGCAGATCGCGACGGAGTTCGATCGTGACGGTGACGACGTCTCGGTGCTCGAGTACACGCAGCCGACGGAGGTCTTCATCAACGAGCGCGAGCTGGCGGACGAGGGGCGCACGCTGGCCGACGTCGCCGACTTCCTCATGGGACTCACGAAGGGCGACGTCGGCGGAGAGATCTGGCCGGTCCCGGAGGCCCATCGGGGCGAGCCGGCGTTCCTCGCGGCGTATCCGTCGGAGCTGCTCGATCGTCTGCCGTGTCTCCCGCCCGGCGAGGGCTGAGCCGAGCACGCGATGACCCGGCGGGCCACGATCCTGCTGGTGCTGGCAGCGATCGTCGCCGCGCCGGGCATCGTGCTCCAGGCGACCTGTCCCGGTGACTCGTGCGCACGATCCGGCCCGGTGCGCACACCGTTCTGCTCCCTCCCGGAAGATCTCCGGACGAGGATCGCGGCCGGGTATCGGGAGGGAAGGTCGCCGGACGTCCTCGCCGTCACCGGTGGGACCGGCGTCGTCGGCTCGGTGCCGGCGGTCGCTGCGCCCACCACGGTCGGGAGCTGGCTCTCCACGTCGTCCTCGATCGACACGAGGACCCCGATCGTGTTCTGGGGTGCCGGAGTCCGCGGAGCCTCGAGCGTCCCCGGCGGAGCGGAGCTGCGGCAGATCGCGCCGACGATCGCGGAGATCCTCCGATTCGAACGACCGTTCCCCGGAGTCCGGTCCGGGCGGCCGATCCCGGGCGTCGCCGGACCCGACGTCCCACGGCTCGTCCTGGAGGTCGGCTGGAAGGGGGTCGGCACGGCCGACCTGGAGCACGATCCCGATGCCTGGCCCTTCCTACGCACGCTGGTGTCGTCGGGAGCCGGGACGCTCGACGGGGAGGTCGGATCGCTCCCGACGGACCCCTCGGCGGGATTGACGACGATCGGGACCGGGGGCCTCCCCTCCGAGCACGGCATCACGGGCGGCTGGTTCAGGGGCGATGGCGGCGAGGTGGTCGCGGCCTGGGCCGCCGGCGCTCCGACCAGCGTCATCGCCACGCTCCCGGACGACCTGGATCGCGCGTTCGCACAGCGTCCCCTGATCGGGATCGTCGGCTCGGATCCCGCCGATCGCGGGATCGTCGGGAGCGGCTGGTACGCAGAGCGCGATCGTGACGATCGGGTGACGACCGCAGGTCGTCAGGCCAGGCTGCGCGCCGTCACGCGACTGCTCGCGAGCGGCTACGGACGGGACGACGTTCCGGACGTCCTCGCGGTGGTGATGGAGGGAAGTGTGGGCTCACTCGACACGGAGCTACGGCGTACCGTGCGAGCCGCACGGTATGCCACCCCCGGGCAGGTCCTGATCGTGGTGACCGCCACGGGCGCCCGGACCGCTCCCGGATCGGGGCAGATCGAGGCGACGGACCTCGATCGGATCGTCGAGGCGGAGATCGCCACGGACCAGCCACTGATCCAGGCCGTCGTGCCCGCCGGCTTCTACCTCGATCAACAGGCGATGACAGCAGCCGGTGTGACGGGTCAGATCGCCCAGGACGCGGCCCTGGCGGCTCGCGGGCCTGACGGATCGGCGATCTTCGTCGATGCCTTCCAGGGCTTCGCCGTCCCCTTCGGGAGGTACTGCTGATGTCGGGACTCGTCGCGGCGCCCAGCGGTCGCCGGCCCGTCTCCCCACGGCTCGCAGCGCTGATGATCCTCGGGTTGGTCCTCCTCGGGGTGTCGATACGCCTGTTCGCTCCGACACGGGTGGACTGGCTCCGGGCGGCGCTCGTCGTCTTCGGGTCGCTCGTGATCCAGGCGGTCCCGTTCGTGCTCGTGGGGGCCACCGCCGCCGCGCTCATCGAGGTCTTCGTTCCGATCGGGGCCTTCGAGCGGATCGCCCGGCTTCCCCGGCCGCTGCGACTCCCGGCTGCCGGCCTGGCCGGTGTCCTGCTCCCGATCTGTGAGTGCGGATCCGTGCCGGTCGCCCGACGACTCATCCATAGAGGTCTCGACCCGTCGTCGGCGTTCACGTTCATGCTGGCGGCGCCCGTGGTGAACCCGGTCGTGATCGCGTCGACCTTCTACGCGTTCCGGGGCAGGGATACGCTCTGGACCATGGTGCTCGGTCGCACCGGTCTCGGGTTGGTCGTGGCGATGGCGGTCGGGTGGGCCCTGGGGGCGCTGGGGAAAGGGCAAGCCCTGCGGCCGGTCGACGAGGAGGATCGAGGGCACGGCCTCGAGCTCGGGAGGCCCGAGCCGCGATGGCGCAGGTTCTTCGTGCACCTCGCCGACGACTTCCTGTTCATGGGCGGCTACCTGTTGCTCGGCGCCTCGATCGCCGCGATCGTGCAGACGTTCCTTCCGCAGGGACTCCTTGAGCGCATCGGGGGAACACCGGTCGTCGACATCGTGCTGATGATGGTCATCGCCTCGCTGCTGTCGCTCTGCTCGGAGTCGGACGCCTTCATCGCGGCGTCGTTCACGCAGTTCGGCGCGTCCTCCCAGCTCGCCTTCCTGGTGTTCGGGCCGATGGTCGATCTCAAGCTCGGCGCGCTCTACGCCGGCAGCTTCCGGCGGGTGGTCGTGCTGACGATCGTCGCGGTGGCCGCGGCGACCACGCTCATCGGCTCGATCTGGATCGGGGTGCTGACCGGATGAGCGACAGATCCTTCAGCCAACGTCGGCTCGCCGGGGCCTCGGTGCTCGCCGCATGGTCGGGACTCTTCTGGTTCCTCATCATCACGGATCGGGTGGACCTCTACCTGTCCACGAGGACCTCGTGGGTGGTCCCGATGGCCGCCAGCGGGCTGGCCGCCGTGGCGCTCGGGCTGGTCCTCGCCGGGCGATCCTCGAGGCCGGAGCCCCTCCGGGTCCGAGAGACGGTCATCATGACGCTGCTGGTCACGCCCGTCGTCCTCCTGGTCACCCTCCCCCCTTCGACGCTCGGGAGCTTCTCGGCGCCGAAGAAGGCACAGTTCTCCGGCTCCGCACTGTCCACGATCTACGGCAGGTTCGACGAGTCGAGTGAGATCACCATGCTTACCGTCGCCGCCGGCGAGACGTCCGACGAGGGCTCGCGCCTGCTCGCGACCCGTGCCGGCTCGGAGATCGACTTCGTCGGGTTCGTCGCGCGCGACGCGAGCGCCGAAGCAGATGAGCTGATGCTGTCTCGCTACGTCGTGACCTGCTGCACGGCCGACGCCACCGTGGTGCAGGTACGGGTCGTGAACGTCACGCCGGGGCTGTTCGGACCTGACGACTGGATCGAGGTCATCGGGCAGATCTATCCGATCGGTCGCGAGGTGATCGTGGTCGCGAGCTCGATCGAGGAAGTCGCTCGACCCGATCGGCCGTACCTCACGCCGTAGGGCTGCCGGATCCGCCGGGGAGGCACCCGCCGATAGGATGCCTGGCGATGCCCACCACGCAGCGCGTCTTGCGCGCCCTGGCGGCCCTCGCCTTCGCCGCCCTGCTGGCCGCGGCCTGCGTGGGAGGGGGCACCGGTCAGTCACCTCCCCCCTCCCCCGGAGACTCGGTCTCGCCCGACCCGGCACAGGTTGGACCGCCCGTGCCGATCGCGGCCGACGGGGTCCTCGGCGCGCCGGACCTCCCGGACGACCCCGACCCCGACGCGGTGCCGGCGGACGGCCGGATCGACGTTTCTTCGCTCCTGGATCCGCCGACGTTGCAGCCGCCACCGGATCGGTCGCGGCCGTTCGATCCCGCAGCGGGGATCTTCAACCTCGACCATCTGATCTTCATCGTGCTGGAGAATCGCTCCTTCGATCACTACTTCGGCACGTACCCGGGTGCCGACGGGCTCCCGCGTGACGCGAACGGTCAGTTCGACGTGTGCCAGCCGGATCCCGAGACGGGCGTGTGCCACCGCCCCTACCACGACACCAACTTCTTCGATGCGGGTGGCCCGCACGGCGAGTTGGGAGCGCACATCTCGATCGCCGGGGGGGCGATGAACGGATTCATCGAGGCGCTGCGGAAGATCGGCAACGGATGCATCAAGCCGCACAACGCCGACTTCCCTCCGTGCGTCGCGGCAACGCCCGGGCCGCAGGGGCAGCCCGACGTGATGGGCTACCACACGGGGAAGGAGCTCCCGATCTACTGGAAGTACGCGCGGACCTTCACCCTGCACGACCGGATGTTCGCGCCGACCGATTCCTGGACCCTGCCGGCACATCTGTTCCTGGTCTCCGCGTGGTCGGCGACCTGCACGGACCTCGAAGACCCGATGAGCTGCTCCTCGGACCAGCACAACCCCGGGCACACCCTGAATCGCCCGGGTGCGCGGTGGAGCCCGCCGCAGGGCGACCCTCGCCCGTACATCTGGGCGCCGATCACCTGGTTGCTGTACCGCGCGGGCATCGACTGGCGCTACTACGTGGGCGAGGGCACCTGCATCGCTCCCCCGTGTACCGAGCTGAAGGGCACCAATACGGCGGCGGTGCAGAATCCGCTGCCGGGCTTCCCGGCCACCGTGGCCACGGGCCAGCTCGACCACGTCCGCTCGAACAAGGAGTTCATGCAGGACGCACGTTCCGGCAACCTTCCGCCGGTGTCGTGGGTGATGCCCGTCGTCGACAAGGGCGAGCATCCGCCGGACTCGATCGAGGTGGGGCAGGCTTACGTCGCGGGTCTGATCAACTCGGTGATGGAAGGACCCCGCGAGCAGTGGCTCAGGACCGCGATCTTCCTCACCTGGGACGACTGGGGCGGCTTCTACGACCACGTGGAACCGCCCGTGGTCGACGAGAACGGGTGGGGCCTCCGGGTCCCGAGCCTCCTGATCAGCCCGTGGGCGAAGGCGGACCACATCTCCCACCAGACGCTCAGCTACGACGCGTACCTGAAGCTGATCGAGGACCGCTTCCTCGCCGGAGAGAGGCTCGATCCGCAGACGAGCGGCTGGCCGGACTCCCGTCCCACCGTCCGGGAGGCGGTCGGGATCCTCGGTGACCTGGCGAAGGACTTCGACTTCTCGCAGGATCCCCTCCCGCCACTGCCGCTCGACCCGTGGCCGTTCCGGGAGTGACCCCGTCGAGCGAGCGAACCGCCCAGCCGAGCCGAGATCACCTCAGCCGTCGCGGCCGACCACGAACCAGATCCCGATGACGGGCACGTCTCCGAGGTTCCATAGACGATGGGGCTGCGTGGAGTCGAAGGCGATCGAGTCACCGGGGCCGAGCGCATATTCCTCGAAGCGGAGCCGGACGCCGAGACGCCCTTCCAGCACCACGCCGTACTCCCGTCCGGGGTGACGCATCATCTTCTCGTCCGAGGCCGAGGAACCCCCCACGTCGTAGACGACGTGCAGGAAGTCCACGTCTTCGTGCTCGTGGCTCGTGAGCCGCTCCCACCGCACCCCGGAGTCGAGGTCGATCACGTGTCGATCCTCGAGCCTGACCATCGCGCCGTGGCCCGATCCGGGGGGCGCCGCTCCGTCGTCGTCGGCCCCCGCCTGTGAGCCGTTGCCACCGGTGAAGATGTCGTCGACCGAGACACCGAGCTCCGTCACGATCGCGTAGAGGGTGCTCACCGAGGGCTTGGACTGGCCCGACTCGATCTGGGAGATCATGCTCGCCGACAGGCCGATCCGGCGCGCCAGCTCGCGCTGACTGATCTGCACGCGATCCCGCTCCTCGCGGAGCCTCGTCCCGATGTCTTCGAGCTCTCCGGCCACCCCGCACCTCGCCGCGTTCGGTTGATCGCAGCGTAGCGCTTAGCGTCACTGAGAACTACCCGTCCGTTCGATCACCGGTCTCCGGTATTGCCTAGCCAGGAGCAGGCGAGGTATGTAGTGTCCCTGAACGGTGACGACCGGTTCGCGAAGTGAGAGTGAGCGGACGTCGTCGAACCGGGATGGCCGAGAGAGCCGGACCTGGGGACCGGGTCGGCGCAGGGGGGCGGATGACGAGGATCCTGCTCAAGGGTGGATGCGTCCTCACCTTGGGCGCGAGGTCGCCGAACCTCCGGCTGGGAGACGTCCTGATCGAGGACACCGTCGTCGCCGAGGTCGGGGTCGGGCTCCGCGCCCGTGACGCCGAACAGGTCAACGCGACCGACACGATCGTGATGCCGGGCTTCGTGGACACCCATCGGCACGCCTGGACCTCACTCTTCCGGAACTTCGGCGACCCTGCCTCGAACGGTCCTTCCCCTGCGGATCTGGCGCCCGCACGTCCGGCGGATCTCGGGGATCACTTCCGGGCGGAGGACGTCTACGCCGCGACCCTGATCGGCTTGCTCGGTGCGGCCGAGGCGGGGATCACGACGATCGTCGACTGGTCACACCTCCGAGCCGATGAGGTCCTTGCGGACGCCGCGCTCCAGGCGCACGCGGACGCCGGGCTGCGATCCGTGTTCGTGCACGTCCCCACCGGCGTCCAGGACCGTGGCGCCGCGTCCGCGACGAGGCAGCACGTGGCCCACCTCTCAGAGGCGGCCGGAGCGTTGACCACCATCGCGTTCGGGGCGGTGCTGTCCGAGGGGACCGATCTCGACCGGGTGGCCGACGAGTGGGCACTGGCCCGGGAGCTGGGTTTGCGGATCCATGTCCACGGGGGCCGGGAGCGCTCGGGACGTGGCGTGATCACCGCCCTCGCGGAGCGGAAGCTCCTGGGTGACGACGTCACGCTCGTGCATCGCTCGGAGCTCGATGACGCGGACCTCGACACCATCGGGTCATCGGGGGCATCGGTGTCCTTGTCGCCCTCGAGCGAGATGGCCAGCGGGCTCGGCTCCCCTCCGATCCAAGAGCTGATCGACCACGGCATCCGCCCGGGTTTGGGGATCGATGACGAGCGCGTGGCGCCGGGTGACATGTTCGCCCAGATGCGGGCGACGATCTCCTTGCAGCACGCCACCGTCTTCGATCGCAAGCTCGCCGGGAAGGCCGGCCTCCCGCGGCTGATGAGCACGCGCGATGTCATCCGCTTCGCCACGGTCGACGGCGCCCGGGTCGCAGGGTTGGGCCGGGAGACCGGATCCCTCGAGCCCGGGAAGCAGGCCGACATCATCCTGCTGCGGACCGACCGCCCCAACATCTTCCCGATCAACGACCCGATCGGCGCGGTGGTCTGGGGCATGGACACCTCGAACGTCGACCGGGTCTTCGTCGCCGGCAGGCCCCTGATGCGCGACGGCGCCCTCGAGGCGAACGTCCAGCAGGCCAGCGACCTGGCCACGACGGCCCAACACCGCGTCGCGACCGCCGCGGGCCTCGCCGCTGCGGCTGCACCGGGGCGTGAGCGGTGAGCACGAGGACGAAGGCCCCCTCGGCGGCGCTCACGACGTTCGTCGTCGGCTCTCGCTACATGCCCGTGTACATCGCGCTGGTCCTCCTCGTCGTCGTAGCGTCCATCTGGGCGCCGGCGACCGTGAGCGGAGTGGCCCTCCGCGCCATCGCGCCGTACGGGGCCGTGCTCGCGATCACCGCCCTCGGACAGATGTTGGTGATCATGACCGGCGGGATCGACCTCAGCGTCCCCGGGACGATGAGCCTGGCCGCGGTGATCGTGGTCGGTGTCGGGGACGGGTCGAACGAGCAGATCACCATCGCCATCGCCATCGCGGTCGCCGCGGCGGCGGTGGTCGGACTCGTCAACGGCATCCTGATCGGCGCGCTCAAGCTGAACCCACTGATCGTCACCCTGGCGGTTGGTCTGATCGTGGTCGGCGTGGTCAATCGCTACGGAACCACATTCCCGGTCCAGAGCCCCGTGCCGACCGGACTGTCCGACTGGACGTCGACCCGCCTCCTCGGTGCCAGTCCCGTCTTCTGGGTCGGTGTCACGCTCACCCTCGTCCTGCTCGTCGGCCTCCGGTTCACGGCGGTCGGTCGCCGGTTCCAGGCGGTGGGAGCGAACCCCGTGGCCTCCCACGTCGTCGGCGTTCGCGTGAACGTGCACCAGATCCTCGTGTACGTGGTCGCCGGGGTCTTCTACGCCATGGCCGGCATCGCGCTGGCGGGGCTCATCCGTACCCCGGGGGTCTCCATCGGTTCGCAGTACCTCTTGGGCCCGATCGCGGCGGTGGTGATCGGCGGTGCTTCGCTGACCGGGGGGTTGGCCAGCCCGTTGTCCACCTTCGCCGCCGCCTTCTTCTTGACTGGTCTGAACCAGATGTTGCGGACGATGGGGCTGCCGACCGCCCTGCAGTTCGTCGTGTTCGGTCTCGTGATCATCGGAGGGATGCTGATATCGGGTGATCGGATCGTTCGGGGCGTCGAGCAACTGATCCGAGAGCGAAGACCATCGGGTCGCTCGCAGGCGCCCACGCTCCCCGGCTCCGCCGAGGGACGTGCCTGGAAGGAGGAGGGTATGTGACGGTTCCACCGTTCCGGGAACGCCAGGCGTATCTCCAAAGGAACCGACTGAGTGGGAGGAGGAACATGCAACGCATCAGGATCATCGGCGTCATCGCCGTGTTGGCGTTGGTCACAGCAGCATGTAGCGGAGGTGAGGAGACCCCGAGTGATACGCCCGCGCCGACCGACGGAGCAGGGACCGGCGGTTTGGAGGACTTCGGGGAGTCCATCGATGCCGACCCGGCATTGGTCGAGAAGGCACTCGGTCCGGTCGAGCCGTCGTCCGAGGAGAGCTGGAACATCATCCTCGCCTCCATCGCGCGAGCCGATCAGGACCTCGATCAAGCCACGATCGACAAGGCGATGGAGTGTTGGAACAGCCAGGAGTGCGACACCGGCACCGGTGGCGACGTGATCATGGGGTACGCCGACGGCGGCGGCGACACGGTGAACGTCTGGCGCGCGGTGAGCCACATGGAGGCGATCCTCCAGGCGCTCACCTACGAGGAGATCGGGACCATCGTCTCCACCGAAGCCAACTTCGGCGGACCGACCTTCGATCCGACGATCGCCGAGAACGACATCCGGTTCCTCATCAGCCGTGGGGTCGACTTCATCGTCGGCTACCCGGACATCGGGGTCGGGCTGAGAGAGGAAGTCCTCGAGGCCGAGGAGGCGGGCATCCCGTACATCCCGTTCTCGGCAGGCTACGTCGGTCTTCCCGGTCAGGAAGGTGCCCTCATCCCCGGTGAGGACTATCTGACGGTCGTCGGCGAGGACCTCTGTGCCCTCGGGAAGAGCTTCGCCGACGTCCTGAACGAGGGTGTCGGAACCGGCGAGGTGGCGCTCCTCGGCGGGACACCGAACAACGCCCTGTCGCTCGGCTGGCAGCAATGCGCGGTCACGGAGTTCGGGGACGAGCTCGAATTGGTCAACCCACCTGCCAACGAGAACACGACGACCGGAGATACCTTCTGGTCCCCACCGGCGATCCCCGGCGTGTTCCAAGGCTTGCTGACGACCAACCCCGAGATCCACGGCTGGGCGTACGAGTACGCGGACGGGATGAACATCGGTCTGCAGACGTACGAGGACCTGGGCATCCCGGTGAAGAACCTCACGGTCGCGTTGCGCACCGACGAGCAGGACCTGTTCTGCGACTGGGCAGACCGGAACGAGCCCACGTACAACATCTGGTACTCGGCCGGTGGCAACTTCCAGTCCCGGGTCGGCGTCACCGCGGGGATGCTGGATCTCGCAGGTGCAGAGATCCCGGCTGAGGTGGTCGTGCCACACATCATGCGGGAGGTGACGGCGGACGACTGCGATGCCGATCGTGTCGCTCCGGCCGTTTCCGGCACCTCGCTGGTCCCGGACGAAGTCCTGCAGCTGATGTTCGCGAGCTGATGACGGCCGACCGATGACAGAAGGAGGTCCAGGAGGAGGGTCGGGCCCCGGCGACCGGGTCCTCGAGCTGCGGGGTGTCTCCCGCCAGTTCGGGGCGGTTCGAGCGCTGACCGACGTCAGCTTCGACTGCCGCACCGGTGAGGTCCACGCCGTCGTCGGCGAGAACGGCTCCGGGAAGTCGACCCTCCTCGGGATCGCCAGTGGGTTCGTCGACCCCGATCTGGGCTCTGTCCAGATCGGGGGCGAACCCCTCCGCCGGGACTCCCCGGCGCAGGCCAGGGAGCTGGGCTTGGCGATGGCGTACCAGGACACCTCACTGATCCTGCCCGAACCCGTGAAGAACAATCTGTTCCTGGCGGCACCGGACGCGAAACGACCGCCGTTCCGACGGAGGAAGAGGTGGGCGAGGAAGCTCCTGGCCGAGTTCGACCTCGACCTCGAGCTGTTCCCGGACGCTCCGGCAGGGTTCCTCACCCTGGCCGACCGCCAGCTCTTCGAAGTTGCCAAGGCGCTCGTCGCCGACCCGAAGGTGCTGCTGCTCGACGAGCCCACGACCGCGCTGGGGCCGGACGAGGTGGCAGCCCTGCATCGGACGGTGGCCGCCTGCCGGAGTCGCGGCGTCGGCGTGGTGTACGTCAGTCATCGCCTGCCGGAGGTGCTCGAGGTCGCGGATCGCATCACCGTCCTTCGCGACGGCAGGAACCAGGGCACGTTCGACGCGAAGGCGACGAGCGAGGCGGAGCTCGTCGAGCTCATCGTCGGCCGCCCCTTCGACGCCGCGTTCCCGCCACCCGCCCCGGAGGTAGCCGAGCATCGAGAGGTGCTCGTCGTCGACGGCCTCCAAGGGCAGGCCTTCGGGCCGGTTACCTTCACGCTCGAGGCCGGCGAGATCGTGGGGATCGCCGGCGCCGAAGGCAACGGTCAGCCGCAGCTCTTCGACTGTCTCGCCGGGCGCCAGCCGCCCAAGGCCGGACTGGTCGTCTGCGACGGCAAAGAGCTGTCGCTGATCTCGACCCACCAAGCGGTGGGGGCCGGGATCATGCTGCTGCCCGGTGATCGCACCCACGAGGCTCTGATGCCGCTGCTCGGCGCCAAGGTGAACATGACGATCCAATCGTTGCGCCGGTTCTCCTTCTTCGGCTTCTTGAGGAAGCGGTCGGAACGACGCGCCGTCACCGATCTCGTCGGACGGTTGGAGATCCGGACGCCGTCCCTCGAGCAACCGGTCGGGTTCCTCTCCGGCGGCAACCAACAGAAGGTCTCGGTCTCCCGGAGCTTCCTCAGGGAGCCGTCGGTGATCCTCGCCTACGAGCCGACACAGGGCGTCGACGTCGGCTCCCGCTTCGACGTGTACAAGGCCCTGCGCACCCGCACCAACAGCGGGACGGCGATGCTCGTGAAGTCGAGCGACCCCATCGAGCTCGCAGGGCTGTGCGATCGGGTGCTCGTGATGTCCCGGGGTCAGATCATCGAAGAGATCCCCGGCGACGAGCTCGACGAGTTGCGCATCGTCGAGGCGATGGTGCGAGGGCCCGGGCTGTCCAAGGCAGGACGGTCGCCCCTCGGGGTCGCGATGCCGAAGGCGTCCTCGGTGAACGGGGGACCATGAGCGAGCGGACCGACGCGGTACGCCGGGCCGTCCGGAAGGTCATCCGCGACGCTCGCGACAAGAACAAGTGGCGCAAGATCGTCCGGTTCCGACTGTGGATGCCGGTGGCGCTGCAGATCCTGCTGATCGCGATGGTGCTCGGGTACACGAACTCGCGATTCCCCGGCTTCATCAACGAGACCACGATCTCCCAGATCCTGATCCTCGCGCTGCCACTGATCGTCGCCGCCGCGGCACAGAACCATGCGCTCCTCGTCGGCTACCTCGACCTGTCCGTCGGCGGGATGATCGGCCTCGGGGTGGTGGTCGCCTCCTTCCTGATCGGCGCCGATGCCTCCGCGTCCCAGATCGCGGTCGGCGCCGGGGTCATCCTTCTCTGTGGCGTCGCCCTCGGTCTCGTCAACGCCGGCTTGATCAGAGGACTCAAGATCCCCTCGATCATCGCCACCCTGGCCACCCTGAGCATCCTGGACGGGATCTCGCTGACGTTGCGACCCACGGCCCAGGGGGTCATCAGCCCCGACCTGGCCTCGGCGCTCACGACGAAGATCGGACCGATCCCCGTGGCGTTCATCGTCGTCTTCGCCGGGGCGATCCTGGCCGACCTCTGGCTCCACGCGTCCGGGTCGGGACTCGCGCTGCGGGCGGTCGGGTACGACGAGCGGTCGGCGAAACGTGGAGGGATCAGGACCACCTGGCTCCGGGTCCGCGCCCTCGTCTTCTCGGCAGTGCTGGCTGCGGTGGCTTCGTTCTTCGTCATGGCCCGATCCCCGATCGGCAACGCATCGGTCGGCTCCACGTTCGCGTTGAACAGCATCACGGCGGCGGTCTTGGGTGGCGCGTCGCTCGCGGGCGGCAGAACCACATTCATCGGTGGATCGGTGGCGGCGATCCTGCTCGCGCTCATCCTCACCGTCCTGCCGTACCTCGGTCGTCCCCCCACCGACGGACCGATGATCATCGGCGTCCTGGTCTTGATCGGCATCGTGCTTTTCCAGCTCGGCGACATCAAGGAGCTGGTCAAGAGGAACTACAAGCGAGCCAGGCGTCTGGTGATCGGCAGCCGCCCGCCGAAGGCCGCCAGCCTCCCCGCGTTCTATCCCGCCGGGTCCGACTTCGGAATGGCGCCGTCCGGAAGGACGCTGATCACGGGCGGGATCGTCCTCAGCCTCGATCCCGCGATCGGCGACTTCACCGATGGGGACGTGCTGATCGAAGAGGACAGGATCCTTGCGGTCGGCCCCAACCTGACCAACGGTGAGGTCGAGAAGATCGACGCTTCGGGCATGATCGTGATCCCCGGGTTCGTCGACTCGCACCGCCACATCTGGGAGGGACTCCTCCGGAACATCGGGACCGACGTCCCCCTGGAGGGCCGCTCCAGCTACATCTCGTTCGTCCTCCACAAGCTCGCGCCCGCGTTCCGACCCGAGGACGCCTACATCGGCGACCTGATCTCGGCGCTGGGGGCGATCGACGCCGGCGTCACGACCCTGCTCGACTGGTCGCACATCCAGGGCACGCCCGCGCATACCGACGCGGTGATCCAGGCGCTGAAGGACTCGGGCCTGCGCGCCGTCTTCGCCTACGGCTTCCCGTGGTGGGGCAAGTGGGAAGAGCGCCAGCCCAGCTGGTTCGTGCGTGCGGCGACGGAGCATTTCTCGACGAAGGATCAGATGCTGACGCTGGCCCTGGCGGCACCCGGGCCCGAGTTCACCGACTTCGAGGTGTCGCGAGACCACTGGAAGCTCGCGCGCGAAGCGGGCGCCAGGATCACGACCCACGTCGGCGTCGGGAGCTACGGACAGGACGCCAAGGTTCAGGAGATGGGCGAGGCGGGGTTGCTCGGCCCGGACACGACGTACATCCACTGCACCACGCTGAACGACACCGAGATCCAGATGATCGTGGACACCGGCGGCACGGTGTCCCTGGCCTCGCCGGTCGAGATGATGATGGGCCACGGGATGCCCCCGATCCAGAAGTTCCTCGACCGAGGACTCCGCCCGAGCCTGAGCGTGGACGTCGAGACGAACGTGCCGGCCGACATGTTCAACCAGATGCGGTCGGTGCTGGGCCTGCAACGGGCGGTCGCCACGGCAGCGGGCAAGTCGCCGCTGTCCGCCGCCGAGGTGCTCGCCTGTGCCACGATCGAGGGCGCCCGCGCGAACGGCCTCGACGGGGTCGCCGGTTCGCTCACGCCCGGGAAGAAGGCGGACGTCATCCTGCTCCGCACGGACCGGATGAACGTGACCCCGCTGAACGATCCGGCGACCGCGGTCGTCACCGGCATGGACACGGGCAACGTCGACACGGTCCTGATCGGGGGACGGGTGATGAAACGTCACGGAGAGCTGCTCCACGTCGACTGGCCGGCCGTGCGGCGGATGGCCGAAGAGTCCAGGGACTTCGTCGTGTCGAGGTCGGGCTTCAAACTCCCGGGGATCTGATGATGAGACGGTCACGCGACAGATGGGATCGAGCGATGGACGGTGCGAGCGCGCTCCGGCGCGTCGCGTGCGATCGCGATGTCCAGCCTGGATCGAGTTCACCTAGCATGCAGCCCGCGACGCCGGATGAGGCTCTACGACGGCCGGGCCGCCCCGAGCATCGGAGGAGATGAGGCACATGCCGACGACGGACGGATTCCCGGTCGCGACGACCCCCGCGCCCGGCATCGCTGGTGTCGACTGGGAGGTTCGCGTCGACTTCGAGCGCCTCCGGACCTATCGGCTCGATCGTGCCAAGGACGCCTTGGAGGCCTCGGAGCTCGGGGCCCTGCTCCTGTTCGAGACGAGCAACATCCGGTACGTCACCGGGACCCAGATCGGCTACTGGGCGTTCAACAAGGGCGAGCGCTATGCCCTCCTCACGCGCACCGGGAGGCCCCGGATCTTCGACTTCGGCTCGGCCGCCAAGGCTCATCGGCTCCAGCTCCCCCACCTGTACGACGAGACGAACTCGGTCGGCGGGAACACGGGGCTCCAAGGTGCGATCCATCCGCGCGTGGGTCTCCAGGCGCGCGCCGTGCAGGAGATCCGTTCGATCATGACCGAGGACGGCGTCGGCGACATGCCGCTCGGGGTCGACGTCGCCGAGACGTCCATCTTCCTCGAGCTGATGCGGGCGGGGATCGAGGTCCGCGACGGGCAACAGGTGATGGCCGACGCCCGAGAGATCAAGAGCCCCGACGAGCTCATGCTCCTGACGCAGGCGTGCGCGATGGTGGACGGGGTCTACCAGGACATCTTCGAGGCGCTGAAGCCGGGTGTCCGCGAGAGCGACATCGTGGGGCTCGCGCACGCCCGCCTCTTCGAGATGGGTTCGGAGTTCGTCGAGGCGATCAACTCGATCGCCGGCGAGCGGTGCAGCCCGCATCCGCACGTGTTCTCGGACCGGTTGATCCGGCCGGGTGACCAGGCCTACTTCGACATCATCCACGTCTTCAACGGCTACCGGACCTGCTACTACCGCACGTTCGTGGTCGGCCGGGCGACACAGGCGCAGCGAGACGCGTTCGCGCGCTCGCGGGAATGGATGGATGCCGCGATCGATCTCGTGAAACCCGGGGTCGCGACCGACCAGATCGCGGCCGTCTGGCCGAAGGCCGAGGAGTTCGGGTTCGCCGACGAGATGGACGCGTTCGGGCTGCAGTTCGGCCACGGGGTCGGCGTGAGCCTGCACGAGCGGCCGATCATCACGAGGCTGAACTCGTTCGTGGATCCCCTCGAGATCAAGGAGGGGATGCTCTTCGCGCTCGAGACGTATTGCCCCGCCGCGGACGGCCGATCGGCCGCGCGCATCGAGGAGGAGGTCATCGTCACCGCGGACGGCTGCCGGGTGATCACGTTGTTCCCGTGCGACGAACTCATGGTCGCGAACGAGTACTGAGGGCCAAGGGGTGCAGAAGGGAACGTTCATGGCGAACACGGACACGGCCGAGGGGACCGAGATCTCGGATCTCGAGGCCAGGCTCTCGATCTACCGGATGATGCAGGAGGGCCGCCTCTTCGAGGAGCGAGCGAGGGACCTGTTCCTTCAAGGATTGGTGAAGGGCACCTCCCACCTCGGGATCGGTCAGGAAGCGGTCGCCGCCGGCTTCGCGGCGGCGCTCGAACCGGATGACCTCGTGTTCTGCACGTACCGCGGGCACGTCCACACGTTGCTGCGAGGAGCACCGATGGCCGCGCTGATGGCGGAGCTCCTAGGACGCGCCACGGGGATCTGCGGGGGCAAGGGCGGTTCGATGCACCTCACGGACGTCTCGCACGGCGCGATGGGCTCCTATGCGATCGTCGGGGCACACATGCCGATCGCCGCCGGCGCGGCGTGGGCTGCCAAGGTCCGCGGAACCGGCCAGGTGGCCGTGTGCTTCTTCGGTGACGGGACGACGAACATCGGCACGTTCCACGAGGCGCTCAACCTGGCCGCGGTGTGGGAGCTCCCCGTCGTGTTCGTCTGCGAGAACAACCTCTATATGGAGTACACGCCGATCGGCGATGTGACCGCCGTGGAGCACCCGGCCGCGGATCGCGCATCGGCCTACGGCCTGGAGCCGATCCTGATCGACGGGAACGACGCCGACGTCGTGTACGCCACGGCGGTGCGCACCGTCACCCGGGCTCGCTCGGGCGACGGTCCGTCGCTCGTCGAGGCCATGACGTACCGTCACGGTGGACACTCGCGCGCCGACCCGGGGAAGTACCGGCCCGACGAGGAGGTCGCGGAGTGGTTGCGTCGCGACCCGATCCCTTCGTACCGCGAGCGGCTGCTCGCGGCGGGAGCCGACGAGGGGACGCTCGACGACATCGACCGCGACGCGCTCGCGGCGGTGGACCGCGCCACCGAGGAGGCGCGTGAGGCGCCGTTCCCCGATCCGGACACGCTCGAGACCGAGCTCTGGGCCGACGGAGGCTCCGCGTGGCGGAACTGACCTACCGCGAGGCCGTCGCCCGTGGGATCGCTCAGGAGATGGAGCGCGATCCCTCGGTCTACTTCATCGGGGAGGACGTCGCGGCCGCCGGCGGCGTCTTCAAGACGACGGAGGGGCTGTTCGATCGCTTCGGGCCCGAGCGGGTCCGGGACACGCCGATCAGCGAGCAGGCGATCATCGGCGCCGCGATGGGGGCGGCGATGAACGGCCTCCGACCGATCGCCGAGCTGATGTTCAGCGACTTCTTCGCCGTGTGCTGGGACATGGTGGCGAACCAGATCGCGAAGGCCCGGTACATGACGAACGGACAGGTGGCGCTGCCGATCGTGATCCGCACCGCGAACGGCGGCGGCGCACGATTCGGCGCCCAGCACTCGCAGAGCGTCGAGACGTGGATGATGGCGATCCCCGGGTTGAAGGTCGTCGTCCCATCGACGCCGCTCGACATGATCGGACTCCTGGCCGCCGCGGTGCGCGACCCCGACCCGGTCGTGGTGGTGGAACCCAAAGTGCTGTACGCGTCGAAGGGTGACGTGCCGGACGGTGAGGTCGTCGACACGCTCGGCGTCGCACGCACCGTCCGAGAGGGAGGGGACGTCACGATCTGTGCACTCGGCGCGATGGTCCCCAAGGCGCTCGAGGCGGCGGAGCGGCTCTCCGACGACGGCATCGGGGCCGACGTGCTCGACGTCCGCTCCCTCGTCCCGCTCGACGTCCGCGCGATCACGGACTCGGTGGAGCGGACCGGTCACCTCGTCACCGTCGAGGAGAACCCGCGGCTGTGCGGTTGGGGTGCCGAGATCGCGTCGATCGTGGCCGACGAGAAGTTCTACGCCCTGGACGGTCCGATCGTTCGGATCACCACCCCGCACCTGCCGCTGCCGTCCGCCGACGTCCTGGAGGACGCCGCGATCCCGTCGGTCGATCGGATCGTCGACGGCGTGCGGCGCTCGATGGGATGAGGGCAGCCCGATGACGTCTCGCCACCTCGTCCGGAAGGGGAACGAGCTCGAGCTCACGGCTCCACCCGGATCGGGGGCGGGGGATCTGCGACGGTGGTCGGTCGTCGACGAACACGTTCCGGGTGCCGTGCACACCGGGTTCGCGATCGTCGAGCTCGCGGGCGGCGGGCGCATCCCCTGGCACGTCCACAGCTACGAGGACAGCGTCTACGTGCTCGAAGGGGAGCTCGTGATCGACACCGGTGAGGCAGCCAACCTGCTTCGACCTGGCGACTACGGCGTGACGCCGGTCGGGGCACCGCACGCGCTCCGCAACGTCTCCGAGACACCCGTGCGGTGGGCCGCGATGTGGGCCCCGCAGCCGCGGTCGCGCGCGCAGGGCGACACCTATGCGGTCTCCGGGTTGCCGGAGCGCGAGCCCACCCCTATCGACGTGCGCGATCCGCGCACGCGCTCGTTCGGACACATCGACCCGGCCAACATGGAGGTCGACAAGCAGACGCAGGACATGCTGGCGGTGTCGGCGAGCATGCGGACGGCGCTCCTCGTCTACAGCGGCATCACCGTGAAGATGATGGTGGACGCCGACCTCGGCGCGCAGCTCCTCACGATGTTCATGGTCCAGTACGAGCCCCGCGGACTCGCCGGACGACACGACCATCCGTACGAGGAGACGTACCTGATCCTGGACGGCGAGGTCGACGCGGAGTTCGATGGCCAGAAGTACCACCTCGTGCCGGGCGACGTCGCCTGGGCCGGCGTGGGCTGCGTGCACGCATTCACGAACCCCGGACCGGGGATCGTGCGATGGCTCGAGACGCAGGCGCCCCAGCCGCCCCACCGCCACTCCTACCGGTTCGCCCGGGACTGGGAGTACCTGACCGATGCCCTCTCGACGGAAGGGACGGATGCGGATGGATGAACACACAGTGCTGGTGGTCGGGGGGACGCACGGTCTCGGGAGGGATCTCGCGCGTCACTACGCCGAGTTGGGACGCCGCGTCGTGGTGACGGGTCGGGACACCGAGCGCGCCGCCCTCGCGGCGAAGGAGCTCGGGGGCTCGGTCGACGGGCTTGCCTTCGATCTCTCGCAGCCGGCCACGATCGCGCCGGCCCTGGCGGACCTCGGATCGATCGATCGGCTGGCGCTCGCGGCGCTCGACCGGGACCTGAACACCGTGAAGGACTACGACATCGAGGCCGCGATCCGGCTCGTGACCCTGAAGCTGGTCGGCTACACGGAGGTCGTTCACGCTCTCTTCCCGCGGCTCACGCCCGATGCCTCGATCCTGCTCTTCGGCGGCCTGGCGAAGCACCGGCCGTACCCGGGCTCCACGACGATCACGACGATCAACCACGGCGTCGACGGGCTCGTCCGCACGATGGCCGCGGAGCTCGCGCCGATCCGCGTGAACGCCCTGCATCCCGGGATCGTGGCCGACAGTCCGTTCTGGGCACCGAAGACCGAGGCTCTCGAGGCCACGAAGGCGAAGACGCCCACCGGCCGCCTCGTGCTGATGCGCGACGTGACCGACGCGGCCGTGTTCCTCCTCGAGAACCCCTCGATGCACGGGACCGAGCTCCGGATCGACGGAGGCTGGTCCCTCACATGACGCCGCGCGTCGCCGTGCTGGGCGCCGGGAACATGGCCGGAGCGATGGTCGGAACGCTCCGGCGAGCCGGATCCGACGTCACCGTCTGGAACCGGACCCGCGAGCGGGCCGAAACCGTCGCGGAGGCCCATGGAGCGAAGACGGCATCGACCACGGCGGAGGCGGTTGCCGGGGCCGACGTCGTGCTGAGCAGCCTCGCCGACGACGAGGCGGTGCTCGCGACTTATCTCGAGACGGGAGCCGCGAGCGCGTTCGGCCCCGAGCACGTCGTCCTCGAGATGAGCACGATCGCGCCGGAGACTGCCCGACGTGTGGGCGAAGCCGTGGCGAGGACCGGAGCCGCGTTCCTCGACGCGCCCGTCTCCGGGAGCGTGCCCACGGTCGAGAAAGGCGAGCTCACGATCATGGTCGGCGGGGACGCCGCGGCGCTCGAGCGAGCCAGGCCCGTCCTCGACGCGCTCGCCGCCAGGGTCTTCCACGTCGGCGCGCTCGGCGCCGGCGCCACGGTGAAGCTCGCGGTGAACGCCCTCGTCCATGCGATCGACGTGGGTCTCTCCGAGGCGCTGGTGCTGGCGGAGAAGGCCGGCGTCGACCGGAGCGCCGCCTATGACGTCTTCGCGGCCGGAGCTGCCGCGGCGCCGTTCGTGCTGTACAAGCGCCCTGCGTTCGAAGACCCGGACAACGCGCAGCTCACGTTCACACTGGACCTCATGGCCAAGGACCTGGAACTGATCCTGTCGCTCGCGCACGAGGTCGGTGCCCCGATGGAACAGGCCCAACGGAACCGCGAACTCGTCGAGCGCGCGATCGCCGACGGGTTCTCCGGGCGCGACCTCAGTGCGATCGCCGAGTACTTCCGCCGGTCCGGTTAGTCTCCCCAGCCCGGGAACGGCTCGCGGAGTCCCGGGGCGAAGTTCCAGTACTCCCGCAGATCGCTGCATCGCCCGTCGGCCTCGAAGCGGAGCAGGAGGCATCCCGGGAGGGTGACCTCCTCGCCCTCGGAGACCATCCTCGTCCACCACTCGACCGCGACGCGGTCACCGTCCACGAACGGCCTGCCCATCGACACGCGAACGTCGCGCTGCTGGCCTGTCACACCATCCCAGTAGGAGCGGATCCCGTCGTGTCCGACATATGGCTCCTCGAACGGGTTCGAGCGATAGCTGGCGTCCTCGGTGAAGAGGCTGAGGACGAGGTCGGTGTCACCTGTCTCCCACGCCGTCCGGTATCCCTCGACCCACTCCATGACGTCCATCGCCCGAGCGTATCGGGCGGCGTGTCGTGCGACCGGCACCGGCCGGGTGGGTGGCTCGATGTCCATCCCCCGATGGGGGGACACCGCGTGACGATCGGCCACGTCGCGTCGGCCTATCCGCCTAGGCAGGTGCGGCGACTTGTCCGTAGCCCATCGCTGCGCGACCCTTGCCTCGAACATCCCGATCCCACCCGGAGGGGACGTGCTTCGCGACCGATGACGCGCTGGATCCGTTTCGCGACCAATGGGGCCTCAGCAGCGGCATCCAGCGTGCGTTCCGCGCTGGCCGACGTGGTGTGGGCTCCGCCACCTCCGGCCCCCGATGGATCCGACATCGGCTTGATCGTGTTCGACCGGGTCTCCGACGACGTGCTGGATCTCGTACGGGGATCCAGCCGAGGCGGCGTCCGCATCCTCGCCGTCGGGACGTCCCCGGAGGCGGTCGCAGACATCGGCCCCTGGCCGCTCCTCGACGCCGGGGCCGCGGATGTAGTGGTTCGGCTGGACGACGCAGGTCTCGCCGATGAAGTATCGGCGCGCCTGACTCGCTGGGCCGAGGTGGATGAACTCGTCAACTCATCGGAGGTGCAGGACGCGCTCGCGGGACGGACACTTCCATGGACCTCCCTCCTACGGGAGGTCGTCGAGGTTGCGCGCTTCAGCGACGCCTCCGTCCTCCTGATCGGCGAGAGCGGGACCGGCAAGGACGTCGTCGCGCGGTTGATCCACGAACTCGACCCTCGTCCGTTCAAGGATGAGTTCGTGACGGTCGACTGCAGAGCCTTCGTCGCGATGAACAACGGTGAAGACCTCGCGGGGCACCTGGGGACCGCGACCGAGGAAGCGGAGGCCCCCCTCTTCGGCGATATCGGTCTCGAGACACTCGGTGTCCGGGATGCCGGGACCATCTTCCTGGACGAGGTCGGAAGTCTTCCCTCGTCGCTTCGGGGGTCACTGCTCCGGAACATCGAGCAACGGAATCGGCGTCCCGTCGGGGGAATGGGCACGCCGATGTCCAACCTCCGACTGATCTGCTCGACGAGCGAGGAGCCGTCGGGACCGGGCTCCGAGACTGGCGACGACTTCTGGGAGCGGATCACCACGAGGTTCCGCCTCCCTCCCCTCCGCGAGCACCGAGACGACATCCCGACGATCGCCGAACACCTCCTTCGCCGGCTGCGACCCAACGGCGAAGAGATCCAGCTCGACCCGGCGCTCGGCGCCTTCCTGGAGAGCCGGGACTATCCCGCGAACGTGCACGACCTCCTGACGCTCATCAGGGGGATCAGCGCCCGGCACGCCGGACCGGGCGTCGTCACGGTCGGATCGATCCCGCAGGATGAGCGCTTCGAGCTGACGACGGTCGACCAGAGTTGGCAGAGGCAGGACCTCGAGCGTGCCATCCGCCTCGCCATCGACGCCGGCGCTTCGCTCAAGACCATCGGTGAGGCCGCGAGAGATACGGCCGTTCGGATCGCGCTGTCGTACGAGGAAGGGGATGTCGCGCGGGCCGCCAAGCGGCTTCGCGCGACGACCCGAACGATCGCATCACGGACGGGTGTCGACCAGGTGGAGACCGACAACACCCAGAAGAGCACCAGCGAACCCTCGTCGATCGTCGAGGTTCCCGAGACTGCGTTGCTCGTCGCCGGCGACGCCGGTGAGGAACCCGCGCGAGAGGCGTAACCGAGAGGCGCGGCCGCTTCCGCGGCCGCGCCTCGACGTTGCCGCTACGGCAGGAACTGATCGAGGAACGCCCTCGAGTACGCCGTGTCTACCCGCTGGTAGCTCCCAGTGCCGTTGCACGTGAATGAATTCACGTATGAGGCGTCTCCCAACACATGGCCGTTCAGGAAGACCGGGCCGCCGGAGTCACCGAAGCACGAACCGCCACCTGCCTTCGAGTCGTTCGAGTTGATCTGGAACACCACGACCTCGTCCTGGATGTTCTTGAGGTACGAGGTCGTGAAACGCCGCTCCTGGACGACGATCTGCTGCTTCTTGTCGCCGATGTCGACGCCGTAGCCCACCAACGTGAACGTGGCGTCCTTGAACGCCCCGTTGTTCGCCTGGTCGAGGTACCCGACGGGCGGAAGCGGGGCCGGGAGGATGCTGGACCACTTGGTCGACGCGCGCTCGCTGAGGACGACCACGCCCTGGTCGTGCTGCTTGGCGAGCGTCAGCCGTCCGTCCCACGCCGGGTCGGGATGGGGCGTACCGGTGATGTAGTGCGACATCCGAGCGCGCCGCTCGGCGTCGCTGATCCCTGCCGCCAGCGGGTCCGGGATCAGCTTGTCGTCGAACGAGACCAGCACATTGGTTGCCGGTCCTTCGGTGCAGTGGCCGGCGGTGAGCACGACCTTCGGAGCGATCAGGGTACCGGTGCAACGGAACCTGCCCGCCGAAGTGGTGAAGCGGACGACGCCGACATTCGTGTGGACGGTGTCGATCTCGCCTGGACCGGTGATCGCCTGGGCGGGGACCGTCGTCAGCCCAGGTGCGAGTGCGACGGTGAGCAACGCGAGGAACAAGGACTTCCGGATCACGGGGGGACTCCTTCCTCGGGTACGGGCCCGACACCATAGCGGCTCGGCTTCGAGCCGCACCCCTTTGCCGACGGCACTGCACGGATAGTCGTCTTCGGGGGTGAGCGTCGAATGGTCGGATCGATCAACCGGAAGCGCGTCGGGAGGGAGTCGAACCCCCAACCTTCTGATCCGTAGTAGACAGGGCTGAACGGTGTGCGGAGCTGCGTTTCCGCAGGTCGGTTCGGAGCGCTGTGCGCCGAGTTATCACCTGTCCTCTAAGCGGCGTCAGCCCCAGGTCGGATTCTCGATCTCTGCCCGCTCGGTGATCGGGTGCGCGTCTGACCCGTCGGCAGCCATGACCCAAATTCTGCCTTCAGACACGTATGTGATCTGCGTCCCGTCCGGCGACCAGTCTGCTCGACCAAGGATCGGCAGCGTGTCGATGACCTGAACGCGACCGGCTGGGCTGAGGGTCAGCAGGTCCGAATCGGTCAAGCCCCGATCGCGCGAGGTCAGGATCGACGAGCCGTCGGGTGACCACGAGGGCTCCCCCCACCAGCCTGCCCCCGAGACCGGCGTCACATCGCCGCCGTCGGCATCCATGATCGCGACCCGCGTGGCAGCCTCAAGGTCGTCGCCTGAGAGCAGGAAGGCGATCCTCGTCCCGTCTGGAGACCACGTGGGATTCGACCCGCGAACATCGCCCATCCTGGCGAGGCCGGTCCCATCTGTGTTCATGACCCAGAGGCTCAGGCAGCAGCCATGCCCGCCGCTGTCGAGTGCGAAGGCGATCTGGGTACCGTCCGAAGACCAAGCCGGATCGAACGCGTCGCCAACCGGGAACGTCCTCCGTTCGGTTCCATCGATGTTCGCCAGCAAGAGCCCATCGGTGCCGAGGAGCTCCGTGTCGGCCACGATCCGACCGCCATCAGGCGAGATCTCGGCGTAGAAGTCACGGCTCCCGTCGGTGATCTGCTCCTCTCCCGAGCCATCCGGTTGCACCGAGAAGAGCTTCCATTCGCCATCGGACCACCGGCTGAAGACGATCTTGCCTGGCCCCTCGTTGATCGGCTGCGTCGCGGTCTCCCGTCTTCCGGGTGACGCCCCCATCGACGCGACCACGAGCGCCACGGCGACGATCCCCAGCCCGAAAGCGAACACAGCTGTTCCGACCTTCTTCGCGCGAAGGCGGCGGTCACGGTTCCTGAGGAAGATCTCCAGGCTGTCGGGACCTACCGGGTAGTGGGCGCGAGCCCGCCTGAGCTCATCCTTCATCTGGTTCATCGCTTCCCGCCTTCCTGTGCTGTCGTAGGGCTGCCCGGCCTCGGGAAGCGAGGCTCCGAACCGCGCCGGGTCGCAACCCGAGCATCCGTGCCGCTTCCTCCGACGAGTAATCGAGGAGGTCGGTGAGGACGATGGCGGCCCGCTGTCTTGGGCTGAGCGGTGCGAGCAGCCGGACGATGAGCTCCTGCTCCTCGACCATCGCGATGTCGTCGTCATACGTTGTCATGCGCAACGTGCGGCGGACCGCCATCGCCGCCCTTCGCGATCGGCGGCGGAAGGCGTTCATGGCGATGGCGTGCACGTACGCGACGGGATCGTCGATGGCACCGACCTCGTTCCACCGTTCCCACATCTTCAGGAAGGCGTCCTGCGCGATCTCCTCCGCCTCGTGGCGGTTCCTGGTGATGAGACAGAGCGACCCGTAGACGGCTTCGTAATGGTCCTGGAAGAACGTCTCGAACGCAGGGGCACGATCCGTCGCGACGGTCAGGCCCACATCGACCCGCGCCAGGACCTCTTCACTCATGGAGCAGGGAGTCACGACTCCGGGCGTTCGTTGCAGCCACCGATCGCGATCGTAGGCGGATACAAGGGAGCGCGGTCGCTAGCGCGCCGGGAGGGAGTCGAACCCCCAACCTTCTGATCCGTAGCCAGGCAGGGCTGAAACCGTGGCGGAGCAGCGTTTCCGCAGGTCGGTGTCGAGCGCTGTGCGCCGAGTTATCACCTGTGCTTCGAGGTGGGCGTGATCCTTGACCGGGGCCTACGAGATGCATGCCTTCCGTACCAGACCCGCCGTCCAGGATTCGTAGGGAGGAGGCACCTCGATGCTGGGCTTCCGGGTCAGCGCAACGGCTATCTCCTTGAACGAGAGTGAGGGATCCTTCTCGAGCATCGCGCGGATCCGGGTGCGCAAGCCGCGGTCCATGCTGTTGCAGTGCACGTGCGCGAGACGGACGTTCCAGGGCTTGCGTTCGCCGCCGTCCTTGTCCAGCTCCGGGTAGTGGTCCAAGTTCGGCGACCACTTGTTACTGGGCGCGGACCGTGGATTCGGCCACGGATCGAAGAGCCTGCGATCCCGGCGGTAGCAGATCGGCATCTCGCACTTTAGCCTTGGGATCTGCCCGTTCCTCGCCATCTCGAGGAGGATCCCCTTCCTGACACCAAGCCCCACGAGACGCTCGGCGACCGTGCCGCCCGCTGGATTGTTCTTCTCCATCGCCTCACCCCTCACGTTGGATGATCCCGTCGACGTCCTCCATCAGTTCGTCGTAGCTCGCGAACCGGACGGTGTGCGCATCGGGCGTTCCCAAGACGGTGCCTCCTGACCCGGGCCGGGACGCAGGATGCGGATGTCCTCAGCTGTCCAGACAAACCTTCTCCACGTCTGCTCAGCGCTTCTGTCGGCCTTCCTCACGATGTCACGCTCGCTGAGAACGCTAGAACTACGATGCATCCACGTGTAAGAAGGGCAAGCGGAACGAGCGTAGAGCTGGTGGCGCGCCGGGAGGGAGTCGAACCCCCAACCTTCTGATCCGTAGTCAGATGCTCTATCCATTGAGCTACCGGCGCCGAGAGGCAACTCTACCAGTGGCCGATTTCGCGCTTGCTGGGTCGAACGACCGCCTTGCCAGACCCTCGCTCGCGGGTTCAACTACGTCCGTGTCCTGCGCGAACACACCGATCGCACGGCCCCGAGGGATCGAGCTGGATCGTTGACGGAACACCCGCCACCGGGCGAAGTTCACTCCGGATCCGGCGACGCCGAAGCCCGCTATCGAGCCCTCGTCGAGCAGGCGCCGATCGTCGTCTACGAATGGGAGTTCGGAGATCCCGGCCGCTGGCGCTACCTCAGTCCACGCATCGAGGATCTGCTCGGGTATCCCGCCGCCGACCTGATGGCGAACCCGGATCTGTGGTGGGACCGGATCCACGAGGATGACCGTGCCGAGGTCTTGGCAGGGGAGGCGGAGAGCCAGAAGGCCGCCGAAGGCGAGACGGTCGAGTATCGGATGCGTCATCGGGACGGTCATGTCGTCTGGGTACGGGACGAAGCGATCGCGTTCACGGATCGCGAGGCGGAGGGCTTCTTCCGAGGGATCGTCTCGGACATCACGACCGAGAAGGATGCCCAACTCGCCCTGGCGACGCTGAACACCGACCTGGAGCGCCGGGTCCGAGAGCGGACTGCCGAGCTGGAGATCCGGAATCAAGAGCTCGGCGCCGCGAAGGAAGTCGCCGAGCGGGCGAGCCGCGCCAAGAGCGAGTTCCTGTCGCGCGCCAGCCACGAACTGAGGACGCCGATGAACGCGATCCTCGGTTTCGGTCAGCTGCTGGAAGCCTCGGAGCTCGCCGCGAAGGACCACGAGAGCGTCGAACACATCCTCAACGCGGGGCACCGCCTCCTCGAGCTGATCGACGACATCCTCGATATCAGCACCGTGCAGGCCGGCCAGCTCTCGCTCTCGATCGAACCCGTGGCCCTCGGCGACGTGGTCGCCGATGCGGTCGCATCAGAGCGGACGCACGCCGCTGAACGCACGATCCAGATGGAGGTCGAGTCGGGATCGGACACATTCGTCCTCGGGGATCGTCAACGACTCCGGCAGGTGCTCACCTACCTCCTGTCGAACGCGATCCGGTTCAACGACGAAGGCGGCAGCGTCCGCATCGCATGGCACTCCGGCGACGACAGAACTCGGCTCGAGATCATCGACACGGGCCAGGGGATCTCACCGGACGACCTCCACACCCTCTTCGCCGTGTTCGAGCGAGCCGACGCGGCCTCGATCGACGTCGGGGCGGGACTGGGCCTGCCATTGGCGAGGGCGCTGACCGAGGCGATGGGCGGAACGATCACCGCCCAGAGCGTGCCCGGGCAGGGAACCACCGTGGCGCTCGACCTCGCCTCCGCGTCGGACCCGATCAGAGCGATCGACCGGCTCTCCGACACGGTCGAGACGGGCGGGGCCGCTCTCACGGGTCGCACCATCCTCTGCATCGAGGACAACCTCGCGAACATCGAACTGGTGCAGGGCATCCTCGAACATCGACCCGGCGTCACCCTTCTCAGGGCGATGCACGGCGGGAAGGGCCTGCAGCTGGCGACCGACCATCGGCCCGATCTCGTGCTCCTCGATCTCCACCTCCCCGACATGACCGGCGAAGAAGCGCTCGTCCGCTTGCGGGCCACGCCCGCCACGCGGGACATCCCGGTGCTCGCCGTTTCTGCCGGGACGGATCCGGACGCGATCGCACGGCTCCGCGTGCTCGGGATCCAGGGGTTCGTGCACAAGCCGCTCGACGTGGAGCACTTCCTCGCCGTGATCGACGCCGCGCTGGCGTGACTCCTCAGACTCCGGTGAGGAAGTCGGCGGAACGCTCTTCCACGATCCCGAGGAACGCGTCGGCCGCCTCGGGATCGAACTGCTTGCCCCGCTGGGCGCGGATCTCGGCGACCGCCTCGTCGAGCGGCCATGCGGACTTGTACGGACGCTCGTGCGTGAGGGCATCGAAGACGTCGGCGACGGTGGTGATCCGTCCGACGAGCGGGATGTCCGTACGGGAGAGCCCGCCGTACCCGTTGCCGTCCCACCGCTCGTGATGTGACCAGGCGACCTTCTCGGCCATCGCGAGGATCGGCGACCTGCTCCCGGACAACAGGCTGGCGCCGATCTGGGTGTGCCTCTTCACGACCTCGAACTCCTCGACGGTGAGCTTCCGAGGCGCGAGCAGGATCGAGTCGGGGACACCGATCTTGCCGACGTCGTGGAGCGCGGCGGCCCGGCGCAACATGTCGATCTCGTGCACGGGAAGGCCGAGCTCGGTCGCGATCAGCGCCGCGCTCGTGCCGACGCGCCGCGTGTGCTCGCCGGTGTCGTCGTCCCGGAACTCGGCGGCCAACGCCAGACGTTCGAACGTCTCCGTCTGGGCGTCCTCGAGATCCCTCGTCCGGGCCAGGATCCGCTCCTCGAGATGCGCCTTCTCCTCTCGGAGGGCTCGGTCGAGGAAGCGGATGTTGAGGATGTTGCCGATGCGCAGGAGCACCTCCTCCATGTCCAACGGCTTCGTGAGGAAGTCACGTGCGCCCGCGACGAGCGCACGGTGCTTCGCCTCGCGGGTACTGTCCGCGGTAAGGACCAGGATGGGCGTGTCCGACGTCGGATCGGACGAACGGAGCTGTTCCATCACGGCGAAGCCGTCCATGCCGGGCATGTGGAGGTCGAGCAGGATCAGGTCCGGCTCGAGCTCTCCCACCAGATCCCGCACCTTCGTCGGATCCGTCGTGGAGATGACGTCCGTGTACTGAGCCTCGGCCAGGATCCGTTCCAGAAGCACCACGTTCGGTCGCTCATCGTCGACGATGAGGATCCGGGCGCTCAGGTGGACGGCGACGGTCGCCATCAGGTGTTCGGCCCAGCGCGACGAGGTGCGGTTCGAGCCATCACGGAGGTCAGTATCGGCATGGGTCATCGCCCACACAATCGTCACCCAAGTCGACTTGGTGCTGGGCCCATCGCTCGAGGTGATCCGGGAAGCACCCCGAGCGATCGGTTCCCGGCAACACGGCGGGCCTAGGCTAGAAGCTGGTCAAGCGTCTGCAGGAACAGCTGGAGGTTCAGAGGTTTCGTGAGGAAGCGGTCTGCTCCGAGCGCTTCGAGGCGTCGAAGCGTTTCCGTGCTGGCATCTGCACTCACGACGACGATCGGGATCTCATCCGTGGCCGGCTCGGCTTTGAGTTGGCGGAACACGTCGTCCCCCGGGATATCCGGGAGATCGAGGTCGAGCAGGATCAGGTCGGGGTGATCGTTGATGGCCAGGTCGACCCCGAGACGTCCCTCCATCGCAGAGATGAGGTTGACGGACGGGCGGTACGCCAAGACCCCTTGGACCAGGTGCAGGTTGGCCAGGTTGTCCTCGATATAGAGGATCGTTTTCGATCGACCGAGGCCGGCATCCGGCCATGCCTCGCCCGAGGCCTTTGCCCCGGTCTCCTCCCTCGCCATAACCCCTTTCCCCACAACCGAAGGGAACAGTCGCCGCTCCGCGGAGACGGGAGGATTCGAACCTCCGAGGGAGTGTTACCCCCCTAACCGCTTAGCAGGCGGCTGCTTTCGGCCACTCAGCCACGTCTCCACGGCGGAGTCTATCGAGGACCTGGTTCTCGCCGGACGGGGGTAGGCTCCTCCGCGGCATGCCGGACGTCGTCGTCGTTGGCGGGGGGATCGTCGGCGCGGCGTGCGCATACGAGTTGGTACGCGCCGGCGCGTCGGTCACGCTCCTCGAGCGGGAGGAGCTCGCTGCAGGCGCCTCGGGCCGCAACAACGGCCTGTGGATCACCCCCACCGATCCACAGCTGCTCCCGATGGCCCGGGCGAGCCTCGGGCGATACCTCGAGCTCGTCGACGACAGCCCGGTCCCGTACCGGCTCGACCGAGATCCGATCGGGCTGCTCGCGGTCGCCCTCGACGAGGACGAGTTGACCCTTGGAGCGCGCGCCCACGACCCCTACCGGGCGGCGGCCGTGGAGGTCGAGGAGCTCGGAGCGGAGGACGCCCTCGGCCTCGAACCCGCGCTCTCACCCGAGGTCCTCGGCGGCTGGCTCGTCCACCATGGCCATCGCCTCGCCCCGGCGGCCCTCACCGTCGCGCTCGCGTTGATGGCGGCCGACCGAGGAGCGGCGATCCGACATCATCTTCCGGCGCGGGCTCTGATCGAGCGCGAGGGACGCGTGGTCGGCGTCGTCACGGACGAGGGCCGGATCGACGCCGACGAGGTGGTCGTCGCCACCGGCCCGTGGGCACACGCGCTGCTGGATCCCGTCGGCCATCGGTTGCCGATCGCGGGAGCCCGCGGCTGGCTGGTCCGGCTCGACGCGGGTGCGGACCCGCTCTACCGACTCGTGGCCTCGGCGGGATGGGAGCTGGCCACCGGGCGGTGGGAGGACGGCGCAGTGCGTGCGGGCGCCCTGGAAGAAGTGTCCGCGGCGACCTCGACGCTCCTGCATCCGGCGACCGACGGATCCCTGATCGCGGGTTCGTCCCGGCAGCCGGTGCTCACACCCGAGGCCGAGGAGCCCGGCGTTCCCGCGAGGATCGTCCGTGGCGCGATCCGGTTGGTGCCGTCGCTCGCCGAGGCGCGCGTGCGGTCGGGCTGGTGGGGGATCAGACCTATGACCCCGGACGAGCGTCCGTTCGTCGGCAGGCTCGCCGACGGCTTGTGCATCGCCGCCGGACATGGCTCGGAGGGCGTGATCCTCGGCGCCGGGACGGGTCAGCTGATCGCGTCCATGCTGCTCGGGCACGATGCCCCGTTCGACCCGGAGCCGTTCGACCCCGGTCGTCTCGGGACCGTCGCTGGGTAGGATTCCTCCGTCATGGCCGTCCTCGCCCTCGGGATCTCGTTCCGGCGCGCGCCGATCGACCTGCTCGAGCGGCTCGCGTTCACCGACGACGACCTGGCCAAGGCGTATCGGCGCGCTCAGGACGTGGACGACGTCGAAGAGGCCGTGGTCCTTTCCACGTGCAATCGCGTCGAGATGTACGGCGTGGTCCCCAGCTACCACGCGGGGTTCCTGACGCTGAAGCGACTGCTCGCGGAGACGCGGGGGGTCGCGGAGGCGGACATCGCGGACGGCCTCTACGCGCACTGGGAACGTGACGCCGTCGAGCATCTGTTCTCGGTGGCCGGGGGACTCGATTCGATGGTGCTCGGCGAGACGCAGATCCAGAGCCAGGTCCGCGAGGCACTGCGCCACGCCGAAGGCGAAGGCGCGGCAGGTTCCCGGATGCAGGCGCTGTTCCACGCGGCGTCGAGGGCGGGACGGCGGATCCGCCAGGAGACGTCGCTCGGGGCTGCGCCGGACGCGTTCGTTCGGCGCGCCGCCGCGCTCGCGGAGGAGGTGCTCGGCGACCTCTCCGGGCGGTCCGTCGTGGTGATCGGCGCCGGCACGATGGCTTCCCTCGGCGTGAAGCACCTCCGCACGCGGGGGGTCGGGCAGATCCGCATCCTCAACCGCTCGCTCCCGCACGCTCGCGCGCTCGCCGAGCGGAGTCGGGCGGAGCCGGGCGATCTCGACTCGCTCCCCGACGCGTTGGGAGGGGCGGACCTCATCCTCTCGGCCACCGGAGCGACCGGCGTGGTGGTCCACGCGGAACAGGTCCGCGCGGCTCGGTTGGGCCATGCGTCACCGCTCGTGCTGCTCGACCTGGCCGTGCCGCGCGACGTGGAGTCGGCGACCGGCGCACTCCCGGGCGTAACGCTGTTCGACGCCGACGCGCTGCGCGACCGTGGTTCCGCGGAGGAGGACGACGCGGTGGCACGCGCCCGGGAGATCGTGTCCGAAGAGGTTCGGCGATACGTCGTCCGTCGGCGCGGCGATGAGCTCTCCCCCGTGATCCGTGCGATCCGCCATCGGGGCGATGCGATCCTGCGGGGCGAGCTGGAGCGCCAGGCGGCCCGCCTGGCCGATCTTTCGCCCGACGAGCGAGCAGCCGTCGAGGCCCTCGCGCGCGGGATCGTCGCGAAACTCCTCCACGACCCGATCGTGGCGTTGAAGGAACGGTCCGAACCGGGCGCGGAGCGCACGCACGCGGCCCTGCTCGTCGATCTCCTCGCCCTCGATCCTTCGCTCCTCGACGGGGAGTGACCACCCTCCGGATCGCGACGCGGCGCTCCGCCCTGGCGCTGGCTCAGGCGGAAGAGGTGGCCGCGCTGCTGTCCGCGAACGCCTTCCGATCGGAGATCGTCCCGATGTCGACGTCGGGCGACGAAGGGGTCGCATCCACGGAGTCGCCGTCCGGGATGAAGGGTCTCTGGGTCGACCGGATCCTGGAGGCGCTCCGCACGGGCGAGGTGGACGTCGCGGTCCATTCCGCGAAGGACCTGCCTGCCGAGGAAGAGGAGGACATCGTGATCGCCGCCGTCCCGGAGCGCGCCGTTCCGCTCGACGTCCTCATCGGCCGCGAGGCCACCTTCCCGCCGGGGCTCGTGGTCGGCACCTCCAGCGTCCGGCGTCGTGCCCAGCTGCTCGCCGGCTTCCCCGGCATGGGCGTCACCGAGATCCGCGGGAACGTCGACACCCGGCTCCGGAAGCTCGCCGACGGTGAGGTGGACGGACTCGTGCTCGCGGCGGCGGGGCTCGCGCGTCTCGGGATCGATCCGCCGCACTCCCGGCGGCTCCGCGTGGACGAGATGGTGCCGGCACCCGGCCAGGGGAGCCTCGCCGTACAGGTGCGCGCCGAGGACCGGACCACGAGGGCCGTCGTCTCCGTGCTCGATCACCTGCCCTCGCGACGCGCGCTGGAGGCGGAACGGGCGCTCGTCCAGCTCCTCGGCGGCGGCTGTGACCTCCCGCTCGGGGCGCTCGCCGCGGTCAAAGGGGACCGGATCCGCATGGTGGCGCTCGTCGCCACGACCGACGGGGCGAAGGTGGTGAGGACGGCGTCCGAGAGCACCGATCCCAGCATCGTGGCGTCGACCCTCGCGCAGCGCCTGAGGGCCGACGGCGCCGACCGGATCCTCGCGGAGGTGCAGGGGACGCCCGAGTGAAGCGAACCCTCGCCGGGCGGACGATCATCGTCACGCGCCCGGCCGAGCAGGCGGAGCCGCTGGTGCGAGCGCTCGAGCGCCGCGGAGCGCACGTCTTGGTCGCCCCGACGATCCGGATCGTCCCCGCGCGCTCCGCGGCGCTCACCGGGGCATTGAAGGAGCTCGCCGCCGGGCGGTTCGACTGGATCTCGCTCACCAGCCGGGCGACCGTCGACGTCCTCCGCGAGCGACTCGCCTCACCGGATGAGGTTCGCGCGAAGGTGGCGGTGATCGGCGACGGCACGGCGGCCGCCTACCGCGGATGGACCGGGCGCGATCCCGACCTGCAGCCGCCGACGTTCACGACCGCGGCCCTCGCGCGCGCTTTCCCGCGCGGTCCCGGCCGAGTCCTCACCGCCCGGGCCGACATCGCGCCCGCGGGACTCGAGGACTCACTCGCGCGGAAGGGCTGGGATCCGGTCCGCGTGGATGCCTATCGGACCGTCTTCGCGCGTTCCCTCTCGCGCGACGTCCGTCTCGCGATCCTGTCGGACGAGGTCGACGCGGTGACGTTCACGAGCGCGTCGACCGTCCGGGGCTTCGCCGGTGTCCTCGGTCGACGGTACGGGACCTTCCGCGTCGTGTGCATCGGTCCGGCGACGGCGAAAGAGGCGAGGCGACAGGGTTTCCGAGTACGCCGGGTGGCGACGCCGCACACGGTCGATGGACTCGTCGAGGCGATCGAGCACGCACTCGAGCGCCCACGCACGCGCGGGATCAGGGACCGGATCTGAGCCGCTAGACCCAGACCTCGCGGAGGGCACGGAGAACGTTCCCGCCGACGACCTTCCCGATCTGTTCGTCCGAGTACCCGTGAGCCACGAGCCACCGGATCACGTTCGGGAACTCCGACGGGTTCTCCAGTCCCTCGACGTACTCGATGGGTTCGTACTCGGGAACCTCGCCCGTATCGAACGTCGCCGCGTACAGACCGTGCAGCCCCACGTGGTCGCCGAAGAACGTGTCGGGCCCGAACCCGACGTGGTCGATCCCCATCAGGTCGACGCAGTACTCGAAGTGGTCCATCACCCCTTCGAGTGAATGCCGTGGGTGCGCCGGCGAGATCGTCGTGTGTGGGGAACCCTCGATCCCGATCACACCGCCGGTCTCCGCGACCGCCTTCAGCAGGTCGTCCTCCTTCAGCTTGCGTTCGGAGAACAACGCCCGTGCGCCGGAATGCGACAGGAACACCGGTCGATCGCTCGCCTCGCACGTCTGGCGAGCCGTCTCGTCTCCCGTGTGCGAGACATCGATCGCCATGCCCAGGCGGTTCATCCGACGGACGGCGTCGAACCCGAAACGGGTCAGCCCGCCGTCGCCGGGGTCCTTGACACCCGCGCCGAGCTGGTTCGACTCGCTGTACGCGATCCCGCACATCCGAACGCCGAAGCCGAACAGGACGTCAAGTCTGTCGAGCTCGTTCTCGATCATCGCGGCGCCCTCCATGCAGGGAACCATCGCGATGCGACCGGTCCGGTGTGCCTCCAAGATGTCCTGGACGGTGCCGCCGACGACGACCGTCGATTGGTGCGCCACGTCAGCGAGATGCATCCCGAGGTCGTGGATCACATCGGTCCACTTCCACCCGCCCTTCGACGTGATCGTGGCCGTCCCGTCGAGGAGGTTCTCGAAGACGGCGTCCAGCCCGGAGGCCGCGAGCCCCTCGTACCCGTACCACTCGCGGCCCTCACGGATGTAGTCGTCGTTCTGCGTCATGTCCGCAGGTGTGATGCCGCAGTGGTCGTGGAGCGAGATGCAGACGTGCTCGCGGAGCAGTCGCTCGGCACGTTCGTGATCCGCGTCGGAGAGCGGATACACGAACGGCTCCACCCGCCCGATCTGTGGCGAGAGCTCGAACTCCCTGTAGTCGAGACCGGGTTCCAGGTACGAGAACGACACATAGCCGTCCCATCGCTTCTTCGGCTCCATCGGGCATCCTTTCGTGATCGCCGTCGAGGTACGCTCTGGCTCGTGAGCTTCCCGCAATCCCGCCCACGTCGCATGCGCCGCACGCCTGCGCTCCGCTCGCTGATCCGCGAGACCGACGTACAGCCTGGCGACCTGATCGCCCCGCTGTTCGTGAAGGAGGAGCTCACCGAGCCCACCCCGATCGGGTCGATGCCGGGGCAGTCGCAGCACACACTCGAGTCGCTCCGCAAGGAGGCCGTCGAGATCGCCGAGCGCGGCGTCCGCGCGTTCATCCTCTTCGCCGTCCCGGCGAGCAAGGACTCGGAGGGATCGGAGGCCTGGAATCCGGAAGGGATCGGTCAGCAGGCGATCGCGGCGCTTCGGACTGAGTTCGGCGACGACGCGGTCGTGATCGGCGACCTCTGCCTCGACGAGTACACCGACCACGGACACTGCGGAGTGTTGAACGAGCTGGGTGAGGTCGACAACGACGCCACCGTCGAGCGGTACCGGCGGATCGCGATCGCTCAGGCGGAGGCGGGGGCTCACCTCGTCGGGCCGAGCGGGATGATGGACGGTCAGGTCGCGGCGATCCGAACGGTGCTCGATGCCGGCGGCCAACAGGACGTCGGGATCCTCGCGTACGCGGCGAAGTTCGCCTCAGCCCTCTACGGCCCGTTCCGCGAGGCGGCCGAGGGCGCGCCCCGGTTCGGAGACCGGACCGGCTACCAGGAGGATCCCGCGAACCTGGAAGAGGCGCTCCGGGAGATCCGCTCGGACATCGACGAGGGCGCCGACATCGTGATGGTGAAGCCGGCGCTCCCGTACCTCGATGTGATCCGGCGCGCGAAGGACGAGACGAGGTTCCCGATGGCCGCCTATCACGTGAGCGGCGAGTACGCGATGGTGAAGGCGGCGGCGGCGAACGGCTGGCTCGACGAGCGCCGGGTGGTGCTCGAGCTGTTGACCTCGATCAGGCGAGCCGGCGCCGACCTGATCCTCACGTACCACGCGAAGGACGCCGCGGACTGGCTCCGCGGCTGAGGCGTCTGCGGTGGCTCGCTACGTCGCGCTGCTGCGGGGGATCAACGTCGGCGGGAAGAACCCGATCCCGATGCCTGCGCTGAAGACGTGCTTCGAGGACGCCGGCTTCGAGGACGTCGGGACCTACATCCAGAGCGGCAACGTCGTGTTCACGGGTCCGCCCTCGAGCCAGGCCGCGCTGACCGAGCGCATCGAGCGGTCGATCCGGGATGCGTTCGCCCACTACGAGGCGAGCGTCGTCGTACGGAGCCGGACCCAGATGCGCGCGATCGTCGACCGAGCGCCGAAGGGGTTCGGCAGGGAGCCGGCGGAGTTCCGCTACGACGTGTGCTTCCTGAAGCCGTCGGTCACCTCGAAGCAGATCGTTGCAGCCGTCCCGACGAAGGAAGGCGTGGACCGTATCTGGGCTGGGACCGGCGTCGTCTACTTCTCGAGGCTCACGAGTCGTGCGACGTCGAGCCGCCTGAATCGGGTGGCCTCGTTGCCGGTGTACCAACAGATGACGATCCGGAACTGGAACACGACCACGAAGCTGCGCAAGCTCCTCGACGCGGAAACCGCCTGACGCCCCGAACGACTACGTCGGGGACGAGATGGTCGAAGGATCGCAGTTCCCACCGGACAGCACGACGCACACACGCTCACCCGGGGAGATATCGAACCCGCCCGATCGCAGTGCCCCGAACGCCGCCGCCCCGCCAGGCTCGACGATCAAGCGGACATCGTTCCACAGCGCCCGCTGTGCGTCGCGGATCTGGTCCTCCGTGACGAGGGTCATCCGGTCGACGCGATCTCGGACGATCGGGAACGTGTGATCGCCGACCCGCGCCGCACCGAGTGAGTCTGACGCGAGCCCGCCCACCGGGGCGGTGACAGGTTCGCCTGCCGCGAGCGCGGCCGTCATGGACGCGCAGCCTTCCGGCTCGACGCCGATCACCCGAACTCGGTCCCCGCACCACGCCGCGATCCCCGCGAGCGGTCCTCCGCCTCCCACGCCGATCAGCACCGTGTCGACATCGGACACCTGCTCCTCGATCTCGATCCCGAGTGTCCCCTGACCGGCGATGACCTCGGGCTGATCGAACGGGTGCATCACCAGGGCACCGGTCTCAGCCGCTCTCGAACCCAGCGCCTCGTTCGCTTCGGCGAAGTACCCCTCGACGATCGTCACGGCGGCTCCCTGCGCGCGGACGCGATCGATCTTCGTCCGCGGGGAGCTCGACGGGATGAAGATCTCGGCCGGAACACCGATCTCGCGAGCGGCGTAGGCGACCGCGAGGCCGAAGTTCCCACCGGAGGCGGCGATCACGCCGGCCGGCGGCAGCTCACTCGACAGCAGCTTGTTGAACGCACCTCGCGGCTTGAACGACCCGGTATGCTGCAAGAGCTCGAGCTTGGCCACGACCGATGCGCCGCGGAGCTCACCGAGCTCGAGCACAGGCGTTCGACGGATCCGCCCGGCGATCCGCTCGGCGGCGGCGCGGACGTCATCGCTCCCGACGGTCATGGGGTCGCATCCAACCACAGCCATAGACTCTCCGGCCGATGAACGGATCCGACGAGCTGTTCGCGCGGGCGAAGCGGGCGATCCCCGGGGGGGTGAATTCGCCGGTCCGCGCGTTCGGTGCGGTGGGTGGCACACCGCGGTTCGCCGTGCGAGGCGAAGGCGCCTATCTGGAGGATGCCGACGGCGCGCGGTGCGTCGATCTCTGCCAGTCGTGGGGCGCTTCGATCTTCGGCCACGCGAGGAAGGAGATCGTCGACGCCGCCGCGGAGGCGGCTTCCCGAGGGACCTCGTTCGGCGTTCCCACCGAACCGGAGGTCCACCTCGCCGAGCGGATCGTGTCGATGGTGCCCTCGATCGAACAGGTGCGGCTGGTCTCGTCCGGCACCGAAGCGGCGATGTCGGCGATCCGTCTGGCCCGCGGCGCTACCGGGAAGGACACACTGATCAAGCTCGAGGGCTGCTACCACGGTCATTCCGACGCTCTGCTCGCCCACGGCGGGGGCAGCGGCCTCGCGACGTTCGGGATCCCGAGCACGCCCGGCGTCACCGCCGGTGCCACGCGCGACACCCTGGTCGCGCCCTTCAACGACCTCGATGCGGTCGCGGCGCTCCTCGACGCGAACGAAGGGAGCGTCGCCGCGCTCATCGTCGAGCCCGTTCCCGCGAACATGGGTGTGGTGCCCCCCGAGGACGGGTACCTCGAGGGGCTCCGGCTGCTCTGCGACGAGCACGGCGCGCTCCTGATCTTCGACGAGGTGATCACAGGATTCCGGATCGCCCGGGGCGGCGCCCAGGAGCGCTTCGGGGTCGCGCCCGACCTCACCGTCCTCGGGAAGGTGATGGGGGGCGGGTTCCCGTGCGCCGCGTTCGGAGGCCGGCGCGACCTGATGGAGCGGCTCGCGCCCGTGGGCCACGTGTACCAGGCGGGGACGCTGAGCGGGAACCCGGTCGCGGTGGCGGCCGGCCTGGCGACCCTCGAACTCATCGACGCCGAGGACCCCTACCCGGGGCTCGAGACCACCGCGGAGGACCTCCAGGTCGGTCTCGCCGCGGGCTTCGCGGCGAACGGCATCGGCGCCACGATCAACCGAGCAGGGTCCCTGTTCAGCGTCTTCTTCTCGGAGGGGCCCATCAGGAATTTCGATGACGCGAAGGCCGCGGACCACGAGCGCTTCGCGCGGTTCTTCCACCACATGCTCGATGAGGGCGTGTACCTCCCGCCGTCGGGCTACGAGCTGTGGACGCTCTGCTCGGCGTTCGGCGAGGCGGAACGCGAAGCGGTGCTCGGGGCGGCCAGCCGCTTCCGCGGCTGACCGCCCCGACGCTCACACCAGCGTGAGGGTGGTGTCCTGCACCGTCTCCAGCTCGTCGCCGTCGGACGCCGGCTCGGTGGCGATGCAGAACGTCCCCACGATGTGCTCGCCCGCGTCGTGCGTCGGCGCGACGCGGCACCACATGCGCCCCTCGATCCCCGGGAGGCTGAACGTGACCGTTTCCCCCGTCAGCGCGGCCGCGTGGGCCTCGAGGATCGGGAGGCTCTCCCCTTCCATCCCGAACGCTTCCAGGAGCTCACGGCCGTCGAGGAAGCGAGGATGGATCCCCAGGTGTTGGGATGCCACCCACGAGACCCCACGGAGGCGGAGCGAGCCGTCCGTCGTCCACAGGACCGCCGGGTAGTGATCCCCGTCGTCCTCCGATGGGACCGGATCCCGGCGAGGTGGGGACCAGTCCACCGTGTCCGTGATCCCGATGAGCTCCCACTGTCGCATGTGCCTCTCCTCCTCGGTGCGGCTCCCCTTCTCTACCCGATATCGGGTAGCTGCCTCCCCGGGAGTATCGGCGAAGAGGACCATTTCGGCCTTCCCCGAGAGGACTAGGGCATCCGGAAGGGGAGCGGCGCCCGGTGCAACGGATGTAGCCACCGCTGGCACTATGGAGGCGAGAGTCATCGACGAGAGAGGAACCGACATGCCAACCGAGATCGCGACCTTCGGCGCCGGCTGCTTCTGGGGCGTGGAGCACCTGTTCCGTAGGGTCCCCGGGGTCATCGAAGCCATCTCCGGTTACAGCGGGGGCTTCGTCGAGAACCCCTCGTACCAGCTCGTCTGCACGGACACGACGGGTCATGCGGAGGTCGTCCAGGTGACGTTCGATCCCGAGGTCGTCTCGTACGACCAGCTCCTCGAGGTCTTCTGGGCGATGCACGACCCGACCCAGGTGAACCGGCAGGGACCGGACCGAGGGTCGCAGTACCGGAGCATCGTCCTCACCCACTCGGACGAGCAGCGCATGGCGGCGGAATCGTCCCGGGATCGGGTTCAGCCTCGGTACGAACGCCCGATCGCGACGGAGATCCAGCCGTTCGTGGCCTTCTATCCGGCGGAGGACTACCACCAGCGCTACTACCTGAACAACGGGCACGAGCCGTACTGCCACTCGATCCCGCCGGGCCTGCTCGAAGACCTGGGGCTCGTCCGGACCTAGCGTCGGCGAGGCGAACCCTGCCAAGCTCCACGGCGTGAGCGAGGCATCGGCGCGACCGAGCGATCTCCAGCCGTTCCTGGACCGGTTCGTCACGGCATGCGAGCAGGACGACCGGGTCGTGGCCGCGCTCCTCGGCGGCTCTCGTGGACGTGGTGAGGCGGACGCGTACTCCGACGTCGACATCTGCGTGATCGCGAAGGACGACGCGTACGAGGCGCTCATCGGCGATCGTTCCGCGTTCGTCGGGCGCCTCGGGACGCCGCTCTTCCTCGAGGACTTCGGGTTCGCAGGCCTCGTGTTCTTCATCCTCGCCGACGGGACCGAGGGCGAGCTCTTCTTCGGGAGCGAGGGCCGGCTGGAGGAGCTCGAGCCGGGTCCGAGGTTCCGAACGCTGTTCGACCCGGGCGGGATCCTCGAAGGCGTCTCGTTCGCCGAGGAGCGGGCGGATCCCTCGGGGCAGCACGAGGTGCTCCGGCAGATCCTCACGTGGTTCTGGCACGAGCTCTCGCACTTCATCGGCGCGATCGGGCGGGGTGAGCTCTGGTGGGCCGCCGGGCAGCTCGAGTCGCTCCGCGGTCACTGCGTGAACCTCGTCCGGATCGAGCACGGGGCGTTCGCCGGGGAGGAGCCGTACGAGAAGCTCGACCGCACGATCGACCACGCCGCGCTGTCATCGATCGCCGAGACGTTCGTGCCGATGGAGCGGGGCGCGCTGCTGCGAGCCGCGCGGGAGCTCGTCCGCTTCTACATGGAGAGGGCCCCCGGCGTCGCGGAGGCGAACGGGGCGACGTATCCGCTCGACCTCGAGGAGCTGATGGTCAAACGCCTTGACGACCTTGGCGACTCGCGCTAGCCGTCCCGGAAACCGACGAGCTTGTGCGAGCCGTCGCAGAACGGCTTGTTCTGGGAGTACCCGCACCGGCAGAGGGTCTGCCGGTTGCGAACCTCATAACGCTCGCCGTCCGCTCCGACGACCTGCACGCCGCCGCGCACGAACAACGGCCCGTTCCGGAACACACCGATCTCGGGTTCGTACTCGGGCTCATGGTCCGGCGAGTCCACCGAGTCCGCCCACGCCAAGCGTCCTGAAGGACAGAGCTCCACCATGCGGCCCATCCGTTCGCGGACGGCGGGATCCAGGTCACCGAGCATCTGCCATACGCCCGTGAACCGATCCTTGCAGTAGCCCGCCTTCGTGCAGATCGAGAGGTCGTCGCTGATGATCGCTCCGTCCTGAGCTTGGAAGACGTCGGTCCGGTCGTCGCGCGGACCATGATCCGCGCGCTCCGTGACGTCGACGCGGGGTTCCTCGAGGTGGCTGTCGTCGCAGAACGGCTTGTTCCCACTCTTGCCACAGCGACAGAGACGATAGGTCTCGTCGGCTTCCAACGGCTCGAACCGTGCATAGTCGACCGGTTCGCCGTACTCCGTCTTGACGGTCCTGGTCCGGGCTATCGGCAGCGGGCCTTTGACCTCGTAGGGGCCGTTCTCCTCGATCCGGATCTCGGGGTCCGACATGGGCCGCATCCTCCCACGTGCCATCCGGTGCGTGAACCCAGCCGTCGAAAGAGGGTCTGCCGTATCCGCCGGTCCTCGATTCGGTCCCTCCGGCCGACTATCCTTCGAACGCGTGTTCGAGGATCTCAACCCGGAGCAGGAAGCCGCCGTCCGTCACGGCGAGGGACCGCTCCTCGTCGTGGCCGGAGCCGGCAGTGGGAAGACGATGACGCTGGCGGCGCGGGTGGCCTCGCTGATCGAGCGAGGGACGAGACCCGAGCGGATCCTCCTCCTCACGTTCAGCCGTCGCGGCGCGAGAGAGATGTTGTCGCGTGCCGAGCGGCTCACCGCGCACGACGACGCCGGCCGTGTGTGGGGCGGCACGTTCCACGCCGTGGGCAATCGGCTCCTCCGTCTGCACGGCCGGGCACTCGGTCTCACGCCGGACTTCACCGTCCTCGACCAAGCGGACGGCGCCGACGTGATGAACCTCCTCCGCGACGAGCTCGGCTACTCGTCCCGCGAGCGGCGCTTCCCACGCAAGGACACCCTCGCGGCGATCTATTCGCGGACCGTGAACGCCGGTGAGCGGCTCGTCGACGTCCTGAAGGGTCACTATCCGTGGTGCCTGGACGAAGCTGAAGGCATCGTGGACATCTTCCGCGCCTACACGGAACGCAAACGCCGACAGCATGTGCTCGATTACGACGACCTCCTGCTGTTCTGGAAAGCCCTCGCGACCTCGCCGGCCACCGGGCCGCAGCTCGCCGCGATGTTCGACCACGTCCTCGTCGACGAGTACCAGGACACCAACGCGCTCCAAGCCGACATCCTCGAGGGAATGCGCCCGGCTGAGGGGCCGCGGAACCTCACGGTCGTCGGGGACGACGCACAAGCGATCTACGGGTTCCGTGCCGCCACCGTGAAGAACATCCTGGAGTTCCCCGAGCGCTTCCCCGGGACGACGGTGATCAAGCTCGAGCGGAACTACCGGTCGACCGCCCCCATCCTCGCGGCGTCCAATGCGGTGATCGCCCTCAGCCCGCAACGACACGACAAGACGCTCTGGTCATCGCGCGAAAGCGAGTTGCGCCCCGTGCTCCGCGCTTGTCTCGACGAGGCCGAGCAGAGCGACGCCGTCTGCCGGGCCGTGCTCGGGCGTCGGGAGGAAGGCGTCTCCTTGAAGGCGCAGGCGGTCCTGTTCCGTGCCGCCCATCATTCGGATCACCTGGAGGTCGAGCTCGCCCGCCGGAACATCCCGTTCGTGAAGTACGGCGGCCTGAAGTTCATGGAGGCGGCACACGTCAAGGACACGCTCGCGTGCCTCCGGGTCCTCGAGAACCCCTTCGACGAGGTGAGCTGGTTCCGGGTCCTCCAGCTCCTCGAGGGGATGGGCCCGGCGTCGGCTCGCCGGCTTATGGACGATCTCGAGGTGCGTCGGACGGACGATGCCGATGCCCCTTCGCCCCTCGCACGGTTCCTGTCGGAGCCGCTCGCGGTCCCCAAGGGTGCGGCGCAGGGGATCCGAAACCTTCGCAGCGTCCTCGGCGATTGTCGGGAGGCAGAGACCCTCCCGCCGGCTGCCCAGATCGCGCGGCTCCGGACGTTCCTCGAGCCGGTGTTCGCGCGGAAGTACGACGCGGCTGCGGCACGCACCCGCGACCTCGAACAGCTCGAGCTCCTGGCGTCCGAATCCGCTTCCCGCGGGCAGTTCCTCGCCGACCTGACACTCGACCCGCCCTCGTCCACCGGAGACCTCGCCGGCCCGCCGCATCTCGACGAGGACTACCTGGTCCTCTCGACGATCCACTCGGCGAAGGGCCTCGAGTGGGATGCGGTGCACGTGATCCACGCGGCCGACGGCATGATCCCGTCCGACATGTCGACGGGGGACGACGACGAGATCGAGGAAGAGCGACGCCTCCTCTACGTGGCGCTCACCCGGGCGCGCGACGCGCTCCACGTCACCTACCCCCAGCGGTACTACCGCAGGCCGCGAGGCCTGGAGGACCCCCATTCCTACTCCCAGCGGTCGCGGTTCCTGCCGGACGAGGTCCTCCTCCACTTCGAGGTCGTCGGCCCGCAGGTCGTCTCGGTCGCCGATGTCCCCGAGCCGGTCACCGCGGCAGCCGACGTGGACGCGTTCCTCGCCGGCCTGTGGACCGACTGAGCCCTCTCTATCCTTGAGGCGTGGACGGCGCACTGCTCGATCTCTACGACACCGTCGCGAGGACCCGCTGGCGCGAGCTGTCCGATCGGATCTCCGGCGAGCTGGGCGTCGACGTCGCGGCGCTCTACCGTGCCTACAACCTCACGAGGGCGGAACGGAGCATCGGCGCCTTCGACGGACCCGAGGGCGACATGGCGGCGATCGTCGAGGCTGCCGGGCTCGCAACGACGCCCGAGTTGATCGCCTCGCTCGTCGCGATGGAGCGACGGTTCACGGAGATCGGTGTCGAGCTCTGGGAGGACTCGCTCCCGGTCGTCTACGAGCTCCGGCAGCGGGGCGTCAAGACGGCACTCGTCAGCAACTGCTCGCATTCGACCCGCGGGATCGTCGACCGGCTCGGTCTGGTGGATGCCTTCGACGAGGTCATCCTGTCGTTCGAGGTCGGGTTCGCCAAGCCCGACCCTGCGATCTATCGCGAGGCGTTGCGACGATTGGACGTCGAGCCGGACCGCGCGATCTTCGTCGACGATCAGCAGGAGTATTGCGACGGGGCCGCATCGATCGGGATCGAGACCTACCTGATCGACCGGACCGGTGACGCCACGCCCGACGAGAACGGACACCGGCTGATCCGGGACCTGCGGGCGCTCCTAGCCGTAGACGCCTGACTTCTCGCCCGCGGCCCCCGCATCGGTCATCATCCTCGTGACGTCGGTGACCTCCGACGCGTTCGGAAGTTCCACGTCCACCGGCTCGCCGAACGCCGAGTAGTCGACCGTCATCTCCATCTGCGCCTCCCCGGTTCCCGGAACGAGGTCTCCGAAGTCCATCGTGATCCGCTGGCGGCGCGGCAGGCCCTCGTCGTCGATCCAGATCTGGAACGGGATCGCCCCGTCGATGCCGAGCGCCTCGAACTGCTCGACCGCGGCTTCGAGCTGTTCCGTCGTCTTCGCGTCGGCATCTTCGCCCACGACCTCGGCGAAGCCCTCGAGCACCTTCTGGAGGTCGATCGTCCCCGTGTACCGGGTGGTGGCGATGCCGTCGATGTCCGCCTCGCCGGACGCCTTCACGTCGAAGACGCCCGCGAACAGACCCGCGTAGGCCGAGGGGTCGGTCGTCCCCGCTCCGAAGCCACCGAACTGCCCGGCGACGGAAGGATCCATCTTCGACGGGTCGAGGCTGACCCACGGGGTGGGCGCGTCCTCGAAGGCCGGCGAGCGCATGTAGATCACGCCGTCGTCCATGACCATCTCCATCTCGCCACCCAGCAGCCCGAGGTCCATCGTCATGGCGGCCCGCTGGGTCGCGTTGTCGACGTCCGCCTCCGCTGTGATCGAGAACGACTGCCCGTCGGCCGACATCGACATGCGCAGCCGCTGGTGGTAGCTCCCCGCTTCATACACCGCGGTCATGGCATCGAGCACGGCGTCTCGCGGGCTGCCGGGGGTGCCTCCTTCGGCGCAGGAGGCCAGGACGGACAGGGCGGTCAGGGCGATCAGGGATCTCTTCATGCCATCATCATCGGCACGAGTGGCGCCTCAGTCCACCTCGATCGCCGGATCAATGACAGGTGCCGCTGCCCCGATCCGTGAACGCGGGCTGGCCGTCGGCCGAGATCCACCGGTAGTCCCATCCGGTGGTTCGCAATCGAAGATCGAGGAAGCCGAACGCCTTCGTCTGGCCCCGGGCGAAGATGTCCGGGCGGGTGTGGAAGTTGCCGAAGTCGTTCAGGTTGCGGCCGCCGGTCCCGACGACGAACTGGGTCATCCCGCGAGCGAGGTCGAGCTCGCCCTGCGGATCCGCGGGGTGCCATCGCGAGTAGTTGTGGTTGTGGCCGGAGAGCACCAGGTCCGCATCGTGTGCGTACAGCAGGTCCCAGAGCGGCTTCGATCTGAGGAGCTCGAAGTCCTCCGTCCAGTCCGCCTTCTGGTACTTGAGCCAATCCCACCGGGGATGGTGCCAGAACGCGAGCGTGCACAGGGAGTCGTCGTCCGCCAGGTCCCGAGCCAACCAGGAGTGCTGGGGCGACCCGGGGAGGCACTCGAGACCTCCGGCGCCACAGATCGTCGAGTCGAGCGAGATGATGTGCCACGCCCCGACGTCGAAGGAGTAGGAGCTGGCGGGAGCGAGGGAGCCGAAGTAGCGGAAGTACCCCGCCGCCCCGGGATCGCCGTACTCGTGGTTGCCCGGCGCCGGCGCCGTGCTCGGCAGGAGATCGCCGAAATAGACGTCGAAGTTCTCGACGAAGTCCTGGTAGATCCCCGCCTCGTACTGGATGTCGCCGAGGAGCAGCACCTTGTCGTAGTCGCCGGCCCCGATCGCGGCTGCCACGTCGTCGTACTGACACACGCTCCGGTTGTTGGCCGGAAGATTCTTGCACGCGATGTCCCCGACGGCGGCGATACGAGGGACGGTTGTTCCCGCTCGCGCCGCCGGCTCGACGGACCGGGCCCACGTCAGGGCGAGCGCGAGCACGGTCATCATGGAGATCAGGGCGATCCGTCGCATGGGAGGCCGACCGTAGCCGGGTCGGCGCCGGTCGGTCAATCGACCTCCGAGCCTCAGGTCAGCGGAGATCGTCGAGGACGTCGGCGATCGACTTGCGGATCCCCGTGAAGAAGGGCGTCTCGACCTTGGTGTAGAGGCGGGTCTTGGAGTCGCGGAGCCTCCGGATGCAATCGACGAGCGCGTCGAGCTCGTCGGTCTCGAACGCGAGGATCCATTCCCAATCGCCGAGCCCGAACGCGCTCGTCGTGTTCGCGAGGACCTGCGGGAACTCGCGACCCAGGACCCCGTGTTCCGCGAGGAGCTCACCTCGTTCCCGCGGTGGGAGCAGGTACCACTCGGCCGAGCGCACGAACGGGTAGACGCAGAGGTACGTGCGCGGGGCCTCCCCCCGGACGAACGCCGGCTGGTGGTCCGGCGTGAACTCCGCGGGCTTGACGAGACCCATCAGGGAGACGACCGGGTCGAGGAGATCACCCGCCCGGGTCCTCCGGAACTCGACGAGGAACCGCTGGAGATCCTCGGCGCCCGCGGCGGTCAGCCACAAGACGAGATCGGCGTCGGCGCGGAACCCTACGGTCGAGTACGAGCCGCGCACATCCACCCGACCCGCCCAGTCCTTGAAGAGGGACTCGATCTCGTCACCGGCGTTCCGCAGCGCCTCGTCCTCGAACAGCTCGGCGCGCAGCTCCTGGCTCGCCGCGAACACGGGGTACGCCGCGTAGATGGTCTCGGTCATGCCGGCTCCTTCCACGTTCCTGGCCGGGGAGCTCCCGCGTGCGCGAGCACCCGGTCCGCCGTCTCTTCGGCGGCGCGAGCCAGATCGGACACACCCACGCCGTCGAACGCGCTCCCGACGAGGAAGATACCGGGCGGGAGCCCCTCGCGGATCCCCTGGACGAGGGTGCCGTGCCCACGCTCGTACTGAGGCATCGATCCCCACCATCGATGCACGTTGGCCTCCACGGGGTTGGGGAGGTCGAGCGCGGCGCTCAGATGGCGCACGCACGCCCCGACGATGTCGTCGTCGGGCGCGTCGAGAACGTCCTCGTCACCCGCACCCCCCACGTAGCAGCGGACCACCGCTCGATCGCCGAAGGACGGGTCCGGCCATTTCCGGGACACGAACGTGGCCGCGGTCATCGGGGCAGCCCCGCGGGGGACGACGAAGCCGGTCCCGTCGGGCAAGGCGCCCGCGGTCCCGGACGGGTACACGAGGAACACGACGCCGGTGGAGACGGAGCCGATGGTCGAGAGCCCGGCGGGCGCGCTCGGCCCGAGCAGGGTCGCCGAGGCCGGGGCACCGCACGCGAGCACGACAGCGTCGACGTGCTCCGAGGAGCCGTCCGCGAGGTCGACCGTTCGGTCCGTGACACCGGTCACCTCGACGCCGGTCCGGAGGCGCTCCCCCACCGTCGCGGCGAGCGAATCCACCAGTTCCCGCATCCCCGATCGAGGCCGAAGGAACAGGGGTCCCGGGTCGGCGCGACCCGCGGCGCGCTGCGCGGCCTGTGCACCCCGGATCAGGCTTCCCTGGGACGCCTCCCAGGCGACGAGCTCCGGGAAGGTGGCCGGTGCCGACAACCGATCGACATCCCCCGCGTGGAGTCCGGCGAGCAGTGGTGCGATCGCTCGCTCGGTGGCCTCGTCGCCCAGCCGGCGGCGGAGCAGCTCGCCGAGCGTCTCCTCCGCGCCGTGCCGCCGCGTCCGCTTGACGAGATCGGCGAGGGCGCGAGCGCGGCCCCGGGACGAAACCCCCGGCCATCGCAGGACGTCCCCGACGTCGCCCGGGATCCCGAATGGCGCTCCGCGCAGGTACGGCACCAGACCGGACTCGGTCCACAGGAACGCTCCCGTCGCGCCCGGCGGGACCAGCGTCAGCCCGAGGTCCCGGCAGAGCCCCGACCCCCAGGGCTTCCTCGCCGCCAGCGAATCGGGGCCGGGCTCCAACGCCAGATCGCCCAACGGAACGGGAGGCGCGATGATCCCGCCGTACGTGCTGGCCCGCTCCAGCACGATGGGCTCCACGCCGGCCCGCTGCAGTCGGAACGCCGTGGCGAGCCCGGCGATGCCGCCGCCGACGACGGCGACCCGGGGGTTCACGGAGCAGCCCTCACCAGATGGTCTCGCACGACGTCCGCCAGGACCTGCAGGAACGCGGGGTCGTCGTTCGGCATCTCGGTGCGAGCGAACCGGAGCCCCGCTCCCTCGGCGATCGCCTTCGCCTCGAGGTCCAGGTCGAACAGGGTCTCGAGGTGGTCGGCCACGAAGCCAGCGGAGCACACGACCACCGCAGGATGGCCCATCGCCGCCGCTTGGAGGATCGACTCTTCCACCGGCGGGCCCCACCACGGGTCGGAGGTCCGGCCGGCGCTCTGCCACGCGATGCCGTAGCTCACGAGCCCGAGCGCTCCGGCGACGAGGTCCGCCGTCTCCTGCAGGCCGGCGCGGTAGCGACACGATCCGTCGCACGTGCACGTCTTGCAGCGCAGCGACCCATCCTCGACGACGCGGGTGGGCAGCGAGTGCGCCGTGAACAGGACCTGCGTCCCCGATCGCTCCGGCCGCGGCACGTCCTCAAGCGCGTCGGCGACGCGGGCGGTCAGGAAGCGCACGAACGAGGGGTGCGCGCCGTACTCGCGAACGAACGAGAACACCGGCTTTCCTCCCTGGTCAGCCACGGCAGCGAGTACCCGCTCGACGTAGGTCTCCACGGACATCCCCGACCAGTGGGGAGCCATCACGATGCCGACGGCCCGTTCGACGCCCTCCTCGCGCATCTGCGCCACGGCGTCCGGGATGAACGGCGGCGAGTGCTTCATCCCGAGGAACGCACGGAACGAGGTCCCGTCCTGGCTCAGTCGGGCGACCAGGCCCTCGGCTTGCACCCGGGTCGTGTCCAACAAGGGGAACACGTCGCCGATCGCTTCGTAGCGAGCGCGCAGGTCGGCCAGATGCTCCGGCGACGGCGCCCGGCCCCCGCGGATGTCGGTGTAATAGCGCTCGATGTCCTCGGGTCCGCTCGCGGTCCCGTACGCCATGACCAGCACCCCTGTTGGGGACGTCACGGAGCCGGTCTCTCGGTCTCGGCGTGAACGAGATCGACGAGCCGCTGCAGATGCTCGACGGGCGTATCCGGCAATACGCCGTGCCCGAGGTTGAACACGTGCCCGTCGCGGAGCGCCGCGCGTGCCAGCACGTCCTCAGCCTTCCGCTCCACCGCGTCCCAGTACCCGAGCAGAACCGCCGGATCGAGGTTCCCTTGGATCGCCCGGTCGTGACCGATCACGGCCCAGGCGTCGTCCAACGGCTGGCGATGGTCGACTCCGATCGCGTCACCACCCGCGTCCCGCATGAGGTCGAGGAGATGGCTCGTGCCGACCCCGAAGTGGATCGCCGGGACGCCCATGCCGGCGATCGCCTCGAACACCCTGGCCGTGTGCGGCGCCACCATGCCACGATAGTCGTCCCGATCGAGCGCGCCGGCCCACGAGTCGAAGAGCTGCACCGCGTGCACACCGGCGTCCACCTGTGCGCGGAGATGCGCCACGACGATGTCGGCGAGCAGCCCGAGGAGCCGATCGAACACGGCCGGCTCCCTGAAGAGAAGGGCCTTCGTTCGGGCGAAGGTGCGGCTCGGTCCGCCCTCGATCAGATAGCTCGCGAGCGTGAACGGAGCTCCCGCGAATCCGATGAGCGGTACCTCGAGCTCCTTCACGAGGAGCCGCACGGCCTCGGCCACGTAGGGCTCGTCCGTCTCGGGATCCAAGGGCCGGAGCCGCTCGATCCCGGGCCCGTCCCGGAGCGGGGGCTCGATCATCGGCCCTCGCCCGGCCTCGATCCGGATCGGCACACCGATCGCGTGGAGCGGCACCATGATGTCGGAGAAGAGGATCGCCGCATCGAGCGGCATCCTGCGAAGTGGCTGGAGCGTGAGCTCCACGACCTCGTCCGGGCGCCTGCACGTCTCGAGGATGTCCGCGTCCCCACGCCGAGCCCGGTACTCGGGGAGCGAACGACCCGCCTGGCGCATGAACCAGACCGGCGTGCGGTCGACGGGACGACATCGGAGCGCGCGGAGCAGCCGATCGTTGGGAAGGAGCCCGGTCACGCCCCTCAGGATACGGAGCTGGATGGGACGGGCGGTGAGGGCGTCGCGGGGAGGCCGGCCGCGTCCATGAGCTCGTCCTCCAGCATCGAGCGCTTCGGCCGGGGGAACAGGATCCGGAACGCGGCGCCCCCACCGGGGGCCTCCTCGATCCGAACGTCGCCACCCATCGCTTCGACGAGCCCCTGGACGACCGAGAGCCCGAGACCGAGGCCGTGCCCGCTCATCGAGTCGAGCCGCTCGAAACGATTGAAGACCTTCGCGCGATCCTCCGCTGCCACCCCTCGACCGGAGTCGAGGACGGCGAACCCAACATGGCCGGAGTCCCCGGTGACCTTGATCCGCACCGGCGGCCGGCCGTACTTGAACGCGTTGTCGATCAGGTTGTCGAGGATCCTCCGGAGGTACTCACGATCACACACGGCGATGGCCGGCTGTGAGGCGTCGACCTGGAGGTCGCGATCGAGGACGCTGTGGTCGGCCGCTGCCTCGCGGACGACCTTGGCGAGGTCCACCGGTTCGAACCGGTTGACGGCCTCCCCTCGCTCCAGCTCCGCGGCGGCGAGGAGGTCCTCGACCATGGTGCCGAGTCGAAGCGCGGCTCGTTCGACGATGTCCTCGAGCTCACCGCGATGCTCGTGGAGCTCCGGCTTCCGCGCGGACGACACCGCGCCGATGATCGACGCGATCGGCGTGCGCAGCTCGTGACTCACCAGGGCGACGAACTCGCTCTTCAAGCGGTTCAGGTGCGTCAGCTCCTCGACCTGCGCTCGTTCGGTCTCGTAGAGACGCGCGTTCGCGATCGCCGCGGCCGCTTGCTCCGCGAACAGGGAAACCGCGCGAAGGTCGAACTCCGAGAAGAGACGGTCTCCCGCGGAGTTCACGTTGAGAACGCCGAGCAGCTCCTCACGGTGGATCAGCGGTGCGCTGATCGCACTCGACACCGGGAGCGAATGGGGCACCAGCCCCGGGAAGTCGCCTGGATCGGCCTTGCCCTGGACCAGGAGGGCTTCCCTCGTCGAGGCCACGTGTCCGGCGATGCCTTCGCCGAGCTGCACCCGGCGGCCGTCCGCATGCTCGTTGCCGTGGGAACACGCCACCACCAGATGCGCGCCTTCCAGGAGCATCACCGAGCCGCTGTCGCTGTCCAAGAGCTCCACCGCGCTGCGGAGCATCGTGTCCAAAACGACCGAGAGCTCGAGCACATCGTTCATCGCTTTGCCGGCACCGAGCAGCAGTTCGACCTCGCGCAAGCGGTTCGACAACGCCGTGGTCAACACGCGCTCGTCGATCAGCAGTCGTGAGAGCTTGCGGAGGTGCCGTTCCTTGTCGATCGCGTAGATGCAGAACGCGATGCTCAGCAACACGACGGCGATCCGCATGACGGGGGTGGCTGCGAACGTCCGCGTGGCGCTCGTTTGCCAGGTTGACACGAAGACGACCCCGAGCGAGATCGAGACCAGCAGTGCCGCGGTCAGGATCCAGAGCTGCAGTCTGCGCTTCTCGACGGCCTCGAGCGACGGCGTCCGGAAATCGCGCAGGCCGGCCACACGGGCCTCCTGCTTGATGTGCTCCGTCACCGATCCATCGGCAGTCATCCATCAAGCTCCTGCTGCAAGCATCGGACGTCCCGGCAGGCGGGTTGAGCAGGAGGAAGTACGGATCCCGTGCTTGAGCGAGCACGGGTCCCCCGCCGATGGGTGACGTTGGGCATGACGACCTGACGAGGGCGCGTGAGACTGGAGGATCGGAGGGAGGAGCGCGGATCACCACCACCGGCATCAAGATCGGGACGTACGAACCGGCGTGAGCTGAGGTCGGATGGTGACCGTCGACCAGGTCCGGTCGTTCGCGCTCACGCTGCCGCGCACCACCGAGGCGCTCGTCCGCGACCGGGTCAAGTTCCGGGTGGGCCGGATCGTGTACCTCGCCCTCTCTCGCGACGAGACGACGATGGGGTTCGCCTTCCCGAAGGAGGAACGTGAGGCGCTCGTGGCGGTCGGAACCCGAGCGCTTCCTGATGCCAGACCGGTCCGACCTGCGCTACCACTGGGTCGTCGTTCGGCTCGATGCGATCGACGTCGCCGAGATGCGCGAGCTCGTCCTCGATGCCTGGCGGATGGTGGTCCCCAAGCGGGTGGTCGCCGCGTACGAGGACCCCGTCGGATGACTCCCGCGGGGGACCTCCGAGCCGTCGGTCCCCGACGGATGGAGATAGGGTGGCCTTCCCCCTCACAAGGAGTAGGCGATGCTTCGTGGACGCTTCTTCGCATGTGCGCTCTTGATCGTCGCGATGCTGATGGTTATCGCGACCCCCGCCTTGGCGGCGATCCGGGTGAGACTCGTGGTCGGCGGACCGTACACCTTCAGCCGGGGCCAGGCGCTCGCCGTCGCCTTCGTCGACTGTACCGACGACGTGACGTTCTCGGACCTCCGGTCGGCGGCGGAGTTGACCGTCACGTTGACCCAAGGCCATCGCACCGTCACGAAGGTCACAGAGTTCCAGTGCTGGGGCGACGACGACATCACCGTCCCGTTCCGAGGTTTCCATCCCGGCCTGGCCACCATCGACGCCACCCTGACGGCTTGTGATGCGGAGAACCTGACGGACTGCGCGACCACGAGGGTCGTGACCGAGACCGCATTCGTCATCCGACGATAGTTCCGTCCGATACGGCGCTTGAAGCTCGTGAGCCGGCTGGAGTTCGGCTCGGGGGGCAGTGGCGATGCGGTACGAGCCGCCAGGTAGCCATCGGGCTTGCGACCCGAGCCGGCCGCATCATGGAGTCCCTGGTTCGCGGCTCTTGGGCGCCCCACCACAGCGGCTTTGCCCTGCGTACCGTAGCTCCACTACGCCAACAGTACGTAGGGAATCTCACCTACCGTTTCGGAATGAGAAAGCAACCCTCCGGGTATGCGAACGAAGGCGGCAGACGTCGGCTGAGGAGGGATCACATGTCTCGACGGTGGCTCGGACGAGGGAGTGGCCTCGTCCTCGCGTGTCTCATCTCCGCGATCACACTGCTCGGAGCTCCGGCCCCACGAGCCTTCGCGGATGCGCCTCCGATCGACACCGTGACCCCCACCGTCGACGGAACGAGCGACGGTGCGAGCCCTGCCGTCGACAACGTGGTGACACCCGACATCACCGACCCGGTCCAAGAGACTTCCGTGGGCGAGTCCATCGAAGCCACCACGGATCCCGCCACGGCTGAAACCCCCGACACGTTGATCGAAGACACAGACGCCACGGGAACGACGGAGGCAGCTCCCGACGCGGTTCCCGACGGGACATCCCTTGATCCGGTCGGCGTCACGGATGCAGCCTCCGAGACACCTGAAGCACCTCAAGAAGCGCCCCAGGCGGTCGAGGCGACGGTCGCTGACGTGACCTCGGCGACAACCGACGAGGATGCCGCAACCAACGCGATCACGGCCGCCCCCGACAGCGTGACCGGAACGAGATCCGACACGGTCGCCGACAGCTCCGATGCCACGGCCGATGCGACGATCGGCACGATCTCAGCCGGGGCCGGATCGGACGAGCGCTCCTCCCTCGACGCGACCGCCGCGGCATCTGAGACCACCACCGATGTGACCGCGATGATCACGGATGCGTCGACCGAAGCGATCGATGTGGTTGAGACTCTGGAGGCGACGAACGGCACCGGACCGATCTCCGATGCGACGTCGGAGGTCGCGGCGGCGGTCGGCGATGCCGCTGTGGAGGCGGTGTCGGTGGTCGAGTCCCTGGCCACGATCGTCGACACGGCGGCCTCGGCCACCGACGTGACATCTGAGATCTCCACCGACGTCACAGCCGTCGGTGACATCGGATCGGACACGGCAGCAGCCGTCGTGGAGACGATCTCTGAAACCGCAGGGATGGTGACAGACGGAGCGACGGAGGCGGTGATGAGCGCCGAGGCGATCACCCAGACCGCGGTCAGGGAAGCAACTGTGATCACCGTCGAGCCGTCCGCAGTCATCGACGCGGCCGCGGACGCAACATGGTCGACGTTCGAGACCGTGGCAAAGGAGGCGTCGGCCACCGTTTCCAACGTGACATCCCTGCAGACGGTGAAGGGCACGGCGACGTCCGGTGCTGCGACCGACGTCACCGCACTCCTCGGTGAGACAGCAACCGAGGCGCTGGCGACCCTCGCCGAAGCCGCGGCGGATACGTTCCCCGAGATCGCGGTGACGATCTTGGACGCCGTGAGCGAGGTCTCCGGCACGGCTGACCCGGTCGTCGGGGTGGCATCGGAGATCACGTCCGAGTCGGTGGGAGCTGGACCCGACGGAACCTCCAACCCTGTAACCACCACGCTCTCGTCGGTGGCGTCCGCCGGGGTCGTGGCGGTCGGAGGCGATGGCGGACTCGCCGATCCGATGACGGCTCTGAAGGAGGCGACGGAGACCGTCGTGTCCGGTCTCGACCCGGCGGGCCTGGGAAGCACCGACGAGGCTTCCGAGGCCGCGATCTCTGGACGGGAGACATCCGGCCACGTGTCGAGGATCCAGGGAGAGAGCTCGTCGATGCGGAACGAGCTGTTCCTCAGCCTGAGCCGAAGCCAGACCGAGGGCGAGAGGTTCCAAGGGAACGAGCCGGTGGCCCGCTGCGAGGATGCTTCGAGCCCGAACTGCGGGGTGACGGGAGGTGCCGATGGGATCGACTCCCTCGTCGAGTCCGTCGCCTCGATCATCAAGATCCTCGCGCTCACGGGTCTTGCGCTCCTGCCTTGGGTCGCGGCCGCTGGGATGCTGGCCTCCCTGGGCGGACTCGCGCTCGCAGCGTCGAGACGACGACGCATCACCGGCTCGGCCGCCGAGGTAGCCCTTCCGCGTGGGAGCCACGTGAAGGACGCCTGGGCGTACTCGTAGCTGGTCGAAGAACGACGCGAGGCAGGGAGCGGGTCTAGAACCGCGAGCCTGGCCCGTCGTTCCGAACGACCATGGGTCGCGGCTCGGAGCTCGGCGGGAGGAGTGGGATTCGAACCCACGAGCGAGTTGCCCCGCTAACGGTTTTCAAGACCGTCGCCTTCGTCCGCTCGGCCATCCTCCCGGTGCACAGGCTACCCGCGGTCCCGTCGCCGCCAGACCATCCGCCGGAGTCGCACGCCGCCCTACCCGTGATGGCACACGACTTCCGTACCCGTAGCGCTCTTCACGACGTCATGTTCCTCTCTGAGCTTCAGCTCGACTCCTGTCACGATGAGCACTGCGCTGAGGAGGCCCGCGCCGACCAAGAGGACGACCTTGGTTCGGGTTCGCGACCTCGCCCCGCCCACGATGTAGGCGATCAGGGCGAAACCGGCGAGTGCGAGCCCTGCAGCTCCGATGTACACACCGGGTGAGCAAGCAGTGCGCACGGTTCACCCTCCCGCGGCAGCCTACGTCAGCCCTGGAGTGGGAGATGCCGGTCGGGGTACGCTGGCTCGGTGCCGGGCCACCCGCATTCCCGCGCCTCCGAGCCTCTCGATCCGTTCGCGTCCGGATCGCGGGTCCGCGAGCTCGTCGAGCAGCTCCCCGCCGTCGTCTACGTGGACACCGACGACCAGCGTCCGTCGACGACCTACATCAGCCCAAACGTGGAGCAACTCCTGGGGTTCCCTCCCCAGCGGTTCCTGGAGGATCCGGGTCTGTGGATCCGCTGCATGCACCCGGACGACCGGGAGCGGATCCAGGCGCTCCGCGACGAGGTCTGGTCGAGCGGCGCGCGCTACCGGTCCGAGTACCGGATGTTCCGCGGCGATGGCGAGGAGGTCTGGCTCCGAGACTCGAGCGTCCTCGTCCTCAGCCAAGAAGGCCAGCGTCTCGCGTGGCAGGGCGTGATCGAGGACATCACGACCGAGCGGCGAGCCGAGCAGGAGATCCGCGCATCCGAGGCTCGCTATCGAGCCCTCGTCGAGCGGGTGCCGGCGGTCGTGTACGAGATGGGCCCTGACGACGAACGCCAGACGCTGTTCGTGAGCCCACACGTGGAACAGGTTCTCGGGTATTCGCGCGAGGAATGGCTCGACCAGCCGGACATCTGGATCGAGCTCCTTCACGCGGACGACCGTGAGGTCGTCCTCGCGAAGCACGACCGCCACACCGAGACGGGCGAGCCGTGGGATCTGGAGTACCGGTTGATCGCGAGCGACGGGAGGGTCGTCTGGGTCCACGACCGCGCGAGCTTGATCCGCGGTCTCGAGCGCGGCGCGGCCGCGTGGCACGGCGTGATGATCGACATCACCGCGGAGCACGAGGCGACGGAGCTCCTGCTCCTCCTCAAGGAGGATCTGGAGCGGCGTGTCGTGGAGCGAACGAGTGAGCTGCAGGACGCCAACGAGCTGATGGCGCTCGAGATCGGAGAGCGCCGGAGGATGGAGGGCGAGCTCCGTGACGTCGAGGAGCGATACCGCCGGCTGGTCGAGAACATGCCGGGCATCGCGTACGTCTGGGACGTCCGTCCCGGCGCCGAGACCCGATGCTTCGGGTACGTGAGCCCCCGGATCCAAGACATCCTCGGATTCTCACCCGAGGAGTGGCACGCGTCGGCCCGCGTCCACCCGCACGATCAAGCGCGCGTCTCCGAGGCCGTCGATCGGAGCGTGCGGACCGGCGAGGCCTTCGTCATGGAGTACCGGTACCTCGCGAAAGACGGGAGCGTCGTCTGGGTCCTGGACCACGCCTCGCTGATCTCGCGATCCGATGCAGGTGACCCGGCTTCGTTCCAGGGCGTGATGCTGGATGTCACGAGTCGCATGGAAGCCGAATCCAAGGCGGCGGCCGCGGAGGATCGCTACCGGACGCTCACGGAACGCGGCCCGGTCGTCGCCTACTCCTACGAGCTGTCCTATGTCGAGGAGGCCGACCCTTCCGTTCATGTCTCGTACGTGAGCCCGCAGGCCGCGGAGCTCGTCCAGTACCCGATCGAGCACTGGCTCCATGCGCCCGAGGTCTGGTTCGGGATGATCCATCCGGACGATCGCGATCGCGTCGCCCAGACGACGGCGCACACGTGGCGGACCGGCGAGCCGTGGATGGTCCGCTACCGGATGATCCGCTCCGATGGAACGCTCATCTGGCTCCTCGACACCGGCCGCCTCCTCGATCGGGACGCGCAGGGGAGGCCATGGACCTTCCAGGGCATCCTCCTCGACGTGACCACGGATGAAGGATCGAGGACCCACGTCGAGGCGACCGCGGGAGCCCAGCGTGAGGCGCTCGAGGGGGTGCTCGCGATCCCGTGGTCCGAGACGATCCACCCCGAGACGGGGGTCGAGCGATACACGTTCATCGGGTCTCAGGCCTTCGACATCCTCGGATACACGCCCGAGGAGCTCATGGACGAACCGAAGCACTTCCCCCGGATGGTGCATCCGGACGATCGTCCCCGGGTCCGTCAGTCGGTTCGGCGCTCCGATGCGACGGGCGTCTGGGAGGACACGTATCGGATCCTGCGGCGCGACGGAGAGGTCCGATGGCTCCATTCGTTCGGGCGGCGCACCTCGGCGCCCGGCGTGATCCCCGAGACCTGGCACGGCGTCGCGATCGACGTGACGGCGTACCGAGCGGAAGCCGGAGCGGATGAGGGAGTCGCGGCGGGCGACACCGTGGCCGACCGAGCTCAGTAGAGCGAGATCAGGCGGACCGGAGGTTAGGACCGAGGGGCCAGCACGCGGGCGCGCTCCGGCAGGTACGGATGGAGCTTCGCGGGGATCTCCACGCTGCCATCGGGGCGCTGGTGGTTCTCCAAGATCGCGATCAGCGTTCGGCCGATCGCCGTGGCGGTGCCGTTCAAGGTGTGGAGGACCTCGACGTCCCCGCCCGCCCGGCGGAGCCGCGTCTGCATCCGGCGCGCCTGGTAATCGGTCGTGTTCGAGCACGAAGTGAGCTCGCGGTAGCGCTGCTGCGCCGGCAGCCACCCCTCGATGTCGTACTTCTTGGCCGCGGACCCACCGAGATCGCCCGCGGCGACGTTCACGACCCGGTAGGGGATCTCCAGGTTCCCGAGGATCTCCTCCTCGATCGCGAGGATGCGCTCGTGCTCGTCCCACGACGTCTCGGGCGTGCAGAACGCGAACATCTCGACCTTGTCGAACTGATGGAGGCGGAACATGCCCCCCAGATCCTTACCGTACGAACCCGCCTCGCGTCGGAAGCAGCTCGAGTAGCCTGCGTAGCGGATCGGGAGGTCGGACTCGTCGAGGATCTCGCCGAGGTGGAACGCGGCCAGGGCCACTTCCGACGTCCCCGTGAGGTAGAGCTCGTCTTCGCGCGTCACGTAGATGTTCACCGCGTCCGTCGGCAGGAACCCGGTGCCGTACATCGCCTCCTCGCGGACGAGGACCGGCGGGATCATCGGCGAGAACCCCTTCTCGACGACGACGTCCATCGCGTGGCGCATCAGCGCGAACTGCACGAAGACGAGATCTCCCCTCAGGTAGACGAACCGGGAGCCGGACGTCCGCGCGCCGCGCTCGGTGTCGAGCACGCCGAGCATCATGCCGAGCTCTGCGTGATCACGAGGCTCGAACCCGAGGACCGGTGGTTCCTCGTGGTTGCGTCTCACCTCGACCGCGTCCTCGTCTGAGAACCCATCGGGGGCGCTTTCGTGCGGAACGTTGGGGATCTCCGCCAGGAGGGACCGGAGGTCCTCCTCGGCCGCCGCGAGCTCCGGGTCCAGTTCCTTGAGCTCGACGGAGACCTTCGCGACCTCGTCGATCAGCTGCTGCCTCTCATCACCCTCGGCGGCGCCGATCGCTTTCGACGCACGGTTCTGCGCCGCGCGCAGTTCCTCGACGCGGGACGTGAGGGATCGGCGCCGCTCGTCCGCCTCGAGCAGCCGGTCCACGGCATCACCGAGGTTCCGCCTCGCGAGAGCGGCCCGGAACGGATCGGGATCTTCCCTGATCCGTCTGATGTCGAGCAACTACGGGACCTTCACTTCCGGTTCGTCCCGCTTCTCCTGTGCCTTCTCTTGCGCCTTCTCCGGCGCCTTCTCCGGCGTGGCACCCTGCGAACCAGCGGCCTCGGTGGGAGCCGAGCCGTCCATGATGCTCTGCCCGTGGAACACGCCGCCCTCCTCGACGACGAGCGTCTTGGAGGTGATGTTGCCGTCGATGCGCCCTCCGCGGGCCAGGTGGGCCTTGCCGTTCACCTGGATGGAGCCCTTGAAGCGCCCGGCGATGCTCACGTTCTGCGCGCGGATGTCGGCCTCGACCTGACTCTGCGGCGACAGCGCCACATCGCCTTCCGCGTTGATCTGCCCCTTCACCTGCCCGTCGATCCTCAGGTTCCCGGCCGACACCACGTTGCCCTCCAGCCTGGCCCCCGCGCCGACGATCGTGACCTCTCCGTTCTCTGCAGCCATGCCTGCCTCCGTTCCATCGGGGCCTGGACCGCCGCCGGGGCCCGGACCTTCCACCTCGTCCCGTCGCCGGATCATCCGGTCTCGACGGTGGCTTGCCGTCCCCCCATCGCACGCCGGATCGCTTCTTCCTCTTCCATGGACAGATTGTGCGAGCTCGTGCCCTGGGTGACCTGCTTCGCGTAGACACGCGTCTCCTGCCGCCCGTTGATCGATGTCAGGACGACCCCATCACCGTGATCGTCGAGCAGCGCGCAGGAGAACGAGAGGCGGCCGCCGACGTCCTCGAACGCGTCGTAGCGGAGCAGGGCCACGTTCCGCACGGACCCCTCGATCTCCGCATGCTGCTTCTTGCCGGTGGCATGGAGCGCGCGGATCGCGCGTTCGAGCCGCTGCATCTGCTCCCCTTGCCCCTGGAGGATGCCGCGAAGCGTCTCATCGAGTCGAACACGTCCACCGACGGACCCCCCCGCTTTCCCTGCGTTCGCTATCGAGTACAGCACCGCCACGATGGCGAGCCCGATGGCCACGAGCGCGACCAGCGTCAGGGTGGAGGGCGAGAGCACCAGGGCGGCCATGGATGGAGAGAGCGTCATCTACGTGGGGTTTCGCGGGAATCCCGAGTATACGCCGCTCGTTCAGGCCGACCGGCGAGAGGTCAGCGACCGAACCCGAAGAACCCTTCCGTATCGATCCCGTGCCACGGAGGAGCCTCGACCGTCCGCGATCCCGGCCGCCCGCGGAGGATCACCTCGCGCAACTCGACGTCGTTCGTCGGATCGCCGTCGAAGAGTCGACCCCCGGGATTGGCATGCACCTCGATCCAGTAGGTCCCGTTCGGCAGATCGGTGATATCGAACGACTGCCCCGGCACCCCCTGGAAGTACGTGTCGCCCCATCCCGTCGGGAGGATCTCGCGGATCCAGGTGGACGTCGGGGAGCCGCATTGGCTGAAGCCCATGTGCTCCGGCCGCCAGACCGCACCCTCGACGGTGAGATCGATCGGATCCGTGGGTGCCAGACAGAACGCCTGCTTCCTGCTTCGGATCGCGACGTCCGCGGCGTCGAGGAGACGGTAGCGGGCGAACTGCGTGAAGTGCCAGTGCTGGTGCCGGTCTCGATGATCGAAATGGAACGAGCCGACGGGCGCTTGACCGACGATGACGCCGTCCTCCGCGAAGTATTGGTACGCATCCATCCGGTCCTCGCCCGGGGCGCGGAAGCCCTCCACCAACAACGAGGCCGGTCCGCGATTCCATACGTCGGCGCCGAACTGGAGGTAGTCGCGACCGCGCTCATGGCTCGTGCCGATGCCGTAGGCGGGAAGCGCCACGAGGTCGGGCACGGTCGCGGGGTCCGGTGCTGCCGTGATCGGCGCCGGCGTCAGGGCTCGCCGGAACGAGGTCCCGACGGCCGCGGCGGGAGCGCCGCAGAAGTCGCAGCCGGATCGAGTGCGGATCCGGATCGCGATCCGCACGGAGGCATCCTTCGGGGCGACATCGAAGAGCGTCCGGTAGCGGGGCGCGATAGACACCTTCGCGATGTACCGACCGTTCGGCACGCGGACGAACCCGTTCCAGAGCAGCGGCTGGGAGCTCCACCCCTCGTCGATCCCCCAGATCCCCCCGAGCGTCAGCGGGTTGAACCCGCAGCCCGTGGGATAGGTGGGGTCGAACGGCCCGGAGCCATCGACCCGCTCCGTCTGATAGCCGCTGAGGCAGACGTCGGGCATGCGGCTCCGGACCAGGGTGCCGTCCTGATACAGATCGATGCGGAGGAACCGGTCCAAACCCATCCAGCCCTCGAGGATGTCGGACGGCAGCTCTGCGAGCTGGATGCCGCCGGGCCGATGGAACGCCTGCCAGACCCTGACCGGATCGTCGTAGGTAGCACGTCGCACCTGGAGCTCGAACGGTGCGTCGAGCGCCGCGAGCGACACGCCGAGGTCGAGCCAGACCGGCCCGGGGCCGTACCGCGGGATCTCCAGGCGGGACGCGGCGGCGCGAAGCTCCAGACGAGGGGTACCGGCCGGTGCCGCGGGAGCCGGCGGAGCGCTCGAAAGGAGGAGGAGCCCCACGAGACCGAGCAGGATCGGAGTCCGGCGACGCATCGACAGGTGGCACCCCCTCGCCCGCGGTCGACCGCGGGGACGGGTTGGACGATAATCCCCGTCCACCGGTTCCGCCAGAGGGAAACTCTGTGAGTGCTGGTGGGCGAGGGGGGAGTTGAACCCCCACCCGGGTTACCGGACACGGACCTGAACCGTGCGCGTCTGCCAATTCCGCCACTCGCCCGAGCGTCCGGCCATCGTAGCAGTGGGCCTCGGGCGACCGGCCGTAGGCCGGCCGGACCACGCGACTTGCGACCGCCGACCTATCCAGTTCTCGACGGTTCCGCGTCGATACCTCTTCCGGGATGAGCACGAAAGCGAGAGTCGACTTCGACGGATTGATGCGCCACCTGATGGTGGTCGGCTTCGCGGCTCTGACCGCGTGGGTGGCCGCATCCGCGACCGGCATGGCGCTCGGCGTCCTACAGATCTCTCCGAGCGCGACCCTCCGGTTCCTCCTGGCGGTCCTCGTGCTCGTCTTCGCGCGCCGGACCTACTGGGAGATCCAGGAATGGCGCTGGCGTCGGCTCCCGCCGGACGAGCGGTACGGGTTCGCGAGCCCGATCTGGGAGCACCCGCGCTCGGCCGAGCTGGAGATGGGCCGGATCGGTGCCGACGGAGGCGCCGAAGGGGAACCGGAACCCCGGCGGTAGGATAGGCGCGGAGCGCGTTCCACCCCACGCGCTCACCGGAACATCGTGCCGATCCTCCGCGACTTCGAACGACGCCTCGGTGGACTCGTCGAAGGTCTGTTCTCCAAGGCCTTCCGCAGCGGCGTGCAACCCGTCGAGATCGCGAAGCTGATCATGCGGGAGATGGAGGCCGGCCGGAGCGTCGGCGTCTCGGAGGTCTGGGCCCCGAACCACTTCGAGCTCTCCCTGTCGCCCGAGGACGCGACGCGCTACGAGCAGGCCGAAGACGCGATCGCCTCCGAGCTGCGCCGGGTCGTCCGCGAATCGGCCGCCGAACACGGCTGGGGGCTCGTCGGGCCGCCCGAGGTGTCCTTCCTGGTGGACGAGAAGCTGAAGCGCGGCGACCTGACGTGCGTGGCGGCGCTGGTGGAGGGCGAGGACGGGAGCGGAGCCGGGGGCGGGCATGCATCCGTGGTGGTCCGCGAGGACGGCGGTGAGCGGATGGTCCCGCTCTCGTCCGACACCGTGACGATCGGAAGGCTCGCCGATTGCGACGTCGTGCTCAAGGACAAAGGTGCGTCCCGCAAGCACGCTCAGTTGAAGCGGCGCGACGGATCGTGGACCCTCACCGACCTGGGATCGACGAACGGAACCCGCCTGAACGGCCAGACGGTCCAATCCCGAGAGCTTTCCGACGGCGACACGATCACGATCGGCACCACCGCGATCGAGTTCCGGAGGGACTGACGTGTCACCCGCCGCCGGCATGCTGGCCGACACGATCACGCCGTTCGCGCTGTCGGCGCTGAAGTACGGGCTGTTCGCGCTCCTGTTCCTGTTCATCTGGCGCTCGATGCGCTGGGTCGTGCGCGGGTTGTCGGTCGCGGAGGCAGCGCCCGCCTCGGAGCGAGGCGGACGGCGGGCCCGCGAGCCGGGACCCACCCTCCCGCCGGGCTCGTCGACCCTGCTCGTGAAAGGCCAGTCCGACGCGAAGCCACGCACCGTGCGGCTCTCGGCAAGCATGACGATCGGTCGCGCCCCAGAGTGCGAACTCCGTGTCGACGACACCTACGCGTCCCAGCAGCACGCCCGGCTCTTCGCGAAGAACAACTCGTGGTTCGTCGAGGATCTCGGGTCCACGAACGGGACCTTCGTGAACGACCAGAAGCTGGCCGCGCCCGCGATGCTGCAGCCCGGAGACAAGGTGCGCGTTGGCCAGACGATCATGGAGCTGCGCCGATGAGTCGCGCATGCCATCCATCGCCGTGCCGTCCATCGCCGTGCCGTCCATCGCGGTGCCCGTCCTCAGTCGGCACGAGGAAAGAGCCGCCGCCATGAGGATCGAGGTGGGGTCCGCGTTGGACATCGGCCGTGTCCGCGAGAAGAACGATGACTCGATCCTGGTCGACCCTCCCCTCTACATCGTGGCCGACGGCATGGGCGGACACCGGGGTGGAGACATCGCCTCCCGACTCGCGCTCGAGACGATCGAGGAGCTCGCTGCCGGCGGCCGGGGCACGCTCCCGGACCAGGTCCGGAGGGCGAACCGCGCGGTCTGGGACCGCTCGGTCGAGGACGAGCGACTGGCCGGCATGGGCACGACGCTCACGGCGGCGCTGGTCGACGGCGCGAGCGCCTCGATCGCCCATGTCGGCGACTCGCGCGCCTACCTGCTCCGTGAGGGGAAGCTCCGCCAGCTCACGACGGATCACACGCTCGTGGCACGGATGGTGAAGTCCGGCGAGATCACCGAGGCGGAAGCCGACGTGCACCCGCACAAGAACGTCCTCACGCGCGCGCTCGGGACCGACGAGGAGGTCGAGGTCGACGAGGACACGGTCGCGCTGCTCGACGGCGACCGACTGCTGCTCTGCAGCGACGGCCTCACGGGGATGGTGACGGAGGATCAGATCCAGGCGATCCTGGAGAACAGCGAGCAGCCACAGCAGGCCGCTGAACGGTTGGTGAAAGCGGCGAATCGGGCTGGGGGGATCGACAACATCTCGGTCGTCGTGCTCGCGGCGGTCGGCGAAGGCGACGAGACTCCCGATCGGCCCCCCCGGCGGGGGATCGCCGCACCCTCGCCGAGCACCGTTCGACGCTGGGGGCTCCGGGCGGGACTCACGCTGTTGATCGCGCTGGTCGTCCTCTTCGGCATCCGATGGTGGGCGGATCGCCAATGGTACGTCGGTCCGTCCGACGGCAGCGTCGCGGTCTTCCAGGGGATCCCCCTCACGGTCCTCGGGTTCGACCTCGGTCATCCCGTCGAGGTGCACGAGGAGGTTCGGGCCGACCGGGTCCGCGACCTCGGGACCTACGAGGGCTTCGACGACGGCATCGCGGTGGAGGATCGCGCCGATGGCGCGGAGGTGATCGCATCCATGGCGGAGGCCGTCGCGGAGGCTCAGCGGGTCGAGCGAGAGGCGCAACAGGATCAGGGTCAGGGCGGGAACCCGTGAGCACCCTTCCCGCCCCGGCTTCGCGCCCGAAGACCGGTCTCCTGCTCCTGCTCGTCTCCCTCGTGGCGTCGATCGCCGCCTATGGGATGGTCGGGCTCGGGCTGCGAGGCCGAGTCCCGAGCGACATCGTCGTCTACGGGCTCACCCTCGGCGGGGCGTACCTCCTGGCATGGGGTGTCGTGCGATGGGTCGCCCCCCGGGCGGATCCCGTGCTGCTCCCGATCGCGGGGATGCTGGGAGGGCTCGGGCTCGCGATGATCTACCGCCTGCTCCCTTCGGACGTCGCCGACGAGCAGGCGCTGTGGCTGCTGATCGGGCTGGCCGCGTTCGTGATCACCCTCCTGATCGTCCGGGACGACCGCGTCCTCGACGGCTACACCTACACGATCGGGCTCCTCGGCCTGTGCCTGCTGCTCCTGCCGATCGTGCCTGGCGTGGGGTTCGAGAGGAACGGAGCACGCCTGTGGGCCGACATCGGACCGATCACGTTCCAGCCCGCCGAGTTCGGGAGGATCCTGATCGTCATCTTCCTCGCTTCCTATCTCTCGGCGAAACGCGAGCTCCTCGAGGCAGGTGTCGGGCGGCTCGGCCTCCCGCGCGCGAAGGATCTCGGCCCGCTGCTCCTCGCGTGGGGCGCCTCGCTCGCGGTGCTGTTCCTCGAGCGGGACCTCGGAGCCTCGATGCTCTTCTTCGGGATCTTCGTCGTCATGCTCTGGGTCGCGAGCGGGCGGGTTGGGTACCTCCTGGCCGGCGGGATCCTCTTCGCTGCCGGGGGTGCGATCGGGTACGTGGCGCTCCCCCACGTGCAGAACCGTGTGGCGTACTGGCTGCACGCTCTCGAACCCGCCACGGTGCACGACGTCGGCTACGGGCAGCTCGCCCAGAGCTGGTTCGCGCTCGCGTCCGGCGGCCTCGTGGGCACCGGGCTCGGGCGGGGGTCGCCCGACCTGATCCCGTTCCCCGCAAGCGACTTCATCCTGTCGGCGTTCGGGGAGGAGCTCGGGATGCTCGGGACGGCTGCGATCCTCCTGCTCTTCGTCGGCCTGATCGGACGAGGGCTCCGCATCGCCTTGGATCGGGTGGACGCCTTCGGTCGCCTCCTCGCGACCGGGCTGACCGTGACGATCGCGCTGCAGACGTTCACGATCGCGGCGGGCGTGACGCGGCTGATCCCCCTCACGGGAGTGCCGCTCCCGCTCGTCTCGTACGGGGGGACGAGCCGTGTCGCGACGTTCATCATGATCGCCTTGCTCGTGCGGATCTCCGCGGGCCCGTGGCAGCCGGCGCGCAGGAGCCCCGCGTAGATGGAACGGCGCATCCGTCGCCTCGGGATCGCGCTCGTGATCCTGTTCGCCCTCGTCTTCGGGCAGCTCGCGTACGTGCAGGTCTTCGCGGCCGACGACATCAAGGCCAACCCCGCCAACTTCAGCCGCCAGCTGATCGCGGAGTACAACGTCGAGCGGGGCAAGATCATCACGACCGGCGGCCTGGTCATCGCGGAGAGCGTCCCGGCGCCGGAAGGCTCGCGGTATCGCTTCGAGCGTCGCTACCCGCAGGGCGACCTCTACGGCTACATCACCGGCTACTACTCGAGGATCTACGGTCGTTCCGCGCTCGAGGAGTCGATGAACACCTACCTCTCGGGCGAGGCGCCCGAACTCGCGATCTCCACGTTCACCGATCTGCTCCTGGGCAACGAGAAACGAGGTGCGAACGTCTTCGTGACGATCGATCCGAACCTCCAGGAGGCGGCGCGCACCGCGCTCGGGAGCAACGAGGGCGCCGTGGTGGCGATGGATCCCGGCACCGGCGACATCCTGGCGTTGTACTCGACACCGGGGTTCGATCCGAGCGAGCTCTCGAGTGGGAGCGACGACGAGATGCGCCGGGCCTGGAAACAGTTGAACGCCGATCCCGAGAAGCCGCTCCTCGCCCTGTCGCACCAGGAACTCTTCCTGCCCGGCTCGAGTTTCAAGATCGTGACGGCGTCGGCCGCCCTCGAGAACCGATTCGGACCGGACAGCGTCTGGCCGAATCCCCACCGGCTGACGCTCCCGCTCACGAACGAGCAGCTCCAGAACTTCGGCGACGACCACTGCAACGGAGGGTCCTCGCAGATCTCCATGATCGAGGCGTTCGAGGAGTCGTGCAACGTGACGTTCGCCGAAGTCGCGCTGGAGCTCGGTTCCGACCGGCTCGCCGAGCAAGCCCGCGCGTACGGCCTGTGCGGGACGCTCCCCCCCGGTCGAACCACGTGCGATGAGCAGCTCGTTCGGTTCGAGCTCCCGTTCGAGAACGGCCGGTTCCCGGAGCCGGAGTACTTCGAGCGGAACGATCCGCTCCTCGCGTTCTCAGGGATCGGGCTGGACAACGACCTGGTCAATCCCCTGCAGATGGCGCTGATCGCCTCCGCGGTGGCGAACGGCGGCGTGATGCCGCAGCCCAGGCTCGTTTCCGAGGTCCGCGACGCGCAGGGGCGGGTGGCGCGAGAGTTCGGCGCCAGGAGCGCGGGAACGGCGATCAGCGGCGTCTCCGCCGCCGCGCTCACCCAGATGATGATCTCGGTGGTGAACGAGGGCAGCGGGTTCCTCGCGCAGATCCCCGGGATCCAGGTCGCGGGGAAAACGGGCACCGCTACGAACGGAGAGGGGCGGCCGCCCAACGCGTGGTTCACGGCGTTCGCTCCGGCCGGGGGACAACGGCCTCCCCAGATCGCAGTCTCGGTTATCGTCCTCGACGGCGGTGACCTGGGCAGTGAGGCCACCGGGGGACAGGTCGCGGCACCCATCGTTCGCGCGGTGATCGAGGCGTACCTCCGCTAGACGGTCCACTGACGTAGGCCAAGGGCGTAGAAAGGAGCACATGGAGCGGATCTTCGGGGATCGGTATGAGGTCGAGGCGCCGCTCGGCACCGGCGGCATGGCCGAGGTGTGGCGCGGCCACGACCGGGTCCTCAACCGAACCGTCGCGATCAAGACGCTCCTGCCGCAGTTCGCGCGGGACGCGAGCTTCGTCGAGCGCTTCCGCCGAGAGGCGCAGGCGGCCGCTCGACTGAACCATCCGGGGATCGTCTCGGTCTACGACTCCGGCACCGACGGCGACACGCCCTACATCGTGATGGAGTACATCGAAGGGCGCACGCTCGCCGACTTCCTCGGATCCGGCAAGACGCTCCCCCCGAAGCAGGCGGCGACGATCGCGCAGGAGATCGCGGGATCGTTGGGCGCCGCGCATGCCCAGGGCGTGATCCACCGCGACATCAAGCCGGCGAACGTGATGATCACGCGCGAGGGCAAGGTCCTCGTGATGGACTTCGGGATCGCGCGGCTGATCAGCGGCCCGGAGACGGCTCCGCAGACGTCCGCGGTCCTCGGCACGGCGTCCTACCTCTCCCCCGAACAGGCGCAGGGGCACTCCGTGGATGCGCGGAGCGACATCTACGCCCTCGGTGTCGTCCTCTACGAGATGCTGACGGGACGGCCGCCGTTCACCGGCGACTCGCCGATGGCGATCGCCTACAAGCAGGTGAACGCGACCCCTCCGGCACCGTCGTCCGCCAACCCGGACGTCCCACCCGAGCTGGATGCCGTCGTGATGCGCGCACTGTCGAAGAACCCGGCGAACCGCTATCAGACCGGACAGGAGTTCGCGGAGGACCTCGAGCGGGCGCGGACGGGCGGCCAGGTGTTGGCCACGCCGCTGCTCCCCGCCGGGGGCGAGGCCACCCAGGTGATCTCGCGCCCGCAACCGACGTCGGTCCTCCCGCCACAGGAGCGGGACGGGGGCACACCGCGGAAGCCGTGGGTGGCCGCGCTCCTCGCCGCCCTGATCATGGCGCTGCTCGCGGCCGGGGCGTACCTCGCGGTCACGATGCTCACCGACGACGGCGGAGGCGAGATGGTCGCGGTCCCGAATGTCGTCGGACTCACGCGGCTCCAGGCGCAACAGCGGCTCGACGAGGCAGGCCTGATCATGGGTGAGAGGACGCGACGTGCCTCGGACCAGGTTCCGGTCGGTCGGGTGATCGAACAGGATCCTCCGGCCGATCGCCAGATCGACTCGGGCGAAGCCGTCGACCTGGTGTTCTCCTCCGGCCCGAAGACCGTCGAGGTTCCCCCCGTGACGGGTCTGAGCGTCGCCGATGCCGAAGCCGCGCTGGAGACCGCCGGGCTCGTCCTCGGGGAGCAGACCGAGCAGAACGACGAGACCGTTCCTGAGGGCCAGATCATCAGTCAGGACCCGCCGTCCGGCGAGGCGGTGCCGGAGGAGACGCCGGTGAACGTCGTCGTGTCCGGAGGTCCCTCGGTCGTGATCGTCCCCAACCTGATATGCCGGAGCTACGCGAGCGCGAAAGCCGAGCTGGAGGGGCTCGGCCTCCGGGTCGAGCTGGGCGATCCCGTGCTGCCACGCCCGGAGTGCCCGAACCCCGTCAGGGTGGCGCAGCAGGACACGCAGCCTGGATCTGCGGTGCCGCCGGACACCCTGATCGTGCTGCACCAGAGCCTGACGTCCTCGCCGTCGCCGTCACCGTCGCCCTCCCCCTCGCCGTGAGCCTCTGGTTCGCGACCGAGGGGTTCACCGAGGACCAGCGCTCGATCCTGTCTCGGTTCTTCACGAACCTCGACGGTCCGGTGTTCGCGCTCGTGAACCTTCCGGAGGTCGTGAAGGGAGCCCTGTTCGCTCGCTATTCGCGCACCACGAAGTCGCTCCGCCGACTCTTCCTCGACGAGTTCGCGGAGGACCTCGACGAAGGCGGCGAGATGACGAGCGTGGGCGTCGAGCGGGCCGAGAAGCTGTACGACCGGGTGTTCGTGGAGTTCGGGGACGACTCGGTGGCCCAGCTCGGCGGCGTCCACCTCGCGTGCGAGCAAGCGTCGCAGCCGCTCGCGAAGGCCTTGGAATGGGGTCGCCTCGCCGCCTACCTCGAGCAGTCGACGCGGTACATGCGCTACGACGACCAGCCCGGCGGGCGCTGGCGCGCGACCCTGCCGCCGGAGATCGAGGACACCGAGCTGGAGCACCGGTACCGGACCTACCTCGACGAGGTCTTCGGTCTCTACGGCGCGATGTTCCCGCCGATGTACGAGTGGTACGAGCGGCGGTTCCCGCAGGCGCCGACCGACTCGGACTTCGTGTACCGCTCGACGATCACCGCGAAGACGTGCGACACGCTCCGGGTGTGCCTGCCGGCCGCCACCCGTTCCAACGTGGGGGTCTTCGCGACCGCGCAGTCCTACGAGCAGCTGCTGATGCGCCTCTCGGTGCACCCGCTCGCGGAGATGCGCGAGTACGGCGCGCTGATGCTCGAGGAACTCCGGAAGGTGATCCCGGCGTTCCTGAAGCGGGTGGACGTGGAAGACCGGGGTATCGCCTGGGCTCGCTACTGGCGGGGGACCCGTGAGGGTGTCGGCGAGCTCGCCACCAAGCTGGCGGCCGACGTCCAGGCCGAACCACGGGAGGAGGTCACCCTCGTGGACTTCGATCCCGAGGGCGAGGGGAAGGTCGCGGCGGCGGTCCTCTATGCGAGCACCGGTCTCCCCGACGACCAGCTCCTCGGGCTCGTCCGGGCGATGTCACCCGACGAGCGCGAAGGATTGTTGCGAGCCAGCGTGGGTGACCGCTCGAACCGCCGCCACAAGCCCGGTCGCGCGTGGGAGCGCACCGCCTACCGCTTCGACGTGTTGTGCGACTACGGGGCGTTCCGCGACCTGCAGCGACATCGTCCGCTCACGATCGAGTGGCAACGCCTGACGAGCGAGCACGGTCACGCGACGCCGGACGAGATCGAGGAGGCCGGGCTCCGAGATCGATGGGACCGTGTGATGGAGGCCGGCCGAACGATGGAGGGCGCGCTCGTGGAGGCCGGTTTCGACGACGCCGCCCAGTACGCGGTGCCGATGGCGTTCCGTATCCGCTTCGTGATGCAGATGACGGCCCGGGAAGCGATGCACCTGACGGAGCTCCGGTCGCAGCCGCAAGGACATCCGACGTATCGGCGCGTGGCACAGGCCATGCACCGACTGATCTCGGACGTGCACCCCTCGATCGGGGCGTCGTTCGGCTACATGAGCTACGAGGATGTGGACCTGGAGCGACTCGAAGCGGAGCGCCGTACCGAGGCGAAACGGAGCGCCGGCGATACCGTCTGAGTCGGTCGCAACGCGGTCGACGGGGTTGCGCGTTCCGGTACCCTTCCGGCTCTCATGGACCGGGAAACCGCGTTGCTCGTCGCGCTCGGGATGCTGATCGCAAGCTCGCTCGCGATCGGTATCAGCGGGTGGGTGATCCTGATCCGGGACCGCCGCCCGGCCGGGGCGATCCATCAGCGCGCCGACGCGACCGAAGGTCCCTGACGTGCTCGACCTCCTGGACCTGCGAGAGCGGGGGGAGCGTCTGGAAGCCGTCAGGCCCGAGATCGATCCCACCGTCTCCGAGACCGTGCAGCGGATCCTGCAGCGCGTCTTCGTCGAGGGCGACGAGGTCCTGATCGAGCTCGCGCAGCGATTCGACGAGGCCGACCTGTCCGAGAGCGGCCTGATGGTGCGCCGCGAGGAGTTCGCCGTGGCCGAGCACGAGACCCCCGGCGATCTCAAACGGGCCCTCGACGCGTTGATCGAACGCTTGCGCGATCTCCACGCCCGCCAGCTCCCCGCCGAGTGGTGGCAGGAATCCGACGGGGTCAGCTACGGCGAGATCGTGCGGCCGATCCGAGCCGTCGGCTGCTACGTCCCCGGCGGGAGGGCGCGGTACCCCTCCTCCGTCTGCATGACGGTGGTGCCGGCGGTCGTCGCAGGCGTGCCCGAGATCGTGCTCTGCACTCCGCCGGGCGCCGATGGGACGATCCACCCCGCAGTCCTCTACGCGGCGAAGCGCGCCGGCGCGACGTACGTCGCGAAGACCGGTGGGGCGCAGGCGATCGCCGCGATGGCGTACGGGACGGAGACGATCCCGCAGGTCGACCGGATCGTGGGTCCCGGCAACGCCTACGTGACGGAGGCGAAGCGGCAGCTCTGTGGGACGGTTGGCATCGACGCGCTCGCCGGACCCAGTGAGCTCGCGATCGTCACGGACGGCGACGTCGACCCCGAGCTCGTGGCCCTCGATCTCATCGCGCAGGCGGAGCACGACCCACTCGCGCGGACGTACCTGATCACCACCGACGAGCCCGTGATCGCGAAGGTCGGGTCCGCGCTCGAGCAGCTCGTCGCGCAAGCGGGACGGCGAGAGATCGTCGATGCCGCGCTCGCCGCGTCGCGCGGCGTCCTCGTCCGGGATCTGGAACAGGCAGCCGCCGTCGTCGACGATCTCGCTCCGGAACACCTGCTGATCCTCCTCCCCGACGACGAGGCGTTCCTGGAGACCGTGTCGGTCGCGGGGGCGATCTTCCTCGGGGAATGGAGCGCCGTCCCGTTCGGCGACTACGGCGTGGCCTCCAACCACGTGCTGCCGACGTCGGGAACGGCGCGCTTCTCCTCGGGCCTCCGAGCCTCCGACTACGTCACGGTCCGATCGGTCGTCCGGATGTCGCGCAGCGCCGCCGCGCAGCACGCACCTGCAGCCGCGGTGATCGCCAACGCGGAAGGGCTGGTCGGCCACGCGAAGGCGGTGGAGGCTCGGAGGGGTCGCGCGTGAGCACATCACCGTCACCCCGGCCCGGCCTCCGCGAGGTCGGGCCCTACGACTCTCCGCAGCTCGATGTCGCGGTGCGTCTGAACGCGAACGAGTGCCCGTTGCCACTGCCCGCAACGTTCTCTGCGGATCTCGCGGTGGCCGTGCGCGACCTCCCGCTCAACCGCTATCCGGACGGAGAGATGACGGCCCTCCGCGACGCGCTCGCCGCCCGGACCGGCCACCCCGGCAACGGTGTCTGGCCGGCGAACGGCTCGAACGAAGTGCTGACGCAGCTGCTGCAAGCCTACGGCGGCCCCGGTCGGCGCGCCGCCGTGTTCGAACCCACGTACGTGCTGCATCGCCGCCTTGCCTGGCTCACGCAGACCGAGCTCGCCGAACGGCGCCTCGACCAACCGTTCCGGATCGCGGACGAGGACATCACGTGGGCGAACGGCGCGGGCGTCGACATCGTCTTCGTGTGCTCACCGAACAACCCCACCGGGACCGCCCAGACGCTCGAGACGATCGCCGGGTTGGCGGCGGCCACGGACGCCCTCGTGATCGTGGACGAGGCCTATGCGGACTTCGGGGGTGAGAGCGCGCTGCCGCTCGTCGCCGATCACGCCAACGTCGCGGTCGTGCGCACCTTCTCCAAGGCGTTCGCTCTCGCCGGCGCGCGGATCGGCTACGTGCTCGCTTCCCCAACCATCGTGGAAGATCTCCGTCGCGTCCGGCTCCCGTATCACCTGAGCGCGCTCACGCAGGCGGCCGGCGTCGCGGCTCTCCGCCACGCCGACGAGGCGGCCGCGAGCATCGAAGCGATCCGTGAGCAGCGGGACCGGCTCGTCGAGACGCTCTCGCGGATCGCCGGCGCCACGGTCTTCCCGTCCCAAGCGAACTTCGTCCTGTTCCAACCGCCGGGCGACGCGAAGGCGACCTGGCAGGCGCTGCTCGACCGTGGCGTGCTGATCCGCGATCTCAGCGGCGTGGTCCCGAACGCGCTGCGCGTGACGGCCGGTACGGCGCACGAGGTCGATCTGTTCCTGAAGTCGCTCGAGGAAGTGCTCGCCTGATGGGCCGCGCCGGCATGGTCGCTCGGACCACGAAGGAGACGAACGTCACCGTCGAGCTCGGGCTCGATGGCACGGGCGCCACCGAGATCGCGACCGGCCTGCCGTTCTTCGATCACATGCTGGAGCAGCTCGGGAAGCACGCGAGCTGGGACCTCTCGGTGACGTGCACGGGAGATCTGGACGTCGACGGGCATCACACCGTCGAAGACATCGGACTCGCCATCGGACAGGCGCTGGCGGAGGCCCTCGGCGACAAGGCCGGGATCCGTCGGTTCTCATCGATCGTGGTTCCGCTGGACGAGGCCGCCGTAGAGGTGGCCTTGGATCTGTCCGGCCGGAACTTCGTCATCCACGAGGTCGACGTCCCGGCCGAGACGATCGGCACGTTCGACACCGGCCTCGTCGAGGACTTCGTGCGTGCCTTGGCGCAAGCCGCCGACCTCACCGTACACGTGCGGCTGCGATCCGGACGGTCGCCGCATCACGTGGTGGAGGCGGAGTTCAAGGCGCTGGCGAAGGCGCTCGGTGACGCGTGCGCGCTGACCGGGCCCGAGCGACGTCCCGAGCACGAAGGGAACGCTCTAGGGCCCGTGGCCGAGATCGCCGTGCTCGACTACGGCAGCGGGAACCTCCACTCGGTGTCCCGCGCGCTGGCGCACGCCGGCGGGGAGCCGGTGGTGACTCGTGACCCCGCGAGGATCTCAGGTGCCGATGCCGTGGTGATCCCGGGGGTCGGGCACTTCGGTCACTGCGTCCGGGCGATCAGGTCGCTCGGGCTCGACACGGCGGTGCTCGACGCGATCGGCCGCGGCACGCCGATCTTCGGCGTTTGTGTCGGGATGCAGGTACTGCTCGAGGGCAGCGAGGAGGACCCCGAGGCGGGACTGGGGGTCCTCGCCGGTGGATCCCGCCGGCTCCTGCCCGAGGTCCCAAGGAACGTCAAGGTGCCGCACATCGGATGGAACGACGTCACGTGGACGCGCCCGCATCCCTACGTCGAGGGGATCGCCGACGGGACGAGGTTCTACTTCGTCCATTCGTACGCGCCCGAGGAGAACGAGGACGCCGTGGGCCTGACCGAGCACGGGCGGCGGTTCGCAGCCGCCGCGGCTCGTGACCAGGTCTTCGCGACCCAGTTCCACCCGGAGAAGTCGGGTGCGGCGGGACTGGCGATCTACGCGAACTTCGTGAAGGCGGTCTCCCGATGATCGTGATCCCGGCGATCGACCTCCGCGGAGGGCGGGCCGTGCGCCTGCGACGAGGCGACCCGAGCGACGAGACCGCGTACGCCGATCGACCGGTCGAGGTGGCGGAGCGGTTCCAGGAGGAAGGTGCCCGCCGCCTGCACGTGATCGATCTCGACGCCGCTCTCGGGGAGGGCGACAACCGCGAGGCGATCCGGGACATCTGCCGCGCGGTCGTCGTGCCCGTCCAGGTCGGCGGGGGCATCCGTTCGCTCGAGGCGGCCGGAGCGGTGCTCGAAGATGGCGCGGCCAGGGCGATCCTGGGGACGGCGGCGGCGGCGGACGTCACGTTCGTGGGTCGGGCGGTCGAGGAGTTCGCCGAACGCGTGGTGGTCGCGGTCGACGTCCGCGCGGGCCGTCTGATGATCGACGGCTGGCGCGAGGAAGGCCCGGAGCTCGAGCCCGCGCTCTCGGGGCTGAACGACGCCGGCGCCCCCCGCTACCTGGTGACCGCGATCGCGAGGGACGGCACGCTCGAAGGCCCCGACCTCACCCTCTACAAGCACGTGCTGAAGCTGACCGACCGCCCGGTGATCGCATCCGGTGGCGTCCGCAACGCCGACGACGTGTGGGCGCTCCGCGAGGTCGGCTGCGAGGCCACCGTCGCGGGGAAGGCGCTCTACGAGAAGACGCTGAAGCTGTCGCAGGTGACGAGGGGGTGACCGGATGCTCGCGAAGCGCGTGATCCCCTGCCTCGACGTCGATGCCGGACGGGTCGTCAAGGGCGTTCGGTTCCAGGAGCTGCGCGACGCGGGCGACCCGGTTCAGCTGGCGGCGCACTACGACCGTGCCGGCGCCGACGAGCTCGTCTTCCTCGACATCACCGCGACGCTGGAGGACCGGAAGGCCACCCTCGACGTCGTATCCCGCACGGCCGAGGAGGTGTTCATCCCCCTCACCGTGGGCGGCGGGGTCCGCACGGACGACGACGTGGACGCGCTCCTGCGTGCGGGAGCCGACAAGGTCAGCGTGAACACGGCGGCCGTACGTGACCCGTCGCTCCTGTCGCGGTGCGCCGACCGATTCGGCACCCAGTGCATGGTCGTCGCGATCGATGCGAAGCGCCGAGGCGACGGATGGGACGTCTTCGTCGATGCCGGGCATACGCCGGCAGGACGAGATGCCGTGGAGTGGGCGGCCGAGGCGACCACACAGCACGGCGCCGGCGAGGTCCTGCTCACATCGATGGACCGCGACGGCACGGGCGACGGCTACGACCTCGAGCTGCTGCGCGCGATCGCCGATGTGGTCGCGGTGCCGGTGGTAGCCTCGGGCGGCGCCGGAACCCCCGAGCACTTCGCGGAAGCGCTCACGCACGGGCGGGCCGACGCCGTCCTCGCCGCGTCACGCTGGCACGACGGCGACCTGACGATCCGGGAAGTCAAGGAGCACCTGGCATCTCGCGGGATCCCTGTGAGGCTCTGAGGCGATGAGTTCCGATGAACGCCAACGGGTCGACCTCGATGGATTGCTCTTCGACGAGGAGGGGTTGATCCCGGTGATCGTGCAGGACGTGCACAACGGCGACGTCCTGATGTTCGCGTGGTCGAATCGCGAGGCACTCGACCGGACGATGGCGGAGGGCCGGATGGTCTATTGGAGCCGGTCACGCAAGGAGCTCTGGCGGAAGGGCGACAGCTCCGGCCACACCCAACACTGGGAGGAGCTCCGCGCCGATTGCGACGGCGACGTGCTGCTCGCCCGCGTCCACCAGGAAGGTCCCGCCTGCCACACGGGCGAGCGGTCGTGCTTCCACCGCTCGATCAGCTGACGAATGTCCCCGTGGGCACCTGCTGGGTGATGCAGTGCGGTCCACCACCCCCGTGGGAGATCATCGCGCCCGGAACGCCGACGATCTCGCGGTCCGGGTAGGCCTTCGCCAAGAGGTCGAGCGCAGGGTCGTCCTCTGGCCCGCCGGCGATCGGGACGATCACGGCGCCGTTCGCGAGGTAGTGGTTCATGTACGGGATCACGACCGGGCCGACACCCTCGACGGTCGCCCACGAGTTCACGGGACCGTCGAGCACCTCGAATGAGCGGCCCGTCGCGTCCGTCGCAGCCGACAGCGTCGCTCTGTCCTCCGCGAACCGGGAGGCGTTCGGATCGTCGTCGCCGGCGGCGACCGCGAGCATCACTACGCCGGGCCGGACGAGTTGTGCGAGCCCGTCGATGTGCCCGTCGGTGTCGCGGTCCTCGACGAGCCCATGAGGGAGCCAGATCACGGTGTCGACGCCGAGGAACGTCCGCAGCCCCTCCTCGATCTCCCCGCGCGACATCGCCGGGTTCCGATTCGGATGCAGAAGGCATTGCTCCGTGGTCAGCAGGGTGCCCTCGCCGTCGACGAAGAACGAGCCCCCCTCGAGGACGAACGGAGCCCGGTAATGCCGGATCCCGAAGTGTGCCGCGAGCAGCTCCGGCAACCGCGCGTCCCGGTCGTAGGGCAGGTACTTCTCTCCCCACGAATTGAACTCGAAGTGGACCAGCGCCAACTCGCCACGATCGTTCCGCACGAAGATCGGGCCGTTGTCCCGGAGCCACGAGTCGTCGATGGCCAGCTCGAGCGGTTCCACACCTTCGCCACAACGCTTCAGGACGTCGCTCGCTTCACCGGCGTTGCAGACCATCACGACAGGCTCGAAGGCGGCGACGGCGCGGGCGGTGGCGGCCCACTCGTCCCGGGCGGCCTCGAGGTGGCCGTCCCACAGCGACCGGTTGGTCGGCCACGACATCCAGGTCGCTTGATGGGCATCGAACTCGCCGGGCATCGCGAAACCGTCCTGCCGGGGATCGCTCTGCGTGGTCCTCACCTCCATCACTGCAGCGTACTCCGAGCCCTCAGGAACTCGTTCTCGGTTTCGAGTCGTGTCAGCAGGTGGATCACCTCATCCAGGAGTTCGTCGACCTCTCGCATCCGATACGCGGATCCGGATCGCGCGAGCTCGAACGTCTGCGCGCCCACCTCGGCGGGCGTGTGGGGAGACGTGGCAGATGCCCCTTGGTACCAGAGGTTGCCGGGGTCGACGCCCGCACGGAGGCCCTCGTTCTCTGCCAGGAGCGCACGCAGGGAGGCGACGGCCTGGCTGAGGAAGCCGTCGACCTGGGCGACGCGATACCCCCGACGGAATCCGGCGACGAGAAGCTCCTTCGCACGCTGCTCGACGCCTCGGATGTCCAGCTCTGAGACGACAGGAGGCGGCAAGCTCACAGCCGGGACGCTATCGCGTCGCGACATGGTGGCCCTCGATCGAGGGCGGCGTCGGTCGGCGGGACGATCAGAGGGAGATCCGACTGGGTCCACCGCTGCGTCATGCCACCACGCCCGCGTACACTCCGACCCCATCCACGAACCATGAGGTGCATGTGTGCTGAAGCTGGTCCTCCCCAAAGGCTCGCTCGAAGAGCAGACGCTGCGCCTCTTCGAGGCCGCCGACATCCGCGTGCGCCGAGGCTCCGACCGCGACTATCACGGCACCGTGGACGACGATCGGATCGGACGGGTCTCGATCCTCCGTCCGCAGGAGATCCCCCTCTACGTGCAGGACGGGCTGTTCGACCTCGGGATCACCGGGCAGGACTGGATCGCGGAGACGGACGCCGACGTCGAGATCGTGACGACACTGTCCTACGCGCGTTCCGGCACCGGTCACGGCACGCAGGTGGTCCTCGCCGTGCCGAACGAGCACTCCGCGAACAGCGCGAAGGAGATCCCACCGGGCACCCGGATCTCCACTGAATTCCTGAAGCTCACCGAACGGTACTTCGACGACCTCGGGATCAACGTGAAGGTCGTGTGGTCCTACGGCGCCACCGAAGCGAAGGTCCCCGAGATCGTCGACGCGATCGTCGACGTCACCGAGACGGGGAACACGCTCCGCGCGCACGGCATGAAGATCATCGAGACGCTCCTCACCTCGGAGCCGGTCTTGATCGCGAACCGCGAGGCGATGGCCGACGGAGAGAAGCGATCGGCGATCGAAGACATCCAGACCCTGCTCCTCGGGGCGCTTCGGGCGGAGGGGCGCGTGCTGATCAAGCTGAACGTGAGCGAGGATCGGCTGTCGCAGGTGCTCGCGGTGGTCCCTTCGATGAAGGCGCCCACGGTCTCCCCACTCTCGGAGGGGGGCTTCGCGATCGAGACCGTCGTCGACAAGAGTGGGGTGAACCGCTTGATCCCCGACCTGAAATCGGCGGGGGCGACCGACATCCTCGAGCTCCCCATCTCGAAGATCGTGCCCTGACCGACGGCGAGCTCATCGGTAGATTGCCCGAAGCGATGTTCGAAGCACACCCGGTCACGGAACCGCGTTGGTCCGACCTCGTCGAGTTGTTCGACCGGCCCGTGGTGCGAACGTGCTTCTGCATGTTCTACAGGAAGACCGGGACCGACACCGGTGTCGGGGCCGAGAACCGGCGGGCGATGAAGGCACTCGTCGACGGAGGGCACGTGCCCGGGCTGATCGGATACGAGGATGGCGTCCCGGTCGCCTGGGTCTCGCTGGGTCCTCGAGAGGGCTACCCGAAGCTCGGCCGCTCTCCCGTCATGAAGCCGGTCGACGAACGGCCCGTGTGGTCGATCGTGTGCTTCTTCGTCGACCGGAGCGTTCGGGGCAAAGGGCTGGCCCAGCGGATGCTCCGAGCGGCAGTGGACCACGCACGCGCTCACGGTGCACGACTCGTGGAGGCCTACCCGGTGGACGCGCAGGGGCAGAAGGATCCGGGGGAGATGTTCTTCGGCGCCAAGTCCATGTACGACCGCGCCGGGTTCCGCGAGGTTGCGCGGCGGAGACCCGCCCGGCCGGTGGTGCGAAGGGCCCTCCGTCCTGGATCTGGACGCTCCTGACCTCGATCGCTCCTCCGGCCGGATGCCCTCGGTGGTGCTGTGGGATTTCCGTTGCAGCGCAAGGGGGGTTGACTCGTCACCGCATGTGTGGAACCATCTGAGCGATGTTTGAACGGCCGTTCAATCTCGACCTCGACCTCGGTTCGCGAGTATCCGGTCCCTGAGGCGTTCCGCCTTCGGCGGGCGCCGTTCCGACCTCTCCTCTGGGAGAGGTCGTTCGCGTTTCCGAGGCAACAGTTCTGAGGAGCTCCCGCAGCTCCGTCCGGAAAGGGTGAGGAGAGATGGGGAAGGCAGGAACGGCGATCGCCCGTGAAGCCGAGACGCTCGAGTGGCGGTGGGCCAGGGAGCCGCGCTGGACCGGCGTGAAGCGGCCGTACTCCGCCCACGACGTGATCCGGCTCCGCGGATCCATCTTCCCGGAGCACACCCTCGCTCGTCGCGGGGCGGAAAGGCTCTGGGAGCTGCTGCGAACGGAAGAGGTCGTGGCGGCGCTCGGCTGCATGACCGGCGGCCAGGCGGTGGAGTGCGTGAAGGCCGGACTCCCGGCGATCTACCTGTCCGGGTGGCAGGTGGCGGCGGACGCGAACCTGGCCGGCCAGACGTATCCCGATCAGTCCCTCTATCCGGTGAGCTCGGTCCCCGCCGTGGTCCGACGGATCAACAACGCGCTTCGTCGGGCGGACCAGATCGCCTGGTCGTCCGGCACGCTGGACAGGGACTGGCTCGCCCCGATCGTCGCCGACGCGGAAGCCGGGTTCGGCGGGACATTGAACGCGTTCGAGCTGATGGGCTCGATGATCGAAGCCGGTGCCGCCGGCGTGCACTTCGAGGACCAGCTCGCTTCCGAGAAGAAGTGCGGCCACCTCGGGGGCAAGGTGCTCGTGCCGACCGAACAGTTCGAGCGGACCCTCACGGCCGCCCGGCTCGCCGCCGACGTCGCCGACACACCCACCGTGCTGATCGCGCGGACGGATGCGCTCTCGGCCGCGCTGCTCACGTCCGACGTCGACGAGCGCGACCGCCGCTTCCTCACGGGCGAGCGGACCGCCGAGGGGTTCTTCCGCGTGCGCGACGGTATCGACGCGGCGGTCGCGCGCGGGCTCGCGTACGCCCCGCTCGCCGACCTGCTGTGGTGCGAGACGTCCACGCCTGACCTCGACGAGGCGCGCGTCTTCGCGGAGGCGATCCTCGACGAGTTCCCGGACCGCATCTTGGCCTACAACTGCAGCCCCTCGTTCAACTGGAGACGGCACCTCGGCGAGGACGAGATCGGGCGGTTCCGTAAGGAGCTGGCCTCGATGGGGTACCGGTTCCAATTCGTGACCCTCGCGGGATTCCACGCCCTCAACGCATCGATGTTCGAGCTCGCCCACGGCTACGCGGAGGAAGGCATGTCCGCGTACGTCCGACTCCAGGAACGGGAGATCGCCCTCGAGGCCGACGGATACACCGCGACCCGGCACCAGCGCGAGGTCGGGACGGGCTACTTCGATCTCGTCGCACAGACGATCGCGAACGGGACGGCGTCGACGACGGCACTGGAGGGCTCGACCGAGCGTCAGCAGTTCTGAGGCTTCCCGTCCCGCCTATCATCCGAAGCCGGTGGGGAGTCTCGAGTGATGGCTGGCGAACGCTTCGACGTTGCTGTGGTCGGCGGTGGCCTGGCCGGGCTCAGCGCAGCCAGAGAGCTCGGCGTGAGCGGCCGCCACGTCGTGGTCTTGGAGGCTCGCGATCGTCTGGGAGGCCGAGCGTGGTTCTCCTCGTTCGCGGGTACCGAGGTGGAGATGGGCGGCGGCTTCGTCCACCGGATCCAGCCATTCATCTGGGCCGAGCTCGAGCGCTACGGCCTCGACGTCGTCGAGAACCCCGACCCAGAGCGGATCTTCCAGCGGCACGACGACGGGGTGGAGGAGGCAGGGCCGGAGGTGTTCGCCTCCTTCCTCGCGTCGATCGACACCCTGTGCGAGGGCGCGCGGACGCTCATCCCTGAAGCGACGGCGATCCCGACCAGTGAAGCGGCCCGGGAAGCGGACGGGCTGAGCCTTCGCCAGAAGCTGGACGCGCTCGATCTCTCACCCGGGGAGCGCGACCGCCTCGACGCGCTCGGCTCCGGGCTGAGCTCCGCGCCGAACGACCGAGCCGGATTCCTCCCGATCGCGAAGTCGTACGCCCTGGCCGACTACGACGCCGACTTGATGCTCGAATCCAACGGCAGGTGGACGATCGCACGAGGCACACGAGCGCTCGTCGACGCGATCACCGCCGACGTCGCCGGAGACGTGCGGATGCGCTCGGTCGTGCACGGCATCTCACAGACCGGGGGCGGCGTGACGATCGCGACCGACGGTGGAGACGTCTCCGCGGCGGCGGCTGTCGTCGCGGTCCCGTTGAACACGCTGGGATCGATCGCGTTCGATCCCCCGCTCGCACCGCTCAAGCAGGAGGCGGCCGCGACCGGTTCGGTCGGGCTCGGAGTCAAGGTGTGGGCGACGCTGAGCGAGCAGTACCCATCGTCGTTCGCCACGGGGCCGGATCGCTACCCGCTGACGTACGCGCAGACGGAGGCCGTCACCGCGGACGGCCGGCCCCTCGTCCTGGCGTTCGGTCCGTCGGCCGAGCGGCTCCCGATCACCGATCACGCGCGCGTCGCGGCCTCCATCGAGGAGATGCTTCCGGGCGCGAAGGTGGACCAGGTCGGAGGGCACGATTGGGTTCGCGACCCGTTCTCGCGCGGGACCTGGGCGGCGTACGCCCCCGGCACCTGGCTCCGGTGGGCGCCGGAGCTCGGGCGGCCGGAGGGCCGGATCGTGTTCGCGGGATCAGACATCGCGCCTGGGTGGGGCAGCTACATGGACGGCGCGATCGAGACCGGCTTGCGCGCCGCTCGCGAGGTCGAGGCGATCCTGTCGTGAACCCTCCCCGCGACATCCTCCTGATGGCCGCCGGGAACCGTTGGCTGGGCGAGCACCTCCCTCGGTTCCGGTTCGTCCGCGCAACGGTGAGGCGGTTCATGCCCGGCGAGCGGATCGAGGACGCCCTCGACGCGGCGGCGCGCCTCGCGGAGGACGGGATCCCGGCCACGTTCACCTATCTCGGGGAGAACGTTCGGAACGCGGCCGACGCCGATGCCGTCGTCCAGCACTACCTGCGGCTCCTCGATCTGATCGAGGAACGGGGGCTCGACGCCGAGATCTCGGTGAAACCCACACACCTCGGTCTCGACCTCGATCCGGCGGCGACGGTGGAGCGGCTGCGCTTGCTCGTCGAGCGATCCGCTGCCATGGGGAAGCACCTGTTCCTGGATATGGAGTCGGCGCCGTACGTGGAGCCGACGCTCGCGATCTACCGCTCGCTCCGCGAGGGGTCCGAGCACGTCGGCGTATGCATCCAGGCGTACCTCCATCGGACGCCGCAGGACGTCGCCGACCTGCTCGCGGCCGGCGGCTCGATCCGGTTCGTGAAGGGTGCGTACCACGAGTCGCGCGATGTCGCGATCCATGATGCTCGCCGGATCCGGGAGGCGTTCCAGAAGCTCGCTCTCGGGTTCCTGCGCTGGGGCGGCGGCGGCCGCCTCGCGCTCGGCACGCACGACGTCGAGCTGCTCGCGGAGATCGAGCGAGCGGCGGCCGCCGCCGGTTCCGGCCGCGACGACTACGAGATCCAGATGCTCTACGGCATCCGCGTCGCCGATCAGCGACGCCTTGCCCGAGAGGGGTTCCGGGTCCGCGTGCTGATCAGCTACGGCACGCACTGGTACCCGTGGTTCATGCGGCGCGTGGCCGAGCATCCCGGACGCAACATCTGGCTCGCGATCCGCAACCTGTTCGCGCGCCGATGAGCCGGGGCCTCACGGGGCGCCAGGATGCACGCGGGCGATCCACGACCCGTCACGAACCTAGACTGACTCGATGGTGCGACGCCTCCACGGAGCGATCGCGGCGGCGGTTACGCCGCTCACGGAAGGCGGTCGCTCGCTCGACCGCGATTCGGTCGGTCCGCTCGTGCGGTTCCTCGCAACGGGTGGCGTCGACGGCGTCCTCGTGTGCGGCACCACCGGAGAAGGCGTCCTGCTCGGGATGGACGAACGGCGGCACGTGGCCGAAGGCTTCCTCGCGGTCCGGCCCGAGGGGTTCCAGGTGGCCGTTCATGCCGGAGCGCAGACCACACGCGACACGGTGGCGCTCGCCGCGCACGCGCTCGAGGCCGGCGCCGACGCCGTCGCCGTGATCGCGCCGCCGTACTTCCCCTTGGGATCGCGTGAGCTCTTCGAACACCTCCGGTCCGCTGCCGACGCCTGCGATCCACTCCCGTTCTACGTCTACGAGTTCGCTGCCCGAAGCGGCTACGCGATCCCGGTCGACGTCGTGCAGCAGCTCCGCCGGGAACAAGGCAACGTCGCCGGCATGAAGGTGAGCGACACGCCGTTCGACGCGATCGAGCCGTACCTGCTCGATGGGATGGACGTGTTCGTCGGATCGGAGCCCCTCGTGAGGGCGGCGATGGAGCGCGGAGCGGTCGGTGCGGTCTCGGGGCTCGCGTCAGCGTGGCCGGAAGTCGTCGCTTCCCTCGTGCACGAGCACAGCCCCGAGGCGCACCTCCGGGTGACCGAACTCCGCGAGCGGCTCGCGGGGATCCCGTTCCATGCCGCGCTGAAACAGGTCCTGACCGACAGCGGCGTCCTCCTTCACGCCGATGTCCGCCCGCCCCTCCGCGGCCTCACCCTCGAGGAACGCACGGCCGTATCTGCCCTCTCGAGCCCGGCTTGACGCCGGCTGGACGCCCTCGGTAGGTTTTGCACCTGCAATTCCGACCTCAGGGATGGGATTCGACCCGATGATCCGGACGCGAACGGCTGGGCAGGTAGCGGCGATGATCCCCGACCGCCTCTGCTGCTGTCTCGAGGGCTCCAACGAGGCCACCGGCCTCGTACACCTCGCCCGGCCGTAGCGCCCCGTCGATCCGCAGCACCCACCGGCCGCCGCGAGGCGGCCTTCTCTTGTTCCTGGTGCACACGCCGGAACATCTCCCTCTTGGAAGGCACGGACACAGATGGCACGTACCGAAAAGAGAACCCCACGCCCCCGGGGTCAGGGGCAGTGGGCGCTCGGCTATCACGAACCACTGAACGCCGCCGAGCAGATCAAGAAGGAAGCCGAGCCGCTCGAGGTGCGAGAGCGGATCGAGCGGGTCTTCGCCACGGGAGGCTTCCGCTCGATCGGGAAACAGGATCTCCGCAACCGGATGCGCTGGTGGGGCCTCTACACGCAGCGGAAGCAGGGAATGCCCGGCGAGCGAACCGGGAGCGCCGAGCCCGAGGAGCTCGAGGACGAGTTCTTCATGATGCGGATCCGGATCGACGGCGGCCGGCTCACCGCCGAGCAGCTCCGCGCGATCGCATGGGCGAGTGAGACGTACGGTCGCGACATCGCGGATGTGACGGACCGGCAGAACGTGCAGCTCCATTGGATCCGGATCGAGGACGTCCCCACGATCTGGGGCCGGCTCGAGGCCACCGGCCTCACGACCGCCGAGGCCTGCGGGGACACGCCCCGCGTGATCCTGGGGTGCCCGCTCGCCGGGATCGACGCGGACGAGATCCTGGACGCGTCGCCCGCGATCGCGGAGATCCGCGACCGGTTCATCGGCTCGACCGAGTTCTCGAACCTCCCTCGCAAGTACAAGACGTCGATCAGCGGATGCGCCGTCCGCTGCACGGATCCGGAGATCAACGACATCTCCCTCGTCGGCGTGGAGCACCCGGACCTCGGCCCCGGCTACGACCTCTGGGTCGGTGGCGGGCTCTCGACGAACCCGATGTTCGCCCAGCGTCTCGGCGCGTTCGTCGCACCCGACCGCGCCGCGGAGTCGTGGGCTGCCGTGACGTCGCTGTTCCGCGAGTTCGGCTACCGACGGTCGCGCAACCAGTCGCGGCTGAAGTTCCTCGTGAAGGACTGGGGAGCGGAGGAGTTCCGCCGGGTCCTCGAGAAGGAGTTCCTCGAGGCACCCCTTCCCGACGGGCCCGCGCCGCCTCCCGCCCCGATGGAGCGTCGCGACCACGTCGGGATCCGCCCTCAGCGCGACGGCCGGACGTTCGTCGGGTTCGCCCCACGGGCCGGGCGCCTGACGGGCCACCAGCTTCGCCTCGTGGCCGACCTCGCCGATCGGCACGGGAGCGGCCAGATCAGGACCACGACGCGGCAGAAGCTCGTGATCCTGGACGTCGAGCGCGATGCGGGCCCCAACCTCGCCGCGGAGCTCGATCACCTCGACCTCCCCACGATGCCCGGGCTGTTCCGCAAGGGTGTGATGGCCTGCACGGGGATCGAGTTCTGCAAGCTCGCGATCGGTGAGACGAAGGGCCGCGCGCGCTGGCTGGCCGAGGAGTTGGATCGGCGCCTTCCCGGGTTCGACGAAGAGATCCGGGTGCACGTGAACGGGTGCCCGAACTCCTGCGCCCGGTTCCAGGTGGCCGACATCGGCTTGATGTCGGCGCTCGCGAAGCGACCGGACGGCACGAGGTCGGACGCGTTCTTGGTGCACCTCGGGGGCACGGCAGATGGGACCGACGGCGTGTCCTTCGGCAGGAAAGTGAGGGGCGTGAAGGTGCTCGCCGAGGACGCTGCCGACTACGTCGAGACGCTGGTGACGCGGTACCGGGCACGTCGCGGCGTCGCCAAGGACGATGGCGAGGGACCAACGTTCACCGAGTTCGTCCGAAGCCTCGACGATCAGGAACTGACGGCGTTCGCCACGCCGGAGGCGAGTCCATGAGCTCCGTGACCCCCCGCGCGGTCCCCTTCTACTGCCCGTTCTGCGGGGAGCAGGACCTGCGGCCCGGCGACCCGTCCGGGTGGCGATGCGAGGTCTGCGAGCGGATCTTCGAGCTCCAGCTCGTTGCGATCGGGGGTGAGGTGTGATGGCGGACCGCGACCCCGTCCAGCCTCTGCATCAGCCGGTCCTTCCTGTCTTCGAGGAGGAGGAGGCGTGGGTGGAGCATGCCGCGGAGCGCTTCGAAGACGCTGCGGCCGAGGATCTGCTCGGGTGGGCGCTGGAGCGCTTCCACCCGCGACTCGCGATCAGCGCGGCCGGCGGGGTGGACGGGATGGTGCTCGTGGACATGGCGTGGCGACTCAACCCCGACGTCCGCGTTTTCACGCTCGACACCGGACGGCTGCCCGCAGAGACGTACGACCTCTTCGAGAAGGTCCGAGAGCGCTACGGGATCGCCGTGGAGTTCGAGTACCCGGAGACGGAGGCCGTCTCGGCGATGGTCACCGATCACGGTCCGAACCTGATGTACGGGAGCGTCGACCTGCGTCTCCGGTGCTGTGAGATCCGCAAGGTCGAGCCGCTGAAGCGGAAGCTCGCCACGCTGGACGCCTGGGTCGCGGGGCTGCGCCGGGAGCAGTGGCGGAGCCGCCGGAACATCGCGAAGGTGGAGTTGGATCGCGACCACGGCGGCATCGTGAAGCTCAATCCGGTGGCCGACTGGACCCTGGACCAGGTCTGGGACTACGTCCGGGAGCACGACGTCCCGTACCACGCCCTGTTCGATCGGGGATACACGTCGATCGGATGCGCCCCGTGCACCCGCGCCGTGGCGCCGGGGGAGGGCGAGCGCGCCGGCCGCTGGTGGTGGGAGCAGGAGACGGACAAGGAATGCGGGATCCACTGCTCGGTCGGCCTTCTCGGATCCGCGTCGGATCGTGAGCGTTCGGTCTCGTTGCGGCCGGTGGACGACCCTGAGCCGGAAACGAGGCCGCGATGAGCTTCGGCTACCCGGTGATGCTCGAGCTCGCGGGACGGCGCTGCGTCGTGATCGGCGCGCAGGCGATCCGCGAGAGGAAGATCGAGGGACTGCTCGCCGGCGGCGCGGACGACGTCCTCGTGGTGGAGCCGACGCTCGACGATCGATTCGACGGCGTGGCCGGTGTCGAGGTGCAGCGGCGCGCGTGGCGGCCGGCCGATCTGGACGGAGCGTTCCTGGCCGTCGCCTCGTCCGATGACGCCTCCACACGCGCCGTGATCGCACGGGAGGCGCGTTCGCGGGGAGCACTCGTCAATGTGGTTGACGACATCCCCCACTGCGACTGGGCGGCACCGGCCGTGGTGCGCAGGGGCGACCTCGTCCTCGCGATCGGCACCGGCGGCGTTTCACCCGCGGTGGCGCGCCTCGTTCGCGAACGACTCCAGGCCGAGTTCGGCGCCGAGTGGGTCGAGGTGCTCCGCGTCGTCGGCGAGGTGCGACGCGAGACGCTCCCGTCGCTCCCCGATCTCCGTGAACGCGGCCGGCGGTGGCAGGGGGCCCTCGATCTGGACGAGGTTACCGACCTGGTCCGGGACGGACGCGCCGAAGAGCTCCGGACCCTCCTCCGGGAGCGACTCCTGGATGGAGTGGCGGCTTCGTGACGGGACGCGTCGTCCTCGTCGGCGCCGGTCCCGGCGACCCCGAGCTGATCACACTGCGCGGCGCCCGGATGCTCGCCGAGGCGGACGTTGTCGTTTACGACCGGCTCGTCGCGCCTGCTCTGCTCGATCTGGCTCCTCCCATCGCCGAACGGCTCTACGTCGGCAAGGAGCCTGGCCGCGCACCCGTGCCGCAGCGCGACATCGAACGGCTGCTCGTCGCGCGCGCGCTCACCGGCGCGACGGTGATCCGTCTGAAGGGCGGCGACCCGTTCGTGTTCGGTCGCGGGAGCGAGGAGGTGGCGGCCTGCACCGCCGCGGGGATCCCGTGCGAGGTCGTCCCAGGGGTTTCGTCCGCGGTGGCTGCTCCGGCCGCGGCAGGGATCCCCGTCACCCATCGCGGCATGGCACGCTCGTTCGCGGTCGTCACCGGGTCGGCGGCCCACGACGACGAGGTGGATCTCTCGAAGGTCGCGGGCGCCGACACGCTCGTCGTGCTCATGGCAGCTGGCCGCCTCACGCAGACGTGCGAAGACCTCATCGCGGCCGGCCGGGCGGCGGACGAGCCCGCGGCGATCGTCCAGTGGGCGTGGACGGCCGATCAGCGCTCGGTGGTCGGGACGCTCGCGGACCTGCCGATCCTCGCTGAGGCGGCGAGCATCGGCCCGCCCGCCACGCTCGTCGTCGGTGCCGTCGCCGACCTCGCGACATCGATCGAGCCACTCGATGAGATACCGGCGGCAGACCGGCTCTAAGTGCTCCGGCTACTCGCCCGCGAGCCTCTTCGCCAGGTCGATCGCCTCGCCCCCGGACAGCCCGGAGATCACGAGCATGCCGTTCTCGATCGGCGCCACAACCGTAGGAGCAAAGAGCACGGCCCCATCCACCACCAGAGCGAGCTGATTCCTGGGCGGCAACTCTGTGAAAGCTGCCGTGGTCGCGGATTCGAATGCAGCCGTGCCCTTCTTCGTCAGCGAAACGTCGACCGCCCAGTCGTCGCCATCCTGCCCGTCCTCACCCGTGGGCCACCGGACAGCGGTCGCCTCTGCGACGTCACCGCCAGAAACGAGAAGTTCGCCCAGCTGGTACCGGCGACCCTCGGGGCTCACGAGCGTGATGCCTTGTGGATCGAGCAGAAGATCCGAGGAGCAGAGCTCCGTGGCTGTGCACGTCAGGGGAAGGTCAGAGCCGACCGCCTCGACGAGCCTGAGCTGCAAAGTCGCGTCCGCGATCGGTGGGGATGACTGCGTGGATGCACTCGACTCACCTGTTGGGCCATCGGTGCCGTGACATCCGCCGGACAACACCGCGATAGCGATAGAGAAAAGGACACGACACATCTTCTGAAGAGGCATCAGGTGTTCATCCCGTCGCCACGACGATGCTTGCGTGTCGTCTCGTCACGAGGCAGACGATATCGACAGGAAGGACGCCGGTCGATGTCGACGTCAGTCGCGGCCGGCTTCCTGCCACGCGCCGTAGCCGCCCTTGAGGTTCACCACCGGTCCCACGCCGGCCCGCTCCAGCAGCGACGCCGCCGTCGTCGAGCGCATCCCGGACGCGCAGTAGACGAGCAGGGGACGTCCGGTCGGCAGGGTGCCTGCCGACTGGGGCAGATCGCCGAGGGGCACGGACACGGCGCCCGAGACCGTGCCTCGCTCCAGCTCGTCCGGCTCGCGTACGTCCAGCGGTTGGGCACCCGTCTGGAGCCACGGCACCGTGTCCTCCGCACCGATCGCGGGGAGCGAGCGGACGGACAGGCCGGCCTCGCGCCACGACTCGATCCCTCCATCCAGGTACCCGACGAAGCGCTCGAACCCGACGAGCGCGCACGCGTCGACCACGTCGTCCAACGGGTCGTCACCGAGCACGAGCAGCAACGAGGCGTCGGCGGGAACCAGCCACCCCAGCCACGTGGGGAAACTGTCGCGGAACGGGATCGCCAGGGCTCCCTCGCCGTGGGCCTCCGCGTAGGACCCCGGGTCCCGTACGTCCACGACGATCGCGCCGGGTTCCGAGGCGGCGTCGGCGAACGCTTTCGGCGCGAGCGGGGGAGGCATCTCGATGTCGGTCCGCAGCCGCGGGCCCGCCCAGTTCACCTCGCGCATCCTCGAGAAGTAGGCGGGCGTGCGAGGGAACGTCGCCGGCCACGACTCCATGAACGTGTGGTCGCTCATCGAGAGCAGCGGGTTGGTGGCCCGCTCTTCGCCGAGCGTGGAGGTGTGCTTCGACCCACTCCCTGTGGAGCAGAACGATCCGCTCCCGTGCGTCGGCATCAACGGCGTCTCGTCGGGCAGGTCGGCGAACGCGTGCTGCAGGGTCTCGAAGGCATGCCGGGTCAGATGCTCCGTGAGCTCGGGCCCCGAGAGGTCAGTGCGCGCCGCACCGCCGACGGTCAACGCGCCACCGCTGAACAGCACGGGGACCGCGTCCCCCGACCCCCGGAACATGTAGGAGAGGTGCTCCGGCGCGTGGCCCGGCGTCGCCATCGCCTCGACTTCTATCTCCCCGAGATCGAGGCGCGCACCCGGCTCGACCGGACGGTGCGGGAACGACACGCCCGCCTCCGCCGGTTCGTACACGTCGGCGCCGGTCGCCGCACGGATCTCCAGCGCGCCGGACACGAAGTCCGCGTGGAGGTGGGTCTCGAGGACCGCGACGATCTCCAGGCTCCGGTCCTCGGCCGCGGCCAGGTACCGCCGGGTCCGACGGTCCGGATCGACGAGGACGGCACGGCCATCGGCGACCCGAACCAGATAGGAGCCGTTGCCCAAGCCGCGGTCCCTGAACAGCCGCACGTCCATCGTCACGAGGCTACCGGGGCGAGGGGCTACTGGCCGGGCCGATCGCTCGACGGCGGGGCGTGCTCACGGTCGAACCGGACGAACGAGAACTTGCCGTCCGGCTCCAGGACGCCGTATCGCACATCGCTGACGTCGGCGATCCCCTGCTCCCTCGCCGCAGAGACGACCTCGTCCTCGGTCAGGCGTTCGAGCCGCATCGACTCCGTCACCATCTGTCCGTCCGACACGATGACCACGGGGACACCCTCCACCACGCGGTCAGCTCGCCTCCACCGGAAGCTCACGTAGGACATCGTCACGACGAGGAGCGCGATCGTGCCGGTGGCGAGGATCGCGCCCGTGACCGACATGTCCTCCTGGGTGACGCCCTGCTGCACCAGGTCGCCGATCACCACGAGCAGCACGAGCTCGAACGCCGAGATCTCCGCCAGCTCCTTCTTGCCGATGATCCGCGTCAGGAACCACAGGAAGACGAACACCGCTGCCGATCGCAGCACGATCTCCATCAGGGCATCACCACCGTGGTGTAGTCGACGTGCGCGATCTCCCGACCCCCTACTTCGAGGCCGGTCGACCCACGCGCGAGCGCGAAGCTGAACGTGGGGCTGGCACGTCCGTCGAAGGCAACCCGGAGCACCTCTCCCTGGATCCCCTCGAACACGAACAGGACCTCCTCACCTCTCGGCACGACCGACGCGGGCTCGGGGTAGTGCTGGTTGAAGTCGAACCGGTCGAAATACGTCGCGTCCGTCGCGAGCGTGACCGGCTCGTCGAAGCCACCCTCCCGGCGCACCTGCACGATCCACTCCGATGCGAGCCCAGGGCGGGTCACCGACTCGTACTCGACAGAGAGCTGATAGCCGTCGGCCGCCGCCGACACGTTCCCGGTTCGCACGCCGAGGAAGTTGAAGAGCCCGGCCAGAACGAACAGCGTCAGAGCGCCGATCCCGAGCCGACGGTAGCCCCGGGCTCTCCGGAGTTCGTCAGGGGATGCGTCGTCCGGGCGCGTACTTCGACCGACAGCCGAAGTTCCCTGCCTCGTTTGCATCCTCGCGGTCACTACCCGCCGGCCGGCGAGGCGAAACTAGGCGCCCGTGGCCGCCGTCTTGATCCGTTCCTCTTCCTGGAGCACGCGTCGCAGCACCTTGCCGATCAAGGTCTCGGGGAGCTCGTCGCGGAACTCCCACTCTTTCGGCACCCGATACCCCGTGAGTCCTTGGGCCGGATCGCGTGCCCATGCCTCGAGGTCCTCGCCGGTGACGGTCGCACCTTCCTTCGCCACGACGTAGGCCTTGACGCGCTCCCCGGTCCGATCGTCGGGCAAACCCACCACGCACACCTTCAACACCTTCGGATGCCGGTAGAGCACCGCTTCGACCTCGGTCGGATACACGTTGAATCCCGACACGATGATCATGTCCTTCATCCGGTCGACGATCCGGAAGAATCCTTCGTCGTCCATGATCGCGATGTCGCCGGTGTGCAGCCAGCCGCCCCGGATCATCTCCCCGGTGGCCTCGGGCTTGTTGTAGTACCCCAGCATCACCTGGGGCCCCTTGATGCAGAGCTCGCCCCGCTCGCCGGCCGGCACCTCACTGTCGGGGTCCTCGAGCGAGACGACGCGGCAATCGGTATCGGGGATCGGGAGCCCGATCGTGCCGTGCTTCGGCTCGTCGAACGGGTTCACGTGGGTGACGGGCGACGTCTCCGTGAGCCCGTAGCCCTCCACGAGGTGCGCGCCGCCCGTGACCTCCCGGAACTTCTCGGCCACCGCTCGGGGGAGCGGCGCTGCACCCGATATGCACGCCTTCACGGATTTCAGGTCGTACTTGGGCGTCTCGGGAGCCTCGTTCAGCGCCACGAACAGACGAGGAACGCCCGGGAAGAACGAAGGCTTCTCCTTGTCGAGCTGCTTCAGGGCCATGTGCACCTCGAACCGTGGCAGCAGGACGAGCTTGCCCGCCTGCCCGATGCCGAAGTTCATCGCGACCAGACCGAACGAATGGAAGAAGGGGAGGATGCACATCACGCCGTCCTTGCCGCGCTCGAAGAACGAGATGCAGGGCGCGACCTGTCGCACGTTGGAGGACAGGTTGTAGTGAGAGAGCATGGCGCCCTTCGAGAGCCCGGTCGTCCCGCCGGTGTAGACGAGGGTCGCGACGTCGTTCTCCGCGTCGACCTCCGCCACCGGGGGCGGCGATCCGGCGGAGCCCACCGCGTCCTTCCACCACCGGACGGGCGCGTCGGCCGGGACCGGAGGCCAGGGCTTCCCTTCGTGCTTCGCGTCCTTCTTGAACTTGATCGGGGCGAGGAGGTTCAGCGGGAACCGCATGTAGTCGGTGAGCTCCGTGACGATCACCTCGCGCACCGGCGCCTCGTCAGCCACTGCGGCCCATGCCGGATAGAGCTGATCGAGGACGACCATCACGCTCGGTGAGAAGTCCTTGATCTGGTGAGCGAGCTCTCGCTGGGTGTAGAGCGGGTTGTTCCCCACCGCGACCGCGCCGAGACGCTGGCACGCGTACCACGCGATCACGTACTGCGGGGAGTTCGGGAGGAGCAGCCCCACCCGATCGCCCCGCTGGACACCGAGCCCCGCGAGGACGGCGCTGAAACGTTCCACCTCGTGCAGCAACTCCCGGTACGACAGGTGCTTGCCGAGGAACGCGATCGCCGTTGATCCCGGGAACCCGGCCGCGGAGTCGGCGAGGAGGTGGAAGACGCTCTGGTGCGGGAACGGGGCGACGGTCTTCGGCACGCCCGTGCGCCAGACCCGGAACCAAGGGCGGTGGTCGGTCATCCGCGCATCATAGGGTGATGGCCGTGAGCACGCAGACGACGACGCAGGACGCGAAGGAGCGGGCCTCCGCAGAGACACCGCCACCGGGCGTCGCGCCCGACGGGCTCTTCGGGCGTGGCCTCCGCCTGATCGTGTCGTACGTCAGGATGCACCCGGGGCCGTTCCTGGTGTCCTTGGCCGGCGCGGTCCTGTTCGCGTTCGCCTCGATCGCCCTCACGACCGCCCTCGGCAGGGCCACCGACGAGGTGCTCCGGCCGGCGTTCTCGGGGGGCGTGGAGTCGCGCCGGATCTGGCTCGCGGTCGCGGCGCTGATGTCCTTCGGCTGCCTGCGGGCCCTCGGGATCATGCTCCGGCGGTTCTTCAGCGGCGTGGCGGGCGAGCGGGTGATGGCTACGCTCCGCATGAGGATCGCGGACCGCTACCGTCGTCTCGCCCTCGCCTACCATCGCGAGACCCCGACCGGTGAGCTCCTCGCGCACATGGAGGCCGACGTGAAGGCGGCCGTGGACCTGTTCTGGCCCGTCCCGTTCGCCGCCGGCGTGGTCGTCCTGATCGTGCTCGCGATGATCCAGCTGATCGCCACCGACATCTTCCTGGCGATGATCGCAGCGATCGTGTTCCCTTCCCTCGCGGCGATGAACGGCAACTTCGCGAAGCGCATGGAGGGTCCCGCCCGGCGGGCGCAGGAGCGGATCGGCGAGGTCTCGGCCGTCGCGCACGAGTCGATCGACGGCGCGCTCGTGGTGAAGACGCTCGGGCGTGAGGCCGCGGAGACCGAGCGGCTCGCGATCAAGGCCCGGTCGCTGCGGGACGAGCGCGTCGAGGCCGGGTTCCTCAGGGCCACGTTCGAGGCGGCCATCGACGCGCTCCCGGCCCTCGTCGCGGCGATCCTGTTGCTGGTGGGCTCCTGGCGCGTGGCCGCGGGCGGCATCACGCTGGGTCGCCTCATCGGGTTCATCGCACTCTTCGACCTCCTCGCATGGCCGATGCGCTTCATCGGATGGATCCTGGCGGAGCTCCCCCGAGCGATCGTGGGGTACTCGCGCATCGAGCAGGTCTTCGGCGAGCCCGTGACCGTCCTCCCCGCGGTCGACCCGCAGCCGCTCCCGGATGGCCCGCTCGGACTGGACGTCGAGGACGTGCACCACAGCCTCGACGGCACGCGGATCCTCGAGGGCGTATCTCTGCGGATCGGTCCGCGGGAATCGGTCGCCATCGTGAGCCAGACCGGGGGCGGCAAGTCCACACTCGCGCAGCTCCTCGTCCGGCTCGCGGATCCGGACTCCGGCACGGTGCGGATCGGCGGCCTCGATCTCCGCCACGCGCATCCGACGTCGCTCCGGCGCGCCGTCTCGATCGTGTTCCAGGAGAGCTTCCTGTTCTCCACGACGATCGGCGAGAACATCGCGCTCGATTCCGGGGCGGACCACGACACGGTCGACCGTGCCGCGAGGATCGCGGCGGTCGACCGTTTCGTCGGCACCCTGCCCGCCGGGTTCAAGACGGTCGTCGGCGAGCGCGGCTACACGCTGTCGGGTGGCGAGCGCCAGCGCGTAGCGCTGGCGCGCGCGATCGTCCGGGAGCCACGCGTCCTGATCCTCGACGACGCGACCTCATCGGTGGACGCCTCGATCGAGGCGCAGATCCTCGCGGCCCTCCGCGAGGAGCTGCACACCACCCTGGTGGTGATCGCCTACCGACTCTCGACGATCCAGCTGGCCGATCGCGTGATCTATCTGGAGGACGGCCGCGTGGCGGGCACCGGCTCGCACCACGAGCTGATGGCCACCTCTCCCGGCTACGCGGCGATCATCCACGCCTACGCACGGGGGGAACGATGAGCGGCGTGCAGGCCGTCGTCGACGAGGACGGCCTCGAGATCCCCGAGGAGCTCCGTAGCTCCTTCGCCGTCCTTCGGCGCGGCATCCGGGACAGCCCCGAGCTCCGCGCCGGCCTCGGCTTCACCGTGATCATCTCGCTCGGCGTCGTGATCGCGCACCTGACCACGCCGGTGCTGATCCAGCTCGTGTTCGACCACGGGTTCGACGGCGGCTTCCGGCCGGCGTACGTCGGCACGATCTGCGCGATCGCGTTCGGCTTCGTGGCGCTGACGTTCGTGGCCTCCCGCTCCGCCGCCCGCCGCCTCGTCCGTGCCGCGGAGGGCGCGATGCTGGGTCTGCGGATCCGGACGTTCGCCCACATCCACAGCCTCTCGATCGCGGAGCAATCCGAGGAGAAGCGCGGTGTGTTCGTCGCCCGCGTGACGGCGGACATCGATGCGATGCAGCAGTTCATGGAGTGGGGCGGCATCGCCTGGATCTGGGCGGGCTTCCAGGTGGCCGGGTCCCTCGTCCTGATGCTGGTGTTCTCCTGGCAGCTCACGCTGGCGATCGTCGGCCTCGTGATCCCGTTGATCCTGATCGTGTGGTCGCTCCAGGCGCGGCTGTCGGCCGCCTTCGACGCCGCCCGGACCCGCGTGGGCGAGATGCTCTCCGAGGTCTCGGAGTCCGTGATGGGCGCGGCCGTGGTGCGAGCGTACGGGCTCGACGAGCAGACGTTCGGCCGGGTCCGAGGCGCGATCGACCGCCGGTACCAGGCCGAGGTCGTGGCGCACTTCCGCGCGGCAACGCTGTTCCCTCTGTCCACGGTCTTCTACGCCATGGCCGTCTCGATCGTGGTCGTGCTGGGCGCAGGGTTCGGTCCCGATTGGGGCCTCACGTTCGGCCGGGTGACCGCGTTCCTGTTCCTGGCGGATGCGTTCCTCCACGTCTTCACCGATCTCCCGGAGATCTACAGCGAGACGCAGACGGCGATCGCCGGGTGGCGGAAGGTCCTGGCCGTCCTCGACCTTCCCGTCGAGATCGAGGAGCCGACCCCCGGGGTCGAGCTGCCGTCCGGCGCCCTCTCGGTCCACGCCGAGGACGTCGAGTACCGGTACCGGGAAGGCGGGCGGGTGCTGCATGGGATCTCGCTCGACATCGAGGCCGGGAAGCACGTCGCGATCGTGGGTGAGACGGGCTGCGGGAAGACGACGTTCGTGAAGCTCGTCTCCCGGCTGGCGGACCCCAAGGCGGGGCGGATCGAGGTCGGCGGGATCGATCTCCGAGACATCTCGGCGGCCTCCCGGCACCGCTCGCTCCGGATGGTGCCGCAGGACGGCTTCCTGTTCGACGCCACCGTTCGCGAGAACGTCCGGGCGGGCCGGGAGGGCGCGACCGATCGCGACGTCGAGACGGCGTTCGAGGAGCTGGGCCTCGGTGGGTGGGTGGCGGGGCTCCCCCGAGGTCTCGCCACGCCCGTGGGTGAACGAGGCGAGGCGTTGTCCGTCGGCGAGCGACAGCTCGTCGCGCTCGCGCGCGCACAGATCGCGGACCCGGGTCTCCTGATCCTCGACGAAGCGACCTCCGCAGTGGACCCGGCGACCGAGCGGCGGATCTCCGAGGCGCTCCGGCGGCTGTCGGAAGGGCGCACCACGATCACGGTGGCGCATCGGCTGTCGACGGCGGAGGGGGCCGACCGCGTGTTCGTGTTCGATGCCGGACGGCTCGTGGAAACGGGCACGCACGAGGAGCTCGTCCGCGCCGGTGGGACGTACGCGGCGCTGTTCGAGAGCTGGCTCGGCAACGTCCGGGCTCGGTGATGGCCGACTTCCTCGACGGGCTCCGGGCGGCGGCGGGAGCCGCGCTGTTCCCTCTCACCGGTGAGCTCCGCGTCACCGGCCTCCGGGCGCCGGTCGAGGTCCTCCGCGACCGCTACGGCGTCGCTTACATCTCGGCGGGCTCGCTCGACGACCTCTGGTTCGCGCAGGGTCTCGTGACCGCCGGCGAACGCCTCTTCCAGATGGATCTCGCCCTGAAGCAGGCGAACGGACGCCTCTCGGAGCTCTTCGGCGAGCTCACACTGGACGACGACCGCTTCACGCGCACGGTGGGCATCAACCGGGCGGGCGCGGCGATCGCCGCAGGGTGGGACGAGACCTCTCGATCGATGATCGCCCGTTTCCGCCAGGGCGCATCCGCATGGATCGAGGCGATGCCCGCACCGCCCGTGGAGTACGTGCTGCTCGACGCGCAGCCCGCTCTCCCCGCGGACGATGCCTCGTGGGCCGCCTGCTGGGCGATGTTCTCGTGGGCGCTCTCGGGGAACTGGGACATGGAGCTCCTGCGCACCCACCTCGCCGCCGAGCTCGGCGACGAGGTGGCCGGCCGCCTCCTCCCGCCGCTCGTCGGCCATCCCACCGCGCCGGCGGCCGGTCGCCTGGCAGGCGAGCTGCTCCGTGAGCTCCCCCGCACGCCCCGCGGCCAGGGCTCCAACGAGTGGGCGATCGCCGGGTCCCGGACGGCATCGGGTCTGCCGCTGCTCGCGAACGACCCCCACCTGCTCGTCCAGCAACCAGGTGCCTGGGTCGAGCTCCACCTGCGCGCGCCCGGGTACGAGGCACGAGGTGTCGCGGCGCCGTTCGCTCCCGGCATCGTCCTCGGCACGACGGCCCATCACGCATGGGGCGCCACCAACGTCTGTGGGGACGTGCAGGATCTCTACCTCGAGCGCCTGAACGACGAGGGCACGGCGGCACGCTACGAGGACGCCTGGGAGCCGCTCACGATCCATCGCGAGGAGATCCGCGTGCGCGGGAGCGACGAGCCGCTCGCCCATGAGGTCCGCGCGACCCGGCACGGACCGCTGCTCGACTCCTACCTCACCGGCCGGCTCCGCCCCACGACGCATCCGCTCGACGGAGCCTTCGCCCTGCGATGGGTCGGCGCCGAGCACAGCATCCGTCCGTCCGCGCTGATCGACGTCGCGAACGTGACGACGTTCGAAGGTTTCCGGGACGCTGCACGCGCCCTCGAGTGTCCGGGCCAGAACCTCGTCTACGCAGACGTCGACGGCACCATCGGCTACCAGTGCACGGGCCTCCATCCGATCCGCCGGACCGGCGACGGCACGGTCCCCGTCCCCGGATGGACCGCCGAGCACGAGTGGGAGGGCTTCATCCCGTTCGAGGACCTCCCCACCGCGGTCGACCCCGATCATGGGTACCTCGTGACCGCGAACGACCGGATCCACGACGAGCACTACCCGCATCTGATCGGCCACGACTTCCACGCGTCCGACCGCGCGACCCGCATCACGGAGCTGCTGGAGGAGCGGAGCGACCACTCGGTCGAGACCTCCCGGCGGATCCAGGCCGACACGGTGTCCCTCTCAGCGCGGGACCTGGTGCCGCGGATCGCGATCACCCACGACCGCGCCCGCGGGATGCTCGGCGGCTGGGACCACGACCTCGTCGCGGATTCGGCCGCGGCGGCGCTCTGGGAGGTCTACCTCGACGAGCTCGCTCGCCGCGCGCTCGGCGGCCGCGAACCGCTGATCGAGGAGTACCTGACGGATCGCGAGCTGTTCCGATGCAGAGCGCTGCCGGCGATGATCAGCGAGGGCGTCCTCACGGTGGACGATCACGACGCCGCCGCCGCGGCGGCGTGGGATCGATGCATCGCGGAGATGGGGCCCGAGCCCGAGGAGTGGCGCTGGGGCGACATCCATCGAGCCCGGTTCGCGCATCCGCTCGGCCGGATGCCGGGGCTCGAGCCCCTGTTCGTGGCCGCCGACCATGCCCTCGGCGGGAACGAGCAGACCGTGAACAACGCGGGGTACGAGGGCGAGGGACCGTTCCGGGTCTACGTCGTCCCGTCGTGGCGAGCCGTCTACGACCTCTCGGACCTCGATGCGAGCGCCGGGATCCTCCCGACCGGACAGTCGGGCAACCCCGCCTCCCACTATTGGAACGACCAGGCCGATCTGTGGGCGGCCGGCGCGCTGCGGCCGCTCCCGTTCTCACGCGCCGCCGTCGACGCGGCCGCGACGGAGCGACTCGCCCTGCTGCCGAGCTGACCCGAGGCCCGGGTACCATCTGACGATGCCGGAGTCCCGTTCCCGCAAGAAGCGGCGCCCCCAGCGGTATCAGATGGAGCCGCAGCGGAAGAAACGGACGACCCACAGTCCGCGTTGGTACGGGCCACTCGTCCTCGGCCTGATCGGGCTGGGCGTCGCGGTCGTGATCTGGAACTACCTGCGGGGCGACTTCGCGACCAACGGGGTCCTCTGGACCGGCCTCGGGATCATCGGCGTGGGGTTCATCGGCCTGACGTTCTGGAAGTAGGTCGACCGGCCGAATCACAGGCGTGTGATCTTCCACATCGCTTTCCACACCGTGGATAAGGGAGGTCGTGGCGGTGTGATCTTCACGCATCCTTCACGCCGCTGTGGACAACGTCGTGGAAACGAGGGGGAAGCCGTGTGGGGATCGGTGGATAACGTGGCTCAGGCGCGTTCCGGACGCCGGATGACCTGCATCTTCTCACCGCAGTGCCGTGGGATCTGCAACTCCCCCAGACGCGAGACCTTGAGCTCGGTCCCGCACTCCCCGCACACCATGTACACGTGGAGATCGTCGACGTCCTCGGGCTCCGAGGGAGCCGGCTCGTCGGAAGCCGAGGTCGGTGAGGAGAGCGTCAGGGACCGCAGCATCGCGATGCCGACGCGCCAGATCACGAAGGCGCCGAGCAGCGCCGTGAGCACGACGAGCCACATGGGCATGAGCCCACGATAGCGACTCAGTCCGTTGGGACCGCCACGCCGGACACGTGCTCGGCGAGGAAGCCGAGGATGGTCCGCTGCTGACGGATCTCCTCCTCGATATCGAAGGAGCCGTGCCCGGTGGCGAAGAGATACACCTCGTGCGGATGGTCCCGCGCCCGCAGCCGGTCCACGTAGGCCATCGCCTGCCGATAGGGACAGCGGGAATCGTGCTCCCCGATCAGGAACAGGACGGGCGCTTCCACGTCGTCGGCGGAGTTGATCGGGTTCCGGTCCGCCATCAGCTCGGGCACCTCGTCCGGTCGTCCACCCAACAGCGCCCGGTCGTACGCCTGGAGCAGCGGCGACATGTCTTCATAGGAGAGCTCGTAGTCCCCGACCGGCACGCCGGCGATGCCGCAACGCCAGTTCCGTTCGGGATGCTTCCCCAGCATCATCAGCGTGAGGTAGCCGCCCCACGACCAACCGCCGACCGCCGCGCGTTCGGGATCCACGATCCCTGCGGCGACCAGATGGTCGAGTGCGTCGTTGAGGTCCTCCAGCTCGGGTCCGCCGACGTCGCCCACGAGGGTGTCGCGCCACTCCGCGCCTCGACCGGTCGAGCCTCGGTAGTTGACGAGCACGACGGCGAGCCCGGCGTCGACGTAGGACTGGACCTCGGGATGCCACTTGTCCTCGTCGAGCCACGTCGGCCCCCCGTGCGGACGGATGAGGATCGGCCACGGCCCACTCCCCGCCGGCGTGACGAGGAACCCCTGCACGGACTGACCGTGTCGATTGTCGAATCGCAGCAGCTCGAAGGGCCTGCCGGCCGGTGCCGGCTCGCCCCCGAGAAGGAGCACCTCGCCCCCGGCTCCGTCGAGGATCCGGGGGGCCGAGGCGCCGCTCGAGTGACGGCACCAGACGGCGCCGTCCGGCCGTACCTGCGCCCACTCGACCTGTCCCTCGGGATGCTCGATCCCCGTCCTCGTCCCGGTGGTGAGGTCGAACCGGTGGAGCCGGTGCCGTCCGTCCAGCAGCTGCGAGAGCAGGAGCGCGGTCGCGTCCGGCCACCAATCCGCGATCGAGACCTCCCCCTCGAGCTCGGTCACGATCTCCGTCCACTCCCCGGTCGCGGGGTCCCACAGCGCGGGCCGGGGAAGCCCGAGCCGCTCGTGGACGATGGCGAGACGACGGTCACCGGCAACGGGCGACCATGCCGAGGACACGAGCTGCCTGCCGTCGTCGACCAGATCGGCGACCGTCGCTCCCGTCCGCGGATCGATCACCCGAAGGGCCTCGTGCATCTCGTCGCCGTGCTCCGCGTGCTGGAGGCAGAGCAAGGATCCATCCGCGGAGAGCCCACCTCGGTTGTAGCCGCCGTGCCCTCCTGCGACGCGCATGTGTTCGGCGCTCCGCGCGATCTCCTTGACCGTCGCACCACCGTCCTCGCTGACGAACACGGCGAAGCCGTCGTGAGCGCTGATCGAGGCGGCGAGGATCCCGGGGACCCACGCGATCCCCTCGTTCCAGCCTGGGTCGAGGGCAGGGAACAGGAGCCGTGGATCGCCGCCCTCGAACGGTTGCGTGTACCAGCGCCCGGACTCGTCACCCGTTTCGTCCTGCCACCAGCAGATGTCGGCTCCGTCCGGCGACCAGGCACCGGCGACCACGCCCACCGGGTGATCGGTGACCCGCCGGCGGACACCCGAGTCGAGATCGGCCACGTGCAGCTGCCAGACACCGCTCTCCGTGGACTCGTACGCGACCCGGGACGGAGCGGCGGGCGACCAGTCGGGATACGTGATGACGGGCGCGCGGAATCGCCGTTCCCAGCGTGGCGTCATCGGCGCAACGGTAGCAGCGCGCGGATCAGTCGAGGACCGCGATCAACCGGAGGAAGAGGGCGGTCCCTCCGGCCATCGCACCGACCAGCCCCGCCCGTGAGACGAGGAGCGCCCCCCATCGTTCCGGATGGATCCTGAGCGTGGAGGCCGTGCAGATCGCGGCCGCCGTCGCGAGGACGATCCCCCACCCGATCCCCGTCCACAGTCGGATGGGATCGAGGATCTCGAGCGTCTTCAGGAGCACCGCGTTCAGCATCATCACATCCAGCCCTGCGATCACGAGCGCGATGAACCCCATCGCCGGCTCCGCGCCACTCGACAGTCGTCGCCCTCGGACGGCGCCGACGCCGAGCCAGATCCCCGCGGGGACGGTGATGCCGAGCGACGGCACGCCGAGCACCGCGAGGATGAACGCGAGCCGAGCCCGCCGATCGCTGATCGGCATGACGGTCGCCATCCACTGACGATAGCCGCACGGTGGATGGGCATGCCAGTCAACCCAACTCGGAACTATCCGGTTCTTGCTCCTGGGGTCGCGACGCCGCGCTCGCTCGCGCATCGACCACTCCGCTTGACCGAGGTGGTTCCTCTCGACACACTCGCGGAAACCATCGGAGGAGATCCCGTGCGGAAAGGTCCATCGCTGATCGTCTCGGGCGTCCTGGCGGCCGTCATCGTGGTGCCCAACGTCGCGCACGCGGTCGGCGTCCCGCGCAGGCTCAAGGACATCAACCCGGACGCGGGGAGCTCAGGCGCCAGCCTGCCCGTCAGGGTCGGAGGAACCTTGTTCTTCGGCGCCGATGACGGGACCAACGGGTCGGAGCTATGGAAGACCGATGGGACCGCGGCCGGAACGACGATGGTCGAGGACATCAACCCGGGGCCGACGGGATCGGATCCCTCGGAACTCAGGAACGTCGGCGGCACGCTCTTCTTCCGGGCCGATGACGGGACCGCCGGTGCCGAGCTGTGGAGGAGCGACGGCACTCCGGGTGGCACCTCACTCGTGGAGGACATCACCCCGGGGCCGACGGGATCCGGTCCGCAGCGTCTCACGCCCGTCGGTGCCCGACTCTACTTCCAGGCAGACGACGGCACGAACGGCTGGGAGCTCTGGCGGAGCAACGGCACGGAGGCAGGGACCCGCCTCGTCGAGAACATCAACCCCACCGGTGACTCCTTCCCCGGGTCGCTCGCCGACATCGACGGGATCCTGTTCTTCGAGGCCGACGACGGCACCACCGGGGACGAGCTCTGGCGGAGCGACGGGACGGAGATGGGTACCCGCCGGATCAAGGACATCAACCCGGGATCCGCGGACTCGTTCCCGCACGAGTTCGTCGAGCTTGGCGACATCGTCCTCTTCCACGCCCAGACGGTGGCGGGCGGGCGGGAGTTGTTCCGGACGGACGGAACGAAGGCCGGGACGCGGCGGGTCGAGGACATCGCGTCCGGGACGACTGGTTCGGCCCCAGCCGACCTGACACGCTCGGGTGCGTACGTCTTCTTCCAGGCCACGAACGTCAAGGGGAGTGAGCTCTGGCGATCGAACGGCACGGCCGCCGGGACGAAGCTGGTGCGCAACATCGCCGCCGGAGCGGGCGACGCATCGCCCACTGTGCTCACGAACGTCGGCGGCATCCTGTTCTTCCGCGCCGACGACCTCCTGTCCGGCGAAGAGCTCTGGAAGAGCGACGGGACCGCGACCGGGACCAGGCGCGTGAAGAACATCGCTCCGGGTGGCGCCGGCTCCACACCCGACGCACTCTTGGCCGTCGGCGGCACCCTCTTCTTCGATGCCGACGACGGCGTCCGCGGTCGCGAGCTCTGGATGAGCTCTGGGAAGTCGAGTGGCACGCTCCGGATATCGAACATCGACGGCGGGTCGGGTGACTCCCTGTTCTCCGCGGGATCCTGCCGCCTCGGCACGCTCCTCGTCTTCCCCGCGGAGGACGGCGTGACCGGCATCGAGCTCTGGAAGATCAAGATCTAGGAGGTCGGCCCGCTCACGGTGTCCACGTGCCCCCGGAGCGCGCGCCACACGCGTTCCGGCGTGAGCGGGAGATCGATGTGCCGCACACCGAGGTGGGAGAGCGCGTCCACCACGGCGTTCTGCACGGCCGGCGTCGATCCGATCGTCGCCGACTCGCCGATCCCCTTCGCCCCCAAGGGGTTCAGGTCGGTGAGCGTCTCGGTATTCGACGCCTCGAAGGCAGGAAGGTCCGCGGCGCTCGGCATCGGATACGTGGCGAGCGTGGACGTCACCGGGTTGCCGCTCTCGTCGTACCGCACCTCCTCGAACAACGCCTGCGCGATCCCCTGCCCGAGCCCGCCGTGCTGCTGCCCTCGGACGAGCACCGGATTGAGGATGCGACCGCAATCGTCCACGGCGACGTGGCGGAGCAGCCGCACGGCACCGGTCGCGGTGTCCACCTCCACGACCGCCGCGTGCGTGCCGAACGGGAACGTCGATCCCCGCTGCCGGAAGCGTCCCTCGGCGCGGATCGCTCCGTCCTCGCTCGCGGCGACGACCTCGCCCCAGCCGACGATCCGATCGGGGGCTCCCACGACAGCGAATCCGCCCTCGACACGTTCCACGTCCTCCGCGTCCACCTCGAGCAGCGCGGCCGCCGTTCGCCGGCCGGTCTCCACGACGGCTGCGGCTTGCTCGTAGACGGACGAGCCCCCGATCTGCAGGGAACGCGACCCCCAGGTCCCCTCCCCGCGCGCCACGAGCCCCGTGTCGGAGTGGACGACCGTGACGTCCTCGAACGGAACCCCGAGTGACATGGACACGAGCTGGGCGAACGCGGTCTCGTGGCCGTGACCGGCTGGCGTGGTCCCGACGGCGACCGTGACGCGCGCGTCAGCATCGATCTCCACCGCCGCGAACTCCCGGCCGCCGAACGCGGTGATCTCGACGTACATCGCCACGCCGACGCCGAGGCAGATCTCATCGCCGCGTGCCCGCCGCGCGGCTTGGTCCGCGCGCAGGTCGTCGTACGCGACGAGCCGGAGCGCCTCGTCGAGCGCTTTCTCGTAGTCACCGGAGTCGTACGTGACGCCGGTGACCGTCGTGAACGGGAACTCGTCGGGTCGGATCAGATTCTTCCGTCGGAGGTCGACGGGATCGATGCCGAGCTCGGCGGCCAGCAGGTCCATCGCGCGTTCGAGGAGCGCCGTCGCCTCGGGCCGCCCCGCCCCACGGTACGGCGCCACCGGGGTCGTGTTCGTCACCACGCTCCTCCCGCTGCTCGTGATCCGGGGGATCCGGTAGACGCCGCTCAACATCTCCTGCGTCGTTCCGGGCATGAACGCGCCGATCGGGTAGGCCCCCATGTCGGCCAAGAGCTCCGCCCGGAGCCCGACGAGCGTGCCGTCCCGCGTGGCGCCGAGCTCCACGGTCTGGATCTGGGCACGACCGTGCGTGAGCGAGACCATCGACTCCGACCGCGTCTCCTGCCACCGGACGGGCCGGCCCAGCTGTGCGGCGATGGCCGCCACGGCGTGGTACTCCGCGTAGACCTGGAGCTTGGCGCCGAACGCGCCGCCCACATCGGGCGCGATCGCCCGCACGCGATCGCGCGCCACCCCCAGGGTCTCGGCGAGATCATCCCGGACGTCGAACGGGATCTGCGTCGACACCCACACCATGAAGGAACCGTCCTCCTCGGGCACCACCGCGATCCCATTGGTCTCCAGCGGTGCCGGCGCCACGCGCTGGTTCAGGAATCGACCGCGCACCATGACGTCGGCGCCGGCGAGGGGATCGTCGGGACCGGTGGCTCCGAACGCGTGCGCGACATTCGTACCGAACTCCGGCCAGAGCAACGGGGCACCGTCCCGCACCGCCGCCTCCGGGTCCACCACGGTCGCGAGCGGCTCGTACTCCACGGAGGCGAGCTCTGCGGCGTCCATCGCCTCGCCGACGGTCTCCGCGACCACGACGGCGAGGATCTCCCCGACGAACCGCACGACGTCGTGCGCGATGGGCTCCCGGCTGAACAACCCTTCGAGCTCACCGTCCGCGGCACCCTCGACGGTGCCGGAGGGCGGCAAGGGAGCGAGCTCCAGATCCCGTGCGGTGTAGACGCCCACGACCCCCGGGGAGGTCAGACAACCGGTGACGTCGAGGCCATCGATCCGCGCGTGCGGCATGATGGAACGGACGAAGACGGCGTGCAGGGCGCCGGGGATCTCGACGTTGTCGAGGTATCGGCCTGCGCCTCTGAGGAACCGAGGATCCTCCGACCGAAGAGCCGGCACGCCGAACATGGAGGGAGGCGCCGTCGCCACGGCGCCGATACTGGCACCGGAAGGAGCGCTCGACATGCGGAAGATGGGGATCCTGGCAGCATCGGTGGCTCTGTCGCTGGCCATCTCGATCGCCGGCCTCAGAGGCCATGGGACCGGGCCCGCCCTCGCGGTCGGCTTCAGGGCGGTCCGCGTCGCATCCGGGCTGGCGAGCCCCGTCGGCTTCACGTTCACTCCCGGAGGCCGCCTCGTCTACCTCGAGCGGCACACGGGATGGCTCCGCTTCCGCAACCTCCGAACCGACGTGGACGTGCGGGTGCACCGCGTCCGCAGCGTCAACTCGGACGGTGAGCGGGGCGCGCTCGGGGTCGCGGTCCATCCGGCGTGGCCTGCGAAGCCGTTCGTGTACGTCTTCGTGACACGTAACACCGCCGACGGTCTCCGGAATCAGGTCCTGCGGATCAAGGTGGAGAACAACGACGGGGTCGGAGTGAAGCGGCTCTTGTCCGTGGCCGCCGGTCCGGCGAGCAACCACAACGGTGGACGGATCGCGTTCGGGCCCGACGGCAAGCTCTACGTCGTGATCGGCGACAACGCCCAGTCATCGAACTCGCAGGATCGGACCCGCAATCTGCGCGGCAAGATCCTCCGCCTGAACCCGGACGGATCGATCCCACCCACGAACCCGCTCGGCACGAGGATCTGGGCCTACGGGATCCGGAACTCGATCGGCTTCGCGTTCGACCCACGGAACGGTCGCCTCTGGGAGTCGGAGAACGGCCCGGGCTGCAACGACGAGGTGAATCGGATCGCGCGGGGCGGCAACCACGGGTGGGGACCGAGCGAATCGTGCCCCGAGACGAACAACAGCGGACCGACCCCTCGGATCCAGCCGAAGCACACGTTCGTGCAGACGGTGGGGCTCACGGGGCTCGCCTTCTGCGATACCTGCGGACTCGGTGCGGCGTTCGACGGGGACCTCGTGGTCGGTGCCGTGAACGACGGACGCATCCGACGGTTCGACCTGAACGCGAATCGAACGGGGTTCGATACGGGCCCGGTGCTCGTCCTCGACCGTCCGGGGCCGGTGCTCTCGATCGAGGTGGCACCGAACGGCCGGATCTTCTTCAGCGACTTCGACTCGATCTACCGCCTCGCCCCAGCCTGAGGGAACACAGACCCTCGCGCGTGAACCCCTCCACGGGGTACGCTCCACGGGAACGATGGCGGAGTCGAGTGGCGGCGGCCCCGTCGGAGACGGCCCGAGAGGTGCGCGTGGATATCGGCCTTCCCAAGCGCGTGATCGAGATCGAGCCGGCGTCGCTGCCGGTGCCTGAGCCCGCGCCTATCCTGGAGCCGTCCGTCGATCCCCTGCCGGAACCGAGTCCGGCGCCGGTCCCGGAGCCTGCACCCGAGGGTGTCCCGGATGCGAGCCCGGCGAGGACCACGACCACGACCGACGGCCGATGAGGACCGCGACCTCCGTCGTCCGAGGCCTCCCGGTCGAGGTCGAGCTCGAGCCCATCCTCGCGTGGCGTTCGTGGACGCTTACCGGGCGACGCGACGGGGAGGGCCTCCTGCTTCGACCCGTCACGGCCGGGTCGAGGGCATGGCGGCCCCGTGAGGTGGCCCAGGCCACGTGCCGGCTCGCCTGGTCGCACGAGGCGCCGAACGCCGATTGCAGCTGCGGCCTGCACGCCACTCGGGACCTGGACTATCTGCGGCGGACGCGTTGTCCCGCCGTGCTCGGTCGTGTCGCGCTCTGGGGGCGGGTGATCGAGCACGAGCACGGCTTCCGAGCGCGATTCGCGTACCCGCAGCGCGTGCGCCTGATCTGCCAGTTCTGCTTCTGGCAGGAGAGCGCGGCCGCCTCCACGCCCGATGTCGTGTCCTGGTACGCGAGGGACCTCCTCGTTCCGATGTGCGTGCATCACCTGGGCGTGGCGGAGGCGAACGGCATGCGACCCCGGCGGATCCTGCCGGCCGCGCTCGTCGACCTTCGGCTGCGCGAGACCTACGCGGTGGATCCCCTGGCGATCGAGAGCTGATCGAGCGCTAGGCCCGATCCTTCGGGAAGACCACCGCGAACGAGGACCCGTCGACCGTGACCTCCGTGCCCTGCAGCTCGGCGAGCCGCACGGCGAAGCTCATCTCCGAGGTGATCGCGGCGGCTTTCCGATTGTCGTCCTCGACGGAGACGCGAGCTCCCGTCTCGACCTCACGCACCCGCACCACGATCGTCGCGCCCGCCCTCGTTCGATCGCGCGCGGCGTCGAGCATCCCCTCGACGATCTGCCGTGCGCGGACCGGGTCAACGACCGCGCTGACGCGTTCCGCATCGAGGCGGACGAGACGGTCCTCGAGATGCGTCGCATCCTCCAAGGTGGTCGTGAGGAGCGCCTCCAGATCGGTGCGTCGAGGCTTCAACGGGAGCGACCCGTCGATGATGCGATGCACGTCGTGGAGGTCCGCGGCAAGCTGATCCAGTCGGCGGAGCGACGATGACAGCTGGCGGAGCACGGACTTCCCTTCGCTCGATTGCGTGGTCGCCTGCAAGGAGAGCGTCAGTCCGGAGGCACGGGTGAGCGGAGAGCGGAGGCTCCGCGCGATCGCGGCTCGCAGATCCATCTCGGTCTCGGGCTCCTCCACCACGACGGGCCCCGTCCCGCTGAGCTTGCGGCTCGCACTGAGTCCCAGGCGGTGGCGGAAGCGGCTCTCTCCCTCGGCGGCCTGATCCTCGAAGCCGCGCGTGCGCTCCTCGGCTTCGCGCGCTTGCGCTTCGGCCGCTTCGACACGGGCCTCGAGGGCCTGCAGGAGTTCCGCCAGTCCCTGATCCGTCGACCGGTCGCCCCTCCGCACGTGCGACTCGTTCCTCCGCTTCCTGCGCCCGCGCGGTTGCCTGCGCGAGCCGTTGTCGGAGCTCGGCGGTGCCCGCGTCATCCCACGCCGGGTCGCGCTTCCGTCTCATGGGCCCGTCCCCGGGGCGGACGGATCGCGCTCGGAGAGGCCGGCGAGGGCCTTCCGGCCGTTCGGAGTCATCCTCATCGGCTGCATGAAGTTGCAATACTGCGCCCTCGGTCGATAGGGGGGCAACCCCTCTGGGCCGACCCTCTCAAGCGCCGCTGCGACGGGGCCGATACGGGAACCCTGGAACGAGACCGGGGGTGGGATCGGCGTGAGGGGGATCATGAGGTTCTTGTCGGCGGGCGCCGCAGCGGCGGTCACGCTGGTGATGCTCTCCGCCACGGCACCCGTTGCGGCCTCCGAGGTGAGCGACGCGCTCCGAACGAGCAAGCGGGTGGACCGCCGGATCGACGAGATCAAGCGGGAGGCGAGCGCACGATCCCGCCCGCTCCATCGAGCGGTGATCACGACCCAGCGGGAGAACGACGCCCGTCCCGGTCGGCAGACCCTCACGACCCTGCGTCAGGCCCGGAGGAACGAACGGCGGTTCCACGGATGGACCGACGACCGTCTCGGGATCCTCACCGCTCGCCGCGACGACCTCCGATCCTGGCTCGCCACCTGGGGGATCTTCAGGGTATGCCCGGTGGATGCCCCTCGCTGGATCCACGACGACTTCGGCGAGATCGTCAGCGTGGAGGGCGTCGAGCCCCACGTCCACATGGGCAGCGACATCGAGGCTCCCACCTGGACGCCGATCCGCGCACCGTTCGACGGCTACGCATCCTCCACGTCTTCGCCGCTGGGTGGGTATCAGGCCTACGTCCGGGGCGACCTCGGCTACGTCTTCAACGCTCATCTGATCGCCTACGGTGATCTCGGCTGGGTCCGCGCGGGCACGATCATCGGCTACGTCGGCGCCACCGGTGACTCGACCGCTCCACACGATCACTTCGAGTGGCACCCGTGGCACGGGCGTGCGGTGGACCCCTACTACCTCCTCACCCTCGTCTGCGACTGAGGCCTCGCCCTCACCGACCGTTCTGCGAGAAGTGCTGGTAGTCCTTCACGGAGGTCCAATCGCCACCCCATTCCCAGCCACGAGCGCGGAACGCCCACCAGACGGCGTCGCCGTGGAAGATCATGCCGCGCCGTCGATCGGTCCGATCCACGTAGGGGGCGCCGTTCCACGGTGAGACCCCACCGCTCCACACGTAGGGGTTCTCCACCGGGTTGATGTCGATCGCCCGGCCGTAGGCGTGCTGCGACCACACGCCCGGCTGGCCGGCGCGCCAGCGGCAGTTGAAGGCCGAGGTGTTGTCGTGCTCCATCGAGGTGCGATCGTCGGCTCCGTAGTAGTCCACGAGACGCATCCGGCGGATGGGGTAGGAGACCTCGTAGAGCTTGCCGAAGACGCCGGCGATCCGCGTCGCCACCCGCGCATGGACGACGAGCCGTCCCATGTGGGCCTGCCGATCGAATCCCCAGTATCGGAGCACGACCACCCGGAGCTTCCTGAGGGGCACGGGACAACCCGGGCGCCACGAGACACCGTTCATCCACGCTCGCAGGCCGTCGGGCAGACGCGAGATGGTGGCAACGTACTCGGGTCGGGCGAGAGCAGCCGTCGGCGAAGGCGCGGCCGCGAGAGCGGCTGGCGCGGTCGCGATCACGATGGACACGGCGAAGATCGACAGGAGGAGCCGGCGCACGTCGTTCAGCGTACCCTCCGGCTCAACGCCACTGACGGGTGTCGTCCTCGCCGGTCGAGCGCTTGCTGTCCACCGCGCGACTGAGGCGGGCCCGGAGGTTGACGCCCTCGTCATCGGCGTCGACCGCGAACCCGTTCGTGGCATCGTCCTCGGCGTCGGCCGAGACGTCCATGCCCTTCTTGAGCAGGAGCACCTCGGCGGTGAGGGCCGCGCTTCGCTCCTCAGCCGCTTGCACCCGCTCGAGCGCAGCCGCGAGCTCCGTGCGGAGCCGGCCGTCGTCGGCAGGTGCCGGCGCATCGCCGCGGTCGCGTGCGAACCGCAGCTCCGCCTGTGCGTTCTCGGCCTCCGCGTACGCGTGTCGCGCTCGCAGCTCCGTCTGCTCGAGACGCTTCTGGAGCTCGAGGATCTCGGCCTCGAGCCCAGGGACGCGGCCGTCGTCCGCGGCAACCGGGGTCGGCGTGTCCTCGGACGGAAGGGCATCGGACCGTTCGGCGGCCAGCCGTGCGGCCTCCTCGGCGCGAGCGAGCGCCTCATTCGACTCCGTGACGCTCGCCTCCAGCTCCGCGGCGCGGCGGATCGCGTCCTGCAGCTCTCCCTCGAGGGCCGCGATCCTCTCCGAACCGTCGCTGCTCGCGGCGTCCCGAGCTGACAGATCCGCACGGGCGGCCTCGAGCTCTTCACGTCCTGTGCGCAGCTGCTCCTCGATCGCACGGATCTGCTCGTCCTTCTGCGCGGCCTCCTGCTGCTTCGCGGCGAGCTGCTCCTCGGTGGTCCGAAGTGCCTCGCCTTGGCTCGAGCTCGCGGCCTCCAGCCGCGCCTCCAGGTCGGTCGCCCTCGATTCCGCCGCCGCTAGGCGATCGCGGGCTTCTCGGAGGACGGTCGTGTGTTCGGCGAGCTCGGACTCCAGCGTGGCGACCCGCGAGGCGTCCTCGCTGCGGCGACGCTCCTGCTCCGCCTCGAGCTCCCCGATCAGCGTCCGGAGGGAATCGACTTCCTGCTGGTTGGCGCTCGCGCCTGCTTCCCGTCGATCGACCTCCTGCCGGATCTCGGACAGCTCCCGCTGGAGATGCGCGACCGTCGCCTCCCGCTCCGCGAGACGCTCTTCGGCGTCCGCGATCCTCGCTTGTGCCTCCTCGGCCTTCGCCTGTACCTCGTTGGCGTGCGCTTGGGCTTCGGCCGCCTTCGATTCGGCGTCTCGGAAGCGGGCGTTCGCGTCCTCGCTCCGAGCATCGAGCTCGTTCCGCGCCGCGTCCAGCAGCGCGACGATGTCACGGAGCTCCTGATCCTTGGCCTCCAGCTCCTTTGAGCCCCGGGCAGTGGCTGCGCGGAGCGCCTCCAGCTCCTCGGTCCCGGCAGAGACGAGCCGTTCGCGCTGGGACAGCTCCTGCCTGACGGTCCCCAGCTCCTGTCGGGCCGACTCGAGCTCCTGGCGGACCCCGTGCAGCTCCTCTTCCTTGCGCCGTGTCTCGGACTCGTGGCCCGCGACGGCGGTCTTCAGGGCCTCCAGTTCTGCCGTGCCCGCGGACACCAGTCGTTCACGCTCCGACAGCTCGTCCTTGATGGTTCCGAGCTCCTGCCGGGCTGCTTCCAGCTCCTGCCGGGCCTGCCCCAGCTCCTCGTCCTTGCGACGCGTCTCCACCGCATGCTCCACGGCGCCGGCCTTCAGCGCCTCCAACTCCTCGGCGACCACAGACGACGAGGCCTCCTTCAGGAGCATCTCGTCGCGAACCGCCGTCAGCTCGTCCTGCATCCGGGTGACGGCTTCGTCGCGCTCGGTCATCCGGGCTTCGGCGCGCGCGGCCTCTTCGGTCGCGGCCGCGAGTGTGGACTTCAACTCGGTGATCTCGCCCGACTCTTCCAGGAGGCGGAGCTCGAGGTCGGCGGCCCTCTCCTCCGCTCCCGTCAAACGTGCGCGCGCTTCCTCCAGCACACCGCGGTGTTCGACCAACCTCGACTCCAGCATCTCGAGGGTCCGGTCCCGATCCTCCTTCTGCGCCTGCAGGTCACGGGTCGCGGACTCCATCTCGGACAGCGTGGACCGCAGGGTCACGAGCTCCGTCTCCGCGGCGGTCGCCATCGCGTCTGCCTCCGCACGGACCGAGGACTCGCGAGCCTCGGATTCTGCGACCGCGGCCGCGATCCGCGAGTCCAGGTCTGAGAGCGCAGCCTCCACGCGACCCTCGGCCTCCGCCCGGATCGCCGTCTCCCGCGACTCCACTTCCTCCCTGACGCGGGTCGCCTCCCGCTTCGCCTGGGCGAGGTGATCGCGGGTCTCCTCCAGTTCTCGGCGCGCGTCGTCCAGGCTGGCGTGGGAGCGCGCGACCTCGCCATCGGCCACCTCCAGCCGCTCGAGCAGTTCCGTCTCCCGAGCCTCTGCCGTGGAGGCAAGGACCCGCAGCTCCTTCGCCGAGGCCTCGGCCTCGGCCGCCCGCGCGAGCAGGCTGTTCCGTTCGCCGTCGGCGTCGGCTGCTCGGGTCTCCAGCTCGGTCAGGCGTTGCTTCAGGCCCTCGGCGGCGCTGCCTGCGTCCTTGGCCATCTCCTGGATCCGCGCCTCCAGCGATTGGGATCGGGCGTCCGCTTCCTTCGCCTTGGTGGTTGCTTCCTCGAACCGGGATTCCAGGCCCGCGGCGTGGGCGACGGCCTCGTCACGCTCCCTGACGGCCTCGGCGGAGCGATCCCGTGCCTCGACGAGGCCGCGCTCCAGCTCGGTGACCCGCGCCTCGGCCTGCACCAGACGTGCAGACGCTTCGCCTTTGTCGCTTTCGACGTCGCCTATCAGCCGCTGGCGCTCCTCTTCCAGGCCGGCGAGCCGTGCATCGGCGGACGCCAGCGCCGCGGTCGATTCCCTCGCGATGGACTCGGACTCCGCACGCGCGCGCTCCGCCTCCACGAGGGCGGCCTTCGCTTCGTCGAGCGCCGGCCGGAGATCCTCGACCGCAGACCCACCGGTGTGCGATGCGATCGTCGCCTGCAGCTCGTCCGTCGTCGCCTGGAGGGCCTCCGTGGTGGCTCGGAGGGCTTGGGCCTCCGAGGTCACGCGATCACGGTCTGCCTCGGTGCTCCGGAGTTGCTCCTCGAGGGTCCTGATCAGCTCGTCTGCCTGTCTCGTATCACCGGTCGGAGCGTCCATGAGCTTCTCTCTGAGGGTCGTGACCTCGCTCTCGGCCCGCACCGCTCGGTCCAGGAGCTCCTGGGCCCGACGGTTCGCCTCCTGCGTGGCTTCCGAGGTCCCCGAGACGTCCTCGGACCGTGCCTCGGCTTCGACCGCCCGAGCGGCCGTCTCACGAAGTTGCACCTCGAGCGCCCGGATGCGATCGATGGTCTCGTCCTCCTGTTCGCGGAGCTGCTCCCGGAGCTGCGCGATCTGGTCGTCGCGGGCCCCGATCGATCGACGGACCTTCTCGTCGTCCACCCCGCCACCTCCCGGATGTGTGAAACCCATGCCCTCACGTTTGCCGAACCGACCCGCTCGCTGCATCGCGAACGAGACGACGGTCATCAGGAGGGCGACGGCCGCGAGTCCACCCGCAACGGGCTGCACGAGCCCCCACGGCTGACCGGCAGCTTCCACGATCGGCGCGTACGCCTGTACCAGCTCGACGGCGGCGATGGGCTGGCTGTCTGCAGCACCGAGCCGGAGCGGCGTGTAGATGTCGAGGAGTCCACCGTCGCTGGACGGCGCGATCCACGTCGTCCTCCCGTCGTCGGCCGCCAGACCGATCGACCGATCGTTCCCTCCCTGGGTTCCGGTCTGCTCCCCGGTCGAGGAGAAGACGAGCGTTCCGTCCGAGGTCCAGATGCGCACCGTGCTCGTGCGATCGTCGAGGATCCGCGCCTGGACGACCTCCTGGAAGGCGTCGGATGCCTCCTCGGACATCGGCTCGCGGACGTCGGCTGCCGTCAGTTCCGGCGCAAGCTCCTTCTTGACCACAGCGGCCGCGAGCTTGCCGGCAGCCTTCACGCCGCTCTCGAGCCCGGAGGACTTCAGGTACCAAGCGCCCGCGGCGAGGGCCGTGGACAGCACGGTGATACCGATCCACATGACCGGCCGGCCGACGGAGAACTGCTTGTTGGACGCCACCATTCCTCCTCGGGGAACGGCTGGAGGGACCGTTCCCTGTTCAACACCCCTTCCTTCGGCAGGGCCGGACGCCAACCTGAGGGCCCAACCAGGGGATGCCCTTCCCCCCGGCCAGGGGATATCTCGTGCTCGAGGGACGTGGAAGCTCAGGTCGTCGACGGTCAGGGCCGTCGAGGTCAGCACCGCGAGGTTGGCGGGCGTGATCCCGACTCGGTCCGCGAGTACGCCTACGGACATCTTGCGCTTGGCCAGCATCACCGCTCTGGCGTCGACGGCGCTGACCTGAGGCGAGGGCTGTGGAGACGAGCGGACTCGAACCGCCGACCCCCTGCTTGCAAAGCAGGTGCTCTACCAGCTGAGCTACGTCCCCGTGCTGACCTGGCGAGCACTGGAACGCTCTTCGCAGGTCATCGGGACGAGTGTAGAGGACCGACCTATCAGCTTCTCCGATCGCCTGCGTTGAGAGAGATCTTGGCCTGACAGGCGAGGGAGAAACCCCTTTGCACCCTTCCGTAGATCGACGTACGTAACCCCTGTTCGCTCCCTCGTCCTTGAGCTTCAATCCGAGGCCGGTGCCCCGAGCGCCGCCGCAGGAGGCTCCCCATAGGGACGGACCACCGTCAGGAAGAGGGGAACATGGGTCGCACACTCCACCGATGGCCGGGCTGGGAGTTCACCGATCGCGTGAGGGACCTACCCGCCGAGACAGATCTCGAACGTCTCGACGCTCCGCCGAGCGTCTCCTGGATCGGCTTCGGCGGTGTCGTCACCCGGCCCCCCCACCACGATGTCGTCACCGTCACCGTCCTCGGTGATCAAGCAGAAGTCATCGCCGGGGCCGCCGCTGACGAAATCCCCGGTGCCGGCCTGGCCCCAGAGCTGGGGGTCGTTGCCCGGACCACCGAAGATCCTGTCGGCCTTCGGTCCCCCGAAGATGTAGTCCTGACCCGTGCCGCCGCGCGCCACGTCGCGGCCTCCGCCACTGATGAGGAAGTCCACACCGCCCCCCCCTCGCAGCTTGTCTTTGCCTGCGCCGCCCCACACGGTGTCGCCGCCACCGCCGCCGATGAGGACGTCGTTCCCTCCCTTGCCCTGGATCGCGTCCCTCCCGCCGAGGCCGCAGATCACGTCGGAGCCGTCGGTGCCGAAGAGGTGATCGCGGCCCGGCGTTCCGACGATCGTGCAGCCTGCCGGGACGCCCGGAGAGGTGCCGGCCGCGAGGATCGAGATGAGGAAACCGGCGGTGATGGCGACGCCGAGCCTCAGACCTGTCCGCATCCTGGGCTCCCTTCTCTCGACCGCTGAAGGCAGGTACCGCATGAGCTAACCACAACCGCCGCAGGTCGAGGGCAAGAGCTCACCGGTCTCGATCTCCCCCCAGCCACCGGCCGGGACGGTCACGACGACGGGGCCTCGCTCGGAGACGGCGACGGTGACGGCGACATCCCGGGCCTCCACTGGAGGACGGGATCTCGGTTGGGAGCACGATCGTGGCACGTCCGCTTGCAGAGCCCACCCGTGAAGAGCGTCTGCACCCACCATCGATAGAAGAGCCGGTGCGCTCCGAACGTGAGCCGAGACAGCCCGACCCGCGCAGTCGCGCTCAGCCGCGAGAACCGCTGGACGGGCACGGAGCCGAGGTAGGAGTCGGGCCCGACGGTGCGGATCTGCCAGAGCGACCCCAGGAGGCCGGTCCCCGCGGACCGGACGAGCACGTAGTACTCGGCGTCCTCCTGTCCCCGGGTGTCGAGTAGGACCATCAGGTAGCCCCGGTCCCAGATCTCTGCCGTTCGCCATTCGCCGAAGGTCACGATCGTCCAGCCCGGCGGCCCCGACTTGTGGGCGAGACGCACCTGTCGGACGTCGAGGCTGCCTCGGGTGTCGTTGGGATCGGTCAGGTCAGTGTCGTGTGCGCCGGCGATCGTGGTGACCAGGGCCACGGTGACGAGCGCAGCACCGAAGGGTGCGAGCGCCGACAACGGTCGCCGCGCGTTCACACGCTTCCCTTCCGCAGCCAGTTGGTGGCACGCCATACCGTGATCACGGCGGCGGCGAGTGCGCCCGCCAGGAGCAGGGCAGGCAGCGAGTCGTCCGCGTCGGGGAGCTGGAGGCGCGGGTCCGGGGACGCGGATATCCACGAGGCGACGGCGGCGGCGGCGAGTGCCGCGTTCCGGAACGAGCGCCACCCGCACGTCGATCGACCCTCGACCGAAGCAGCCACAGGAGACGCGGGCGCCGTCGCGCAGGGCGAGGCGCACCAGGGCGGCGGAGAAGGCAACGATCGCGCCGAGCGCGACGGCGGCCGCGGCTCGCGGGTGCCCCGAGAGCGCGAGCGCAGGGACGAGGGCTTCGACCCCGGCACGGCCCACGTGGCGACGCGCGCCACACTCGGTGGGAACGCATGGCCGACGAGGGCACGTCGCCATCGACTCCATCCTCCGATCTTGTCGATCGAGGACCACGCGAACGTCACCGCGAGGAGGGCAGCGCCCGCCGCGGCCCAGCCGTCGTGAGAACGCCACGCCACGGCAACGGCGGCGGCCGAGATCCCCGCGAGGGCGAGCCCGTTCAGCCCCCGCCGGGGTCGGTCCGACGTCGAGCTCAGACGGTCGACGAGTCGGCGACCATCTTCCGGCTCCCGCGATCCGGCAGCGACGAGCGGGGCCAGCCCGCGCGCGAGCCCGAACGGCGCCATCGCGAGCGCGCCCCACAGTGGTCGGCCGGTCGAGGCCGCGCCCACCGTGACCACAACGAGCGTCCCGTGGCCGAGGAACGTGAAGAAGCCGACGCCGAGGCCGGCGCCGTAGAGGAACGCCGCCAGCGGCCGGCCGAAGTACGTCCGCCACCAGTCCGGCACCTGTCGGCGTAGCTGTGGCACCGGCACGCGGATCCCGGTCAGCTCTCGGACGAGATACAGGACGGCGACGGTCGCCACGATCGCGCCCCCGGCCCTCCCCCAGGGGGCCCCGAGCATCCCGGCGGCCCCTGCGACCAGCGCGCCGAAGCCGGCCGCGGTCACCGTCGCGCCCACGGCGTGGAGCGCCAGAGCCCCGACCCAGCGGGTCCGCGTCCCGTACACGACGGGGCTGATGGTCTCCACCATCGAGAGGCCTCAGGGACCCCAGAGCGCGGACCAGCCGGCCACCGCCGCGGCGGCGGCGAGCGAAACGAGCCCGGCCTCGCTCAGCACGTTCTCGCGAGCTCTCGGTACGTGATGCAGAACACCTTGAGCCCGGAGGGGCAGTAGCCGCGAACCGCGTAGTCGCCGTTGATCCGGATCGAGGAGCGGGAGCAGCAGTCCTGGATATGCCTGAGCCGCCCGAAACAACACCGGGTCCAGCCTCCCCCGTACCGCGGGCTGTTCACGAACGAGTAGACCTCCGGGACGCGTTCCTCGCAGGTCTTCGAGCGCTCCTGCGTCGCCGGATCGCGGTACAGCTTCCCTCGATCGTCCACCGGATACCCGTAGGTCGGGTGCACCGGGAACCCGTAACGGTCGGTCCGCGACGCAGGGGTGTACGGATGGGGACAGGATCCCGTGGTGAAGGTATGCCCGCAGATGTGCAGAGCTTCGGCCCGATCCGGGGCGAGGGCCGTCGCCACGAGCGATCCTCCGGCCAGCGCGACCACGCCCCGGCCGACGCGCCCGAGGAACCCTCGACGGCTCGTCCGTTGCGCGAGCGCTCGCTGAGCCCGCTCCAGGCCGGTCAGCTCGCCCATCGCTCACCGTCCTCTCGGATCCGGCGCCGGGCAGTATCGACCAACCCCTCCACCTGCTCGAGGTTGTTGACCGTGCCCTTCCCTCGCACGAGCCCCATCTCGTCGAGGACCAGGAGGTAGGGAGTGCCGGGCACGTCGAACACTCGTTCCGCCTTCTCGTCGTGCACGATCTGTGCGAGGAGGTCCGCGGCCCGCGCGGCGGCGGGCAGTGCGGGCGCCACCTCCCGGCAGACGATGCACGTGGGGGAGGAGAAGAGCACCAGTCGCCTCTTCCCCGGGCCGCCGATCACGATCGGCGTCCCGTCCGCGGCCCGCGCGTCGACGGGCGGGAGCGGCTCACCGAGCATCGGCCCCTCTGTGTCGATCTCCAACGCGCCACGAGGTCCCAGCCGGAGGTGCAGCGTGCCCACCTGCCGGGCGAGCGCCACCACGACGACGCACAGGACGATGAGGAGCACCCATTGTCCGACGAAGGCTGCCGTCCACCAGCCGCTCATCGCATCGTCCAGGTCGGCTGCTTGCGCTCGTCCATGAACTGGATCAATGGGCTCCCATCATCTGCCAGTCCTACCAGCGCACGCAGCTCGCCCTCCGCATCGAGCAACCGGAGGATCGGGAATCCCTCGGCCGCGAGCCCCAGACGGATCCGTACCCGTCCCAACCGATCGTACAAGCCCAAGGTCGGCGACCCCTGGTCGGCGAGTGTGTACCGGTGGCTGACCTCCTCGCCCTCGACGTGGGCTCCCAGGGTCGGCGAGGCGTCCGAAGCCAGGCCGAACTTGGCGCGGATCTTCCCGTTCCGGTCACCGAACGCCAAGCTGGCGGAACCGTCGCTCGAAAGCCCGAGGGTCGCCCGCACCTTCCCGTTGTCGTCGCCGATCGCGAGTCCCGCGGACCCGTCGGACGAGAGACCGAATCGGGCGCGAACCTGCCCGCCCGGATCCAGCATCGAGAAGAACGGGGAATCGTCGTTCGACAGACCGATCCGCACCCGAACATGGCCCGCCGCATCCAGGACCTCGAACTCCTCGGCTCTGATGACCCGCTTCTTCATCCGCTGGGCGTCCGATGACGCACCGGACGTCCGGCTATCGTCGCTCGCTGGGCGGCACGACACAAGCATGACGACAGCGGCGCTGAGCAGGAGATCCGTGCCGACGTGGGAACGGGTGGGAATGGGCCGGAACGGCCCGGAAAGTGAGAAACCGCCGGAACCCGAGGGCTCCAGCGGTCTCTCACCGCGAACCATAGGAGCGGGAGGGGTTCGCCGTCAACCCGGCCCGTCGCTTTTGTCACTCTTTCGATCGGGGCGGATGACATCGCGCCGCGAGACGCAGGCCCGGAGCCGGTCCGGCAGCGGCGTGACGCCGATCCCGGGCTCCGAGGGAACCGCCATCGTCCCATCGGATGCGAGCTCGAACGGGCTGGTCAGGTCCTGCTCGAAGTAGCGCCCCGAGGCGCTCGTGTCGCCCGGGAGGCTGAAGCCGGGCATCGCCGCCAGGGCGAGGTTGAGCGCCCTCCCGATCCCGGTCTCGAGCATCCCGCCACACCACACCGGCACGCCCTTCTCCCTGCAGTGGTCGTGGATCCTCCTCGCCTCGAGCACACCCCCAACCCGCCCCTGCTTGATGTTCACGATCCTGCAGGCGCCGAGATCGAGCGCGGCGGCGGCGGCGGCGACCGATCGGATCGATTCGTCGAGACACAGCGCTGTCGAAAGCATCGCTTGGAGCTCGGCGTGGCGGAGGAGGTCCTCGTGGTGGAGGGGCTGTTCGATCATCAGCAGGTCGAGCTCGTCCATGGACCGGAACACATCAGCGTCGGCGAGGGTGTACGCCGCGTTCGCGTCCACCGAGAGAAGGACTTCCGGATGCGCTGTACGCACAGCGCGGACGCGCTCCAGGTCCGTACCGGGCTCGATCTTCAGCTTGATCCGCTGGTAGCCCTCCCCCAGGTAGTCCTCGACCTGATCCAGGAGTGCCTCGATCGACGGGGCGATCCCGATGCTGACGCCGCACTGCACCCGGGTCTTGTCCGCGCCAAGCCACGACGCGAGTGAGGTCCCGTCCGCGCGAAGCTCGGCGTCGAGGATCGCGTTCAGCAGCGCAGCCTTCGCCATCGGGTGCCCACGGACCCCGGCGAACGTCCGCTCGACGGCCTCGACGTCTGTGGTGTTCGCACCGAAGAGCGCGGGCGCGAGGAATTCCCGTAGCACGATCCAGGCGCCGTCGTTGAACTCCTCGCTGAAGTCGGGCCGCACGTCGGCGACGCACTCGCCCCACCCCTCGGCGTCGTCGGTCTCCACCCGCACGACGATGCAGCGCTTCTCGCGCATCTCCCCGAAACTGGTTCGGAACGGGCGAACGAGCGGCAGCTCCACGAGGAGCAGCTCGACGACACGGACCCTGTTCACGCGCTCGTCCTGGGGACGAGCGCGTACGCCGACCTGGTCTTGTGGAACGAGGTGGCGATCGACCCGGCGAGGAAGCAGGCCTCGAGCGTCTCGGCGGTGGCCTCGCGCCAGCGTGCGGCGAGCGCCGGGTCCCGGCGGCGGAGCTCCGCGTGGTCGCGCGGCACCTCGACGATCCCACCGCCGTCGCCGGATGCCTCGCGCCGGATCGGGAGGGGCCCATCGGGGTCGCCTTCGGCCGCGAGCACGATGGGGAAGCCCTCGGGCCAGGGGCGCGGCGTCGGGTCGCGGTCCAGATCCCAACGGACCACGAGGCGGTCCGAACGATCGCCGGCGTTGATCTCGTCGGTCATCTCCCCGTAGAAGGCTCGGCCGAAGCCGTCCGCCACCGCGCCGAGCTTGCCGAGGTTGAACCACGCGTTGCGGGCCACCAGCGGGTCGAACGTCCAGCGCGCCACGTGGATGTCCTGCTCGAGCGCTTGGGCGCGCTGCCCGAGCTTCAACGCGTAGCCGACCCCTCGATGGCGCCGGTCGGGCAGCGCGGCCAGCATGTGCGAATGGACGTGGAGCCCGCCGTGATCCACACCGGCCCATCCGAGGACGAATCCCACCAGTCGATCGCCGTCGTAGGCCCCGAACGGAACGTTCCCGCTGTGGGCGAGCGCGGTCATCATCTCGCGAGGCGGAAGCTGGAACGCGCCCCACGTGGCCACCATGACCCCGAGCGCATCGTCGAACTGCGCCAGCGCGGTCAAGGGGCGCAACTCCACGTTCGCGACCCGGGCCGCCGAGTGGGCGAGACCCCAAGGCGTTCCGGGCTCGAGCACGCGGGCGAGTCTAGAGCCAGAGCCTCGGACACGGAGAAGGCCCGCCGTACGGCGGGCCTTCCCACGTCGGAGATCAGGTGGGGCTACCCGCCCGCGGGCGGCGGCAGCTCCTGCCATTCCACGTCGTCGACGTCCTCGCCGCGGCGGCGCTTCATGAACTGCATGACGGCGGCCACGAGGGCCCCGATGAAGGCGAGCTTCAGCAGCTTCCGGAAGAATCCGCCCTTCTTCTCCGTGCCTTCGGTGTCGTCTCCCATCGCGCACAGCCTCCTATCGGGTGGGTGGACATAGTGGGCCTGGATGGACTTGAACCATCGACCTCTTCCTTATCAGGGAAGCGCTCTAACCGAGCTGAGCTACAGGCCCGAGGGCCGCGAGCCCCTCGCCGCAGGGTAATCACGGTCCGGAAACCGTGTCAATCGAGACCTCTTCATGGGCTCCCCGGGCGAGGTCCCCGTTCCAGACGGCCTCAGTCGCGCCGGTCTGCCAGCGTGACCTCGATCCCCCCGACGATGTCGCTGATCAGGTTGTACATGATCGCCACGAACACGTTGATGCACGACCAGATCGCGACGCCGACGCATCCGCCGATGAAGAGCCAGGTGAAAAGCTGGCCCGTGACGATCTCGAGCGGCGGCGCATCGCCGGTGCTCAGCTCACCGGTCGGCGACTGGGCGCCGGCCGACGGGAAGATGACGCCGAGCAGCTCCTCCAGCGAGTCGACCGCGCCGCTCGCGGACAGGATGCCCCAGATGATCGCGAGCGAGAGATAGACCACGAGGAAGACGCAGAAGTAGAAGATCAGCGAGAACTTCAGCACCGACAGCGGGCCGAGGCGCCTGATCTCCACGCGTGTCCTGCGTACACCGCGGCGCGGAAGCCGCGTTTCAGTGGGCGGTCGGACGACCGTGGAGGGCCACGTCGCTTCCGGAGCCACCGGGCCGAGAGGAGGGACGAGTTCTTCCTCGCTCGGGAATGACTCTTCGTCGGGCAACGGCTCGGGGTCGAACCCGGATGCCGGCCCAGGCTCCGTCGCTGACCGTGGTTGCTGCACAGGCTCCTCGATCGTTCGGGTCTCGGCTGGGTCGATAGCGTACGCCCCATGACGTCCCCGCGCGGGGATTTGCACCCAGGCCGGGAGCCGGACACCCATGAGGTCCAACCCGCGGACGTGCCCCACCACGATGACCGCCGCGAACAGAGGTGCGAGCACACCTCCGACGAGACTGACATCCGTCTGGAACAGCAGGGCGCCTGCGCCCATCACGCAGCCGATCGACCCGAGGACGAGATCCGTGGTCTGCCGTGGGAGCCGCGGCCGCAGCTCCAACACGACGTAGATGGCCGCCAGGAACGCGGCAGCCTCGACGAGCAAGCCGAGTCCGATGTTCATGGGAGTCCCGACATCATCGCAGTAACGCCCGGCGATGCACCGAGGTTCCCTTCTGGACCCGTCCGGCTGTGGGAGTGCGCTACTCCTCCATCTGCATGATCACGGGTGCGATCGCGACGACGTGGGCGCCCTCGTCGACGCGCATCGTGCGAACGCCCTGGCTCGACCGCCCGACCCGGCGGATCTCCCCCGCCGGCACACGGATCACGATCCCACTTGAGGAGATCGCGAACAGATCTTGCTCCTTCGAGCCGACGAACGCGCCGGCGAGCAGGCCCGTCTTCTTCGTGATCTGGTGACCGATCACACCCTTCCCGCCGCGACCCTTGACGGGGTAGTCCTTGAGTGGCGAGCGCTTGCCGTAGCCCTGTTGGGACACACTGATCATCTCCTCACCGTCGGAGGCGAGGCTCAACGAGATCACCTCGTCGTCCTCGGCGAGCCGCATCCCGATCACGCCCGCGGTGGCGCGACCCATGGGGCGAGCCAGCTGCTCCCTGAATCGGATGGCCTGGCCCTTCCGTGAGACGAGAAAGACATCGTCCTTCCCGTCGGTGAGCTTCACGTCGATGAGCTCGTCGCCCGGCTTGAGGTTGATCGCGGCGAGGCCGGTCCGCGCGGACTCGTACTCCGGAAGCGGCGTCTTCTTGACCATCCCCTTCTTCGTGGCGAAGAGCAGGAACCGCTTGGGGTCGTACTCCTTCAGGTGCAGAACGGTGGAGACGCCCTCGTCGCCCGAGATGGCCACGCCCGGGAGATTGGCCGCGTAGAGTCCGCGAGCGATCCGAGAGGCGTCGGGGACCTCGTGGACCTTGACCCGGTAGACCTTGCCTTTCGTCGTGAAGAACAGCAGCCAGTGGTGCGTGGTCGTGGTGAAGACGTTGGCGACCACGTCCTCTTCCTTGAGGGTCGCTCCGCGCACGCCCTTGCCCCCGCGGCCTTGCCGGCGGAACGTGTCGATCGGGACGCGCTTGACGTAGCCGGCACGACTGACGGTGATGACCACGTCCTCTTCGGCGATCAGGTCCTCGATGTCGAATGAGCCCTCGTCCGCCTTGATCTGCGTGCGACGAGGATCGCCGTGCTTCTGCTTGATCTGCAGGATCTCTTCCTTGATCACGCCGCGGATCTTCTTCGGGTCCTTCAGCAGGGCCTTGAGGTACTTGATCTTCGCGAGCAGCTCCTTGTGCTCATCCTCGAGCTCGGTGCGGGCGAGCTTCGTGAGTCGGCGGAGCGGCATGTCCAGGATGTGGTTGGCCTGGATCTCCGAGAGCTTGAACTTCGACATCAGCTTGGTGCGCGCCTGCTCCGCATCCTGCGAGCCTCGGATCACCTTGATGACCTCGTCCAAGTGATCGAGGGCGATCAGGAGGCCCTGGACGATGTGGTCGCGCTCCTCGGCCTTGCGCAGGTCGTAGCGCGTGCGCCGGGTGACTACGTCGATCTGGTGATCGACGTAGTGGCCGATCATCTCGGCGAGGTTCAGCGTGCGAGGGACGCCGTCGACCAGCGCGAGCATGATCACGCCGAACGACTCCTGGAGCTGTGTGTGCTTATAGAGCTGGTTCAGGACGACCTGGGGGTTGGCGCCACGCTTCAGGTCGATCACGAGGCGCATCCCCGCCCGGCCTGATGAGTGGTCCTTCAGGTCCGCGATCTCCTTGACCTTGCCGGACTTCACCAGCTCGGCGATCTTCTCCGCCAGGCGCGCCTTGTTCACCTGGTACGGGAGCTCGCTCACGACGATGCGGGCTCGGCCCGCGGATCCTTCCTCGACCGAGCACACCGCGCGGATCTTGATGGACCCCCGGCCGGTCTCGTAGGCGTCGCGGATGCCGTCGCGACCCATGATGATGCCGCCCGTCGGGAAGTCAGGTCCCTTGACGAACTTCATCAGGTCCTTCGACGTCGATTCCGGATGCTCCAAGTAGTGAACGACGGCGTCGATCGCCTCGCCCATGTTGTGGGGGGGATGTTCGTCGCCATCCCCACCGCGATGCCACCGGAGCCGTTGACGAGCAGGTTCGGGAACCGCGAGGGCAGGACGAACGGCTGCTGCTCGTACCCGTCGTAGTTGGGCACGAAGTCGACGGTCTCGGCGTCGATGTCGCGAAGCATCTCCATCGCCGCCGGGGCCAGCCGAGCCTCCGTGTACCGCATCGCCGCCGGCGGATCGCCGTCGACCGATCCGAAGTTGCCGTGCGGGTCGACGAGCGGGTACCGCAGAGAGAAGTCCTGCGCCATCCGGACCAACGCGTCGTACACGGCTTCGAGTCCGTGCGGGTGGTACTTCTTCACGACCTCGCCGACCGCCCACGCGGACTTGCGGTGTGGGCGATCCGGGCGGAGCCCTGCCTCGAGCATCGACCAGAGGATCCGTCGGTGGACCGGCTTCAACCCGTCACGCACCTCGGGGAGGGCCCGCCCGACGATGACCGACATCGCGTAGTCGAGGTAGGAGCGCTGGATCTCCTCCCCGAGCTCGACGGGCTCGACCCGGCCCGCGAACAACCCCTCTTGCGCCATCACCTTCTACTCTCTTCCTCTCGGGGACTACGCTCGCCTCGACGGCTCGCTTCATGAGCCCCCGAACCCTTACACGTCGAGGTTCTGGACGTACTTCGCGTTCAGCTCGATGAACTCCTTCCGCGACGGAACGTCCTCTCCCATCAACACCGTGAAGAGCCGGTCGGCGGTGGTCGCGTCCTCCAGCGTGACCTGCAGGAGGGTTCGGCGCTCAGGGTCCATCGTGGTGTCCCAGAGCTGGTGCGCGTCCATCTCACCCAGACCCTTGAATCTCTGTGGGTCAAGCTTCTTGCTGCCGTTGCCGTTGACCTTCCGGAACGTGTCCCATTCGCGCTCCGTGTAGAAGTACTGCTCCTGCTTGCCCTCCTTGATGAGGTACAGGGGCGGCTGCGCGAGGTACATGAACCCGGCATCGATCAGTTGGGGCATGTGCCGGAAGAAGAACGTGAGCAGGAGCGTGCGGATATGCGCGCCATCCACGTCGGCATCGGCCATCAGCACGATCCGGTGGTAGCGGGCCTTGTCCAGCTCGAACTCGTCGCCGATGCCCGTGCCGATCGCCGTGATGAGTGCCTGGATCTCGATGTTCTCCAGGATCTTGTGGAGCCTGGCCTTCTCGACGTTGAGGATCTTCCCTCGGATGGGGAGGATCGCCTGGGTCGCGGGGTCACGGGCCTGCTTGGCGCTCCCTCCGGCGGAGTCCCCCTCGACGATGTAGAGCTCGCACGAGGCCGGATCGCTCAGCTGGCAGTCGGCCAGCTTGCCGGGCAGGGAGCCACCCTCGAGGAACGACTTGCGCCGGGTGAGGTCACGCGCCTGCTTGGCAGCCATCCGCGCCTTCGCTGCCGCCAGCGTCTTCTGGACGATCCGCCGCGCCTCGGTGGGATGTTCCTCGAGCCATTCGGCCAGCTGCGCGTTCACGGTCGTCTCCACGAACGAACGCATCGAGGCGTTCCCGAGCTTGGTCTTCGTCTGGCCCTCGAACTGCGGATCGCGGAGCTTGACCGACAGGATCGCGACGAGACCCTCGCGCACGTCCTCGCCGATCAGGTTGTCCTCCTTCTCCTTGAGGAGACCCTTGGACCGGGCGTAGCGGTTCAACACGTTGGTCAGCGCCTTCTTGAGGCCCTCTTCGTGCATCCCGCCTTCGTGCGTGTTGATCGTGTTCGCGAACGAGTACACGGACTCCGAGTACCCCGACATCCACTGCAGCGCGAGCTCGACCTCCGCGTCCTCGGCCTTGTCGCCGATCGCGATCACGCGGGTGATCGCATCCTTCCCCGTGGCCAGGTGCTTCACGAAGTCGACGAGCCCACCGTTGTAGCGGTACACGTCCTTGTGGGCAGGCTTCTCGCGCTCGTCGATCAACTGGATCTCGAGCCCCGCGTTCAGGAACGCCAGCTCACGGAGACGGTCGGTGAGCTCCGAACGCTTGAACTCGATCTCCTCGGTGAAGATCTCGGCGTCGGGCCAGAAGCGGATCGACGTGCCCGTCTTCTTGGTGGGCTTGCCCTTCACGAGCTTCGACGTGGAGCGCCCTCGCGCGTAGGACTGACCCCACGAGAACCCGTCGCGCTGGACCTCGGCGGTCATCTTCGCCGACAGGGCGTTCACCACCGAAACGCCGACGCCGTGGAGGCCGCCGGAGATGCTGTAGCCGCCACCGCCGAACTTCCCGCCGGCGTTCAGGGTCGTGAGCGCGACCTCGACGGCCGGGCGACGGTCCTTCGCTTTCGGGATCGGCTTGACCGGGATCCCGGCGCCGTCGTCTCGCACCGACACACTGTCGTCGGGATGGATCGTCACGATGATCTTGGTCGCGCGGCCCGCCATCGCCTCGTCCACCGCGTTGTCGACGACCTCGTAGACGAGGTGATGCATCCCGCGTGAACTGGTGGTCCCGATGTACATCCCCGGGCGGAGCCTGACGTGCTCGACGCCCTCGAGGACCTGGATGTTGTGCGCGTCGTAGGTGTCTCTCTTCGCCTTCGCGGTGGCCAATCGTCCTCCAGTCGGTGCCCCGCGCAGGCCGCCCCACGCAACGGAGCTGGGGGCGTGCGCGGGGCCGTCGCACGTACCTCTGGATTCTATCAATCAGGGGTGACGGGAACGGCGTTTCCGGTCGCGGAAATCGGCCTTCTACCTGCGGTTTCGCACCACGATCCGGATCCCCGTGATCCGATCGCCGTCGAGCGCCTCGTCCGCCCGACGCCGGATCTCCTCGTGGAGGAATCGGGCCTGAGCGCCCCACGGCCCGGAGGTCGCTGTGACGGTGAGGACGCCCCCGTCGAGGGCCGCCGGCGCGGTCTCCGACGCCAGCCGTTCGCCGACGATCGACGTCCACGAAGCGGCCAGCCGGGCAACCGGCAAACCCCGGGCGAAGACCTGCTCGGAGAGGAGGTTGTCGATCACCTCACCGAGCTCGACGCCCTCCTTGCTCGGTCCGTCCTTCCGTCGCGGGAACCCCTTCGCGCTCGGCATCAGCCCCGCACCGTCACGGTTCCGCCTGCCACGTCCCACACCGCGGACGATGCGCGCGGCACGTCGGCCTCGTCCGCCACGCTGATCACGACCTGGCCACCTCGATCCGCCAGCCGCTGCGCGATCCGATCGCGCCGATCGGGGTCGAGGGCGCTGAAGGGATCGTCGACCAGCAGGAGCGGCGGCTCGCCGGTCTCGGCGGCGACGGCCGCGGCCAGGCCCAGTCGTAGGCAAAGGGCGGCGGCCCACGTCTCACCGTGCGACCCGAACGCACGAGCTCCGAGATCGCGCACGGCCAGGGTCAGGTCGTCGCGATGCGGCCCGACGAGGGACGTCCTGCGGAGCAACTCATCGGGCCGCCGCGTGTCGAGTTGCTCCCGGAACGCCTCCTCCGAAGCGCCCGTCACGTTCGGGGCGTACGTCACGAGGAGCTCGTAGCCGGAGAGCGCCTCGAACTCGGCGGAGGCGCCCGTGGCGAGGTGTTCGACGGCATCGCGGCGTGCCTCGATCACCGGCACGCCCGACCGGACGAGCTCTTCGTCCCAGGCGTCGAGCCCGGACGGGCCGCCGCGATGCCCGTCCCATTCCTTGAGCAGACGGTTGCGCTGACGGAGCGCTCGGTCGTACGCGGTGGACAGCCCTTCCTTCAACGGCCACAGCGCCACGATCGCGTCGTCCATGAGATCCCGCCGCTTCGAGGGGTCACCGATCACCACGGGCAGGTCGAAGGGGCCGAAGAGGATCGAGCGCACCTGGCGGCGCAGCTCGCGTTTGCGTCGGAGCGGGCTCTTGTTCAACTTCACGCGACTCGCACCCTTCCGGGGGATCTCCACCTCGACCAGGGCCTTGCCTTCGATGCCCGCGAACTCACCCCGTGCGTACCCCACGTCCGCTCCCTCGCGGACGAGCGGCGCGTTCGTGGAGGAGCGGGGCGAGCGGAGCGCGTACAGGAAGAACATGCCCTCCAGCAGGTTGGTCTTCCCCTCTCCGTTCGGTCCCACGACCACCGTCAGACCGTCCGCGACGCGATCGACGGCCGTGCGCTGGTGGTTCCGGAAATCCCGGAGCTCGAGCCACTCCAGGCGCATCCGGTTCCGCGCCGCCGCGGTTCAGCCGACCGCGGCGGGGAGCCGGACCGGCATCACGAGGTAGGTCAGCTCGTCACCCTCGCCGCGGATCACGCCGGGCTTGAGCCCGTCGCGCACGTCGATCCGCACGCTCTCGCCCGTGGCCGCCGTCAGACCGTCGACGAGGTACTGCGGGTTGAACGCCGCGACGAGGTCCTCCCCCTCGTACCGAGCCTCGACCGTCTCGACGGCCTGACCGAGGTCCGGGCTCGACGACGACAGCTTCACGCCGAGCGCGTTGAACTCCAATCGCACGGGGGTCGTGTCACGAGCGAGCAGCCCCACGCGACGGACGGCTTCGAGGAGCTGTTGGCGCGAGATCGTCAGTCTGCTCTCGACGGTCTCCGGCAGCAGCTGGCGGTAGTTGGGGAACTCCCCCTCGATCAGTCGAGACGTCAAGGTGAGGGAGCCGACGCGGAACGCGATCTGTGACGCGTTCACGGACGCCTCCACCCCGGCCTTCTGGTCGACGGCGGCACGGCCGGCCTCCGTCAAGGCTCGCTCGGGGACGATCGCTTTCGCCTCGCCGTCCGCGGTGGCGACGAGGTCTCGGACCGCGAGCCGATACGAGTCCGTTGCGACGAGGACCACGCCTTCCCGGCTGATCTCGAGCAGCACTCCCGTGAGCACCGGCCTGGCCTCATCCTTCGAGGCCGCCCGGGATACCTGGGCGACGGCCTCGGCGAACGCAGCCGGCTCGACCGAGATCGCGGTCCCCGACGGCTCCTGCAGCCCCGGGAAGTCGTCGACCGGCAGCAGCCGGAGAGCGCCCTCGTACGCCGCGCAGCGGATGTGCGCCTGGGACTGGTCCGTTTCGAAGTCGACCGGGGCCTCCGAGAGCGACTTCACCGTGTCCGTCAGCAGGCGAGCCGGTACCAGCGCTGCACCGGCCTCCTGGACCTGAACGGCGATCGAGAGCCGTGCCGAGACCTCAAGGTCCGTCGTGGTGAGCGTCAGGGTGCCGTCGTCCGCAGCCTCGAGCAACACGCCGGTGAGCGCGGGGATCCCCGGGCGCGAGGACACACCGCGCTGAACGATCTGCAACGCCTCGGACAGGTCGTCACGGTCGCATCGGAACTTCATCTCATCAACCTCCCGGTCGTGGCCTGTTCCCAGGCTGTTGCTTCTGAGTTCTTTATAGATGAAGAGCGGTAGTAGGGGCGGTGGAGAAGTGGAAAAGTGGCATGTTCGCGCAGGGTAGTGCGGGTGTCCGACATGGGGACGGGTGGTGGACCGTCCTTGGCGCTCTTCCGGGACCGGTCGTTCCGGGATCGAGAACGACCGGTCCCGCGAAGTTGTCCACCGACATCACACCAACCCCCGGACACGCCCGCGGATGATCCGTGTGAGGTCCTGCACCTGGCGGAAGGTGTCGTCGCGGGACCGCATCTCGTCCTCGACCTTCTTGATGCCGTGAAGGGCGGTGGTGTGGTCGCGCCCGCCGAAGATCTCGCCGATCTTGACGAGGGACAGCCCCGTACATTCCCGCATCAGGTACATGGCGATGTGTCTCGCCTGCGTGAGCGGTCGCGAGCGCGACTTCGACACCAGGTCTCCGGTCGAGAGTTGGAAGTAGGTCGCTGTCTCCTCGAGGATGAGCGGTGGCGGGATCTCGTGCTCGGTCTGCGGGATCAGGTCCTGCAGGGCCCGCTCCGCGAGCTCGATATCGATCGGTTGGCGGGTGAGCTCGGACCACGCGACCACGCGCACGAGGGCGCCTTCGAGCTCACGGACGGACTGGTCGAACTTCGAAGCGACGAACTCGATCACTTCTGGAACGACGGCGGGGATGTTCTCCCGCTCGGCCTTCAGTTGGAGGATCGCGATGCGCGTCTCGAGGTCCGGCGGCTGCACGTCCACGCACAGGCCCCACCGGAACCGGCTCACCAGCCGCTCCTCCAGGCCGGAGAGTTCGTGCGGTGGCCGGTCCGACGCGATCACGATCTGTCGACCGGCGCCGTGCAGATGGTTGAACGTGTGGAAGAACTCGGTCTGCGTTTCCTCGCGCTTGGCGAGGAACTGGATGTCGTCGACGAGCAGGATGTCGACCTCTCGGTACTTGTGCCGGAACGCGTCACCCTGTCGTTCGCGGACGGCCTTGATGAACTCCGTGACGAATTGCTCTGAGGTCACGTACTTGATCCGCGTGTCGGGCATCAACCGCCAGATGTGATGCCCGATCGCGACCAGGAGGTGCGTCTTCCCGAGGCCTGTGCCCCCGTAGATGAACAGGGGGTTGTACGCGGTCGACAGCGGTGCCTCCGCAACCGCCATCGCGGCCGCGTGCGCGAACCGGCTCGACGGGCCGGGGACGAACGCGTCGAACGTGTAATTCGGGAACGGCAGGCCGGGGGCGCCGAGGGGCTTGCCCACCATCGGCGGCGTCGCCGGTGCGCCGATCGCGGCATAGGCGGCCGGGGGCGACGTGGTGATGTCCACCAACGGGCCTTCCTCGTGGCGGATGCCTTCGTCCACGTCCATCTCGATCTTGATGGGGTGGCCGAATGCCTCCTCGGCGGTCTCTTCGATGAGCCCAAGATGATTGTGCTGGAGACGTTCCCGGACGAACTGGCTCGGGACCGCGAGGGACAGTACCTGATCATGGAGCGCGATCGGCCGGACATCGGTGAACCACATCAGGAACGTGGTCTCTGGCAGCTCGGCCCGAGCGCGATCGAGCACGGCCGACCAGGCTCTCCTCGCGTCTTGATCGGGCAAAGCGACGGCCATCTGAGATTCCACAGAGCCTTTCCACACCGGTGGATAACCCCGTATCCGGGGAGGTCGCGGGGTCGGGGGACGCCGGGGGCCCCATCACCCCGGGGAAGTGCGGGGCGGACTATAGCACCGGGGTTTTTCCCCAAGCGAGTGGCCGGAACCGTCTTGACGCACTTTCTGTTGTCAACCCCTCCACCCAGGGATGTTTCCGTATACTTCCCGTTCGGCCGGCGGCGTTGCCGGCCTTCCTTCCGCGAAGGAATCCGAGGATGGCCAAGGGAAAGCGCACGTACCAGCCCAACACGCGCCGCCGTGCGAAGACGCACGGCTTCCGTCTGCGGATGCGGACCCGTGCCGGCCGGTCGATCCTCGCCGCTCGCCGACGCAAAGGCCGCAGCCGCCTCAGCGTCTCCGGCTGACCGCAACGGTGCGCACCCGGGCGATCCAGCGCGTCTTCCATGACGCGGAGCCGATGCACGGGAAGCGGGTGGTACTGTTTGTCGCTCCCGGCTCGGGGGAGTTCGCGCTGGTCGCCGGCAAGAAGATCGGCGGCGCGGTGCAACGGAACCGGGCTCGGCGGGTCCTTCGGGCGGCGATCCGCGAGGTCGCGCCGCGTGGGGTGGAAGGACACGATGTCGTCCTGGTGGCCCGCGAGGCCATCCGAGACGCCCGAACTCAGGATCTGATCACCGAGATGACCGAGCTGCTCCAGCGTGGAGGGATGCGCCCATGACATCCATCCGACGCGTCCTGTGGAACGTCGGCGCCCCGGCGCGGGTGGTCCTCCTCGCTGCGATCCGCGCCTACCAGCTCACCCTCTCAGGGTGGCTCGGCGGACAGTGCCGCTTCTCCCCCACCTGCTCCCGGTACGCAGAGGAGGCCATACGCTCGTTGGGCGCGATGCGGGGGTCGTTGCTAGCAGCACGACGCGTGTTGCGTTGCAACCCGTTCGGCCGTGGCGGCCTCGATCCGGTACCGCAGCCGCGCTTTCGGCATCGAGGTCTTGCGCCGCATCCAAACCCCTCGTATGACACCAACATACGCCAGGTGACCGGGTCGATGCTCCCCCACCCGATCAGGGGGCGCCATGCTGGCTGAGATCGGTCCGTTCCAAGCCCTGCTCGATGCGATCGGTTGGCTCCTCGCGTGGCTGTACGACCTCACCGGCAGCTTCGGCTTCGCGATCATCATCCTGACCATCGTCTTCCGGATCGTCCTCCTCCCCCTGGGCATCAAGCAGATCAAGTCGATGCAGGCGATGCAGGCGCTCCAGCCGAAGATCAAGGAGATCCAGAAGAAGTTCAAGGGGAACAAGCAGAAGGTCCAAGAGCAGACGATGAAGTTGTATCAGGAGTACGGGGTTAATCCGCTCGGCGGGTGCCTCCCCCTCCTGCTTCAGTTCCCGATCCTGATCGCGATGTATTCCGTCATCAGAGCTCCCGTCCCCCTGCCGCCGAACCCGGAGAACCCGGGGGTGGTCACGTACAAGGACAACCACCTTCCGGAGGACTCGGCGTTGTTCGCCGACATCACGGCCCACGAAGGCAAGGGACAGGGCTTCCTCTTGATGAACCTCCAATGCTCGCCGCAGAACGCGGGCAAGACCGTGGACGTCCGCGACACCGCCGGTGACCCCACGGAGGACAACCTTGAATGCGGGAACGGGACCGCCGACCGCATCCCCTACTACGCGATCTTGATCCTGATGATCGGAACCACGTTCTACTCGAGCCGGCAGACGCAGAAAGCGACCCCGGCTTCGGCGCAGAACCAGCAGACCCAGATCATCACGAAGGTCATGCCGCTCATGTTCGGGGTCTTCGGATTCGCGTTTCCCGCGGGTCTGATCCTCTATTGGACGGTGTCCAACCTCTTCCAGATCGGCCAACAAGCGGTGATGCTCCGGTTGGGCCACATCGGTCCCCAGGCGATGGATCGGCGCCTCACAGAGGCGAGGTCGAAGGCCGAGACGCGAACCGACAAGCCGAGGACCGGGATCATGGGCAGGATGATGGAGCGGGCCGATCAGGAACGGAAGCGGCGCCTCGGTGAGCCGGAGCCGCCACGGAAGCCGCCTCCGCGCTCGTCGGGCTCGAGCAAGGGCTCACCCAAGGGTGGCTCTGGCCGTGGAACCGGGAAGGGTTCGGGCTCGAGCAGCTCGGGGGATCGGTCGAAGGGCGGCTCGGCGGGTCCGAAGCGGTCCGGACCGAATCGTCCGAAGCGGCGGGGGAGGTAGACGAGATGGACCGTGAGCCGGGATCGACGGGCGCAGGGGGCGAGGATCGCCGGGACGAGGATCCGGACGCTCCCGAGCTCGAGGAGCAGGCCGATGCGATCGCCGACTTCGTCGAGGAGCTCCTGGAGCGGATGGGGATCGACGCCATCGCGGAACCCACGACCCACCGTGGCCACGTCTACGTCGACATCGTCGACGGCCCGGAGGATGACATGGCGCTCCTGATAGGTCGGCATGGCCAGACGCTCGATGCGATCCAGGAGCTGGCACGGACATCAGTGGGCCGGCGCCTGGACGACCGCATCCGCGTGCTGGTCGACGTGGGGGACTACCGGAAGCGGGCGGAAGAGCGCCTGGTCGAGCAGGCGAGAGAGATCGCCGAGCGGGTGCAGCGCACGGGTGAGGAGGAGCGCCTCGAGCCGATGAACGCCTACGAGCGCAAACTGGTACACGACGTGATCGCGGAGTTCGATACCCTCGAGAGCGTGTCCGAGGGTGCCGATCCCGACCGGTTCGTCGTGGTGCGGCCCCTCTGAGGAATCCCGCCTCCAGGGAGGCCATGTTTCACGTGAAACATGAGGGTTGGACCGTCACCGATCTCTCCCCTGGTCAGATCGCTGCTCTCGAGGTGTTCGAAGGTCTCCTCGCCACACACGCGATCCCTCGCGGAATGGTGGCGTCGTCCGACGGGGATCACCTCCACGAGCGGCACGTGCTCGACAGCCTCCGGGCCGTCCCTCACCTCGGATCGTCGAAGCAGCCGGTGGTCGACCTCGGATCTGGAGCAGGGCTCCCTGGTATCCCCGTCGCGGTCGCTCGGCCGGATCTGCTCCTGACGCTCACCGAGCCCCGGCAACTGAGGGTCGCCTTCCTCGAGCTCGTCGTCGAGCGTCTGTCGCTCCCGAACGTCCGCGTCTTCCCCAAGCCCGCCGAGGAGCTGCCCTCGGATGCCGGCGTATGCCTCGCCAGGGGGTTCGGCGACCCCTCTCGGACCTGGACGGTCGCCCGGGGTCTTCTCCACCCGGACGGGAGTCTGATCTACTGGGCAGGAACCACGTTCCGAACCGATCAGGTGCCCGAGGATGCTCATATCGAGGCCATCGGGAGTCCCGCCCTTGAAAGCGGCGGACCCATCGTTATCATGACCCGACAGTGAGCAAGGCGTCTGCCAGCTCGACCCACGCCGTGGCACCCACCACGCCGACCCGCCCTCCCTCGCCCAAGCGGACGAGGAAGAAGGGCCCTGTGGTTCCCGACGTCCCCGGTCGGGCCAGGGTCATCGCGATCGCGAATCAGAAGGGCGGGGTTGGCAAGAGCACGACGGCCGTGAGTCTCGGCGCGGCGCTTGCCGACATCGGGTACCGCGTGCTGGTGGCGGATCTCGATCCGCAAGGGAACGCGTCGACGGGGATGGGCATCCGGCACGACGCTCGCGAGGTCACCGTGTATGACGTCGTCGTCTCCGAGGCCGAGATCCAGGAGGCCATCGTGCACACCCCCGTGGAGCGGCTCCACGCGGTGCCGGCGACGATCGACCTGGCCGGAGCCGAGATCGAGTTGGTTTCTCAATTCTCGCGCGAGTCGAGGCTGAAGAAGGCCATCGAACCCGTCCGCGAGGGAGCGTATGACTTCATCCTCCTCGACTGTCCGCCCTCCCTCGGGCTGCTGACGATCAACGCGCTCACAGCGGCGGAGGAGCTGATCGTCCCCATCCAGTGCGAGTACTACGCCCTGGAGGGGCTGGGGCAGCTGCTCCGGAACGTCTCCCTCGTCCAGCAGAACATCAACTCGGGCCTCAGGCTGTCGGGCATCGTGATGACGATGTTCGACCCGCGGACCAAGCTGTCGGAGCAGGTGGTGGCAGAGGTCAAGCGTCACTTCGACGATCTCGTCTACGACGTCATCATCCCTCGCACGGTCCGATTGTCGGAGGCACCCGGGTTCGGACAGCCGATCACGATCTACGACGCCAAGTCGAAGGGCGCCGAGGCGTACCGACAACTCGCGCAAGAGGTCGCTCTACGACCTCCTCCGGAGGCCCCGATGCCTCACTTCGACAAGATGCCGATCGCCGTGATGCCTCCGATGGAACGACCAGTGGACGCCGGGGAGGCTTCCGAGAACGGGGGGCATCCAGACCCGTCGGAGGAACCGCGAGCCTCCAGATCCGAGCCCACGATCGAGCCGTCGGCCGACAGCGAGGCTGTCGCCGACCTGACCCCCGAGCCCGCCGCAGCGGAACCGCGGCCCGAGCCGGCGCCACGTGCACCGGAACCCGAGGCTCAACCCGCGGACCCCGTACCAAAGGTCGACATGACCGCATCTCCTACCTCGAGGCCACGTGCTGCTCGGGGGGCACGAGGCACCGAGGTGGACACGGACGATGACGTCTGGGAGGAGCCCGCGCGCCAACCTGAGCCGAGGGTCAAGCGGCCGTCGAGACCCCCTCCACCGGGCGAGTTGCCCCAGCGCCGGGTCGTCGTGATCGACGAGAACTCCGACATCGATATCGAGGCAGGTCAAGAGGCGCCACCGGCTCCCGCGGACGAGCATCGTGAGGGGATGGCGGACATCGGCGCGACATTGGACGAGGAGCAGGGCCGGAAACGGCGTTGGCGGATGTTCCGCAAGGGAGGCGATTGATGTCCAAGCGAGGGGGTCTGGGACGGGGGCTCTCCGCGCTGATACCCGGCGCGCCCGAGGCGGGAGAGGTGACCACCGGGCTGCTCGAGGTGCCCGCCGGGGCGATCGCTCCCAACCCGAAACAGCCGAGGAGCAGGTTCGACGACGAGGCGCTGCAGGAGCTCGCCGCGTCCATCCGCGAGGTCGGGATCCTTCAGCCGATCGTGGTTCGGCGGGCGGGTCAGGGCTACGAGGTCGTCACCGGCGAGCGGCGCCTCCGAGCCGCGAAGCTCGCTGGGCTGGCCACGGTCCCTGTGGTCCTGCGGGATTCCGACGACGCCGACCTGCTCAGGGAAGCCCTGATCGAGAACATCCACCGCGAGGACCTCAATCCGATCGAGCTCGGCGAGGCGTTCCGGCAGCTCCTGGACGAGCTGGGGTTGAAGCAAGAGGAGCTGGCAGATCGCGTCGGCGTCTCACGGTCGCACATCGCTAACACGATCCGCCTCCTCGCCTTGCCCCTCGAGGTACAGCAGCTCCTCACGGACGAGAAGCTGTCGGCGGGTCACGCACGAGCGCTGCTCGCATTGGGAGATGCCGACGCGATCACGTCGCTGTCGCTGCGGGTCGCGGCGGAGGATCTCTCGGTCCGCGAGACGGAGGAGATCGTTCGACGGTTCATCGAGGGTCCACCCGAGCCCGCTCCCAAGAAGGCCGGCACGCATGCGGAGGCCTCCGATCCCAACCTCGCTGAGGTCGAGGAGATCCTGTCCGAGCAGCTCGCCACCCGCGTGCAGATCCGCATGGGCCGCAAGCGGGGTCAGGTCTTGATCGAGTTCGGTTCCGCCGACGACCTCGAGCGGATCGTGTCGGAGATCGTCGGTTCCGGGCCGGGACTCGCTCCCAACTGAGTGATATCATCATACGGAGCCGGTGACTCGGCTCCTCCGGGGACTCTCAACCCATCCGATACGCTCGACAGATGGATGACGCCGGCCGGTACCCGTCGGAACGGGAACGCGCGCTGAAGGCGACGTTCCTCGGTCTGATCCTCGGCGTCTGCCTCACGATGCTCGCGCGTCGCCCGCGCCTACCCTGAGAAGAAGCGGCCCACTCCGACGGCGACGGCGCGGGCCAGGCGCGTCGGAAGGTCGGGGTCGCGGAGCAGCGCTTCCTCTTGCCGGCCTGCGCCGGTGAACGGTTCGACCTGGACCGCCGGCATCCGCGTCTCGCGCAGTGGTGCGATCGTCAGGGGCCGGACCCGTCCGGGCAGGCCGAGCTCCGCCTCGAGCTCTTCCAGGATCAGTTGCGCGAGAACGAGTCCGGAAGGGGAATGGGTGGTCCGGCTGCCGAAGTACGAGCAGACGGGGCCGCCCCCACCCTCCCCATCCCTGGCGGTGAGCTCCAAGGTGACGGACGCCGCAGCCCTGGCCTCGTTCGCGAGACGGGCTCGGTCCGAAGGCGCAGCCGCCTCGTCGGCGGTGACGAGGAGCCTCGGATCGGCACCCACCGCTCGCAGCTCCTCCACCAGGGCGAGCGCCGAGCGCTGATGTAGCTCGCCAGCCGCGGTGGCCCCTTCGCCGATATCGACCGCGATGATCCGCCCCTCGATCGGCCCTCGGGAGGCATCCAACTCCTCGCGCTCCCGAACGAGGGCTCGAGACGGGACCGCTTCAAGCGGGCGCATCCGTCGCAGCACCGACAGCGTGTGCGGGCCGACGATCCCGTCCGGTTCGTCCCCGACGTTGCGTTGGAAGAGCCGGAGGGCACCGTCCGTCCGGGGGCCGTAGAACCCGTCCTCCTTGCCACTGTCGAAGCCCAGCGCGTTCAGCATGCGCTGGATCTCGCGCACGTCGTCTCCTCGGAACATCGGGGCGCGGTGATACAGCGTGCGGTCGCCCAGCCGCCAACCCGCCTCGACGAGCTGCTCCCACGTGTCCGGGCCGACGAGACCGTCGACCTGCAGATGCCGATCGTGCTGGAACCAGCGGACGGCGGCCGCGGTGGACGACCCGAACACGCCCACCAGTTCCTCGCCGTCGATCTCGGCCCCGAGTGCCGTCAACCTCGACTGGATGTCCGCGATCTCCGGGCCGCCGTCGCCGGTGCGAAAGATGCGCATCGGTTCGAGTGTGCGTGGGTACGTGTCGCGACGGCAACCGCCGACGGGAGCAGAGTGGGGCAGATGTCCTACGCGAGGTGCGGGTCGAGGTCCCGGAGGATCGCGTCCTTCGGTCGCGCGCCGGTGACCCGCGCGACCTCCTTGCCTGCCTTGAACAAGATCAAGGAGGGGATCGACATGACTCCATAGGTCCTGGTGGCGTCCGGGTTCTCGTCGATGTTCAGCTTCGCGACCTTGAGGTCCTGGCCCTTCTCCTGCCCGATCTCCTCAACGACCGGAGAGACCATGTGACACGGCACGCACCACTCCGCCCAGAAGTCCACGAGGACCGGCGTCTCGGAATCGAGGACGCTCGTCTGGAACTCCGTGTCGTTCACATCTCCGATGTTCGCCATCTCTGCTCTCCTCTCGACCGCCGGCCTCCGCCGGCGGGCCTACGCCTCGCTCTGAACGCTCGCTCGAGCGGCGAGATTCCCCGCCTCGACCGCGGCGTGGGACTCCGCCTCGAGCAGCCGCTCGGCGTCGATCGCCGCCTTGCACCCCTGTCCTGCGGCGGTGACGGCCTGACGGTAGATCCGGTCAGTGACGTCGCCGGCCGCGAACACCCCTTCGACCGAGGTCTGGGTGCGCGGCTCCTGGATCACGATGTACCCGTCCGGGTCGAGCTCCAACCGATCGACGAAGAGCTCGGTATTCGGCGTGTGACCGATCGCCACGAAGACGCCGTCGGTGGAGAGCTGACTGACCTCACCGGTCGAGGTGTCTCGGAGCCGCACGCCGGTGACCGCATCATCGCCGAGGATCTCGACCACCTCGGCGTTCCAGGCGACCTCGATCTTCGGGTTCGCCAGGGCGCGATCCTGCATGATCTTCGACGCGCGGAACTCGTCGCGCCGATGGACGATCGTCACCTTGGAGGCGAACTTCGTCAGGAACGTCGCTTCTTCCATCGCCGAGTCACCCCCGCCGACGACGACGAGCTCTCGATCGCGGAAGAAGAAGCCGTCGCAGGTGGCACAGGCGGAGACCCCTCTTCCCCGGAGCGTCTCCTCGCCCGGGACGTCGAGCCACTTCGCCGTCGCCCCCGTGGCGATCACCACGGTCCGCGTCTCCCAGACCTCGTCGCCCGCCCAGACCCGATAGGGCCGCGAGGAGACATCGACGCGCGTCACGTGGACCGAGAGGATCTCCGCGCCGAATCGGGCGGCTTGCTTCTCCATCTGGTCCATCAGCTCCGGCCCCAGGATCCCGTCGGCGAAGCCCGGATAGTTCTCGACGTCGGTGGTCAACATCAGCTGGCCGCCGGCTTCCACGCCCTTGAGCACCAGAGGCTCGAGATTGGCCCGGGCGGCGTAGAGCGCAGCCGTGAATCCGGCGGGACCGGACCCGATCACGATCATGTTCCGAACGTCGTTGTCGCGTTCCGTGGTCATGCGATGGTCATCCTCCCACACGACTTGAACGCCGCCCGTGAGGCGGTTCCTTCCCATACATGGCCCATACAATGGCCCGGCGCTGGTCCGAGTGAGCCGTCCCCAACGGGAGGTCAGATGCGCGCTGAGGCGAACGAGAGGACGGTGCAGTCCTTGGAGGACGCCGCCCACACGGCTACCGTGTCCGGGGGCTCGCCAGCGCCGGGTCCCTCCAGATAGACGGCGATGTAAGCCTCCTCACCTTCGAACCGGGCGCGGATCAGCTGGGTCAGCCGGCCGTTCTGTTGGTTCTCGAAGGCCCGGGTGACGCAGCTGACGGCGGCGGTGGTATCGCCAGCAAGCTCCGCACCGGCGGCGTTCGTCGAAACTTGACTCCGTGAAGCCGTTGCGGACCGGGCGAGATCCTGCAGCGCGTCCGCGTCGTAGTCCCGTTCCTCCCGGCTGTACTCGACATCACCTGCGAGGGGGAGACTGATCTCGGAACTTCCTGCGGCGTCAGTCGCTCTCTCCCTCGCACCGTCTCCTCCGACGTTCGGGAGCGCGATCGCGATCGCGATCACCGCGGCTGCGGCTGCGGCCGCACCGGCCCAGCGATACCACGCCGGGGTGCCGCGGCCGCCGCCGGCTCCCACGACGCGCCGATGCAGGTCTGGGGGAGGGTTCTCGACGGGGAGGGAGCGAGCGGCTCGGACGCCGTGGGTCGCGAGTTCGATGTCCTGCCGGCAGGTGGCACAGGAATCGAGATGCGCCCGCACCCCGGCGAGCTCGCGCTCGTCCAGGGTGCCGTCCATCAGGTCGGCCAGCTGCTCGTAGGGATGATTCATGCCTCTTCCTCTGACGTCCGTGACGCTCCGGAGGGTTCCCCCCGGGTCAGGCCCAGCGCCTTCCCTAGGGCCGCCCGGCCCCGGAAGACCCTCGATTTCACCGTTCCCACCGGGATGTCGAGCACGGCCGCGATCTCCTCGTAGGGGAGGTCCTGCACGTCCGCGAGCACCAGGACGACGCGGAACTCCTCCGGCACCTGGGCCAGCGCCTGCGCCACGTCGACGGAGAACACCACCCCTTCCGCGTGATCGGGCGAGGGGAGGGACGGCTCCGGCCGCTCGTCCCCCTCGTCGGGAGCCAGCTGGAGCATCGGCCGGCGCCGCTTCTTGCGCAGGGAGTCGTAGCAGGCGTTGACGGCGACACGGTGGAGCCACGTCGTGAAGGCGGCATCTCCGCGGAAGCTGCTCAGCTTGCGCAGGGCGGCGAGGAACGTGTCCTGAGATGCGTCGGCGGCTTCCTCCGCGTCGCCGAGGATCCGCAGACACAGGTTGTAGACGCGCGCGCCGTGGCGCTGCACGAGGGTCTCGAACGCGTCGGAGCTCCCGTCCTGGAACCGTCGGACGAGGAGTTCGTCGGTCTCGGAGGCAGTCACCGCGTCGAACGCTACAGCGAGGGTGGTCCGGCGGTCTCGGTGACGGTCACGGAAGCGAAGTCCTCCGTCCAGGAGATCCGGTGAGCGATGACGGTGCTCGCCAGCTTCTGGATCTTCACGGTCACGAGGCCGGTCGGTGCCTCCACGCTGCAGCCGCCACGGGCGACCTTCGCCGTCGGCTCCTGCGCGGTCACCACCTTCGCGACTCGAGCGCAGGTCTTGCGGACGTCGTGATCGGCCTTGAAGACGAGCGCGCCCTCACTCGCCGCGGTGGATCCGACGTCGGCGAGCTTGTAGGTCGTGAACGCGATCGAGGCCGCATCGATCGCTGCGACGGCGATCACCGCGAGGACGAGGAGCCACACGACGATCATCTTGCCCACAAGTCCGGCTTCGTCGTGTCGAACGTTCATCCTCGGAACCTCCTGGCGATGGCCTTCCTCAGGTCATCGACCTCTCCGACTCGCAGGATAAGGGCCGAGATCAGGAACACCAGCACCCCTGCTGTGACGGCGACGCCCACGTGGGCAGCCTGCGTCAGCACCCCCGCGTCACCCGGGAGGTCCCAGACCCGGAGCACGCCGACGGCGGCGCCGGCGCTGGCGATCGCTGCGATCGATGTCAACGCGACGGTCCTCGCGATCCGCCCACCGTCGAGGGCTCCCAGCCTCCTCCGGAGAAGGATCAGGAGGATCCCCGCGCCCGCGACGTACGAGGTCGCGTGTGCCAGGGCCATCCCTCGGAGACCGAGATCGAGGCCCGCCGTGTACAGGAGGGCCGCGGCGACGTTCACGAAGCCGACCCCGACGTTCACGAGTGCCGGCGTCCTCGTGTCCTGCATCGCGTAGAACGTTCGGGTGAGGAGCTGGAACGACGAGAAGAACAAGAGACCGACCGCGAAGCCCTGTAGGGCGGCGCCGATGGCGATCGCGTCGGCGTCGACGGCAGCCCCGTGCTCGAAGAGGAGGCGGGCGATCGGCTCTGCGAGCGCGAAGAGACCGAAGGCGGCTGGGATCGTGACGACGGCGGTGTCGCGGAGTCCACGGGACAGGAACGAGCGCACTCCCGCGGGGTCGCCGGTCGCCCAGCGCTCGCTCATCCCGGGCAGGAGCGCCGTGAAGATCGAGACGGCGAAGATCGCGTGGGGGAGCTGGAACACGATGAAGGCGGTCGTGTAGACCTGCGGGCCGGCGTCGAAGCGGTTGTTGAGGACGATCACCGCGACGTACGCCAGCTGGTTGGCGGCGACGTAGACGGCGACCCACCCGGCCAGACGCACCAGCTGCCGGACGGCCTCGTGTCGCCACGTCAGCCGGAGCCGGATGCGGTACCCGATCGCGCGGAGGGAGGGCCACAAGGCCACGGTCATCACGACGACCCCGAGCGTCGTCCCCGCAGCGAGGATCGTCCGCTCGAGGTCGGTGATGGTTCGAACGTCGGGTGCTCGACTGCCCCGCGCGGCCGCGTACGCGATGAAGGTCCCGATCACGACCAGGTTGTTCAGGATCGGCGCGAACATCGGTGCCGCGAACCGCCGGTGCGCTTGGAGGAGCCCGATCATGACCGCGCCCACCCCGTAGAAGACGATCTGCGGCATGAACCATCGGAGGAAGAAGACCCCGAGCTGGATCTGCGCGCCACGGTCCGGAGCGTCCGAGGAGACGAGGTACAGGCGGATGATCTGTTCCGCGAACACGGCGCCGAGGGCCGCGACCACGACCAGGATGACCGCCACGAGCGAGATGACCCGGTCGGCCACCTCACGGGCGTCCTCGCCGCCGTGCGTCTCGAGGCGACCGACGAAGACCGGGACGAACACCGACGTGAGGATGCCCCCGAGGATCAGCTCGTAGACGATGTTGGGTGTGAGGTTGGCGACCGTGTAGATCGAGCCCAGCGTGCTGATGGTGACGCCGAGCGCGGCCGTCATCGCGCTGAGGCGGAGGAACCCTGTGAGGCGCGAGAGCGTGGTCCCCGCCGTCATGACGGCCGCGTGGCGCACCAGGGATTCTCGCGAGTCCCGCGGCGGACGCTCGTGCTCCGAGCTCACGTCTGCCGCCGGCGGAACAATCTCCTCGACCACAGAGCGACGAGGACCAGGCCGGCTCCGATGGTGATCGCCAGAGCGATCGGGTTGATCGCGGTGGATCGAACGACCAGCACGGCCCGGGACAGCTCGACGCCGTCGGGCGATCGCACGAACACCTCGACCTCGCTGGTCCCGGCTGCCCTCACCTCCGCGTCGAACGTGATCACCTGGTTCGGCTCGGTGATCCGCACCGTCCGCCCTCCCGTGCCGAGGAAGTCGACCCGGACCGATGCCAGCTCCACCCGCACGATCAGGACGCGCGCACCGGGGTCGCCCATGCGGAGGGGGATCGTGCCCGATCGCGATGTGAACGTGAGAGGACGAACCGTGACCGGGGCGATCCCGTCGAACGTGCTGTCGATCACGCCGTTCACCCAGTTGATCCAGATCCGGCCGGACCCCTCGTTGCGGATGTACTGGGACGCCTCCGCGTACAGCAGCCCCCGCCGGAGCCGGTCTGCCTCGCCCGCAGGCTCCTCGACGACGCTGCCGAACGTGTTCACACGCTGGGCGGCGGCGACGAGGTCGGCCGTGTAGGTGGGGAGGAACACCTCGGCCGGTTCCGAGCCGAGGGTCGCCGGCTCGGGAGGAGGCAGCACGTGGCCGCGCAGATCCTCGGCATGGGCCGGCTCCAGGAACGGCGCCTGGGTGAGTCGGCGCACCGCCGGGTCCCAGAACGCGGCGGGCAGATCGGGCGCGAGGTCGAGGGCGAGGCCGCGCTCCACGCCCTCCGCTGGTACGGGCTGCTCCTTCCAGATCGTGGCGAGCTCGCCGAGGAGGACGTGCGCCGCCAAGATCGGGTCCTCTCGGATCTCGGGGTCATCCAAGAGTGCCGTCGCCCCCGGGTCGGGGAGGAGGAGCGTCACATCACCCCCCAACGACGTGGGCAGGGTCGCCGTCGGCGGTGGGGCGAAGTCGTTCTCTTGCGGCGGCCGGTCGACCGTGTCCACGGCTCCGAGGAGCGTGGTGACCCCGCGCGCCTCCATCGCGTCCACGGACGCTTGGTCGAACGCCAACCCGGGCGGTCTCGCGACCGTCGGGTCCGGGGGCTCGCCCAGGACCCGCTCGAACGTCTCGTCGCCGACCCGCCAGTGAGCGTCGAGATGCGTGTCGAGGCCCGCGGAGAGCAATGCAGGGAGTCTCGGAGCAGCGAACGGCATCGCGTGGAGCCGGGCGAGCGGCGAGGCGGCGATCTCCCGGAGATCCTCCAGCGTCGCTGCGGCCGCGACCGGCGCCGGGTCGTCACTCGGAACCGTCGTCCCATCGGCTCGCTCGTACCCGTCCGCCGCCCGCTCGAGCTGGTCGAGGGCCACGGGGGAGACGATCAGGTCGACGGCCGCCCTCGCCGGTGGTGCCTGGAGCAGGTCCCGGAGGGCCTCCACCTGGGCGACGATCCCGCCGCCCGATTCGAGCGTGCTCTCGAAGCCCAGATCGATCAGGGTGCCGTCGGGCCCGAACGCGATCGGTGTCGCCACCTCGGTCCACCAGGAGAACCAGACCCGCTTCTCCGGAGGTTGGAAGATATGGATCACGGCGGTGGTCATCGAGGTCGTGAGCTTTCGTCGCCGCTCCGGAGCTCGATCTGCAGCGGGTAGACACCGGAGTCATCCTCGATGGCTCCCGTCTCCGACGTGTCGATCTTGATCGCGACGTCGGTCGTCTCCCCGGGCTCGATGTCCCCGGCGCGGGAGACCGTGTCGGCTGCCGCGGCGTACGGTGGGCCCTCCTGGAGCGCCGTCTCGTACCCGACGCGGGACAGCACCTTCGGACCGAGCCGCCAACCGATCACCGCGTCGGGGATCGTCACGTCGCCGACGTTGCTGATGCGGATCGCGAGCCTGATCTCGGGTTGGTCCGGGGTCGTATACGCGGTCTGCCTGATGAGGCGGATCGTCGCGGTCGGTTCCCCCTGGGCACGCGCGGGCGACGCGATCCAGGCGATCGCCCAGAGGATCGAGAGGAGGCTCAGGGCCAGATGTGGTCCGCGGAAGCGTTGCATGCCGAGCGTCAATCGTAGCCCTCGAGGTCAGCGATCCAGCATCGCCGAGGCTTGCTCGATCGCATACAGGATCGAAACGGCAAGGAGTCCGCACCCCACCACGACCCGCAGCGTCCGCTCCCGCGCGCCCAACGCGATGGCTGCACCGAGCCGAGCTCCGGGCACGGATCCGACCATGAGCGCGATGCAGAGCCACAGGTCGAGGTGGCCGAGCACCCCATGAACCACCGCGCCGGGGACCACCAGCGCAACGATCGCGAGGAGCGACGTTCCCAGGGTCCGCTTCAGTGGCATCCCGAGCCAGCCCGCGAGCAACGGGACCATCACCAGTCCGCCGCCGATCCCTAGGAGACCGGAGACGAGGCCGGCCAGTGCGCCGATCGCTCCGAGGATCGGGGCCGTCGCCGGTCGGCCCGCTCGTCGCCGCTCGCCCGTACGGAGGATCGAGATGGCCTGCCAGCCGAGCAGAAGGGCGGTCACGATCAGCAGCACCCTCGTATCGATCGCGGTGGTGAGCCACGCTCCCAGCGCGGCGCCCACGACGCCGGGTCCGACGAGCCACCCGGCCGCCCGGACGTCGACCTCACCGCGGCGACGGTAGGCGAGCGCGCCGGCCAGCGCGGTCGGGAAGATCACCGGCAAGGGGGTGGCGAGCGCAACGATCGGCGGCGCCCCGATGAGCATCTGGATGCCGGGTGTCATCACGATCCCGCCCCCGACGCCGAAGACACCGGCCAGGACGCCGGAGACAAGGCCGATCGCGACGGCGATCCCGACGTCGACGGGACTCACCGGAGGATCTCGGTGGCGCGGGCGAGGACGTCGCGCTCGCCGCGGTACGCGGCCCGCTTGAGCGCGCGCTCGAGCGGGAACCAACGGATCTCCTCCATCTCGTCGTCACGGTCATCGATGTTCCCGCCCGTGTGTCGCATCAGGAAGAAGTGGACCGTCTTGCGGATGCGCACGTCCTCCCACACGTAGAAGTAGCGGGTCTCTCCCAGGGAGTCCTCGATCTCCGCGATGAGCCCGGTCTCCTCCCGGACCTCTCGAACCGCCGCTTCCTCAGGGGATTCGTTGTCTTCGATGCCGCCCTTCGCCAGCCCCCAGGCGAGCCCGCCGCGGCGAGTACGTCGTGACGCCAGGACGATCTCGATCTCGTCGCCGTCCTTGCGGTAGACGACCCCACCCGCAGAGATCTCTCGCTTGGTGGGGGCGCCACGGGATCTCCGGGAAGCCTTCCCCGATGTGCCTCGCCGCTTCTGCCGCTGCTTCCGGCTCTTCTGCTCCTTCGCCTTTTCCGGCGTCTGGGCCTTCCTCGGGCTCTTCCTCTGGGGCTTGCGCTTCTGACCCCGGCCCGTCTCCGCGCGGATGCGCCCGGGCTCGGCAGCGGCCCGATCGGCCCTCGCCGACGATCGGGGGGCATCGCCTGCCGCATCGCCGCCCCGGATCGCTCCCTGGGCCTTCGCGTCGCCGGCCGCGCGCGCGGAGCTCCGCCTCGGCCGTCGTCTGCGACGGCGCTTCGAACCGCCGGCTTCGGCGCCCGGGGTCGCCGCTCCGCCTCCCTCAGCCATCCGGCCTGATTCTAGGTTCCGTTCCTCAGGTCCCCGGGGGGAGGGGCCGATGCATGTACCGAGCGTCCGAAGGGCGCGCGACCAGCGATGAGAAGAGGAGCGTCGGTCTGGCATGGACATCGATGAGCTGCTGCGGTACACGGTCGAGCGGGGCGCGAGCGACCTCCACCTGAAGGCGGGCAACGTCCCGTTCGTGCGGGTGGACGGCGAGCTCTCGCCGGCCGAGCTCGGCTACCTCTCCGCTGCCGACACCGACCGTTTCGCCGACGCCCTCATGAGCGAGCACAAGAAGCGGGAGTTCGAGCAGACGAACGAGGCCGACCTCGGCTACACGCTCTCCGGCGTCGGACGGTTCCGCGTGAACGTCTTCCGTCAGCGCGGCGTGATCGGGCTCGCGATCCGTCGCGTTCGCGCCGAGGTACCGTCGTTCGAGGAGCTCCGGTTGCCTCCCGTGATGAGCACGCTCGCGGCCTCCCCACGCGGCCTGATCCTGATCACCGGTCCAACGGGAACCGGGAAGACGACGACCATCGCCGCGATGATCGGTCACATCAACCGCACCCGCCGGACCCACATCGTGACCGTCGAAGATCCGATCGAAGTCGTCCACGACGACCAGCTCTCGATCGTCCAGCAGCGCGAGATCGGGATCGACACGGAGTCGTACGCGGCCGCCCTCCGGCACGTCATCCGTCAGGATCCGGACGTGATCTTCATCGGGGAGATCCGTGACGCGGACTCGGCGCTCGCCGCGATCCAGGCGGCCGAGACCGGACACCTCGTGATCTCCACCCTGCACACGATCGACGCGATGGAGACGATCAACCGCACACTCGACCTGTTCCCGCCCGAACAGCAGCGGGAGATCCGCTCCTCCTTCGCCGGCGCGCTCCGCGGGATCGTGTCCCAGCGTCTCGTGACGCGCGCCGACGGGAAGGGTCGCGTCCCGGTCGTGGAAGTGCTGGTCAACACCGGTCGCGTCTTCGACAGGATCGTGGACCCCGAGGAGACATCGGGCATCCTCGAGGTGATCCAAGGCGGAGAGTTCTATGGCATGCAGACCTTCGACCAAGCGCTCGTGAAGCTCGTGAAGGAAGGTGTCGTCTCGCCGGACGAGGCACGCCGGACCGCGACGAACCCCCACGACTTCGACCTGGCGCTGCACGGCACGCTCGAACGCCGCGCGGCGTTCGACGAGGCGACGGCAGCCTCAGAGAGCCTCCCGTACTGATCGGCTACGGCTCCGCCGCTTCCGCCGCGCGGACGGCGGCGAGTTCCATCGGATGGCGCCGGTACCCGTAACGGATCGCGACCACGAGGTACGCGGGGATGAAGAACGGGCCCCACACGAGGTACTGGCGCACGTGCTGGCGCTCGTGGGCCAGGAGACGTCCCTCCAGCGGCCGGGCCGACACGATCACGAAGCCGATGGTCATCGCGGTACGACCGAGACGTGGCAGCAGGGTCGTGAGCCCCCGGGCAGCACGATCGAAGATGACCACCCCGTGATCGAGCCGGGGGATCTGGAACGTGAAGACACCGAGCACGAGTCCGATCAGCGTGTTCGGCAGCGTCCAGAGGAACCCGAGCCAGATCGGCACGGCGGCACCGTATCGCGACGGTCCGGCGGAGCGCCGACGGTAAGGTTGACGACGTGACCACCCTCGAGGTCGATCCGCTCGCGAAGGAACTCGGCGACCGTTTCCAGGCGGCCGGTCACGAGCTGTACCTCGTGGGGGGAGCGGTCCGTGACCTGGTGCTGGGCCGGCTCGCACCCGACGTCGACGCCGACTTCGCGACCGACGCCTCGCCGGCCGAGACCTCCCGGCTGCTCCGCGGGTGGGCGGAAGCGCTGTACCTGGTCGGAGCCAGGTTCGGCACCGTCGGGGCGCGACGGCACGGCAACACCCTGGAGATCACGACGTTCCGCGAAGAGCGCTACCCGGAGGCCGAGCGGAAGCCCGCGGTCACGTTCGCGAAGGACATCCAGACCGACCTGTCCCGCCGCGATTTCACGATCAACGCGATGGCCGTCCGGTTGCCGGAAGGGGACTTCGTCGATCCCTACGATGGGGTGAAGGACCTCGCCGCGAAGGTGCTCGACACGCCACTGGATCCGGAGGTCGCTTTCTCGGACGATCCGCTGCGCATGCTCCGCGCCGCACGGTTCGTCTCCCAGCTCGGCGTGACGCCGGCACCCCGTGTGGTGGACGCGATCCACCGGATGCGGGAACGGCTGCGGATCGTGTCCTCGGAGCGCATCCGCGGCGAGCTCGACAAGCTTCTGGTCGGTGACGCGGCGGGCGCCGGGTTGGCGATCCTGGTCGACTCCGGACTCGCGGACGAGTTCCTTCCCGAGCTCCCGGCTCTCCGGCTCGAACAGGATCCCGTGCATCGGCACAAGGACGTGTTGCGCCACACGTTCGCGGTCGTCGAACGGCTCGAGCCCGATCCCGTCCTCCGGCTCGCCGGTCTCCTCCACGACATCGGGAAGCCCTCGACCAGAGAGATCACGCCCGACGGCGTGTCGTTCCACCACCACGAGGTCGTCGGTGCGCGGATGGCGGAGCAGCGACTCCGGGAACTCCGCTATCCGAACACCGCGGTGGAGGAGGTGCGGTCGCTCGTGGAGCTCCACCTCCGCTTCCACGGGTATGGCGACGGCTGGACGGATGCCGCGGTCCGTCGGTACGTCCGCGACGCAGGACCGCTCCTCGACAAGTTGAACCAGCTCACACGAGCGGATTGCACGACACGCGACCCGAAGCGCGCGGAGCGGTTCGCCCGGCTCCAGGACGAGCTCGAGGACCGGATCGCCCGCCTGGCCGAGCAAGAGAACCTCGACGCGATGCGCCCGACCCTCGACGGTCGACAGGTGATGGAACGACTCGGCGTGGAACCCGGGCCCGTGGTGGGCGAGGCGCTCGCGTTCCTGATGGACGTGCGCATGGAACGCGGCGAGATCCCCGAGGATGAGGCGTACGAGCTGCTGGACGCCTGGGCGAAGGAACGTGAGATCGGCTAGCGAGCGGAAGCGGACCGGAGCCGATCGAGAACTCCTCGTGCTCTCGTTCGACGCCGGGGTGGATGGTGCGTCTAGGAGACGCGAGCGGCGCGGAGCATGAGTCCGATGGTCTTCGGGTCGCCCAGCCAATGGTCCTTCACGACGTCAGGGCCGGCCCGCTTCACGATGTGTCGCAGGACGAGCCCCGCGACGATCGCGTCGTCGAGCGCACCGACCCCCGGCAAGAACTCGGGGATCAAGTCGATCGGGGACGCCAGCCAGAAGGCTCCGAGCAGCAGCAGGACCTTCGACGAACGGGGCACACGTTCGTCACCGAGCAGCCCGCGGAAGAGACGGATGAGGTTCGGGAGGAAGGTCACGAGCTCCCGAGCGATCGTCTTCCGCCCGATCACCAGGAGCACGACGGCGGCGAGCAGCCACAGGCCCACCAGGACGCCACCTGCGATCAGGAGCGCACGCACGAGCTCGCCCTCGCTAGAAGCCGCCCATGTTCTTGGCGGGCCAGATGATCCAGACCGCTTTGCCGACCACCCGGTCGATCGGGACGAACCCGAGGCCGAACCGGGAGTCGAGCGAGTTGGAGCGGTTGTCGCCCATCACGAACAGCTCCCCCGCGGGAACCGTCGTCTCCGGGAATCGGGCGGTGCGTTCATGGAGATACGGCTCGGAGATCCGGATATCGTTCACGTAGACGGCCCCGTTCTTCGCGGAGACCACGTCACCCGGTTCGCCGATCACCCGCTTGATGTAGTCGGGGTGGTCGGGCGGAGAGAATCCGAGGCCTTGCCCGAGCCAGTGGGTGATCGCACCCCACACGCCGCGCTCCGGCTCCTTGGCGGGATCGGGCTCTTCGAACACGATGACGTCGCCGCGCTGCGGATCATGGAAGTAGTAGGGGACCTTGGCGACGATGACCCGGTCGTTCGGGACCAAGGTGGGTTCCATCGAGCCCGTGGGGATCCAGAACGCCTGAAGCAGGGTGCTCTTGATGAGCAACGCCAAGGCGAACGCCATGAGGATCAGGCCCGGCAGCTCGCCGAGGAACGTGAGCGCCGGATGGCGGCGCTTCTTAGGCCGTGGGCTCTCGCCGTCTCCGTCCCTCTTCCGGAGGGAGCGCTCATCCGTTTTCACCTCAACCAGGGTACGTCCTCCCACCCTGTGAGGCAGGGAGCGTGATCTCCACCTCGACCGCCTTCCACGACACCCAGACCTCGGAGCCCCGAGCCAAGTCGAGCTGTCGGACGGAGCCCGCCGTGACCTCGGCCACGAGTGGGGGTCGCGACGCGATCCGCGCTCGGACGCGCTCTCCGTAGATCGCGAGATCCTCCACCGTCCCTCGCCAGACGTTGCGGGCGGAGCTTCGCGCCGGGAGGTCGGTATGAAGGACCACGTCCGACGGTCGCAAGGTCCCGGTCACTCCATCGATCGGCCGGCGATCGGTTCCTTCCGGCCAGCCGACCACCACGTCTCCCTCGGGGGTGACGAGGCGCCCCGCCCCGCCGTCGATCGGCTCGAGCCGCCCGACGAAGAGATTGACGCCGACCAGCTCGGCCGCGTAGCGACTTCGCGGCGTGCGGCGCACGTCGTCGAACGTCCCCTCCTGGGTGAGCCGCCCACGTTCGAGGATCGCCACGCGATCGGTGAGGGTCATGGCCTCCACGGGGTCGTGGGTCACGAGCACGCGGACACCGGGGAACGACGCCAGCGCGTCGACGAGGACCGGGCGGAGTTCCGCTCGGCCTTGGACGTCGAGACCCGAGGAGGGTTCGTCGAGGAGGAGGAGCCGGGGCTCGTGGACGATGGCCCGAGCGAGCGCCACGCGCTGCGCCTCGCCCCCGGAAAGCGTCGGTGGCAGGGCTTCCGGTCGAACGTCGGGCGCGAGACGAGTGAGGATGGCACTCGCCTGCTCATGCGCGGGTCCCCGTCGGATGCCTCGGGCCCGGAGCGGGAACGCCACGTTCGCGAGGGCACTCATGCGGGGGAAGAGGGCGCCGTTCTGGAACGCGACGCCGAGGGGCCGTCGCTCCGGGGGGAGGCCGTCGATCCGTTCGTCCCCGAGTTCGATCGCACCGGTACTGTCGATGAGCCCGGCGAGCGCCAGGACGACCGTGGTCTTCCCCGCACCGTTCGGTCCGAGCAGCGCGAGCGTCTCGCCGTCCTGGGCCGCGATCGCCGCGCGAACCTCGAACGGTCCTCGGTCTGCCGCCACCGTCGCTCGCAGGCTCACGTCGGCACCCCGATGAACCGACCTCGCAGCGCGATCAGGATGCCGAGCGACACGACCACCAAGACCAGGGAGAGGAGGGTCGCGGCACCGGGATCCGATTGGAGCGCCTCGAACACGGCGAGCGGCATCGTCTGGGTCTCCCCGCGGAAATTGCCCGCGAACGTGATCGTCGCGCCGAACTCCCCGAGGGCGCGCGCCCATGCCAGCACCGTCCCCGCCACGAGCTGCGGAGCCAGCATCGGGAGCGTGACCCGCCGGAGGACGTACCACCTCGATCCACCGAGGGAGGCGGCGGCATCCTCGAGGCGGGTATCGAGCGAGCGGAGCCCGGCTTCGACGGCGAGCACGACGAACGGGAACGACACGAACGCGGCCGCGACCGCGGCCCCCGCCGTGGTGAACGGGAGCTCCAAACCGATCGCGCGCGCCGGTCCTCCCAAGAGTCCTCGGCGCCCGAACGCCGTGAGCAGCCCGATCCCGGCGACGACCGGAGGAAGGACCAGCGGGAGGAGCGCGAGTGCGCGAACCAGCGCGATCCCGGGGAACGAGGTCCGGCCGAGGAGCAGGCCGAGCGGGACCCCGACGACGATCGACATCGCGGCGGCGCCGCACGACACGAGCAAGGACACGCGGAGCCCGTCGACCGCGATATCGGAGGAGAGGAGCTCTCCCGCGTGGTCCCAGGGCGCTCGGTCGAGCAATCCGGCGACCGGGAGGAGGACGAAGCCCGCACCGAGCGCCGCCAGGGCGACCACCCCTCCCGGGAGCCGGCGTCTCACGGGGGGAGGAAGCCCGCCGCCCCGAGCGTCTCCTGTCCGGGACCGAGGACGTACTCGACGAACCCGCCAGCGTGTTCGGAGGCACCGGCGAGGACGGCGATCGGATAGACGGCCACGACGTTGACCTCGTCGGGCACGTCGACCGTCTCGAGGTCCTCGGCGACCGAGGAGGTGACGTCCGTCCGGTAGACGATGCCGGCGTCGGCTTCTCCGAGGGCCACCTTCTGGACGACCCCCTTGACGTCGTCCTCGTTGGACACCACGTTCGCGAGCGCCTCGTCCGCGATCCCCGCGTTCGCGAGCATCTCGCGGGCGTAGTCCCCGACGGGCACGCCTTCGGCTGCGAGGACCAGCTTGATCCCCGGTTCTCCCAGATCGTCGACCGTGACGATGCCGGCGGGATCCCCGGCGGGAACGATGACGACGAGGACGTTGCGTGCGAAGTCCGCGCGGTCGGTCACGCCGGGGTCGTCTGCAACCGCGTCCATCCACTTCGGGCTCGCGGAGGCGAACACGTCCGCCGGAGCGCCTTCCTGGATCTGGGTCGCGAGGCCGTCGGACGGGCCGAAGCTGAGACGGACCTCCACCCCGTGGAGCTCTCCGTACTCATCGGCGATCTGCGTGAACGCCTCGGTGAGAGATGCCGCCGCGAACACCGTGACGGGATCGGTCGCGTCGCCTGGCTCAGCCCCTCCGCACGCGGTTCCGACGATCAGCAGCGAGGCGATGAGGATCCGTGCCCTCACTTCTCTACCTCGATCATCACGCTGGTCGCCTTCACCGCGGCCACGGCCTCGATGCCCGGTTTGAGGTGGAGCTCGTCGGCCGCTTCACGGGTGATCAGCGATACGACCCGGTGCGGCCCGGCCTGGATCTCGACGAGCGCCGAGACCGTGTCGCGCGTGACCTTCGTGATCACTCCGGGGAACGCGTTCCGCCGGCTGGAGGAAGCCGGCGCCCGCTCGGCTCGTCGCTCTGCGACGAGCCGAGCCACCTCCGTCGCCGGGACGCGACGCTGACCTCCCGCGGTTCGGACCGTGCTCAGCTTCCCGTCGCGTTCCCACCGGCGAAGCGTCTCGACCCGTACACCGATCGCCTCCGCCGCCTGCCCGATCCGATAGTCGTCCACCGGTCGCGCAGTATACAGGTTCAAGAGCCACTATCATCAGGAAAATCATGCTACATGACGCCTTAAGCATCACCCTGTCGCTGAGTCTCCAACTTGTGGCACGATGCGCGGCTATGTCTGCCAGGCGCATCGCCGCGGTGGGAAGGGATCGCTGAGCCGTGTTCCGAGCCGTCCGCGCCTTCCTCGATCAAGCACCCGAGCTCCGACCCTGGTCGCTGAAGTTCAAGGATGAGTGGCTCGAGCGTCGGTTCCAGGACTCGTACTTCGACGGCAACATCCAGTACATCCGCGTCGCAACGTTCCTTGGAGCGGTGACGTGGGCGGCGTTCGGTCCTCTCGCGCTGATGGTGGTGGACGATGGGTTCCGCGACGGCGTGATCCGCTACGGCCTGGGAGTTCCGATCGGTCTCGTCAGCCTGGGGCTCACGTACCTCCCGAACTATCGCCGGATCTGGCAGCCGATGATCACCGCTGCGATCCTCCTCAGCGGCCTGGTGTGGGTGATCCACCGAGCGCTCGTGCCGGCCGGGCGTCCCGACTGGGGCTACGCCGGCAACATGTTGATCCTGATCTTCGCGTACATCCTCAGCCGGGTGCAGTTCCGGTACTCGGCGATCGCGGGCGTCGTGTTGATCGCGATGCACAACATCGGCGCGTTCGTCTTCACCGAGGACTTGACGATCGATGTGATCTTCGGCGACTACTTCCTCCTCATCACCGCGCTCATCGGGACGATGGGCGCGTACTTCCTCGAGCGGTCGCAGCGCCTGCTCTTCCTTCGAGATCGACAGCTCGACCGGGAACGCGGCCGGTCGGAGGGCCTTCTGCGGAACATCCTGCCGGAGCATGTCGCCGACCTCCTCAAGCAGCGCGACCCCGCGACCGAGCACGGTCACATCGCGCAGGCGTTCGACGAGGTGACCGTCGTGTTCGCCGACCTCGTCGACTTCACGCAGCAGTCAGGCCGGTCGCAGCCGCCGGAGATCGTCGAGGTACTGGACGAGGTGTTCTCGCGCTTCGATGCGCTGGCCGAACGGTTCGGACTCGAGAAGATCAAGACGATCGGGGACGCCTACATGGCGGTCGCCGGTGTCCCCGAGCCGCGGGCGGACGACGTCGAAGTGGCGGCGCAGATGGCCCTCGCGATGCGCGAGGAGGTTCGCCAGCTCCGCTGGCCGAGCGGCGACGCGATGACCGTGCGGATCGGGATGGCCACAGGGCCTGCCGTCGCCGGGGTGATCGGCACCAGGAAGTTCGCCTACGACCTGTGGGGTGACACCGTGAACACGGCCGCGCGGATGGAGTCGAACGGGATCCCGAGCGAGATCCAGGTCTCCGAGGCCGTGCACGATCGATTGAACGACCGGTTCCGGTTCTCCGAGGTGCACATCGTGAACCTGAAGGGGAAGGGGCCGACCCCGGCACGATTCCTGCTCGGGCCGAACGGCACGAGGTAAACGCCGGGGGCCCTCCGGCCCTTCTATCGTCCGACGTGCAGGCGATCGCGGAGGTCCCGCTGGCGGACGAGCGCACCACCGAGGCGCACGACTTCGACGCGCTGTTCCGGGAAGCCGGTTCGGGGGTGTTCCGCACGCTCTACGCCTATACGGGTGGACGACGAGACATCGCGGAGGAAGCCATGGCGGAGGCGTTCGCACGGGCCCTCGTGAGGTCGAACACGATCCGGGATCCGATCGCATGGATCTACCGCACGGCCTTCCGACTGGCTAATGAGGAACTCCGCCCCGAGCGGCGTCGAGGACCGGCGTCCACCGAGGCAGCGATCCCACCGCCGGAGCTGGATGGATTGATCGAAGCGCTCCGGAGGCTCTCGCCGAACCAGCGGGCAGCGATCGTCCTCCGGCACGTTCTCGACCTCGACATCTCGGAGGTTGCGCATCGGATGGGCACGGCGCAACCGACGGTCCGCGTCCGTCTCCATCGAGGGAGGAAACGGCTGCGGGAGTTGCTCGGGACCGAGGAGGTCGACGATGCCTGAACGCTGGGAACGAGAGCTTCGGAAGCTCGGAGGGGTCGAGCCGAACGAGCCCGCGGTCCGGGATCGGGTGGGCCGGGGACCGTCGTCGGATCGGAAGCCTCGTGGGACCGCGCTCCTGGCTGGCATCGTGGCCGGCGCGGTCGCCGTGGCGGGGATCGCGGCGCTCTGGCAGCTCGATCGGAACCCCGGTGAGCCCGGGAGCGAAAGCGAGCCGTCACCGACGCTTGGTTCCTCCGGCTCGGTGGTGGTCGACATCCGTCGGTCGCCCGAGAGGACGGGTGACCCCGAGGCGATCACGCGCTTCGGCTCCCAGGAGCAGTGGATGTGCCCGGACGGCTTCCATCTGGTCAACCCGGACGGGACGACGGACGACATCGTGTTCGACTGCGGCCAGGACGCCGTGTTCCAGGCACCGGTCGGGACGCCGATCGAGGTCAGCGGGGACTTCGCGACGCTGAACGTGTCGGTCGGAGTGACCGGGAACCGTCACCCTGGGACGGGCGAGACGGTGCCGCCGCTGGAGCCCGGAACGATCATCACGCTCGCCTACGAGGTCACATGGGAAGACGGATCCGAGGCGAGCTTCTGGCTGCTGCTCACCGTGCAAGACACGGAGCCAACCATGGAGGAGCCGGGCATCGTCGTGTGGATCTATGGCCTCGGGGAGCGCTCCACGGAGGTGCCGATCATCACGATGACGTATGGCGGTGAGACGAAGCGCGGCTGCACCGAGGCCTTCGCATGGACGCTCCCGGACGGGACGAGGATCGACGAGGCCGCCGGGCGGTTCGTCAGTCTCCACTGCTTGCCAGGTCCGCTGTTCCGCGTGCCGCCCGGGATCCCGATCACCGTTGAGGCGCCGACGGCGAGCGAGGTGTTCGTGACGCGCACGACGACACCGTTCTACGGAGGACTCGATGGCTTCGGAGCGAGCGTGCGTTGGCCGGGGGGCGGCGAGGGTGACTTCACGGCGGCGTTCGAGGTCGTCGGCTCGGCGAGCGATCGACACATCGAACTCGGCTGCCCGGAGGAGGACCGCATCGCCTTCGCGACCCCGGACGGACCGCGGATCCTCCCCGGTGGCTCCGCCTACATCCGGGGGAACGTGGAGGGCTTCCAGCAGGCCGACCTGATCGAGCAGATGACCAGGGAGCCGGGTGGCTCCACCGAGTGGGACGGTACGTGGCAGGTGGTCCGAGGCGGCTCGGTCATCGCGGCGGTGGAGTTCGGATCCCTCCGGGGAACGGCGTGTCGAGGATCGGGGATCGGTGGGGTGTAGCCGTCAGACGGCGAAGCGGACGTGCAGGATGTCGCCCTCCCGCACGACGTAGTCCTTCCCCTCGACGCGGAGCTTGCCGGACGACTTCGCGGCGTCCATCGAGCCGATCGCGACGAGCTCGTCGTAGGAGATCACCTCCGCGCGGATGAAGCCACGCTCGAGGTCGGTGTGGATGGCCCCGGCGGCCTCCGGCGCCTTCGCGCCCCGCCGCACCTCCCACGCGCGGGTCTCGTCGTCGCCCGTGGTCAGGAACGTGATCAGGTCCAGTGCCCCGTACCCGGCGGCGATCACCCGCTCGAGCCCGGGCTCGCTGACACCGAACTCCTCGAGCAACGCCCGGGCTTCCTCCGGCTCCATCTCGGTGGTCTCGGCCTCGATCGAGGCGTAGACGCCGACCGCGCCGCCGAGCGCGGCCGGGAGCTCGTCGCCCTCCTCGAGGTTCGCGATCACGACCTCCGGTTTCAGCGTGAGGGCCGCGATCCCTCTCAGGTGGGCGAGCTCCTGGTCGTCGAGACCGGCGTCGCGGAGCGGTCGTTCCGCGTCGAGCGCGTCCTTCGCGCGCTCGAGCGCGTGCACGTCCGGTCCGGGCCGACCCTTCGCCCGCTTCCGGCCCTTCTCGAGGGCGCTCTCCACCACCGCGAGGTCGGCCAGCAGCAGCTCGCTCCGGACGTCGGCGAGCTCGCGAGCGGGCTCCCGGTCGGCGCCGAAGCACCGCACGACCACCGCGAGCGCGTCGGACTCGCGGAGCTTCGCCAGCCCCTGCGCGCTCGACGTCCCACCCGGGACGTCGACGAAGCGAACCTGCGCGGGCACGGTCTTCTTCGACCGTTCCATCTCCGTCAGGACACCGAGACGGGGGTCGGGGACGGGGACGACAGCGACGTTGGCCTGCCCTCCGTGCGATCCGGCACGGGTCAGCGCGGTGAAGAGGGTGGACTTCCCGGAGAAGGGCACGCCGACCAGACCGATGTCCCGCATTGGTCGGCCAACGTATCAGCCGGAAGTCGGGCAACTTTCGACCTTCGACCACTATGCGCTGTGGGGCTCCTGACCGATGCTTGCGCACGAGACCGGCCGGCGCCGGGGTGCCGCCAGACCCGCCTCGGCGCCGCCGGTTCTCTTTCACCCCGTGAGGGGGGTGAGGATCGGAGGACCTGAGCGTGCACCTTCGGGTGCGCGTCGCCGGCGGGCGGATGCTCCGACGGCCCCGCCCGTCGGCCTCTTCTCGTATACGTGGGGTGGGAACGGTGAGGGCCGGGCCGCGGAGCGGCCCGGCCCTCACGCACCGTAGGGGAACTGCTCGGAGCTACGCCGACTTGGTCTCCCAGAACACCTTCGACAGCTCGTCGATCGCGTCCAGCAGCTTCTGGCCTTGCGCCGGATCCTCCGACCGCTTGGCGTTGCCGGCCTCCTTGGTGGCGTTCCAGAAGAGCTCGTGCAGCTGCGGGTAGGTTTCGAGGTGCTCCGGCTTGAAGTAGTCGGTCCACAGCACCCACAGGTGCTCCTTGACGAGGTTCGCGCGCTGCTCCTTGATGGAGATGGCACGGTCCTTGAAGATCGCGTCGTCGGAGCCCTGGTATTTCTCCTGGCAGGCCTTCACGGACTCCGCCTCGATACGCGCCTGCGCCGGATCGTAGATGCCGCACGGAAGGTCGCAGTGGGCGTGGACGGTCCGCCGCGGTTTGAGGAATGCTTCGAACATGGATCCGCCTCCTCCGACGTGGGGTGAGCAGCCACCCTACCATCGGGCCCCGAGACCGCTTGCGGCGCTGAGCGCCGTGGCGACGGTGGCGGCGATCGGCGTGGCGCTGTTCCGGTGGAAGCCCTCGCGGATCGAGGTCCAGGGAGCCAGCATGGTGCCGACGTTGATGCCCGGCGACTGGGCGTTGGCGGTGACGCGCCGTCGGTTCCGGCGCGGGGACATCGTGGTCGTCGAGCATCCCGGGCGCCCCGGCTACGAGATGGTGAAACGGATCACGGGCATGCCGGGCGAGCGCGTGGGTGATCGGACCCTGACCGACGACGAGATCTGGGTGGAGGGCGATCGCCAGGACGCCTCCACCGACAGCCGCCACTTCGGGCCGGTCAGGCGGGAGCAGGTGAAGGCGAAGGTCGTGCTGGTCTACTGGCCGAAGGACCGCCGGCGCCGGATCCGGTAGGGCGACGTCACGACGTGGTTTCGCAGCGGCGCGTGATGTCGTGTCCGCCGCCGCCGCGGCACACGTCGACCCCGGGGCCCCCGAGGAGGAGGTCGCCACCGCCCTCGCCGAGGAGCAGGTCGCGACCCGCCGCGCCGGCGAGCTGGTCGTCGCCGGGACCGCCGATCAGGTGGTCGTCGCCCTTCCCTCCGCACGCGCGATCGACGTTGAGGGAACCCTGGAACTCGTCGTCGCCGCCGCGTCCGAGGAAGACGTCCCGTCCGAGACCGCCGGAGAACTCGTCCGATCCGGGTGTCCCCACGATCGTGACCGGCCGGCCACGGCACAACACGAGCTCGTACGCGCCGCTGTCGCACGCGGATCGAGGCGCGCCGCGTTGGTCGGTGGCGTGGCATCCGCTGCCCCGGCCCCGGGCGGGACTGTCGGCCTTCAGAGCATGGGTCGGCGTGGAGCCACCGTTCTGTCGGAGGATCCCGACGCGCGTGTTCACACCCGTGACGTCAACCGCCGCCCTGAAACCGCAGCCCCTGACATCGGCGACATTGCCTCCATCCGAGGTGAGAGGCCGGACGCAGAGCGCTCCGCGGTCGGAGGCTTCGTTGCGGGCGAACACGCTGTTCGCCGTCGAGCTCTCTGATCCCCGCGAGATGAGGACGCCGCCACCCGCACCGGCCCGGTTCGCCACGATCGACGCGAAGAAGAGCTCGATCTCGCCGAACGCCCGAACGCCTCCACCGCGGACGGCCACGTTCCTCGAGACGGTGGCGTTCCCGATCGTGAGGGAATCGCCCGGACCGACGAAGGCGCCGCCTCCCCCCGCAGCGCGGTTCCCCGAGATCGTCGATCGCGAGACGACCGCCGTGCCGAGGAGGAAGAGCCCGCCACCGCGAACCGTCGCTCTGTTGTCGGAGATCCACGAGCGGTCGATCGATGCCGTGGCGGCGTTCCCCACCGCGACGGCTCCTCCGTTGTCCGCTCGGCCGCCGGCGACCGTGGAGCGGCTCACCACGAGTGCGCCCGCCGTGGCCCGGACGACCCCACCTCGGCCGACCCGGCTCCCGCCGAGCAATGCGAGATGGCGAAGCAAGACATCCGATGACACATCGAAGACCCGATCCCCGAGCGCGGACGCATCGACGAAGCTTCCGGTCTCGCCGGTGCCCACGATCGTGACCGGTCGGCTGAGATCGACGTCGCCGGCGTCCGGACCGGTCCCGGAACGATCGAGCGCGTAGAAGCCCGGTGGCACCCGCACGGTTCCACCCGGGTCCACGGACGCGACGGCGTCGCGGAGCGAGCAGTCCGCATCCGCGCAGCTCCCGTCGAAGGTGTCCACGAACGTGTCGACGGTGAGGGACCCGGCGGCGAGGGCGCTCGGCGCCGGCCCCGTCACCGCGACCAGCATGCCGAGGCAGATCACCGAGAGGAAGCCGCGGCGCATCATCGGGACACCCTACCCAGGGGTCCCTGTAGTCGGAATCAGGACACGCCGATGCCCTTCACACACAGTCGACCTAGGATCGAGAGATGGAGCAGCTTCCCCCGCCGCCGGTTCCGCTCAGGCCCGACCTCGCGCCGGCGGCGATCGGGGTCCCGCGACGCCGCCGTTTCCCGCTCTCGGTGACGGTCGTCTGCGCGCTCCTCGCTCTCAGCGTGGGAGCGGTCGCGGTCGCACCTCTGTTCGAGGGCACGGAGGAGCCCCGGGGACCGGGCTTCCTGTTCCTCGATCGGACCGATCAGGGGACGCCGACCCGGTGGGACCCCTGCGAGCCGATCCACTACGTCGTCAACGCCGAGCTCGCGCCGCCGGGATCGATCGAGGACGTCCACGAGGCCGTGCGCCGGATGACGGTCGCCACCGGGATCTCCTTCGTCTACGAGGGGACCACCGACGAGGAAGCGTCGATCACCCGCGACGTGTACCAGCTCGATCGATACGGGGATCGATGGGTGCCGGTCCTCATCGCGTGGACGGATCCCGACGACACGGACATCCCGTTCGAGCGTGGGGATCGCATCGCCGCCGGTGTCGCCGTCCCGGTTATCCCCCCGACCCGCCTCGACGACGTCTACGTGAGCGGATGGGTGGCTATCAACGCCGACGATCCCAACCCACCGGGGTTCATCGCGCCCGGCCAGCAGGGACCTGTGATCCTCCACGAGTTGGGCCACCTGCTGGGGCTGGGGCACGTGAGGGCGGCCGGCGAGCTGATGCATCCCTCGGGAGGCGGGGTCGTCGACTTCGGTCCGGGCGATCGCGAAGGACTTCGCCAGCTCGGCGTCGACGGCGGGTGTATCCAGGTCATGGAGCCGATCGGTCCGTGATGCGCGTTGGGATGCAAGGAGGATGCGCGGTGGGTGGCGGCCCCTCGACCTTGCCGGGATGAGATCGGTCGACTAAGGTGTTGCACCTGCGAATGGTGCGTACACGTGAAGCCGGCACCGTGGGGGCGATGATCCCCGACCGCATCTGCTGTCCCGCCTGACCGGGACGGACCCAGCCTTCCGCACCAGCCTGCACCGCCCGCCCTCAGAGATCCCAGGAGGTCCCGCCGTGGACACCATCACCGCCACCATCGATGCGAAAGGGCAATCCTGCCCGGGGCCGCTCGTGTCGCTGGCCAAGGCCATCAGAGACGCGAGCAGCGGCTCCCTGTTCGAGCTGCTCGCGACCGATCCGGGCTCCAAGAGCGACGTTCCGAGCTGGGCGGAGCTCAGCGGGAACGAGCTGTTGGAGACCCACGAGTCCGACGGCGTCTACCGCTACGTCATCAGGAAGCGGTGAGCGCGTTGGCGACGACCGAGACGGACCTCACCTCGGAGCTCCAGCTGGCCGACCTGCTGCGGCGGGTCGAGGTGCTCGAGGAGGCCGACGGCAAGCGGATCGAGAAGAAGAACAAGCTCACGATCATCGCGTGGGGAGGCGACCTCGACCGCATCTGGCCGACGACGATCCTCGCGACCACCGCGGCGGCCTCCGGGATGGAGTCCTCGGTCTTCTTCACGTTCTGGGGGCTCTTCGCGATCGTGAAGCCGGACGTCCGCATCACGGGCTCGAACTGGATGCAGAAGATGATGTCGATGATGAACCCGGGCTCCGCGCAGAAGGCGAAGCTCAGCCGCTATCAGTTCGCAGGCGCCGGCCCCGCGATGTTCAAGAAGCTCGCGAACGATCACCAGGTCGCGAAGCCCGAGGAGTTGATCCAGACCGCGCAGGACCTTGGGGTCCGTCTGATCCCGTGCCAGATGACGATGGATCTGCTGGGGCTCAAGCGGGAGGACCTCCTGGACGGGCTCGAGGAGCCCATCGGGGCCGCCACGGCGATCGCCGAGATGCGCGACGCCGCAGTCAGCCTCTTCATCTAGGCGAGCAGGAAGATCCCGCCGACCGCCGGTAGCAGCGGTCGTTCTCGCGCCTCGTAGTCTGGATGCATGTCCCGGTTGGCCGACGAGATGCGGAAGACGTTCGCCTCGATGCACATCTCGAGGAACTTCCGACTGTTCTTCGTCGGACAGCTGATCTCGGTCACCGGCACGTGGGTGAACTGGACCGCGGGAGCCGTGCTCGTACTCGAGCTCACGGACAGCGGGGTCGCGCTGGGGATCGAGGCGGCGCTCCTGTTCCTGCCGGTTCTCCTCTTCGGGGTCTATGCCGGCTCGCTCGCTGACCGGTTCGACAAACGTCGCATCCTCGTCTGGTCGAACGCCGGCTATGCCCTGCTGGCCGCGGTGCAGTTCGCGCTGGTCGCGACGGACATCGTCGAGATCTGGATGGTGTTCGTGATCGCGTTCCTGACGGGATTGATCCTCGCGATCGAGCCGCCGACCCGGCAGTCGTTCTACGTCGAGCTTGTCGGGGAGCAGCACATCACGAACGCCATCAGCCTGAACAGCGCCGTCTTCACTGGCACCCGTGTGCTCGGAGGAGCGCTCGCCGGACTGCTGATCCACACGTTCGGTCTCTGGTCTCCGTTCTTCTTGGATGCCGTGTCGTACGTCGGGGTGATCGTGGCGTTGCTGGCGATGCGGACCCATGAGCTCCACGCGCAGCGGAAGGCTGAGCGCGAGCCGGGCCTCGTCCGGGCAGGCCTCCGTTACGTCTGGAGCTCCCAAGCGCTCCGCGTGCCGCTGGTCGTGATGCTCCTCGTGTACCTCTTCACGTTCAACTTCAGCGTGGTGATCCCGCTGCACGCGTACAGGACGTACCAGGGCGGGCCGATGGAGATCGGCTGGTTCTATGCCGCACTCGGGCTGGGGGCGTTCCTCGGTGCGATCGCGATGGCGAACCGTCAGACGGAACCAACGCTCGGGCGATTGGCCGGGTTCTCGGTCGCATTCGGCGTCCTCCTCGGCGTGGCAGGGCTGGCTCCGACGTTCATGGTGGCAGCGATCGCGATGGTGCCGGTGGGCTATGCATCGATGCTGTTCGCGATCACGGCGAACTCAACGCTGCAGCGGTTCACTCGGGCGGATATGCGGGGGAGGGTGATGGCGCTGTACACGACGATCTTCCTCGGCAGCACCGCGATCGGCGGGCCGATCACCGGTTGGGTCGCCGAGACGTGGGACGCGCCCATCACCCTCGTCGCCAGCGGCGCGGTCGCCGTAGGGGCCGGGCTGTTCGCCCTGAGGGCACGGAGGGCGGCGACGGCGTCCGCAACGGAGATTCCTACGGCAGATACTGCTGCTCGATCCGGCTGATCTCCCCGCCCTCGACCGTGAACCACCAGGGCACGTCGGTGCCGCCGTAGTCGGTCGGGTTCGTCTCGACGACCGCTTCGAGCCATGCGTCGATATTCCCGGGCTGCAGGGCGCAGCACGCATCGACGGGGATGTACGCGACCTCCACGTCGTCGGCGAGCGGCAAGGTCCGGAGCCGGTCGTTCTCGTTCACGATGTAGTAGCCGTTCAGGACCTCGTCGCCGCGTTCGGCGGCTTCCCGCTCCGCGGTGTCTCCCACGTAGAAGTACGCCAGGTCGAACTCCACCTCCGAGGTGCCGTCCTCCAGTCGGGAAGCGCCGGCGATGTACACGAAGTGGTGGCCGTCCTCGAGGACGGGCGACTCACCCCCGGGCGGCTCCGGCGACGCGGGCATGGTCGGGTCCGGGGGGACGCTGGGCTCTTCGCTCGGCTCGGCCGAAGGCGTGAGGCTCGAGGTCGTGGCCGGCGTGCTCACGCGATCGTCGTCGTCGGAGAGCGCGATCAGCGCCCCCGAACCGATCGAGAGCAGTGCGAGGACGATCGCGCCGACGATCAGGGCGTTCCGTCTGCTCCGCTCGTTCATGGTGGCTCCGCGGGTTCCCCGGACACGATACGGGTCTCGCCCGAGTCGGAGGGTAGCCGGTCGTCCTCGCGATCGAGCCGCCAGGGCCCGTCCGGCTCGGGACGGCTGACGTCGAGCTGCGTGCCGTCCGGGAGGGCGAGACGGAAGGCGAGCCGCCGCTGCCCGTCCCGCTCTTCCCGCCAGGTCCGAACGAGCTCCACGGGCTCCTCCACTCCGCCCCAGGCGATCGCGCGTGGCGTCTCGTCGGCGCGCGCGCCGGCGACGAAGCGGATCTCGAGCTCCGGCTCCCGCCCGTACCAGCGGCCGATCACCGGGGGCCACAGGAGGAACACGATGCCCACGATCGCGATGGATCCTTCGACGCCCAGCCGAGGGATCATCGGGATCGCGAGCGCCGCCGCGATGACCCTCGCGAGGTTGTAGACGACGTCGTAGACGCTGAACACGCGTCCGCGGTACCCGTCGGGAACCGCCTCCTGCACCATCGTGTCCACGGAGATCTTCTTCCACGCGAACGTGAGTCCAGTGGCGAAGCTCGCGAGCAGGATGGTCCAGTCCTGGAGGAGGAACGACACGGCGAACAGGACGACGCCGCCGACCACGAACGCTCCGGCCACGATCCTCGGCTTCGAGAACCGTTCCTCGAGCTTGCCCACCGTCAGGATGCCGACCAGGACGCCGATGCCGCCGGCCCCGATCAGGTTCGAGAACGAGGCGACCCCTTCACCGAACGTGTGTCGGAACACCACGAGGGACAGCGTGAGGACGATCCCCTGTCCGATCTGATCGAGGGTGATGGACGCGATCGGGCCGATCGCACGCGGGCTCCGGAGGAGGCGGCGCGCTCCATCCGTGAACTCCACGCCGACGCGCCGCAGCTGGTGCCGGAGGAGCTCGGGATCCTCCGGCTTCGTGTGGGGCTTGAGAGAGCTCGCGATGCGCGACGCGATCCACGAGGCAGCGAGCCAGCCGATGCCGGCCGCGACGACCACCGGGGCCGTGACGTCGACGACGTCGATGACGCGACCCCCCACGAACACCCCGGCGAGCAACGCCACGGTGCCACCGACCGTTGCCAGGGAGTTCGCGACGAGGAGGTCCTCGTGCGGGACGAGCCGCGGGACGATGGCGGCGGCGGTCGACAGGAAGAACCGGTTCACCGACATGATGAGGAGCGCGCCCGCGAAGAACGGGATCGCTTGGTCGACCGGATCGAAGAGCACGAGTCCGACGACGGCCGCCTTCACCCAGGGGGCGATCAGAAGGATCCGTCGGCGTCGCCACCGGTCGATGAAGACACCCACGAACGGCCCGAGGATCGAATAGGGGAGTGCGATGACCAGCGTCGCCTTGAGGAACCCGGTGGCGGTGTCCTGCTGCTCAGGGGAGAGGAACACCACCGAGGCGACCAGCGCGGACTGGAAGAGCCCGTCGGAGGACTGGCTGACGAGCCGGATCGCGAACAGCTTGCGGAAATCGGGGCTCGCGAGAGCCCCGCGGATCCGTTCCAGCGTGCCCGGCCCGGTGTTCACCGAGCCGTCAGGCTATCCGAGGCGCGAGAGCGAACTCCGGCGCGGTCAGGCCTCGGCGGACTGGACGTCGAAGAACCGGGTCCAGTCCTGGTCCTCGGCGTGACCGTTGCCCAGGATGAAGCTCTCCACCATGTCGTGCGCCGCCGGGTCCGAGAACTGCACCGGCGGCGACTTCATGAAGTAGGCGCTCGGTCCGATCAGCGGCCCGCCGATCCCTCGGTCCTTCGCGAGCTTCGCGCAACGGACGGCGTCGATCACGACACCGGCGGAGTTGGGCGAGTCCCACACCTCGAGCTTCATCTCGACCGAGATCGGGACGTCGCCGAAGTTGCGGCCCTCGAGGCGGATCATCGCCCACTTGCGGTCCTCCAGCCACGGGACGTGGTCCGAGGGTCCGATGTGGATCGAGTCCTTGTCGAGCGGCACGTCGAGCTGCGATTGGACCGACTGCGTCTTCGAGATCTTCTTCGAGGTCAGCCGGGAGCGCTCGAGCATGTTCATGAAGTCCATGTTGCCGCCGAAGTTGAGCTGGTACGTCCGGTCGAGCTCGGCGCCACGATCCTCGAACAGTTTCGCGAGCATCCGGTGGGTGATCGTGGCACCGACCTGCGACTTGATGTCGTCGCCCACGATCGGCACGCCGGCTTCTCCGAACCTGCGCGCCCAGACCGGGTCCGAGGCGATGAACGCCGGGAGGCAGTTCACGAAGCCGACGCCGGCATCGATCGCACATCGCGCGTAGAACCTCGCGGCCTCCTCGGAGCCGACGGGCAGGTAGGAGACCAGGACGTCGGCCTCCGCGTCCCGCAGGATCCGGACGACGTCGGCCTCGGGCTCGTCGGACTCCTCGATCACCTCGCGGTAGAAGGCGCCGAGACCGTCGAGCGTCCGCCCACGGTTCACGGTGACCCCGGTCGGCGGGACGTCCTCGGCGAACCGGATCGTGTTGTTCGGCTCGATGAAGATCGCCTCGGCGACGTCCTTGCCGACCTTCTTGGCGTCGACGTCGAACGCCGCGACGACCTCGACATCGCCGACGTGGTACCCGCCCAGCTCGACGTGCATCAGCCCCGGGACCTTCTCCGAGGGGTCGGCGTCCTTGTAGTACTCGAGGCCCTGAACGAGCGATGAGGCGCAGTTGCCGACGCCGACGATCGCGATCCGAACGGTGCTCACGAGATGCGCTCCTTTCCATGGGCTATCGCTTCGCTGCTTGAGCCCGTTCTTCCATGGGCTATCGCTTCGCTGCTTGAGCTGGCTTTTCCACGCAGAGCCGCGCGGCGGCGCTTCAGCCCCCCCGTGGGGGTGTTCTTGGCGCGCTCGGCCGCGATCAACTGCTCGAGCCACGTGATGTCGGACTCGGTGATCGCGCGATTGTGCTCGATCAGCGCGCGCCCGTAGTCGTCGGTGCCGCCCCGGCCGGTTCGGACCGACTCGGCGATCGTGGAGAGGCGCTCCTTGAGCGCTTGACGACGTCGTTCCAGCAATCGGATACGCGTCTCCGGGGGGAGGTAGCGGAAGAATGCCAGCCGCATCCGGAATCGAGCGTCTTCCGTCTGCGTGTCCTGTGGCGACTCCTGCAGGAGTTCGAGGAAGATCTGCTCCCCCTTCGAAGTGATCCGATAGACCTTCTTCCGCCGAGCGCCTCGCACGTCGCCCGCCTCGGACTCGATCGCGGCGTCGCGTTCCAGACGGCGAAGGGTCGGGTAGAGGGAACCGTAGGAGACCCTCCACAGGCCCCCGAGCGAATCGCCCAACTCTCGGGAGAGCTGGTAGCCGTGCATGGGCCGCTCCTTGAGCAGACCCAGGACCGCGAGTTCGAGCATCGTTCGAGCGTCCTTCACGTAGCGCCTCGATATATCGGCGCGGTATATCGACGCGATATATAGCCCAGGAGCCGCCTGGCGTCAACCGGGGGGCGGCTCGACCAGCGTGGGTGCGGGATACCGCTCACCCGCGATCGCCAGGGCGGCTCCGGCCACACCGAGTGCCGCGCAGGCGATCCAGAGGCCCCTTGGCCACCACTCGTAGATGGCTGTTCCCCCGATCGGCCCGATCGTGAACGCCAACGAGTACGTGAGCCCCAGGCTGCTCTGATACCGCCCTCGGAGATGCGCCGGCGCTCGGTCGGCGATGAACGCCGCGGTGCTCGGAGACCCGAACATCTCGCCGAAGGTCCACACGAAGACCGCGCCAGCCATCCCGATCCCCGTCAAGAGGATGCCGAACGCTCCGAACCCGAGGCCCGTGAGGAGGACGCCGAGAGCGATCATCCGGATCCGTGGGTACCGCATCGCGATCGCGGTGACGCCGAGCTCGAAGATCGCGACGAGGAAGCCGTTCCCGCCCTGCAGGAAGCCGTAGACCCGCTCGGGGAAGCCCAGGTCGCGGACCCACAGCGGGAAGGTCGAGTACCCCTGCGCATAGACGAGCCCTCCCGCGAGGATGGCCGCGAGGACCAGCAGGAAGCCCTTGTCGGCGAGGATCGCAGCCCGTGCGCCGCCGATCTCCCGATCCTGCGCTCTGGTGGTGCGGGTGCCGTGGGGGAGCGCGATCAGCGAGATCAGGCCGAAGACCACCGAGGTGGCGGCGTCGGCGATGAACAGCTCGGGGAAGTGATCCTCGGCCAGGAGCCCCCCGACCGCGAGGCCGATCGCGAATGAGAGGTTGAACAACAGCCGGTTGAACGCGTACGCGGCGACGCGGTGCTCCGGAGGGATGAGGTCGGCGATCAGGGCACCCGAGGCGGGACGGTGGAGCTCCGCGAAGAACGAATAGACGACGACGATCGCGAGCACCGTGGGAAGCGATCGTGCCTCGAGGAGGAGCAGGACCAGCGCCGCCGAGGTGATCATCGAGATCGCGATCGCGTTCCGGCGGCCGATCCGGTCCGTGAGCAAGCCGCCGGTGAACTGCGCGAGCATCGCCCCGATCCCGTAGCCCGTGATCGCCAGGCCTGCCTCGGTTACCGAGAGTCCGTTCTTCGTCAGGTACAACGCGAGGAACGGGAAGACGAAGCTCCCGAGCCGCAGCACGAACGTGCCCGCGAACAGGATCCACGCGGTGCGCGGCATCGCTCGGAAGCTGTCTCGGAGCCGTGGACCCCGCTCGAGGGGTGAGCTCACTGCCCGCCGGGTCGGTGGTACCCGGAGATGGAGGGAGGAACGACCAGGTCCCCGCTGAGCTGGGGATCGGGTTCCGGCTCGCCGGGTCGCGTGTGGAGCGGGAGCACGCCGGCCCAGATCGGGAGCTCCATGTCCTCCTCGTCGTCCTTCGGCGGGCCGGTGCGCACCTTGGCCGATGCTTCCTCGATCGGGACCGCGAGGAGGAGCGTCTGTCGGTACTCGGCGGCGGTGGGCATCCGGGCCTCATCTTCGCGGCCGGGGGCGACATGCGAGGTGATCGCAGCCGCGGCCGTATGGAGCTCGTCCTCGTCGATGACCTCCCGCGCCGTCCCGAAAACCACGACCGACCGGTAGTTCATCGAATGGTTGAAGGCGCTCCTCGCCATCACCAGGCCGTCGACGATCGTGGCCACGATGCACACCTCGGCACCGGCGCGGAGCGCCTTCCATGCGCGCGCGGCGGTGGAACCGTGCAGGTAGATGGTGTCGTCGACCCGGGCGTGGATCGTAGGGAGACACCGAGGGGCGCCGTCGCCGTCGCTGAAGGCGACGTGGCAGATCAACGCTTCGTCGAGGATCGCGTCGATCGTGCCGCGGTCGTAGTCACCCCGCTCGGGATGACGGTGGACCTGCGTGCGCTTGGTCGGTGCCGGCATGCGGGAGAGCATCCCAGGCGTGTGTCGCCTCGTCCCGTATCGGCGCCGGGCGTGTTCGGCGGCGCTAGACTTCGCCGCACAAAGGTTCACGTGCCCGAGTGGCCGCTTCGGCGGCCGGACGGCTCGGCGGGCGTATCCCGTTCGAGCCGGAAGAGGGAAGCCGGTGGGAATCCGGCACGGTCGCGCCACTGTGACCGGGGAGCGAACCCGACACGAACCACTGGGCCCTTCGGGGACCCGGGAAGGGTCGGGGGAGCGAGGATCCGGGAGTCAGGAGACCTGCCCGAGCGCGAGAGGACCGTCGCCTTCGCGTGAAGGGAGACGCGCCATGATCCACCGTCGCATCGGCGGGATCGCCGCCGTCCTGCTCCTCCTGCTCGGCTCGTGCGGGGAGTCCACGACCCCTCAGGCGTCGCCGGAGACGCCTTCGACCGAGGCCGCGTTCCCGGTCACGATCGCGGCGGCCAATGGGGACGTGACACTCGAGGACCGTCCGGAGCGCATCGTCTCCCTCTCCCCGACGGCCACCGAGATGCTGTTCGCGATCGGCGCCGGCGATCAGGTCGAGGCCGTCGATGACCAGTCGAACTACCCGCCCGACGCGCCGGTCACCGACCTCTCGGGGTTCGAGCCGAACGTGGAGGCGATCGCCTCCTACGAGCCCGACCTCGTGGTGTATGCGACGGAGCCGGGCGACCTGGGTGCGTCGCTCGAAGGCCTCGGCATCCCGGCGCTGCAGCAAGATGCGGCAGCCTCCCTCGACGACGTGTTCGCGCAGATCGACGAGCTCGGGATGGCGACGGGCAACCCGTCGGAGGCGGCCGAACTCGCGGAGGGGATGCGCGGGGACATCGACACCATCGTCGACGCGATCGAGCCAACCGACCCACCTCTGAGCTTCTACCACGAGCTCGACGACACCTACTACTCCGTCACGTCCTCGACGTTCATCGGCCAGCTGTACGCGCGCACGGGATTGGTGAACATCGCGGACGAGGCGAAGGGGGCGGGAGGCGGGTACCCGCAACTCTCCGCCGAATACATCATCCAAGCGAACCCCGACCTGATCTTCCTCGCCGACACGAAGTGCTGCCGCCAATCCGCGGCCACGGTGGCGGAGCGTCCCGGCTGGAGCCGGATCGACGCGGTGGAGCGCGACGGGGTGATCTCGTTGGACGACGACATCGCGTCTCGGTGGGGACCGCGGGTCGTCGACTTCCTGCGCCGGATCGCGGCTGCGGTCGAAGGCGTGCCGGAGGCGAACGCGCCGTGAGCCGTCGCGCCCGCTGGCTCGCGTTCGGAGTCGCGCTGCTCCTGCTTTCGATCGTGGCCGGGCTGCTCGTGGGGCCGGTGCACATCCCGACGAGCGATGCGCTCCGATGGCTGGCGTCGTTCGGCACCCCGCCGCCCGGGATGTCCGAGCAACAGGCCGCGATCCTCGGGAACCTGCGGCTCCCCCGCGTGATCGTGGCCGCGCTCGTCGGTGCATCGCTGTCCGCATCGGGGGCGGCCTATCAGGCCGTGTTCCGCAACCCGCTGGCCGATCCGTACCTCCTCGGCGCCGCTGCCGGCGCCGGGCTCGGGGCCACGGTCGCGGTCGTCTACGGTCCCGCGACCGCGTTCGCCCTCACCGTCCCCGTGGCGGCGTTCATCGGCGCGGTGGCGGGCGTCGGCATGGCGTACGGTCTGGGGCGTTCCAGCCTGGGCGGCCGATCGTCGACGAGCCTGATCCTCGGCGGTATCGCGGTGGCATCGTTCCTCACCGCGGTGCAGACGTTCATCCAGCAACAGAACGCGGAGACCCTGCGCCAGGTCTATTCGTGGATCCTCGGACGCCTCGGCACGACCGGTTGGGACGACGCGCGGATCGCGCTCCCGTCCGTCGTGGTGGCCGTCTCGATCCTCTGGCTCGTTCGCCGCCTCCTGGATGTGATCGAAGTGGGAGACCTCGAGGCCGAGAGCCTGGGTCTGAACGTGGGACGGCTCCGGGTCGTGGTGGTGGTGGCCGCATCGCTCGCGACCGCGGCCGCCGTGTCAGTTGCGGGGTTGATCGGGTTCGTGGGGATCATCGTCCCGCACGCGATTCGGCTGGTCGCCGGGACCTCGTATCGCCAGGTGTTGCCGCTCTCGGTCCTCTTCGGGGCCTCGTTCCTCATCCTCGTCGACCTCCTGGCCCGGACCGCCGTGGCTCCCGCGGAGATCCCGATCGGGGTCATCACGGCGTTCGTCGGTGCTCCCTTCTTCGTGCTCGCGCTCCGGCGGGCCGGGGGGCGGTCGGCGTGAAGCTCCGACCGAACGAGGACGCGGTGGCCTTGGAGGCAGGGGGTGTGGGCGTTCGCCTCGGCGGACAGGAGATCCTGCGCGACGTCGCGTTCGAGGTACCGGCGGGCTCGTGGGTGTGCGCGATCGGGCCGAACGGAGCCGGGAAGACCACCCTCGTGCATACCGTGGCCGGCCTGATCCCGTTCGAGGGCCGCGTCCATCTCTGGGGCCGCGAGCTGCGTACCTACTCCCGTCGCGAACGGGCGCGCCTGGTCGCCCTCGTACCGCAGAAGCCCGTGATCCCCGAAGGGATACGGGTGGAGGAGTACGTCCTGTTGGGGAGGACCCCCCACCTCGGCGTCCTGGGAACGGAGCGGAGCGCGGATCTGGTGGCGGTCGCGCTCGTGCTCGAGCAGCTCGAGCTCGGATGGGCGGCGGGGCGACGCCTCGACTCGCTGTCCGGCGGTGAGCTGCAGCGCGCCGTGCTCGCTCGGGCGCTCGCCCAGGAGGCGCCACTGCTCCTCCTCGACGAACCGACGACCGGGCTCGATCTCGGTCATCAGATCCGCGTCCTCGAGCTGGTGGACGGGCTCCGCCGCACGCACGGGCTGACGGTGCTCTCCACGATGCACGACCTCACGCTCGCGGGACGTTTCGCCGACCGCTTCGCGCTCCTCTCGCAGGGTCGACTGGTGTCGACGGGGACCCGCACCGATGTGCTCAATGAGGCGGTGATCGCCGAGCACTTCGGGGCGAGCGTCCGGGTGATCGGGGACGCGGACATCGGGTGGGCCGTCGTCCCGATCTCCGAGAAGGGCGAAGCGTGACGGGCACGGACCGACCGCCGGAGGTGCCGCCGCCTCGGGCTCGCGAACGCGTGCCGTCGCGCGTGCTCGTCCATACGGGCGACGGCAAGGGGAAGACCTCCGCGGCGATGGGCGTCGTGATGCGAGCCGTTGCCCGGGGATGGCGTGTCTGCGTGGTGCAGTTCGTGAAGGACGGTCGATGGCGGACCGGCGAAGAGACCTCCGCCCGGACGCTCGGCGTCGACTGGTGGTCGATCGGCGACGGGTTCACGTGGGACTCCGACGACATCGACCGCACGGAGGCGATCGCGGGCGATGCATGGCGCGCCGCCAGAGAAGTGATCCTCGCCGGCGACCATCAACTCGTCGTGCTCGACGAGATCACCTACCCCATGAACTGGGGGTGGATCGATGCGAACCACGTGGTCGAGGTGATCCGGGACCGGCCCTCGCACGTGAACGTCGTGGCCACCGGTCGTGACGCGCCGCCCTCGCTCCGCGCCGTGGCCGACACCGTGACCGAGATGACGAACGTCAAGCATCCGTTCGAGCAGGGTGTGGCCGCGATGCGAGGGATCGAGTTCTGATGGGCCTCTCCGTGCTCCTCGGCGGTGCACGCAGCGGGAAGTCGGATCTCGCGGCGAGGCTGGCGTCGGCCAGTGGGCGCCCCGTCGTGATGATCGTCACCGGAGAGGCTCGCGACGACGAGATGACGGAGCGGATCCGTCGGCACCGAGCAGCGCGGCCCTCGTCGTGGCAGACCGTGGAGGCACCCCGTGCCCTGCACGAGGCGGTGCGCGGGCTGGAGGGCGGCACCTTCGCCGTGCTCGACTGCCTGACCCTCTGGGTGTCCAACCTGATCGAGGCGGGGATGGGCGACGATGAGATCGTCGAGGAAGCTCGCGAGATCGCGAGGACGCTCGCGACGCGCGATGGGTCGTCCGTGGTCGTCACCAATGAGGTGGGCCTCGGGATCGTCCCGATGCACGAGCTCGCCCGCCGCTACCGGGACACGCTGGGTCGGGTGAACGCCGCGTTCGTGAGCGAAGCCGAGCGCGCCTCTCTCATGGTCGCGGGACGGGCGCTCTCCTTGGAGGAGGTGACACCGACGTGACCGCCACCCTCGACGCCGTCGTCGTGCGGATCCCTCGGCCGCGGGACGAGGCGGCGAGCGGAGCCCGCCGTCTCCTCGATGCCAAGACCAAGCCGCCCGGCAGCCTCGGCCGTCTCGAGGAGCTCGCGTGCCGTCTCGCGGCGATCCGGGGCGAGGTGCCTGGTGCTTCGCTGCTGCCCGCGATCGTGGTGGCCGCCGCGGATCACGGCGTGGCCGCCGAAGGGGTGAGCCAGTACCCCCAGGTGGTCACGGGGCAGATGCTGGCGAACTTCGCGAACGGCGGTGCGGCCGTGTCGGTGCTCGCTCGGGAAGCCGGAGCCAGGCTCGTGGTGGTGGATGCCGGGGTCGTGGCCCCACCTCGCGTCGAAGGCGTGCGGCCGGTTGCCATGGCCCGCGGCTCCGGCAACATCGCCCACGGCCCCGCGATGTCACGCTCGGTCGCCGAGCTGCTGATCGAACGAGGGATCGCGCTGGCGGAGGAGCTCGCGGCCGACGGGATCGGCGTCGTCGGGGTCGGTGACATGGGGATCGCCAACACCACGGCCGCGAGCGCTGTCTGCGCGGCGCTCCTCCCCGCCGATCCGTCGGTCGTGTGCGGTCCGGGGACGGGACTGGACGGACCGGGCGTCGAGCGGAAGGTGGAGGTCGTTCGTGCCGCCCTCCGTGCGAACGACCTCGGCGAGGGACGAGGCCCGTCCGGCCCGGTGGACGTGCTCGCTTCGGTCGGAGGGTTCGAGATCGCGTGCCTCACGGGCGTCATGCTCGGCGCGGCTTCGCGGCGGGTCCCGGTGCTCTTGGACGGCTTCGTCACCGGCGCTGCTGCGCTCGTCGCGGCAGGTCTCGCTCCGGACGTGACCGGATCGCTCATCGCGGCCACGCGATCACCGGAGCCGGGTCATCGGCTGGTCCTCGAGCGATTGGGCCTCGACCCGCTCCTCGACCTCGGGCTGAGGCTCGGGGAGGGGTCGGGAGCGGCGCTCGCGCTGCCGCTCGTCAAGGCCGCCGTGGCCATCCTCACCGACATGGCGACGTTCGATGCGGCGGGCGTGAGTCGTGCGTGACGTGCTCCGATCCGCGGTGGCTGCCGTGACGTTCCTGACCGCGGTGCCGGCCGGCCGTGCTGCGGAGCTCACGGACGGCGAACGGCTGCGAGACGGCACGGTGCTGTTCCCGGCCGTCGGAGCCGCGGTGGGAGCGGCGACCGGGGCGATCGCATGGGCATTCGCGTTCGTCCTCCCACCGTTCCCGGCGGCCGTTCTCGGAGTTGCGGCCGGGGCGCTCCTGACGGGCGCTCTGCATCTCGACGGCCTCGCCGATACCGCGGACGGCATGGGCGCGTCGCTCTCGGGCGCGGATCCCTCGGCGGCGATGCACGACCCACGGCTCGGGGTGTTCGGAGGCGGAGCGCTCGCGCTCGATCTCGTGCTGCGGATCTCGGTGCTGGGTGCGCTCGTCGTCGGACCGCGGTTCCCCCTCGCCGCGATCGCGGCCGGCGCGCTCGGCCGCGCCGCCGCGGTCGCCCTGCTCGGCACCACGACCTACGCCCGTGGGGCGGACGGAACGGGCGCGTGGACTCGAGGGGTCGGCCTCGGTCGATGCCTCGCCTCGGCCGCCCTGGCGGTGACGATCGGTGTCGTCGCCGTCGGCCCCGCGTTCGGCGCGATGGTGATCGCCGTCGCGGCCGTGGCGGGACTCATCAGACGCTGGTCGCGCCGACATCTCGGCGGCATGACGGGAGACACCCTCGGGGCCACCGCCGAGCTCTCTGAGACGGTGGCGCTGGTGACCGCGCTCGCCATCGCCTGACCAGCCGGCTCCGCTGATGCTTGAGGTACGTCTGGCGCCCACCTCGTAGGTCTCGCGCATCCAGCCGCTGAACTCGTCGTCGAGATCCTCCTCGGACCGGAGGACGAAATGGTGGATCCAGTCGTTGCGGCCGAGCAGCTCGACCTTCGTGGATCGGGGGGACTCGAGCTGCCGTTTCAGCCAGACGTGGCACACGAGTCCGTCGCGCCGGACGCGGTTCACGGCCGCGAACCGCACCCGGACCATGAACGCGATCCGAGTCTTCGTCGGCACCTGCTCGAAGGGCCCGAGCTCGCCGATCGCTCGCACGAGCGCGTCGTAGAGCTCGCGAACCCTCGGGGATCGCCCCTCGAAGAACCCATCGACCGTGTGGTCGCCGCAACCGTGCCACAGGTTGCGCGTCACGAACCGGGCGCCGCACCGCGGGCAGGTCCAGAGACCGGCGTCGCTGGCCACGGCCGGTCACTACGACTGTTCCTTGAGGTACCGCTCGATCTCCGTGGCGAGGTCGTCGCCCGAGGCGATCCGCTCCTCGCTCGCGATCGCCTCCAATCGGGCGAGGTACTCCCTGGTGTCGGGGTCCTCCGCGATCGCCGCGTCCAGGCGTTCCCGTTGCGAGAGCGCCTCCTCACCGAGCGCCCCCACCGGGATCGTGACGCCGAGACGCCGCTCCACATGCTGGAGGAGGGCCACCGTGGCGGGCGCGTACGCGGCCGCCCCGATGTAGTGGGGGACCTGGGCGTAGTAGCCGACGGCGGGGATCCCCGCGGCCGCTACCGTCATCTCCACCGCGGAGAGTGCCGCCGCGGGCACCCGGAGGATGCCGCCCGGGCCTTGCTGCTCACCGTCGTGAAGCGACGCCTCGGTGGATGCGGTCGCCAGCACGGGAACGGGGCGTGTGTGCGGCACGGCAGCCGGGATGGCACCCAGGCTGATCCACTCGACGACCCCGAGCCGCAACGCCAGCTCGAGCAGCTCGTCCCCGAGCTGTTTCCACTTGTAGTCGGGCTCCGGGCCCACGAGGACGAGGAGATCTCGGGAGTCGAAGGCCACGTGCCGCATCATGATCTCGGGCCACTGCATCCTCGCCAGCACTCCGTCCACCACATCCAGGACCGGCCGTCTCGCTCGATAGTCGTGCAGCGCATCGACGTCGAAGGAGGCGACGACCCGGCCGCCGTCCGCCACGTGGTTCGCACACGCGGTCGCGGCTCCGGCCGCGTCGATCCAGCCGTCGAAGGCCACGATCAAGACGGGCGCCCTGAGCACGGGGATCTGCTCCTCGATGCGGTAGAGGCTCACCCTCCGAGGATAGCCCTCGGAGCCGGAAGAGCCGTTCCAAGCCTCGGTGACGTATGAGTGTGACGTGGATGTGGTTCGAGCGGGACGACGAGGGTCCTTGCGGTTCCTTGCCGTCCCGGCGGGAGCGGTTCTGTCCGTCGCGCTCGCGGGATGCGCCGGAGACGTCTACGGTGACTTCCCCTCGCCGCCGACGCCCGCGATCACGGCCACACCGAGTGCCGAAGCCGACGACGGCATCCTCGCCGAGATCGCCGTGGACGGGAGCCCTTGCTTCCTCGCGGAGGCCGGTGATCGGGTCTGGGTCACCGCCTTCGACGGGGATGAGCTCGCCGAGATCGATCCCGAGACGAACGAGGTGGTCTCGACGCAGCGGATGCCGGGAGGCCCGTGCGGCATGCTCGACGTGAACGGCACACTGTGGATCGAGACGCCGAACGCGGGCGCGATCGTGCGATTCGACCCCGTGCGTGGCGAGGTGATCGACCGTCTCCGGGTGCCGGGAGGTGTGTTCGGCCTCACGTCGACGCCATCGGGCATCTGGGGCGTGGCCGGCCAGGGCGAGGAGGTCGTCGAGATCGATCCGGGGTCGGGCGAGATCGTCGGGCGGGTGGAGGTGGACGGACCGCTCGGAGGCCTCGTGTTCGCTCGTGATCAGGTGTGGGTCGCCGCGGCCGGAGCGCTCGTGCGGATCGATCCCCGCACCCAGACCGTCGTCGACGAGATCGAGCTGGAGTCCTTCGAGCCGGAGGGGCTCGCGGTGGACGGCGACATCCTCTGGGTCTCCAGCTCTTTCGAGCAAAGCGTGCTGCGGTTCGACCTCCGGACGATGAGGGTGCGAGATCGCGTCCCGGTGGACGACGCGTTGTTCGGCGGGATCGTCCTCGGCGATTCCTACTGGGTCTCCGGGAACAACACCCTGTACCGGCTCGACGTCGAGACCGGCGAGGTCGAGGACGAGTTGGAGCTCGTCGGATTCGGGCCGATCCCGGCGGCCGGAGACTTGTGGACCGTGGACTTCATCGCCAACGCGGTCTTCCGCCTCGACGAACGAGCCCCGTGAGGAGTAGCCGTTCGACCTAGCCCTTCGGCGGATGCGTCGGCATCCGGTCAGGGATACGCTCTCCATCGATGAGCGCGCCCGACCAGAACGTCTACCGCGTCCACCTGGCCGACCCGGGAGGCCGTATCAGCGCGCTCGACGTCCCGACCGAGCACTTCGACTCGATGGAACGGGGGATCTCGCTCGGGACGACCACGATCGTCCCGTGGCATCGGGTGATCCGGTACACGCGCGAGGTCGTCCAGGCCGTCGACGACGCCTTCCTCACCCGTGCGGAGATCCGCGCCTGGCTCGACGACGGTTCGGACGAAGGCGAGCGGATCGTGGTGCGGGCGGACCGCTTCGACGCCGGCACGTGGACGGCGGACTTCCTCGTGGAGCGGACGCTCGACATCGAGGGCGGCGTCGTGCACCTGACGAAGATCCATGTCCCGTGGAACCGGGTGCTGGAATACGAGCGGCTCCCGGTGCGAGCCGAGGTCCCGAGCCGACCGGACTGATCTTCCCGGCTCACTCCGCACCTGCGTGCTTCTCGTCGGCCGCTTCTCCGGATCCAGCTTCCTTCGTCCCCACCTCCTTCAGGACGCTCTTCAACGTGGACATCGCGTTCATCGCCGGCGGGAATCCTGCGATCGTCGCCGTCTGCAGGATGATCTCGCGCAACTCCTCGGGTGTGAGACCCGCCTTGAGGGAGGCGCGGAGGTGCTGGGGGATCTGGGAGGAGCGCCCGGTCGCCACGAGCGCCGCGACCGCGGCGATCTCGCGGTCCCGGAGCGCGAGGCCCGGACGCGTGTAGACGTCGCCGTACGCGAACTCCACGATGGCCCGGCCGAGGACGCCGAGACCTTCGACCGCGGCGAGCGCCTTCTCATCGTGCACCTCGAGGAATCGCTCCCGCCCCCGCTCGTACCTGTCCTCGCTCACACGTCTCCTCTCTCCGTCGCAGGCGATCCCACCCGGCCCCGATGCTCGGCGTCATGCATGGACGCGGAGGCCATCGAGCCCTCGGATGATGTAGTTCGGTCGGAACGTCGGCTCCTCCACGAGCTCCAGGTTCGGGAAGCGCTCCAGCATCGTCCCGAACGAGATCTGCAGCTCCATCCTGCCAAGGGGAGCTCCGAGACAGAAGTGGATCCCCGCTCCGAACGTCAGGTGCGGGTTCGGCTTCCGATCCAGCCGCAGCTCATCGGCGTCGTCGAACACCTCGGGGTCGCGGTTGGCGGAGTCGAACAGCAACCCGAGCTCTGCCCCTCTCGGGATCTCGACCCCGTGGAGCTCGAACGGTTCGAGCACCCAGCGCTCGAACATCGGCAACGGCGTCTGGAACCGCAGCAGCTCCTCGATCGCCGTGGGGAGCAGGGAGGGATCGGCGCGGAGCTCCTTCAGCCGACCCGGATTGCGGAAGAGCGCCCACCATCCGAGGAGCGTCGCATTCACGGTCGCCTCGTGGCCGGCGTTGAGCAGGAGGACGCACGTCCCGACGAGCTCGTCCTCCGTGAGCGACTCACCCTCGTCGATCACGTGGACGAGCCCGGAGATCAGGTCGTCACCCGGCGAGGTCCGGCGCTCCCGGGCCAGCTCCCTGAGGTAGGCGGAGAACTCGAGGCTCGCGCGGACGGCGTCGTGCTGGGCCGCGTCGGTCGGGTTCAGCTCGTACATCTTCACGATGTCCGCGGACCAGGGCCTGAGGAGGTGGTGGTCGGCCTCGGGCACCCCGAGCATCTGCGCGATCACGATGACCGGCAGGGGTTCCGCCAACGTCGGGAGCAGGTCGAACTCCCCCGCGCCCGCCAGCCCTTCGAGCAGGGCCTCGAAGATCGTATGAACGCGGGGGCGGAGGGACTCGACGAACCTCGGCGTGAACGCCTTCGCGACGAGCCGGCGTACCCGGGTGTGGTCCGGTGGCTCCATGTCGAGGATCCCCGCGTTGATCAGGTCCCAGAACGGCGCGTGCCAGTCGGGCGGCTCCGGCCGGCCCATCTCCCTATGGGTCGACGTGTGCAGGTAGGTGCGGCCGAACCGCCGATCCCGCAGCAGGGCGTCGACGTCCGCGTACCGGGAGATCAGCCAGTGATCGGTCGCTTCGTCGTAGACGACGGGCGTCGAGCGGCGGAGCTCCTCGTAGTCGCGGTAGGGGTCCGCGATGAAGCCCACATCGGTCGGCGCGAACCGCATCGCCCGGACGATACCGGGATGAGCCGAGGGAGAGGACTCGTCACGCCGACGGTAGCGACCGATGCGACGAGATCGGGCCAGGTGCCTGATACCGGCGCATCGCGATCTTCGAAGGTGTCCCGATCGACAGAGCCGGGTATCGGTTCACCGAACCCTCTTATCGGAGGTGAGGTCATGGCGAGCAGGAAGCAGGTCAGCGCCGCGAAGCGGAATATCAAGAATGCGCAGAAGGCGGCGCGGAAGAAGCGGACGATCTCGAAGCTGCCGAAGTCCGTGCGACAGGACCTGGGGCGCCAGGCCGCTGCCGCCCGGCGGCGAGGAGGCGCTCCCGGCCGCGCTTTGGAAGACCGGACGCGGGAGCAGCTCTACGAGCAGGCGAAGAAGGAAGGGATCCCCGGAAGGTCCCGGATGGGCAAGTGGGACCTCATCAAGGCGCTGCGCCGGTCCCGCTAGCTCGGCGCGGAAGCATCGTCGGGAGCGGCCGCCCTCAGACGGGCGGTCGTTCCGTTCCCGGCCGGTTCGCCTGACCGGCCTCCTCGTCGAGGTCCGCCAGCGTTTCGGCACCACCCTCGAGCGGCTCTAGCTCGTCCTCGGCCTTCTCCTCGTCGGGGGCGCCCGGCGGGCTCGGTTTCCGCTCCGCCAGGTCGTCGTCGGCCATCTGCGCTTCTTCGGGCTGGCCGACGTCCATCGGGTCGCGATCGGATCCTGCAGCGGTCAACGTTCGCCTCCTCGGGTCGGTTCCAGGCGTTCCCTACCCCTGCAGCCCCCGCTCAAACACGCATGCACAGAGCGAACTCGGCACCGCTGTTCCTCGGGTCGCGAGGGCGGAGGGAGCCGCGTCCGGTTGAAGAAGCTCGACGATGTGGACGTCGGTGTCATCGAGGAGCTCATCCGAAAGGGTTCGACTACCCTTCCGCCGGGAGCGATCGAGGGATGAACACGGTGATGGATCCCTCCTCCTGGCCGGAGCTGCGCAGGTAGCCGAAGGAGACGGACGCCGCCCGGACGGCAGCATCGAGGTCGGCGCTCCAGAGCGGCTCGGCCGACGCCGGCGTCCACGTCATGTCTCGCTCCCACACGCCGGGCCCGTGGATGGTCACCGCGACGTAGTCGCCCGGCGGGACGCCGTCCGGGCCGTCGTCAACGACCGCCACGTTCGAGGCGTTCAGCGTGAGCTCCGCGAGGACGTCGTGGTGGAGGAGACCCACGACGATCATCTCGCCGAGCATCCGGATGAACGGCTCGTCGTCGACGTCGACCTGCCAGAGCTCCGGCGGCCGTTCCACCCGCATGAACGCGTGTGCTGTCAGGAGCGCGTCGAGATCGATCCTCCGGGGTTCCACGGCTCCATCTTCTCCGAGAGGAGCTCCGTCATCGTCCGGGCGTCGCGGATCGCGGCGCCCGTGGGGTCGTTGTTGAAGTACACGAACGCGTCGGTCGCCTCCGTTGCCGCGATCCGCGACGCCCAGCGCCGGAGCTTCTCGCGACGGTAACCCGGACCCGACGCCGTCCCCTGATGGAACCGGACGTACAGCCACCCGCCCGTCATCGGCAGCGTGTGCCGGAGGCCCGGGCGATCCGGCCACACGAGCGAGGCGCCAGCGCCGTCCAGGAGGCGGAGGACGTCATCTGAGTACCAGGAGCGGTCGCGGAATTCGAAGGCCGGACGCATCCCGCGGGGGAGGGTGGCGAGGAGACCGCGCAGGCGCCCGACCTCGACCGGGAACCGCGGCGGAAGCTGGAACAGCACCGGCCCGAGCCGATCGCCGAGCCCCGACGCGCGCTCCCAGAGGAGCGCGACCGGCTCCCCCGGGTCCTTCAGCCGTTTGAGGTGCGTGATGAATCGGCTCGCTTTGACGGTGACGACGAACCCCGGCGGTGTCTCATCACGCCACCGCTCGAACGTGGCGCGCTCGGGCAGGCGATAGAACGAGTTGTTCACCTCGACCGTTCCGAATTCCCCGGAATAGAACCTGAGCCACTCACGCTGGGGCAGTCCCTCCGGATAGAAGGCACCGCGCCAGTCGTCGTACTGCCACCCGCTCGTGCCGACGTGGATCTCCATGCTCAGTGACCCTTCTCCCGAGGGCGGGCGCATGAAACGGTATCCGCGGGAGTTCGTCCCCACGAGAGCGTCGGCGGCGACGCCTATCATGGTCCGCATGCGGGGCGACCGTGTCGAGATCGTGGTGGACATCGGCAACGGGGTGCAGACCTACGAGATCGAGGCCACACGGGCCGGGCGTCGCGTGGAGGTCACGACGGGCCGAGGCATCGTGGAGGTCTCGGAGGTCACGCGGGGCGGCAAGGCCGTGAGGACCGGACGGTTCATGACGGCGCGGGTGGTTGCTCTCGTCGAGCATCCGGCCGAAGGTGAGCCCCAGGTCGGCCCGCACCGCACCCGGAGGGCCGTGCGCGGTCAATCGTCGCTGTTGTAGCGGGGTCTATCCGCCAGGGACGCGCTCGTCCGCGTTCTCGGCGCGGATCTGCGCCAGACGATCCAGCGCGCGTCCCGACCATCCCGCGATCTGCTGCTCGCCCAGCTCGCCGGAGATGCGGATCGCGCTCTTCAGGTCCTCCTCGCCTTCGTCGAGGCGTCCGAGGTCTCGATAGGAGATGCCGCGCTCGGCGAGCGCGTCGGCCATCTCCCAGCGAGCGCCCAGCTCCTTGAAGATCTCGATCGCGCGGTCGAACCGAGGGATGGCCTCCGCGTGGTTCCCGAGGTCCTCGTCGAGCCGACCGCGCTGGACCATCGTGACGGCGACGCTGAAGCGATCGCCCATCTCTTCGGCGAGCGCACGCGCCTGCTCGATCAGCCGCGCGGCCTCCTCCGTCTGGTTCTTCTGCGACTCGTTGATCGAGAGCGCCGTCAGGGCTCGGACCCGGGCCCAGGTGTCGTCGTGCTCCTCAGCCAGCTCGAGCGCTCGATGCCATATCGAGTCGGCTTGGTCGAAGTCCTCCCGCGTCCAGGGGACCCACCCCGCGAACAGCAGCGATCGCGACATGGCCCAGGCGTCGTCGAGCTCCCCCGCGGCGGCGAGCGAGTCTGCCAAGAGACGCTCCGCCTGGTCCAGATCCCCGTCGACGTTGATCGCGATGTCGCCCTGATACCGGAGTGCGAGGGCGAGCGTCCACGCGTCGTCGAACTTCTCGCCGAGCTCGATCGCGCGGGCCAATGCCTCGCTCGCGGCCGGGTACTCGCCGAGCCAGTAGTGCGCCTCGCCCGTGCCGGCGAGGGCCCGCCCCTCGCGGACGCCCCATGCGTCCTCGGGCCCGGCCATCACGAGGGCCCGCGCGTAGTAGTCGAGGGCCGACCGACTCTCCATGCGTCGTCGGGCGCGATCGCCGGCGAGGACCAGGGCGTCGGCCGCCAGCTCCGGGAGCCGGCGATCCGCGGGGTCGAGATCGAGCGAAGCCAGCGCTGCTCGCTCCAGATGGTCGGCCGCGTAGGAGCGATGGCCCGACTCCATCAGGGCCTGAGCGATCTTCTCGTGCAGGTTCCGCCGCTCGCGTTTCGGCAGGCTCCCGTACGCGACCTCGCGGACCGTCTCGTGACGGAACCGCCATCGCGGTGCCCGGCCGGCGTCGTCCCGCACGAGGATCTCCGCCTCCTCGAGACCTTGGAGATCCTCGGGCTCCGCGTCCGACACCGTTGCGAGCTCCTCCCGGTCGAAGGAGAAGATGAAGACGGAGGCCCGCCGGGCCAGGTCGCGGAGCCGATGCCGCAGGCTGTCCAATCTGGCGGCCACGACGGCCTGCACCGTGGGAGGGAGCTCCCGCCCGGAGCTGGCCGCGCCGTCCTGCCGAGCCCGCAGGACCATGCCGGTCGTCTCGACGATGAAGAACGGGTTCCCACCGGTGCGATTGGCGATCTCCTCGGCCTCGGCATCGCCCACGCGTCCTCCCGCGGCTTCCCGGACCAGCTCGACCGCCTCGAGCGGCGGGAGCGGGTCGAGCCGCAGCGTGACCGCGTTCACGGCACCTGACCCCCAGGCCGGGCGCTCCTCGAGGAGCTCCGGTCTGCCGAGCGCGATCGTGAGGACCCGTTTGGGGGCGGTCTTGGTGGCGGAGGCAGCCCGCTCGATCAGGTCGAGCATCGGAGGGCGGAGCAGGTGGACGTCCTCGAACACCAGCACGACCTCGCCACGGGCGCTCAGCCCCTCGACCAAGGCGAGGAACCCGCTCTGGACGTCCTGGACGAAGACCGACTCCTCGCGCTTGGGTCCGCCGAGCCCGATGGTGAGACCCAGCCGGCCGGCGACCCGCTCCGCCTCGCTGGGGTCGCAGCAGCCGTCGACGACGTCCTGGAGCCGTCGCATCGCCTCCTCGGGCGCCATGTCGTCCTCGATGCCGGCGATCTCACGGACGATCGCGGTCACGGGGGCGAACGTCGCCGTGTCGCCGTAGGTCCCCGCGCGCCCTCGGACGACCGTGACGTCCGAGTCGAGCCCGGCGAGCAGCTCATCGGCGAGCCGCGACTTGCCCACGCCCGGCTCGCCCATGATCGACACCAGCAGTGGGCTGGCCGTCGCTTTCACCCTCGCCACGCTCCCGCGCAGGATGTCCATCTCGTTCGCCCGCCCCACGAACGGGATCGTGCGTCGAGCGGATCGCGTGGTGAGCTGGTCGACCTGATAGGCCTGCAACGCGCCGGCGAACCCCTTCGCCTCGACCTCCTGCAGTGGGCCGAAGGAGACGGCGTCCTTCGTGAGGGCGTGCGTGGTGGCGCCGACCAGCACCTCTCCGGGTTGCGCCGCGGCCTGGAGGCGGGCCGCCGCGTTCACCACTTGGCCGGTGACCAGCAATTGCCCCGTGGGCCCCACGCCCGTCGCGGCCTCGCCCGTCTCGACGCCCACGCGGATCTCGAGCGGCTCCTGGAGACCGAGGGACTGTTGGAGGCGGTGCATCCTTCCCCGGATGGCGAGGCCGGCACGCACGGCCCGCACGGCGTCATCCTCCTGGACGTGCGGCAGGCCGAACACCGCCATCACCGCGTCGCCGATGAACTTCTCCGGATGGCCGCGGAGCGCGCGGAGCTCCTCGCTCGCGGCATCGAAGAACCCTCCCAGCACGTCGCGGGCGCGTTCGGGATCCAGCCGCTGCCCGAGGCCCGTGGAATCGACCAGATCCGCGAACACCACCGTGACCATCTTCCGCTCCTCGGTGCCGAGCGTCGTGGACACGGGGGTGCCGCAGTTCGGACAGAAGCGGGCTCCCTCCGGCAGGGGGTGACCGCAGAACTCACACCGCATGAGGTTCAGCATAGGGCTGGGCACCGACCCCGTCGGAGCGTGGATGGGAGACTCGAGAGGCATGCGATCCACAACGTTCGAGCGTCCCGAGGACTTCCGCCGCTGGCTCGAACGGCATCACTCCAGCGAGCGGGAACTGTGGGTCGTCTACTACAAGAAGTCTTCCGGCAGAGCGAGCATGACGTGGCCGGAGTCGGTGGACGAGGCGCTCTCCTTCGGGTGGATCGACGGCGTGCGCAGGCGGATCGACGACGAGCGGTACACGATCCGCTTCACCCCCCGCCGGGCCGGGAGCATCTGGAGCGCGGTGAACATCGGCAGGGTGGCCGTTCTCACCGACGAGGGCAGGATGCGGCCGGCGGGCCGTGCGGCGTTCGAGGCCCGGCGGGAGGACCGGTCCGGGATCTACTCCTACGAGCGGCGCGACGAGGCCGTGTTCTCGTCGGCGTTCGAGAAGCGATTCCGCGCGAGGAAGCGAGCGTGGGCGTGGTTCGAGGCACAGCCGAAGGGATACCGGCGGAACACGATCCGATGGGTCATGACCGCGAAGCGCGAGGAGACGCGGGAGCGCCGTCTCGCCACGCTGATCGAGGACTCCGCCGAAGAACGAAGGATCGCGCCGCTCAGGCGGTGAGTCCGGGGACGGCCGAAGGCCGTCCCCGGATCACGGGTGGATCTCTACGTGTCGGTTTCCACCACGGTCGGTGTCCGATGGGGTGCGTCGTTCGGGAACAACGCAAGGATGGATGGGTCGTCATCCGGCCCCGCGGACCCGGTCGTGACCGTGATCGGGGTCACCGCATCGCAGTCCCCGCCGTCCCAGAACCCCTTGCACACGAGCGGGTCGATCACGAGAGCGGGATCGATCGTATCGAGCGTGAGGTTCCATGTGCCGGTGTCCTCGTCGATCTCCCCGACCGAGTCACAGATCTGGCCGGGCACATCGCCCGAGAACGTTCCGGTGCACGCCTCGACCCGGTAGGCGAGCTGGGGCGCGTTGTCGTCCAACCCGATCGCCGTGGCATCCACCACCAATCCGACGAGGTTGCTGTTGAAGTTGCTGTAGTCGGCGAAGTACAGGGCTGTGCACTCGTCGAACGGCGCAGGCAACGAGAGGTCGAAGACGCAGACCTGGCCACCGGGACCGGGCAGCTTCGCCACCAGGTAGTCGGCTTGGAGGTCCGCGTCCGCGAAGACGCCGTCGGCACCCGCGTCGACGAACACGTCGACCTCGAGCGTCTCCGTGGTGTTGTGCACGCCCCATGCCTGCACGCCGAACTCCACGGGCTCGAGCGGCTCATCCGCGTTCGTCAGGAACTCCTGCCAGGTGACCTCCCCGAGCTCGTCAGTCCCAGTGGGGACGCCTTCGGCGGTTTCATCCTCGGTCGAGCTCCCGGTGAAGGACCGTGCGCCGACGGCGACGAGGTCCTCCTCGCCGCGGCTCTCCGCCGCGTCGGTCGCTCCCAGCAGGTACAGGTCGGCGTAGGAGATGCCCGCAGCCGTCCCCTCAGTCAACTCCATGGTCGCGGGATCGGTCGTGAGATCCAGGAACGACTCCGACAGTCCGTTGTCCGATGTGGCGAGCGGAGCGACGTGCCAGGGCAGACGCAGGACGTCGGCGGGGGCGCCGCTCTGGGTGACCTGCACGGTGCCATCCATGTTCGGGTGGAAGTAGTACCAACCGAATTCCTGTTCCAGTTCGGACACGACGCTCGGGTTCAGGGTCAGGCGGACCCACACCCGCTGCGACTTTCCGGCTCCCAGCGAGAACGACCTGCTCGCATGGAAGGTCGAGCCGTCGGTCGACACCCTGAGCGACGTCATGGCGGGATCGAAGTCCGAGTAACGGTCCACTCCCGTCACCGAGTAGCCATGCGACCCGCTGTCGAAGTTCCTGACCCGGAAGCTCCGGATCGCGCTCCACGTCGTGGGTGTCGGTGCGAACCCGAACGACAGGCTGCCGGGCCACGCCACGGAACGGGCGCGAGCGGACTGGAACGCATCGACGCGCCCGGAGCCCATCAGGGTGGCCGATACCGGCGTGGTCAGGTCGTTGTTCTTCATGTTGCGGTTCGCCTGGTTCATCATCACGGCCTTGATCTGGGCCGGGTTCCAGCTCGGATGGAGCTGCCGGAGCAGCGTGGCGACGCCCGAGACATGCGGAGCCGCCATCGAGGTGCCCGAGAGCTCGATCGCCTCGTTCCCGGTTCCCACCGCCGCGGCGGCGATGTTGAATCCAGGTGCGGAGATGTCCGGCTTCAGATCGCTCGTCAACCGAGCAGGGCCCTCGGACGAGAAGTCCGTGAACGCGTCGTCGAAGCCGGGGATGATCGCCGGCACGTCGCTGATCGTGACGTTGACAGCCCCGTCGTTGAAGGTGGCCGGCGCGTTCGGGCTGAGCTCGAGGAGGATCGCCTCCCCGTCGGCACCCGAGATCATCAGGGCTGGGATCGTGATCTCGTCCACGTGCTCGCCCGGTCCGAGGCCGAAGGGAAGGCCGCCGAACTGCGAGACCAAGATCACGGCGGTGGCACCCGCTTCCTGCGCGTTGAACACCTTCGTCGTCCCGTCGCAGTCGCCGTCGCCGGTCGATCCCTTGAAGACGAGCACCGTCTGGTCGGTGAGTGAGCCCCCGGGCAGTGGATCGCAGAACATCGCATCTGCCGGCGACTCCGCCGGGTCGATCTCCCTGCCGTCGAACAGATCGTCCGTGATGCCGCCCGGCGGAAGATCGGCCGACCAGTCCTGGTGCACCGTCAGACCGTTGTCGGGGAGCTCCGGGATGGTGCCGTCCGATGTGCTGTTGATCACCAGCTGCAGCGCGACGAACTCGTCGATCGAGGCAGCGACCGCCACCACGCCTCGAGCGGAGGCCGGCGTGCCGAGGATGTACGGGGATCCGCCGACCGCCTGGTGTCCTTCGTTGCCGGCAGAGGCCACGAAGACGGTTCCGAGATCCACGACCCGCTGCGCAGCCTTCGCCTCGAGCGAGTTCAGGGTTCCGTAGCTCACGCCGCCGGAGAAGGAGAGCACGTCCACGGCGTCGGCGACGCTGCCGTCCTGGTTCGGGTCCACGGCACGCTCGTACGCAGCCACCAGGACGTCATCGGTGGAGTTGCCGACATCCCAGACCTTGTAGGCGTAGAGCTTGGCCATCGGCGCGACACCGCGGCCCACCCGACCCGGGACGCGGATCCCGGCGACCGTGCTGGCCGTGTGGGTTCCGTGCCCGTCCTCATCCAGTGGATCGAAGTCGGGTCGTGGGGTGTCGTTCGACGTCTCGTCGTCGAGGACGTCGTAGTTCTCGCCGACGAAGTCGAAACCGCCGATCACCTTCTCCGTCGGGAAGGTTCCCGTCTCGACGAAGGTCGGGTCGTTCGCGTCGTATGCGGCAGCCGTGCCGGCTCCTCCGAAGGACGCGTGCGTGTAGTCGATGCCCGTGTCCACGACCGCCACGCGCATCCCTTCACCACGCACCCCGTACGTGCTCCACACGTCGGGTGCCTTGATGAACGGCACACTGGTGGTCAGATGCTTCCGCACGATCGAGACCGCCTGGACGGACCGAACGTCTGCGCGCTGCGCCAGTGCCGCCGCGGCCTTCGCGGAGAGTTGCACGGAGAACGCGTTCACCAGCATCTTGTAGCGGAACGTAACCGTGCCGCCGAGCGACTTGGCTTGCGCGATCGCGCTGTCCTGTGCGCGCAGCGCGGCCGAGGAGGCGATCTTCTGCGGCGTGCTCGTCGACGCGCTCGTACTGAGCACCGCGTCGGCGACCGCCGGCGCCTTCATCTCGACGAAGTACCGACCGAGCTGACGAGCTCTGACGGCTGCGGGAAGGAATCCATCCGGGAGCCCCGCCTTCTCGCTGCGAAGGATCGGGCGCTTGCCCTGCGGTGCCGACTGACCGATGCCTTGTACCGCTACGACCAGCACCAGTCCCATCACGAGCGCGAGCGAACGACGAAGCCGCACGGTGCCCCTCCCTATGGTCACGATGGTCACGGACTTGCCGATTCTTGCTGGGACAACGGCACTTTGACAAATCGCATCGAACACGCAGCCGGCCGCGTTCCACCCTGCACGCCAGGTCCTACGAAGGACGAGGCCGCCCGGTTCGTCCCGACGTCCGGTCTGTGACCCTATAAGGGATGTTGTAGGGTCGTCCTCGTGCCCCCTCAGAGGACGTCGGCCGGTCGATTCACCCATCGCGTCGCGGGACTCCCGGCGATGCGGGCGCTGGCGCACCCGACGCGGGTCCGGATGCTCCACCTCCTCCGCGCCGAGGCCCTGTCCGCCTCGGAGCTCGCCCGGCGTCTCGGGATCCGGGTCGGCTCCGCCCAGTACCACCTCCGGTCACTGGAGCGAGCGGGGATCGCGCTCCGTGTAGGGGAGCGGAGCCGGCGCGGGGGGACCGAGATCCTGTTCGAGGTGCCCCACGGCCTGTGGGTCGACGTGGAGCCGGACGCTCCGCTGGGGATGCGTCAGGCGATGAACCGGGCCTACGTCGCCGAGCTGCTGCGGCGGATGGACGCCGCCGCGACCGAACGTCATGACGTCGACCGCGACGTCTTGTCCACGCGGGAGATCGTGCTCGACGCCGACGGGATCGACGCCGCGAACGAGGCGGTGCACTCGTTCCTCCATCGTCTCGACGAGCTCGCGCTCCCGGGCCCGACGGAGGGCTCCACGACGTTCACCATCGCGACCCTCGTCCTGCAGATGCCCAAGGACCAGACGCCGAAAGACGACGCATGAGCGATGAGGTGACCAACCCGATCCGCGACGCTCCGGCGTTCCGTCGGTTGCTGGCCGCGAGAACGATCTCGCACATCGGCGACGGCATCGCCTTGATCGCGCTCGTCCTCATGGTGCAGGACCAACGTAGGACGGGGACGGCCGTGGGGGCACTGCTGCTCGCGACGTCGCTCCCGCGGTTCCTGGGGCCGATCGCGGGTGCGATCGTCGACCGTGTCGAGCAACGGACGGTGATGGTGCTATGCGACATCGGCCAGGCCGCGGTCTTCGGCGCGATCGCCTGGCTCGACCCGTCGTTCCCGGTGCTCGTCGGGCTCGTGGCGCTCGCCGCCGCGTTCGACACCGTGTTCGCGCCGGCCGGGCGGAGCGCCCTGCCGGCGCTCGTCCGGCCGGAGCAGCTGATGCGGGCGAACGCCTGGATCGGGATGTCCCTGAACGTCCAGGTGGCGGCGGGCCCCGTCCTCGGCGGACTGCTCGTCGCGTGGCTGGACTTCCGCGGTGCCCTCGCCGCGAACGCGCTGTCCTTCGTCTTGTCGGCGTTGTTCCTGCTGCGGCTGCCGCCGCTCCGCGCGCCCACCGGCTGGCAGGCCCGTGGGTTTCTCGCCGTCGGCATGGATGGCCTCCGATTCGCCTGGCGGAACCGCGTGGTGCGCACGCTGGTCATCGCCTTGTTCGTCGGGGTGGCGTTCGCCGGCCTGGACGACGTGGCGCTGGTGTTCCTGGTTCGCGACACGCTCGATGGCAGCCCACTCGCCTACGGGCTGGTCACGGGCGCCTACGGCATCGGGATGCTCCTCGGCTCGCTCGGCCTGACGTGGAAAGGCACGGCGGCCGCCGCGGGCACGGTCTTCCTCCTGGGCTGGGTCGCGAGCGGGACCGGCGCCGTGCTCACCGGGATCGCGCCGGTGATCGCCCTGGTGGCGGTCGGCCAGGCGGTCGCAGGCGTGGGCAACGCGGTGGAGGTCGTGGCGATGGACACCCTGGTCCAGCAGGCGGTGCCACGCGACATGCTGGGGCGCGTCTTCGGCCTCGTCGGTACGGCGGCCCCCGCGGGACACACGCTGGCGTTCGCGGCAGGGGGGTTCCTCGTCGACCTCCTCGGCGGGAGGGTCGTGTTCCTGATCGCGGGCCTCGGCGTGCTGCTGGTGCTGATCCCGATCATGCTCGTGCTCCGTCGGGCAGAAGCGACCGGGACCGACGAAGCGTCAGCTTGACCGGCCCGATCCTTCCGATCCGTGGCGAACCCGGTATAGCGCCGTCGGCTCGGCGATGCCTTTGAGCTCCGTCTGCGCGACGGGCTCGAACCGGAACCGATCGTGGTCGAGCGTCCGCACGACCGTCTCGCTCGTGAGCACCTCCCCGGGGCTCGCCGCGTCCGCGATCCGTGACGCGAGGTTCACCGTTCGGCCGAAGAGATCGAGGTCCCGCTCGATCACGGGGCCGGCGTGCACGCCCGCGTGCGCGCGGGGCGTGCCCGCCTCGTCCATCGCCGCCACGAGGCCGAGGGCGGCCGACAGGCCACGGTCGGCATCGGGGAGTCGCAGCATGGCGCCGTCGCCGAGCAGCTTCACGAGTCGCCCGCCGTGCTCGGTCGCCACGGCGTGGGCCCGCTCCTGGAGCGCCGCGGCAGATCGCACCGCGATCCGATCGCCTCGCTCCTCCGTGAGCTCGGTGAAGCCCGACAGATCGACGAACACCACCGCCGGTGGCGCCAGTGGCTCGGGCATCGGCGTGAGATCCTTCAATGCCAGGAATCGCTCGAAACCCTCGACGATCCCCTCGACGCTCCGACGCTCGAGATAGCGGGCGCTCAACCACGTGAACAACTCCGGCACGAGGTTGGCGGCCGTCGTGTACTTACGCCGCACCTCGTTCGGGAAGACCTCGATCTCTCGGCGGACCAGCCGTTCGCGAGCCGGCTCACCGAACTGTTCGTCGACGAGCTCGACCCATCCGAGCGAGGCGATGCGGGCGCCCTCGGCGAGCAGGCGCGCCGCCCGAAGCATCGTGTCGTCGTCCGGCGCGGCGCCCCACAGGTCGAGGAACCGCCGCAACATCTCCTCCTCGTCAACGTGGATCGGCGCGTCGGGGTCGGGCGGCGGCTGTCCCATCGTCTCGAACACCGCCGGCAGCCGTTCCGCCACCGGCCCAACGTCGGTCACGAACGAAGCGAACGCGCGAGCGGATCGGGGGCCGGGCTCGTATGGGAGGTACTCCCCGGCGAACTCCATGTTCAGCCAGCCCTCGTTCACCGATCGGATGAGCATCGCCTCGGACAGTCCGGCGTCGAGGAGGGCGGAGGCCATCTTCACGCGGAACACGTCCGCCCAAACGAACGACCCCGGACCCTCGGGACGCAGGATCCCGACCTCGGTCAGCCACTCGACCCGGTCCAGGGACACGCCCACCTCGTCGGCGAGCTCCAGCGCGGAGAAGGTTCGCGGCACGAGCACAGCCTAGTGACGCCGTCGCTGTGGCATCCTGACGAGCCGTGAGCGAGGCGACCGAGGGTGTGGGGATGGCCGCGCTGGCATCGTTCAGCGAGGCCTTCGAGGGGGAGATCATCCTGCCGGGCAGCGCGGGCTACGACGCCGCTCGGATCGTCTGGAACGGGATGATCGACCGACGGCCCGCCGTCGTCGCACGCCCTGCCGGCGTGGAGGACGTCCGCGGGACCGTGCGCTTCGCGCGCGAGCAGGAGCTGCCGATCGCGGTTCGGTGCGGCGGACACAGCCTCGCGGGGTTCTCCACGTGTGACGACGGCGTCGTCCTCGACCTCTCCTTGATGCGGGACGTGCAGGTCGATCCTGAGCGACGCACCGCGCGGGTGGCCGGCGGATCGTTGCTGACGCAGCTCGACGCGGCCGCCCAGGCCCACGGACTGGTCTGCCCGGTCGGGGTCGTCGGGCACACGGGCGTTGCCGGGCTGACGCTCGGCGGCGGGATGGGCAGGCTCCAGCGTCACTTCGGTTTCTCGATCGACAACCTCCGTTCCGTGGAGCTCGTCACGGCGGACGATCGCGTGCTCACCGTGAGCGAGGACGAGGAGCCCGAGCTCTTCTGGGGGATCCGTGGGGCCGGGGCGAACTTCGGGGTCGTCACCTCGTTCGAGTTCGATCTCCACGAGCTCGGCCCCGTCGTTACGCAGGGGTTCGTCGACTACCCCGCCGAGCGGGGCCACGAGATCGCGGCGCGCGTCCGGGAGTACCTCGAGACGGCGCCGGACGAGGTCATGGTGTCGTTCGGCGTGATGACGGGGACGGAGGAGGACGGGGAGGATCTCGTCGGTCGTCCCGTGGTCTCCGTCGGCGCCACGCACTCAGGGCGGACCGACGACGCCGAGGAGGTCCTCCGTCCTCTCCGCGATCTCGGGCCCGTCGCCGACACGTTCCGGAAGATCCCCTACCTCGAGTTGCAGACGTCGGGCGACGACGAGATGTCGTGGGGCAAACGGTTCTACATGAAGGGGGGATTCCTAGCCGAGCTCTCGGACGGGTTCATCGACGCCGCGGTGGCACACACCACGCCCCGCGGCGCCGTCACCCTCTGGGCGCAAGGTGGTGCGATCTCACGCATCCCCGAGGACGCCATGGCGTTCACCGGCCGCGAAGCGCCGTTCTGGCTCGGGGTCGAGGCCGACTGGGACGACGCCGCCGACGACGACGAGCTGATCGAGTGGGGCCGCACGACGATGGCCGCGCTGGAGCCGTTCACGGCGGCCGGTCACTACGTGAACGACGTGATCGAGACCGGTCGGGACGTCGTCCGCGGCGTCTACGGCGATGCGAAGTACGAGCGGCTCCTGGCGGTGAAGCGGGCGTTCGACCCGGACAACGTGTTCCGGCTCAACCAGAACATCGAGCCATGACACCGATCAGGCTCACGGGTCCGCAGGTCACGCTCCGCAGCACGACGCCGGACGATGCGGCGATCCTCACCCCGATCCGCAACGAGCCCGAAGTGTCGCGGCGTTGGGGTGTTCTCGAGGACGGCGAGATGGACGAGTTCGTTCGGGAAGACACGACGTTCGCGATCGAGGTCGAGGGCGAAGTCGTGGGAGCTGTGCAATACGGCGAGGTCGAAGATCCCATGTACCGCAGCGCCAGCATCGACCTGTACATGACGACTCCGAGGCACGGCCAGGGGCTCGGGAGCGAGGCAGTGCGGGTCCTGGCGCGGTATCTGATCGAGGACCGCGGTCACCATCGGCTCACGATCGATCCCGCGGCGGACAACGCGCCCGCGATCCGCGCCTACGAGAAGGTCGGCTTCCGGCCCGTCGGCCTCATGCGCTCCTACGAGCGGGGGCCGGACGGGACCTGGCACGACGGTCTCCTGATGGAGCTGCTCGCCGGCGAGCTGATCGACGATCGGTCCACCGCTTGACATGTGACTATTTGGTCACCTATCCTCCATCCATGACCGACGACGACCGGGTCTTCAAGGCGCTCGCCGATCCGACGCGGCGTCTCCTCCTCGACCGGCTCTTCGAGCGCGACGGCCGAACGCTCAGAGATCTGGAATCGGGGCTGGAGATGACCCGCTTCGGCGTGATGAAGCACCTGCGGGTCCTGGAGGACGCCGATCTCGTGGTCACGCGCCGGTCCGGCCGGGAGAAGCTCCACTTCCTGAACCCCGTGCCGATCCGGCTGATCCACGACCGGTGGATCGACAAATACCGGGAGCTTCAGGTCTCGGCCCTGGCCGATCTGAAGCACGAGCTCGAGAAGGAGGACACGGCATGACGGCGACGACGGAGACGAGCGTGACGACCCAGGTGTACCGGGTGTACATCAAGTCCACGCCCCAAGCGATCTGGGACGCGATCACGAAGCCCGAGTGGACCGAGCGCTACGGATACGGGGGGCGTGTCGAGTACGACCTGCGCCCGGGCGGCCGCTACCGCGCGTTCGCGAGCGAAGACTTGAAGCAGGCGCGAGCCGAGATGGGCGGGAGTCCGACTCCCGATGTGATCGTCGACGGCGAGGTGATCGAATCCGACCCGCCGCGGCGTTTGGTGCAGACCTGGCGGATGCTGATGGACGTCGACACCGAGGCGGAAGGCTTCACGCGCCTCACCTACGAGATCGACGAGATCCGCCCCGGCGTCAGCAAGCTGACGCTGATCCACGAGCTCGAGGGCGCGACTCGTCTCGCGATGTTCCTGGCCGGTGCGATGGAGAGCGCGGGAGCCGGCGGCGGCTGGGCCGAGGTTCTCAGCGACCTCAAGACCCTGCTGGAGACCGGAAGCTCGTTCCACTCCGGATAGAGGGGGTGCGGGCGCGGCGCCGCGGAACCGGCGCCGCGCTTCCCCGCGCCCTCATCCCGGTTCAGCTCCCGGGCATCACGCGCGTGCGTCGGTCCGGATGGCTCGTGGGATCGAGAGCCCAGTGTTCCGAGGCGATCGCTCGGTAGAGCCGATAGGGCGCCGGCGCGAGCACGTCCTGCCGGGCCCATGCCCGCCCCCCGTGCACCAGCGACATGCGCGAGAAGATGTCGATGCCCCTATCGACCTCGCCCTCCGACACCTCCTCCGCGAAGGCGGCCATGTACACGCACTGGCCGGTACCGATGGGCACCTGAGGATCGAAGATCACGACGCTCACCTCGGGTCGCAGGGCGAGGTTGCGGGAGTGCGTCGCCTCGGGTGAGGAGACCCAGAAGAACTCCGTGTAGCCGTCGGCGGCGAAGTACAGCGGCGAGACCCAGGGACGGCCCGATCCGTCGGCCGTCCCCAGCACCATGTACATGTTCGAGTCGATCATGAGCCTGGCGACGGCTGTCAGATCCAGCTGCTGATCCACGGATCCTCCCGCTCTCTGGGGCTCCTAGGATGCCTCGTTCGCGGGAGGGATGTTCTGGTTGAGCCGGAACAGGTTGTCCGGGTCGTACCGCCGCTTGATCACACGCAGTCGATCCCAGGTCCCGCCCGGGTAGGCGGCGCGGACGCGCTCGAGGCCTTCGTCCTCGAGGAAGTTCACGTACGCGCCCTGATCGCCCTGCCGGATCTCATCGGCGAACTCCTGGACCCATCCCTCGTACTTCGGACGGTCCTCGACGTTCTCGAAGAGCGCGGCGACATTCACCATGATCTTGCTCGAGCGGTGCGCGAACGCCGTCGCGTCGACCGGCACCCTGGCCATCGCCCCGCCGAGCACGCGGAACTGGGCCGCCGCCATCATCGCGTCCGACGAGCTGATCCGGTCGAGGATCGTGGCGGCGACGTCCTCGTCCACGCGATCGAGGAACATCGTCCGGTCCGACGCGATCGGGTGGAAGTCCCCTTCTTCCTCCATGTAGATCCCGGGGTATGGCATCTCCTTCACCATGTCGGCGAGCGGCTCCGCGAGTCCGCGGAACGGCGCGATCGACCGCTCGCCGGCCTCACCGCCTCCGACGTGCACGATCATCCCGAAGATCACGATCTTGCCGTGGGCCACCTCGGGGAGGAACGGCATCGGGGGTGCCTTCATCACGGTCGCGATCGACGAGAGCTCTTCGGGCGCCGACTCAGAGGCGGCGGCCCATCCCGCGATGGTCTCGGGCCTGGCGGGCAGGATCAGGATCCCTCCTACGATCGACGGCACGTCGAACAGGCGGAAGTTGAACCGGGTCGCCACCCCGAAGTTGCCGCCGCCGCCTCGGATCGCCCAGAACAGGTCGGGGTGCGATCCTTCATCGGCGCGAAGCACCTCGCCGTCGGCCGTAACGACGTCGGCGGCCAGGAGCGCGTCGATCGTGAGGCCGTACTTCCGCACGAGGAACCCGACGCCTCCCCCGAGCGTGATGCCGCCGATACCCACCGAGGGTGAGTCGCCGAACCCGGTCGCGAGACCGTGCTCGGCGGCCGCCTCCGAGTACTGACCGGCCGTGACGCCCGACTCTGCCCAGGCAGTCCCGTCCCCGGCATCGATCTCGAGCGCCCGCATCTCCGAGAGGTCGAGGACGATCCCGCCCTCCGTCACGGAGTGCCCGGCCACGCTGTGGCCACCGCTCCGGATCGCGAGCTCGAGGCCCGTGTCCCGAGCCTCGACGATGACACGGGCGACGTCCGCGTCGCTCGCGACTCGGACGATCGCCGCCGGCCGCTTGTCGAGCCCGCCGTAGAACACGGACCGGACGTCGTCGTAGTCGGGGTCACCTGGCGCGATCACGCGCCCCTCGACGTCCTTATTGAGCCGGAGCGCGAGCTCGGGGTCATGACCGTTCCTCGATCGCATGGAACCTCCTCGTTTCGGGGTCGCCCTTCCTGTCTACAACCGGTCCCTGTGAACGGCCACCCGGGCGCTATCCACCGAAGATTTCTTCTATCTTGACAAAAAGAACTGTCGGTGGCAACATGGCATCCGTGATCGATGTGGCCGTGATCGAAGACCCCGAGGCAGCCGAGGTGTCCCTGGACCCCGTGCGGAGCCGCCTCCTGGCCGAGCTGGCCGAGCCCGGCTCCGCGACGAGCCTGGCCGGCACGCTCGGGCTCCCTCGCCAGAACGTGAACTACCACCTCAAGGCGCTCGAGCGCCACGGCCTCGTGGAGCTCGTCGAGGAACGGAAGAAGGGCAATATGACGGAACGGGTGGTCCGCGCCACGGCGCTCTCCTACGTGATCTCTCCGGCAGCCCTCGATGGTGTTCAGCCGGACCCGTCCCGCGCCCCGGACCGGCTCTCCGCGCGGTGGTTGATCGCGGTGGCGGCGAGGGCCGTGCGGGATGTGGGCCAGCTCGTGGCCGGCGCGACGAAGGCCCAGAAGCGCCTGGCCACGTTCGCGATGGACGGTGAGATCCGATTCGCGTCCGCCGCGGACCGGACGGCCTTCGCCGAGGAACTGGCCGCTTCGGTCACTTCACTGGTAAGCAAGTACCACGACGAGAACGCACCGCGCGGTCGCGACCATCGTCTGATCGTGGCGGTTCACCCGACGCTCAAGGCCGACGCGCCGATCGAGGCGACCCCACCGGCGACATCCGACGGAGAGGAGCAGTGAGATGGCACACCCGTTCGAGCTGACCCACGAGATCGAGGTCCCCGCGACCCCCGAGGAGGTGTGGGACGCGATCGCCACCGGCTCCGGTGTCGACGCCTGGTTCATGGGTGTGAACGAGATCGAGCCTCGGGAGGGCGGCACGACCCTCATGAAGTTCCGCGGCTCCTCGGAGGAGGCCACGGTGACGACGTGGCAGCCGCCCACACACTTCGCGAGTCGCACGCAGGAAGGTGAGGACGGCGCGGTCCATGCGTTCGAGTACCTCGTGGAAGGGCGGGACAAGGGCAGCACCGTCGTCCGTTGGGTCCACAGCGGCTTCCTCGGCGACAACTGGGAGAAGGAGTACGAGGGCCTGTCCGAGGGCGACCCGATGTACTTCGACAAGCTGCGCGTCTACCTCACGTACTTCCGCGGACGGAAGGCGACCCCTGTGAACGTGTTCGGCGGGACGGTGGTCCCGGACCGCGACGAGGCGTGGGCGACGTTCCACCGCGGGCTCGGGCTGACCGGTCCCCCACAGCTCGGCGACCGGGTCACGCTCACGCCCGACGGGCTCCCGCGACTCGACGGCGAGGTGGACTGGCTCTCCCGGGACTTCCTCGGTGTTCGCACGGATGACGGGATCTACCGGTTCATGCACATCAGCGTGTTCGGCGGTCCGACCGGCGTGGGCCATCACATCTTCGTCGAGGGCCTGGACCAGCAGGAGACCGAGCAAGCCTGGGAGTCCTGGCTCACGAAGCTGTTCTCGTAGGCTCGAGCGGAGGGAGGAGATCGAGATGGAGAACATCACGTCGAGAGACGGCACCACCATCGCCTTCGATCGGATGGGCGAGGGGGAACCGATCGTCTTGGTGAGCGGCGGGTCGGTCGATCGCATGTCGAACGCGCCGCTCGCGCAGGAGCTCGTGTCGGACTTCACCGTCCTGAACTACGACCGACGCGGCCGCGGTCCGAGCGGGGACACGCCGCCGTACGCGATCGAGCGCGAGATCGAGGACATCGAGGCGATACTCGAGGCAGCCGGAGGTTCGGCGCACCTCTACGGCACCTCGTCGGGCGCCGCCCTCGCACTCCAGGCGTCGGCCGCCGGGCTCCCGGTCACGAAGCTCGCGCTCTGGGAGCCGCCGTACATCATCGACGAGAACGCCCGGCCGCCGAAGGATCAGGTCGAGCAGTACGAGACGATGGTCGCGGAGGGACGGAGGGGCGACGCGGCCGAGTACTTCATGACCAGGGTCGTGGGCATGCCGGCGGAGTTCGCCGCGCAGGCCCGGACCGAGCCGTGGTGGCCGAACCAGGAGGCGCTGGCCCACACGCTCGCGTACGACGCGAGGATCATGGGCGACTACTCGGTGCCGACCGACCAGGCCGCGTCCGTGAAGGTCCCCACCCTCGTGATCGCCGGAGGAGCGGACATGCCATTCATGCGGGAGACGGCGCAGGCGCTCGCGGAGGCGCTCGCGGACGGCCAGGTCAAGTTCCTCGACGGACAGGGCCACAACGTCGACCCGACCATCTTGGCGCCGGTGATGAAGGAGTTCTTCTCGTGAGGGCGCTCAGGTGAGGTTCCGCACCACGCTGGAACATGCCGGCAAGACCGCGACCGGCTTCGAGGTCCCGTCGACAGTGGTCGAGGGCCTCGGGGCCGGGAAGCGGCCGGCCGTTCGCGTCACGATCAACGGCTTCACGTACCGGAACACGGTCGCCTCGATGGGCGGGCGGTTCATGATCGGAGTCAGTGCCGAGAACCGCGCCGGGGCGAAGGTCGCCGGCGGCGACGTGATCGACGTCGACATCGAGCTCGACACGGCGCCCCGCGTGGTCACCCTGCCCAAGGACTTCGCCGCCGCGTTGAAGAAGGACGCGAAAGCGAAGAAGACGTTCGACGGGCTGTCCAACAGCAACAAGGGCTGGCACGTGGCCTCGATCGAGGGCGCCAAGACCGACGAGACACGGCAGCGTCGGATCGCGAAGTCCGTGGCTGCGCTGCGCGAGGGCCGCCCTCGCTGATCCCCGCCCGGCTAGGCTCCTCCGGCATGGCCGACGGAGAGACGACCGAGCCGGAACCCCACCGCGACGAGGAACGAGCCCGCGTCGCCGGCCTCCTGGATCCGCACGCGCCGCCGGACTGGGAGCGGCGCTTCCAGCGGGATCAGCTCCTCGACGCGATCATCGACACGACGCCCCTGCAGATGTTCGTGATGGCTGCGGACATCCGTGAGTCCACGCTGCTGATGAAGGAGGCCGTCCGCTTCGAGCAGTTCGCGAAGATCATGGACAAGTTCGTCTCCGCGGTCCGGAGCGGCATCGGGACGCCGGGCGGGTGGTTCGACAAGTTCACCGGCGACGGCTTCCTCGCGTACTGGATCGCTCCGTCGACGCCGAAGGAGGAGTACCAACGGCGGTTCGTGGAGGCCGCCGGCAACCTCGCGCACACCGCCCACGAGCTGATCGAGCTCTTCCACCGGCGCGTGCTCGAGGATTTCCGACGGAACTCGCGGAACCTCTCCGACGGCGTCGGCCTCGCGATCGGTCTCGACGCCGGTCCCGGCTTCCTCGTCGAGATCGCCGGGGAGCTCACGCTGGTGGGACCGCCCGTCGTGGGCGCCGTGCGGATGGTGAACGCGGCGTCGCGGCCGCAGGAGATCTTCGCGAACGTCTACCTCGGCGAACATCTCCACGACGAGCAGGACGGCATCTACGAGGCGCTCGGGATGACGGCCACCCGAGAGAGCCGCCCGACCAAGGAGTACCCGAAGGGTCAGGAGGTCTACGCGCTGACGTTCCGGGATACCGAGGAGTCCGAGGGCGGATAGGCGAGCTCGTCAGCGGACACGGACGCCGCCGATCACGACGGCGGCGGGACGTGTCAGCACGGCGGGGTCCTCGCGTGGATCCTCCGCGTAGGTGACGACGGCGGGTGGGGCAGAGGCGCCGTCGGCCCCGAGGAATGCGATGGCCGTCGTGGTTGCCGCGCGGAGCGCGTCGATCGGCTCGAGGCCACAGTCGGCGAGCATCGCGACCTCTCGGGGGACCGAGCCCACGACGTCGCTCCCGGTGAGCACCGGCACCCCCGCGCGCACCGCCGTCGGCAACAGCTCGCGGAACCGCTGGCGGCGCTCCGCGACCAACGAGCTCCGATCCTCGGGAGGATCGTCCGGGAGGGAGAGCGTGGCACACAGGGTCGGCGTCCAAGCGCTCCCGCGACGTGCCATCTCACCGATGGTGTCCTCGTCGACCTCGGTCCCGTGTTCGATCGAATCCACGCCGATCCGCACGAGGTCCGCCACGAGCTCGGTCGTGACGTGTGCCGCGACGCGCGCGCCGGCCTCATGTGTCGCCGCCACGAGCTCGCCCACGACGTCGAGGTCGTACGTGGGCTCGGGGGACGGAGATCCGGCCGCCCGAGAGGCTGCGGAGGAGAAGTCGGCCACGAGTTTCACCCACCGAGCGCCGGCTGCGAGCTCCTCCAGTGCCACACGAACGAGGTCCGGAGCCTCGACCGGGTCGTGGACTGCCTCGAAGTAGTAGCCGGCCGGCGCGAGGTGGCGACCTGCCGCCACCAGAGAGGGAAGGCCCGCGACGATCGGGAGATCGAGCACCACGTCTGGCGCGCCGCCGGCGTCGCGAAGGATCGCGACGCCCTCGTTCGCCCACCGCCCGAGGTTCGCCTGGGCGTCGGCGCGGTCGAGTGGCAGCGGACCGTCCCCGCCGTCGCCGAAGCTCACGTGGCTGTGTGCATCGACGAGACCGGGGAGCGCGAAGCGACCGGGAAGGTCGTTCGCGTCCACGGCCCTGTGGTCGGACCACCCATCCGAGCTCAGCCAAGCGTCCTCGGGTGCATCGCCTTCGGGAAGCCGGATCGCACGGACATGCCAGTTGGTCACGAGTCCACGCTCTCATCTCCGCCGGGCGTCCACGGACGGAGGCGTGGCCACCATGCGGGAACCGCACGCCGGTAGTTCTCATACTCCTCACCGAACGTTCGGAGGAGTGTCGGCTCCTCGTAGAACCGGACGAACACCACGAAGGCGATCGCCACGACCCCTCCGTAGGCAAGCAGCGTTGGCCAACCGAAGAAGAGTGCTTGCCCGACGATCGCGGCGAGGACCGCGAGGTACATCGGGTTCCGGACGAAACGGTAGAACCCGCCCACGACCAGCTTCATCGTGGGCGCCACCGGGGCGGGTGTCCCCGTGCCCTCCGTCACGAATCGGACGAACGCAGAAACCAACACGATCGCGCCGGCGATGAACAGCACCGCACCAGCCGCTTGTACGGGCCAGGCGTAGTCGACGCCGACCCGCCACCTCGTGATCCACCAGGGGATCAGGCCGGCGACAGCGCCCGGCGCACACAGGAAGAAGGATGCTGACCCGACCGCGGCTGCGGACCTAGGCACCACGAGCTCGTCCGGGGATCTCGCGGATACGCGGCTCGTGAAGAGTGAGGATGGAGGAAGCCTACGGGCCCCAGGGACTTCCGTACCCGTGAGACCATGAGGACCGTGAGCGCCGAGAGGCATCCGCGACTCCTACCGGTGGCCGAAGAGGCTCGCGTCACACCGATCGAGCTGTTCTTCGACCTCGTGTTCGTGTTCTCGCTGACGCAGGTGACGGCGTTGATGGGTCACGACCCCGTGAGTTGGCACGGGATCGCACGCGGGATGCTCGTACTCGCACTCCTCTGGTGGTGCTGGGTCGGGTACGCGTGGCTGGGCAACGTCGTGCAGGCCGAGGAGGGCCTGGGCCGCGCCGCGATGTTCGCCGCGATGGCCGCGATGTTCGTGATGGCGCTGAGCGTGCCGGAGGCATTCGACGATCTCGAGGGTGGCCTCGACGGGCCCGTCGTGGTCGCGTTCGCCTACCTCGCGGTCCGTGTCTTGCATCTCGCGATGTTCTGGCTGACGGCTCGCACCGAGCACGATCGCGCGCTCCGGGGACAGCTCCTTCGGTTCGCGCCGTCGGTGTTCGGGAGCACCGCCGTGCTCCTCCTCGCATCGCAGCTCTCCGGGACAACGCAGACCCTCACTTGGGTCGGCGTGCTGATCGTCGACTACGTCGGCGTCATCCTCGGTGGCGCGTCCGGGTGGCGGCTCCGATCCGCCTCCCACTTCGCCGAACGGCACGGCCTCATCGTGATCGTCGCCCTCGGCGAATCGATCGTGGCGATCGGTGTCGGGGTCGCGCACCTCCCGATCTCGTGGCCGATCATCGCGGGGGCGGTCTCGGGATTGACGATCGCGGGCTGCCTGTGGTGGGCATACTTCGACGTTGTCTCGATCGTGGCCGAGCGAGAGCTCCGCCGTCTCGACGGGGAGGCGCGAGCCCGGATGGCGCGGGATGCGTACAGCTACCTGCATCTGCCGATGGTGGCCGGCATCGCGCTCGTCGCGCTGGGGATCGAGCAGGTGCTCGAGCTCGTGGGCCACACCACGGATGGCGAACTCGCCCTCGGGCTCGACATCCTCCCTCTCACGGCGCTGTACGGCGGCGTTGCTCTGTTCCTGTTCGCCCACGTCGCGTTCAAGTACCGAACGTGGCGACGCGTATCCGTGCGCCGGCTGGTGGTGGGGGCGGTGATCGTCGCCCTGATACCGCTGGCGGTGGAGTTGCCGGCGCTCCTCGCCCTCGGCTTGTTGACCGCCATCCTCGTGGCGGCGATCGCGTCCGAAGCGGTCCGCTACGCCGAGGCGCGAGAACAGGTCCGCCACGAGGAGGCTGGCCCGGATGTGCATGGCGCACACGCCGGACACCGGGAAGGCCCGCCCGAGTAGGCGACGCCGTCTACGAGTTGCCCTCGAGCATCCCCTTCAGGTTCTGCAGGACCATCGACCACGCCTGGTCGGAGGCGTCCCTCGCTTCGTCGGACGGCAGGTTGTGCTCGGTGATCGTGAGGTCGGAGCCGTCGTTCCGCTCCGAGACCTTCCATGTGACCTCTTGGTAGTGCTCGGGGCTGTCGGGCGTGCCGGAGAGGTCGCTCCAGTGGGTGTGCACGAGCACGTGCGGCGGCTCGATCCGGACGATCTCGCCCTTGTCCACGTAGGGCTTCCCCTGCCATTCGCCGGTGTGGACGATGGGAGAGCCTTCCTTCCAGTCGGTCTCGGTATCCACGCCGAAGAACCACTGCTTGATCACCTCCGGGGTCGTGAGCGCGCGCCAGACCTCGTCCACCGGCGCGTCGATGGCCACGGAGTTGGATGTGCTGATGTCGGTCTTCATACCGTTCCCTTACTCAGCTCCCGCGCGCGGCAAACGTCAGCTCGCGAGCACCTCTTCGAGCCGGTCCAGGAAGCCCACCTGCCCGCGAAGGATCTTGCGCCGGGCTTCCTCGAGCCCGAACCATCCCGCGCGATCGACCTCGGGGAACTCCTGGGTCCGGCCGGAGCGGGGTGGCCACTCCATCTCGAACGAGTTGCTGCGCACGTCGCCGACGTCGAGGTCGCCCTCGATCGTCCAGGCGCTCACGACCTTCCCGCTGGGCTGCCGGAGCTCGCCGAGCCACACGGGCTCGCTCCCGTCCGGCGGCGCCTGACCGATCTCCTCCTCGAACTCGCGGCGCGCCACCGCCAGCGGGTCCTCGCTCGGCTCGTACTCACCCTTCGGCACCGACCAGGCCCCTTCGTCCTTCTTCGCCCAGAACGGACCACCCGGGTGGACGAGGAGGACCTCGAGCTCGCCGCCGGACCGCCGGTACGCGAGGAGCCCGGCGCTCAGCTTCGGCACGCGCGCCGCCTCAGCTCGCCGATCGTTCGTGGATCGCCCGGACCGTCTCGATCGTGTCGGCGTCGTCCGGGCGCTTGTCGGGCCGGTAGCCCTTGACGCGGGCGAAGCGTAGCGCCAGGCCGCCGGGATAGCGCGGGCTCGGCTGCAGGCCGTCGAACGCGACCTCGACGACCAGCTCGGGCCGGACGTGCACGGTGATCCCGTCGCGACCGGTCTCGATCTCCTGGAACCGCTCCGTCTGCCACGCGAGCATCTCGTCGGTCATCCCCTTGAACGTCTTCCCGAGCATCACGAACCCACCGGTGTCCGGATCGCGCGCCCCCAGGTGGAGGTTGCTCAACCGTCCCCGCCGGCGCCCGTGTCCCCACTCGGCCGCGAGGATCACGAGGTCGAGGGTGTGCGCCCGCTTGACCTTGATCCACCCGGCTCCTCGGCGACCTGCCTCGTAGGGAGCGTCGAGCGCCTTCACCATCACGCCCTCGTGCCCGCGCGCGATCGCGTCATCCAGGAAGCGGTCCGCCTCCGCGACGTCCGCCGTGACGATCCGGGGAACGCGGAGCTCTTCGGGCAGCCGTTCGTCCAGCGCGGCGACCCGCTCGACGGCGGGGCGGTCGATCAGGTCCTCGCCGTCGAGGTGCAGCACGTCGAAGACGAAGGCGGAGAGCGGGTAGTCCGTCTGGAACTCCGTGAGGTCCTTCCGGCTTCGGCTCCCGAACCGGCTCATCGTCAGACCGAAGGGATGTGGCCGCCGGTCGGGTCGCAGCGCGATCGCCTCCGCGTCGAACACCGCGGCCTCGAGGGACTGGCTCCGGATCACCGCCACGATCTCCGGCACGCGATCGGTCACGTCGGCGAGGTTCCGTGTGAACGCGCGGACCTCGTTCCCATGCCGATGGATCTGGATCCGGGCGCCGTCGAGCTTCCACTCGACCGCGGCCGGCGAGATCCGCGCGAGGGCCGAGGGGATGTCGTCGGCGGACTGCGCGAGCATCGGCTGCAGCGGGGTCAGGAGCGAGAGCCGGAAGCCAGCGAGGGCGGCGCTGCCTCCGTCGATGGCCGCCGTCGCCGTCGCGCCGAGGTCTCCGGTCAGCATCGCAGCGCGCCGGACCTCCGTTCGCGGGACGTCCGCGGCTCGCGAGATGGCCTCCACCATCACCCCTTCGAGAGCACCCTGCCGGATCTCTCCCATCAGCAGACCACGGAGGAAGTCCTGCTCGTCGTCCGTGGCCCGTGCGAACAGATCGTGGAGCGCCGTGCGCCGGGCGGTCTGGGAGCCGGCGCCGGCCAGTGCGCCGATCCGGGTGAGCGCTGCGTCGACGTCGAGCAGCTCCAACGTCGCCGGCGCCGGTGCCGGCGGCGGCAGTTCCTTCAAGGATGCCCATCCCACGCCGATCGACCCCTGCGGGAGCACGCCGGAAAGGTACGCAACCGCGATCGGGACCTCGCCGGGCTCGATGGCCGCGAGGACCGATGAGAGCCGGGCGACCTTCTCGATCCGGGACGAGGTCGCGGCGACGTCAGCCGACGCCGCCGCGACCTCACCCAGGAGCATCCGTTCCCTTCGAGCCTCTGGCCGCTACGAGCCCTCTGGATCCATCGGACTCATGAGCTGGAAGTAGTTCCCGTCGGGATCGGTGAACGTGGCGATCAGCCCGTCCATCTCTTCCCCAGGGCTGTACGGCTCCTGGACCACGGTGGCTCCCGCGGCCACGAACCGGTCGAACTCGGACTTCACGTCGGCGGTCTCGACGTTCCAGATCACCCTGCCCGGCTCGGCGTTCTTCCCCTTCACCTGATCGTGGGGGCCGATCGTGACGGCGCCCGACCCGATCATCCAGCCGGTATAGCCGCCGTCGTTCCAGGTCGGCTCGCCGAAGAGCTTCGTGTAGTACTCGGCCAACGGCTGCGGGTTCTCGGACCCGATCAGGACGCTGTTGAAGTTCATGACGCATCCCTCCCTTTCCTCGTCTCTTCACTATCAGACGGACGTCGCATCGGACACGCATCGAGAGGATCGCCTCCCCGTCGACGCTTCACGGCCGTGATCAATCCTCGGCGTCGTTCCATCGCCCGTTCCGCTTCGCTTCCTCGATCGCGGCGAAGCCGGCGTCGGTCATCCGCCCCTCGTCGATCAACCGCTGCACCCGGGCGCGGTTGGTGGGCGACCATTTGCTCGACTGTCGTCTCGGCGTGTAGCGCAGGGCGAATCGATCCGAGTCGATCGGACGCATCGCGCTGTCGATCCATCCGAAGCACAACGCCTCCTCGGTCGCCTCCACCAGCGAGACCAGCGACGCCCCGCCGTGCTTCTTGGAGATCAACACCCACGCCTCCTCAGCGGAGGCGTGATGCGCCTCGAGCCACGTGCGCCACTCCTCAGCAGTCGTGAACTCGAGCGCGTCGCCGGTGATCTTCACGCCTGCCATCCTAGGCACGTGATCGTGGATCGGCTCTTCGATGCCGCCCACCGGCTCGGCTGATCGGCGCGGTTGGGGCTCAGGCGAAGGGCTTCGCCACCATCACGTAGATGATCGCCAGCCACGCGAGGCCGTCGATCACGTTCATCACGGCCACGCTCGACGCGCCGGCCAGTGCCCGGAGCTCGTCGGACGGCTGATCCTCCGAGTCAGCAGCCGCCGCGGCTTTGAGCTTCTCGGCCTGCGACCGGTGGTACGTGAGGCCGTTCACGAGGATGAAGAGCGAGAGCGCGTACCCGATCAGCAGCCACGTCTGCGTGAGGTCGAAGTCGCTCGTGATCGCGGTGATGAACCCGAACACGATGCCGAGCAGGAACAGACCGCCGCCGATCGGCGCGAACCGGTCCTCGGCCGCCAGGATCCGTCGGACGGCGCGGACGTCTCCCGAGCGCGCGACGGCGCCGGACAGCATCCCCTGACCGACGAAGATCGAGACCGCCACGAACATCGCCGCGATGTGCAGGAACTTCCAGATCGTCGACGCGTCCATCCTGCCTAGTTGCTCAGCGGAGGCGGAGGCGGCGGCGGTGGTGGCGGTGGCGGCGTCATCGTCTGCGCCTGCGACGGCGCCTGTCCCTTCACGACGAGCGTGCCGGCGAGGATGTCGTGGAGTCCCTGCTTCCGCTGCGTGAAGGCCACCATCAGGAACCCGATCCCGAGGATCAAGGCCGACAGGATCTTCGCGAAGTGCCGGCCCGTCGCCTTGCCGAATCCGATCCGTCTGCCCTCGAGATCCGTGACGATGATGCCCATCGCCATCTTCCCGAGCGTCGCCTGTCTCGCGGAGCTCTCCATCAACGCCGCGTACAGCCACCCGAGAACGGTCGAGATGCTTGACGCCGCGGGCGAGTAGTACATGTCGGAGTTGGAGCCGAGTTCGTCGCCGCCTCCCAGCGCCAGGATCAACGGGACCGCGACGATACTCAGCACGAGCCCGTCGATGATCGACGCGACGACCCGTCGCCAGAAGCCTGCGTACATCGAGGTGCCGTTCATGGTCGGACCTCCCTCCGTCGCCCGATGCTCGCACACGGACGATGGCGCCTCAAATCCCTCTGCTACGTTGAGCACATGAGCAGCTCGTTGCTGGAAGACGCGTTCGGGCACCACGTGTGGGCGACGCTGCTCGTCCTCGATGCCTGCCTGGCGCTCCCGCCGGAGCAGTTGGAGACGTCGGTCCCCGGCACGTACGGCTCGATCCTCGATACGGCGCGCCACACCGTCGGTGCGGATGCGTCGTACCTGTTCGTCCTGAGCGGTGGGCGCGTCACACCGATCGATGAGGACTCGATGGACCTCGCGGAGCTCCGTTCCACGATGGAAGCGCACGGAGCCGCCTGGTCGGAAACCCTGGCGAAGGACTTCGACCCGGACATGATGCTCGTGCGCCATCGCGACGACGGATCCGAGACCCACGCTCCCGCGAGCATCCGGCTCGCGCAGGCGCTGCACCACGGCACCGACCATCGCAGTCAGATCGCCACCGCCCTCACGACGCTCGGAGTCGAGCCGCCGGCGATGGACGTCTGGGACTACGGCAACGAGATCGGTCGCGTCACCGAGATCCCGCCCACCTCGTGACATCGGATCGACAATCGTCGAAGGCGGTCGCGTTCCGCGCGTTGCACGACGGCGAACCGTTCGTGATCCCGAACCCATGGGACGTCGGTTCGGCTCGCGTCCTGGAGGCCCTCGGGTTCCGGGCGCTGGCGACGACGAGCTCCGGACTCGCCTTCACGCTGGGCCGTCTCGACGGGAGCGTGACGCCCGAGGAGATGGCGGAGCACGCGGGTGCGCTCGATCGTGCGACGGAGCTCCCCGTCTCGGCGGACCTCGAGAACGGCTACGGCGCCGAACCGGAGCAGGCCGCGAGCGCGATCCGTCGTGCCGCGGACTCGGGCGCCGTCGGCGGGTCGATCGAGGACTTCGATCGCGACGACCGCCGGCTCTATCCGCTGGATCACGCGGTCGCGCGGATCGCCGCGGCGGTGGAGGCGGCTCGCGGACTCCCGTTCCCGTTCACGCTCACCGCGCGGGCCGAGAACCACATCCGAGGCAACCCCGACGTGCAGGACACGATCCGCCGCCTGCAGGCGTTCGAGGAGGCCGGTGCCGACGTCCTCTATGCCCCCGGTCTCGACACCATCGATGACATCCGGACGGTCTGCGGATCGGTCGGGAAGCCGGTGAACGTGCTGGCACGGCCGGCGATGCTACTCGGCGAGCTCGTCGACGCCGGTGCGCGCCGCGTGAGCGTGGGCGGTGCGCTCACGTGGACGGCCGTGAAGGCGTTCGCCGACGCTGCGACCGCGATCCGTGACGACGGAGACCTCTCGGCCCTGGACGCCGACGTGCCGCTGGCCGAGTGGTTCGGGGGATGAGCCTCGATCGCGGTCAGCTTCCGCTGCGGTAGCGGACGTACACCGTGCCGTTGTCGAAGCGCCGCTCCTCGAGCAGCTCGAGGTCGAGGCGCACGTCGTCGGGGAGCGCCCGTGTGCCACCGCCGACCACGACCGGTGAGAGGAACAGCTGGATCTCGTCGACCAGGCCCGCCCGGATCGCCTGCGCCGCGAGATCGGAACCGCCCACGGAGAGGTCTCGCTCCACGGATGCCTTCATCTCTCGGACCATGTCGGGGTCGAAGCTCCGTTCGAGCCGCGTCTTCGCACTGGTCACGGCGTCGAGCGACCTCGAGTACACGACCTTGTCGGCCGCACGCCAGATGTGCGCGTACTCCTCGATTGGGGGCGGCTCGTCGGTGGTGTCCATCGTCTCCCAGGCCACCAGCACCTCATACATGCGTCTCCCGAGGAGATACGTGCCGCTCGGCCGCTCCAGATCGTTGACGAAGGCGTGGACCTCCTCGTCGGGCGCGGACCAATCGAACTTCCCGTCCGCGTCCGCGACGTAGCCGTCGAGCGACGTGATCGCGGCGTAGATCAGCTTCGCCATGGTCCTCACCATGCCGCGCGGAGCTGCCGGCGACAACACGGCAACGATTGCGTTCTCTTGCCACGCCGAGGCGTCTGCTAGCGTCGCCCGGTCGGTCGGATGGGGGGTTCATGCAGCGCAAGCGAACCGTTGCGGTCGTCCTCGCTGTGGGGCTCGTCGCGACGGCGTGTCAGAGCGACACCACCGGCGAGCCGGTCGACGAGCCGCGGGCAGGGTTGGGTGGGATGGGGATCGTTCCGTCCGGACCTCCCACCGGGTTGCTGGGTCCCGAGTTCTTCCCCTGTCATCCCGGACGCGGCGACGCGAGCTACACGAAGTACGGGGTCGGCAGGATGCGCCGGGGCGGTCTCGAGCGCGAGGAGCTGGAGCCGGACCACATCGTGATCGACGGACACGGGGTCAACTTCCACGGCAGGGATCGGGTCACGGCCGGCGGCACGATCGAGATGGAGATGGACGAGGACTACTTCGGACCCAGCGTGCTGGAAGGCCCGGCCGGAGCAACCGTCACGATCGAGCTGGAGAACGAAGGGGTTCGCCAGCACAACTTCAGCGTGCGAGGTCAGGGGATCGATCTGACGTGCGGCGTGCGGGCCCGAGATGAGGTCGAGGTCGTCTTCCCTCGTTCGGGCCTGCTCGCGTTCACGTGCAAGTTCGGTGACAGATCGGGCATGCGAGGGGCGTTCGTCGTCGAGGGGTGAGCGTCGCGGTTCGCCTACGCTGAGGTCGATGAAGGCGATCGTCCAAGACCGCTACGGCTCCGCCGACGTCCTCGAGCTCCGAGAGATCGATCGACCGACCGCGAGCGAAGACGAGGTGCTCGTCCGCGTTCGTGCGGCCTCGGTCCACGCGGACGTGTGGCACGCGATGAAGGGCGTGCCCTACGTCCTGCGGGCGATGGGCTCCGGAGTGCGCGCACCGAAGCACCAGGTTCTGGGCACGGATCTGGCCGGAGTCGTCGACTCGGTCGGCACGAACGTCACGCGGTTCCGGCCGGGGGACGAGGTCTTCGGCCTGAGCCTCAGCGCCAACCTGTGGCGCAACGGCGGCGCCTTCGCGGAGTATGCGTCGGTCCCCGGCGCCACGCTCGAGCCGAAACCGGCGGGGCTCACGTTCGAACAGGCCGCCGCCGTTCCCACGTCCGGATCGCTCGCGGTGCAGCACGTGCGTGACGAGGCCCGGATCCGATCGGGACAGACGATGCTGATCAACGGTGCGGGCGGCGCCGTGGGGAGCTTCGCCGTCCAGCTCGCCAAAGCGTGGGGAGCGACCGTGACCGCCGTGGATGCCACCGAGAAGCTCGAGATGCTCCGGTCGATCGGCGCCGACAAGGTCCTCGACTACACGAAGGAGGACTTCACCCGGCGTGATGAGCGGTACGACGTCGTCTTGGACATCGCCGGGAACCACCCGTGGCGGGAATGCCGGCGGGCACTCGCTCCAGGCGGGACGTACGTGCTCAGCGGCTTCGACCAGTACGGAGCCTCGGGCCATCGATGGTTCGGGAGCCTGGGGCGGTTCGCCAGGCTGATCGTGATCGCTCCCTTCGTGAATGCGTTGCATCCCTTCCGCGGCGCCAAGGATCCGGGCGATCGGCTGGTCGTCCTGAAGGAGCTCATCGAGACCGGGAAGATCACGCCGTTCATCGACCGGACCTTCCCGCTGAGCGAGGTCCCCGAGGCGATCCGCTACCTGGAGACGGGACGGGCTCGAGGCAAGATCGTCGTCACGGTGTCCCCGGATTGACAGGCTAACGCTGTTCGCCTACGCTAACGGTGTTAGCCAACCTGAGGAGGCCGGCGATGAGGGAGCTCAGCACGCAGATCGAGTTCGACGGGACGCCCGATGAGGTCTGGGAGGTCATCCAGGACCTCGCCGCGCACGCCGAGTGGAACCCGTTCATCACGAAGATCGACGGCGAGCTGCGTCCGGGCGCGAAGCTCGACGTCCGGCTCGAGCCCGAGGGCGAGCGCCGGATCACGTTGCATCCGACGGTCCTCGCGGTCGAGCCGGGACGCGAGCTCCGCTGGCTCGGACACCTGCTCGTGCCCGGAGTCTTCGACGGCGAGCACCGGTTCCTGATCGAGGAGTCGGGGCCCGGCCGGGTGAGATTCACCCAGAGCGAGCGCTTCGGTGGGATCTTGGTGCCGCTCTTCTGGAAGAAGCTGCGCGACGGCGGAACCGCGAAGGGATTCCGCGCGATGAACGAGGCGCTCGCACGTCGCGTCGCCGGCCTCCACTCTCGGGCGGTCTGAGTGATCCTCGCTCCCGAACGCAGCGCGAGGGTGGCAGAGATCGTCGACACGGCTCGCGAGCTCCTCGAGCGGGAGGGACCCGAGGGCCTGACGATGCGACGGCTGGCCCAGGCGATGGGGATCCGAGCGCCCTCCCTGTACAAGCACGTCGAGTCGAAAGAGCACCTCGAGGCGCTGTTGATGGCCGAGGCCTTCCGCGGGATGGGTGCCGAGCTCCACGGGGCGATCACCGGCGCTCGAAAGGGCCGGTCGAAGACGACGGCGCTCGCCGAGCTGGGCCGGGCCTACCGTCGGTGGGCCCTCGCTCACCCGCATCTGTACCGGCTCACGACCGGTGGGCCGCTGCCGAGGGAGCGGCTCCCCGAAGGCCTCGAGGCCTGGACGGCCGAGCCGGTCGTCGTCGCCGTGGGTGGGGATCCCGACCGAGCCCGCGCGGCGTGGGCGTTCGCGCACGGCATCACGATCCTCGAGCTCGACGGCCGATTCCCGCCCGACGCCGACCTCGATGCGGCCTGGGCTGCGGGGATCGGCGCCCTGGCCGACCCGGGGCGGAAGAACTAGCCGACGCGATCGGGAAGGCGAGCGCCCCTGCCGCCGACGACGCTACTTCTTGCCGAGCAGGGTGCCGAACACCGTCCGCAGGGTCCGACGCCCGTCGGCCGTCGTGAACAGATCCTTCGCGAGGCCGATCCCGATGTCCTTCGCCTGGTCGCCCATCGACTTCTCGGACGCCTTCCCTTTCGGTCGAGGCTTCGGTCGACCCTTCGGCTTCGTTCCTGCACCGGCTCGCCCTTCCGGTCGCGTCGTCCCTTCCCGCGCCGGTGGTGGTGGCGGGAGCGGCGGAGCGTCCGCCGCCTCCGCGGCGCCGGCGAGCTTGCCGGTGAGGATCTCGTGAGCGCTCTCGCGGTCGACGGGTGTGCCGTACCTGTCGCGGAGCTCTCCGGCGGCGATCAGCTCGGAGCGGGTCGTCGCATCCACCGCATCCATCATGGAGTCGGGCGGCACGAGGCGCGTCGCCGCGAGCGGCGTCGGCACCCCCTTCGGCGTGAGCACGGTGACGAGGGCCTCGCCGATGCCCAGTGAGGTGAGCGTCTTCCCGACGTCGTAGTGGGCGGTGATCGGGAAGGTCTTCACGGTCTTCCGCAGGTTCTCGGCATCATCGGGCGTGAAGGCGCGGAGCGCGTGCTGCACCCGGTTGCCGAGCTGCGACAGCACCGACGAGGGAACGTCGGTGGGCGATTGCGTCACGAAGTACACGCCCACGCCTTTCGAGCGGATCAGCCGCGCCGTGAGCTCGATCTGGTCCATCAGCGCATCGCTGGCGTCGTCGAACAGGAGGTGCGCCTCGTCGAAGAAGAACGCGAGCTTCGGCTTGGGGAGGTCGCCGACCTCGGGCAGGGTGGCGTAGAGCTGCGCGAGCATCCAGAGCATGAACGTCGAGAACAACCGGGGACGATCCATCACGTCCGCGATCTCCAGCAGGGAGATCACCCCTCGCCCGTCGTCGGTCGTCCGCAGCAGATCGTGCACGTCGAACTCCGGCTCACCGAAGAACGCGTCGGCCCCGGCCGCCTCGAGCTCCACGATCGAGCGCAGGAGCACGCCGATCGTCGCCTTCGAGAACCCCCCGTACTCCTCGAGAGCCGGCGCACCCTCGTCCGACGAGAGGAACTTCAGGGTGGTGCGCAGGTCGGTGAGGTCGAGGAGCGGCAGCCGCTGGTCGTCGCAGTACGTGAACACGAGCGTGAGGACCGACACCTGTGTCTTGTTCAGGTCGAGCACCTTGCCGAGGAGCAACGGGCCGAACGACGACACCGTGGCACGCACCGGCGCGCCGAGCGCCCCGGAGAGCGACAGCAGCTCGACCGGATGCGCCCGCGGCTCGAAGGGGATGCCGAGCTGCGCGGATCGGTCGCGGACCGCCTCTGCCGTGGCGTCACCCGGGCGCGAGAGCCCGGTCACGTCCCCCTTGATGTCGGAGATGAAGACGGGCACGCCGGCGGCAGAGAGCTGGCCGGCCATGATCTGCAGCGTCTTCGTTTTGCCCGTGCCGGTCGCGCCTGCGACGAGCCCGTGTCGGTTCATCATCGCGAGCGGTATCTGCACCGTGGCGCCGGTCTCGACCTCTCCGTCCTTCATCGGCCGCCCGAGGATCACGCAGGGCTCGTCGAACGCGTAGCCGGATGCCATCTCGGCGGTGAACGCCTCGTCCATGGAGTCGGGAGCCTAGACGACCTGCAGCTCAGTCGAGTCGTTCGAGGATGACCACGGGGATCTCGCGCGTCGTTCTCGTCTGATACCGCTCGTATTCGGGCCAGATCGAGGCCATCAAGCGCCAGAGCCGCGGCTTCGAGCGAGCCGTCGCCGTTCGCCCCGTGGCCTCGAAGCGGTCCCCGGCCACCTGCACGAACACATGAGGATCGGCCGCCAGGTTCTGGTACCAGTGCGGATGCGCCTTCGCGCCGCCGTTCGATGCCACCACGATGTACCGGCCGCGATCCTCGCCGTAGATCAAGGCCGTCCGCCGGAGCCTCCCGGTGCTCCGACCTCGCGTGGTGAGCAGGAGGGTGTCGACGCCGCTCCACCGATGCCCCTTCTTCCCATCCGACTCCACGTAGCTGCGGACGTGTTTGGCGACCCAGCCGGTCGGGCTTTCGGTGACGACGTCGTCGAGGTCGTGAGGCACGCTCCTGACGTATCACCTCGACCGCGGCACCGTCACGTCGGTCGGTTCCTGAGCTTCTCGAGTCCCTCGAGCATCAGGTCGAGCGCGAACTCGAACTCGAACTGGTCGTCGCAGCCCGCGCCGACGACGGACCGATCGTCGTGCGAGATCGTCGTGTAGATCTCGAAGATGTAGGGGTAGGTGTCGGCCATCGCGCCGAACATCGCCTCGTCCATGGCGGGGTCGGTCTCGGACGAGTCGTTGAAGAGCTCCTGCGTGAACCCGAACATCCTGCTGCCCATCGCGTGCAAGGCATGGTGGGTGAGGTCGAGTGAGAAGCCACCGGTGCGGAACATCCCGATCATCGAATCCATGTAGCCGAGGACGACCGGGGTCGGGGTCGTTCGCGACTCCATCAGGCGGGACGCCCACGGATGGCGGAGGAGTGCTTGGCGGGCCGAGAGGATCCTCATTCGGAGCGCCGTCTTCCAGTCGGCCCCTTCGAGCGGCGGGTCGATCTCGCCGATGACAACGTCGACCAGGGCGTCCAGGAGCTCGTCCTTGTTGGCCACGTGCCGGTAGAGGGCCATCGGGACGACGTCGAGGGCCTGCGCGAGCTTCCGCATGCTGAGCGCCTCGATGCCGCTCTCGTCGGCGAGCTGGACCGCGGTGCGCAGGACCCGTTCACGAGTGAGGGGCACCCGGATCTCCGCTCCGACGTCCGTCCCCGTGCTCATCCGCTCACCTCCCGTACTTGCCGTGTTGACAAGTGTACGCCGTACACGTACTCTCCACCCATCGAAGTGTACGGCGTACACACCAGATACGCCAGCATCGACAGCAGGGGAGAGGATCTGGATGAAAGCGATCGTGCAGGATCGATACGGCTCAGCGGACGTGCTGGAGTTCCGAGATATCGAGGAGCCGGTGGTCGGCGAGAACGACGTGCTGGTCCGGGTGCAGGCTGCTGGCTGCGGCCCGGACGTCTGGCACCTGATGACCGGGAAGCCGTACATGGCGCGCGTCGCGATCGGGCTCCGCGAACCGAAGCTGAAGGTCCTCGGCTGGGACGTCGCGGGGACGGTCGAGGCCGTCGGCACGAACGTGAAGACGTTCCGGCCGGGGGACGAGGTGATGGGACAGGCGAAGGGCTCGTTCGCGGAGCTCGTGACCGCCAAAGCCGACGAACTGGTCCCGAAGCCGTCCCGGCTGAGCTTCGAGCAGGCCGCCGCCCTCCCCGTCTCCGGCGTGACCGCCCTCCGGGCGATCCGGGACGAGGGGCACGTGCAGCCGGGGCAGTCCGTCCTGGTGATCGGTGCGGCCGGCGGCGTGGGGTCGCTCGTCGTGCAGATCGCCAAGGCGCAGGGCGCGACGGTCACCGCTGTGTCCAGCGGCTCGAAGGCTGACCTGGTCCGCTCGATCGGGGCGGACGATGTGATCGACTACACGCGCGAAGACTTCACGGACGGCTCCCGGCATTGGGACGTGATCGTGGATACCGCGGGCCGGCGCCCCCTGTCACAGCTCCGCCGCGCCCTCACCCCCAAGGGGACCCTCGTGATCGTGGGGGGCGACGGCGGCGGCAAGTGGACCGGTGGCTTCTTCCGCGGGATGCTCCGCGCACCCATCGTGTCGCTCTTCGTAGGACAGCGGCTGCGCGGGTTGGCAACGAAGATCGTGCAGGAAGACCTCGTCGCCCTCGCGGAGCTCGTCGAGGCCGGGACGGTGACGCCGGTGATCGACCGGACGTATCCGTTGATCGAGGCCTCTGACGCCATCCGGCACCTCGAGGAAGGTCACGCCGCCGGCAAGATCGTCGTCACCGTCTGACCTATCCCGCCCGGAGCTCAACGGTGTACGAGGTGATCGTGGCGAGCTTCCCGTCGGTGAAGTCGTAGATGTCGCAGGAGGCGACGTTCGACGATCCGTCCTGGTTGTCGACGTACTCGGCTCGTGTATCGATCACGATGCAGTCGTTGGCTTCGATCACCCTGAAGTGGAGGAAGGTCGTTGTCACCTGCGCCAGATACTTCGCGGACTCCTCACAGAGGCTCACGACGGCATCCTTGCCGCGAGTATCCGCCCCGCCCACCTGTATCCACTCGATGTCGTCGAGCATGAAGGGATACGTCTGGTCGAAGCGATGACGCGAGAAGTTGCGCGCGATCTCACCCATCGTCGTGTCCATCGGTTCCCTCGTTCCGTGTGATACGCCGGCTCCAGTCTAGGGTCGGAACCGATCACGGGTTCCTTCCTGCGGCGGAATGCGGTGGTGGGGTCGAGGGTTGACAGCCCTGTCCGTCGAGAAGGAGGAAGCGATGCGCGCGTTCGCCCTCGAGGAGCTCGGTGCTCCCGGTTCGGTCGTCGAGGTCCCGGTTCCGGAACCCGCCGAGGGGCAGGTCCGTATCCGGGTCGCCGCGGCCGGCCTGAACCCGTTCGACAACGCGGTGATCCAGGGGTACCTCAAGGATCAGATGGAGCACCGCTTCCCGCTGATCCCCGGCATGGACGCCGCAGGGACGGTGGATGCCCTCGGTGAGGGTGTCGTCGAGCTGGCGATCGGGGACGAGGTGTTCGGCTCGGTGGGGAAGAGGCCCCTCGGCGAAGGAACGGCCGCCGGATCCGCGACGATGTCCACCGCGACGATCGCCCGGAGGCCGGCGAGCATCGCCGACACCGACGCGGCGGCGATCCCGGTCGCGGGCGTGACGGCGCTGACGATGATCGAGACCGCGTCCGTCTCCGACGGTGACGTGGTCGTTGCGATCGGTGCGACCGGCGGGGTCGGGAGCTACTTCGTGCAGCTCGCGGCCAAGCGCGGCGCCCGTGTGCTCGCGATCTCCAGCGCCGCGAACACGGACTACGCCCGCACGCTCGGAGCCGCCGAGGCCGTCGACTATGAGGCCGGCGACGTCGTCGAGGCCGTCCGGTCGCTCGCTCCCGAAGGGATCGATGTGATCGCGGAGATGCACGGAGGTGGCGACACCGCTCGCCTGGCGGAGCTCGTCCGTTCCGGTGGCCGCGTCGTCTCCGCGGTCGGCGGCGCCGAAGAGGAGACGCTGAAGGCGCGGGGGATCGAGGCCGCGAACATCAGGGGGATGGTGTCGACGGCATCGCTGGAGACGCTGGCCGGCATGCTCGAACGAGGGGAGCTCGTGACCCCCGAGATCAGGACGTTCCCGCTCGCGGAAGCCGCGGAGGCGTTCGCGCAGGTGGCGACGGGTCACACGCGCGGCAAGATCGTCGTCATCCCCTGACAGCCGGGCGCGGATGGCGCCGGACGCGAGCGGGCGGTACCGTCGGAGCGTCGGAGGAGCGCGTGAAGGTCGGCATCATCGGTACCGGGAAGATGGGCCGCGGGTTCGCCGAGGCCCTGAGCACCTCGCATGAGGTCACCGTGGGCTCCCGCGACCTCGAGCGTGCTCGCACCGCCGCCGAGAAGACCGGGGCATCGGGCGGTGCGACCTACGCGGATGCGGCCGCGAACGCCGACGTCGTGATCCTCACGGTTCCCTGGTCCGCGATGGAGGACACGCTCGCCGAGCTCGGCGACATCTCCGGCACCGTCGTCGTCGACGTCTCCTACCCGTACAACAAGCGTGAGCGAGAAGCCCTCGAGGGCAGGTCGACCGCCGAGCTGATCCAGGAGCGACTCCCGGCCGCCCGGGTGTTCAAGGGCTGGAACCACGTCCACGCGAGGCATCTGACGGCCCCGGAGATCGACGGCATCGCCTCCTCGGTCCTGATCGCCGGGGACGACGACGACGGGAAAGAGGCGGTGTTCGGGCTGGCCCGCGACATGGGCTTCCATCCCGTCGATGCCGGTCCGCTCCGAGCGACCCGCGACCTCGAGAAGCTCGTCGGCGTGATGCTGTTCGTGAGGCTCGGCGCGATCCGCGTGCTCTCGAGCGGCCGATCGTGACGGCGGAGCTCCAGGCGCACGTCGACGCCGCCCTGAGGCGGGCCGGTCGCCGACCCGGCCTCCTCGTCGTGAGCGCGACCGACGGCGAGGACACGGCGTTCGCATCGCGGGGGCCGCTCCCGGATCCGCCGTGCGCACGGGAACGAGCGATCTTCGAGATCGGCTCGATCACGAAGGTGTTCACCTCGCTCCTGCTGGCCATCGCAGCGGAACGAGGCGAGCTGGGCGTGGACGACCACCTCGTCGAGCACCTCCCGCGAGGGACCCGCGTGCCGATGCGCAACGGTCGGCCGATCACGCTCGTCGATCTGGCCACCCACAGGTCGGGGCTCCCTCGACTGCCGCCCGGGTTCCTGCTGCACGCGCTCCGGCACCGCGACGATCCCTACGCCCGCCTCTCGACGGAGGACGTCCTCGCCGGGCTCGGGAAGACCCGTCCGCGAGTCGCCGCAGGCGAGCGATTCCGATACTCGAACTACGGCGCGGGTGTGTTGGGCATCGCGCTCGCCCACGCGGCCGGGACCGACTACGAGGCCCTGGTGCGGGAGCGGATCACCGCGCCCCTCGGCCTGCAGGACACCGTGATCACCCTGAGCGAGGACCATCGGAGCCGTCTGGCCGCGGGAACGAAGGGGTGGGGCGGTCCGGCCGGCCTCTGGACGATCCCCGGCCTGACGGGAGCCGGCGCCCTGCGATCCACGGCCGCCGATCTGCTCACGTTCATGCGCGCGCAGATGGGGACCCTCTCGGACGTGCCCGAGGAGCTCGCGTCGGCGATCCGCTCGAGCCATCAGGCGAGAGCGGCGGGCGGTCGCCTCGCCCCGGGGATGCGGGTCGCGCTCGGATGGCTCCTGGTCGGGATCGGTCGTCCGAAGCTCCAGGTCGTGATGCACAACGGCGGGACCGGCGGTTACCGGAGCATCGCCGGGTGGGCTCGAGACGGCCGCCATGGGGTCGTGGTGTTGTCGGCGAACGTTCGCAGCGTGGACGGGATCGCATCGAAGCTCCTGCTCGACCTCGAGCGACCCTCCGGTTCTCCCTAGCTGCGAGCGAGGAAGGACGCCGGTCCGGGGCGGTCCATGGTGTCGGGCGAGCGGAAGGAGGCGGCGATGAGGAAGCTGATCAGGGGCCTGGCGACGACCCCGGGGATCGGGCTGCCTCAGCCTCGCGACGGGAGGTCGTACCGGAGGAAGAGGTAGTCCTCGGAGCGGCGGATCGAGAGCAGACGCGCTCCCACCTCTCCTTCGAGGAGGTCGGTCTCGTCCGTCAGGGGAGACCGCTCCGGGCCACCGCCGATCAGCTTCGGCGAGATCGTCAGGAACAGCTGGTCGACGACCGAGGCCTCCAGCATCGCGCCCATCAACCGGGGACCCCCCTCCGTGAGGATCCGCTGGTATCCGCGCTCGCGGAGACGGTCGATCGCGACGGCGCCGTCGACGCGATCCGCGTCCCCGACGTCGATCACCTCGCCGACCCGGACCCGGCCCTCCGCGAGCGACCGAGCGCCGGCTGCGGTCGTGACGACGATCGCGTCCGCCAGCGCGGGATGCTCCGCGGGGAGCTCCCCGCTCGCGGTCACGACGACGAGCGTGGGCCTCTCGCTCACCGAGATCCCCGCTCGCAGCCGGGAGAAGCTCTCGGCGCCCTGCGGGAACGCCTTCTCGGCGGTCCATGGACCGCCGTGCTCCCGGACCGTCCCGGCGCCGACCACGACGGCGTCCGCCACGGCGCGCAGGAGCGCCATCATGAATCGGTCGGCCGAGGCGCCGCCGCTGATCACGGCGGAGGACATCTCGACGCCCCCGATCGCGGCGACGCCGTCGATCGACGACACGAAGTTCGCGTAGACCACTCGCTCGGGGAGCCAGAACGGCCCCCCGTACGCCGACCCCACCTCGTCGGGGACGGGGACATCGGGAGTGCCGCCGGCGTCGAAGTCGGCCTCGATGCGGATGTCGAGCGCCGTCACTCGCGCTGCGCCACGGTGAGGAACTCGCGGCGCATCTCGGGATCCCGTTCGTAGTTGCCGCGCCAGAACGAGGTGGAGGTCCGGGACCGCTCTTCCCGGACGCCCCGCATCTGGGTGCAGAGGTGCGCGGCCTGGAGATGCACGGCGACCCCGTGCGGATCCATCACGTCGTTCAGGTGGTCGGCGATCTGCTGACCGAGGCGTTCCTGCACCGTGAAGCGGCGCGCGTACACGCGGACCAGCCTCGTCATCTTCGAGATCCCGATGATCTGCTCGTGCGCCACGTATCCCACGTGTGCCACGCCGTAGAACGGGAACGCATGGTGCTCGCAGAGCGCGAAGAACGGGATCGGTCCCTCGATCACCTGGCTGATCGAGCAGTCGGGTCCCCCGCGACACTCGGTGGGGAACGCGGTCAGAAGCTTCGGATCGCCCTCGTAGCCGGTGGTCGCCTCGTACATCGCTCGCACGAACCGGCGCGGTGTGTTCTGGGTCCCCTCGGTGTCGAGGTCCATGCCGAAGGCGGTGAACATCTCCGCGACGGCGTCCTCGAAACGCTGCCACTGCTCGTCGGTGACCTCCCGAGGTCGCACGCGCTCCCACGACGTGGTCTCCTCCGGGTCGCTCATCGCCCAGCGCTCCCCCGTGTCTGCCGGTCTCGCTGTCGAGCGCTGCCCGTCCGGGGTCTCTCGATCGGTCCTCATCCTCGGCCTCCGCATCGCTTCATGGTCGGCGTCCTCCACCCACCGTACGGTCCAGCCGGGCGTTTGGCTCAGGGATTCCGTGCGGTGGCTCGGCCCCAGGCGAATGCGGCGAACGAGTCGGGTGCCTCGGCCCACCGGGTCCAGGCCTGCTCCAACGCGTCGATCTCCTCCCGGTCGGCGAGTCCCCGTTCGGTCAGTCCTCCCACGAACCACTCGTCCCGGCAATCGGCGGCGCGACCGAGCCCGAACGTCCGAACGCGCTCCTCGGTCCCGTAGCTGAAGTACGTGGTGGATGCCTCTACGTGCTGGAACCCCGCCGCGAGGAGCAGACCGCGGAGCTCCCGGCCGCGGGATGGATGGACATCGCCCTGCGCCTCCCACAGCGCGAGCCGAAGCTCGTAGAAGCGACGCAGCGGGACCACGTCCGCGCCGTGGAGGATCAGCCCTCCGTACTCGATCGACGACGCGCCGATCACGCCACCTGGCTTCAGCACGCGACGGACCTCGGCGAGACCTCCGAGTGGGTCGTCGAGCGTCTCCAGCATCGCGAAGAGCGTGCAGACATCGATCGACCCCTCCGCGACGCCCAGGTCGTAGATGCTTCCTTCGCGGAACTCGACGTTGGTGATGCCGTGACCGGCGGCGTACTCGCGCGCGTCTGCGAACTCCGCGTCGTCGACGTCGATCCCGGTCACGTGTCCGGCGGCCTCCGCGATGCCCAAGGTGATCGAACCCGGTCCGCAGCCCACGTCGAGGACGCGATCACCTCGGCCGATCGCCGGGAGCACGAAGTCCGCGTACACCGCGGCGCTCCGGTCTCGCATCAGGTCCTCGAACCCCACGACCGTGCGCTCCCGTCAGTCGCTCGGTCAGCCGCCGGAGGCGTGCGCCTTCGCGACGTCGCCGATGGTCTCGGCGAGTTCCTTCGGACGCGACCACATCGGCCAGTGGCTCGTCGGCAGGTCGACCCAAGTGAGGTTGCGCACCTCGTGAAGGCCGGCGAGCCAGGCGTAGCCCTCGCCCATCGCCTCCTTGTACTGCTGGGACGTGTAGCCCGTGCAGATGATCGTGCTCGGGAGGTCGAGCCGCGCGTCGTTCGACAGCTCGACGGTGTCGCGGAGGACGCCGCCCGGCTCCGGGACCGCCCGCTGCCGGAACGTCTCGAGCTGCTCCTCGCTGAGCCCGTCGAGGTTCTCCTCGGCGGAGATCTCCTCCCACGAGAACGGCTTCTCATCGCCGTCGAAGTCGGCATCGAGGGGCGGGATCCCGGGGGCGGTGTCGACGTAGACCATCGCCGCGATCGACCCGGGGACCCGGTCGCTCGCGGCGTAGCCCGAGAAACCGGCCCCGCTGTGCACGGCGAGCACGACGGGATCTTCCGCCGCCTTGACCGCCTCGGTGATCGCGTCGACGTGGTGGGACAGGCCGATAGAGGAGCGGTCCGCATGGGCTGACTCGAGGCCGGGCAATGTGAGCGCGGTGACGTCGTGGCCCTCGTTCCGCAACAGGCCGGCGACCTCGTCCCACGCCCACGCACCGAGCCAGAACCCAGGAACGAGGATGATCGATGGAGTCGTCATCCCTCGACCCTAGGACTGGATCGGGACCTCCGTCAGCCCGGAGGCTCGCCCTCGCCCGGCTCGTACGCGTCGGCGGGGACCTCGTGGGACAGGTGATCGCTCGAGAGGGCGGGGCGGGCCACGTCGAACGCGGACATCACGATCGCCCCGATGCTGAGCAGCCCGGCCGCGAACGCGAGGAGGATCGACCACGCGAAGTCCCGTCTGGTGGGGGAGAGGCCCCCAAGGATCCACGGCAGGACGAGCAGCGCCAGGGTCATCGCCGTGGTCAGGACCTCGTTGATCACCAGCGCCGTGGAGCCCGTGGCCCGTCTGACGCCTCGGACGTGGAGGGCGGAGTCCACGTTCGCCGCGATCAGCACGAGGCTGAGGACCACGAAGAGGATCCGCGTCCATACCGGATCCATCACGACCAACGACAGTGACATGCCCAGCGGGATCGACAGGACGATCAAGGTGATGCGCGTGCCGGAGCGCAGGTACTTCTCGAAGACATCGCGCGAGCGATCCCATCGCCGGAATCCGGTCTCCACATAGAAGAACACCCCGACGAGGAAGAGACCGATCAGCGTGGCTGTGACCTCCGCCATGTTGAGCAAGAAGGCGTCCGGCACGCGTCGCACGGACCCGAAGCCTATCCTCGATCAGGTGCAGCGCTCAGGGAAGGAGGACGTGATGTCGGGAAGCGGAACGCGCGAGGATCCATGGGTCTTGAAGACCCCGCCGGGCACGTCGGAGTACCGGATGTGGCGCGACGAGGAGGCCGACCCGCCGACCCTCGTGTGCGAGGTGGGTTCGACGAAGCTCGGCTACCAGCTCCGGTGCATCGAGGACCTCCACACGATGCTGAAGGACCACGGCGACTGGATCGAGCTGGGGAGCGCCGACGAGCAGAAGGCCGCGAAAGACGGCACGGTCGAGGCGTGGGGGCGGTCGGAGGACAACCCCGTCGGCGGCTGGTACGGGATCAAGAAGGGGCTCCGGGGCCGGTTCGGGATGTACGTCCCGCCGCTCCTCGAAGAGCTCGGGATGGCCGAGCTGGAGCACAACGCGCGGAACAACCGGATGCGGGCCATCTGAGGCTTCGGGATTCCGCCTCCGCCCCACTCAGTCCCAGAGATCGATCTGCGGCAGTCCGGCGTTCCCGAGCGCCTCGTTGACCTCGGCGGCATGCCAGACGTCGTGGCTGAACACGCGCTGGATCACCGAGCCGCGGGTGTGCACCCACGACGCGTCCCACTCGGGGCGACGGATCTCCTCGCCGAGCATCTCGAGCGTCCACGTGTCCAGGCAGTGCTCGACGATCCCGAAGGTCGAGTCGAGGGCACCGGCGAGCCGATCGGCGCTCCAGACGTGCTCGAGGTCGTCATCGCCCGGGCAGTCGAACGCCGAGTTCGGGAACGGCGTCGTCTCCACGCCCGGCTCGCCGGCGAACACGCAGAGCCAGAACACCCGCTGGCAGGCGAGGTGGCCGACGCTCGCCCAGAGCGGCCACCGCTCGGGCGACGGCTGGATCGCCAGCTGCTCCTCGGTCATCGTGGCGATCACGCCGCGGAGACGCTGCTGGTACTGCGGCCACATCTGATACGCCGGCCGGATCATGGGATCGACCTAGGCGCTCGCCCGATCGTGCCGATCGGGTGCCGGCCGGTACGACAGCCGCACCACCCCGGAGGCGAACGTCGTCGCGCCGATCAACTCCAGACGGACCGGGCCCACACCATCGAAGATCCGCGGTCCCATTGGCCAGATCGACGGGCTCACCCAGAACCAGAACTCGTCGATGAGACCTTCGGTGATGAGGGCATCGGCCAGCTCGCCGGCGCCGACCGCGACCAGGGTCCTGTCGTGGCGCTCCTTCAGCGCGGTCACGCTCTCGGCCAGATCGCCTTCCAGCAGGGTGGCGTTCCACTCCAACGGCGCGCGCAAGCTCCGGGACGCCACGTACTTGGGCATGCTGTTCATCTGGTCGGCGAACGATGCCAGGTTCGGGTCGTCGGCCAGTGTCGGCCAGACCGCGGCCAGTCCCTCGTAGGTCTTGCGCCCGAGCACCATCGCGTCCGCTGCGAAGAACTGTTCTAACGAGACCTGGTTGCTGTCGGCGTCCAGCACCAGCCACCCATCGGGCTCCGGCACCGGCGCCTCGAACGCGCCGTTGACGCTCATGGAGTTGTTGATGACCAGTCGTCCCATCGCGGCCTCCTCGTCGTCGAGCCGGCGTTCAGTCGTAGCGGCGGATCGAGCGGACGCTGAACAGGACCATCAACGCGCCGGCGCCGGCCACGACCGCGAACCCTCGACCGATCGCCCCCCACTCCAGCTCCTGCAGGACCAGTGAACGCATCGCCTCCATGATGTAGGTGACCGGGTTGTAGGTGGCGGCGATCTCCATCGGCCGGGTGAGCAGCGGACGCGGGACGAAGTTCGGCGTGAGGAACAGCAGCGGGAAGAAGATCAACCCCGCCGAGTTCGTCGCCGCGGCGCTCCTCGTCTTGAGCGCGATCAGCTGCATGAAGCCGGAGAACACGACGGCCCACGTCGCGGTCAGCAGGATCAGCAGGACGAACCCGATCGGGCCGCTGGCGATCCGGATCCCGAACGGAAGGGCGATCAGGACCATCACGATCGCGATCCCCGCGCTCTTGAGCGCCTCCGCGGCGAGCCTGCCGAACACGATCGCGGTCCGGGGGACCGGGGCGGCGCGCAGCTTGTCGAAGTACCCGCCCTCGATGTCCTCCACCAGATACAGGGCCGCCGTCCCGAAGGACGCGGCGAGCAACAGCGCGCTCGGGAGCTGGAAGGCCGCGTAGTTCTGCCCGGCGAGGAACGGGGTGCTGGTCGACGGGAAGATCTTGGCGGCCTGTCCCACGTTGACCACGAGGAAGAACAGCGGGATGAAGATCGTGGGGAACAACGCCTCGGGCGTTCGGAGGGCCTCCCGGATCGACCGCTGAACGAGCACGATGTACTTGTTCACGCCTGCACCTCCTGCACCTCGCCGGCCTCGCGCTCGCGCGTCCGTCCCGTGGCTTCGAGGAACACGTCGTCGAGCGTCGGCTCCGCGGTCAGCCCACGACGTTGCCGCAGATCGGCCTTCAGCTCGGACGGTGTCCCTTCGGCGACGATCAGGCCGGCGTCGATGATCGCGAGCCGGTCGCAGAGCTGGTCGGCCTCCTCGAGGTATTGGGTCGTCAGGAAGACCGTGGTGCCCTGGTCGTTGATCCGCCGGAGCTCGTCCCACACCGTCAGCCGGCTGGCGGGGTCCAGGCCGGTCGTCGGCTCGTCCAGGAACAGGACGTCGGGCCGGTGGACGAGGGCCGACGCCAGATCGAGCCGGCGCTTCATGCCGCCGGAGTACCCCTTGATCCGACGATCAGAGTCTGCCTCGAGATCGACCAGCTTGAGGAGCTCGTTGGCCCGCTCGGCCGCCTGCGCCTGCGACAGGCCGTAGAGGCGCCCCTGGAGGATCACGAGCTCCCGGCCGGACTGGCGGATGTCGAGGCCGGCTTCCTGGAGCGCCACGCCGATCCGCCGGCGGGCGGCTTCCGGGTCGGCGGTCACGTCGACCCCGGCGACGCGCGCCGAGCCCGAGGTGATCGTCATCAGGGTCGTGAGCATCCGCACCGTGGTGGACTTGCCGGCGCCGTTGGGCCCCAGGAACCCGAAGACCTCCCCTTCTCGGACATGCAGGTCGACGCCCCGCACCGCTTCCACATCCCCGCCGCGGCCCGTGTAGTGCTTGACGAGCTGCTCGGCCTCGATCGCATAGGTCATGGGACCGCACCCTATCGAGCGAGACCGACGCCGAGACGTCACATCGGACGGGCCACGCGTCTCGAGTACCGGGTCGTCCGGTAGCGTTCCGAACGTGTCCTCGAGTCGAGGAGGGACGAGATGAGGGTCGGAACGCGCGAGGAATGGCAGGCGGCTCGCGACGAGCTGCTGCGCCTCGAGAAAGAGCACACGCGGATGGGCGACGACCTCGCCCGGAGGCGACGGGAGCTTCCTTGGGTGCCCGTCGAGAAGGAGTATCGCTTCGACACCGGGGACGGCGCCAAGACGCTCGCGGAGCTGTTCGACGGTCGCTCGCAGCTCCTCGTCTATCACTTCATGTTCGGTCCCAGTTACGAAGCCGGCTGCCCGACGTGCTCGTCGTCCGCCGACGCCGTCAACGCCGTGCTGTCCCACCTCCACGCCCGCGACGTGACGATGCTCTACGTCTCACGAGCGCCGATCGAGCGGCTGCTCGCCTACGAGGAACGGATGGGGTGGAGCTTCCCGTGGGTGTCGTGCGGGAACAGCGACTTCAACTTCGACCTCGGGTTCTCGTACACGAACGAGCAGGTGCGCGAGTTCGCCGGGCCGATGCTCGAAGGGGGCGCTCCCGCGGGCGTCGAGGCCAACGCGGTCGCCAGCGGGACCGACATCCCCGGCTACCTCACGGAGGGACCGGGCTTCAGCGCGTTCATCGAGGACGACGAGGCGGTGTTCCACACGTACTCGACCCACGCTCGGGGCCTCGAGTTCCTGATGGGGTACTACCCGATCCTCGATCGGGCGCCGAAGGGGCGCGACGAGGGCGAGGGCCAGCCGTGGCTCCGCCGGCACGACGAGTACGAACGGGCATGACGTCGATCCTTCGACCGAAGGCGTTGCGCCCGGGAGATCTCGTGGCGGTCGTGGCCACGTCCGGGGGGCTGGAGAAGGACGAGGCGCCACTCTTCGAACGCGGCGTGGACGTGCTCGAGCAGATGGGACTCGTCGTTCGCGTATCGTCATCGGTCGATCTCGACACGGGTTGGTGGTGGGCGGCCGCTCCGCCGAACGAGGTCGCGGAGGAGCTCAACCAGCATTTCCGGGATCCGGACGTGCGTGCCATCTTCTCGCTCACCGGCGGCCGGATGACCCTCAGCTATCTGGATCTGATCGACGTCGAGGCGATCCGGGCGGATCCCAAACCGCTGCTCGGGATGAGCGACATCTCCGCGTTGCATCTGGGGCTCCATGCCCGGACGGGTTTGGTCGCATTGCACTCCGACCTCGTCACGTTCGGGTTCGGAGAGTGGAACGAGCTCGACGATGCTCGGCGCGACCAGCTCATAGACCTGTACCGCCGCGTCCTCACCGATGACACGCCGCTCGGTCCTCTCCCGGCCTGGACTCGCTGGGAGTGTTGGCGGTCGGGTCGCGCGGAAGGCCCGCTGATCGGCGGGATGCTCAACCGCCTGGTGCGCGTGCAGGCGAGCTCGTCAGCGCTGGCCCCGGAGCGATTCGACGGCGCCATCCTGTTCTGGGAAGAGGCGTTCACGTCGACGTCGGTGGTCTGGAACGACCTCCATGTGTTGCGACAGGCGGGAGTGCTGGACCGGATCTCGGGCATGGTCGTGGGCAGGCCGTTCGAGGTCGAACCCACACCCCCCGGACCCGACTCGCTCCGCGAGATCGTCCTCGAGGTCGTCGGCGACCGTGACATCCCGGTGCTGGGCGACGTCGACATCGGCCACGCAGGGCCGAACCTCCCGATGCCGCTCGGCATCCGCGCCGAGATGGATGCCGACGCGCTGACGCTGTCGTTGCTCGAGCCCGTCGTCACGGGGTGACGGCGTGGAGCTGGACCGGTTCGGACACGCCCTTCAGCTCGACCGCGCCGACCGGCTCGAAGGCGATCCCGTCCGGGGCCACGCGATCCACGATCTCTTGCGTGACGAGCACCTGACCCGGCGCCGCCCTCTCTCCGATCCTCGCCGCGAGGTTGACCGTCCGTCCGAAGTAGTCGCCTCCCTGGAACACGACGGGACCGGTGTGGAGGCCGACGTGTGCGGGCGGCAACCCCGCAGCCGAGATCGCGTCGACCATCTCCAGCGCGGCGACGACCCCACCGGTCGGCTCACGGAAGTGGAACATCACGCCGTCGCCCAGCCACTTCACGACCTTGCCCCCGTGGCGCTCGGCCGGCCGCTGGACGAGCGGCGTCAGATGAGAAGCCAGCTCCGCCGCCGCCTCGTCGCCCCGCTCCTCGGTGAGTCGTGTGTACCCCGTGATGTCGAGGAAGCAGATCGCCGGCGGCCTGATCAGCCGGCTGCGGAGCCCGGTGCGGTCGAGCGCGTCCTCGATCTCTCCGATCAGGTTCTCCGTCCATGTGTGCTCTTGGTGCGCGTGGTACATCGCGAGCAACGCTTGCTCGAGCAGCGGCGCGAGCTCCACGCCGAACTCGAGGGTCGCCTCGTGCATCTCGACTTCCGACTTGCCGGAGGCGAGCGTCGGGAGCACGACGAACCTGTGCCACCAGTCCGCCTCGACCTCGGCGATCCTGCGGAGTGAGTCGCCGTACACACGGACCAGCCGATCGAGGACGGACGTGGGGAATCCGCTCGAGACGAGCTTCTGGATCAGCGGGACGACACGGAGCTCGTCCTCGCGCATCCGGTCGTCCGGATCCGGGAGGGCGAATCCGAACGCCTCTCTGAGCACCCTGAGCAGCTCCAGCGGGATGCTCGTTTCGACCGCGACGTCGCGGAACGAGCGTTGGCTGAGCGGGGCGATCAGGTCGTACAGCGGATGGTCGAGCCATCCGAACGAGAGCTCCCCGGCGTCGAGCGCTTCGCGGATCGCTTCGAGTGGAAGCCCCGTCCGTTCGAGGCCTTGGTACAGCCGACTGCGCCGGACATCGCCTTCCGTGAAGGTGCCGTCAGCCGCGGGAGCGAGCACGCCGACGTCGATCAGCCTGGTCACGTACTCGGGTTCGACGCCCGCCCGCTCCGCGACCTCCCGCTCCGAGATCCCGTCCACGGACAGAACCTAGCCGTGGATGCTTCGCGCGAGCACGGCGGCGGCGCCGTCGTCAGCGGTTGCGCGGGTGATCGCGGGCGGTCCGTTCGTTGCCTCGCTTGTAGTCGCCGGTCGCGCGTGCCATGACCTGCTGCGGATCGCCCCGTTCGACGTCTTCCAGGAAGCGCGCGGCGGCGGAGCCGCGGAGCGTGACCGCCTTCCTCCCACCGTGCGTGATCACGACGGTGTCCCCGCGCTGCGAGAACGCGAATCCGGCTGGGCCACCCATGCAGCGAGGATGCCACGCACGATGCGGTTTCCGCCATCATGACGCGGAGGCAGGGGGCCGTCGGTGGAGCTCACGATCGAGGACGCTGCCCGGCGCGTCACCCTCTGCCGAGCGACGAAGCGCAACTCCTGAAGTGGCTTTGCAGCGCGTCCCGGCTCATGGCTCGGTCTGCCAACGAACCGCGGAGAGGGGGTGCATGCCGGAGAGGCCCTTGAGCTCGACGTCGGTGGGATCGGTGAACGAGAACCGACCGGAGCGCTCCGTCAGCTCCCGGACCAGTCGTGAGACCAGGATCTCCCCTCCCCGCGCCTCCGCCGCGATCCTGGCGGCGAGGACCACGTCTTTCCCGTAGAAGTCGTCCTCCTCGCGGATCGGCTCGCCGGTGTGGAGCCCGATCCGCACGCGGAGCCGAAGTCCGTCCGAGAGTGGCTCCACGAGGGCCCGCTGGATACCGATCGCGCAGCCCAGCGCGTCCTCGGCGGATGCGAACGCCACCATGAACCCGTCTCCTTGCGACTTCACCTCGATGCCCGACTGCGCGGCGACCTGATCCCTGACGAGGGCGTTGTGCGCGCGGAGCACGTGGATCCACTCCGCGTCGCCGAGCGCCTCGGTGAGCTGCGTCGACCCCTCGATGTCGGTGAACAGCACGGTCACGCTGCCGTCCGAGGAGACCGCCCGGGACAGATCGGGCCGGGACCGCCCCACGTCGGCGGCGATCCGGCCGATCAGATCGAGCTCCCGGAACCCCTGAACGGCCGGGCCTTGCTCGAATTCGTCGAGATCGAACAGCTGGCGAACCTCGATCTCACCGTCCTCGTGCTCGGTGGCGGTCTTGCCGTAGCGGAGCGACCACTCCATCGCCTCCTCGCGGGACGCCACGTCGATCAACGTGTAGCCGGCGATCAGGTGATCGTCGTGGAACGGTCCCTCGATCACCTCGCGGGACCCATCGAGACGCTGCACCACACGCCACGCCTTCGATGTGGGATGGAAGCCCATCGCGTCGATCAGGATGCCGGCCTCGTCGATCGCCTGATGGAACGCGAGCTGCTCGGCGATCTGCTTCTCCGTCGGCATCGCTCCTGCCTCGGACCCGGGCGACGCGTGGACGAGGATCATGAATCGCATCGATGCCTCAGCGAGGGTTCGGGCGGTCGAGGTAGGTGTGGCGGCCGACCGAGCACAGCCGCCGAGATCGTCGCCCGATCATCCACACCCGGAAGCGTAGGCGGCATTCGCCGGCACCGTGCACGAGGCGAGTCCGGTTCGACGGCCGCGGTGTCCCAGATGACCGACGCATATCACGCGAAAGGCACCTGTGCTTGCGCGACTCGGCGTTTCGTGGTCCGCTCGACACCGTCGCCCGGCCTTGACCGAGTGATGAGGATCGGACATGAGACCTGCATCGCCCGAAGATCGCGAGAGTGGGTCTCGGCGTCCCCACGTGGCACGGTGGGCTGTGGTCGTTGGGATCGCACTCCTCATCCTGGTCGGCGTCGCGACCGGGGCTTACCTCATCGGCAGATCGGACCGGCCCTCGCCACCCCTCGCTTCTCCTCCCGACGAGCCGTCACCGTCCGCGACCCCCACCTCGAGTCCGTCACCTGAGCCGGCGTCGATCTTCGAGGCGGTGTGGCCCGCCGCAGCCACCGATGACGTGAAGGCAGAACTTCTGAAGCGCTGCACGACCTTCTCCCGATGCAGGAAGGCGATCCTCGATCTCGGTGGCAGCGAAGCCGCCGCGGACTTCTATCGCGAGACGGAACTCTTCCTCATCGACACCTACCCCGCCGGTCCGGTGGCGATCGGGTTCGTGACCGGGCCGCTCGGCGCGAACTACGCCGCCGGCCCCGTGTTGGTCGCGGACCCGTGGCGGATCGTCGTCCCCGACGACGAGGTCGCCGGCATGACGCCGAACGACGAGACCTTCTTCCAGCTGACGTCGCGCAGTCCCGATCTCCTGGTCTGGCCCAACGGAGGGATCGTCGAGCCGCCCGTGCTCCTCGAGAGCGGCGGGAGCGCGATCACGTTCCAGTACGAGCTCCTCGACGGGTGCCACGGGTGCGACTGGCTCGGCTCCGCCCGGTTCACCCTCAGCTTCGGCGCCGGGGGAGAGTCCGTGGGTGCCAACGCGAGAGCGACCTGTGGGAGCTACCAGGCCATCGTCGACTTCGGGGCGCCCTACTGCCCGGCCACGATCGACGAGTCCGCCCCGGAATCGTCACCTGCGCTGACACCGCGAGAAGCGACCTCGATGCTGGTAGATGCCTGGAGGGCGGGCGACGTCGAACAGGCATCGGCCGTCGCCTCGCGCAGGGCCATCGACTTCATGTGGAGCCTCCCCGACGACGCGCCCAACATCGAGGCAGGTCGCTGCTTCCGGGCACGTCCCTGGAACGAACACTCGTGCGATCTCGGGTACACGGAGTTCGTGGCCTTCGCGCTCGTCGTCGAAGGTTCCGAGGGGTACTTCGTGGCCACGGCCGGATTCGGCGAATGAGCTGACGCAGGGGCGAGATCCTCGCCATTCGGACGCCGCGCTTCCGCGGCGCGTTTGACTGCCTCTCGGACACTGCGGTTCACTCGGTGGTGGACGCATCCCCGGCGATGCGAGGTGAGCGAGATGCCGAAGGTTCAGGGCCTGTCGAAGGCCGAGGCGAACTACCGCGAGGCTGAGAACCCGAAGTTCAGCTGCCACGAGTGCACGTTCATGTTCCCGCGGCTCGCGATCGGTGGATGTCGCTACGTTCGCGGCGTGATCCACGCCGAGGACGTGTGCGACGAGTTCAAGCCGCGGGGCGGGACCGGGAGCGCGACGCCGAACTGACGCCGGCGCGCGGTGCTCCTCATCGACCGAGCGTCATCCACCCCGGGGGATGCCCCGGGTTGTGGTGCTCACCGGAAGCCTCCTCGGGCTGGTCCGGCCAGTTCGTCGTCAGGCCGTCGTAGAAATAGCCCTTCGCTTGCCACGGGTTGCCGCCGTCACCCATCAGGCGGGTGAGGAGGCGCTCTCCGGACGACTCTTCCCATTCGGCGATCAGACCGAAACCGACCAGAACGACGCCGTCCTTCGGTGGCATCTGCTCCAGGACGGTTCGGACGGCTTGCTGCTCATCAGAAGCCACGGGGTTGCCCCTTTCGGTCATGAACCGGGAAGAAGGGCCATCACCCGACTAGGCGGCTCGCCTGAACGCTGCGATGGACCCAGTGTAGTCCTCGGCGGGACGGGCGAGGTTGCGCAAGGCTCCGACCGACACCGATACTGGAAAGGAAGGAGGCACCGGTCTCGGTGATCCATCATTCGCTTCCGTCGGGCCCTGATGCGAGCGCTCGGGCCAGCGTGCTTGTCCTGGACGATCTGGCCGAGGCGCTCAGTCCGTCGAAGGTCGCCGCCGCCCAGCTGATGGCGAGCGAGCTGGTCACGAACGCGGTGCAGTACGCCGGTCTGTTCGAAGGCGACCTGATCGGCCTCGATATCCTCGTCGACCCGCAGAGCGTCTATGTCTCCGTGGTCGACGGCGGGCCGGGGATCGGCCCGGAGCGGGGGCACAGCGGCAACGACCCGGGCGGATGGGGCCTCGTCCTCGTGGATCGGATCTCGGACCGGTGGGGCATCCAGCGGAATCACCCACACAGCGTCTGGTTCGAGATCGACCGGTAACGCCTCGAGCTCCTACGGGACGCTGACGAAATCGTCGATGAAGGAGCGCGCAGTCTCCGTGTCGGTCCGGAACGCCCACGAGATCGCGTTGCACCGGCCGGTCTCGCCGTCAGCCACGGCCACCACGACGTTGGAGTTCCCGAGGAAGTACGGAGCACCCCCGTCTCCGCATGCGCCGCCTTGCCCGGTCGCGTTTGTGTTGTTAAGCAACGTGATCATGCCGGGGTCGATCTTCGCGATCGCCACGGTCGCGAACCGCCGGGAGTTGTCGCCGTAGCCGACGACGGTCACTGGCTCGCCCTTCCCGATCGAAGCCAGCCGCTGGAGCGTCGGCAGCTGTGCAGGCGTGACGCCACGAACAGGCGAGGCGAGCACCGCGACGCCGTACAGGTTGGTGCCGTTCCTGGGGTTCGCGTCCGGGTGGATGTACCCGGCCTCGACGGTTCGGAACGCTGACCCCTCGGGGGGCCATGGGAGGACGGGCTCGAACGTGATGACGGCTCGACCGCCGATCGACTGCGCGAAGGCGACCGCGCCGGGGCAGTTGTAGTTCGTCAGGAACACGGTCGGCGAGATCAACACGCCGCCACAGAACTCGAAGATGTCGCCGTTGGCGTCCTGCACGAGCATCACGCCCACGTTCGGATGCGCGTTCCCGTCCAGGTCGCCGTTCACCGCACCGACAGGCTGGAGCCCCATCGCGAGGGTGATCACGAGGGCCATCGATGTCGCGAGCGTCGTGCGCATGAGCTCTCTCCTTTTCGAGGGTGGATCAGGGCGATGGAACATCGATCGGTCCTGCGATCCCGTACGGCCGGAACCCGAGGCCCTCGTACGGCTTGAGGCACGTGATGGCGTGCCTGCCCGCCGACATCGGCACGGCGATGATCTCCGAGCTGTGGGCGGGGATGACGTCGCTCCTGAGGTACGTCATCTCGTCCTCGCTGGGCCAGGCTCCTCGTGCCTTGCCGTCCTCGGCGAACTGGACGTCTCTCCGGACCGCTCTCTCGAATGCCGCGAACGTGTATCCCTCGGTCAGCACCCAGGAGTCGAACATCGCCCGCTCGTCGGTGTCGTTGTCTGCTTCCAAGGCGACGAAGCCCGGCTCGATCCGCTGAGCCGTCATCTCGATCGAACACGTGGACCCGTCGGACGTGACGGTGCCGATCGGTTCCCTCGCCGGGACGGTCGGCGTCGAGCGCGGCGGCTGGGTCCCCACGTCCTTGGGCTCCGAGGAATCGACCGCCGCTCGCACCGCCAATACCGCGATCGCGGCGAAGAGGGCCGCGGCCAGGGCGTAGGCGCCGGCTTTGCGCCGCGCCGTGTGTCGCCGCTGCTGGTCCTGCTGCCGCTCGAGGGCGCCCGGATCGGGCCGGACCTTCTGCGTGGCCACGCGGAACACCTCCTGCACGTCAGGCATCCCTCGCTCCTTCCGTCGCCCGCAGGGCCCGTCGGCCCTGCGAAGCCAGGGCCCTCACGGTGGACGCACGGACGCCCAGGATGCTCCCAGCCTGCTCGGACGGATACCCGAGCAGGTCGACGAGGAGAAGGGCGGCCCGCTGTCGGGGCGTGAGGCCGAGGAGGAGCCGACGCACGTCGGCGCGCATCTCCGCGTCGGCGAACACGTCCCGCACTTCCCCCGCGGGGAGGACCCGGCGGAGCGCGATCGCCGCACGGCGACGACGCATCCGGAACCCGTTCAGCGCGACACGGAAGAGATAGCCGGTCGGGTCCTCGATCCGATCGATCCGGTCCCACCGTTCCCATAGCCGCAGGAACGCTTCCTGCATGAGCTCCTCAGCGTCCTGGCGCTGCCCCGTTACGAAGTACAGGGCCTTGAAGAGGCGTTCGTGCTCTTCCTCGAAGAACGTGTCGAAGCGGGCCCATGCCTCGACGCTCTCCGAAGGGAACCTCACGACCTCGCCTTCTGCTCGCACGTTCCATGGATGCATGAGGAGCCCCCAGCGCTGAAGTCTCCTCCGAAACGTCTGGGCGAGGAGCGGCAGATGGACGACCGACTGCCACCCTCATCGGGCGAATCCAATACCGTCCCATGGAGAGCGACCCGGATGTCCGGGCCCGGTGGGTCCGAACGAGGACCGACCTACGAGAAGGGAGCCGGGATCATGAAGCTGACGACCACCACGATGGTCACCGTCGACGGAGTGATGCAGGGGCTCGGCGGAGCGGACGAGGACCGCAGGGGCGGGTTCGAGCGCGGCGGATGGGTCACGCCGTACGCCGACGACGAGACCATGGGGTTCCTGAACGAGGTCTACGGGCGCGCCGACGCGTTCCTGTTCGGTCGGCGGACCTACGAGATCTTCGCCGCCTCCTGGGGGACGTGGGACGATCCGGGCGACAGCCCGATCTGGACGTCGTTGAACGCGCGGCCCAAGTACGTCGCATCGACCACGCTCACCGAACCGAAGTGGGCGAACACGACCGTCCTCTCCGGTGACCTCGTCGCTGCCGTCCGCGAGCTGAAGGCCAAGGAGGGAGGCGAGCTGGAGGTGCACGGCAGCGGCGTCCTGTCCGGTGGCTCCTCGAGAACGACCTCGTCGACGAGATCAACCTGATCACCATCCCCGTGGTCGTCGGCCAGGGCACGCGGCTGTTCCCCGACACCGGCCCGGACATCGCGCTCGAGCTGGTCGGATCGCAGGCGTTCACCCCCAGCGGCGTGACGATCCAGGTCTACCGGCCCACCGGGCGCCCGCAGTACGCGACGGCCACGCTCGACTGAAACACGTGACATCCAACGTGCTGACGTGCACAACCATGAAGGAGGCGACCGCCAAGCTGCGCGAGGTGCTGGCGCAGGACTGAAGGCGAGGCTGCCTTTCGTATCGTTGCCGTCGGTTCCTCCACGAGCGGGAATCCCAAGGGTGCCGGCCTCGGTTGGCCAAGATGAAGTTCACGACTCGTCCTCGGTCCTTTCGAACGGAGGCGGGTAGGAAGCCTGGGAGGTCGCAGATGGTCCCCGACACGAAGAACCTCGACGGTGCAGCACCCCGAGCAGGTCGTCGCGAGTGGATCGGCCTGGGCGTGATCGCCATCGCCTGCATGCTCTACGTGATGGACCTGACCGTGCTCCACCTGGCGATCCCGGCCATCAGCACGGACCTGCAGCCGAGCAGCGCGCAGCTGCTCTGGATCATCGACATCTACGGGTTCGTCGTCGCCGGGTCGCTCATCACGATGGGGACGCTCGGCGACCGGATCGGCCGCCGCCGCCTCCTGATGATCGGGGCCGCGGCGTTCGGCGCCGCCTCCGTGCTCGCCGCGATGTCCACGAGCGCAGAGATGTTGATCGGCACGAGGGCACTCCTGGGGATCGCGGGGGCGACGATCGCGCCCTCGACCCTTTCCTTGATCCGGAACATGTTCCTCGATCCGGGGCAACGGACGAGAGCGATCGCCGTGTGGATCACGAGCTTCTCCGTCGGCGCCGCGATCGGGCCGCTGCTCGGCGGGCTCGTGCTGGAGTTCTTCTGGTGGGGTGCCGCGTTCCTCATCAACGTCCCCGTCATGCTGCTCCTGCTGATCCTCGGACCGAGGTTCCTGCCCGAATTCAAGGACCCGACCGCGGGGAGGCTGGACATCCGGAGCGCCGCGCTGTCGCTCGTCGCGATCCTGGCCGTGATCTTCGGCCTCAAGCAGTTCGCGCAGGACGGGATCGGATGGCTCCCGGTGCTTTCGATCGCTCTCGGCCTCGCGATCGGCGCGCTGTTCGTCCGCCGGCAACGGCGGCTGGACGATCCGCTCATCGACCTCGGCCTGTTCCGGGTTCCGGCCTTCACGTCTTCCCTGTTCCTCTACGGATTCGGCATCCTGATGGTGTTCGGTGGGTTCCTGCTCGTGCCGCAGTACCTCCAGCTGGTGCTCGGCCTGTCGCCGTTGGAAGCCGGGCTCTGGACGCTCCCATGGGCGCTCGCGTTCGTCGTCGGCTCCCAGGCGACCCCGAAGCTCGCGCAGCGGTTCGCTCCGACGACGATCATGGCCGCCGGGCTCGCGCTCGCCGCCCTGGGGTTCGTCGTCTTCACCCAGGTCGACGCGGCGTCCGGGTTCGCGATGATCGTGACCGGCTCGGTCGCGTTCTCCCTCGGTACGGCCCCCGTCTTCACGCTGACGAACGACCTGATCATCGGGTCGGCCCCACCCGAACGAGCCGGTGCCGCCGCCGGGATCTCGGAGACCACGGCCGAGCTCGGAGGGGCGCTCGGCATCGCGTTCTTCGGCAGCATCGGTGTCGCGATCTACCGGAACGGTGTGGCCGACGGCATCCCGGCCGGGATCCCGCCGGAGAGCGCGGCGATCGCTCAGGACACGCTCGGCGGCGCGGTCGAGGTAGCGAGGCAGCTCCCCGCCGAGCTCGGCGCTCCATTGCTCGAGGCCGCGAACGACGCGTTCATCAGCGGGATGCACGTCGTCGCCGCGATCAGCGTCGTCGGAACGCTGGCGCTCGCGGCGTTCACCGCCACCGTCCTTCGCCGGCGAGCCGAGTCCGCCGCGCGCACCGGGGAGGAACCGGAGCTGGTGTCGGCCGGAGTCGGTGATGCGGACTCGTGACCGGCTCGTTCTCGCGTCTCGAGTGGAAGGAGGAACCGTGAGTGAGCTGATCGGTATCGCTCGATTCAAGATCCACGAGGGCAAGCTCGAGGAGTTCAAGCGGCTGTCCGCTCAGGCCATGGAGATCGTCAAGACCAAGGACACCGGAACGCTGCAGTACGACACCTACTTCAACGACGACGAGTCAGAGTGCGTCATCATCGAGCGGTACAGGGACTCCGAGTCGGCCATCGGCCACGCCGAGCACCTCGGCGACATATCGGCGGCGGTCCTCGCGATCGTATCCGTGGTCCACGGCGAACTCCTCGGGGAGCCGAGCGAAGAGCTCCGCGCGAACTTGGCCGGCATCGAGGTTCCCCAGCTCTTCACGCCCTACCAGTTGATGTAGAGACCTCTCGCCGCTCGCGCTCGATCATGATCTCCTCCGGAGTCTTCATCACGAAGGCGTAGACCCCGTGTACGGCGAGGAGGATCCCCCAGCCGAGGAGCGGGAAGGCGAACCACGGGAAGTGCGCGCCCGTCGCGATCCAGATCACGAGCAGGATCAGCTGGATCGGGACGTACACCGCGGCGTGGAGCCAGAACCACTGACGCCGCGCGATGCGCCGCGCCTCCCGCTCCCGCGCCGCCATCTCGGCGAACTCATCCATCGTTCTCTCCTTCCTCGAGCGTTCCTTCGATCTCGGCGCCGGCTCGCGCGAGGATCGCCTCGATCAGCTCTCGTTGCTCCGTCCGGGCGAGTCGCCGGCGCAGCGAGGAATCCTCGGCGAAGCGGTCGAGGAGGGAGCCGATCGAGACCCGTTCCTCACCCTCCTCGGCCCGGGCCGTCAGCGACGCCCACCGGGTGTTCGAGCGTTGGGCTGCCGCGGCGCGTTGCCCGGTTTCGGTGAGCGAGTAGATGCGGGTGCCGTCGCGGTCCGCCGTCCGGACGTGGCCCGTCTCGACGAGCGCCAGCAGGGCGGGGTAGATGGCCCCCGGGCTCGGCTTCCAGCCGCCGCCGACCCGGTCCTTGAGCTCGGCCATGATCGCGTACCCGTGCGCCTCGCCCAGCGAACCGAGCACGACCACGATCGCCTCCTTCAACTCCCCGCGACGGAAGATCCTGCTCATCCCGCGTGCGGCGCCTCGAGTCTCCCCATGTTCACGTAAGTTAC
>CAWGWB010000004.1:0-453202 GCA_963826195.1 uncultured Actinomycetota bacterium
GGTTGGAGGACATCGACCCGGTGTTCTTCGAGAAGGCGTACTACGTGGCTCCCGGGCGCGGCGCGGAGAAGTCCTACGGGCTGCTCCTGCGGACGCTGAAGGAGACCGGGCGCGTGGGCATCGGCCGGTTCGTCCTCCGAACGAAGCCGCACCTCGTGGCGCTCCGGCCGATGGAGGACGCGCTCGCCCTCGAGACCCTGTACTTCGGTGACGAGGTGCGCGATGCCCGGCCGCTCGTGGGCGATGTCGGACGGTCCGACGTGACGGATCGCGAGATCGATGTGTCGAAGCTGCTCGTCGAGGCGCTCGCGATGGAGTGGGACCCGTCCGTCTTCGCCGATGAGTACCGGGAGGAGCTGCTGCGCATGATCGACGAGCGCACGCCCGAGCACGTCGAGGGAGAGGCCGAGGCCCCGGTGCCCGAAGCGCGCGTGGGTGAGCTCCTGGAGGCCCTCAAGCGGAGCGTCGAAGACGCCAAGGCGCGGCGGAAGCCCAAGGGTGGGCGGCGCGCCGGCTAGGCACGAACCAGCCGAAGTGCTCCCCGAACGAACCGGAGCTCCCGCCCACCCGTAGACCTTCCGACGACGACGCCAAAGACGACAAAGGAGGCTCGGATGGTGTCTGGCCGGATCAAGGTGCTCGCGGTGGCCGCGCTCGTCCCGCTCGTGATGGGCGCGTGCTCGGAGGACGTCGAGCCCACGGATGGCACGTCCCCGCCAACCGAGTCATCGGAGCCGTCCGAGGCGCCCGCCGAGGCGACGGTCGCCGTCGAGGATTCCGACTTCGGGCAGATCGTGGTCGATGCCGCCGAGGGACGCACGCTCTACGTGTTCCTCGCCGACACGGGCAGCGACAGCACGTGCTACGACGACTGCGAGACCAGCTGGCCGCCGCTCACCGTGGAGGGTGATCCCGGCGCCGGGGAGGGTATCGACGCCTCGCTCCTCGGCACCACGGAGCGTGAGGACGGCAGCGTCCAGGTCACGCTCGACGGCCACCCGCTGTACTACTTCGCCGCCGACGAGACGCCGGACGACACCAACGGGCAGGACGTCGGCGACGTCTGGTACGTGGTGTCCCCCGACGGTGAGGCCATCAAGGGATAGCTTTACGGGGTCTCCCGGACGACCCTCTGCCGGTCCCGGCTGCGGCGTATCCTCCCCGTCTTCGACCTGGAGGCGGCGGGACGTGTGACGGTATCGGAGCGGATCGTTGCGCAGCTCGCCGCGGCCGGCGTCCGGCGCGCCTACACGGTCCCGGGCGAGAGCTTCCTTCCGCTGCTCGATGCCTGCGACCGTCACCCGGACATCGACCTGATCTCGACGCGGCACGAGTCCGGTGCCGCGTTCATGGCTGAGGCCGACGCCAAGGTCACCGGACGGCCGGCGCTCGCCATGGCGACGAGGGGCGTGGGCGCGGCGAACCTCTCGATCGGCGTGCACACGGCCTACCAGGACTCGACGCCGATGGTCGTGATCCTCGGGCAGGTGGAGTCGGCGTTCCTCGGGCGGGAAGCGTTCCAGGAGGTCGATCTCCCGTCGTTCTACCGGGAGATCACGAAGTGGGCCGTCACCGCCCCGTCGAGCGACCGACTGCCGGAGCTGGTCGGCCGGGCGATCCACGTCGCCACGAGTGGGCGGCCCGGTCCGGTGATGGTCGCCGTCCCGGCGGACCTCTTCGAGGGCGACGGGGGGCCGGAGCAGAGCCACCTCCCCGGCGTGGTCGATCGGGGAAGGCCCACGCCGAGCGAAGGGACCAGCGAGCGGATCGCGGACGTCCTGCGGAACGCGGACGCGCCCGTGATGATCGCGGGCGGCGGGGGGAGGGATGCGCGGGACGCACTGGTCACCGCCGCGGAGCGGCTCGGCCTGGGCGTCTACGCGAGCTTCCGTCGCCAGGACATCTTCCCCAACGACCATCCGAACTACTGCGGCCCGCTCGTCCTCTCCACGCCGCCGGAGACGCTGCGAGCACTGGAGGACGCGGACGTCGTCTTCGTCGTCGGCTGTCGGCTGAGCGAGATCACGACCCAGGGCTACCGGCTGCCCAGGGCCGATCAGCGGGTGATCCAGATCGACGTGGAGCCGAACAGCGTCGGCGCGGTCGTGCCGGTGGAACTCGGCCTGGTCGCGGACGCGCGCGAGGCCCTGACGGCGATCCTCGACCACGCTCCGGACGCCGCCGTTGACCGCGACTGGACCGCAGCACACGGCGCGTTCCTCACGGCGAGCACACTCCCGGAGTCGACCAACGGCCCGCTCCACCCGGCGGCCGTGATCGCGGCCCTCGCAGACGTGTTCCCGCCCTCCGTCGTCCTCGTGAACGACGCGGGGAACTTCTCGATCTTCGCGCACCGCTACTGGCGGTTCACGTATCCACGCACCCAGATCGGACCCACGAGCGGCGCGATGGGGTACGGCGTTCCGGGGGGCATCGGCGCCAAGCTCGCGGATCCGTCGAGCGAGGTCGTCGTCTTGGCAGGTGACGGCGGATTCTTGATGACGGGCCAGGAGCTGGAGACGGCGGTTCGCCACGACGTGCCGTTCACCACCGTCGTGTTCCGGAACGGCCTCTACGGCACGATCGCGTTGCATCAGGCGCGCGCCTACGGGCGCACGGTGGGGATCGACATCGGCGACGTGGACATCGCCGCGGTGGCTCGCGGGTACGGCGCCGAGGCCTGGTCCGTCTCGAGCGCCGACGAGCTCACCGGCGCCCTCACCGCGGCTCGGGCCTGCGGGCGTCCGGCTGTGGTCGACTGCCGGGTGGATCCCGACGTCCTCTCGCCCACCGATCGACTCAGCAGGCTTCTCGCGGACCGCTGATCCCGGGATCAGCCTCCTTCGGCAACCGCCGGTACTCGAAGTGGTTGCCGTCGGGCACGACGAACGTCCCACCCCACAGGAATCCCCAGCGCGCGAGCGTGCAGACGAGCCGCTCGTCCTGGTGAGGCCGCTGACCGTAGTAGTTGCCGACGAGGTTCACGTCGAAGGCCACGCCCCAGGAGTGATGCGAGAGGAGTGCCGTCGGATCGCGGCTGATGAACCGGGGCACGAAGCAGCCGTGGAAGGACCGGATCAGATGGTCCAGGCCCGCATCCCGCAGTTCCCCCATCGCGCCGCGGAGCTGGGGAACGATCCCGGTGTGGCAGACCACCTCTCCGAGGACCGGGATCCGGGTCGCCTCGAGGTGTGTTCCCATCCACGCTGGGTCGACCTCGAGGGAGCCCGGCTGTCCCGGCACCGGACGGGCCGCGAACTCGCCGAAGAGCGCCTTCAGCAGGACCGGTGGGAGGACGGCGTCGCCCGCCCGGAAGTACGGCGTCTCGCCGGGTGCCCGGGCCTGGACGCGACGGAAGACGCCCAGGTCCCGAGGGAGGAGCGGTTGGATCAAGCGCCGGAGTGACGCGGATGTCATCGACCCGTCGGCGAGCGGTCGGACCAAGAGGTAGCGCTCACGCGCGACCCCGATCCGGCGGCCCGTCTCCTTCGACACGAGGAGCTCCGAAGCCCCGACCAGCTCGTCCGGCAGGACCGCCGCGATCCGGATCCGCCTCCCTCCGCCGAGTTCCAGCACCGCGCCGGGCCCCAGCCGTCGGACGGAGGCGGAGGTCGATCCGAGGATCCCCTCGCCGTCCTCGATCGCCGCGAGCGTCGCCTGGTCCGCCGGAGGGAGGAACGGCGCGAACGTCACCGGGTCGACGGCGGCGACGTCGAGTGGGATCCGGTACGGACGATCGGGGCGGTCGACGAGCTCGCCCGCCGCGCTCCATGAGCGGACGAGCCACACGTTGTCCTCTGCGACGGCGGTGAGCCTTCCGATCTGCCGTTGCCGAGCCACCCGCGCGGCGAAGCCGTCGGGGAGACCGCGTGGCACCCACGCGAGGAACGTCTCCGGCGGCGCCGGTCGCGTCAAAAGCAACGGCGGCCCCGTCGGCGCCATGGGCGCGGAGGGGAGCGACCGGGCCTGGATCGCGAGCGTCAGCACGATGCCCAGTGCGACCCCGGTGAGGCCGCCGGCGCCGTACCGCAGCGACCGCCTCATCCGGCCTCTGTCCTCACCGCGGCGATCGCGTCGGCGATCTCGATCAACGATCGGAGATCCATCACTCCCTGGAGCGAGTGATAGAGGCCGCGGTCGACCCATTCGAGATCCGATCGGCTCGGCGTCCATCGGGCTTCGAGACCTGCGAATGAGATGAGTGCCTGTTCCGACGACGAGGGCAGGGGCAGCCCCGTGCCGCGCGCGACGTGCAGGATCAACGGCTCTCCCGCCGCATCGGTATCGATCTGGCGGAGGTGGAGCGTGACGCCTTCCCGCGCGGACCCGACGGTGGAGCGCTCGGCGCTCGCGACGATGTAGCCGTCCGGGAGGTTCCGAGCCAGGGATGCGGGCAGGCCCGCGGCGGTGAGTCCCTCGACCACGTCGATCCGCTCGACGTCGATGCCGGCGGACCCTGGTTCGCGCCCGTCGGGAGGGAGCGGACGACCGACGAGCGGGAAGGAGGACGCGATCTCGAGCAACCGTCCGCGAGGGAGGTTCGTCTCGAGGAAGACGTCGGCGCCATCGGCATGGATCGCGAGCCGGCGGCCGAAGCCCTCGCCCGCGGGTTCGTAGTACGCGACCCCGCCGCCGTCGAGGAGGATCTGCTGCGCGCCGGCATCCAGGGGTCCGAACGGCTCGGGGCCGACCCAATCCCGTCGCTCGCCGACCTTCAGATAGTCGAGTCCCTCCGCGTACACGAGCATCGAGCTGGGCGTCGCCGGCGCCGACCGCGGGGGGAGGACGATCGAGACGAGCTCCAGGTCGCCGCGATCCGTCGGGGTCGCCGGGAGATACCCGATGCGCTCCGGGAGGTCTTCCAGCCGATGTGGCGCCGTCGGTTCCGCGGAGACTCCGGGGATCCGGAAGAGCTCGAGGCCGGGAGGCTCCGTCGAGACGGAGACGAGCTGCACGTCGAGGATCGGCTCATCGGGCGACTCCACACCGAGGCCGTAGCGGAGCTCCCATGCGCTGCGCTCCGGGGTCCGCGACGGCTGCACGAGCATCCGGAGCGGCAGCGAGGAGCGGGCGTCGAGCCACAACAGGACGGGGTCACGCTCGAAGAAGGGCCTCCACGTCCCGCCCATCCGCAGGAACGGGAACATCGGAGCTGCCCGCTCGAAGGAGAGGCGGACGCGGATCGCGTCCCGGTCGCCGACGCGATCCGACCCGAGCACCTCGACCCCCGTCGCAGATCCGAACGTGGTGACCGGGAGCACGAGGTCTGCCGGCAGAGGGGCCGCCGCGGAGAACTCGGAGAGATGCGTCACCGCGGCGCGCGTTCGGGGGCATACGTGGGCGGGGAGGTCGCCGGGGCACCCCGAGGGACCCGACGTGAACGTCGTCGTCACGTCCTGGATGAATCGGAGGTGGGTCGGGGTCCAGGAACGGGATGGGTAGATCGTCCGGTCATGGACGTCGAGGCGGAACCGTTGCGGGGAACGGAAGGCCACCTCCATGTCGAAGAGACGTTCCGGCACCTCGCGCGACAGGCCGAACTCGTGGATCGTGTAGGTGCCCTGGAAGACGTCAAGCGTCGGCGCCACGGCTCGCACGTTCCGCACGACGGCTGCCGCCGCGATCGGCCGATCCTCCGCGCTCTGCCACGGTCCTCCCACCAGCACGCTGCCGAGGACCAGGCCGGCGACCGCCGCGGCGGCGGCGGGCGCGAGGGTCGTACGATGGCGGTGGCGCGGTCGTCGGGTGGGTCGGGCTGGTCGGACGCGTCGCTCGCCCACGAGGGGAACCCTCGGTCGAGCCCGCTCCCGCGCGACGGCAGCCATGATCGGCTCTACCAGGTCGGGCACCGGCTCCGCAGCGCGGATCCGCACGGCACTGCGGATCCGCGCGGATCGTTCGCCGAAGGTCCGGCATCGGGTGCACGTCTCTGCGTGCGCGACGGCCGCGGCCGCCTGTCGCACGGCCACGCGATCACCGTCCATCCGGGCGGACAGGACGAGCTGCACCGCGTCGCAGTTCACGTCGCCTCCTCCTCGTCCGCGATCGCGAGGCAGAGGGCCTGCCGCGCCCGGAACATCCTGCTCTTCACCGTGCCCACGGCGACGCCGAGGACGTCGGCCGTCTCCTGGTACGACAGCCCGAACACCTCGACGAGGAGGAAGGCCTCCCGGTGTTCCGTCGAGACCGATCGGAGGGCGGCCTCGAGCTCCGCGCGAGCCGTGGGGTCGGCGACGCTCCTCGAGGCCATCTGGTCTTCCCACGGCGCGTCGGACCTCCGACTGCTGCGGAGCGCGTCCATCGCGCAGTTCCGCACGATGCTGAATAGCCACGACCCGAACTTCCGGTCCCCCCGGAAGCCGCCGAGGAACCGGAAGGCGCGGAGGAAAGCCTCCTGGGTGACGTCTTCCGCCAGCTGGCGGTCACGTGTGAGGTGCCAGGCGAAACGGAAGGCATCCGCCTGGAACTCGCGAACGAGATCCTCGAACGCGAGGAGATCGCCGCGGCGCGCGCGCTGCACCGTTCGCGGATCCGGATCCCGCACCCGCTTCCTCTCAGCTCGTCCCGACACGGCAGCGAGGGCGCCGGCGGCGCCCCACGCGCCGGGTCGGGGGTTCGGCGCTCACGATGCGCCCTCGTCCGCCCATCGGCAAGGAGACCGGCGTCACCCCCCAGGGGTTCCATCGGGCCTACGGCGTCGCGACGTGCAGGATCGAGTCGATCCCGCCGAACGCGGGCGTCGCGGTCGCATCACCGGTGTCGGTATCCACGACGGTGACCCGGCCTCCGATGGCGGCGTAGAGGCGAGCTCCGTCCTCCGACAACGCGAGCCCGCTCACGGCATCCGGCAACGGCCAGCGCCCGGTCATCCGGAGCGTCCCGGTGTCGATGCGTGCGAGGGACGACCCCCCGTCGCCGACGAACAGGGTGCTCCCGTCGGCGCTCATCCGGGCAGACGTGCGCCCATCCTCGAGCGGTCCCAGATCGATCCGTTCGGATCGGGTGATCTCGAGGGTGTCGGTGTTCATCACGGCGATCCGTCCTCGCATCGAGTCGACGATGTAGAGGGATCGACCGTCCGGAGACGGCGCGAGGGCCTGCGCTCGCGCCGGCTGACCCCACAGCGCGCGTGGGAGACCGGCGCAGTACGCCCATCCCTTCCGGAGGTTCAGGACGTGGACGAAGCTCACCTCACGCTCGCCGTACGACGCATCCGCCCAGGAGCCCGGCGCGTACTCGGCGGCGCGATTCGTGTACAGCGTGTAGAGCTGCTCGGTGGCCGGGTCGAACACCTGCGCGAGGCGGATGCCGGGCATGCGCTCCGGCGGGGTCTTGAACCGGCCGAACACCGAGCGGACACGACCGCTCCCGAGGTCGAGGAACGTGACGCGGTACGCGGTTGGTGCCTCAGCCGGGAGGTACTGGATGAGGAACAATCGCGTGTCGTCGACCGAGAAGGCCTCCGGCTCGAAGTTCCCGATCAGCCGGTAGCGGCGTGCGGCGCCATCGCCGGCCGGATCGGCCACGACGATCGTGGTGCGTGGGCGTGGGAGCGCGTACGTGGTGTCGACGCCGGGCGGGAGTGGGGCCATCAGGGCGACGGCACGACCCGTCAACGACGCGACCCGCACATCGAGTCGGCCGCGGATCTTCGTGCTGGAGATGACATCGCCGGTTGCCGAGTCCCGCGCCTCGAGCGTCGTCGATCCTTCGCTCAGGACGGTCGAATACAAGCGGGAACCGTCCGGCGCGGCCAGCTGGCGCCGACCGGCGGACAGCACGACCCCGGAGGACGATCCTACGGTGACCGTCCCGTCCTCGGCCCCGAGGACGAGGACGTCCTCGATCGAGCGATCTGCCGGTCCGTCCGAAGTGCCTCGTCGTTCGTCCAGCGTGGTGCACGCGACGGCGGCCAGCAGGAGCACCGGGACGACGATCGTGCGGGCGCGCATCGCGCAACCTCCTTCTTGTCCGCTTGGCCGGGCCGCCCGATGCACGCGGTCTCGGTCGGACGACTCATCCCATGTACCCCGGGCGTCCGCCCGAAGTTCCCCTGACGACGCGGAACCTTCGGACATCCGACCCGGTCTCTCGCGTGGACGTTCGAGCGGAGGAGGTCGCACGATGCGTGGGATCCGGATGCTGGTCCTGACGACGATGATCGGCACGATGGTGCTGGTCTCGCCATCCGGCGCGGTCGCGAACGGCGGTGCCTACCTCGAGTTCGATCGCACGTTCTACGTGGCGGGCGATGCAGGGCATGGTGTCACGTACGTGTCGCTCCCCGCGCGCAAGGAGCACCTCCTGGACGAGGGTCCCTTCCACGTCTTCGCGTTGCCGCGCGGAGTTTCGCTCCGCGAGGGCATTCCGATCCCGTCGACCGCGATCCGGCTGGGAACCCTGACCGTGACCGAGGAAGACGGGTCCTACGAGTTCGAGACGGACTTCGTCGTGCCCGATCTCGATCCGGGCTGGTACGAGATCGGTGTGTGCAACGATCCGTGCACGATCTCAGGGTTCCGCGAGTCTCTCGGCGGGTCGCTCTCGATCGTCGAGACGCGTCGGGAAGCACAACTCCTGACCGCGAACGGACGGCTCCGCAGTCAGCTGTTCGGCGCACGCCGTGAAGCTCGGCGAGCGGAGCGCCGCTTGACGGAGGTGGAGGGCGAGCTCGATACCCAGCTCGCGTTCGGGGGCGAGGAGCGAACCGAGCTGGCCGCCGAGATCGACCGGCTCGAGGCGCAGCTGGCCTCCGCTCGTTCGCGCGCAGCGGAGACGGGACGGACGCCGTTCGATCCGTGGCTCGTGGGCGCGATCCTGCTCGTGACGCTCGCCATCGCGGTGCTCGCGTTCCGACGCCGGCGGATGCTGCCCGCGATGACGGACCTCTAGCGCGCGCGACATCATCGGGGGGTGATGGCGGAGAGGTACGCCCTCGCTCCCGGCGTCGATCTCCGATCGGCGCTCCGGACGTGTGCCGGGCTCGGGCACGCGCGGATCCCGGCGGGGGTCACCGCCCCGTTCCTCGAGGCGCTCAGGGAGGAGGTCGACGCGGGTCCATTCAGACCGTTCGGAGAGTCGTTCGGGCCGGTCCGCCAGCAGATCGACGGCTACGACGTCGACATCCCGGCCCCGCTCTTCCCGCTGCTCACGAGCCTGTGCCAGGGGATCCGAGCACTCGTCCGAGCGGATGGCCGCGGGATCCGAGGGACGGCGACGTGGACCCCGAACGAGGTCGGGATCGCGCACTACGTGCCGGGCTCCATCGGCATCACGCCGCATATGGACGGCAAGTGGTACCGACGGCTCGTGGTCGTGGCCACCGTCTACGGTCGAGCGGCGTTCTCGATCTGCGGGTCCCGCGACCCGGACGACGTCATCGAGCGATGGATCTCCGCTCCAGGTGACCTCGTGCTGATGCGCGGGCCCGGCCTCGCGGGCCACCGCGACGGACGTCCGTTCCATCTCGTGGACGGCCCGCTGGAAGGGGAACGGCTCTCCCTCGGGATCCGCATGGCGGGGCGACGGGACTGAGGGTCGACGGCTCCTGACCCAGGGCCGCTCGTGATGCCCGACGCTCTCAAGCGAAGAGCATCCATCCGAACACGAACGCGGTGATGGGGATGAGTCGCCAGCATCCCGATCCCGATCAGACGTTCGATCGAGGTTGGCGCCATGCCGCGACGTCGACGCTCGTCCTCGAGCATCCCCATCGTCTCGGAGGGGAGGTCGGCCTCCGCGTACGCCATCACCATCGCGAGCGCCCGATCGGAAAGCGTCAAGGGGGACGGAGGCGGGGTCTCGGTCGCCCGGGCTTCCCAGGCCGCCTCGTGGAACTCCAGGGCACTCATGTCGGCTCGAACGAGCACAGACTCCGCGTTCTCGGTCATCGCGAACCCCCCGGTTCGTCGGGACCCTCCGCTTCCCCTGCTAGCCCCGATCGGGAGTGTCGGGAACCGCTCCTGAAGGGAAACTGAACGTGGATCGAGCTGGTGTTTCCCTTCAGAGCGCCTCCTCGATTCAGCCGGCGCTCAGGATGGCATGGCAACGATAGGAGCATCGGGAGAGGAGTGTGGGATGCGCGTGCTCGTGGTGGAAGACGAGAAGCGGCTCGCCGCCGGGATCAAGAGGGGCCTGGAGGCCGAGGGGTTCGCGACCGACGTTGCGCTCAACGGCACCGACGGCCTCTGGATGGCGCGCGAGAATCCGTACGCCGCGATCGTGCTCGACATCATGCTCCCGGGGATGAATGGCTACCAGGTGTGCGCCGCGCTCCGTGAAGAGGAGATCTGGACGCCGATCATGATGCTCACGGCCAAGGACGGAGAGTTCGACGAAGCGGAAGCCCTCGACACCGGGGCGGACGACTACGTGACCAAGCCCTTCTCCTACGTCGTCCTCGTCGCTCGTCTCCGGGCGCTGATCAGGCGCGGGGCCGGCGAGCGACCCGCCGTCCTGGAGGCCGGCGACCTCGGCTTCGACCCGGGGTCGAAACGGACGTGGCGAGCCGGAGCCGAGGTCGTCCTCACCGCCCGGGAGATGGCGCTCCTGGAGTTCCTGCTCCGGCGGAAGGGAGAGGTCGTGTCGAAGACGGAGATCCTCCACCAGGTGTGGGACTACGATTTCGAGGGCGACCCCAACATCGTCGAGGTCTACGTCCGGCATCTCAGGAACAAGCTGGATCGACCTTTCGGGCGGAACGCACTCGAGACGGTTCGCGGGTCCGGATACCGATTGGCGGCGGATGGCGGATAGCGAGGCTGGAGGCGGATCGCCGGGAGTGAGAGGCCGCCTGGGGTCGATCCGCGTTCGGACGACCGTTGCCGCGGTGATCGTCGTCAGTGTGGCGATGTCGTTGGCCTCGGCATTGATGGTCACGGTCCTCACGCGATCCCTCACACGCCAGGTCGCCACGACCGCGTTCTCCCAGGCCGACGCCCTCGCGGAGGAGATCGAGTCGGGGATCCCCCTCGGGGATCTCGTGCTGGGCGTTTCGACCGATGACGAGGAATTCGTCCAGATCGTGGACGGTGGAGGCGTCGTCCTGGGGTCCTCTCCCAACGTCTCGGGCATGAAGACCATCGCACCGGTTCGTCCCGGGGCCACCGTGACGGTCCCCGCTCGGAACCCGCCGGACGTGGAGCCATTGGATGAACCGTTCCTCCTGGTCGCCAGGGAGGTCCGGGGAGTGGGGGACATCGAGACGGTGATCGTGGGGAGGAACCTCGAGACGGTCGCCGAGGGGCGCACCACGCTCACGATCGCGCTCGCCGTCATCATGCCGCTCCTCTTGCTCGTCGTCGGGCTGGTCACCTGGCTCGTGGCCGAAAGGGCTCTGTCTCCCGTCGACGCGATCAGGGCAGAGGTGGACGCGATCTCGACCCGCGACCTCCATCGGAGGGTTCCCGACCCTCCGGGTGATGACGAGATCTCCCGCCTCGCGGGCACGATGAACCGGATGCTCGAGCGGCTGGAGGCCGGACAGAAGCGGGCGCGCCGGTTCGTCTCGGACGCTTCCCATGAGCTCCGATCGCCGGTGGCCGCGATCCGTCAGTTCGCGGAAGTCGCCCTGGCCCATCCCGAGCGGACGGCGGTCGGCGAATTGGCGGAGGTGGTGCTCGAGGAGGACGCGCGACTCCAGCGACTCGTCGAGGACCTCCTCCTGCTCACGAGGATCGACGAGGGAACGATCCCCCATCCGACGGGAGCGGTCGACCTCGACGATCTGCTCCTGGAGGATGCCGCCAGGCTCCGCGCGACCACCGACCTGAAGATCGACGTCGGCTCCGTCTCCGGGGGACGGGTCATCGGAGACGCCGAGCAACTCGAACGGCTCATCAGGAACCTCACCGACAACGCCGCCCGCCACGCTCGCGGCGTGGTCCGTCTCTCGCTCCAGGAGGTCGGCGGGCGCACGATCCTGTGCGTCGACGACGACGGGATCGGCGTCGATCCGGCCGAGCGGGAGCACGTCTTCCAACGATTCGTCCGTCTCGATGCCGCACGTGATCGGGATTCCGGGGGGAGTGGACTCGGATTGTCGATCGTCCGAGAGGTCGCCACGTTCCATGGCGGTTCGGTTCGGATCCTCGACAGCGACCTCGGTGGCACCCGGTTCGAGGTCGATCTGCCGGCTCAGCCGGACTGAGCCGGCGTTCAGCGAACGTTCAGGCGAGTGCGGATAGCCTCGCTCGGTATGCGAGGGCTTACGTCGGACACGACGACCCGGGGATCTCGACCGTTGCTTCCCGAAGAGATCACGCTGTTGACCTCGCAGCAGGTCATCCGGCGGCTCTTCCCCGATCGCACGGCAGAGGCGGCGCAGCGCGCCACGTCCTCCTTCCGGGGCCCCGCCCCGATCGCCGTCGAGGTTCCCTCCGACACGGAGCTCCGATGCAGGCTGTTCCTCGAACGGCTCCGCTGGCCCACCGGCGTTCGCTGCCCGCGGTGCGATGACCGGCGGAGGATCTGCCGTATCGAGGAGAGAGCCCAGTTCGAGTGCGGCAGCTGCGGCTACCAGTTCAGCGTACGGGCCGGGACGATCATGCACGCCTCGCACCTCCCGCTCTGGAAGTTGCTCCTGGCGGTCTACCTGATGGCTTCGGCGGACGACATCACGGCGTATCGGCTCGCACGCACCCTCGGGATCTCCTACAAGACCGCCGCCCACCTGTCGCACACGATCCGCTCGACGATGGAGCCGAGCATCGGGAACCGAACTCCTCTCGTCGAGCTGCTCTCGAGGCTCATCGACGCGGACGCCGGGCCGGACGCACGCTTGATCGCCAGCGCCTGATCCTTCTCCGTCTCACGCCTCTCGACGCGAGATCACGCGGTCCGACCTAGGCGGTTGCCACGATCCCGGCGGGAGTCGGCTCGGAGGGCTTCCCGAAGCGCAGGTAGAGCGCCGGCACGACGAACAGGTTCAGCAGCGTCGCCGTGATGAGCCCACCGAAGATGACGACCGCCATCGGGTGCTCGATCTCGTTGCCGGGGATCTGACCCGCCAGGATCAGCGGCACGAGCACGAGCCCGGTCGTGAGCACGGTCATCAGGATCGGGACCACCCGTTCGCGCGCCCCCCGGATGACGAGCTCGGGTCCGAAGGCCACACCTTCGAAGCGCTCGAGGTGCTGGTAGTGGCTGATCAGCATGATCCCGTTCCTCGCGACGATCCCGAGGACCGTGAAGAAGCCCACCAGCGAGCCCAAGGAGATGATCCCTCCGCCGAGGTAGGCGGCGATCACGCCGCCGATCAGGGCGACGGGGAGCGTCACGAAGGAGAGGGTCGCGAGCCGCCAGCTCGCGAACGAGGCCTGCAGGAGCAGGAAGACCCCGAGCGCCGCGATGATCGCGAACAATCGGAGGCGACCGGATGCCGCCTGACGCTCCGCGTACTCGCCGAGCATCTCCGCGTGGTACCCGAGCGGCCAGTCCACCCCTTCGAGGCGTTGCTCGAGGTCGCCGATCACCGAACCGAGGTCTCTCTCTTGCACGTTCGCGCTGACGTCGATGCTCCGGAAGAGCCCCTCGTGGTGGATGTCGTTCGGGGTCGGCTGGATCTCGATGGCCGCGACGTCCTTGAGTCGGACGTAGTCTCCGCCCGGCGTGTCGATCAGCAGGTTCTCGATGTCGGTGAGGTTCTCCCGCGTCTCCGGCGTGCTCCACACGTTCACGTCGTAGGTTTGGCCGTTCCGGAAGAGGTCGCCGACCTCCTCACCCATGATCAGGGTCGACGCGGAGCGCCGGACGTCCCCGGGCTTCAATCCGTACTGGCGCGCGGTCTCCAGATCGACCTCGATCTGGATCTGCGGGATGTCTTCGACGGTATCCACGAAGGGATCGACCACGCCCGGGATCCCACCGAGGAGCTCCTCGACTTCCTGAGCCTTCTCCTGGAGCACGGCGAGATCGTCGCCGAAGATCCGGATCACGATCGCGTCGCTCGAGCCCGTGAGGACTTCGCGGATCCGCTCCTTCAGATACGTCTGTACGTCTCGGAAGATGCCGGGGTAGGCCGCGACCGTGTCCTGGATCTTCTTCAGGGTCGTGTCGTAGTCGACGGAGGGGTCCACGCTCACCCAGTTCTCGCCGAAGTAGATGCCGTACGGCTCGTCGGAGTTGAGCGCCTGGCCGATGTGCGATCCGGCGTTGCGCACTCCCGGGATCTCGAGCAGCTCGCGATTGACGAGCATCGTCGTGCGCACCTCTTCCGGACGCGACACGCCGGGCTTGCCGAGCCAGTGCATCAGGAAGTCCCGTTCCTTGAACGAGGGCAAGAGGTCCTGCCCGAGCAGGGGCACGAGCCCGATGCCCAGCATCGCCGTCACTCCCACCGCGACGTACGAGCGGCGGGGCCGATAGATGATCTTCGCCAGGAGGAACTCGTACCCGCGCTGGAGCGGCGGGACGAGCGGGGAGACACGATGTTGCAGGGACTTGCCGCTCCGGAAGAAGATCAGGCTCATCGCCGGCGTCACGGTGAGGGCGATCACCATCGACACGAGGAGAGCGAGCGCGTAGGCGCCCGCGAGCGGCCGGAAGAAGGCACCCGACAGGCCCTCCAGCGCGAAGATCGGCACGACCGCGACCACCTCGATCAGGGTGGCGTAGACGATCGCGCTCCGCACCTCCAGTGACGCCTCGAGGATCACGCGCGCCGTGGACTTGGAGCCGCCCTCCGCCCGATGCTCCCGGAGCCGTCGCACCACGTTCTCGATATCGATGATCGCGTCGTCGACGATGTCGCCGAGCGCGATCACCAGGCCGGCCAGCACCATCGTGTTGATCGTGACGTCCATCCACGCGAGCACGAGTCCTGCGCCGATCAGGGACAGCGGGATCGCCGTCACGCTGATCACGGCCGTCCGCCACTCGTAGAGGAACGCTCCGAGCATCAGGATCATCAGGAGTGCCCCGATGATCATCGCCTCGCTGAGGTTGTCGATCGCGTTCTCGATGAACGTCGCGGGGCGGAAGATCGTCGGATCGAGCGTGATCTGGGGGAGTGCCGGCCGGAGGTCGGCGATCGCCGCGTCGAGGCCGGTGGTGACGTCCGTCGTATTCGCCCAGGGCAGCTTCTGCACGACGAGGAGCAGGCCGGGACGGTCGTTGATGACCCCGTCGCCCATCAGCGGGGGTGTGTCGATCACGACGTCGGCGACGTCGCCCAAGCGGATCACGTCGCCGCCGCGCTTGACGATCGGGACGCGGGAGAGCTGCTCACCGGTGAGGATCGGGATCGTGTGACGGACCTGCAAGCGGTTGGTGGGCGTGTCCAGGAACCCGCCCGTGCCGATGAAGCCTCCCTCCGAGAAGCGCAGCAGGCCCGAGTCGACCGCATCCGAGGTGACGGTCATGACCTCTTCGAGGGTGAGTCCGTGCTTCCGGAGGAGCTCAGGGTCCACCTCCACCGACGGCATCTTGATCCGCTCGCCCCAGATCAGGACGTTCGCGACACCCGGGACGCGGAGGAGCTTGGCGCGGACCTTCCAGTAGGCCGTCATCGACAGGTCGACCAGGTCGTACTCGTCGGAGGTCATCCCGATCTTCATCACGCGGCTCGTCGCCGAGAGTGGCTGGATGATCACCGGCGGGGCGGCCCACCGCGGCAGGGTGGGCGACACGGCGGCGATCCGCTCGGCCACCAGCTGCCGGGCGGTCAGCAGGTCCGTTCCCCGCTCGAAGATCATCTCGATCTGCGACAGCTGCTCGACGGACTTCGAACGGATCGTGTCGAGATCGGGAACGCCGTTGAGCGCCTGCTCCATCGGGATCGTCACCAGGGATTCGATCTCGGTCCCGGAGAGCCCGAGGGCGAGGGTCTGGATCTCGACCCGCGGGGGGGCGAATTCCGGGAACACATCCACCGGCATGTGCCGCAATTGTTGGACGCCGAAGAACATCAGGGCCGCGGCAGCGGCCGCGATGATGTATCGGAACCTCAGGCTCGAGCCTACGATCCAGCGAAGCATCGCTCCGTCCGTCCTTTCGCGCTCATGGTCTCGTCAGATCCCGAACTCGGAGCCGATCAATTCAGGCACGCCGACCGACGCGACCTCGGTGCCCGGCGCAGGCCCATCGGAGAGGTAGGCCACGCCGTCGTCGTACCGGGTCACGACGACCTGGGCTCGGACGAAGACGAGAGCCTCAGGGTTCGTGTAGACCCACTCGTCTCCGTTCACGTCCACCCAGATGGCAGACTCCGGCACCACCGTCCGACCGCCACGGCCCGTGGTCGGCACCGTATCGAGCCCGATCCGCCGGGCGGCGTCCTCCGTGAGCTCCACCCGGGACAGGTCCGACCCCTCGATCTCCTCCACGGTCGCGGGTTCGTAACCCACCTCTACCTCCTCTGTCGCGAGGTCCCGGCAGCCGGGGAGGAAGAGGATCGCGCAGATCGGGATCACGACCGCCCATCGACGACGAGACATCGATCCTCCTCTCAGCTCCCGGCCACTGGTTCGATGTCGAACTCCGGTTCCGGCAGGACCACCAGGTCTGCCGCGACGGTGTCCCGCTCGGTCACGAACCCGTGCATCCGGTAGAGCGGCGGCAACACGAACAAGGTCAGGAGCGCGGAGGTCAGGAACCCGCCGATCATCACGATCGCCATCGGCCGCGCGATCTCGAGCCCGGCGATGTCGCCAGCCACGATGATGGGCACCAGCGCGAGGATCGTGACGATGACCGGCACGACCGACTGTTGCAGGCGCTCCCCGGTGCCGCGGAGCACCAACTCGTCGCCGAAGGTCTCGCCCTCCTCGAGCTCGAGGTGCTGGTAGTGCCGCACCATCTGGATGCCGCTGCGGGCGGTCATCCCCAGGACGGCGAGGAGACCCGCGAACGCGCCGAGGCCGATGGTCCCCCCGGCGATCGCGGCGGCCACGAGCCCCCCGACGAGCGCGATGGGAAGCGTGGCGAGGACCAAGACCGCCAGTCGCCAGCTGGTGAACGCGGCCTGGAGCAGGAGGAAGATCGCGAGGGCAGCAGTGAGCGCGACGGCGAGGACCGTGGCCCCTGAATCCACCCCGTTCACCGCGGCGCCCCTGATCTCCGCGTGGTGCTCGAGCGGGAACTCCACAGCCGCGACCGCGCTCCGGACGTCCTCCAGCACGCCGTCGGCGTCACCGCCCGCGATGTCGGCACTGACGTCGAGGTAGTTGGACACGGCCTCGTGTCGGATCACGGTCGGGTTCTCCACGACGCTGACGTCGGCCACCTCATGGAGGCGGACCCGCCCGCCGGTCGGCGTATCGATCAGCAGCTGCTCGACGTCCTCGACCGATCGGCGGATGTCGGGCGTCCCCCACACGACCACGTCGAAGACCTTCTGCTCCTCGAACAGGTTGCCCACGGCGAGCCCGGAGAGGAGGATCGCCGACGCTCGGCGGACATCTCCGGGCTTCACGCCGAACTGCTGCGCGCGCAGGAGGTCGACCTGAACCTCGATCGTCGGCTCGGTCGGGGCGATCTCGACCAAAGGTCGCTCGATGCCTTCGATCCCCGACAACGCTCCGCGGAGCTCGTCGGCCTTCGCTTCGATCGTGGTCCGGTTGGCGCCGTACACGCGAACGACCACGTCCCGATCGCGGCCTTCGAGAACATCGGTGATCCGCTGCTCCGTGTACGTGGTCACGCGATGCGAGAGGTCCGGGTAGGTGGCGAGGATCTGCTCGATCGACGCGACCGAGGCGTCGTGATCCGCCGAGTCATCGAGCGTGAGCCAGATCTCTCCCTTGTTGATGTTCACGATCTGATCGGAGTGGATGGCGCGGCCGACGTGGGCGGCCACCTGCTCCACACCCTCGAGCGCGCCCAGCCTGTCGACGACGTCCGCGGTCAACTCGCTCATCGCGGGCAACGACGTCCCCGGAGCGGCCTCCCATCGCACCACGAGGTCGCTCCCGCGCAACTGAACGTTCGTCGAGCGATCCAGGAACGGGAACATCGCGACGCCGATGACGAGCGCCACCGCGATCGCGGCGTAGGCCCATCGGGGTCTGCGGACGGCGCGAGTGAGCAGCGACCCGTGCCGGTTCCGGAATCGGTGGAGCACCGGGGACTCGCGCGGGTCGGAACGCCCGGGCAGCAGCATCAAGCCGAGGCTGGACGTGACGACGAGCGCGACCAGCATCGAGACACCGATCACGACCAGATAGGAGATAAGGACGGGGGGCAGGAACGCTCCCGCCTGCCGGTCGAGGAAGAAGCCGGGCACCACGGCGGCGACGGCGACGAAGGTCCCGAAGAGGAGGGAGCTCCGCACGGCGACGGAGGCCTCGAGGACCGATCGCCAGGCAGGCACGCTGGCCCCGGCTCCCTCTTCACCGCTGACTCTGATCCGGGAGGCGATCTGGCGAACGTCATTGACGGCGTCGTCGATCACGATGCCCAGGGCCATCACCAAGCCGGCGATGATCATCACGTTCAGCGTGACGTCGCGGAGGATGAGGATCGCGGCCGCGGCCGCGAACGAGGAGATGATCGCGGCGGCGGCGATCACGATCGAGCGCCACTCGAACAGGAGCAGGGCCAGCCCTGCGAGCAGGAGGAGGCCGCCGATCGCGAGCGCGACGGTGACGTTCCGCGCGGACGCCTCGACGTAGTCAGCTGGGCGGAAGAGTGAGGTGTCGATCTCCAGCCCGGACAGTCCCGGTCGGAGCGAGTCCAGCGCCTCCTCGACGCCGTCCGTGACCTCACCGGTGTTCGCGTCGGGGAACTTCTCCACGACGAGCATCAACCCTGCCTCGCCGTTGGCGAAGATCGCATCGCCGATCAGCGGCTGGTGATCCTCCACCAGGTCCGTCACGTCGCCGAGCTGAACCGTGGCCCCGTCGACGATGACCGCGTTCCCTTCGTCGTCCTCGATCGGGATCTGCGCGAGATCGTCCGCCGTCTTGATCGGGAGCTCGTGGCGGATCCCGAACCGCTGGTTCGGCGTGTCGATGAACCCCGCGGTCCCGGGGCTGGAAGCCTCCAGGAAGGTCAGTGGGGAGACCCAGAGGGAGTTCCCCGTCGTCCGCACGACCTGCTGGAGCGTGAGGTCCGCGTCCCGCAGGCGCTCCGGGTCGACCAGCACCTGCAGCTGGCGATCGCGGAACCCCCAGATCGAGACGTTGGCCACGCCCTGGACCCCGAGCAAGCGTGGCGCGATCTGCCACTTGGCGAGCTCCGAGATCTCGATCGGCGTCAAGGAGTCGGAGGCCAGCCGGACGGTGAGGACCCGGCTCGTGGAGGAGTACGGCTGCAGCATCTGCGGGGGTGCGGAGACACCGGGAAGCGCGACGGCGGCCTCGGCGACCTTCTCCTGCACCACCTGTCGAGCATCGAGGAGCGGCGTCCCGGGCTCGAAGATCATGACGACCGAGGAGATCCCGGGCAGTGACTGCGAGTGGATCTCCTCCACGAAGGCGACGCCGTTCAGCAGGTCCTGCTCGAGCGGCACGGTGATCAGCTGTTCGACCTCCGTCGCCGACAGACCGAGCGCCTCCGTCCGGACCTCCACCATCGTGGGGCCGAACTCAGGCAGTTGATCGACGGGGACATGGCGCAACTGGACAACGCCGAAGACGACCAAGCCGGCCGCGAGCGCGACCACGAGACGGCGGAACTTCAGGCTCGATGCAACGATCCTGCGCATCATCGACGGGACCCCTCCTCTCGCGGTGGGTTCGCGGTGGACCGTTCCGGGCCGCTCGCCCGCCCCCCGTTGCGCGACAGGTCGAAGGATGGGTCACCTGTAGCAACTCCACATGCGTCGTCTGACGTACTCCCGATACCGAGAAGGGCTACTTCTGGCGAACGGTCACGTCACGTCGATGAGGATCGTGTGGTGCCCGGTCGCGCCGTCCGGGAACGGGGGGACGATCTCCTCGGTCTGCGTCTGGCCGTCTCCGTCGGTGGCGCGCACCGCCAGCGCGTGCGAACCCGGCGTCGCGTCCCATCGATAGACCCACTGTCGCCACGTGTCGATCGTGTCTTCCGTGCCGAGTTCGGCCGGTTCCCACACCCCGTCGTCGACCCGCACCTCGACGCGGTCGATCCCGCGGTGCTGCGCCCATGCCACGCCCGCCACAGCGACGGGACCGGGCGCGAGCTGGCCTCGGGAACCCGGCGTGTCGATCCGCGACTGCGTCTTGACGGGCGCCTCCTTGGCCCACCCCCGCTCGATCCAGTAGGCGTCGTAGGCGTGGAGCGTCGTGAGCTCGAGGTCGACCAGCCACTTCATCGCGGAGACGTAGCCGTAGAGCCCCGGCACGAGCATCCGAACGGGGAACCCGTGCTCCAGCGGAAGAGGCTCGCCGTTCATCGAGACCGCGAGCATCGCGTCCCGCCCGTCCATCACGACGGCGGTCGGCGTGCCGATCGTGAATCCGTCGGAGGACCGCGACACGATCTGCGACGCAGCGGGATGCACCCCGGCCTCTCGGAGGAGGTCGGCGAGCGGCGCACCGATCCAGCGCGCGTTCCCCACGTAGGACCCGCCGACCTCGTTCGAGACGCAGGCGATCGTGATGTCACGCTCGATCATCGGGCGCGCGAGGAGGTCGTCGAAGCCGAGGGCGATCTCGTGATCGACCATCCCGTGGATGCGGAGCATCCACGACTCCGCGTCGAGCGCGGGCACGAACAGCGCCGTGTCCACGCGATAGAAGGTCGCGTTCGGTGTGAGGAACGGCGCCACGCCCGGCACGCCGAGATCCGCGCCCGCCGGAGGGGGTGGACCGATGTCCGCCGGAGTGGGGATCGCCGCCGCCGCTCGCGATGCGGCGGCGGTCGCGCGGCTCGACAGGAGCCGGCCGAGACCGCCCGCCACCGTCGCGATCCCCGCGGCCGCGGCACCCGCACGGAGGAACCGTCTGCGGTCGTAGCCCCGCATCACCGGCGACGAAGGGGTCTCCACGGGGCTTTCCATCGGGATCCCTGCTGCCGCCAGGAGCAGACGGGAGGCGAGGGCGCCCGCGGCGGCTCCCGCGATCGAGGGGACCGCGTCGCTGAGGTCGTTGGCGGGCCGGGTGACGGCGGCGGCCGCGCCGATCGCCCCGAGGACCACCGAAGCGCCGATCGCGAGACGCGGCCGCCGCCACGACGCGGCGCCCACGATCGCGACCGCGATGCCGAGAACGATGCCGATCCCGATCAGGAGAACGCGCTTGTCCTGCTCGCCGAACGTCCGGATCGCGAAGGACTTGAGCCACTCGGGCGTCGCGTCGACCGCGGCGCCACCCACGGCGACGATCGGGGAGGACGCCGGGCCGAAGACCGCCGAGAGGAGCTCCGCCGTTCCGAGCGCCACCCCGGCGGCGAGCACGCCGACCGTCGCCCCCGTGCCACGACGGACCTCGGACGACGCCTGCTCCGCTCCCACGCTCACCTGTGTCTCCATCCGGGCATGACGTTACTCCCGGACCGGCGCCGGTCTGTTCGAGACGGATCTCGCCGGATAGGCTCCTCCGATCGTCCCCCCGAAGGGAGAAGTGGATGCCCCGACGCCTGTTCGCCCTGGTCTGCTCGCTCGGTCTCGTGATCCTCGTGTTCACCGCGACGGCCCGAGCGGCCCCGATCACGGTGAAAGTCATGACCCTGAACGTCTTCTACGGGGGCGACGAGTGGAACCTCGCGACGGGCCAGTGGTGCCGGGACCCCGCCGGCTGTCCCGAGACCATCGGGCACGTCGTTTCGACGATCCGGGCGGCCGACGCCGACATCGTCGGCCTCCAGGAAGGCACGGCGAACGAGTGCGTGATCGCCGACCGCCTCGGATGGTACTGCGAGCCGCGGCTCCAGCTGATCTCTCGCTACCCGCTCATCGACCCTCCCGGGGCCGACGGGGCGTACGCGCTCGCCGAGGTCACCCCGGGACGGTTCGTGGCGATCTCGAACGTCCATCTGCCCTCCGATCCGTACGGCCCGTACTGGGTTCGCGACGGGGAGCCGCGCGCGGCCGTGCTCGATCTCGAGCGCACGACGCGGCTGCCGGCGATCCGGCGGGAGCTCGACGTGCTCCCCGGGCTCGCCGACGCCGGCATGCCGGTGTTCCTCACCGGGGACTTCAACTCCCCATCCCATCTGGATTGGACGCCGGCGGTCGATGCCGTCCGCGAGGAGGTCCGGTACCCGGTCGTCTGGCCGGTCTCGGCGGCCCTCGCCGACGCGGGATTCCGTGATTCGTACCGCGAGGTGCACCCGAACCCCGTGGCCGTCCCCGGGTTCACCTGGACGCCGCCCGGGACGCTCGAGTCGGTGCCCGACGAGGTGCACGACCGGATCGACTGGGTGCTCGTGCAGGGTCCCGCCGAGACGCTCGCCACGCAGCTGGTCGGCGAGGCCGGCGGACCGGACGTCGACATCGAGCGCGACCCGTATCCGACCGACCACCGCGGCGTGGTGTCGACGTTCCGCGTGGAAGCCGCCGACCCCGCGCCGTTCGCCGCGGTGGGCGCGCGCAGTGTGTTCGTGGGGCGTGATCTGGATGTGCGTGCCCATGGGCCGGGTGCCCGCGTGGTGCTGGTTCGCAAGGGCCAGGGCCCGGCCGCGGGGCTGGTCTCGCGCTCCCTCGGCGGCGCGTCCGACGTCACCCTCACGTTCCCGACGGCAACCTTGTCGCCGGGTGCCCACGAGGCACTGTTGGTGAACGCCGGCGACGCGGTGCTGTCCCGGAGCCCGTTCTGGGTCTACGCGGCCGGGACCCCACCCAGCCTGCGTACCTCGAAGGATGTCTACGAGGTCGGAGAGCCGATCCGCGTGCGGTGGCGGGCCGCACCCGGGTATCGCTTCGACTGGATGGGTGTGTTCGCGCCCGGGCGAGGACCGGCGCAGAACGCGGAGGACTGTAACGCGGGGACGTGCGGCAACGGCCACTACCTCCTCTACGACTACACGGAGTCGCTGATCCAGGGGTCCACGCTGCTCGGCCCCGCGTCCTTCGCCGGGTACCGCACATGGCCGCTGAAGGTCGGGAAGTACGAGATCCGGCTCCTCATGGACGACGGCTACCGCCTCCTCGGGATCTCCAACTCCTTCAAGATCGTCCACGCCTCGGCGTAGCGGCCGGTCGCGCGGCGGAGCTCGCGACCGACGAGGTCGCGTGGCCAACCGCGTGGGTGGCCGGCGGGTTACGGTGGGCGGCGAGATGTCTCCCCTCGTGATCGTCGTGCTCGTCGTGGTCGCGCTGATCGTGGTCGCGTACCTCGCCGGTCTCCGACCCGCCCCCGTCAGCGGTCGCCGGCCGACGCCAGGGCTCCTGCGCCGCCGCTCCAAGTGGCGGAAAGTCCTTCCCTTCCTGCCGCTCCTCGCGGCCGTCGGCTGCCTGGTCTATGCGTTCAGCGGGTTCCGTCTCGCTGTCCAGGAAGCCTCCCCGGTGATCGTGCTGGTGCTCGACGCCTCCGACTCGATGAACGCCACCGACGTCGCTCCGGATCGGCTCACGGCCGCCGAGACCGCGGCAAGGGCGTTCCTCGACGAGCTCCCTCCGGAGTTCCGGGTCGGACTGACGACGTTCGCCGGCGGAGCAGAGCTCGTCGTTCGCCCCACACAGGTCCGCGAGGAGGTGGTGGACGCGCTGGCGGACCTCACCACGTCGAAGGGCACCGTCATCGGCGACGGGCTCACGGTGGCGTTGGATGCGATCGAAGAGCTCCGGTCCGAGGCACCGGACACGCCGGCCGCCGCCCTCCTCCTGTCCGACGGCAACGACACCGGGAGCCGAGTCACACCCGGCCAGGCTGCGACGCGGGCCGCTTCCCTCGAGGTCCCGGTGTTCACCGTCGTCGTCGGCCGGGTGACCGAAGGCGAGGGTCACGGCGCCGATCTGGGTGCGCTCGAGGCGATCGCGAACACCAGCGGCGGCGACACGTTCACGGCAGAGACGAGCAACGAGCTCACCTCGATCTACACGGACCTCGGGTCCGCCCTGTCCGTGGACCTCGAGGTCGCGCCATCGACCACCCCGTACGTGGTCGCCGCGATCGTGCTCACCGTGCTGGCGGGCCTCATGCTCATCTACCTGCCTCGCTGATCCGGGGCGACAGGGGTAGGAACCTCTCGGCTCGGGTATCTCCTCGGCGATGCAGGATCTGAAGCTCGAACGGACGGTGGAAGTGGGCGCGGAAGCGCTCCCGTCTCCGCGGGGACCGCTCAGCGCGCGGATGCTCGATCTCCTCACCGGGCGGAGCGTGGGGCGGCACCCAGCGGGGGTCCCGGACGACCCCTTGGGGGACGACGACCTCCATCTGGCGCTCGGCCTCAGCTACGAGCTCTCCTACCGAGGCCTGCCCGGCGTGCGTGACGACCTCGAATGGGATCCTGCGGTCCTCGGCGCACGACGCGACCTCGAGGAGGCGTTCGAAGCCGCGCTGCGCAGCACGATCGGGGAGGAGTCCGTGGATCCGCCCGACGTCCCCGACCGGCTCCGAGAGATCGCCACGCCACCGGATGCCGACTCGCTCTCCGCCTACATCGAGCGGGACGCAACCCTCGACCAGGCTCGCGAGTACCTGATGCATCGATCGGCCTACCAGCTCAAGGAGGCGGATCCGCACTCCTGGGTGATCCCGCGTCTGGACGGAGCCGCGAAGACCGCCGTCATGGAGATCCAGTACGACGAGTACGGCAGCGGAGACGCCGCGTGGATGCATTCCGAGCTCTTCCGCGCCACGATGATCGCGGCCGGTCTCGACGGTTCCTACGGGGCGTACCTCGACCGTCTCCCGGGACCGACGCTCGCGACCGTGAACCTGATCACCTTGTTCGGGATGCATCGCCGATGGCGCGGAGCCCTCGTCGGCCACCTCGCGGCGTTCGAGATGACCTCGAGCCTGCCGAACCGCGCCTACGCGCAGGGGTTCCGACGACTCGGGTTCGACGCAGCCGCCGTGCGGTTCTTCGACGAGCACGTTGAGGCCGACTCAGTCCACGAGGTCCTCGCTGGCGATCTGGCCGCCCGCCTCGCTGCTGAGGAGCCCGATCTCGCGAGCGACGTCGTCTTCGGAGCCGAGGCGATGGCGCTGCTCGAAGGTCGCTTCGCGGACGGTCTCCTCCGAGCGTGGCGTGCCGGCGATTCGGCGCTCCTTCCCGCCGGCGTCCGGTCGTGGTGAGCGAAGAACTCTCCTACGTCCTGCCGTACCGGAGCCGTTCGGGAGACGGGAACGAGGATGAGCTGGATCGGTATCTCCGATGGTTGTCCGGGAGGGTCGAGCTGATCGTCGTCGACGGTTCGGAGCCCGACCATGTCCGTGCGCACCGGGAGCGATGGGCACAGATCGCCACCCATGCCGTGCCCGATGCAGACCTCTCCTGCCGGAACGGGAAGGTCCGAGGGGTCCTCACCGGACTGCGCCGCGCTCGGCACGAGCATGTGATCATCGCCGACGACGACGTTCGTTACGACGACGAGGCTCTGCTCCGGATGCATGAGCTCCTGCGGAACGCGGACCTCGTCCGTCCTCAGAACGTCTTCGACCCGCTCCCGTGGCACGCCCGCTGGGACACGGCGCGGATGCTGCTCAACCGGGCGATCGGGAACGATCACCCAGGGACCCTCGGCGTGCGGCGCTCCTTCCTCGCGGCCATCGGCGGCTACGACGGCGACGTGCTCTTCGAGAACCTCGAGCTGACCAGGACGGTGCTCGCGGCAGGGGGACGGGTCGTCGACGCGCCCGGGATGTACGTACGGAGACGGCCGCCCACGGCCGCTCGATTCTTGGAGCAGCGCCCTCGGCAGGCCTACGACGACCTGGCCCAACCGGCCCGGCTGGCGTTCTTCCTGGTGCTCGGGCCGGCGCTCGGGGCGGTGGCGCGGCGTCGACCTCGGCCTCTCCTCGTGGTTGCCGTCGCCTCGGTCCTCGTGGCACAGGTCGGCCGGCTCCGGCACGGGGGCAGCCGGGTCTTCGACCGAGTCTCCCCGTTCTTCGCTCCCGCCTGGATCGTCGAGCGCGCCTGCCTGGTCTGGCTGGCGGTGTTCCGGAGGTTCGCACGGGGAGGTTGCCCGTATGCCGGAAGCGTCATCCGCCGAGCGGCGACTCCCCCTCGGGTACTGCGACGGAGGCTGCGGGGACGGCTCGCGGGCTGAACGGCACGACCTTGTGGGTGCCGTCGCAGAACGGCTGCGTGGTCGAGCGGCCGCATCGGCAGATCGCGTTCACGCGGCGACGGATCGGGACCACGTCTCCCCGCTCGTCGAGGAGGCGGATCGGCCCTCGCACGAGCAACGGACCGTCCTTCGTGACGCGGACGACGCCCACCTCCGTTCTGCGGCTCACGAGCTGCGCTTGCGAGCGGTCGCCCGTCCGCCCTTCCTGCCGGCCGCCTTCTTCTGGGCGGTCGTCCCGCCCTGACTCGTCGTCCGACGGCGTGTCCCCGAGCCGGACTTCTTCCCGCCGCGAGCCGACGCTCCGGGAGAGTTCGCGATCCGCGCGGCTCGCTCCTTCGACATCCCCTTCTCCTTCAGGGCCTCGTACTGGCCCTCGTTCTTCACGCTCGGCCTCTTGTCCGGCATGACGCGCCCTCCTCGTTCTGTGTCCTCTGCGATGCCTTTCCCCGAACCCGCCGCCCGTACTCACGCGCCCCGCGTCTGCGTCTCGCGCTCCACGCCGATCTGATCCTCGATGCAGAACCGGGTGGCCGGCCGCACGGCCAGCCTCTCGGGGCCGATGGCCTTCCCGCACGCCTCGCACGTCCCGTAGGTGCCGTTGGAGAGACGGGCCTCCGCATGGTCGATGTCGGTCAGCTGCGCGTCGATCTCGCTGATGATCGAGAGATCACGGGCACGTTCGAACATCTCCGATCCCGCGTCGGCGACGTGGCCACCGGCGGAGGGGTCGCCGGTGGGATCGCGCTCCACGTCCTCGGCGACCTCCGCCAGGCTGGAGCGGATGCGGTTGAGGCGCGTGCGCTCCAGCTCGAGGAGCTTCGCGGTGCCGTTCGACTCGGACATTGGGTCCCTCCCGTCGGTGGGGCTGGTGGTGTCATCATTCCCACGCGGCGGCCGGTGCATGCGTCCGAGCGCTCATCGCTCGTCGAAGGGCCGCCAGGAGCCGCCGTCCCGACTCGGCCGTTCGGCTGAAGGGCGGTCCGGCCCAAGGGATGACCGTTCGACCGATTGACGGGTGAGCCCGCTCCCAGCACGCTCAGCCTGTTCCCGGGAAGGGGCGTTCCCTGAAGGCGCGACGTGTCGTGATCGGTCTCACCGCGGTGTCGCTGTTGGCCGTGCCGTTCGCGCCCGCCGGAGCCGCGCCACGCTCGCACGACCCTCAGGCGGGCGGCGCCCGCCTCACCGACTCGGACGACGATCGTCTGGATGACGCGCTGGAGCGGCGCCTCCGCAGGTCCGAACGGACGACCCGCCATGCCGTCGTCGTGGCGACGGATGGGTCGTTCACCCTCGCCGGCGCCCACCGGGTCGTGGGTTCGTTCTCCGTCGGTCGCAAGTTGGAGATCGTCGGGGGCTTCTCTGCCAGGCTGACCGCCGGGCAGATCCGCCGGCTGGCGTCCACGCCCGGCGTCCTTCGGATCGACCACGACGCGGTCATCAGGGCGACGATGGACGCCGCGAGGGCGGACTACGGCGTCGAGGCGGCCCGAACGGATCTCGGACTGACGGGTGCCGGCATCACGGTCTGCATCCTCGACACGGGCGCCGATCCTCACCACGAGCAACTCGACTCGAAGAACATCGTCTGGCAGGACTTCGTGGGGACCGCCGCGTCCCCGGTGGACGACCACGGCCACGGGACCCACGTGGCATCGATCGCCGTTGGCGACGGCGTCGGCGGTCCCAGCGCGGCCCGGTTCGGTGGCGTCGCCCCCGCGGCCGGTCTGTGGGTCGGAAAGGTCCTCAACGCACAGGGATCCGGGCCCGAGTCCGGCATCATCGACGCGATCGACTGGTGCGCCGGCGCCCCGGAGGTCGACGTGATCTCGATGAGCCTCGGGTCGGAGCTCCCCTCCGATGGTTCCGACGTGCTCGGCATCGCCGCGAACAACGCGGTGGCGAGTGGCAAGATCGTGGTGGCCGCGGCGGGGAACGCGGGCGATGCGCCCGACTCCATGGCGTCACCAGGCGCGGCCGCCGACGTGATCGCCGTAGGCGCTGCCTCGTCCTGGTCGGCGGCGCCCAACGCCGCCAACCATTCGAACGGCATCTACCTCGCCCCCTTCTCCGCCCGCGGTGGTCCCACGTTCGCGGCGGATCCGAAGCCCGACGTGGTCGCTCCCGGCGTGAACGTGAGAGCCGCGGCTGCGAACACCGGATCCGGCTACGCGACCAACAGTGGGACGTCGATGGCGGCCCCGTTCGCCGCAGGGTCCATCGCGCTGGCGCTCGAGGCCTGGACGGGATCAGCACCGACGCCCGCCGCGGTGCAGGACGCGATCGAGGCAACGGTCGAGGACTACGGACCGGCGGGCAAGGATCCTGATTGGGGCGCCGGTCTGATCGACGTGCTGGCGCTGACCTCCCAAGCGGCGGGGGTCTCGGGAGAGACCGTCTTCCCCGCCCACGAGCATCTGACCGGCACGGTCCCGGACAGCGGCGAGTGGACGCATACGTTCGAGATCGGCCCGGACGACCTCGACGTGCCGATCGCCGCGTCGATCGTGCTCGATGGATCGTGCGAGGACTTCTTCGGGTTCGGCTGCCTCTTCGGATGGGCCCCGGACATCGACGCGGAGCTCCTCGATCCGACTGGCGAACTGCTCGACGTCAGCATCTGCGCGGCGGTCGAGGCGGGCGATCCCTCTCCGGGACCCTGCGCGATCGGACGTCAGGAGACGCTGCACGCGATGCCGACGGTCGCGGGGACGTACCTGATCCGCGTGTTCCCGTTCGACGGCTCACCGAACAACGGACTCGGCGGGGCGTTCGACATGGATCTGTCGACGGGCCCGGCGGGCGGTGGAACCACACCGCCTCCTCCTCCTCCTCCTCCTCCACCGCAGCCCTCGATGCACGTCGGGGATCTCGATAACGTGTCGATCACCCTGTCGTCCACGAAGTGGCGTGCCCGCGCCACCATCCGCGTGCACGACGGAACACACGCGCTGCTGTCGGGCGTCCTCGTGCGGGGGCGGTTCGGGCCGAACGGATCGACCCTCTCGTGCACGACCGGGGCCGCGGGAGCCTGCACCTTGAAGCGGGACCTCAAGCGAACCCGTCTGAGCATCGAGTTCGTGGTGCTGGCGCTCTCGAAGGAGGCACGCACCTACCTCGCTTCGAGCAACCACGATGCGGACGGAGACAGCAACGGAACCAGGATCGTCGTGACCCGGCCGTAAGACGGCCGGGTCACGGTCGAGTTCTCTTCGAGGGTGCCTGCTGCGTCGCTAGTCCGTATGCGAGTGCGATTCGTCCGTGTCCGTGGACGCGGTCGACGCGGCCACCGTGCGCGTTGACGGGAAGAACCCGCCGATCAGCGCCAGGATGCCGCCCGCCAGCACGAACCACAGGCCCATCCCGACGTCCTGGAGCGTGTCGAGTGATCCTTCACGGCCCATCTGGATCACGATCAGGGTGAAGGCCACGAGCGCCACCGCACCGGCGAACCTCGTGAGCCAGCCACCGCGGAACGCGAGACCCAGGATGATGACGGCACCGCAGATCGCGGTGACCAGTCCTGCCGAGGAGAAGAAGCCGGCCGTTCCCGCGTCGGTGGACCAGAAGGCCTGCACCGCGACCTCCGATCCATCGGTGCCCCGGGCCCACTCGAAGAAGCTTCCGACCAACAGGAGCACTGCCGCGGCGACGGTGAGGAGCACGCGGACCGCGAGCCACGGAGAAGGAGCCTCACTGACCGCTCGCGTCTCCGTCGAGGTCGCATCCGCGTCGTGATGCTGGATCGCACGCATATCTGGTCCTCCTTCTGGCCGCGCTGGCCACACTCGGGCGGCCGCATCCGGCCGCCCTCGCCTGGCTCCGGCTATACCCAGGCAGGACCGGCTTCAACCCCCTCTGTGGCTTGGCTTTCGGGAGATGAACGGCGCTCGTGGCGGTCAGTTCGTGAGGGGGACGCGGATCCGGACGCTGGTGTCGGACACGTCGGCGTCCGGGAACAGCGCCCGGATCAGTGCGAAGCGGCCGGTCCAGCCCTCCGGGGTGGCGCCCTCGTGCTTCACCGCGACGTCTTCCGCCCGTAGCTCCATCCCGCCCTCGTCGGTCGAGAGTTCGAACCTGACGAGGTCCCCGTCCCCCGCCTCGACGGCCCCGGAGAACAGTTCGGAGGCTGCCAGCCGGAGGTCGTCCCTCACGGGCTCGGGGAGTTCCCACTGCTCGGTCACCGAGCCCACGAAGATCCGCACCACGAGCGCCAACGCCGGATCGCCAGCGACGCTCAACCGGGAGGTGGACACCCTCGGCGGCCTCGTCAGTCCTGCGAGATGTCGTCGATGCTCGGATAGAGGGTCAGCACGCGATCGAGTCCGGTGAGATCCATCAGTCGACGCAGACCCGATCCATCCGGCGCGACCAGCGCGAGGTCGCCGCCGCGTTCCCGGATGTGCTTGAGGCAGGCGACGATCGCTCCCAGGCCGGACGAGTCGATGAAGCCGAGACCGCGGAAGTCCACGATGACCTTGGGGTCCTCGGCGTCGCCCGCCTCCAAGACGGATTCACGGAAGCTGGGGGCCGTGTACAGATCCAGCTCACCCTTCACCTCGACCACGGCCCAGCGTCCGTGCGTGCGCCGGTCGAGCGTCAGGTCCACGGTGCACCAACCTCCTGCTGTCGGGGAGCCGATAGGGCCCCGGTAGTATAGGTCGACACCGTGACGAATCTCCCGACGGCAGTCTCCGTGAACGTCCCTGCGACTGCGGTGTTCGTCCAGGTGCTCCGCAACGTCGTCGCGGGAGTCGCTGCACGGCTCGACCTGCCGATCGACCAGATCGAGGATGTCCGGCTCGCGGTGACCGAGGCGGCATCGCTCCTCCTCGAGGAGGGCGACGCGACGTCGCTCCAGATGTCGATCGGTCGCGGCGGCGACACGATCGAGGTCACCCTGACATCCGACGGCCGGTCGGACCCGTGGCCCACCGATCGCGTCACGGCGTCGTGGCCCTGGCTCGTGATGAAGGGGCTCACCGACGAGGTCCGAGCCGACCGAGCCGAGGGCGCCGGTCCTTCGATCGGCTTCACCAAGGGTCGTGAGCGTGTGGATCGGTGAGCGAGCGTACCGGCCAGACACGATCCGACGAGGAGATCAAGGAGCTCTTCCGTCGATTGCCCGACCCGGCTGCCCGGGAGGAGCTCGCCACGGAGTTCCTGCCGCTCGCCGAGTACTTCGCTCGGCGCTTCTCGGGCAGGGGTGAGCCCGTCGACGATCTCACCCAGACCGCCTCTCTCGGCCTGTTGAATGCGATCGACCGGTTCGATCCCGAGCGGGGAGTGCCCTTCTCGACCTACGCGGCGGCGACGATCGTGGGTGAGCTGAAGCGGCACTTCCGCGATCGCGGATGGGCGCTCCGCGTCCCTCGGAACGTTCAGGAGACGGCGATCCTCGTCAATCGCACCGTGTCGACGATGTGGCAGGACCTTGGCCGAGCTCCGACCGTCGCGGAGATCGCGCGGGCGGCGGACATCGGAGAAGACGATGTCTTGCAAGCCCTCGATGCACTGCAGGCGTACACGACGGACTCGCTCGATGCTCCGGTCGGCGACGCGTCCACCACCGCCGCCGAGTCGATCGGAAGCGTGGACCAGAGCTTCCAGGTCTCCGAGGACTGGCTGAGCCTCGCGCCCGCGCTCCGCGACCTCCCGGAGCGGGAGCGGACGATCCTCTACCTCCGGTTCTTCGAGGGGAGGACCCAGACGGAGATCGCCAGGGAGCTCGGGATCTCACAGATGCACGTCTCCCGGCTCGTCTCCCAGTCGCTGGAGAAGCTCCGGAAGCTCGCCGAAGAGGTGTGACGCGGGAGCCGGACGGAGGGGGCCCGCGACCGGCTCCCGCCCCACGATCGAGTGGAACGGTTACGAAGCCTCCCGCGCCCCCTTGACCCGTTCCGGCGTACCGATATCGGGTCCGGCGTTCGTGTCCTCCGTGGCCATCGACGTCGAGATCGACGCGAGCGCCTCTCCCACGCTCCGCATCGACGCCGATCCGATCGCCACGTCACCCAGGGACAACATGCCGACGAGCCGGTCGTCCTTCACGACCGGGAGCCGTCTGATCCGCCGCTCGGCCATCAGCGCCCTGGCATCGCAGAGCTGCGTGTCCGGCGATGTGATCTCGATCCCCTTCGTCGTCGCGATCTCTCCCAAGCGCACGGTCGTCGGGTCGTTCCGTTGCGCGAGCACGCGGAGCACCAGATCGCGATCCGTCACGATCCCGATGAGCCGGTCGCCGTCGGTGATGGGTACGACCCCGATGTCGTTGGCGGCCATGAGGCCGGCTGCGTCGGCCGCGTTCATGTCGGGTGACGCGGTCACGGGAGACATCGCCATCGCGTGTCTGACGAGCATCATGGGAACACGTCCTCTCCGTTGCTCGGGTTCTAGCGTCCTGCGTGCGTTCCCAGCGTTCCCGCCGGCGCGGCGGACCAAACGCGGGGGGCACCCTGCCCGCGGTGGGGTACCGTGGCCCCGTGACCGAGGAGCAGCGGAACCGACGGCCGGGCACTCCGGGGGAAGACGCTGATCCTGGATCGGCGGCGACGACCGACCCCGACGAGTCACCCAAGGAGCGCCTGGACCGCGAGCTGATCGAGCTGCTGAACGGTCTCCGCGTCGTGCTGCCGGGGGTCCAGGTTCTCCTCGCATTCCTCCTCACCGTTCCCTTCTCGAGTGGGTTCGAGGACGCGACCTCGATCGATCAGATCGTGTACTTCGCCACCGTCCTGCTGACCGTAGGCGCGACGGGGGCGCTCACGATGCCCGCCGCGTACCACCGGATCCGATTCCGGCAAGGGGACAAGGAGCAGATGCTGCGTCTGTCGAACACGTTCGCCATCGTCGGCCTCGCGCTGCTCACGCTCGCGATGGCGACCGTGGTCTTCCTCATCACGAACGTCCTGTACGGCGTCGTCGCCGCGATCCCGGTGAGTCTGATCGTCCTCTTCGTGCTGGGCTTCTCCTGGTTCGCCGTGCCGGTGTTCCGGCGGGTCGAGGACGCGGGGTAACCGCGACCGGGATCGCGGCACCGAGATCCAGTGAGAGGAGACCGAGTTACCCCGGCCGATCCGCGCCGCGCGCACCAGGGTCGTCCGGTTCGTGCTCCTCGTCCACGGCGGGTTCGGACAACGGGTGCTGCGTCTCGGAGGGTTCCTGTCCCGGGTCGGGCGATTCCAAGGCGGCGAACGAACCCACGATCGTGCCGTACAGCAGCCCGGCGACGAGACCGGCGATGGCGCAGGCGGCGACGGCGCCCGCCCGCCCTTCGAACGCGAAGATCCCCACGGCGATCCCGATCGCGATCCCCACGAGGGATCCGACGACGAGACCCGTCGAGAGCCTGCTCTTCAAGCGAGGCTCGAAGCGTTCCTTGTCGGCCTGAGATCCGCTCATGAGAAGGAAAGTAGGTGCCGGGCCCGCCCGCACGGAGGAGCGGGCGGGCCCGGACGACTAGAAGAGGCTGACGCCTCCGGGGCCGACCAACAGGCCCACGATGACCAGCACGATGCCGGCCAGGACACCGCCGCGGACGATGCTGACGATCCCCATGATCACCAGCACCACCGCGAGGATCCAGAGAAGGGTGGCGGCGCCACCCGTGAGTGCGAGCATGCCTGCCATCGATCGCTCCTTTCTCAGGTGAGTCTCGGGACGACGACCATGCTGACGAACGCCACGATCGCGAGCAGGTCGAGCACGAGGATCGCGCCGAACACCCACCGGCGGATCACGCTCGTGGAGCGTTCCTCGTGGAGATCGGGATCGATCGTCGACCGCGAAGCTGTCGGGAACGCGTCGTCGTGCAGTGCCATCACGTGCCCATCGTTCCCCTCGCGATGACAGCGCAAACGCGAGGAGAGGCGCGAGCTTCGCGCCTCTCCCTCGTTCCTGCCCGAACGGTTCGGTCAGGCCTTGCTGGGCAGGTCGGGGCCTGTGCTCATCCCGGTATCGGTCGACCCGTTGCCGTTCTCGGGCGTGAGCGAACGTGCCCACCCCTTGAGCTGCTCGTAGCGGGCGCGGCCCGCCTTGGCGCCGAGCACGTAGGCACCGCCTGCCAGCACCAACCACTTCATGCGGCCGGGCCGGCGCGTCTTCGAGAGCGCCGCGAGCGTCTCCTTCGACCGATCCTGCGCGTCATCGAGGTCCTGTCGGAGCTCGCCCACCGCCTCTCGCAGCTTGTCGTTCTCCTTGGAGAGCTTCTCGACCCGCCGGTCGAGGAAACGCTCCTTGACCATGGACTTCGCTTCGTGCATCGTCGCTGGCTGTCTCATCTCCAGATCCCTCCTCGGGGTCGCCGATAGAGGACCTGTACCCACTCCTGGCCAGGGCTACCCTCGGCTACAGACGCTTCGCCACGACCAGCGCGGCGTCGTCGCGGAGCTCGCCCCGAGGGTCGAGCAGGGTGCGTTCCACCGTCTTGATGACCCCGGCCGCCTCCTCGCCGGCGGCGGCGGCGAGCGCCGACCGGAGCATGGCCTCTCCCTCATCGGGATGCTCGACGGAGAGCTCCGTGAGCCCGTCGGTGAAGAGCGCGATCGCATCGCCTCGGCCCAACTCCGCGCGGGCCTCGTGGAGCGAGATGTCGTCGAACAGTCCGAGGAGCGAACCGGGCTTCCCCACGGACTCGAGCGACCCGTCCGCACGAACGACGAGGGGCGGAGGATGTCCACCCAGACAGGCGGTCACGGCGGTCCCTCCGTCCGAGAACGTGAGGCGGACGACGCACACCGTGCAGAAGCGATCCCCCATCAGCTCGCTCTCGAGCAGGAAGCCGTTGAGGAGCTCCAGCACCTCCGGGAGCGGACGCGTGTCGTCCTCGCGTGCGAGGCTCCTGAGGGCGATCCGGGTCATCCCCATGATGGCAGCGGCCTCCGGGCCTTTGCCGCACACGTCGCCGATCGCGAGGTACCAGACCTTGCCGTCGCCGAACACGTCGTAGAAATCGCCGCCCACCTCGTCACCGAATCGTGACGGCCGGTACATCGTGGCGACCTCGAAGCCCGGCACGTGCGGCAGCGACATCGGCAGGAGCGCTCGCTCGAGGGCCGTCGCCATCCGGTCTCGCTGGTCGAACAGTCGGGTTCGGTCGATGGTGGCCGCGAGCGAATCCGCGATGCTCTGGAGGAAGTCGGCGTCGTCGTCATGGAACGCGCCCGGCCCGGCAGACGAGGCATGCAGGACCCCGACCACGCGGCCGCCCACTCGCACCGGGACCCCGACGTAGGAGCGTCGCCCACGCAGCGCCGGGCTGATCACGTCTTCGGGGGACATCTCGCCGATGACGAGTGGCCTGCCGGTCGCGGCGATGCGGCCGGACGCCCCGGCACCCAGCGGGATCTCGACGACTTCGCTCGCTTGCTCCGCAACCCCGACCCGCCCCCTGAGCCGGAGGTCTCGGCCGTCGTCCGACAACAGGAGGAACGACGTACCGTCGGCGAGCACCGCGTCACGGACCACCGGAAGGACCCGCTCGACGAGCTCGTCGAGGCCACTGGCGGCGTTGGCCGCATCGCTCACGGCCTGGAGCTTCCTGAGCCGATCCTCTGCGTGCTCCGCGGTCGCCCGAGCGCGCCGCTCGTCGTCGGTCGACCGGATGCGATCGAGCGCGATCGCCGCCTGGTGGGCGATCGAGAGGAGGAGACCCCGTTCCTCCGGCGGGACCATGTGGTCGCGATGGAAGCCGATGCTGAGCGCTCCCAGGACCTCCGTCCCCAGCGCCACCGGCACTCCGGCGAACCCGCGATACCGTGCGGCTCCACGTTCGATCCGCCGGACGATCGGGAATCGAGCCAGGAGCTCGTCTCGGGTCTCGATGAAGATCGGTCGGCCGGTCCGCACGATCTCGGGACCGGGCGCGGGTCGGTCGGTCGCGTGCTGCTTCCAGCCGGTGTCGGCAGGCTCGTCCAGGGAGGAGCCGACGAGGACGCGGAGGACCCCCGGATCGTCGCCGGCGCGGATCGTCAGTCCACCGACATCGGCCCCGAGCGCCTCGATCGCCGCGGATACCGTGGCGTTCGCGACGTCCTCGGGATTCCTCGCGCGCGCCAGCACCTCCGTGACCGCCTGGAGGCGGTGGAGCCGGTTGCCGGCGAGGCGCTCGCGCGCCGTCGCCGAGGTGCGGTCATCGTTGGCTTGGCGGAGCCTCCCCGCGATCACGCCCGACCCGACCGACGCGATCAGCCAGAGGAAGACGGAGAACTGGGATCCTCGCTGGAAATCCGTGACGAGCGGCACGAACACGAGGCCGCCGACGAGACTGACGAGCGCTCCCGCGATGGGGCCGCAGACGATCGCGGCCGCGACCGACAGGAGTGCGCCGAAGCCTCCCGGAACCCCTTCGAAGCTCCCGGCACTCTTCTCCGCGAACAGCATGAGGACGGCCACCTGCGCGAGGACGAATCCCGGGATCCACCGTGGGTTCCAGATCCATCGAGCGAGCGGTCCGGGCGTGCGCGGCCTTCGGACCGACCGACCCGCCGCCCTCGGTTCGGCCCGGTCCGTGGACATCACGCACCCACGTCGATCTCGAACCAGACTTCGCTGCGATCCCTCGTGATGATCCCCCATCGGTCCGCGAGCCGGTCCACCAGGTAAAGGCCCCAGCCCGAGCTCTCCGAAGCCGTGGGCAGCTTGGGCTCCGCGACGAACCCCGTGCCAGGATCGGAGACCACCACGCGGACCCGCGCCGGATCCACCTTCAGGCGGAGCTCGATCTTCGGGAGACCCTCGCGAGGCGCGTGGCGGACGGCGTTGGTGACGAGCTCACTCACCAGGAGCGTGGCGTCCTCGAGGATCTTCGTCGAGACGGCCGGACCGAGCTCCGCGTTGACCACGGCTCGTGCTTTCGAGGCCGCTTCGGGTGCCAGCTCGAACGTCGCCCGATGTTCCATGGCCGACATGGTAGGGGTTCCGGCAACCCCCGAAGGAGACGGCATGAGAAGGCTCGCGCGGTCCCCGTTCCGGCGGGGATGACGCTCGTCGGGGATGAGCCGTGACTTACTTGCGGTGGTTCCGGAGCGGTGTGACCCGCTCCATCGGTCGATGCGACCAGCAGCGCTCGCCGTCGTTGTACACGGAGAGGACGGTCCAGCAACCGGACACCTCGCACACCCGGCCCTCGTCGAAGCGGGGCACCGGAGGCCCGTCTTGCGGTGTTTCCGTCCGCACTGACGTCGGGTCGAGCTCGACGGACAGTTGCATCGGCTACCTCCTCACCGGTGTCGTTGTTCTGGCGGGCGAGATACCCGAGAACCACCCCGGCCAAACGCATCTCGCTCACGTGTGCGGCCTTCACCGGGCGGGTACGGTCGAAGCACGAAGGAGCGGGAGGTCTGCACATGCCACAGCAAGCGTGGAGCGAGAAGCGCGAGCGTCAGTACGAACACATCAAGGAAGGGTTGCGAGACCGAGGCCGGTCGGAGGACACGGCGGAGGAGATCGCCGCGCGGACCGTCAACAAGGAGCGCGCGAGATCCGGCGAAGCCCGGACGGCGAGTCGCACGTCGGTGGACGACCTGTCCTCTGGTCGGCGCGGGGGGTTGCGTTCCCACTCCGGACCGGGCGGGAGGACGTACCGACAGCTGTACGAGGAAGCGAAGGATCGTGGGATCGACGGTCGCTCGAAGATGTCGAAGGCCCAGCTCGAGCGCCTCCTCGACCGTCGTCGCTGACGAACGCCCGCTGCGCCAGGAACCGGACGAAGCCGAGACGGAGATGGGAACCGACGAGAGGGAGGGAGTCGCATGATCGAGACGATCGATCCGATCCGAGATGTCCGCCGCGAGCCGGAGCCTGAGCCGCAGCCGCCGCAGCCGCCGGAACCGGGGCCACCGGTCCCGCCCCAGCCGGTTCCTCAGCCCCAGCCCGACCCGCAACCGCAGCCCGTCCCTCCTCCACAACCCGATCCCTCGCCGCCCCCGCCTACGGGCTGAATGAGTGGAAGGGCGGCTCCCGTCACCTGAATACCGCGTTTGCAGTACGAGCGATCTTGGGTAGGCATCCGACGTGCTCCTTGACATGCGATTTCGGCTGGCCCCTGATGTGCGATCGCCCGCCGAGGCCCGCCGTACCCTCGAGACACTCCGGATGTCGCTCCATGGGCCGGTCGTGGACGACGCCGCGTTGCTCGTGAGTGAGGTCGTCTCCAACAGTGTCCGACACGCGGGTCTCGGCGCCGCCGACGCCATCGAGGTGCGTGTTCGCGGATCGAGGGCGATGCTCCACGTCGACGTGATCGATCCGGGGCCCGGATTCGAGCCCCAGGTCCGTCCGGGTCAGAACGACGGCGGATGGGGGCTGTGGCTCCTGGATCGACTCGCCACGCGTTGGGGGGTCGAGCACGGTGACACGACCCGCGTGTGGTTCGACCTCGCCCCGCCGGTTTCCGCGGCTTCCGCCTCGGGTACCTGAGTTCCAAGGAAGTATCCGAGCAACGGATCGGGAGGTGGACGGCTTGGGCGAGAACATGGACAAGGCCAAGGGTCACGCGAAGGAAGCGGTCGGCGATCTGACCGACAACGAGCGGTTGGAGCGTGAGGGGAAGCTCGATCAGGCGAGCGGCGACGTGAAGGGTGCGGCCGAGGACGCGAAGGACAAGGTCGGCGAAGGCGTCGACGCGGTGCGCGACCGGCTCACCGACGACGACTAGTCGTCGCTCGGTTCTGACGGGGCGCCCCCGGCGGTACGCCGGGGGCGCTTCGATTTGCGCATCCTGACCAGTGGAGTGAGAGTGGGCCCTTCACCACCGGAGGAGGGGGAGCATGCCCGAGAACGGGGATCATCCGGCCGATTACACGGGCCTGCACGCGTTCTGCTTCGTCGATCATGTGGAGCCAGGGACCAATCCCGAAGAGGTCGTCCGCAGGCTGATCGCCAAAGGGAAGCCGCCGATCATGTACGCCTCGACCGTGGTCGGTGATTACCAGGTCTTCGTCCACGCGAGGGTGAGGAGACTCCCGGACCTCCAGGACTTGCTCGAAGGCATCATCTTCGAGGCGGGAGCCCGTTGCACCTGGGCGATCGAGTCCCCGGTACGGCGCGCGGGGGCGAAGAGGAAATCGCCGGGCCTCATCGCGCTCACGCGGCTCACGATGGAGCACGGGACCGAGAACGCCGCTCGCAAGAAGCTCGTCACGCCTCCGCTCAGCACAGGCTTCGTCGGTGCATCGAAGATCACGGGAGCGCACGGCATCTTGTTGCAGATGACCGGCTCTTCGATCATCGATGCGGAACGGAACATCCGTGCCGCGTTGCAGGACGTCGAAGGCGTGCTCGGGATGTCGACGGCGTTCATCGACGGCGATCGGACCTTGGAACGCTACGGGGAGATCCCGCTCAACGAGATGGAGGACGAGGAGCCGGAGGAGCCGGACGAGGCGGAGGAAGAATGGTCCTGAGTCGTTCGCGCACCTCCGCGGCGGGCACCGCCGCGCGCTTCGACTCGTAGCGCTCGAGCGCGACCTCGAGTGCCGCAGCAGCCTCGTCGATGCGGCCGGCACCACGGAGTGCCTCCCCGAGGGCGCGCGATGCCTCTGCTTGTAGGAGGACGAAGCTGGTCGTACCGGCGATCGAGACGGCCTCCTCCGCCAACGTCACCGCGCCGGCCGGATCACCTCGCGCGGCGCTCGTTCGGGACCGCACAGCCCTCCACGACACCTGGACCTCGATGTCGTCGAGAGGGCCTTCGCGTGCGACCAGCGTCGCGAGAAGGTCAGCCTCGTCGAACCGGCCGAGGTCGCAGAGTACGTCCGCCAAGACGAAGGCGATCTGCAATGAGTTGTTCTCGTCGCCTTGCGTGCGGAAGAAGTCGTACACGGATCGCAGCAGCTCCTCCGCTCGTTCGAGCTTCCCTTCGCGCCGGGCGATCTCCGCGTGGGCGGCTTTCGAGATCTCGAGCCAGCGGCGTTGTCCGAGATCCTCGAAGGTGTCCCGCGCGCGGTCCGTCGCCGCCTTGGCATCGCTCTGTCGCCCCACCGCGGCGAGCATCATGGCCCCGTCCGGCAGGAGCAGCGTCCTGGCCAGGAGGTCATCCTCGAGCTGAGCGCGCGTCTCGTCGAGACGCTCCAACGCTTCGTCGAGAGGAACACGACCCTTGTGGAGCGCGTACGCGATCAAGGGTGCCGCTTCCGCCGCCGAACGTCTGCTTCCACTCGCGCGCGCGTGCGCGAGCGCGAGCTGCGCAGCCTCGAGCATCGCCTCGGCATCGCCTTCCACCCAATGGATCGTCGCGAGGTCCGCGAGCGCGGCCGCGAGACTCGCTTCATCGCCCGCATCCTCGAACCGGCGAACCGACCTCTCGAGCTCCCCTCGGAGGACGTCGGCCGGTGTCGCTCCCGGGTCGAGGAGGAAGCGGAGCATCGTCTGCTGCAGTCGTGCGCGCTCGGCGATGACGCTGTCGTCATCCGGCGCGAGCGATGCCAGGACCTCGGCGACGGGGCCTTGGGAACGCTCGATCTCGCCGGCGAACAGCAGGGCTTCGTGGAGGTCCATCAGGACGCCCGCCCGCTCGGCGTGCACCTCAGGCAGGAGCTCCGCGGCCCGCTCGAGGAGCCCGGCCGCCGCACGCACGTCGCCGCGGCCGGCCGCTGCGCGGCCGGCAGCGGCGAGGTGCGTGCCTGCCCGCTCGGCCAGAGGCTGCGCTCGAGGATCCGCCTCGCTCAGGTCACGGACGGCGTGGTGCGCCTGTTCCAGGTGGTAGCCCACCTGCTCGTCCCGCGCCTCTCCTTCGGGATCGCGGCCGAGCCGCTCGGCCGCGGCCGTGTGGAGCCGGACCCTGAGGGACTTCGGGATCGCGTCGTAGGCGGCCTCACGCGTCAGGGCGTGCCGGAACCGATAGGCGTCGCCGGGCATCTCGGCATCGGCAACCACGAAATCCCGCTGCGCCAGCTCCCGGAGCGTGGCGTCGACGTCGATCGCGTCCTCCCCATCGAGCAAACCTTCCAGATGGTCTCGCGCGAACGCCAGCCCCAGGACGGCGGCGCGCTCGAGCACCTGCCGAGCGGCCCGATCGAGTCGGTCGATCCGCGCCGCGAGCAGCGCCGAGATCGTGGGCGGGATCGCGATCTGCGACATGTCACCGGGGGTCGCGTCGGGGGTGATCGCTCCTTCCTCCTCGAGCATCGTGACGATCTCCTCGAGGAAGAAGGGGTTGCCCTCGGCGACGTCGGCGATCGTGTCCTCGAAGACCGGGGCCGCGGTGGACGTGAGGAGGTGGCGGGCGAGCTCCCGGCTGGGCGCCGCACCGAGCGGCTCCAACTGGAGCATCACGGCGCCCGGGGTTCGTCCCCACGTGGGGAGCAGGTCCAGGAGATCCGGGCGTGCCATGCACAGCAGCAAGATCGGTGCCTCCCGCGCCCACTCCGCGAGATGCTCGAGGACATCGAGGAGCGCGGGCGCCGCCCACTGCACGTCGTCGAAGGCGAGCACGAGTGGTCCGCGGCGCGCCAGCGTCTCGAAGCAGGTGCGGATCGACCAGACGGTCTCCTCTTGGGTCGTCGTCCCCGGCGCGAGTCCGAGCGCGCGCGCGATGCCGTCTGCAGCGAGGGATCCCTCGGGCCGCTCGACGAGTAGGTCACGGATCTTCTCGACGATGTTGGCCGGGTCATCATCGGGGGTGGACCCGGCGGCTTGCCCGAGGACGTCCCGCAGCGGCTGGAGGGCACTGCCCTCCCCATAGGCGGGACAACGGCTGCGGAGCACGACCGCCTGCGGATGCTCTCGGAGGAACTCGGCGACCAGGCGGGACTTCCCGAGCCCCGCGCTGCCGATGAGGGTCAACGTTCGGCAGCGTGATGAGGCGACGTGGCTCTCGTAGGTCTCGTGCAGGAGGCGGAGCTCGGCCGTGCGGTTCACGAACGGGGGCTCGGGTCGAGGGAGACCCTCGCCGGTCTCGAGGACCTTCAGGAGGCGGTGGGCCATCACGGGGCCGTCGAAGCCCCGGAGCTCGTCGAGCAGTACCTCCTCGGTCTCGATCGCGTGGCGGGCGATCCGCCTTGTGACGCCGTCGAGGAGGATCTCGTGGGTGGCGGCATGCTGCTCCAGGCGGGCCGCGAGGTTGACCGACGTGCCGATCACGAACGGCTCGCCGGTGCTCCGGTCGCTCGCCACGACGTTACCCGTCGCGATGCCGGTGCGGATCGCGAGTTGCACGTCCCACGTGGAACGGAGATCGTCGTTGGCCTCGTCGATCAGCCGACGGAGATCCCAGGCGGCCCGGACCGCCCGCAGTGCGTCGTCCTCGTTCGCGCGCGGGAACCCGAACACGGCCATGACCGCATCGCCGATGAACTTCTCGATGCGCCCACCGTGCCGGCCGACCGCGGTCCGCGCCGCGTCGAAGTAGCCGCCGATCACCCGGTGGAGGGATTCGGGGTCGAGCCGATGCGTCAGGTCTGTCGACCCCGCCAGGTCGGTGAACAGGACCGTCACCTGGCGGCGGGACTCCGCCGGCTCGGTCGCGTCCATCGCGTGCCCACACGCCAGGCAGAACCGAGCGTGCTCGGGATTGTCGGCGGAGCACGAGGGACAGAGCACGGTCGAAAGCCTACGGCGGCCCGAGACCCGACGGGTCCCAAGGCGGTGTGGACCCGGGTCAGCGGATCGGCTGCGCGCGCGAGGCTCGCTCCGTAGAGTCCGCTGCACGGTTCGGCCGTGGCCACGGCGGACCTCGGGAGGGTGTGTGGCGACCTACGACGCGATCGTGATCGGCGGAGGACACAACGGGCTCACCGCCGCGTTCTACCTCGCCCGCGCCGGTCTCAGGACCGTCGTGCTGGAACGGCGGGAGCTGGTCGGCGGCGCGTGCGTCACGGAGGAGATCGCGCCGGGCTGTCGCGCGTCGACCACCTCGTACATCGCGTCGATGCTCCGTCCGGAGGTGATCCGCGATCTCCGCCTCGAGCACCACGGGTTGCGGATGGTCCCGTGCGAGCCGGGGCTGCAGGCCGTCTTCGAAGACGGAACGGTCGTCCCGTGGTGGACCGATCACGACCGGGCGGTGGAGGAGTTCGCGACCAGCATCTCCGTCCGCGACGCGGAGTCGTTCGACCGGGTCCATCGCCGGCTCCATGCGCTGGCGCGCTACCTCCAGCCGTTCTTCCTCGAAGAACCGCCCAACCTCTATGCGAGGGGGTGGGCGAAGGTACGTGAGGGGAGCCGCGCGTGGCGGCGGTTCCGATCGATCAGCGGCGACGAGCTCGCCGATCTGGTCCGATTCACGACGGGCTCCCTCGGTGAGTTCGTCGAGCGACACTTCGAGTCCGATCGCATGCGTCGGATGTACCTCGCGAACAACGTCTACGGGATGCACGCACCTCCGTATATGCCCGGGACGGCGGTCGGGCTCCTGTTCCATCTCCTGTCGGGCGGTAGCGAAGGGGTGCAGGGGTTCTATGGGCACGTGATCGGCGGGATGGGGTCGATCACCGACGCCATGGCCGAGGCGGTCCGCGCGGCCGGCGGCGAGATCCGGACGGCCGCTCCCGTGTCGAACGTGATCGTGCGGGACGGCCGGGCGACCGGCGTGGTGCTCGGGAGCGGTGAGGAGCTCGCCGCCGACATCGTGTTGTCGAACGCCGATCCGAAGCGCACGTTCCTCGATCTGGTCGACCCAGGCGAGCTCCCCGAGGACTTCCGCGACGATGTGTCCGCGATCAAGATGGCCGGGCCGTGCGCGAAGGTGAACTTCGTCCTGTCGGCCGAGCCGACGTGGACGGGGATGCCCGCGGACGCCGACGCCAACCGCCGGTCCCTCGCCACCCTCGTCCCGACGCTCGCGGAGGCCCAAGCCATCTACGACCGTCATCGCGAGGGCGAGATCCCCGACCGACTCTGGGTGGACTGCGTCACGGCTTCGAACGTCGACGATTCGCTGGCGCCGCCCGGTGTGCACGTGATGACGGCGTTCGTGCAGTACGTTCCGTTCGCGCTCCGCCGGGGGACGTGGGACGAGCGTCGCGACGAGCTCCTGAGCACGGTCGTCCGGAGGATCGAGGAGTCGGCACCCGGCTTCCGAGGAACGATCGAGGCCGCACAGGTGCTCACCCCGTTGGACCTGGAGCGCACGTACGGGCTGACCGAGGGCAACATCTTCCACGGCGACCTCCATATCGGGCAGCTCTTCTCGATGCGGCCCACCCCGTCGTGGTCGCGCTACCGCACGCCTGTCCGAGGCCTCTATCTGTGCGGGGCGGGCGCCCATCCGGGAGGTGGCGTCACGGGTGCTCCGGGCTACGGCGCGTCACACGCAGCGTTGCGTGATGGCCGGCGCCGTAGAGGACGGAGGCCTCCGTGGCGCTGAAGGTGCCGTGCCCGAACTGCGGGTGGCGTCCCTCGACGGAGTTCGCGTGGGGCGGTGAACTCCGGTCGATCGACGCCGCCGACCCGGAGTCGGACTTCGCGCGGGTCTTCCTGCCCGCGAACGCCGCCGGTCCCCAGGAGGAGCGATGGTTCCATCTCCTCGGCTGCCGGCGCTGGCTCACCGTGACCCGCGACACGACGACGAACGAGATCGGCTAGATGGCCGGCACGCTGCGGTTGGGCCGGAAGCGGATCAGGGTCGAGGACGGGGACACGGTCGCGTCGGCGTTGTATCGCGCCGGCATCAGGACGTTCTCGCGATCGCTGAAGTATCACCGGCGCCGAGGCCTGTACTGCGGGACGGGGGAGTGTCCCAATTGCCTCGTGACCGTCGACGGCATCCCCGGCGTCCGATCGTGCGTGACGCCCGCCGCCGACGGGATGCGGGTGCGCCGCGAGCGCGGGTGGCCGTCGGTCGAGCGGGACGCGCTCGCGATCCTCGATCGACTGCACGTGCTGCTCCCCGTCGGCTTCTACTACAAGACGTTCATCCGTCCGCGATGGTCGTGGGCGGTGGCGTCTCGGATGATCCGGCGCGCCGTAGGGGTGGGACGCCTTCCCGGCGGGCCGGTGGTGACCCGCACGAACCGACATCTGCACTGCGATGTGCTCGTCGTCGGTGCGGGCGAGTCGGGTCGCGCCGCCGCCTCCTCCGCGGCGGTCCGTGGCGAGCGGGTGGTCCTCTGCGACGAGGGCGTCGTCGCGGAGCATCCCGAAGGGGTCGAGGTCCTCGCCCACCACGCGGCGATCGGCGTCTACGAGGGACCGATGGTGGCGCTCGCGTCGGCGGAGGGCCTCGTCCAGGTGCATCCCATGCGGGTCGTGACGGCGACCGGCGGCTCGGAGGTCCATCAGATCTTCCCGGGGAACGATCTGCCCGGGGTGATGCTCGGTCGGGCGGCCGTGGGGCTCGCGGAGCGAGGTGTCGCGCCGGGGCGTCGGGCCGTGGTCGTCGCCGGCCACGACGAAGGGATCGAGCACCTGACCGTGCTCCGGGACGCCGGCGTCCCGATCGCGGCCGTGGTCGTCCCCTCGGCCCTCGCGGAGCAGGTGCCGGACGACCTCAGGACCCTGATCGATGCGAAGGTCGTGCGTGCGGAGGGGAAGGACCGAGTTCGCTTCGCGGTGCTCCGGGATGTCGAGGGCGTGACCCGGGGCATCGGCTGCGACCTGTTCGTCCTCTCGGTGGGCCTTTCTCCGAGGGACGACCTCGTTCGGATGAGCGCCACGGGAGAGGTCGAGGCCATCGGCGACGCCGGCGTGGAGGCCTCGCCGACGGCCACGATGCCCACCGCGGGGACCGTGTGCTTGTGCGAGGACGTGTCCGTGGGGGACCTGGAGCGCGCGTGGGCGGAGGGGTTCCGCTCGTCGGAGCTCCTGAAGCGCTACACGACCGCGACGATGGGACCCTGCCAAGGAGCGATGTGTGGGCGGCACCTGGCGGCGTTCGCGGCGGCCCAGGACACCGAGGAGGGCGCCGCCGCGAACGCCGCTACCACCGCCGCTCGGACCACGGCGCGCCCGCCTGCCCGCCCGGTGCCATTGGCCGCTCTCGCCGCCGCGGTCCATCCGGTGATCGAGAAGCGCACGTCCCTGCACGACGTGCACGTAGCCGCCGGTGCGCGGATGGGATGGTCCGGCTCCTGGCTCCGTCCCGTGCATTACGGGGACGCAGCGGAGGAGTACCGCGCCGTCCGGGAGCGCGTGTCGGTGATGGACGTCGGCACGCTCGCGAAGTTCCTCGTCGGCGGTCCCGACGCCACGGCCCTGATGGACGCGTCGTTCCCCACCCGTCTCGACGACCTGACGATTGGGATGTCTCGCTACCTGCTCGCTCTCGACGAGGCGGGCTACATCTTCGACGACGGGCTCGTCTGCCGGCTGGGCGAAGAGGGCTGGTACCTCACGTCGACGACGGGCGGAGCCGACCGGATGGAGGCCTGGCTCCGCGACCGCGCCGACCGGCTACGGCTGCGGGTCCACGTGATCGACCTCACCGCCGAGCGAGGCGCGATCCTCGTGGCAGGGCCGCTCGCGCGAGCCCTCCTCGGCGAGCTCACGGACGATCCGCTCGATCCGCAGGCGTTCCCGCCCATGGGCGTCCGCGAGCTGACGGTGGCGGACGTTCCCTGCCACGCGATCCGCAGCGGTTTCGTGGGCGAGGTTGCCTTCGAGCTGCATCACCCTCGCTCGCGGGGCCCGGAGCTCTGGGAGGCGATCGTGCGCCAGGGGGACGGTCTGGGGATCCGCCCGCACGGACTGGACGCCCTCGAGATCCTGCGACTCGAGAAGGGACACCCCTACGTCGGGCAGGACACGATGCCGGACGACACCCCCGCCAAGCTCGGGCTCGCGTGGGCGGTGGCTCCCGGGAAGACGTTCGCCGCGTCGCGTGCGCTCGAGCGGCTGGCGGAGACGCCGCCTGACCGCCGGCTCGTCGGTCTCGCATTCGACCGCGGAGGCGCGGAGCTCCGCGGGGTCCCGCTGCGCTCCGGCGGGCGCATCGTCGGGAGGGTGACCTCGGCGGGCTGGAGCCCGACCCTCGAGCGTTCGATCGGACTCGGCTGGATCCGTCGGGAACCCGACGGCGACGTCCCCGGCGCGCTACACGCCGATCACGTCACCGCCCGCGTCGTCCCGACCCCGTTCCTCGATCCCGAAGGGGAGCGGCTCCGTGGCTGAGCTCTGGTCCGTCCACGCTGCCGAGGAGGCATGCGACCTCGCGATGCGGGCACCGGGCGCCGGGCGAGTGGCTGCCGACGAGGTGTTCGTGCGTGGTTCGATCCCGGATGATCTCCACGCCGCCGTCCACACGATCGACGCGGACGCCGTGATCCGCGAGTGCTCGGAGGGGTGGTCGGAGATCGTGCTCTCCGGCCGGGATGCCCGGCCCACCTTCGCCCGGGTGTCGGATCTCCCGCTCCCGGATGGCGTCGGCTACGTCCAAGGGGATGTCATGCGGGTCGCGGCCCGGGTGTTCGTGGAGGAGGACACGCTCCGCGTGTTCGTTCGCGCCTCCTGGGGCTCCTCCCTCGCGGGACAGCTCGGGAGGGGGCCGCGAACGTGACGGGTCTCTTCCGTCGCCGGACGTATCTGCCGGAGCGCGAGCTGCGACCTGCCTACGACGTCGTGATCGTCGGAGGCGGGGTGAACGGGCTGTCGCTCGCGTATCACCTCGCCGCCGAACATGGCATCCGGGATGTCGCCGTGCTCGAGCGTTCCTACATCGGTAGCGGCGGGAGCGGGCGGAACACGCAGGTCCTCCGCGCGAACTACAACACGCCGGAGACGGTCCCGCTGTACGCCGCCAGCCTCGCCCGCTACCGACGGCTGTCGCAGGAGCTCGGATACAACGTCCAGTTCAGCACCGAGGGCGAGCTCGATCTCTGTCACACCGAGGACTCCCTCCAGATCGAGCGGGAGAAGTCCGCCCTGAACCGGGCACTCGGCGTGCAGACCGACATCCTCGGACCGGACGAGATCCTCGAGGTGTGTCCGCTGGTGGACCTGAGCGGCGGCGGCGAGCTGCCGGTGATGGGCGCCTCGTACCACCCGCCCGGCTCGTTCGCCCGGCACGACGCGGTCGTGTGGGGGTTCGCGCAGGCCGCCGCCCGTCGGGGCGTCGACATCCATCAGGGCGTCGCGGTCACGGGGGTGCGGCTCGTCGACGACACGTGTGTCGGCGTCGAGACTTCCGCCGGGCCGGTCGCGGCCGGACACGTCGTGAGCGCCGTCGCCGGGTGGTCCACGCAGCTCGCCGCGATGGCGGGCGTCCGCCTGCCCATCGTGACCCACCTGCTCCAGGCGTTCGTCACCGAGCCCTATCGCCCCGTGCTGCGCGGGCTGGTCTCGTCGATGGATCTCACGATCTACGTGTCGCAGACGGCCCGAGGGGAGCTGCTGGCCGGTGCCGAGATCGTGCCGTACTCCACGTTCTCGACGCGCTCGACCTTCGAGTTCCTGTCCGAGGCCGCGCGCAGGTCGATCATGATCCTCCCGTTCATGGCGGAGGCCCGGGCGATGCGGCAGTGGGGTGGGTCCTGCGACATGACGCCGGATTCCTCGCCGATCCTCGGCCCGACGCCCGTGGAGGCGTTCAGCGTGATGGCGGGGATGGGGACCTGGGGGTTCAAGGGCGCGCCGATCTTCGGCGCGACGATGGCGGATGCGATCGCCACCGGTCGCGTGCCCGACCTGATCGCGCCGTTCGCCCTCAGCCGATTCCGCGAGGACCGCATGGTTCCGGATGCGGCGTCCGCGGGTACGCACTGAGGCGAAGATGCGACGACTGGAGCTGCTCCGGCACGCGAAGCGCGACCCGAACGAGGATCGGCTCTCCGCGGCGGGGCGCGCGCAGGCCGAGGACGTGGGACGAGAGGCGCCCGGCTACGACGCCGTCTTCGTCTCGCCGGCGGCGCGCGCGGCGGAGACGGCCGCGTGGATCCTCAGGGGGTCGGGCCGGCAACTGGCGTCGCACGGCGTGATCGACGGCCTCGCGGGCCGGGACGCGACCCGAGGCACGCCCGAGGGCATGGCCGCGGGGATCCGGGCGCTGCTGAACGCCGTGCCGGAGGGCGGTCTCGGGCTCGCTGTCAGCCATACCCCGTTCGTCGAACGAGCGATGACGGGGCTCACGGGACGAGAGCCGGCCCCGTTCGCGGAGTGCGAAGGCATCCGCGTCACCCAGATGGAGGACGGTCGCATCGAGGTGGAGGAGATCAGGCGAGCCGAGCCTCCGGAGGACTAGGGGGGATCAAAGGCCGACGTACGCCGCGAGGTGTTCGCCGGTGAGGGTTGAGCGGTCGGCGACGAGGTCGCCGGGTGTGCCCTCGAAGACGATCCGGCCGCCGTCGTGCCCCGCGCCGGGGCCGAGGTCGATGAGCCAGTCCGCGTGCGCCATCACGGCCTGGTTGTGTTCGATCACGATCACGGACCTGCCGGCCTCGACGAGACGGTCCAGCAGACCGAGCAGCTGCTCGACGTCGGCGAGATGGAGGCCGGTGGTCGGCTCGTCGAGTACGTAGACGTCCCCCTTTTCGCCCATCTGGGCGGCGAGCTTCAGCCGCTGACGCTCGCCGCCGGAGAGCGTGGTCAACGGCTGTCCCAGCGCGAGGTAGCCGAGCCCGACGTCGGCGAGCCGCTCGAGGATCGTGTGCGCGGCAGGGGTGTGCGCCTCGCCGTCGTCGAAGAAGCCCTCTGCCTCGATCACGGGCATCGCCAGCACCTCGGCGATGTTCCGGCCGCCCAGCCGGTACTCCAGCACCGACGCCTGGAACCGCTTCCCCTCGCACTCCTCGCAGGTGGACTCGACCGTGTCCATGAAGCCCAGCTCGGTGTAGATGACGCCGGCGCCGTTGCACGTGGGACAGGCGCCCTCGGAGTTGGAGCTGAACAGCGCGGGCTTCACGCCGTTGGCCTTCGCGAACGCCTTGCGGATCGGCTCGAGCAGGCCGGTGTACGTCGCTGGGTTGCTCCGCCGGGAGCCGCGGATCGGCCCCTGGTCGATCACCACGACGCCGTCACGGCCGGCGACCGAGCCGTGGATCAGCGAGCTCTTGCCGGAGCCGGCGACGCCCGTGACGACGGAGAGCACCCCGAGCGGGATGTCGACGTCGACGCCTTGGAGATTGTGGACGCTCGCGCCGCGGATCTCCAGCGCGCCGGACGACGAACGCACCCCTTCCTTCAGGGTCGCCCGGTCGTCGAGGTGGCGGCCGGTCGTGGTGTCGCTCTTCCGCAGCCCCTCGACGTCGCCCTCGTAGCAGACGGCGCCGCCCGCCGATCCGGCGCCGGGGCCGAGGTCGACGACGTGGTCGGCGATCGCGATCGCTTCCGGGTCGTGCTCCACGACGAGCACCGTGTTGCCCTTGTCGCGCAGCTGCCGAAGCAGGTCGTTCATCCGCTGGACGTCGTGGGGGTGCAGACCGATCGTGGGCTCGTCGAAGACGTACGTGATGTCGGTGAGCGAGGAGCCGAGGTGACGGATCATCTTGGTGCGCTGTGCCTCTCCCCCTGACAGGGTGCCCGACGGCCGGTCGAGCGAGAGGTATCCCAGCCCGATCTCCGAGAACGAGTCGAGGAGGTGCTGCAGGCCCGTGAGCAGCGGGGCCACCGATGGCTCGTCGAGGCCCCGGACCCAGTCGGCCAGGTCGCTGACCTGCATCGCGCAGACCTCGGCGATGCTCTTCCCGTCGATCTTCGACGATCGGGCACCCTCGCTGAGTCGGGTGCCGCCGCACTCGGGACACGTCGTGAACGTCACGGCCCGCTCCACGAAGGCGCGGATGTGCGGTTGCATCGCGTCGACGTCCTTGGACAGGAACGACTTCTGGATCCTCGGGATCAGTCCCTCGTACGTCAGGTTGATGTTGTTGACCTTCACCTTCGTCGGCTCGCCGTAGAGGAAGTCGCGGAGCTGCTTCTTCGTGTACTTGCGGATCGGCTTGTCGGGGTCGAAGAAGCCCGATTCGGAGTAGATCCGCACCGCCCAGCCGTCCGCCGTGTACCCCGGGATCGTGATCGCGCCCTCGGCGAGCGACTTGCTCTCGTCGTACAGCTGGGTCAGGTCGATATCGGTCACGTTGCCCTTGCCCTCGCAACGCGGACACATGCCGCCCAGCAGGGTGAACGTCGCCTTCTCGGTCTTCGTCTTGCCGCCGCGCTCGACGGTGATGGCGCCGCTCCCTTTCGCCGAGGGGACGTTGAACGAGTACGCGTTGGGCGAGCCGATGTGCGGATCCCCGAGCCTGCTGAAGAGGATGCGGAGCATCGCGTTGGCGTCGGTGGCGGTCCCGACGGTGGAGCGGGGGTTCGCGCCCATCCGCTCCTGGTTCACGATGATGGCCGTCGTCAGGCCTTCCAGTACGTCGACCTCCGGCCGCGCCAGCGTCGGCATGAAGGCCTGCACGAAGGAGGTGTAGGTCTCGTTGATCATCCGCTGCGACTCCGCCGCGATCGTGTCGAACACCAGCGAGCTCTTGCCCGAGCCGGAGACGCCGGTGAATACCGTCAACCGGCGCTTCGGGATCTCGATGCTGACGTCCTTGAGGTTGTTCTCGCGCGCGCCCTGCACGCGGATCAGGTCGTGGCTGTCGGCGTCGTGACGTGTGGGCGACCGCGAATCCGTCTTCGTGGCCATCTCGGGCGTCAGCTCACCGCCTTCTTCACGAGCGCGGCGATCTTCTTCTCATCGGCGGCGGTCAGCTCCTTCAGGGCGAAGACGACCGGCCACATCGCGCCGTTGTCGAGGTTCGCGGGGTCCTCGAAGCCGAGTTGCGCGTACCTCGCGTCGAACTTGGAGGCGGCCTTGAAGAAGCAGACGACCTTCCCCTCCTTCGTGTACGCGGGCATCCCGTACCAGGTCCTCGACGCGAGTGCCGGCGCGTTGGCCTTGACGATCTCATGAAGCTTCGTCGCCATGGCCCGATCGGGTTTCGGCATCTCGGCGATCTTCCTGAGCAGCTCACGTTCCCCGTCCGCCCCGGCAGCGGCTGCCTTCAGCTCTCGGGCGCGCTCCTTCATCGCGGCGCGCTCGTCGGCCGAGAATCCCTCGTACTTCTTCGCTGCCGCGGCTGACCTCTTGGCGGGCTTCCGCGTGGTCTTCTTCGCGGTCTTCTTCTCAGGCATCGCCAGGTACCTCCTTGCGCCGAGTGAGTCCTCTCATCGATCTTGGAGCAGCCCGAGCACGCTGCCATCGGGGTCGGTGATCGCGGCGACCAGTCGGCCGCCACCGACGTCGTGCGCGGGTTCCTTCACGGTGGCACCAGCCGCGGTCACCTCGGCGAGCTTCGCCTCGATGTCCGACACGTGCCAGTAGGCCACCGGCGAGGTCATGCCCTGCGGTCCACCGCCCGGCACCAGCCCGATGTGCTGGCCCTCGGCCTCGAAGCCGACGTAGTAGGGATCGTCGGTCTGTGGCGAGATGCCGAGCAGTGCGGTGTACACCGCCTTGGCCGTCTCCAGGTCCTTCACGGGGTGCAGCAGGGTCTTCGCCCCTTGGGTGGATGAGCCGGTCATGTGCACTCCTTCCGTGTCACGCTGGCCGTGGTGATGATGTCCGTGACGGCCAGGGTAGCTGCGGCTCCGTCACCCATGCTTCTCGATTCCTGATCGGTCCGGATCCCGGTTCCTGCCGTCAGGTCAGCGCAGGTCCTGGATCCGGATCAGGTTGCCAGCCGGATCGCGGACGGCGCAGTCGCGGACGCCGTACGGCTGCTCGATCGGCTCCTGGACGATGTCGGCGTCGTTGGCCTGCAGCCGCTCGAACGCGGCATCGAGGTCCTTCGTGGCCAGGTTGATGCCGGCGAACGTGCCCTTGGCCATCATCTCGGTGATCGTGCGCCGCTCGTCATCGGTGATCCCGGGTGCAACGGCAGGCGGGTGGAGGACGATCGACGTGTCGGGTTGGTCTGGAGGGCCGACCGTGATCCAGTGCATCCCGCCGTATTCGACATCGTTGCGAACCTCGAAGCCGAGGGTGTCGCGGTAGAAGGTCACGGCCGCGTCGGGGTCGTCCTGCGGGAGGAAGCTCGAGTGGATCATGATGTCCATGGCCGTCACACTAGCTGCGGCTCGGTGACCGGCGCTTCTCGATTCCTGATCGGTCTGGTCACCTGCTTCGCCACACACGGTGGGATGCCCGCCATCGAGCCGACCCCCGCCTGGCGCCGATAGACGCTGGGCGGCACCCCGACCAGCTCTGTGAAGCGCGTGCTGAACGTGCCGAGCGACGAGCAACCGACCTCGAAGCAGACCTCGGTGACGCTCAGATCGCCACGACGCAGCAGCGCCATCGCGCGCTCGATCCGCCGTGTCATCAGGTAGCTGTAGGGCGACTCGCCGTAGGCGAGCCGGAACTGGCGGCTGAAGTGCCCGGCCGACATGTGCGCCCCGCGCGCGAGCGCCTCGACGTCCAGCGGTTGCGCGTAGTCACGGTCCATCCGGTCGCGGACGCGGCGGAGCTGCGCGAGATCGCGCAGATGCTCCGCGGCGACGGGTCTGATGGTCACACGCGGAATCGTGCCACGCCACGTCGGAGGTGTCAGCGCACCCCCGGCGGCCGCAGGCCGTTGCGCGCATCGAGCGCCTATGTCGAGACGTCCTAGCCGAGTCCGAAAGCCCCCACGTCTCGCTCCTCGTGGGCGCGGATCACGTGGAGGACCGCGTTGATGAGGGCGAGGTGCGAGAAGGCCTGAGGGAAGTTGCCCTGGAGCCGTCCGCTGGCCGGGTCGAGTTGTTCCGCATACAGCCCCAGCGGGCTCGCCCGGGTGAGCAGGAGATGGAGGAGCTTCTCTGCACGATCGGTCTCGCCGATCTCGACGAGCGCCGAGACGAGCCAGAAGGAGCACATCACGAACGTTCCTTCGTCTCCGCCCACCCCGTCGTCGGTCTCCTCGACGGGGTACCGGCGCACCATCCCGTGCTCGGTCAGCTCATCCGCGATCGCGAGCACGGTCGCACGGATCCGCTCGTCGTCGGCCGGCAAGAAGCGCAACAGGACAGCGAGGAGCAGCGAGGCATCGAGCACGTCCGCCCCGTAGGACTGCACGAGGACACCTTCGGCGTTCACCCCGTTCGCGAGGACGTCGTCCCGGATCTCCTCGGCCACGGCGTTCCATCGCTCGACGACCTCGGTTCGGCCCATCGCCGCGGCGAGGCGCGCGCCACGGTCGCACGCCACCCAGCACATGATCTTGGAGGTCGTGAAGTGCCTGGGCTCTCCGCGCACCTCCCAGATCCCGTGATCTGGCTGGCGCCATCGAGCGACCGCCTCCTCCACCTGGCGCTCGAGGTTCTCCCAGTCTTCGTCGTTCAGGTACTCACCGGCCTTCATATGGAGGTAGACCGAGTCGAGGAGCGCCCCCCAGACGTCGTGCTGATGCTGCTCGAACGCCGCGTTGCCGATCCGGACCGGCCGCGATCGCTCGTACCCGGTCAGGTGATCGAGCGTGGACTCCGAGAGACGTTCCTCCCCCCCGATCCCGTACATGATCTGGAGCGGACGCCCGTCCCGGATCCGGTCCTGCATGAAGGACAGGAAGTTGTTCGCCTCGGAGTCGAAACCGAGCGTGTAGAGGCCCCAGAGCGCGAAGGTGGAGTCGCGGACCCAGCTGTAGCGGTAGTCCCAGTTGCGGTGGCCGCCGGGCAGCTCGGGCAGCGAGGTGGTGGCCGCGGCGAGGAGCGCGCCCGTCGGGGCGTAGGTCAGTCCCTTCAGCACGAGCGCGCTCCGTTGCAGGGCACTGCCCCACGGATGATCCGGGAACGATCCCTGGTTGAGCCAGTCTCGCCAGAAGTCCTCCGTGCGGTCCAGCCGCTCGGTCGCGTCGTCGACGTTCCCGGGCGGCGGTGGGTCCGGGTCGGTCCACGAGAGCGCGACGAACGCCCTTTCGCCCTCCTTCATCGTCGTGTGCGCGACCGCCGCTCGTCCCTCGAAGCCGAGGCGGAGGCTCGTCGTGAGCCGGAGCACGGGATCGACCTCGTGGCCCCGGGCGATCGCTTCGCCGTACCCATCGGTGGCGAACTCCCATCGGGCATCCGACCGGTCGTAGTCGAAGCTCGGTTCGCAGTGCAGCGAGGCGTCGACCTGGCCGTTCACGCATTCGAGGACCCGGACCAGCATGTGCTCTGCCTGGAAGTCGCCCGGCGACCGGACGTACGCCTCATCGCGCGTCTCGGTCTCGTACCAGGGCCCGATCGTCAGGGCGTCGCGCACCACCAGCCAGCCCGTCTTCGTCTGCCACGTGGTCTCGAGGACGTTGGTGCCGGGAAGGTAGCGGCGTCCCGTCGGGACGATCCTGCCGACCGGCGCCACGCGGAACGATCCGGCGGAGCGGTCGAGCAGGGCGCCGAAGATGCTCGCACCGTCGGACCGCGGGAGGCAGAGCCACTCGACCGTGCCGTCGGCCGCGACGAGCGCCGTCGTCTCGAGATCGGAAAGGAATCCGTACTCGGCGATGGCCGGGAACGGGCTCCGTGGTGGGGCAGCAGCCGAGAACCGTCCACCCGGCGGCGTCCCGGATAGGGCATCGCCGTCGCCCTCCGCACGCATACCGTGGTCCGGCGTCAGCGCCGTCCCTCCGGGACCCGCCACCCGCCGTGATCCTGGGCGAGGCGGTCCGCGCTCGCCGGGCCCCACGAGCCCTTCGCGTAGCGCTCGGTGGGCGGCGGTGTATCGAGCAGCGGCTCCAGGATCCGCCACGTCTCCTCGATCACCTCCTGTCGGGGAAAGAGCGTGCCGTCGCCGTTGATCGCGTCCAGCAGCAGGCGCTCGTACGGTGCCGGCGCGCGTCCGAGCTGCTCCTGGAAGGAGAAGTCGAGGTGCACCGGTTCCGGCCGGTCCTCACCGGGTGCCTTCACCATCACGCCGAGGGAAGCGCCCGGCTCGGGCCCGATCCGGAGCGTCATGTGGTTGTGGCGCTTCACCTCCCCGACGTGGTCGCCCATGAGGATCGCCGGAGGGAGCCGGAACCGGATGTCGACCTCAGTGGCGGTCACCGGCAGCGCCTTCCCCGTACGGATCAGGAACGGCACCCCCGCCCAACGCCAGTTGTCGATCTCGAGCCGCAGGGCCGCGAACGTCTCGGTCTCCGAACCGGGCTTGACCCCCTTCACGTCTCGGTACCCCTCGTACTGACCTCGGACGTAGGCGGATGGATCCGCGTCGGGGATCGAGCGGAGCACGTCGAGGCGCCGGTCCGCTATCGGGTCGTGGCCCCCCGCGGGAGCCTCCATCGTCACCAGCGCGAGGATCTGCAGCAGGTGGTTCTGGACGACGTCGCGGAGGGCTCCGACGGGGTCGTAGAAGCTGCCCCGGTCGGCGACGTCGAAGTCCTCGGCCATGTTGATCTGCACGGTCGACACGTGGTACCGGTTCCAGATCGGCTCGAGGATCTCGTTCGCGAACCGCAGGTACACGATGTCCTGGACCGGCTCCTTCCCCAGGAAGTGGTCGATGCGGTAGACCTGATCCTCCTCGAGCACCCGGCGGATGCGGCGGTTGAGCTCGGTCGCCGACGCCAGGTCCTCCCCGAATGGTTTCTCGATCACGACGCGCGCGCTCGTCGTGAGACCGGCGGCGCCGAGCGCTTCGACCGTCGACCCGAAGTACGACGGGGGGATCGCGAGGTAGAACACCGGACGCTCCGCTCCGCCGAGGGCCTGCGCGATCTTCGTGTACAGCTCCGGGTCGGTCACGTCGCCGGCCACGTACCTCAGCCGATCGGCCAGTCGCTGGAAGATCGCCTCGTCCACCGACTCGCCCGCTTCCTCGATCGCCGCGCGCGCGCGGGTGTGGATCTCCTCCTGCCCGCCTTCCCTTCGGCCGACCCCGAGCACCGGGCACGGCAGCAGATCCCTCGCCTCGAGGCGGTACAGCGCCGGCAGCGTCATCTTGCGGGCGAGATCGCCGGTGATCCCGAAGAGGACGAGCGCGTCAGCCGTCCGGTCCATACGCTCTCGGGATGAGGACGGATCTGGCGGATGAGCGAAGGGAGCGCCGATGACGACGGATCGACCGATGGAGCTCGGCATGGTGGGCCTCGGCAGGATGGGCTCCAACCTCGTTCGGCGGCTGATGGCCGACGGACACCGGTGCGTGGTCTATGACGTGAGTCCCGAGGCGGTGACGGCGGTCGTCGGTGATGGGGCGGCGGGAGCATCGACGATCGTCGACCTCGTGGCCGCCCTCCAGCCCCCGCGGGCCGTCTGGGTGATGGTCCCTGCGGGCGAACCCACGGAGGCGGTCGTACGGGAGTTGGCCGAGCACCTCGAGCCCGGGGACGTGGTGATCGACGGCGGGAACACGAACCATCGTGACGACCTGCGGCGGGCTCGCGAGCTTGCCGACCGGGAGATCCATCTCGTCGACTGCGGGACGAGCGGCGGCCTCTTCGGCATCCAGCGCGGCTTCTGCCTGATGGTCGGGGCGGACGAGGACGTGTTCGGGCATCTGGAGCCCATCTTCGCATCGCTCGCGCCGGGTGCGGACACGGCCCCGCGGACCCGGGGCCGCGACGGCGAGCCCTCGCGTGCGGAGCGGGGCTACCTCCGTTGCGGCCCGGTGGGCGCGGGGCACTTCGTGAAGATGGTCCACAACGGCATCGAGTACGGCCTGATGGCGGCGTACGCCGAGGGGCTGAACATCCTCGCCAACGCGAACGCGGGCGGAGCGGTCGCCCCAGCCGATGCGGAGACCGCTCCCCTGCGAGACCGCGAGGCGTACCGGTACGAGATCGACGTGGCCGAGGTGGCCGAGGTCTGGCGGCGGGGGAGCGTGGTGTCGTCGTGGCTCCTCGATCTCACGGCGGCCGCGCTGCACGCGGATCCCGGACTCGACGGCCTCGAGGGACAGGTGGCCGACTCGGGCGAGGGGCGGTGGGCGGCGATCGCCGCGATCGAGGAAGGGGTGCCCGCCGACGTGTTGACCGCCGCGCTCTTCTCCCGATTCTCGTCGCGTGATCGCGGCAGCTTCGCGAACCGCGTCCTGTCCGCGATGCGACGCGAGTTCGGGGGGCACCGGGAGCGGTGATCGATCTCGAGGTGCTCCCCGACGCCGAGGCGCTCGCGGCCCGGGCGGCGGCCGTGATCGAGGCGGCAGCGGAAGGAGCGGTGGACGATCGCGGGACCTTCCACTGGGCGGTGAGCGGCGGGGCGACACCGGTCCCGACGTTCCGCCGGCTCGCGTTGCCGTGGTCCGGGACCGGCACGTTCCAGGTCGACGAGCGGGTCGCCCCCGAGGGGGACGACGACCGGAACCTCACGCATCTCCGCCGGGCCCTGTCGGCAGAAGGCGTAGCCACCGTCCGTCCGATGCCGGTGGAGGTCGACGATCTCGAGTCCGCGGCGGCGGCCTACGAGCGGTCGTTGCCCGAGCGGTTCGACCTCGTCCACCTCGGCATCGGCGACGACGGGCACACGGCATCCCTCCTCCTCGACGACCCCGTCCTCGAGGTGCGCGATCGGGATGTTGCGGTGACGGGAACGTTCCGGGGTCGGCGACGGATGACCCTGACGTATCCGGTGCTCGATCGGGCTCGGCGGATCGTCTGGATCGTCGCGGGAAGCACGAAGAGGGGCGCGTTGGCCCGCCTCCTCGCAGGTGATACCTCCATCCCGGCCGGACGCGTGATGGCGGTCGATCAGTTGGTGCTGGCAGACGCCGACGCGGCGCCGCCCGCTTGATCCACTCGATCCGGATCGGGCATCTGGAGCCCCGCGACGCTCACCCAGCGCGGTTCGTGACGTCCACGAGATCAGCGTCCACGAGCCGGAACAGATCCCCCGGATCGAGGTGGAGATTGACGCCGTGCGCGCCCGCGCCGATGGCGACCACGTCGCGACCGGCCAGGGTCGCGTCGGCCACGACCGGCCAGCGCGTCGACGCCGCGAACGGAGTGATCGTCCCCCGCTCGTAGCCGGTCGCGTCGCGAGCCTCGTCCTGGTCCGGCAACGAGAGCCGGCTCACTCCGAGGTGCGCGCGCAATCTCGCCCAGGCGATCTGCCGCCCACCGGGCACGAGGACGAAGACATAGTCGCCGGCGCCGCGGCGCACGACGATCGACCGGATCAGCTGCCCGAGCTCGATGCCCTGGAGCTCGGCGCTCTCTTCAGCGCTGCTCGGCCGCTCCGTCTGGACCACGCGGAAGGGCACGCCCGTAGCCGCCACCTCGCGGATCGCCGGGGTGTCGTGTCCCGCGTTCTGGTCAGCCGTCATCGATCGTGTTCGGCGTACGCGGGCCGGATCACGTCGTCGAGGAAGGCGACGCGCTCGTCGAACGGGAGGAACGCCGACTTCATCGCGTTGATCGTGAGCCGGCGGATCCGGTCCCATCCCATCCCGAAGGCCTCGACGAGCTGCGCGAACTCGTTCGAGAGGGTCGTCCCCGACATCAGCCGGTTGTCCGTGTTCACGGTGACGCGGAACTTCAGATCCGTCAGGAGCCCGATCGGGTGCTCACCGATCGAGGCCGCTGCTCCGGAGTGGACGTTGGAGGTCGGACACAGCTCGAGCGGAACACGCCGGTCACGGACGAGATCGGCGACCCGCCCGAGCCGGGCCTCGCCGTCGGGGCCGACCTCGATGTCGTCGACGATGCGAACCCCGTGCCCGAGCCGCTCGGCGCCGCACAGCTGCAGGGCCTCCCAGATCGACGGCAGCCCGAACGCCTCTCCCGCGTGGATCGTGAGGTGGAAGTTCGCGCGGCGGACGTGATCGAACGCATCGAGGTGACGGGTCGGCGGATAGCCGGCTTCCGCGCCCGCGATGTCGAAGCCCACCACCCCCCGGTCCCGCCAGCGGACGGCGAGCTCCGCGATCTCGAGGGATCGCGCGGCCGTCCGCATCGCCGTCAGCAGCGTGCCGATCCGGATACCGGTCGCCTGGGAGCCCTCGGTGAATCCGCGCTGCACCGCCTCGACGACCTCGTCCAACGTGAGACCTCGTTCGAGGTGTTGCTCGGGGGCGTAGCGGACCTCCGCGTAGACGATGCCGTCGGCGGCCAGGTCCTCCGCACACTCATGGGCGACGCGCGCCAGCGACTCGGTCGTCTGCATCACCCCCACGGTGTGGGAGAACGTCTCGAGGTACAGGACGAGGTCCTTGCGATCGGCCCCCCGCCGCATCCAGGCCTCGAGGTCGTCCGCGTCGTGTGTCGGGAGGGCTTCGTAGCCGGTCTCGTCCGCCAGCTCAACGATCGTGGCCGGCCGCACGCCGCCGTCGAGGTGATCGTGCAGCAGGACCTTCGGGACCTCCCGGATCAGCTCCAGGGTCGGCGTCGGCATGGCCCCTCATGGTAGGGACTGGGATGACTCTGGGACCGACGCGTCAGGACGCTTGGAGGTAGCTGTACGTGATCTTCGCCGTATCGATGTAGCAATCAGCCAGCGCTCCGTCCAGATCCTCGTTCACGGTGAACGAGGACTCATCCTTCGTGTGCCCCGATCGCCGGATGGACGACGGACAGCTCCCCACCTGCGTATCCAGCACGAAGCTGGCTCGTTCGATCCGTTGCGATGGGTCGAGGCCCCATCGCCAGTACACGGAAACGCGCCCTCCCTGACAGAGGATCCGCAGATCGCCAGCCTCCTCCATCACGAAGCAGCCTCCCCCGATGACGATAGGGGTCGAGGCGCTCCGGTGGTGGTAGTCCCTCGCGGGCTTCGTCTTCGTCTTCACCGCTCGATAGGTCCGGGCGATCGTGACCTTCAAGGGCTTCGACACGTCGACGACGGCCGACGGATCCTCGGCATGGATCTTGACGAAGTAGTCGCCTTTCGGCAGGAGCGATCCTCCCGACTCCTGTGTCCTCCCGTTCCACTCGTACTGGTTCGCGCCTGACGGGTGTGCCCCGTCGTCATGCTCGAAGACGAGTGAGCCGCAGCACTTCCCGTGCGAGTCTGCTGCGTAGACCCGGACGATCGTCGGGTCGGACGGCGCCTGCAGCGTGTAGGTGATCCTCGTTTCGTCCTTGATGTCGTCGTCGATCCAGGGCAAGAACGGATCCGGCTTCGCTCCCGAGATCGAGACCAGCGGCGGAAGCAGTTGGAAGCTCTCCGGGCTCCCCTGGAGGTTCCCGCCGCGGTAGACGGCCACCTGGTACGTCTTCGCCGACCCGACGGAGAGCGCCGGCCATGAGAACGTCACCTCACGCGGTGACGCCATCGTGTCGGGGTCGATGAACACCTCCTTCGTGCGGATGGATGGGCCGCCGACCCGCCGGAGGCGGAGCTCGAACGTCGCATCGTTCGTGGCGGCGTCGAACGCGAACGTGACGGTCGCCGGGCCGGAGAACGGCGAGTAGAACACGCTGCCGCCCGGGAACGCGATCAGAGGGTCCTGATAGGCCGCCGAGGCGGGAAGAGCCGTCAGGAGGCCGAGGGCCAACGCGACCGCAGAGCCTGCCGCGAGTGATCGGATCCGCATCTGTCAATCATCGGCATCCGGGGCCGTGATATTCAGCATCGGATGACCTAGGCCGCCGCTCTCGGCGTCGTCCTCGGCGAACTCGGCGCGAACGCCGAGCAGCCGCACCGGTCTCTCGATCGGTGGGAACCGTTCCAGCGCCGCCCTCGCGCCCGCCATGATGTCCCGGGGAGCGCTCGAGGGCATGGGGAGCGCCACTCCCCGGGTCTTCGTGATGAACGGGATCAGCCGCACCTTCACGACGACGCGTGCAGCCGGCCGTCCGTCCTTCCGGACGTCCTCCGCGGTCTCGGATGCGATCCGGTCGAGCTCGCGGAGCACGTCGTCGCGCGTGGCGAGGTCCTCCTGGAACGTTCGCTCGCGGCTCACGCCTTTCGGGATCCAGGGCGCGTCGCTGACCCTGCTGGTGTCCTCACCGCGGGCGAGTCGCGCGAGCCACGGTCCCGTGCTGGGCCCGAACGCAGCTCCCAACCTCTCGAGGTCGGCCGCCGCGAGCTCGTCTACGGTGCCGATGCCGATCGCCGCCAGCTTCCTCGCCGTCTTCGAGCCGATCCCCCAGAGCGCGTCCGTCGGCCGCGACCCCATCCATTCGGCCCACCGATCGGAGGTCAACCGGAAGACCCCGGCGGGTTTGCCCGCGTCGGTCGCGATCTTCGCCTGGAGCTTGTTGTCCCCGATCCCGATCGAGCACCAGAGCTCGGTCCGCTCGACGACGCGGCGCTGGATCTCGCGGGCGAGGCTCTCCGGGTTGTCCGTCTCCACGGCGACGAACGCCTCGTCCCACCCCATCACCTGCACCACGAAGCCGAAGGATCGGAGCGTGTCCATCACACGGCGCGATGCCTCGAGGTAGACGGGCGCGTCGACGGGGAGGAACACAGCCTCGGGGCATCGCCTGAAAGCCGAGCGCAGCGGCATCCCCGATCCCACACCGAACGTGCGGGCCTCATACGAGGCCGTGGAGACGACGCCGCGCTTCGTCGGGTCGCCGTCGCCGCCCACGACGACCGGTTTGCCGCGGAGCTCGGGGCGCCGGAGGACCTCGACGGCGGCGAGGAACTGGTCGAGGTCGACGTGGAAGACGAACGCGGTCACGGTGGGGTCAAGCCGCGCTCGCACTGTCGAGTGCTGCCTGCAGCCGCTGGACCGGACCTTTCAGCCCGTGCTCGTCGGCGAACGCCTTGAGCGCTTCGTCGTCTCGCGGGCCCGACCACACGGTCAGCGGCGCGACGGCGTTCACGGGCACGAGGCGGCGCATCTTCTCGAGGTACTCGCCCGCCTCGACGATCCTCGCCTTCAGCGCAGGCTTGCCCTTCAGCGGTCCGGGACGGGACTGCAGCTGCGCGGCGTCCGCGACGATCTCGTCGAGGGAGTCGTACGTCTGGATCAAGGCAAGCGCGGTCTTCGCGCCCACGCCGCGCACGCCCGGCAGGTCGTCGGAGGGGTCGCCTCGGAGGATCGCGAACTCAGCGTAGCGCGACGCCGGCACGCCGTACTTGGCGAGGACGCCCGCCTCGTCGTACTCGCCGAGCTCGGAAACGCCGCGGACGGTGAACAGCAGCTTCACCACGGGATCGCGCACGAGCTGGATCAGATCGCGGTCGCCCGAGACGATCTCGATCCTGTCCGTCTCGTCCGCCTCGACGCAGAAGGCGCCGATCGCATCTTCCGCCTCCCAACCCTCGGTCTCGGCCTGGAGCAGCCCCGTGAGATCCAGCACGCTCCGGAGGAGCGCGAACTGCTGCGTGATGGCCTCGGGTTCCGGCGGGCGGTTCGACTTGTAGCCCGGATAGATGTCGGTGCGCTCGACGGGCCGCCAGTCGTGGTCGTAGACGTGGACGACCTCGTCGGGCCGTCGCGTGGCCACCAGGCGCGTGACCATGTCGAGGTAGCCGTGGACCGCGTTCACGGGTCGTCCGTCGGGCGCGGTCACCGAGTCCGGCATCGCGAAGAACGCCCGATACGTCAGGCTCGACACGTCCAGCAGGATCCGATGGGTCACTGGGTGAGCGTAGCCGGGCTCGCGGACGTGAGCGTCGGGGATGGGAGGTCAGCCGGTGCCCGGCCAGGGCAGGACGAGGGCCTCGAGGAGATCGAGGTCCCCTGGGGAGTGCCCGCAGACGGTGAGGTACCGAGCGAGCTCGCTGCGGTGCTGCGTCCCGTGGTTCACGACGTGGGCGACGACCAGCCACCGCGGCTCTCGAGGGTCGCCGTCGGCCAGCGGCTCGTTCAGTACCGCCTGGTCGAGGGACTCCACGTAGGTCCGTAGGCGGACGTCCTCCTCGAGGCAGAACGCATGGATCGCCGCCAGGTCGTCGAGCACGAACCCGTGGTCCCAGGCGTAGGTCTCCCCGACGTCGTTCCCGATGCAGCCCTCGCGCCAGCTCCAGTCGACGTCGACGAGGTGCCGCAGCGTGTCGAACGCGCTGCCGTGATCGAGGACGCCTGGCCGGCGGAGCTCCTCGTCCGAGAGAGCGGCGGCGGTCGACAGGATGCGATCGTTCGCCCACGCGTGGAAGCGAACGAACGCGAGGAGGCTGTCGCGATCCACCCGCTCATCCTAGGGCTGCGACCTGAGCACGAGAGCGGGCGAGCCGCGCAGTAGGGCAGTATGTGTGTGCGATCGGCTCCGCGGAAAGGGGACAGACATGGACTGGTACCTGCCGCTGAAGCTCGTGCACGTGCTCTCAGCCATCGTCGCCGTCGGGACGAACGTGACGTACTTCATCTGGCTCGCCGCGATGAAGGGACGGGCCCCGACTCAGCAGACGTTCGCCCTGAACACGATCAAGAAGCTCGATGCGCGTCTCGCGAACCCCGCGTACGGCGTGCTGCCGCTCACGGGTGTGATCATGGTCCTGATCTCCGACGGACTGGGGTTCACGACGTTCTGGATCGCGGTCGCGATCGGGCTCTACATCCTGGTCGGGGTGATCGCCGGCGTGTTCTTCGCGCCGTCGCTGCGTCGCCAGACGGAGCTCGCGGACGAGGCGGGCTCTCCCGCGTACGAGGCAGCGGCTCGCCGCACCCGGACGACGGGCCTGCTGACGATGCTGCCGGTCGCCGGCATCCTCTACCTGATGGTGATGAAGCCCACGCCGTAGGCGATCAGTCGCGTTCGCGCTTCCCTGGTGTGAGTCGCTTGCCCACGAAGCCGAACCCGACGGCGGCGAGCGTGACGAGGGTTCCCACGAGCAGGACGACGATCAGCAGCACCGCGACGGCACTCGGACGGCCATCGCCGATCATCTCCACCAGCGCGTAGATCGACAGCGCGATCCAGAGCAGCACCGCGACGATCCACGCGAGGATCGCGAAGACGCTGAACGAGCCGATCGCCACGAGGAGCGCCGTGCCCGTGCCTTCCCGGAAGCGCGCCATGGGCTGCAGCCTAGCGGCGACCGGGTGCTAGCGTCGGCCACGACATGGAGACGACTCGCTCGCGGACGGCGTGGCCCGCCGTCGGGGCGGCCGTCGTGGGGTTCCTGGTGGAGGCGGTCGTCGCCGCGGTCCCCGGATCCCCTCTCCAGCCGGTCCTGGCCCCAGGTGCCGACCCCGGGGGCCCGTTCGTCTGGGTGGCCGAGACGCTCCGGCTCGACCGGCTCGGCGACGCCCTCCCCGTGGCGTCCGTGCTCGGCGTGGTGGCGGGGATGGTGGGGTTCCTCCTGCTCCTCCGCGCGGCGTGGCGCGGCGATCTGTCGCTGCGTTTCGCCCTCGGGCTGTCGATCGCCTTCCATCTCGCGATCATCCTGCAGCCCCTGCTGGTCTCCCGGGACGTCTACTCGTACATCGCACACGGGCAGATCGTGTCGGTGCACCACGCGAACCCGTACGTCCAGACGCCCGCCGACTTCCCGGGCTTCCTGTCGCGGACGCTCGTTGGGCCGCGGTGGGTCGACACGCCTTCCGTCTACGGGCCGCTGTTCACCCATCTGGCGGGGCTGGTCACCCGGACGACCTCGCGCCTGGACGCGCTCGTCGACACGTTCCGGCTCATCATGATCGGCGCGAGCCTGGCCACGACGTTCGTGATCGGCGCCGTGACACGCCGGGTCCGGCCGGGCCGAGCGGCGTTCGCGGTCGCCGCGTTCGGCCTGAACCCCGTGATCCTCTTCCAGTCCGCCGGAAGCGGGCACAACGATCTTCTGGTGGCGCTCGGCATCGCGCTGGCCTTCTGGTGCGTCCTGTGGGAGCGAACGTACTGGGCGATCGTGCTCGTCGCGTGCGCGGGATCGATCAAGGCGACCGCGTTCCTCCCGCTGCTCATGCTCGTGATCTGGGTCGCCTGGCGACGCCCGCCCGGGCAACGCTTGCGCGCCGGGGTGACCCACGCCGCTCTCGGTGCCGCCGTGGTCGCCGTGGTCGCGGCTCCGTTCTTCCAGTGGCACGACCCCACGCTCGGGATGCTCGAGTTGTCGTCGCACGAGGGATGGCTCGCGCCGTCCCGGTTCTTCCGCCGCATCCTCGATGCGATCAGCGGGGACACGCTGGGCGTGGTCGCGCGCGTCGTGTTCGCGGTGGCTGTGGTCGCGGCGGTCGTGTGTCTCGTCCGCGGTGTCGCGCGCGCCTCCGCATCGGGGCGCCCGGCGCTCGAGCTCCTGGGGGGATGGGGGTGGACGCTGCTCGCCTTGACGATGCTCGGCCCGGTGCTCCTACCCTGGTACCTCGCCTGGTCCCTCCCGCTGATCTGGATCCTCCCGCGGGTTCCCCGCATCTCGCTGATCGCGCTCTCGGTCGTCCTCGCACTCTCGCAATGGACGGCGGAGCCGCTCCGGTTCCCCGAGGCGTACGACCTGAACGTCCTGATCGGCCACTACGCGCTGACCCCGGTCGTGATCGCTCTCCTCGTGTGGCTGGGGCTCGACCTACGCCGGCGCCTCTCGATCCCGCTGGCGCTGCACGACGAGGAGGACCGCGAGGCCGCCGAGACCCGCCAGCACTGAGGCCGCGAGCGCGACAGGCGTCGACTCCAAGCGGAGACCCATCCGGTCGAGCGCGACCGCCGCGAGGGTGACCGCGGCGGCACCGAAAGCAGGCGCGGTGGCGACCACGACGATCGGGTCGTGGCTGGCGGCGACCGCATATCCGAGCCCGACGAGGGACAACGCCGCCAGGATCGCGAGCGCGGCGACCGAGATCCACGCCCCCGACGACGGGACGAAGTCGAACGGCCCGCTGATGGTCGAGGAGAACTCCGGGAGGGATTCGCTCGCCCAGAAGGAGGGTCCGAGCTCGAGGAGCTGCGGGCTCGAGACGTGCCCCCGGTAGAAGGGGCCGAGGACAAGCACCAGAGGATCGGGCTCGTCCGGGATGTCCGCGAGCGTCAGACGGGAGAGGGCGTCGTACTCCGGATCACCTCGTACCGTCGGTCGGTTCTCGAAGAAGTCGCCGACCATACCGACGAAGACGTGGACGTCGGCGGCACGCTCGGGGGAGGCGGCCGCCCGAAGGATGTTCGCGGCCCGTGATCCCAGGAATGTCGCCGTGGCATCGGCGTCATCCACGATGACGACGATCGGCCGCCGGTCCAACGGGGGTCCGACGCGGAGCCCGGCGTCGCGAGCCAGCTCGGCTTCCCTCGGGTTCACGAATGGAGACTGTCGGCCCCAAGCGAGCAGCCCCCCGAGGATCATCCATCCGACGAGCGCCGCGACGACCGTCCACGCCAGCCAGCCTCGCCCCCCCAACCTGCCACGGAGCCACGCGATCCCCAGCGCCGCGGCGATCGGCACGGCGAACCCGAACGTGACGAGCCGGTCCGGTGGGAGCCATCCCGTGACGTAGCCCACCGGGATACCGACGGCCATCACCGCGAGCCACGACGCGAGGAACCGCCCGAGGAACCCGCCCGTGGCCGAGGCATCGGCGACCGCGGTCCCGGCGACGGCGAGCGGGACCGAGATCCACTGGACATAGCGGGCCGCCCGCAGCCGGAACCGCTCGCGGTACGCGTCGACGAGCTGTCGATCGAGACCCGCTCGTCGGAGGTACCCGTCCCTCGACGTCTCCGCGGCGATCGGACCGCGTCCCGCGATCGTCGCGAGGATGCCGGCTCCCGCGGCAACGCCGCCCACCGTGAAGGACAGCGCGATGTCGCGGGCTTCGTCGTGGGCGCCGGCTCGCCAGGCGAGCACCGCGGCGCCCGCGAGCACGACGATCGCATGGACCAGGAACGGCGCATGCGCCAGGCCGCCGCCCGCGAGGAGCACGGCCGCCGCCCACCACGACCGGCGGGCGCCGGCGAGGCAGGCCGCGGCCGCGAGGAACGTGACGGCGACCACGAGGTTGGCCAGGTAGCCGGCGACGAGGTGGACGGAGAAGATGCCCGCGAGGAGCCCGGCGAGGAGCCATGTCTTCTCCGCGCCGCGCGCGCCACGGCGGACCAGCGCCGCCGCCGCCGCTCCCACGGCGACCCCGAGCGCGGACGCCAGCCCGGCCGTCACGGCCGAGACGTTCAGGTGCAGCGCACCGGCCAGCGTCGCCACGAGCGCCGGCGCGCCCGGCCGGCTCCCCACCATCGAGAGCCCCTCGCTCGCCCCGACCCGCGTCCACCAGAGGTAGACCGGGACGTCGGGGCCGACGCCGAAGGGGTGGCCGTCGATCGCATACGGCCACACGAACACGACGAAGAGCGCCGCACAGAGACCACCGAGCCAGGCGAGATCCCGGCGAGCGGTCGCCATCCCGACCGCTATCCGCTGGCGGTGAACGTGCCGCGCGCGTCCACCGTGACCGCACCTCCGACATCGGTGAGGAGCGTGCAGCTGAACACACCGCCCATGTTGTCGGCGAGAGCGGGGGTGATGGTGACACTGCACTCTCCGGCGGTCGACGAGAACTCGATCGGACCGTCCGGCCCCTGGACGGTGAACGAGAGCGCCTTGTCCGCGCTCGTCGGGGCGAGGCTGACGAACGACGTCCCGAACAGCTGCAGCTGCTGGACCGCGCCGCCGCTCCACGTGATGTCCATCGGCGCGGGCGGGGGCGCCCAGACGGCGGGGGTCTCGATCGAAGAGAGACCGATGCTCATCGTGACGTCGCCGGACAGGGCGACGGTCGCCACGCCGACCACGAGCGGGCTCTCCGGACCGGGCGAACCCGACGGGGTCGGCGAGACCGTCGGCGTCGGGGACGCGCCGTCCGGCGGCGGCGGCGAGGCGGTGTCGGAGGGTCCATGGCCGATCCCCGTCGTGGTGCACGCGGCCGTGAGGACGGTGAGGAGCGCGCCGAGCGCTCGGGTCCGCAGCCACGTTCCCCGCATCCCGGCGAGCCTACCCCACGCTTCGCGGCCGACGAGGACGTACGCTGGCTCCGTGAGCGGCGCACCGCGCGAACGTCTCCCGGGCTCCGTTCCCGCGTCTGTTGCGGCCGGCCTCACGTTCGCGACCGCGCTCGTGTACGTCGCGATCATCGTGACACAGGAGGAGAACGAGATCGGTCGCGTGATCGTGGTCACGGCGTTGATCGCCGGTCTCGGCGTGGCCGCTCTCGTGGGCGCGACTCGCGCCGGTCCCGATCGTGTGATCCCCCTCGGCATCGCGAGCGGAGGTCTGGTGGGCGCCGCCGTGGTGTCGCTCTTCTCGATCGGACTGCTGCTCCTCGTCGCCGGGATCTTCGCTCTCGTGGCGTGGACGCGAGCTGGCGTGGGCGCCTCATCCCGTGATCAGCTCCTCGGAGGGATCGGCGGTGCCATCGCCGCGTTCGCGTTCCTCCTGCTCGTGATCGTGCGGTGAGTCGTTCGGGAAGTCGTTCACAGCGCCGCTGCTAGCATCGCGCGCATGCTCCCCCGCGAGCTCGTCGAGGAGGTGCTGCGTGCCGCGCGTCGGCGTGGCGGATCGTTCTCGGAGCTCTTCGTCGAGCAGCGGACGTCCACGTCGATCAGGTTGGACGACGGCAAGGTCGAGGAGCTCACGAGCGGACTCGATCGCGGTGCCGGCGTCCGCGTGGCACTCGGCACGTCGTACGGCTACGCGTTCTCCAATCGACTCGACCGTGATTCGCTCCTGCAGGCCGCGGACGCCGCCAGCGCCGCGCTGCAGGAAGGGGTGCCCGGATCGATCGTCGATCTGACCGAACGCGTGGGACCGAGGGTGAACCGGACGGATCGGCCCGCCGGTGGTCTCCCGGCTGCGGACAAGGTGGCCTGGCTTCGGGAGCTCGACGACGCGGCCCGCGGTCTGAGTCCGGAGGTCGTCCAGGTGATCGGGATGTACGGCGATTCCCTGCAGGAGCGGCTGATCGCCACCTCCGACGGGCGCTGGGTGGAGGAGGAGCGCCCTCGGATCCGGCTGGTGACCCAGGTCGTCGCCGCCCGGGACGACACGATCCAGACCGGGTTCTTCGGTCCCGCCTCGTGCGGCGGGCTCGAGCTCTTCGAACGCTACGGTGCAGCGGCCGTCGGCGAGAAGGCGGCCCAGCGGGCCGTCACGATGCTCGATTCGATCCCGGCACCCGCTGGCGAGATGGCCGTGGTGCTCGCGCCGGGGATGGGCGGCGTGCTGTTCCACGAGGCCGTCGGCCATCCGCTCGAGGCCGACGCCGTGGACAAGGAGGCGAGCGTCTACCGGGGCCTCGTCGGGACGGCGTGCGCCAGCGAGGTCGTCAACGGGGTCGATGATGCGACGATCCCGAACGGGTGGGGTTCGTTCGACTTCGACGACGAAGGCGAGCCGAGCCAGCGGACCATGCTCTTCGAGAACGGCGTTCTGCAGGGGTTCCTCTACGACCGGCTGCGTGCCGACAAGGACGGCGTCTCGTCGACGGGGAACGGTCGCCGCGAGTCCTACGCGAGCCCCCCGATCCCGAGGATGACGAACACGAACATCCTCGACGGACCCGAGCGGGCCGACGCGATCATCGAGGGCACGGAGAACGGCGTCTTCGTCACGTCGCTCGGCGGCGGACAGGTCAACCCCGCGAGCGGCGACTTCGTGTTCGGATGCTCCGAGGCGTTCCTGATCGAGGACGGCAAGGTCACGACGCCGGTCCGCGGCGCCAACCTGATCGGGCGCGCGATCCAGGTGATGTCGGCGGTCGACGCTGTCGCCGACGATTTCGATACCTGGGAAGGCGTCTGCGGCAAGGACGGACAGCAGGCGCCGGTCGGAAGCGGTTCACCGACCCTGCGGATCTCGCGCATCACCGTCGGAGGCACCGGTGCCTGATCTGAGCGACCTCTGCCGCGTGGCCGTGGACGCCGCGGACTCGGGTGAGGCGGTCGAGGCCTACGCGGAGGAGTCCCGGCGGACCGAGGCGAAGGCGCTCCGCGGCGAGGTCGAGGGCCTCCAGTTCTCCGAGTCCCGCGGCGTCGGGGTGCGGGTCATCCGCGAGTCCCGGCTCGGGTACGCATGGGCGGCGGATCCGGACGCCGACGAGGTCCGCGACGTCGTTCGCCGGGCCCGGGAGAACGCGGCGCTCTCGGAGGAAGACGAGCACAACGTCCTGCCAGAGCCGGGTCGGTGGGCGCCGATCCCCGAGCTGTACCGGGAGGCGTCCGTCACCGTCCCCACCGAAGGGAAGACCCGCCTCGCGTTGGATCTCGAGGCGCGAGCGATCTCCCGCGACCCGCGCGTGACGAAGATCGACGAAGCCCAGGTGGGTGATGCCGTCTCGCGGGTCGCGATCGCCTCAACGACCGGCGTCGAGGCCGAATACGCCCGGACCGATGCCTGGTGCTTGGCCGTGACCCTCGCCGTGGAGGGTGACGAGACACAGACGGGCTTCTCGTATCGGATCGCCCGGGGGCTTGACGAGCTCGAGTGGGAGGCGGTCGCCGACGAGGCCGTGGAGCGAGGGGCGCGGATGCTGGGCGCCGCGAAGCCGGCGACGGCCCGCGTCCCCGTGGTCCTCGACCAGTTCGCGGCGATGTCGTTCCTCGGTGTGCTCTCGGGAGCCCTCTCCGCCGACGCGGTCCAGAAGGGTCGGTCCCTGTTCGCGAACCTCATCGGGGATCAGGTCGGCTCGGAGCTCTTCACGCTGGTGGACGACGGAACCAACGTGGAAGGACCGGGCGCCGCTCCATTCGACGACGAAGGGGTGCCGAGCGGCCGGACGGAACTGTTCACGAAGGGCGTGCTGACCGGGTTCCTCCACAACGCCTACACCGCGCACAAGGGCGCCACGGTCTCGACGGGCAACGGGAAGCGCGGCTATCGAGCGGCGCCCGGCGTCGGCACGTCGAATTTCTACCTGGACGCGGGGGAGACCCCTCTGGAGGAGCTGCTGCGGCGAGCCGACGGTGGCGTCATGATCCAGGACGTGAGCGGCGTCCACTCCGGCGCCAACCCGATCAGTGGGGAGTTCAGCGTCGGTGCGACCGGGCTTCGGATCGCCGCCGGGGCGCTCGGGGAGCCGCTGCGCGAGATGACGATCGCCTCGACGTTGCCGGAGATGCTGCAGGCCATCACGGCGGTCGGGGACGACCTGCGCTTCTTCTCGTCGGTGGGGACGCCCTCGGTATTGATCGGCGAGATGACGCTCGCCGGCGTCTGATGGGAAACGGTGAGCGGATGGCGCCCGCCATCCGGATGCTTCTCGGCGTCGTCGGGGTCGCAGGGATCCTCCTCGGCATGTTCCTCATCGCCGTGGCGTCCTTTGCGGACGGAAGTACGGATGAGCGCATCCTCACGATCGCGGTCGCCGTCGGTGTCGCGGTGCTCGGCGGCGTCCTCCTCCGGTTGTCCCGTTCGCGCTAGATCTGGAGGAGGCCGCGACCGGTGAGGGCCAATCCCACCAGTGCGATGCATGCGGCTGAGAGCACGGGCGCCAGCCGCATGAGACCGGCGGGTAGCCTGCCGGTCGCAACGTGCCGCGCGCGGATCGCGAGGGCGCCGACGGCGACGAGCGACGCCGCCAGTCCCGCGCTGAACGCCGCGATCAGGACGAGGCCGAGAGCCGCGCGGCCGATCGCCACCGACCCCAGCAGGACGACCAGCGCGCTCGGTGACGGGAGGATCCCTCCGGCGAACGCGAGCGCCACCAGCCCTCGGCGCGAGAGCGGTCGATCCGGGTGCGGATGGTCGTGCCCGTGCCGGCTCTCCGAGAGCGCATGGATCCTCGCGACGAGCAGCACGGCACCGAGGCCGAGCGCGACTAACCCGGACGTGAGCCCGAGCCAGGGGTAGACGCGTTCGGGCGCGAAGACCCGTTCCGCGGAGAGCACCAGGAACCCGAGCCCGAGCACCGATGCGGTGTGCATCACCGAGACGGCCGCGCCGACGGCGACGGCCTGTCGGAGCGAACCGCCGGCGCCGATCAGATAGGCGCCGATCAACGACTTCCCGTGGCCCGGGCCGAGCGCGTGGATCGCGCCTACGCCGACAGCCGCCACGATCATCAGCGCGATGAGGCCGGCTGATAGATCGGGCCGAGCGGCGAAGCCGGCGAGGAACCCACCGATCGCCGGCGCGGTCACGCTGGAGCCGGGCTCCGCGCGAAGAGCAGCACCGCCCGGCCGGAACGCGAGCGATGCCGTGAGGACATGCGAGGGAGCGACACCGGTGGGGTAGGAGCGGAGTCGGTCGCTGGGGCTCTCGCGCGGGACGTCGGACCGAACGATCGTGGCACCGTCACCCGCGGCCGTGACCTCGCGCCAGCCGAGCCTGTCCGGGTACGTTCGATCCTCGAACCTGAGGTCGTGGACGGGCGCCGGATCGATCGAAGCGTCGAAGACGCATCGGAGGCGCAGGGTCGACAGTCCGGCCTGCCCGACCGGCAGGGACAGCTCCGACGAGCGCATGGTCAGGGGAGCCACGGTCCCGTCGATCCGGAGCCGGAGCCCTGTCCTCAGCCCCTCGCAGGCCGCGGTCCGATAGGCGACGAGCTCCTCCGTGGAACGGGAGCCGTCGCCGTCGGGATCGAGCCTGCCCTTCTCCTGCAGGGTGGGGATCTCCGCCATGTCCACGGCGAAGTCCAGAACGGCCTCATCGACCCTCAGGACGATTCCGGCTGAGGTGTTGATCGTGAAGTTCCCGAGGGGGTGCGCCAAGGCGAGAGCGGGCGCTGCGAGCACGCCGAGGACGACGATCGCGACCACCAGGACCCGCCGTGCACCGTTCACTCCGCCTCCGCTCGCCGCGTGGGTGGCCTGCATCCTCCGCCGGCGAGGATTCGCGGCGAGACCTGCTTCGGATCACTTGTGCGCACCTGGACAAGGGCACGGCGAGATGCAAGGATTCCCGCCGACGAGACCAGTTGGGGGCGCCTGCCCCGGCTCGCGGCGTCCCTCTTGCGATGGGAGGGAGATGCCATGGCGTCACGCGCCGACGAGCAGATGATCTCGGAGAAGGTCGCACCGGTCCTGGTGGCTCGAACGCTCGGTCCGTTCGACCTCGTCGTCATCTTCGTCGCGATCGTGCTCTTCATCAACAACGCGGCCGGCGTGCAGTTCGCGGGGCCGTCGGTGTTCATCTTCTGGATCCTCGCGTTCCTGACGTTCCTGATCACCGGGGCGTTCGTGACGGCCCAGCTCGGGCGGATGTTCCCCGAGGAGGGCTCGCTCTACGTCTGGACGCACAAGGTGCTCGGTCCGTTCTGGGGGTTCTTCGCCGGCTTCGTGGCATGGTGGCCCGGACCGATCTCGCTGGTGTTCATCGGGATCCTGTTCGCGAACTTCCTGCAGCAGGCCGCCGTGTTCATCGATCCGGACTGCGCGGCCCCGTGCCTCTTCACCAAGAACTGGCAGATCGGCGTCGTCGTCCTGGTCGTGATCTGGTTCAGCGCGCTGATGTCCTACCTGAAGATGCGCGTCACCCAGAACTACGTGAACGTGCTGTTCTGGTTCTACGCGGCGGTGATCTTCTTGATCGGGTTCGCCGGCGTGTGGTGGCTCCTGCAGGGCAACCCCGCCTCGACGGACTTCGGGACCGGATGGGATCCCTTCCAGGGTGAGACGCTCGCGCTCGGGTTGCCGGCGAACCTGACGTTCTTCTCGTTCGCGATCCTGGCGCTCCTGGGGATCGAGACCCCGCTGAACATGGGCGCCGAGGTGACCGGGGGTGAGAAGGCCATCCGCACGTTCCTGCTCTGGGGCTGCGCGATCGTGATCGCCGCCTACCTCTGGGCAACCTGGGGGAACATGGTCGTGATCGAGGCAGGTGGCGCGAACGGGACCACCGGTGGGGCGGAGACGGTCGGGCTCGCGCTCGGGAGGTGGACCGGCGCCGCCGTGGCGTTGGTGATGGCGTGGGTCGTGCTGACCGTCGCCGTCGTCTACAACTTCTCGTTCGGACGACTCCTGTTCGTGTCGGGGATGGAGAAGCGGCTGCCGCACCAGATCGGCAAGGTCAACAAGAACAAGGTGCCGGCGAACGCGATCACGCTCCAGAGCGCGATCTCGACGATCCTCGCGATCCTCGTGTTCTTCGTCCTCGGAAGGGGCACGGCTGATCCGTACAAGTACTTCTACATCCTCTACGCCGGCGTCACGATCGTGTGGTGCATCTCGACCGCGTTGCTGTTCCTCGACATCTTCTTCGCGAAGCGTGCCGAGCCGGAGCGGTTCGAGCGCGAGCGGCGTGTCCCGACCGGTTTCCTCTTCCTCTGCGGGATCGTCGGGTTCATCGTCAACATCCTCGCGGTGCTCTTCATCTTCGTGGGCTCGTGGTACCCGGCCGGGTTCCCCACGCTGAGTGAGTGGAACGCGTGGATGATCGGCTTCACGGCCGTCTCGGTGATCTCGGGGATCGTGATCTGGTTCGTGTCGCAGTCCGCGAGACGCGGCAAGTCGGACGAGCAACTGATCGCCGAGGGCCTCGCGGATCGCGAGATGATCGAAGGTTCCTCGGCGTAGACGCCGGCGGTTCGGCCGCCGCCCGCGCGCGGGCGGCGGCCCGACCGTTCAGTCGGTCCCGATGCCGTGGAGGCGGCGACATGCGTCGCCGAGCACGAGTCTCCCCAAGCCTTCCGCCTCGTCCGCGGTCACGTAGTCGCGATCGACGAACCCGCCGAGCACCCGCTCGAGCGCCGACCGGGCGAGCAGGGCCGACGCCCAGAACGCCTCCGGCTCGCCGGCCTCGTCCGATCCGTAGAGGAGCTTGGCGGCCGGAACCGTTCCCGACGAGCATCTCGAGCGCCCACTCGACCTGGCCCCACCCCCACGGGATCAACTCGGAGAGCTCGAGGTAGACGTTCGGAAGGACGGACGCGATGTAGGCGGCCTCGCGGACCCACGGGTACCCGGAATGCACGAGGACGACCGGTTGATCCTGCACCCCGACGAGGAACGGGAACATGGACACCGGACTCGCGTACGCGAGGTTGATGTCGGGGTCACCGCCGCCGCAGTGGAAGTGGAAGGGACGGTCGTTCGCCTTCGCGATGGCGAGTGCCCGGTGGATCAGGAAGTCACGGACCGGCTTGGCGTGCTCCCGCGTCTCGGCCCAGTCGGCGGCCCGCCACCGCTCGAACGCATCGCGCGCCGTGGACCCTTCCGGATCGCCGATGTCGAGTCCGGTTCGATACGCGACGATCGACTTGTACGCCACGCAGTGCGGGTCGCTCGCGGCGCGTTCGGCCTCGTCCTCCACGCCCGAGACGAGATCGTCGAAGGACCCGTCCCGATGCTGGAGGATCCACGGCTCGAGACGGGTCACGCGGTGCACCGTGACGCCGATCGTCTGGGCGAACTCCTCGGCGGGGATCGGCGGCTGGGGGTACCCCTCGTCGGACAGGACGGCGACGACGCCCGCGGCCTCCATCAACCCTTTCGTGTAGGCAACGGCATCGGCCCTCACGGCTGCGTCCCTGGCAGCCGTGACCGCCTCTCGCGTCGGCTCGCATCCGAGATGCGCCGCAAGCCACCGTCGGAGCGCAAGGGCGTACACGGTGGAGTCGGTGAACCCGTCAGCCACGGGCCACAGCTCTGGGTTCATCTGGGAGGAGGACAGGAACGACTCCCCGAGGAACATCGCGCGCGTGTCGAACCCTTCGGCGTCCTTCCCGACGAGATCCGCGAGTCGGTAGGGGTGCGTGTGCGCGTCGACGATGTCGATGGTGGAGAGATCCACGTCGGGCATCAGTACCTCCATCTGTGAGCGCGGACGACGTCCTCGGGATCCTGGCCCTCGAAGACGTCGCGCTCCGCGCGCCTGGTCGCCAGGAACGAGTCGAACAGCACGTCGCCCATCGCCTCGCGGAGCATCGAGGACTTCTCGAGCTCGCGGATCGCGGCGCTGAGCGAGTCGGGCAACTGGCGGATCCCCATCGAGCGGCGACGGCGAGCCGGGATCGACGCGGGATCGTCTCCGACCGGCTCGGGGAGCGAGAGCTCGCGATCGAGCCCGTCGATGCCGGCGGCGACGATCGTCCCGAGGGCGAGGTAGGGGTTCGCCGCCGGGTCCATGGACTTGACCTCGAGGTTCGCGGCATCCGGTCGGCTCCCGACCATCCCGGTCACGAACCGGAGGGCCGCCTCGCGGTTCTCGCGTCCCCAGCAGGCCCAGGGGCCGCTCCAGCGGTGGGGTTGGAGTCGTTCGTAGCTCGGGACCGACGGCGCGGTGATCGCGGTGAGCGCGGGAAGTGCTTCGAGGACCCCCGCCATGAACGCTTCCGCGCCGCGCGTCAGGCCCTCGGGACCGCGTCCTCCCTGGAACAGGTTCTTCCCCTTCCGATCCCAGAGGCTGAGGTGCAAGTGGTTCCCGTTGCCGACGCGTCCCGCGAAGACGACCGGGGCGAACGAGGCGGCGTAGCCATAGGTGCGCGCCACGGCCCTGATCGTGTGTCGTACGACGAGGTGGGTGTCCGCTGCGGCGATCCCGACGCCGTGCGGCACCGATAGCTCGAGCTGCCCGGTCGAGTACTCGGGGTGGAACTGCATCACGCCCGTGCCCTGCGCCTCGAAGGCGCCGATCAGCGCGGTCGCGAACGGTTCGACGTCCGCGAGCGCGATCGAGCCGTACGCGGGCCCCGTGTGCGCCGGCGTCGGATCTGCCTCGTCCGGCCCCGGCGTGGCGCGATGCCCGAGGAAGAACTCGATCTCGAATCCCCCGCGGAGCTCCAGCCCGTGGCCGGCGAGCCGCTCGAGCATCGTCCGGGCGAACGTGCGAGGGCAGCCGGGGTAGGGCTCGCCCTCCTGGTCGAGCTGGTCCACCGGTGCGAGCGCCCACCCCGGGCTGGCGGCGAGCGCGACGGTCGCCTCCGGATCCGGCATCAGCCGGGTGTCGCCCGCGGGGCCGCCGATGTGCGGTGACGACGTGATCTGGTCGTCCACCTGGAAGACCGTGAAGACGGGCGACAGGCCGATCCCGAATCGGACTGCCTCATCGAACCGACGGATCGGGATCGTCTTCACGAGGGTGACTCCGGAATTGATCACGATCGCGAGCGCGACGGCTTCAACGCCGGCCGCCGAGAGACGTTCGCTGGTCACCGAGCCGGCCGAGCGGCGCCCTGCTCCGGGCCCTCCTCGCGCTCCCGCCACTCAGAACAGCTCCAGGTACTCCGTGCGCTCCCAGTCCGACACGGAGTCGCCGAATCGGGACAGCTCGTACCGGCGCATCCCCGAGTAGGCCGTCACGAAGTCCTCGCCGAGGAACTCCTTCGCGGCCGGATCCTGTTCGAGCGCGTCGAGGGATCCCTCCAGATCGAGCGGCAGCTTCTCGAAGGAGTCGTCCTCCTCGGCGGGTACGCCGGGTTTCGAGGGTTCCGGGACCTTCAGCTCGTCCTCGATCCCACGGAGGCCTGCTTGCAAGAGCGCGGCACCGACGAGGTAGGGGTTCGAGAGCGCGGATGGGGCCCGGTACTCGACGTGTTTGTTCGCGGGACTTCCCCCCTTCACCCGCACGAGCGCGGAACGATCCTCGAGTCCCCAAGAGATGTTCGAGGGGCTGAACGTGTGCGGTCGGCGGCGACGCAAGCAGTTCACGGTCGGCGCGATCACCGCGTCGATCGCGCGCGCGTACTTCAGCTGGCCGGCGATGAAGGACCGGCACGCGTCCGTCATCCCCTGGACGTCGTCGGCATCGCCGAACGCGTTCTCGCCCGAGTCCGCATCCAATAGCGAGATGTGCGTGTGGCATCCGCTGCCGGCCGAGTCGGCCCATGGCTTCGTCATGAAAGTGGCGAGGTAGTCGTCCTGCTTCGCGATCTCCTTCACGCCGTTCTTGAACGTGAACGCGTTGTCCGGGCCCGCGAGTCCGCGACCGGGCGCGAAGTTGATCTCCCACTGCGAACCGGCGTATTCGCAGTTCGCAGTGATGATGTCGACGCCGACCTGCGGCATCTCGTCGAGGATCCGTCGGATCGTCGGCACGTAGTCGTTCCGGAGTGTGTTGAAGATGTGGTAGCCGGAGAAGAGGGGCTCGTGGGTGTCACGGGTGAGGAGATAGAACTCGAACTCGGATCCGAGGAGCGGCTCGAACCCCATCGAACGGGCCTTCTCGAGCGCCTGCCGGAAGACGTGCCTGGGCGTGGCGGCGAGGGGCGTGCCGTCGTACCACCGGGCATCACAGATCAGCCGCGCGGTCCGGTCCGCCCACGGCAGCACCTGGGCGGAGTCGGGGTCAGGGAAGAGCAGCTGGTCCCCGTAGCCGCGCTCCTCGTGATAGAGCGTCCCTCCGACGACATCCGAGCGGGTATCCAGCACGCTCGTTCCGCCGTACATGTTCAGACCTCGTTCGGCGTAGTCGAGGGCGTGCGAGATCGGGATCGTCTTCGATCGAGAGATGCCGTGCATGTCGGGAAGCTCGAACCGGACGAACCCGATGTCCTGCTTCTGCCAGCCTTCCAGGATCCCCTTCACGTCGGTCATCCATCGGCTCCTCTCGAGGCCCCGGACGTGCGTGCTCATCCTGCCCGGACCGCGCGACGCCCGGAGGGCTGGGTTATACCGTGCGAGCGTCCTGGCTCGCAACGGATGAAATCCACCCGCGGCGTGCCGTACGCTACTGCCGCCGGCGGCCCTGGTCGCTCGGTAGGTTGGACTCCCAAGGAGGCCGGTTGGGACAGACGGCGATCGAGAGCGACCGGACGCACGTTCTCCCCCTCGAGTTCGGACGGGCGATGCCGATCGCGGTGCGGGGGGAGGGCGTCTGGATCGAGGACGCGGACGGCCGCCGGTACCTCGACGCGATGAGCGGCGGTTCGATGGCGGCCACGCTGGGCCACGGGCGGCGAGACATCATCGCCGCGGCTCGGGCGCAGGCCGACACCCTCGCATTCGTCCACAACGAACGCCTCACGAACCCGGCCCAGGAGCAGCTCGCCGAGGAGCTCGTCGGCGTCGCTCCCGAAGGGTTCACCCGCGCACGGTTCACGGTGAGCGGCGCCGACGCGAACGAGATGGCGATCCAGATCGCCCGCAGCTATCACGTCGAGCGAGGCGACGTGGACCGCTGGCAGGTGATCTCTCCCGCCCAGGCGTATCACGGGCCGACGATGGAGACGCTCGCGCTGACCGGGCGTCCCGGGATGCACGGTCCCTTCGGCCCCTATCTGCCGCAGCACCTGCACATCCCGCCGAGCACGTGGCGCTTCGACCCGTCCGGCGAGGCGGCGCTCGAGGAGCTGGACAGGGCACTTGAGGAGGCGGGGCCGGGGAACGTCTCAACGTACTTCTGCGAGGCGATCAGCGCCGCCGCGCTCCCGGGCTACACACCACCCGTTCGGTTCTGGGAAGGGCTCGCGGAACGACGCGAGCGCCACGGTTTCCTCGTGTGCTTCGACGAGGTCGTGACGGGGGTCGGGAGGACCGGCCGGTGGTTCGCGGGGGCAGGGACGGCCTGCGTGCCCGACATCATCGCCACGGCCAAGGGCCTCGGCGCGGGATACGCGGCGATCGGTGCCGTTCTCGTCCGCGAGCACGTCTACGAGGCGTTCGCTCAGGGGTCGCGCCGCTTCACCCTCGGCCACACCTGGGACGGCGCCCCGCTCGCGTGCGCCGTCGGGCTCGCCGTCCTCCAGGCGATGCGCACCGAAGGACTGGTCGAGCGCGTCCACGATCGAGGAGCCCGGCTCCTCAGCGAGCTCCGGGATGCGCTCGCCGGGGTCCCTCTCGTTCGCGAGGTCCGTGGCCACGGGTACCTGCTCGGTGTGTCGTTCGTCGATCCGCGTGACGGCGAGTCGTTCCTGCCGCCGGAGCTTCGGTTGGGTGCGCGGATCGACGCCGCCGCGTTCGATCGCGAGCTGATCGTCCTGTCGACCCAGCCGACCCGCGACGGCTACGCCGGCGACCAGACGTTGTTCGCTCCGGCGTTCACCGCGACGGACGAGGAGCTCGGCGAGATGGTGTCCCGGTTCGCCGAGGTCGTGCGCAGCGTCGCGGCCGGTGTGGACCCGGAACTCGCACGTGCCGACCTGACCACGTCGGAATCGATGGGAGGCGCTCGATGAGTCGCACCGAGCGGGATCCCGTGCGGCTGCGCGCGCTGATCCTCCAACACGAGGAGCCGACGCCGCCGGGGCACGTGACGGAGTGGCTCGCGGCGCACGGCGCCGAGGTCGACACGTGGCGCATCGACCTCGAGGACCGTGACGTCGATCCGCGCGACTACGACCTGATCGTGTCGCTCGGATCGGAGTTCGCCGCGTTCGACGACACGAAGCCGTTCGTGGTCCGGGAGGCGAGCATGCTCGAGACCGCGATCGAGGAGGACGTGCCGGTGCTCGGTCTCTGCTTCGGCGGCCAGATGCTCGCTCGCGCGCTCGGAGCGCGCGGGTTCCGCCACGAGGAGGCCGAGATCGGCTGGCTCCCCGTCCGCACCTCGGATCCCCAGCTCGTGCCCGAGGGTCCGTGGTTCCAGTGGCACTTCGATTCGTTCACGGCCCCGCCGGGCGCGACCGTCGTGGCGGACACCGAGGTCGGCCCGCAGGCGTTCGTCGCGGGTCGGAGCCTCGGCCTCCAGTTCCATCCCGAGGTGACGACGCAGATCATGGACGACTGGGTCCGCGTCTATCGCCACGAGCTGGACGGCGACGGCGTCGACCCGGACGCGTTGCTCGCGGAGACGAAGCGCATCGCCGGCGAGAGCCGCGCACGGGCTTTCCAGCTGTTCGAGCACTTCCTCCACGACGTCGCCGGGCTCGACGCACGCCACGAGGCCGACCTGGACGAGCGAGCGGGCTGAGCGGTGGTCGTGTGACCACCGCCGCGATCGCCTCCACCGCGACCCACGTCTTCCCGCGCTTCCTCGACCTCGACTACCCGAACGTCGAGCGAGGAGACGGCGTGTGGCTCACCACGACCGACGGTCGCCGGATCATCGACGCGACCTCGGGGGGAGCGATGGTCGCCTGTCTCGGGTCCAGTGTGCCGGAGATCTCGGAGGCAGTCACGGAGCAAGCCGAACGGCTCTCGTACTTCTACAACCACCACTTCACGAGCGAGCCGCAGGAGCGTCTCGCCGACCGACTGTTGGAGGTCGTCGCACCGGGGATGGCGCGTGTCCGCCTCGTCTCCGGCGGTTCCGAGGCGAACGAGACCGCGTTGCAGCTCGCTCGCCTGTACCACGTCGAGCGCGGCGACACGTCGCGTTGGCGCGTGATCTCGCCGGCGCAGGCGTACCACGGATCGACGATGGGCACGCTGGCGCTCACCGGTCGCCGAACGTTGCAGGAGCCGTACTCGCCGTACCTCGCCGGGCACCTTCATATCCCGCCCTCGACATGGCGTGCCGACCCGACCGGCGAGGCGGCATTGGCCGAGCTCGATCGGCTCCTCGAGGACGCCGGACCGGAGACCGTGGCGGCGTTCTTCATCGAGCCGGTGAGCGCGGCGGCGCTCCCCGCGTACTCGCCGCCCGATCGCTTCTGGCAGGGCCTGAACGAACGCCGGGCCGAGCACGGGTTCCTGATCTGTTTCGACGAGGTCGTGACCGGCATCGGCCGCGTGGGGAGCTGGCTCGCGGCTGATCAGCTCGCCGTCGAGCCGGACATCCTGGCGATCGGGAAAGGTCTCGGCGCCGGGTACGCGCCGCTCGGAGCGGCCCTGTGCCGTCAGCACGTCTACGACGCGATCGATAGCGGGTCGCGCGAGTTCGACCTCGGCCACACGTGGGACGGGGCACCGCTGTCGTCGGCCGTGGGGTTGGCCGTCCTCGACCTCCTTGTGGAACGCGGCCTGATCGACAGGGTGCGTGAACGTGGACCCGGTCTCCGGGAGGAGCTCGAGGCGGCTGTCCAGGACTTCGACATCGTCCGCGAGGTCCGGGGTCGCGGCTTCCTCCTCGGCTTGGAGCTCGTGGACCCCCGGGACGGGGAGTCGCTCCTGCCGGTCGACCTCGACGTGGCGTCGCTCGTGGACGACTCCGCGTTCGAACAGGGGCTGCTCGTCACGTCCACCCATCCGCAGGCCGACGGCTTCGCGGGGGACCAGGTCCTCTTGGCCCCCGCGTACGTGACCACGGACGAAGAGCTCGCGGAGATCGTCGAACGCCTACGGGCGACGATCGAAACGGTGGAGCGCTCGATCGAGGGCTCCCTCGCGATGAGTACCGGATGAGCTCGGCGGTCGAGCCCGAGGAGTTCGTCCTCCTCGCGATCCCCGATATGAACGGCTCCCTCCGTGGCAAGGCGCTGCGCCCTGCCCCGTTCGATGCCGCCGTGCAGCACGGGACGGTGATGACGGATCTGATCATCGGGCTGGACCCGGTGGACACGCCGATCACCGACTACGAGCGGTTCGGGATCCGCACGGGGGCGGCGGATCTGCTGCTGACGCCCGAGGTCGAGACGACGCGCGACCTGGCCTGGCGGCCGGGCTGGCGGATCTGCCTGGCGACGCCGAGCTGGCCGGACGGGACGCCGTGCGACTTCGCCTCCCGGGAGGTGTTCGGGAGGGTCGTGGAGGACGTGTCGTCGCTCGGGTACGAGGTGATGGCCGCGATCGAGTACGAGGTCCGGATCTGGGACGATCAGGGCGTCCCGATGTCGAGCGGGATCAGCTACAGCTTGCACGAGATCGGAAGGTTTGATCGGTTCGTCGATGAGCTCGTGCGCGCGCTGGACGGGCTCGGGATCGAGCTCTCCGCGGTGCACACTGAAGCGGGGCCGGGGCTCCTCGAGCTCAACCTCGCACCGGGCCGTGGACTGGCGGCGGCCGACGGTGCCGTCCTGGCCAAGTTCGCGACGAAGCAGGTCGCTGCGTCGATGGGGCTCCGCGCGAGCTTCCTCGCGAAGACGATGCCGGGGGAGGAGGGGTCGAGCGGCCACGTCCACCTCTCCTGTTGGGACGGGGACACCAACGCGTTCGCGGGCGCGGAACCCGACGATCCGCTCCCGGATCCCCTCGCCTGCGCGATCGCCGGCGTCCTGGAGCACCTGCCCGCCGCGTCGTTGCTGCTGAACCCCACGATCAATTCGTACAAGCGGCTCGTCCCCGGATGGTTCGCCCCGATCAATGCCACCTGGGGCTACGAGAACCGGTCGTGCGCGGTGCGAGCGATCCGTTCTGCCCGCCCCGAGCTCTGGCGGTTCGAGTGCCGGCGTCCGGGCGCGGATGCGAACCCCTACCTCGCGCTCGCGGCGATCGCCGCATCGGCGGCCGACGGGATGCGGCGGCGTGCCGCGCCACCGGACCCGATCGAGGGGGACGCCTACGCGCGGGACGATCTCCCTGAGCTCCCCGGATCCCTCGAGGCAGCGATCGCGGCGTTCGCCGAGGATGAAGCCCTGCAGCGGGCGCTCGGCGTGGGGTTCTGTGACTACTACGTGACTTCCCGTGCCTGGGAGCTCAAAGCCTGGCGCGAGACGGTCACCGACTGGGAGCGCGAACGCTACGACCGATCCGTCTAGGACCGATCACTCCTCGCTGAAGTAGACGTTCTTCACCTCGGTGTAGAGGGCCGCCGCGTGCATCCCCATCTCGCGGCCGAGCCCGCTCTGCTTGAAGCCGCCGAACGGGGCCTCCGTGAACACGCTGCTCGAGGAGTTCACGCTGATCACGCCGGTGCGGATCGCCTTCGCGACGCGGATCGCCCGGCCGATGTCGCGCGTCCAGACCGAGCCCGACAGGCCGTAGGGGGTGTCGTTCGCGAGCCTGATCGCGTCCTCCTCCGTATCGAACGGCATGAGGCAGACGACCGGTCCGAAGATCTCCTCACGAGCGACGCGCCAGGAGTTGTCGACGTCCGCGAGGACCGCAGGTCGGAGGTAGAACCCGTCTCCGTCAGGGACCTCTCCACCGGTCACCAAACGCCCACCCTCCTCCTGCCCGATCGCGAGGTAGTCGAGCGAGGTCTGGCGCTGTCCCTGACTGATCAGCGGTCCCATCTCGGTCGCTTCGTCGAGGGGCTCGCCGAGCGCGATCGCCTCCGTCGCCTTCGAGAAGCGCTCGACGAACTCGTCGTAGATCGAGCGCTGCACGAACTGGCGGGACCGCGCACAGCAGTCCTGACCCGCGTTGTCGAAGACCGACCACAACGACTTCGGGATCGCGACGTCGAGGTCGGCGTCGTCGAATACGACGTTCGCGGACTTCCCGCCGAGCTCGAGCGACACCCGCGTGATGTTGGCGGCCGCCGCCGCCATCACCTGCGTGCCGACCTCCGTGGAGCCGGTGAACCCGATCTTCGCGACGCGGGGGTCGGCGATCAGTGCGGCGGCCGTCGTGGCCCCCGGGCCTGGCAGCACACTGAGGGTCCCCTCGGGGAGGCCTGCCTCCATCAGGAGGTCCGCGATCGCGAGGGCGGTGAGCGGGGTCTGCGACGCGGGCTTCAGGACGGCCGTGTTCCCGCACGCGAGCGCAGGAGCGACCTTCCAGTTCGCGATCACGGCCGGGAAGTTCCACGGGCTGATCAGGACGCAGGGACCCACCGGCTCCCGGAGCGTCACGTCGAGCCCCGGCGGAACGATCGGGATCGTCTCTCCGAAGATCTTGTTGGCCGCGCCGCCCCAGTACTCGTAGGTGTTGGCGACGATGTCGATCTCGGCGCGCGCGCCCCCGATCGGCTTGCCGCCGTTGCGCGCCTCGAGCGTCGCGAGGTCGTCCAGCCGCTCCCTGACCAGGAACGACGCCTTCGTGAGGATGTGTCCGCGCTCCCGAGCGCTCATGCGACGCCACGGGCCCGACTCGAACGCGTCCACCGCCACGTCGACCGCGCGGCGGGCGTCCTCCGCGGATGCTTGCGCGACCTCCCACGCGGGCTTCCCCGTCGAGGGCTCCACCACATCCGTGGTCGCGCCCTCCGTTGCCGCCACCCGCTTCCCACCGAGCACCAAGAGTTCGGTCATCGTCGCCTCCGTCCACGCACGTCCACGACCAGGTGCGAAGACTAGTTCAGAGCGTGGCGTCGCGGACGTTCGCCACGATCAGGATGACGACGAGGGCAGCCACGGCCACTCGGTACCCGAGGAAGACCGTGAAGTCGTGTCGCCGCAGGTACCGCAGGAGTCCCCAGATCACGACGAAGCCGCTGATCGCGGACGCGACCATCCCGGCGACGAACTCCGCCGCGTAGCCCTGGAGTCCGGTCTGGGCCAGGTCGACGGCCTTGTAGGCGCCGGCGCCGGCGATGATCGGCAGCGAGAGGAGGAAGGAGAAGCGAGCCGCCGACTCCCGATCGAGGCCCATCGCGCGCGCCGCCGTGATCGTCACGCCGGATCGGGACACGCCGGGTTGGAGCGCCAGCGCCTGCGCCGTGCCCAGCAGGAGGCCCTGCTTCGGTCCGATCGAGTCGAAGTCGCGGTCGCTCCGGGCACGGCGATCGACGACGACGAGCACGACCCCGAACGCGACGAGCATCACGGCGATCAACCAGGGAGCGCCCAGCTTCTCCTGGATCACGTTCTCGAACAGCGCCCCGATGATCGCGCCCGGGATGGTTCCGACGACGAGGGCCCAGGCGATGCGCTCGTCCGGGGTGGACATCCGGCGTGTGGCGATCGAGCGGAACCACGCCGTGGCGTACCTCGCGACGTCGTGCCGGAAGTAGATCAGCGCGCCGAGGAGCGTCCCCATGTGCAGGGCGACATCGAAGGACTTCTGGAGGTCGGCGTCGCCGATCGCTCCCCATCCGAACATCCACGGCACGAGGATCAGGTGTCCCGAGCTCGAGACCGGCGCGAACTCCGTCGCCCCCTGCACGAGGCCGAGGACGATCGCTTGGAGGATGCTCACGCGGTCCTATCTGTCGCTTGGCCGTCGGGGAAAGGTCCGCCTGATGCTAGCGGTCGGCCGCTACCGGAACGGAGAAGGCCGAGCCGAGGACGAGATCGTCGGGTCCTCGAACGGCGACGGAGAGCGTGGCGAACGCCGACGCGAACGCCAGGCGCTCCGCGTCCGTGGGGGAGACGAGCAGGACGAGCCCGATCCCACCCTGCGTTGGGGCGGCGGCGCCTCCGAAGGAGGCGCCACCGCCCGCCCGGTCGACGGCGAGCACCTCGATCGCTTCGCCCGCCACCTCCGTGTGGGCGCCGCCTCCCCCGAAGGTGGCGATCACGTCGACCAGGTCACCGGGCTGCACACCGACCGCGGACGCGACCGGTATCTCGACAGCCCGCATGCCGGCGCCGACGAGCGAGGCGGTCGGGCCCGAGCGTGAGCCGGCCAAGCGGAGCTGGGTGACGACCTCGCCCGCGGCGATGTCCGCGACCACGATCCGCCCGGTGGCGCGAGCCGCGTCGCGGATGGCGCCGGGCGGTGCGAAACGGGACGGCAGCGTCACGACCTCGAGGACGGTCTCGGTGAGGACCGAGCCTCGAGGGACGTGCGCGACAGCCGCGACAACGGCGATCGGGGGACCGCCGTCCGGGCGCACCACGTCGAGCCGGTGCGCGTAGGCCCGCATCACGAGCGCCGCCGCCAGCGCGGTCGCGACGGATGCGGAGAGCAGGACGAAGGACGATCGCGTCAGCTTCCGGCGGAAGAGCATGGGCGCGACCGTAGACCGGCCCCGGGCGCCGCACAGTGACCTCCGTCACTCGATGGGACGCAAACCGCCCTTCTCGTTCGGGGGCTCGAGAGGGAGCGTCTTTACGCGGAACTCCTCGAGCGCCCGCTTGCCGACGATCGTCGCGACCGCCTCCCGCATCCGGTCGGCCAGCTGCTCGGGATCCTCGTCGGTGACGAACCGGACCTCGACCGTGACGAGGGTTCGGGGGGCCGTCATCCGTTGCCGGTACCGGCCAGGGCGGTCGCGCACGGACACGTCCGTTCGGCCGGCACCGCGGGGATCGCGGCGAACAGGAGGTCTCGGAGCGTGTCGATGTTCTCGCCGAACACCTTGAGGACCTCCTCGTGGGTGACCGCAGGGATGTCGTCCACCCCCACGTCGTAGTCGGTGACGAGCGCCACGTTGCCGTAACAGAGCTCGAGCTCCCTCGCGAGGGCTGCCTCCGGGAACTGCGTCATCCCGATCACGTCGGCACCGAGCTGCGCGTACATGCGCGATTCCGCCACCGTCGAGAAGCGCGGGCCCTCGATCACGACCATCGTCCCTCCGTCGCGGTGCTCGATGCCCTGCGAGGCCGCCGTCTTCACGAGGGTCTCGCGGAGCGTGGGGCAGTACGGGTCGGCGAACGAGACGTGCGTGGTCTGCGGCCCGTCGTAGAACGTGTTCGAGCGGGACTTCGTGAAGTCGATGGCCTGGTCGCTCACGACGAGCGTGCGTGGGGGGATCTCCCTGCGGAGCGAACCTGCCGCACACGGTCCGAACACCCGGGTGACCCCGAGGTCCTTCAGCGCCCACAGGTTCGCCCGGTACGGGACCAGGTGCGGCGGGAACCGGTGGTCCGTGCCGTGCCGGGGGAGGAACGCAACCGTGCGGTCGCCGATGGTACCGATCGTGATCGGAGCGGACGGCGCGCCGAAAGGCGTCTCCACCTCGATCGTCGTCGTGTCCTCGAGGAACGCGTAGAACCCGGAGCCTCCGATGACCCCGATCTCCGCCCGGGCCTCGGTCACGAGGGCGCCGGCTCCTTCTTCGCGGGCGTGGACGACTTGTCGGACCCGCCGGAGGAGCCCTTCGTGCTCGTGTCCTTCGACCCGTCGCTCGACGTTGCGCCGTCGGTCTTCTTCGCGCCTTCTTTGCTCTCTCCTGGCTTCCTCTCGCCCTTCTCGCCATCGGATCGTGACTCGGCCGACGCCTTCGACTTCTTCCCGTGGTCCGTGGCGTAGAAGCCGGAGCCCTTGAACGAGATCGCCGGCGGCGCGAACACCTTCCGGAGGCTGCCGCCGCACTCCGGACACATCGTCAGCGACTCGTCCCACATCGACTGCACGATGTCGAACGTGTGGCCGCAATCCCGGCACGTGTACTCGTAGGTGGGCATCCGAAGCAAGTCTACCCGGGGCCCTGTTCGCGGCTGACATCGGTTCCGCGACCGGAGTAGCGTTGCGCGCGTGAAGGTCCAGAACGCCGTGATCCCCGTGGCGGGTCTCGGCACCCGGTTCCTGCCGGCGACGAAGGCGACCCCCAAGGAGATGCTGCCGGTCGTCGACACGCCCGCGATCCAGCTCGTCGTGGAGGAAGCCGTCCGGGCCGGGATCACCGACATCCTGATGGTGACCGGTCGTGGGAAGCGATCGATCGAGGATCACTTCGACCGGTCGGCTGAGCTGGAGCACTTCCTCGAAGCGAAAGGGAAGTTCGACGAGCTGAAGCAGGTGCGCGCGATCGCGGAGCTGGCGTCTATCTACTACACGCGACAGCGCGACCCGCTCGGCCTCGGCCACGCGATCGCCTGCGCCGAGACCCACGTCGGTGACAAGCCGTTCGTCGTGATGCTGCCCGACGATCTCGTCCGGCCCAGGACTCCCCTGCTCGACCGGATGCTGAAGGTGCACGAACGCTACGGCCGCAGCGTGCTGGCGGCGATCGAGGTGGGTCGCGACGAGGCCTCGCTCTACGGCATGATCGAGCCGGAGCCCGTGGAGGAGGACCTCGTGCGGATCGTCTCCATCATCGAGAAGCCTGCGCCGGAGCGATCACCGTCCACCCTCGCCGCGATCGGCCGCTACGTGTTCACGCCGGAGATCTTCGACGCGCTCCGCGAGACTCCTCCGGGTCACGGCGGCGAGATCCAGCTCACCGACGCGATCAACCTGCTCGCCCAGGAGCAGGCCGTGTACGCGTTGACGTTCGAAGGCCGGTTCGACGTAGGGAACAAGCTCGACTATCTGCGCGCGACGGTCGAGCTCGCCATCGATCGCGACGACATCGGCCCGCAGTTCAAGGCCTACCTCGCGGAGCTCGCACGGCGCGAGCGGCTCGGCTGAGTCGCCCGCCGAGGGTCCGCCTCCGCTGAGGCCCGCCTACACTGACCGTCATGGCGGCCCAGCCCCACGATCACGACGCACCCGAGGGCCTGCTCTCCGTCGAGGATGCTCGGGAGCGAGTGCTCGGCGCCGTCGATCCACTCGCTCCGCTGCGGCTGCCACTCACGGACGCGTACGGCTGCGTCGTGGCCGAGGATGTGGTCGCCACGCACGATCTCCCCGAGTTCGCGTCCTCCGCGATGGACGGGTTCGCGGTGCGAGCCGCCGACGTCGCCGACGCTACGCCGTCGCGGCCTGCCGAGCTGAAGCTCGTCGGCCGCGCGATGATCGGCCACGAGCCCGAGGGGACCGTCGGCGCCGGCGAGGCGATGCACATCGCCACGGGTGCGCCGATCCCTGGGGGCGCCGACGCCGTCGTGCCGATCGAGAACGCGATGATGGTCGACGGCGACCAGCTGGTCCGGTTGCTCGACGGACCGGCAGCCGGCACGCACGTGCGCCCGCACGGGGAGGACGTCCGCGAAGGGGACGTCCTCGTGCCGGCCGGCAAGCGCCTCGGCGCTCCTGAGCTCGGACTGCTCGCCATCGCCGGCCACCCGACCCCGCTCGTGCATCCGCGGCCTCGAGTCGTCGTGCTGTCCACCGGCGACGAGCTGGTGTCTCCGACGGAGACGCCGGCGTTCGGGCAGGTGCGGGACGCCAACTCGGCGCTGATCTTCGGCGCGCTCCGTGAGATGGGCGCGATGCCGGTGATGGCGGGGATCGTGCGCGACGACGTCGAGTCGCTCCGCGAAACGATCTTCAGCTTCGAGATCCAGGCCGATGCGTTCGTGTCGTCGGGCGGGGTCTCCGTAGGGGAGCGCGACGTCGTCAAGGCAGCGTTCTTCCGACGAGGAGACGTGGACTTCTACAAGGTGGCCATGCAACCCGGGATGCCGCAGGGGTTCGGCCACGTCGAGGGCAAGCCGTATTTCGGGCTGCCGGGCAATCCGGTCAGCGTGTTCGTGAGCTTGGAGGTGTTCCTCCGGCCGGCGATCCTCAAGATGATGGGCCGAACGCACCTCTACCGACCGGAGGTGACGGCCACGCTCACGGAGGACGTACGAGGTCCCCGCGGGAAGCTCCAATTCGCTCGGGTCGAGGTTCGGCGGGACCAGGGCGGGTGGTCGGCCACGCCGACGGGCGCTCGTGGATCGAACCTGATCTCCACCGTCGCGCGGGCGAACGGGCTCGCGATGATCCCGGCCGGCACCGACGTCGCGGCCGAAGGGTCCACCGTGAAGGTCATGTTGTTCCGGTCCTCGGAGGATTGACGTGAGCGGAGGCGCAGGGTTCGAGGGTGCGCGGCTCCATGCGGAGCTGTCGGCCCGGATGGTCGAGGTCGGCGCGAAGGAGGTCACCGACCGCGAGGCCGAGGCCGAGTGCGTGGTCACGATGACCCCGGCGGCCTGCGCCCAGCTCATCGCGGGTACCCCCAAAGGCGATCCGATCGAGGCGGCTCGGATCGCGGGGCTGATGGGTGTCAAACGGACGCCCGATCTGCTGCCGTTCTGCCACCCGATCGCCGTGACAGGAGCAGAGGTCCGCGTGGAGCCGGACGAGGCGAGCGGCACGATCCGTGTGTCGACGCGGGTCCGGGCGCGAGACCGGACCGGGGTGGAGATGGAGTCGCTGACCGCAGCGGCCGTCGCCGCGCTCAGCCTGTACGACACTGCGAAGGCGTACGACCGGGCGGCTCGGATCGACGGACTCCGTCTGCTGGCGAAGTCCGGAGGCAAGTCGGGCGACTACGCGGCCCCGAGCTGAGCCCCACCCCGGCGCCTTTCGCGATCGCCGGGGTGACCGCCCCTCCCGGGCGCTTGTGAAAAAGTTCTTCGGATCACATCGATGTGATTGAGGACCCCTATATGTGGTGCTACGGTGCCGTCCCAGCCTAGATGTTGTGTCGAACCGGGAACGACAAAGCGGAGGCTGGGCGTATTGGATTGGCTGCTCCTCGCGGCACTCGGCATCATGTGGGCCGCAACGCTGCTTCCACGCATATCGCGACGACGCTCGATGTCGGCGTCGGTCGAGGATTTCGAACGTAGGATGGAGTTCTTGGCGCACGCCGAAGTCAACGGCACCACCGGACGTTGGATCGTGACTCCCCGGAAGGGGGCTCGCTTCGTCGGTGACGCCGAACGCCGCAAGGCTCGCGTCCGCGACCGCCGCCGCCGCGTCCTCGTCTTCCTGATCGAGGCGATCGGCATCTCCTTCCTGATCGGGCTCGTTCCTCCGCTCCGGGTCGTCTGGAACGTCACGCTGGCGCTCGCGATCTTCCTGGGCGCCTACATCTGGATGCTGATCTCGATGAAGCGCCGGAGCGTGGCCGATCCGCAGGAGGCTGTCCGCAACGCACGGATCCCCGTCGACCACGCAGCCGCCTTCGCGGCTCGGTACGTGATCGAGGGTCGCAACGGGCATCCGCACGAAACGTTCAACGGTCTCGAAGGTCTCGCGGAGAGCGACCGGGTGCACGTCGTGGTCCGACCCGCCCCCGCCGGCTGAGTGGACCTCTCCGACCTCGCCCGTTCCATCCACGCCCGTCTCGACGCCAAGAACGCCGCCCGCGAGCAGGCGTTGCCCGCCGCGCGTCGCTCGATCCGCGCGAGCGCGAACGCGATCCGCGCGATCCATCGACTGGAGTTCGACACCGCGAGGACCCTGATCGGCGAGTCCCGTGCGTCGTTGGACCAAGGGCTCGCCGCCGTTCGGGATCACGCCGATATCCGGCACGCGGGCTACCTGCAGGACGCCCAGAAGGAGTACGCCGAGGCGAACCTCACGATGGCGCTCGTCACGGGCGGGGACCTGCCGGGCCCGACCGATCTGGACGTCGAGGACGCGGCCTATCTCGGCGGGATGTCCGACGCGATCGGCGAGGGACGGCGACGACTCCTCGATCTACTCCGTGAAGGTCGCGTGGCGCAGGCCGAGGAACTGCTGGACGCGATGGAGGAGATGTTCGGCGTACTCGTGGCGATGGACTACCCGGACGCGATCACGATGAATCTCCGGCGCGCGACGGACGTCTCCCGCTCCTTGATCGAGAAGACCCGTGGCGACCTGTCGATCTCGGTGGTGCAGAAGGATCTCCGCGACGCGCTCGACCGCCACGCGGCCGAGCTCCGCCCGCGGGCGCAGCCGGACGTGTGAGAGTGCTCTGCTACGCTGCCCGACGTCCCGGGGGTGTAGCTCAGCCCGGTAGAGCGCTGCCTTCGCACGGCAGAGGCCAGGGGTTCAAATCCCCTCACCTCCACGCACGATCGGCTCGATATCGCCACGGATGGTTGCCGTCGATCTCCTCGCATCCGGCTCTGGGGCGCTCGGGTCGTTGAACCGGTGGGATCCGGGGTCAAGAATCGACCTATCCCGTGCCGATAGCCGGGACATCCGACGAGGAGGATCGTCCATGCGCTCCGAACGCATCAACTTCCTGGCGGTCGTGACCGCCGTGGCGGGATTGACCGGCTTCATCGGCGTCTACGCGAAGTGGTTCAGCTACGCCTACCCGGTCGACGGTGGCACGGTGACCATCTACCTGGACGGCACCTGGGACGGGACGGGCGCGATCGCGTTCGCCGCGGGCATCGGTGCGCTGCTGTTCGGCTGTGCGTACATCCTGCTGACGGACCCGGCGATCCGGCGCATCGTCGCACTCTTGATGGTGATCTCGAGCATGGTCCTCCTGGTCTGCTCCGCGATCGGGTTCACCCGCGTGGACGAGACGATCGGTACGAACCCGCTCTTGCCGGGGGCCGAAGGGCTGACGCCGTTCGAAGCGACCGTCGCGATCGGTCTGGCCATGTCGCTGGCGAGCGGCATCATCGCCACGGTGGCGTCGGTGCTCTTGGTCGCTCGACGAGAGGCCGGTCTGGAAGAGCCGGCGGAGGTATCGGCCGCCGCGACCGCCTGACCTCGTAGGACGTCCCACCGGCGGGTAGCCTTGGCGCCCGCATGGTGCGAACGACTTCCCAGCTGACGTGGTGGGACCGGCCGGGGCTCGAGGTCCGGGCCGGCCGGCTCTCGATCGCGGGGCGCGACGCCGGATCGATCGCGCGCGAGCACGGAACCCCGCTCTACGTCCACGATCTCGTTCGGGTCGAGGAACAAGCCCGAGGTCTCCAGGACGCGCTCGGCGCCGCCGGTCTCCGCCCCCGGGTCCGGCTCGCGCTCAAGGCGCAGCGTGAGCCGGCGTTCCTCGCGTTCCTTCGCGCCCTCGGCGCGCCGGGCTCCCCGCAGAGCGTCGGGATGGACGTCTGCTCGCCCATGGAGATCAGGTGGGCGCTCGATCACGGATGGCAGCAAGAGGAGATCAGCTATACCGGGACGAACCTGTCTGCCCGAGACCTCGACGCGGTGCTCGCGGCGGGGGTCCACCTGAACGTCGACCTCCTCACGCAGCTGGATCGCGTTGGGGTCCGGGCGCCGGGCTCGACGGTCGGCATCCGGATCAACCCGCGGATCGGGGCCGCCTACCCGGGCGGTGGCCAGACCTACGCGGGCGATCGGCCGACCAAGTTCGGGATCTACCCCGAGCGGCTCGGGGAGGCCCTCGACATCGCGCGGCGGCACGACCTCACGATCGACACCGTGCACGTGCACGCCGGATACCTCTACCTGACCGACGCGCTCCCGATCGTCGACGAGACGATGCGGCGCGTGGCCGAGGCCACGCGGGGTCTGATGGATGCGGGATGTCCGATCGTGGAGGTCAACACGGGAGGTGGGCTCGGGGTGCCGTTCCGGCCCGGTGACGAACCACTCGACCTGGAGGCGTGGGCGTCCGTCCTCGCCCGTCACCTCGGGCCGCTCGACGTGGCGGTCGGAACCGAGCCCGGCGAGTTCCTCGCGAAACAATGCGCCGTTCACCTCGCGGAGGTCGTGAGCGTCGAGGATCGAGACGGCACCACGTTCATCGGACTGGATACCGGTTGGAACGTGATCAACGAGCACTTCGTGTATCGGATCCCCTACCATCCGATCCTGTGTCGAGCGGCCGACGCGGAGCCCGTGGCGCGCGTCACGGTGGCGGGACACATCAACGAAGGGAACGATCTGCTCGCCGAAGACCATCCCATGCCGGCGGTCCAGGAGGGCGACATCGTCGCGATCCCCAATGTGGGTTCGTACAACGCGTCGATGACCTCCGTCCACTGTCTCCGCCCCGAAGCCCCTTCGGTCTTCTTCACCGATCGCAGGTGATCGACCTTCCCGTCGCCGAGCGGTGGTTCCGAACCGAACGGGTGACCGACGCGATCACCCTGCTCGTCGAGGATCACCTCGATGTCTTCTTCGAATCGAACATCTGGCACGTACGTGGGCGCGACCGCGACCTCGTGGTGGATTCGGGCAACGGGATCGGGGATCTGCGCGGGGAGCTCGCCCCGCTGGCCGAAGGCCGGCCGATCGTGGCGGTCGCGACCCACGACCACTTCGACCACATCGGGGGGATGCACGCGTTCGAGGAGCGCTGGTGTCATGCGGCCGACGCGGAGGGGCTGCGGGCGCCCGACGGTCTCGCTCTCCTCCGGCGGGACTACCGACCCGGTCTGGAAGAGGAGATCCGCTGGTACGGCTACGAGCCGCCCGAGATCGCGATCACGGCGCTCCCCGACCCGACCTTCGACGTCGGCGGCTGGCGGACGTCGCCCTCGGAGCCGACGCGCGTCCTCGCGGACGGCGACCTCGTTGATCTGGGGGATCGCGCCTTCGAGGTCCTCCACGTGCCGGGGCACACCGCCGGCTCGATCGCGCTCTGGGACGCCGAGGCCGGTCTGCTGTTCACGGGCGACACCGCAGCTCTCGACGACCCTCTGTACGCCGACGACGAGGCGGCGTTCGTGGCGTCGCTCGAGCGGCTCTCGGCGCTGCCGGTCGAGCTCGTCTGCGCGGGGCACTCCCGGCCGTTCGGCCGGGTAGAGCTCAGGGCCTTGATCGACGAGCAGCTCACGTCGCGCAGCTGACGCCCGGCTCAGGCGAAGCGCACGGTGAACACGGCGTCGGCGTCCGACCAGCCGCCGAGCCCGAGACGGACCACGAGCGAACGGCACGAGGCGCCCCAGCCCGCCTCCGTCCGCCACTGGACCATCAGTCGGCCGTTGTTCGACAGGTTCGCCTGGACCGACGCCGCCTGCTCCGCCAGGACGTCGCCGGTCGCGCAGTCCACCTTGCGCACCAGCGGGTACCCGTTCGCGAACACGGGTCCCTGGGGGTGCCCGCCGAGCTCGAGGATGATCGGGATCACGCGCCCCGCCGAGAAGACCGACTTGTTCGTGATCGGCCCGCTGATGTCCTCGAACACGACGTACTCGTGGGTCGCGGAGCCGACGTTCCCCTCCGCGTCCTTGCCGGTGACCGTGAACCTGTGCGAGCCCGGGCGGTTCGGCACGATCGCGCCGTCCGCGACCGGTCCCCGGCAGGAGGTCACGCCCGAGCCGCCGGCCTCATCCGTACAGAAGTAGTCGGCGACCATGCCCTCGCCGTCGGTCAGCACCGAGCCGTGTGCCGGCGACACGATCGTGACGGTCGGAGCAGCCTCGTCGACGGGGCCCGAGAGCTCGAGCCGTCCCACGCGGTTCGTGCCCTGAGCGCTGAACCAGATCGCGCCGTCGGGCCCGGTCGTGATGCCGGTCGGGGATGCGCCCTCGCCGAGGGGGATCTCGACGATCACGCCGTCGAGGCCGATCCGGCCGACTGCGTCGGCGGTGCCCTCCGTGAACCAGATCGCGCCGTCGGCCCCGGCCGTGATCCCGCTCACCCCGGCTCCCGGCGTGGGAACCGGGAACGTCGTCACGGCGCCTCCGGTGGTCATCCGCACGATCGTGTTGGACGCGCGAGCCGTGAACCAGAGCGCGCCGTCCGAGCCGGTTGTGATCCATCGAGGGCCGCTGGCGTTCGCGGGGAGCGGGAACTCCGTCATCGTGCCGTCGATCGTGATCCGCCCGATCCTGTCTGCCGCGGTCAAGGTGAACCACAGCGCCCCGTCGGATCCCGTCGTGACGCTGAGCGGCGCGGCCCGAGGAGTGATCGTTGCCCATTCCGTGAGCTTCCCCTCCGTGGTGATGCGGCCGATCGAGTTGACGCCTCGCTGCGCGAACCAGAGTGCTCCGTCGGGGCCGACCGTGATGCCCATCGGCGTCGACTGGTCGCGGAGGTAGACCTCGGAGAGCTCCCCGTCGATCGTGAGCCGCCCGATCCGGTTCCCGTTCTGCTCGGTGAACCACATCGCGCCGTCGGGCCCTCGGACGATGTCGAAGGGATCGACGCCCGACTCGAGAGCGATCGACGACGACGATCCGTCGGGAGCGAGCCGCGCGATCTCGGCGGCGGCGCGGTTGGCCACCCACGTCATCCCGTCCGGTCCCGCGGCGAGGCCCTGCGGGAAGGAGTCCGACGCCGGCAGGTCGAACCACGTTGGTTCGGCGGCCGTGGCGGGCAGGCTGACGGCGCCGAACAGTGAGGCGAGGACCACCAGGGCAGACCCCGCAACGATCGAGGCATGGTGCTTGCGCCGTACCATGTTTCGGGTATCGGCATCTCGGATCGATCCGCGCACCCGGCGAAGGTCGCGAGACATCCCCCGGCTGGGGGAGGCCGAGAGTATGCTCCGCCGATGCCATCGGCCGAACCGCTCGTGGTGTTCGCCGGCCGTCTGCTCGATGTGACGACCGGCGACGTGCTCACCGATCGAGCGCTCGTCCTCGACGGCGATCGCATCAGCGACGTGGTGGAGGCGGCTGCGGCCCCGCAGGGGCGGACCATCGATCTCTCCGGACGGACGATCCTGCCCGGCATGATCGATTGCCACGCTCATCTGATCGGGGAGCTGGACGACGGCCAGGGGTACGCCTACCTCGTGACGCGCTCCTCCGCGCAGGAGGCTCTCACGGGGGTCACGAACGCGCGCGCCACCCTGCTCGGTGGCTTCACCACCGTCCGCGACGTGGGGACGTTCCACGCGTTCGTGGACCTGGCGCTCCGTGACGCGATCGAGGAAGGCAGGCTCGCTGGGCCTCGGATGATGTGCGCCGGAGCGTATGTGACCTGCCCCGGCGGGGGCGGGGACATCACCGGCCTCCCGCCCGACGTGCCGGTGCCGAGCGAGCTCCGGATGGGCGTGTCCACCGGCCCCGATCAGGTGCGCGCCAACGTCGGGAGGATCTTCGACGCGGGCGCCGACTTCATCAAGGTGATCGCGACGGGCGCGGTTCTGACATCCGGGACGAACCCGGGCGAGCCCGAGTTGACCGAGGAGGAGATCCGGGCGGCGGTGGAGGAAGCCGAGGCCCGAGGGTCCCACGTCGCCGCCCACGCGCACGGTGCGGAGGGCGCGAAGCGGGCGATCCGCGCCGGCGTTCGCTCGATCGAACACGGCTGCCTCATCGACGACGAGACGATCGACCTGATGGTCGAGCGAGGGACATACCTCGTCTGCGACATGTTCGACGGCGACTGGATGATCCAGGAGGGCCCCCGCCTCGGCTACTCGGACGAGGTGATGGGGAAGACGGAGATGACGAACGACGCGCAGCGCGAGAACTTCGCGAAAGCCGTCAAGGCGGGCGTCAAGATCGCGTTCGGGACGGACTCGGGGATCTATCCGCACGGGATGAACGCGAAGAACCTCGCCTTCCACGTCCGGTTCGGGCAGACTCCGGTGGAGGCGATCCGAAGCGCGACCCTCGGCGCGGCCGAGCTCCTGGGCTGGGACGATCGCGTGGGGTCCTTGCGACCGGGCCTGTACGCGGACCTGATCGCGGTCGACGGCGATCCGCTCGACGACGTGACGGTGCTCGAGGACGTTCCCTTCGTGATGAAGGGCGGTCAGGTCGTCAAGGGCTGACGGACCGGGCTGCCGGCGTCTGCCATGATGGCGCGCGTCCGGACGAGGGAGTCGAGCCGATGAGTGAAGTCCAGCCGCTGTCCGCCGCCGAGATCGTCGAGAAGTCGAAGCGATACACCCTCTTCGACTGGCAGGCCCAGTCGAAGGCTTCGCCGATCGCGGTGGATCGAGCCGAGGGCGTGTACTTCTGGGACGTCGACGGCACGCGCTACCTCGACTTCAACTCCCAGCTGATGGGCGTGAACATCGGGCACGGGGACAAGCGAGTCGCCGATGCCATCGCGCGACAGGCGGAGAAGCTCCCCTACATCTCGCCGTTCATGGCCTACGAGACCCGGGCACGCCTGGGAGAGAAGCTCGCCACCCTGTGGCCGGGCGACCTCGAGAAGTCCTTCTTCACGCTCGGCGGCGCGGAGGCGAACGAGAACGCGATCCGGATCGCGAAGGCGTTCACCGGGCGGCAGAAGATCCTGGCCCGGTACCGCTCGTACCACGGCGCCACCTACGCGACGATCAACCTGACCGGCGACCCCCGCCGCTGGGCGAACGAGAACCCACCGATGCCCGGGATCGTGCACGTCCTCGATCCCTACCGAGGCACCGCGCGCGGCACCGAGGATGCGGCGACGGCCCTCGCGACCTTGGAGGAGACGATCGAGCTCGAGGGACCCCAGACGATCGCGGCGTTCATCCTCGAGACGGTCACGGGGACGAACGGCATCCTGATCCCGCCCGACGGCTATCTGCAGGGCGTCCGCAACCTGTGTGACCGATACGGGATCGTGTTGATCGCCGACGAGATCATGTGTGGGTTCGGCCGCACCGGTGAATGGTTCGCAGTGAACCACTGGGACGTCGTTCCGGACCTCATGACCGCCGCGAAGGGTCTCACCTCCTCGTACCTGCCGCTCGGAGCCGTCGCGATCAAGCCCGAGATCGCCGCGCACTTCGAGGAGCATGTGTTCTCCGGCGGCCTGACGTACAACTCCCACCCGCTCTCGTGCGCGGCGGCCCTCGCCGCGATCGGCGTGCTGGAGGAAGACGACCTCATCGGGAACGCGAAGCGGCTGGACCCGGTGATGCGTCGGTCCCATGAGGGGCTGGTGGCGAAGCACTCGAGTGTTGGCCGTGTCCGCAACATCGGCCTCTTCGGGATCATCGAGCTCGTCAAGAGCCGGGACACGATGGAGCCACTCTCGCCGTACAACGTGGTCAACGAGACGATGCAGGCCGTGAACAAGGCGTTGCTCGAGCGAGGCCTGTTCACGATGATCCGGTTCAACGGGATCATGACGAACCCGCCGCTCTGCATCACGGAGGAGCAGCTGGAGGACGGCTTCGCGATCATCGACGAGGTCCTCGACATCGCCGACGCCGCGACCGGTTGACCGAGAGCGATGTCAGGCGCCGACGGCCGCCCAGCGGTCGGCCCACTTCGCCAGACCGTCGATCACCTTCGCGAGCTCGCGCCCCCGGTCCGTCAGGGCGTACTCGATCAGCACCGGCGTGGACGGGGTCACCGCGCGGGTGAGGATCCCCGCCGCTTCCAGCTCCCGCAGGCGGTCCGAGAGCACCGTGTCCGATATCTCCGGGATCGCGGTGCGCAGGACGGAGAACCGTCGAGGTCCGTCCAGGAGCACCCAGGCGATCTGGGGCACCCAACGCTTGCCGACGAGCTGGGCGGCGTGCTGGAAGCTCTCGCAGACGGCTCGTTCCGTGACCATCGCCTTATCGTATCGCTCAGTTCCCCTTAGGTACTGAGGAATACTGAGTATCGACCGGCGGTTCCGGGTAGAGACCGAGGAAGACAGTCGTCCAAGAGGAAGGAGTCTCTGCGATGGCAGGAGCGACGAAGGAGATCGGTGGCCTCCCGTTGCCACCCCCGGGCAAGTACGAGCTCGACATCGCCCACACGGCGGTGGAGTTCGTGGCCCGTCACATCCTCACCAAAGTCCGGGGCCGATTCACCGACTTCTCGGGCTGGATCGACGTCGCGGAGAACCCGGAAGAGTCCTCTACCCATGTCGAGATCAAGACCGCGAGCATCCAGACGAACACGGAGCAACGTGACGAGCACCTGAAGAGCGACGATTTCCTGAACGTCGAGAAGTGGCCCGTGATGACGTTCGCCAGCACCGGCGTGCGACACACGGGCGGAGCGACGTTCGAGCTCGACGGTGAGCTGACGATCCGCGACGTGACCCGTCCCGTGACGCTCGCGGGTGAGTATCTGGGCACCGAGACGAACCCGTACGGGAAGACCGTGCTCGCAGCGACGGCTCGGACCACGCTCGAGCGCGAGGATTGGAACGTGAGCTGGAACATGGTCCTGGAGACGGGCGGCTTCCTCGTCAGCAAGACGATCGATCTCGAGATCGAGGTCGAAGCGTTGAAGACCGGCTGAGGCCGTTGCGTCACGGGGGCGTCGGGAAGGGTCCCGACGCCCCCGGCTCGTACGAGATGAGCTCGAAGGCGCGGTCGTAGCGGACGACGACGTCGTCCGCCACCCAGAGATCGCTCGTCCAACCGGTCGTGAGCGCGGTGTAGCGCCACCGGGTCGCGAGGAACGTGCCGGGCGACGTCTCGACCGATCCGTGTCGGAGCCGCTCGTACCGTTGCCGCATCGGAACCGGCTCGACCGTGACGGGCTCGAGGAAGAGGACGTCGATGTCGTGCGCCGTTCCGTGGGCGGGCGCGTCCTCCAGACGGCGCGTCGTGATCGCGTTGAAGGCCGGCGAGAGGTAGTCCAGGTGCATTTCCGGTCCCCACGCCATCTCGACCGTGTGTCCGTCTCGGATCCCTTCGAGTGAGTCCCCACGCGCCTCGAGGAGGGTCGAGTGCGATCCGGTCTCGATCCTCGTCCGGACGATACGCCACGAGGCGTCGACCACGACGTCCACCGTCTCCCGGTGGGGCGTGGGCTCCTCGCGCTCGATCTCGGAGACGTACCGCCATCCCATCGGGCCGGAGGCGCAGCGGAAGTCCTCGGTTCCGACGATGTCGCCGCCCCGCCCGCGCACCGAGTAGCGGCCGCTCGGCACGTCAGACCTGCGGCTGGAGCCCGAGGTCCCGCGCGATCACCAGGCGGAGGATCTCGCTCGTGCCCTCGCCGATCTCGAGCACCTTCGCGTCGCGGTACGCACGGGCGACCGGGAACTCCTCCGTGTAGCCGTAGCCTCCGTGCACCTGGATCGCCTCGCGCGCGACATCGACGGCGGTCTCGCTCGCGCGGAGCTTCGCGATCGCGGCCTCCGTGGTGTACGGCCGCCCTTGGTCCTTCAGCCAGGCCGCCCGGTAGGTCAGCAGTCGCGACGCCTCGACCGCGGCGCGCATGTCGGCGAGCTTGAACGCGATCGCCTCGTAGTTCCCGATCGGACGTCCGAACGCTTCACGATCTCTCGCATAGCGCACGCTGGCATCCAGGCATCCCTGAGCGAGGCCAACCGAGAGCGCCGCGATCGAGATCCGGCCGTCGTCCAGCGCGGCGAGACACTGCGCGAGGCCCTTGCCGCGCTCGCCGAGGAGGTGGTCCTCGGGGACCCGGCATCCCTCGAAGGACAGCTCGTGGGTGTCGCTCGATCGCCATCCCAACTTCCGGTACGGGGGACCGACCGAGAACCCCGGCGCGTCGGCCGGCACGACGACCGTGGAGACGCCGTTGGCTCCTGCATCCTCTTCCGTGCGGCACGCCACCACCACGAATCCGGTGATGGGGGTCCCACTGTTCGTGATGAACGACTTCGATCCGTCGATCACCCAGCTCCCGCCGTCGAGCCGGGCCTTCGTCCGGAGCGCGGCGGCGTCCGATCCGCTCCCCGGCTCCGTGAGGCCGAACCCCGCGAGCATCTCGCCCGCGGCGATCGGGGGGAGCCACCGCTGTCGCTGCTCTGGGCTCCCGTACCGAGCGATCATCCCCGCGGCCAGCCCCGACGCCACCGAGACCGTGACCGCGACGCTCGCATCAGCCCTGCCGAGCTCCTCGATCACGAGCGCCCAGGTGACGGCGTCGGCTCCGAGGCCCCCGTGCTCCTCGGGGATCGGCACACCGCAGATCCCGAGCTCGCCGAGCTTCTTCACGATGTCGAGGGGGAGTTCCTCGTGCTCGTCCCGCTCGCCGGCGCCCGGCGCGATCTCCTGGGTAGCGAACTCCCGGACGAGGTCGCGGACCTGCTGCTGCTCCCCTGTGAGGTCGAACTCCATCGTCCGAGAGTACCTGGCCGACCGAGAGTACCTGGCGGTTCGAGAGTTCCGACTTCCGATGAAGGGCCTCATGCGAGAGGATGGACGGCGATGAGCGATGTCGTGACCGTCGACCCCCTCGAGGCCGGGCGCGCGGCTTATGCACGCCGTGCTTGGCCGGAGGCACACCGCCTGCTGCAGGAGGCCGATGGCCAGGGGCGACTCGAGCCCGACGACCTCGAGGCGCTCGCGAAGTCGGCCTGGTGGATCGGCGACTCGACGGCGTCGATCGCGGCGTTCGAGCGGGCCTATGCGCTCCACCTCGATCGGGGGAACCGGTCGATGGCCGCGATGATGGCGCTCACCCTCCGCCGGGAGTACGGGGCGAGGCTCGCCGGCTCCGTGGGGAAGGCCTGGCTGCATCGCGCCGAGCACCTTCTCGAAGGAGAGGAGGAGGCTGTGGCGCACGGGTACCTCGAGATCGCCCACCGTGAGCTCGAGTTCGACCGCGGGAACATCGAGGGGGCCCTGGCGCACCTCGATCGCGCGAAGGAGATCGCATCGCGACTGGACGATCCCGACTTGCCCGTGTGGGTCGCGATCAGCCGCGCCGAAGTGCTGGGAACGGCTGGGCGGCTCGACGAGGCCTTCGGCCTGATGGAACAAGCGGCGGGCGTCGCGGTCGGCGGCGAGCTGGGCCCGTTCACGACCGGCGCGGTGTTCTGTGCCGTGATGTCCGTATGCCGCGAGACCGCGGACTACCGGCGAGGCAGTGAATGGGCCGACGTGTCGAAGCAGTGGTGTGAACGTCAAGACATCGCCGGCTTCCCGGGCATCTGCCGCGTCCACCGGGCCGAGTTCCTGCGCCTCACCGGCGCCTGGACGGACGCGGCCTCGGAAGCCGAGTCGGCCTCGGTAGAGCTGCAGCGTTTCCACCCGGCCGCGGCCGGGAGCGCGTTCCACGAGCTGGGCGAGGTCCGGCTGCGGATGGGCGACCTGGAGGGAGCGGAGGAGGCGTTCGGACAGGCGCGCGCGCTCGGCACCGAGCCGCAGCCCGGCACGGCTCTTCTCCTCGTGGCCCGGGGGCGCACCGTCGCCGCCGCGGCCTCGATCCAGGGGAGCCTCGAAGAGATCACGTGGCGCAAGCTCGCCAGAGCCAGGCTGCTCCCGGCGCAGGCCGAGATCGCGAAGCTGCTCGACGATCTCCCGACGGCCGAGGCGGCCGCGGCGGAGCTCGAGGCGATCGCCGAGGAGTTCGGGACGGCCGCGATCAAGGCGTCAGCGGCGCACGCCTCCGGCATCGCCGCGCTGCTCCGAGACGATCCATCGGAGGCCATCAGCCGAGCCCGTGACGCGCGGCGACTCTGGCGCGAGATCGACGCGCCGTACGAAGGAGCGATCTCCACGGTCCTTCTCGCGGAGGCGCGATCGCTCGCGGGGGAGCCCGAGGCGGCAACGCTCGAGCTCGAGGCGGCGCGGGCCACGTTCGAGCGGCTGGGCGCGACGCCCGACATGGCTCGTATGGACGCCCTGTTGGCCGGCCCCGCGACCCGTGCCGGCTCGCGGGAGGTGCGCACGTTCATGTTCACGGACATCGTCGGTTCCACCGCGTTGGTGGAGGCGATCGGGGACGAGGCCTGGCACGACCTCCTCCGTTGGCACGACGATGCGCTGCGCCGATGCTTCTCCGCGAGCGCCGGCGAGGAGGTCCATCGCACGGGCGACGGCTTCTTCGTGGCGTTCCCGGACGCCCGCTCGGCGCTCGAGTGCGCCGTGGCGATCCAGCGCACGCTCGCGGATCACCGTCGCGACCATGGGTTCGCGCCGGGCGTCCGTGTCGGGATCCACTCCGCCGAGGCCACGCGAGCAGCGGGGGACTACGAGGGCGCCGGCGTGCACGCCGCCGCGAGGATCGCTGCGCTCGCGCAGGGCGGCGAGGTGCTGGCCAGCGTCGAGACGATCGACGGCATCGGGGGCGTGGTCACAGCCGAGCCTCGTGAGGTCTCGCTGAAGGGCTTGGCGAAGCCGGTCCTCGTCGTCGCGGTCGACTGGCGCACGCCCGCCTAGGAACCGGTCCTCTCCGCCACGGGCGCGAACCCCTCCACGTCGAGCATCGAGCCCTCGCGGAGCGATGCGAACACGGCGCGCACCCGCTCGCCGATCGCGGGCCCGCCGCCGGTGTCCAGCAACCGATGGAGCAGCACGGTGTCGGCGCCGTCCAGCCGCACGAGCCCGTAGGTGACCGGGCGGTCGAGCGGCTGATCGTCGACGTCCACACGGACGAGGGTCCACGAGACCAGCTCTCCCTCGGGCCCGCACTCGATCGATGGCTCGAGCTCGGCGAGGCATCGCTCGCAGAAGATCCGGGCGGGCAGATATGTCACGCCGCAGTTCTCACACCGTGAACCGAGGAAGACCCCGCGATCCCGCAGCGCCTCGAAGAACGCCGTGTTCCCCACGCCGGGGGTGTAGCGGAAGGAGACCGAGAGCTCTCCCGGGATCTTGGTGGGACTCACGGAGCAACCTCCACGGGATGTTCGACCGCCGCGAGGGCCACCAGCTCCCGGCGGAGCTCCGGCTCGAGCGGCCGGAAATATTTGATATCCAGGATCGACCCTTTCCGCTCGCCGGCCGGCTTCCACACCGCTTCGACCTGCATCCCGGCACGGACGTCGTCCGGAGCGACCTCGCCGAGGAGGTGGAGGAAGCCGCCCTCGCTCGTGCCGTCGAGCCGGATCACCGCCGGGATCTGCGGCTCGTCGAGCGGTCGCATGTCCCAGGTGACGTGACAGATCGAGAACGTCTCGACCGTGCCGGTGTGCGGCACTTCGGTCCAGCCGTCCGTCGGCCGGAAGCATCGCTCGCAGAACTTGCGCGCGGGCACCAGCGTCCGGCCACACGAGATGCAGGTGGTCGCCAGGATCCGTTGTTCGCGCAGGCCGTCCAGGACGGCACCGATCGCCTCGCCCGGGTCCCACTCGTAGCGGGCGTCGAGCCGCTGCTCGACCGCCCCCGTCGCGGAGCGGAACTCCTGATCGGACAAGGACGTGGCGCGCGGCGCGAACGGCGGCGACTGCGATGCCGTGGTGAGCGGCCCACCCTCGTTCCCCATCACCACCACGGTCCCGACCTGCATCAGGTCACCCCAAGCCTGGGCGACGCCGCGCTCGGGCGTCCCCGGGACCTGGCGCGCGCCGGCATCGCCTCGGAGCTGCCAGTAGAGCTCGGCGATCTTCATCAGCCCGGCCGCGGCGATCGGGTTCCCGACCCCGAGCAGACCGCCGGAAGGACAGCACGGGAGGTCGCCGTCCCGGGCGGTCACGCCGTCGGCGGCGGCCTCGGGCGCCTTCCCTCGGTCGAAGAGCAGCAGACCTTCCAGATGGTGGAGCTCCTTGTAGTCGAACGGGTCGTAGGGCTCGGCGACCTGGATCTCCTTCCGTGGCTCGTTCACGCCGGCCATCCCATAGGCCATGCGCGCGGCGTTCTCCACGTACTCCGGGTACGCGAGGTCCCGGTTCGTCCAGTAGGTCGTGTCGAGGTTCCAGCCGATGCCTTGGATCCAGATGGGGCGATCCGTGAGCCGCTTCGCAGCGTCCTCGGAAGCCATCACGATCGCGACCGCGCCGTCGGAGATCGGCGAGACGTCGAGGCGCTGGACCGGCCAGGCGAGCGTCTCGCTCGCGAGCACGTCCTCGACCGTGATGTCGGCCTGTCCGAGGAGCGCGGCGGGGTGGTCGGCGGCGTTGCGCTTGTTCTTCACCGCCACCTGCGCGATGTCGCGCTTGTCCAAGCCGTAGGCCTGCATGTACCGCTGCATCTCGAGCGCGAAGATCCAGAGCAGGTTGGGTCCCAGAGGACGTTCCAGGATGTTGTCGAAGATCGTGAGGAACGCGCCTTGTGGATGGGGCTGGCAGGAGGACATCTTCTCTTCCGCGACGCACACGACCACGTCGGCCAGCCCGGAGGCGACGGTGTACCAGCCCTGGATCGCAGTGAACACGCCGCTGCCACCGCCGACGTAGGTCCGCATGTACGGCTTGGCCCAGGCGCCGGCGCCGTCGGCGAGGTAGTCACCTTTGCGGTGGACGCCGTCGAACGCGTCCGGCGCGCTCGTCAGGCAGACCGCGTCAACGTCTTCGAGCTTCAGCTCGCACGAGGCGAGGGCCTCCCGGGTCGCGATCCACGAGAGCTCCTTGCCCGTCTCCTGCGCGCGGCGGACGAACCGCGACATCCCCGCGCCGACGACGGCGACGCGCGGGCTCATCGGCGCATCACCGCGACGGCCGCCGAGGTCGAGGGAACCCCGCGCCAGGATTGGGCCAAGCCTACTCGAGCGTCCCCGGTTCGGAGGCCCTCGATGCACGCGAGAGCGCGGGCGAGACCGTTCGCCTCACGGAGGTGTCCCTCGCCCAGCGCACCGCCACTCGGGTTCACCCGGTCCTCGGCCAGCTCCGACAGCCCGAGCGCCTCGAGGTGCTGGAGCTGCTTGTAGGCGAACGTGTCGTCGACCTCCGCCAGCTCCACGTCGCCGGGTTCGACCCCGGCGCGATCGTAGGCTGCGCGGGCGGCGCGCTCGGCGGCCGCCGCGCGGTCCCACTCCCTGCTCTCGACCGACGGAGCATCCTGGCTCCAGCCGATGCCGTCGATGAAGACGCCCCCTTCGGGTGTCCGCTCCTCGGTCGTCAGCACGAGCACGACGCAGCCGTCGGCCGGCTCGGCGGCCTGCTCTCGCGTGAGCGGGTCGAACAACGGCGTCGGATCGCGTACGTCCGCGTAGGAGGCGCGGGGGTTCGTAGCCGCGTGCGCGCGGTTACGTGCGGCGACGTCCGCGCATTCGGACTCGCTCCGGCCCGTGACGTGGAGCCATCGGCGCATCTCGAGGCCGGCGAGCGCCGTCGGTGACACGCCGAGCGGGCGGTTCAGGACCGGGTCCATAGCGAACCGGTCGACCCGTCCGAGGGAGACTACGTCGCTCGCCTTCGAGTGCGATTCGACGGCCACCGTCGACGCCACGCCGCTGCGGATCAGCATCACCGCCGTGGCCACTCCGAACAGGCCGTCGGAGGCCACCGTCTGCACGGGCCGTTGGACGGCCCCGAGCTGATCCGGCACGTACTCGTCGAAGATGCTCGTGCCCTCCTCGATATCCTCCGAGCAGCACACGAAGGAGTCGATGTCGCTCCGGGGGTCGACGCCCGCGTCCGCGTACGCGCTCCGGGCGGCCTCGAACATCAGCTCCTTGTAGGAGGTCCCCTCCGTCGTCGGGGAGAAGCCGGACCAGCCGACACCGGCCACACCCACTCGGAGCCCCATGGCCCCCATGTATATCGAAGGGTCGGGGTGGTCCGCACGTGCTCCGCGCGTCGTGGCGCAGTCGTCACGCACCTCGGGCGCCGTATCGTGGCCGCGTGAGCGACATCATCTGGTCGCCGACGTCCGAGTACCTCGAGCGGGCCAACGTCACCCGGTTCATGCGAGCTCACGGGATCGAGGCGTACGACGAGCTCGTCCGGCGCTCCGTCGAGGACGTCTCGTGGTTCTGGGACGCGGTGGTCCGGGACCTCGACATCGAGTTCTTCGAGCCGTACCAGCAGGTCCTCGACACCTCCCGGGGCGTGGAATGGGCGACGTGGTTCACCGGCGGGCGGGTCAACCTCGCGCATCAATGCGTGGACCGATGGTCCGGAGCGACCCCGGACGCGCCCGCCGTGGTGTGGGAGGGCGAGGGCGGCGACACGCGGGCGTGGACCTACGCCGACCTGCGTCGCGAAACAGATCGCCTCGCCCGGGCGCTCCTCGATCTCGGGGTCGGGTCGAAGGACGTCGTCGGGATCTTCCTGCCGATGATCCCGGAGACGGTCGCCGCCGTGATGGCCTGCTCCAAGATCGGGGCGATCTGGGTGCCGATCTTCAGCGGGTTCGGCCCCGACGCCGTTGCGGTCCGGCTGGAGGATGCCGGCGTGTCGGTGCTCTTGACCGCCGACGCGTTCCCCCGGAAGGGCCGCGCCGTCCCGATGCTCGAGGCGGTGCGCGGGGCCCTCGCCCGCGTGCCATCGGTCAGGGAGACGATCGTCCTGCGGCACGCGGGCGAGGGCCCCACGGCGGGGGAACGCGACTGGTCGAGCGTGATCGCGGCGGTCCCGGATGAACCGCTTGCCGCCGAGGCGTTGGAGAGCGAGCACCCGCTGTTCATCGGTTACACGAGCGGCACCACGGGGCGACCGAAAGGCGTGCTGCACGTCCACGGCGGATTCCTCGTGAAGATCGCGTCGGAGGTGGCCTACCAGGCAGACCTGCATCCGGGGGAGATCCTGCATTGGGTCACCGATCTCGGCTGGATCATGGGGCCGTGGGAGATCGTCGGTGCGCTCGCACTCGGCTCGACTGTGTTCCTCTACGACGGTGCTCCCACGCATCCGGCGCCCGACCGACTCTGGTCGCTCGTCGAGCGGCACCGCATCACGACCCTCGGCGTCTCGCCGACGCTCATCCGCGCGATCATCCCGTCGGGAACGGACCACGTCCACCGACACGACCTGTCGTCGCTGCGGATCCTCGCCTCGACTGGTGAGCCGTGGAACCCCGACCCCTACCTCTGGCTGCATCGGGAGGTCGGCGGCTCGCGCCTGCCGATCATCAACCTGAGCGGGGGGACGGAGGTGGGGGCCTGCTTCCTCTCGCCGCTCCCGATCACCGACCTGAAGCCGTGCACGCTCCGAGGCCCCGCGCTCGGGATGGACATCGACATCGTCGATCCGACCGGCCTCCCGGTCGTGGCGGGGGAAGTGGGGGAGCTCGTGTGCCGCCAGCCCTGGCCGGCGATGACGAGAGGGATCTGGGGCGACCCGGAGCGGTACCTCGACACGTACTGGCGTCGGTTCCCCGGCGTCTGGCTCCACGGCGACTGGGCCACGCGCGACGAGGACGGATTCTGGTTCCTCCACGGGCGCTCCGACGACACGCTGTCCGTCGCCGGGAAGCGTCTCGGGCCGGCGGAGGTGGAGAGCGCGCTCGCCTCTCACCCGGCGGTGGCGGAGTCCGCCGCGATCGGCGTGCCACATCCCCTCAAGGGCGAGGCCATCTGGTGCTTCGTGGTGGTCCGGCCCGGTGCGGAGGCCGATGCCGGCCTCGCGAGGGCCCTGCGGAACGTGGTGGCGGACCATCTCGGCCGGTCGTTCCTGCCCTCCAAAGTCGTCTTCGTCCCGGAGCTCCCGAAGACGCGGAGCGCCAAGATCGTCCGCCGGGCGATCCGGGCGACGGCGCTCGGCGAGGACCCTGGAGATCTCTCCGGCCTCGAAGATCCTGGTGTGCTGGATGTGATCCGGGAGGCGCTCGCGGGCGCCGGGCGCTGAGTTCACTTTCGGTGCAGCCTCTCCCGGGAAGCGCGTACCTGAACCGCCGTTCAAGAAGCGTTGCTTCCGAACCCATCCGGGGATGCGACTTCTCGCGACCGACGCGCGGAGCATATGCTCGTGCCCGAAACGCCATAGGTCGCGCACGGCGGCAGGCCGAGCGGCCGAGGGAGGCGGGGTGGAAGAACGGGATCCACGGCGAACGGTGGAGGGCGCCCCGATCGAGGTCGGCGACGGGCAGGGCACCACCGTCACGCCGGTGGTGGACGTCCCCGCAGAGCCGCCAGATCCGGGCGACGCGAAGGTCGGTTCGTGACCGACCGCCCGACCGTACTCCTCGTCGACGACCACGCCGTGGTCCGAGCCGGCATCCGGATGCTGCTGGAGGCGCAGGCCGACGTCACCGTCGTGGCCGAAGCATCCTCCGCCGAGGATGCGATCGCCGTCGTGCTCGATCGCGACCCGGACGTGATCGTCACCGACCTGTCGATGGACGGGATCCGCGGGGCCTCCGTCGTCGAGGCGTTCGTCGATCGGTTCCCGAGCGCACTGATCCTCGTGCTGTCCATGGTCGACAGCCCGGCGGACGTCCGGCGAGCGCTCGAGGCGGGGGCGAAGGGCTACATGCTCAAGGGAGCCGCTGCAGCGGAGCTCTCCGATGCGATCTCGCGGATCCTCCGGGGGGAGTCCTACGTGCAGCCCGCGCTGGGCGTGGTCCTCGCCGGACACGGCTCGAGGGCCGCCACGCACGCGGACCCGGCCGCGGCGCTCACGGAGCGCGAGCGCGAGGTCCTCTCACTCCTCGCGATCGGACACACGAATCCCGAGATCGCCGCTCCTCTACCTGTCGCCTCGGACCGTCGAATCGCACCGGGCGAACCTCCAGAGGAAGCTGGGTGTGCGGAGCCGTGCCGACCTCGTGCGCGCGGCTGCGGAGATCGAGGAGAGCGAGAGCCGAACCGGGAGGGAGGACGGTCGGTCACAGCTCCCGCCTCCGTAGACTGCCGACATGCGGCTCGCGGTCTGTCAGATGCGGTCCGGAAGCGACGTCGAAGCGAACCTGACGGAGGCGGAACGGTTGCTCGACGAGGCGGCCGACGCCGGCGCCGATCTCGCGATCCTCCCGGAGCTCTTCCCGTTCCTCGGTCCCGAGGCTCGGATCCGGGAGATCGCGGAGCCGGTCCCGGGCGGCCCCTCGGTCGAGATGTTGGGCAAGGCGGCCGCTCGGGGACAGCTGTGGATCGCCGGGGGCAGCGTCCCCGAGCGGGACGGGGATCACCTGTTCAACACCGCTCCGCTCTTCGATCGGTCGGGCGAGCTGGTCGCGCGCTACCGGAAGATCCATCTCTTCGACGTGGACCTCGAGGGTCAGCCTCCCTTCCGCGAATCCACCACGTATCGAGCGGGCACCGAGCTCGTGACCCACGCGATGGAGGACCTGAGGGTCGGCCTGTCGATCTGCTACGACCTCCGATTCCCCGAGCTGTTCCGCGGGCTCATGACGCTGGGCGCGGAGCTCTTCGTGATCCCCGCCCAGTTCCAACATCTGACCGGTGTGGCGCACTGGGAGCTGCTGCTGCGAGCCCGGGCGATCGAGGATCAGTGCTTCGTGGCGGCAGCAGCGCAGTGGGGTGAGTTCGGCTCGCCGGAGGAGCCACGGCGCTCCTACGGCCGGTCGATGATCGTCGGCCCGTGGGGTGAGGTCCTGGTCGAGGCGCCGGAAGAGGGGACCGGTGTCTGGTTCGCGGATCTGGACGTCGCGGACCTCCGCCGCGTGCGTCGGGTGCTTCCCGCGCTCGAGCACCGGCGGCTCGGCAGCAACTGCTGATGCATCGCGAGCTCGCGGACGGCTACGAGCTCGACGACGATCGCACCCGTATCGACGTGGACATGGTGCATCGATATCTGGCGGAGGAGGCCTACTGGGTGCCCGGTCGCGACCGGGCGACGATCGAGCGGCTCGTACGGGACTCGGCGAGGGTGATCGGCGCCTATCACGGTCGGGAGCAGGTCGGGTTCGCACGCGTGGTGTCGGATGGCACGAGCATGGCGTGGCTCGGGGATGTGTTCGTCCTCGAGGGTCATCGAGGGCACGGGCTCGGGGTGGAGCTCGTCCGCGAGGCCGTGGAGCATGCGGCGCACCGCGATCTCGCCTGGTTCCTCAACACCCGCGATGCCCACAGCCTCTACGCACGGTTCGGGTTCGAGCAGCCGAACGAACGAACGATGGTGCGCCTTCGCCGCAGCTGATCAGTCACCCGGCAGGTCCTCCGGGCGGTCGATGTCGGCGGGGGCCCCGAAGGGGACCACGACCTCGTCGACCCAGTCCGGATGAGAAGCCATGATCGCGCGCGCCCCGATGTCACCGTGCAGATGGCCGGCCTCGGCGTAGACCTCCCGGGAGAGCAGCGCCGGCCCGGGACCGTCCGTGTAGGCGATCCGCACGATGCGGCTCCGCGAGAGCCCGAACGCGTCCGTCAACGCGCGCACCTCGGCATCGGTGACGCCCGGTTGATCGGCGAGCAGGACGACGGCCCCCTCGCTGTCGGCGGCGAGATCGTGCAGACCGACGGCGAGCGACGAGGACTGGCCGGACGCATGAGCGGCGTTCCGTACGAAGCGGCCCTGAGGAGGAAGCGCGAGCGCTGCCTCGACGCGATCGGCATCGTGGCCGGTGACGACCACGATCTCGTCGATCCCGGCCGATGCGAGCGCATCCAGCGCGTGTTGGGCGAGCGGTCGCCCTCGGAAAGACGCGATCTGCTTGGTGGATCCGAACCGTCGCGCCGACCCCGCCGCCAGCACGATCCCCGAGATCACGGGCTCGGTCGACGGCCGAGGAGCCGCGCCACGAACCGTAGGATCGCGGCCCAGAGGGCGCGGAGGCCGAGGCCGAACCCACCCACGGCCTTCGGTGTCGCCACGGGCACCGGTTCGGACTCCGTCACCGTCGGCGCCACGTCCAGTTGCTCGTTCAGCTTCGCCTCGAGGCACTCGGCGAACTGCTTGGTCATGAGCTTCGAGACCTCCGGGAGGAGGCCGCGCGAGAGCTGCGCCGCGGCCCCCGTGATCGTCAGGTCGGAGCGGATGTGGACCGTGGTGCCCTCGTCGCCGGCGGGTTCCAGCCACGACTCCACCTTCGCCGTCGCGGCGCCCTTGCCTCGCTGCTCCGTCCCCTTGGCGAACAACCTCGCGCGATGTGCCTCGTCGTCCCGCTCTTCCACCACGACCGTCCCGGTGAACGCCATCTGGATCGGACCGAAGCGCACGTGCACCTTGCCCTTCCACGTCCGCTCATCGACGGCCTCGGCCAGCTCCGCGCCGGGCATGCACGGCGCGATCGCCTCCACGTCCTGCAGCACCGCCCAGAGGCGATCGACCGGTGTACGCACGGTGAACGCGTCTTCGATCAGCATCGGCGGGAAGCGTAGTCCCGTGGGCTAGGCTCCGCCCGTGGATCCCGAAGAGGAGGTCTCTTCCGGAGGCCGGTTCGAGACGTTCGACGCGAACCTGCGTTTCGCCGTGGCCCGCGATGCGGAGGGGTACGGCGTCTGGAGGCTCGATGAGCTGGATGAGGGCGACCCGCTCGAGCGGTTCTCCGACGACGACCGAGGCTATCGAGGGGCAGCCGCACGGTGGAAGGAGCTCACGGGGAACGCCCGCCGGGACGGGTGGCTCCGGAAGCTGGTGTGGATCGTCGTCGCAGCAGCTGTCGTCTGGGTCGTCTCCTCCGCGGTTTCGTCGCTGTTGTACCTGCAGGTGGGCGCCAGCTTGTTCGAGGGAACGGGGATCTTCGACACCCTCGTCCGCTGGTCGCAGCTGATCAGTCTCGTGGCCCAGCCCTTGACCCTGGGCGGATCCGCCGTCTACGTCGTGTTCTGGCTCCAGAACCGGTCGCATCGATAGTCCTTCGGTTTGCCTGGGAAGGCTTCCGGGGTAACAGTGCAGCCATGGACTTCCGGAAGGGCGCGAAGCTCGATCCCACGCAGGTCGAGGACCGTCGAGGCATGCGAGGCATGCGAGGCGGCCGTGGCATGGCCGTCGGCGGCGGTGCCGGCGCCGTGGGCATCATCGTCGTCCTCCTGATCACCCTGCTCGGAGGAGACATCGACCTGAGCGCGCTGCAGTCGCTCGAGGGTGTGGTGGCCGGTGGGCAGCAACAGCAAGGCGAGGTCATCGAGGAGTGCAAGACGGGAGAGGACGCGGAGCGCAGCCGCGACTGCCGCTTGATCGGCACCGTGAACAGCATCCAGGCGTATTGGGCCGGCGCCGTCGAGGGATACACGACTTCCGTGACGGTGTTCTTCTCCGACTCCACGGGCACAGGGTGCGGGGCCGCGACCGCGGACGTCGGCCCGTTCTACTGCCCCGCCGATCAGAAGGTCTACGTCGACCTCGGGTTCTTCCAGGAGTTGCAGGCTCGGTTCGGGGCGGAAGGCGGTCCGTTCGCCGAGGCCTACGTGCTGGCGCACGAGTACGGGCACCATGTGCAAGACCTGCTCGGTGTGCTCGACCGGATCGGTGGGGACCGTGAGGGCCCACAGAGCGCCTCTGTCCGGACGGAGCTCCAGGCCGACTGCTATGCCGGCGTCTGGGCCGCGAACGCGGTGGATACAGGCTTCCTCGCGTCGCTCGGCGACGACGAGATCACCCAGGCGCTGGATGCCGCGGCGTCCGTCGGCGACGATCGCATCCAGCGGGAGACGCAGGGGCAAGTCAACCGGGAAGCGTGGACGCACGGCTCGTCCCAGCAGCGCCAGCAGTGGTTCATGACCGGCTACCGGGGTGGCGACCCGAACGACTGCGATACGTTCAGCGGCACCGTCTGACCCGGCGAGGCATCAGCCGGGGCGAGCCTCCGTTCCCGGCCGGGGCCGGTCGTGGATCGGTCCGGAGCGATCACGGAGGAAGCCACCCGAGCGGCGGCGCTTGACCGCGACGATCTCCGCCACGATGGCCTGCGCGATCTCTTCCGGGCCCTCGCCGCCGAGGTCCAGGCCGGCGGGCCCATGGATCCGCTGCCGGGTGGCGTCGCCGATCTCGACACCCTCGTCGCGGAGCTCCATCAGGAGGCGCTCCGTCCTCGCACCCGGACCGAGCGTGCCGACGTACGCGGCAGGGGAGCCGAGCATCGACCGGACGTACTCCTTGTCGCGGAGGAAGTGATGGGACATCACAACCACGAACGTGCGGTCATCGACTCCCGCCTCCTTGGCCGCGTCGGCCGGGTCATCGACAGCGACGAAGCCGCTCGCTTCGGGGAACCGCTCGCGGGTCAGGAACGCGGGGCGATCGTCGGCCACCGTGACGTTCCACCCCAGGACCGAGGCCGCGCGAACGAGTGGGATCGCGTCGTGGCCCGCGCCGCAAACCAGGAGCCGGAGCGGCGGGTCGAGGACCTCGACGAACGCGCGGACGCCGGCGGCGAGGATCCGCACCTCCGAGCGTTCCTCCCGGAGTAGCAGCTCCGCGGCTCGAACGGCCTCTGCATCGACGACGGCGCTCCCGAGGGAGCCGTCGGTGGTGCCTTCGGGGCGAACGACGAGCCGCGAGCCCGGCTCGACGTCCGGTAAGGACGACTCGATCACCGTCACGACGCTGATGGGTCGCTCCGCTTCGAGCGCCGCTCGCAGCGCGCCGGCCACCTCGGCCGCCTTCTCCGCGGGTTCGATGAACACCTCGATGGCGCCGTTGCATCCGAGACCGAGCCCCCAGACCGCGTCGTCGTCGGCGGTCAGGTCCCACCCGGCCAAGCGGGCGCGGCCCTCCTCCATGACCACGCGAGCCATGTCGGCGACGTCACCCTCGAGACAGCCCCCGGACAGGTTCCCCACAGGGGCGCCCTCCTCCGGGACGAGCAACCGGGCGCCCGGTCTCCGATAGGTCGATCCCCGCACGGCCACGATCGTGGCGAGCGCCATCCGCTCGCCCTTGGCGGAGAGCGCCTCGATCGCTGCCAGCACGTCGCCGATCTCGCTCACGGAGCGGATGGTAGCCGGGCGACGGACGTTCGATCTCCCGAGCTCCACCGCACGCCGTGAGACGTCGAGGAGATCGCTCATGGCGACGTGGGGGATGACCGATACAGGGAGACATGAGCGACGGGTTCCAGTTCGGTGAGCCTGCGAAGCATCCCGCGCGTCTGAGCGGGCCTCGACCGCCGCGCCCGAACGGCTCGATCCCGTTCAAGCTGGTGGCGGTCGTCGTGTGCCTCGCGGCGGCCGCGGCGGCCGCGTTCGTGTTCCTGAGCGGTGCCGATCAGGCCGGCAAGGAGATCGCCGACGCAGGATCGGAGACCCTCGCGCAGGTCGATCGGGCGTATGACGCGGCGGCGCAGGGGACCGTGGGCCGGGCCGTGGTGGCGGCGCAGACCCTGTACGCCGAGCAGGGGACCTTCACCACCGACCTCCCGACGCTCTCGGCGTTCGACCCGGGTCTCGGGTTCACATCCGGCCCGTCGACGGGCCCCGAGACGGTTTCCTACGCGGTCAGCGGCATGGAGTTCGGGGCCGCGGTCCGATCGGAATCGGGTGCCTGCTGGTGGGTGAAGATCGGCGCGAGCAGCACGACAAGCTACGGGAGCGGTGCGACCTGCACCGGAAGAGCCGCCCTGGCGGCCTCATCCCCGTCCTGGTGACCCCTTCGCCCTGAGCGGCAGGTCCTCAGTCCTGCGGCTCCGGCGCCGATACGACGGGGATGGACGACTCCTTCGCCTACCGGACCACGCTGCCTCCAGGGCCGCGGGTCGAACCGTGGCTGGTCAAAGGTGCGGTCGTGGTCGTCGCGCTCGCTCTCGGGATCGGCCTCTTCGCTCGGTGGGTGGTGGCGAGCGAGCGTGCGAGCTTCGCTCGTGGATACCAGCGGATGTTGCCGTCGATGTCCGTCGGGCACCTCCACGGTTCGGATCCCGTCGGAACCGACGCCGAGGCTGAGGAGGCGACTCGCATGGCGCTCGATGCCGCTCGCGTGGCGCTCGCGGGATCCGGGAGCTTCCTCGCCGCCGAGCCCGCGAGGCTGAGCGCGCTGCAGCCGGGCTTCACGTTCGTGGATGGGCCGTCGACGACGTCGACGATCGTCTCGGTCGCGGCGGATCGGCGGGTATGGGCGGCGGCCGTGCTCGGACCGAGCGGCACCTGCTTCTGGGTCCGCGCACACCTCGACGGCACCGCCGAGACGGGCACCTCATCCGCGTGCACCGGCGCCTCGGTCCTCGCGGCCCGGTAGACGCTTCCCCGATTCGACCGCTCCGGGCGCCGGGTCTACACTCCGGCTGCTTGCCCGTCTCCCACCTCGAGGCCCCAGAACGGGCAGAAGGAGGCCCCCGTGACCCACGTCTCGGTCACCGTCAACGGGGCGATGCGAGAGGCCGATGTCGAGCCTCGCACGCTCCTCGTGTACTTCCTCCGCGAGACCCTCGGGCTTACCGGCACGAACGTCGGATGTGACACGTCGAGCTGTGGCTCCTGCACCGTGCTCCTGGACGGGGAGTCGGTGAAGTCGTGCACGCTGCTGGCCGCGCAGGCCGACGGCCGTGCGCTCACGACGATCGAGGGGATGGCCGAGGGCGACCAGCTCCACCCACTGCAGGAGGCGTTCCGCCGGAACCACGGCCTCCAGTGCGGGTACTGCACGCCGGGGATGATCCTGGCCGCGGCGAGCTACCTCGAGGAGAACCCGAGCCCGTCGGAGGACGACGTCCGCTTGGCGCTCGAGGGCAACCTCTGCCGCTGCACCGGCTACCAGAACATCGTGAAGTCGATCCTCGACGCGGCCGGCTCGATGGCCGGCGCCGGGGCCTGAGGGGGCGACGATGGCCACCACGGAGACCTTCATCGGGCAGTCGGTCCTTCGGAAGGAGGATCCGGAGCTCCTGACAGGGCACGCCAGCTACATCGACAACTGGACGATGCCGGGGATGGTGTGGATGGCCCTGGCCCGCCCGCCGTACGTCCACGCCACGATCGACGGGATCGATACGACCGAGGCCGCGTCGATGCCGGGCGTCGTGGGTGTGTACACGGCGGCAGACTTCGAGTTGGGCCCCTTGCCGTTCGTCTGGCCGATCACCGAGGAGATCAAGGTCCCGGTCCATTACCCGCTCGCGTCCGACAAGGTCCGGTACAACGGGGACGCGGTCGCCGTCGTGCTCGCGGAGACCCGCGAGCAGGCCCTCGACGCCGCCGAGGTCGTGGCCGTCACGGCGACGGAGCTCCCCGCCGTGATCGACATCGAGGAGGCCGCGAAGGACGGGGTGATCGTGCACGAGGACCTCGGGACGAACGTGGTCGTGCACTGGAGTCACGGGGGCGGCGGCGACCAGTCCGTTTTCGACTCGGCGCCGGTGATCGTGCAGGAGCGGTACGTCCAGCCGCGGCTGATCCCGAACGCGATCGAGCCGCGTGGCTGCCTGGCGTACGGCGTGCCGCCCGTGGACGAGTGGACGCTCGTCACGGCGACCCAGATCCCGCACATCGCCAAGGTCACGCTCGCCGGGACCACCGGGATCGACGAGCACAAGCTGCGGGTCATCGCTCCGGACGTCGGAGGCGGGTTCGGATCGAAGCTGAACGTGTACGCGGAGGAGGCCCTCGCGCTGGCCTTGGCCCGGAAGCTCCGCCGGCCGGTGAAGTGGATCGAGGGCCGGCGCGAGAACTACGTGGCCACGACCCACGGTCGCGGCGTCCTCCACGACTGCACGCTCGCCGGCACCGAGGACGGCACGATCCTCGGGATGAAGTTCGTCGAGCTCGCGGACATGGGCGCGTACTACCAGCTCCTCACCCCCGGGATCCCGGAGCTCGGCGGCTGGGTCTACATGGGTCCGTATGATCCGAAGGCGTACTGGTTCGAGTTCAAGGGGGTCGTCACGAACACGACGCCCACCGATGCGTACCGGGGCGCCGGCCGGCCGGAGGCAACCTACGTGATCGAGCGCCTCGTCGACTCCTTCGCGCGGCGGATCGGCAAGGATCCGGCGGACGTCCGACGGATGAACCTCCATCCGCCGCACGAGGACGCGCAGACCTCGATCATGGGGTTGGACATCGACTCGGCGAACTACGAGCCCCTGCTCGACAAGGCGCTCGGTCTCGTGGAGTACGACAAGCTCCGAGCCGAGCAACGCGATCGACGCGAGCGCGGGGACCGGACCCAGCTCGGGATCGGGCTCTCCACCTACATCGAGATGTGCGGGCTCGCGCCGTCCAACATCCTGGGGGCGCTGCGATACGCGGCCGGCGGCTGGGACGGAGCCACGATCGAATGCCTGCCCTCCGGTCACGTGATCGTCAAGACCGGCACGTCACCCCACGGCCAGAGCCACGAGACCGCCTGGGCCCAGATCGTGGCCGACGGTCTCGGCGTCTCCCCGGACGAGATCACGGTGCTCCACGGGGATACCCATTCGACCCCGCTCGGCATGGACACGTACGGGTCACGCTCGGTCGCGGTCGGTGGCGTGGCCCTGCACTTCGCGGTGGAGAAGATCAAGGCGAAGGCCCGGACGATCGCCGCGCACGAGCTGGAGGTGGCCGAGGACGACCTCGATTGGGGCGACGGCGCGTTCCGCGTGAAGGGCGCCCCCGACACGGCGAAGACGATCCCGGAGCTCGCGGTCTCGGCCTGGCACGCGCACGCGTTGCCCGAGGGGGTGGAGCCGCACCTCAGCGCGACGGCGGTCTACGACCCGCCGAACTTCACCTGGCCGGCGGGAGCGCACGTCTGCGTCGTCGAGGTCGACACGGAGACCGGGGCGACTGAGATCGTGAGGTACGTGGCCGTCGACGACTGCGGCACGATCATCAACCCGATGATCGTCGAGGGACAGGTCCACGGTGGCGTCGCCCAGGGGGTGGCCGAAGCCCTCTACGAGGAGGCTCTGTACGACGAGTCCGGGAACCTCACGACGTCGACGATGACCCAATACCTGATCCCGAGTGCCACGGAGATCCCGGCGATGACGACGGATCACTCACAGGAGACGCCGTCGACCACGAACCCGCTCGGCGTGAAGGGGATCGGCGAGGCCGGCACGATCGCGGCGCCGCCCGCCGTCGTGAACGCGGTGATCGACGCGGTGTCGCACCTCGGCGTCACCGCGATCGAGAAGCCGGCGTCGCCCGAACGCGTCTGGCGAGCGATCCAGGGAGCGAAGGCCAAGGGAGGGGCGGAATGATCCCGGCGCAGTTCGAGTACGAGCGGGTCGACACGGTCGATGCGGCGATCGCGGCCCTGCAGGCCGACGAGGGCGCGAAGCTGCTTGCCGGGGGGCACTCGCTCCTGCCCCAGATGAAGCTGCGGTTCGCGATGCCGACGAAGCTGATCGACATCGGACGACTCCACGATCTGTCCTATGTGCGCGAGGACGGTGGCGGCGTGGCCATCGGGGCGCTCACGCGCTATCACGACCTGGAAGCGTCGGAGGAGCTCCGGCAGCTGGCTCCGATCGTGGCCTCCGTGGCCGGCCAGGTCGGCGATCCCCAGGTCCGGCACATGGGGACGATCGGCGGCTCGGTGGCGCACGCCGATCCGGCCGGCGACATGCCGTCGGTGCTGCTCGCGCTCGGTGCGACCTTCGTGGCGACGGGGGCCGGAGGGATGCGGGAGATCGCGGCCGCCGACATGTTCCCGGGGTTGTTCCAGTCGGCGCTCGCGAGCGACGAGGTGCTGACCGAGATCCGCGTGTCGAAGACGCCGGGGGGCTGGAGCTACCAGAAGTTCACCCGGCGGGCCCAGGACTGGGCCGTCGTGGGCGTGGCGGCGGTGCGGATGAACGGCAGCGCGAACGTTTCGCTCACGAACATGGGGCTCACCCCGATGCGCGCCGTCGGCGTGGAGGAGGCCCTCGCGGGAGGGGCCGACCCCGCGACCGCTGCCGAGCGGGCCGACGAAGGCTCGGCTCCTCCGTCGGACTCCTTCGGCTCGGACGAATACCGACGCGCGCTCGCGAAGGTGCTCGTCCGCCGGGCGCTGGAGGAGGCGCTCGCGTAGCACGTCTGCCGTCGTCTCGGTTTGGGGGCGACGGCGCCGCGGGTACGCCTCCTCCGTGGAAGCGGTCCAGGGCGCGGTTCGACGCGCCGACGACGTGCAGCGAAGGAAGCCCTTCCTGGCGTTCCCGCTCGCGGTCTTCAAGAAGTTCGGTGAGGATCGGGCCGGCCAGCTGGCCGCGTTGATCGCCTACTACGGGTTCTTCTCCCTGTTCCCCCTGCTCCTCGCGTTCGTCACGCTCTCGGGGATGTTCTTCGAGCAATCGGATATGCAGGATCGCCTCGTCGACGCGGCCCTGTCGCAGTTCCCCGTGATCGGCGACCAGCTCCGCGGGAACCTCCAGTCGCTTCCAGACAAGGGCGTGGCCCTCGCGCTCGGGATCGGAGGCGCGCTCTGGGCCGGGCTCGCCGGGATCAAGGCGGCGCAGAACGCCATGGACCACGTGTGGGACGTTCCGATGAAGAGGCAGCCGAGCTTCCCGATCGCCGTGCTCCGCGCCGTGCTGATGCTCCTGACGCTCGGCGTCTTCGTGCTCCTCGCGAGCTTCCTCGGCGGCGTGGCGGCGGGCACGGAGGATGCCTCGATCACCGTTCGCCTCGGCGGGATCGCAGGGACCCTGGCGCTCAACGTCTCGATCTTCCTGGTCGCCTACCGTGTGCTCACCGTCGAGGACGTGAGCTGGCGCGACGTGCTCGTCGGCGCTGTGTTCGCGGGGATCGCCTGGACCGTGCTCCAGGCGCTGGGCGGATACGTGATCGGACACAGGCTGGAGTCGGCGAAGGAGACCTACGGGTTCTTCGCGGTCGTGATCGGGCTCCTGACGTGGATCTACCTGGGAGCCCAGGTCACCCTGCTCGGCGCGGAGATGAACGTGGTCCGTGCGCGGAACCTGTGGCCACGCGCGCTCGACCCCGACAGACTGATGGAAGCAGACGAACGAGCGCTCCGCGACCACGCACGGGTCGAGGAGCGGAGGGAGGAGGAGACCGTGGAGGTTCAGTTCGGAGACGACGGAGGAGGTGCTCCCCGGGTCGGCATGCCACCACCCGGGACGGCGCCTCCGGATGCGTCCGCATCGACCGACGGCGGGAGGAGCACGGGTCCGTTGCTCCGGTCGATCGCCGCGGACATCTCCACGCTGGTGAGCAAGCAGATCGAGCTCGCGAAGCAGGAGGTCGGCGAGATGGTCGGCGCGCGCGCCAAGGCCATCGGGGTCTTCGGCGCCGCGGCCGTGCTGGGATTGTTCGTGGTCGGCTTCCTCGGGATGGCCGGCGCCGAGGCGCTGGACCTCGTGCTGCCCCGATGGGCCGCGATGCTGATCGTGGCCGCCGTGTTCGGCGTGCTCGCGGCCGTCGCGATCGTGCTCGCGCGCGGATGGCTCCGCACCGGCGCGTCCAAGCCCGAACTCACCCAGGAGTCTCTGAAGGAGGACGTCCAGTGGGCGAAACAGCAGCTGAAACGATGAAGGAGATCGAGGCGACGAGGAACCGTCTCGACGGCGAGCTCCGGCAGCTCGAGGATCGTCTCCCGGCTGCCGCGAAGGTTGCCAAGCGAGCGGCGGGAGCGGCAGCCGGGCTCGGCGCCCTGGGTGTCATCACCAGGTTCGCGCTCCGCAGGCGAGGGAAGAAGGACGGCGATCGTCGCGTCCGGGACATCGAGAAGCGTCTCGCCAAGCTCGAGCACCGGCTCGAAGACTGATCCATCGGATCGTTTACGAGAACGAAACACGGACGTCACCGGTCAGAGCCGTCGGTGCCCCATAAAGGACCCATCCGCGAGTGATGGGGGTTGGGGATGGGGGCACAGAGCGTGATCGACACCGGTGACACCGCCTGGGTGCTGGGGGCGGCGGCCCTCGTCCTGTTCATGACGCCGGGGTTGGCGTTGTTCTACGGAGGCCTCGTCCGGTCGAAGAACGTGCTCGGCACGATGATGCAGTCGGTCGCCGCGATCGCGATCGTCTCCGTGGTATGGCTGCTGGCCGGCTACACGCTCGCGTTCGGCCCCGACATGGGAGGTGTGATCGGCGGCCTCGCGCACCTCGGGTTCCGCGGGGTCGGGGAGGTGCCGCACGCGCTCGCGCCCACCGTGCCGCATACGGCGTTCGCGGCGTTCCAGCTGATGTTCGCCGTGATCACGCCGGCGCTGATCGCGGGCGCGTTCGCCGAGCGGGTCCGCTTCGGAGGGTACGTGGCGTTCGTGGCCCTCTGGTCGCTCCTGGTGTACTCGCCGCTCGCGCACTGGGTCTGGGGGGGCGGGTTCCTCGGGGCCGCCGGGATCGGGGCCCTGGACTTCGCAGGCGGTACCGTGGTGCACATCAGCGCCGGCGCGGCCGCCCTCGCGGCGGCTCTCTTCGTCGGGAAGCGCCGCGGCTACCCGAGGGGGAACTTCGCGCCGCACAACGTCCCGATGGTGGTCCTCGGCGCGGGCATCCTCTGGTTCGGATGGTTCGGATTCAACGCAGGGAGCGCGCTCGGGGCGAACGGGCTCGCGTCCTCGGCCCTCCTCGCCACGCATCTCGGAGCCGCCGGCGCGCTGATCGGGTGGCTCGTGCCGGAGCGGATCCGGCACGGCAAGGCGACCGCGGTCGGGGGAGCGACCGGCGCCGTCGCCGGGCTGGTGGCGATCACTCCCGCCGCCGGGTTCGTGGGGCCGGTGGCCGCCCTGGCGATCGGATTGATCGGCGGAGCGATCTGCTTCGCCGCGGTGGAGCTGAAGGCACGGATGGGGTACGACGACTCGCTCGATGCCGTGGGTGTGCACATGGTGGGCGGGTTGGTCGGCGCATTGTTGACGGGCGTGTTCGCGAGCCTCCTCGTGAATCCTGCAGGGGCCGACGGAGGATGGCTCCAGGTCGGGCGGCAGGCCGCGGCGGCCGGCATCACGCTGGCGTTCTCGTTCGGGGCTACCTGGGTGATCCTCCTCGTCGTGGATCGGCTCGTGGGGTTCCGGGTGACACCGGAGTCGGAGGCGGCGGGGGTCGACGTCGCCGAGCACGGCGAGTCGGCCTATGCGTTCCGGGAGCACGGGCGCCAGCCCACACCTTCGCTCGCTGCCATGAGCGAGGGCGAGCTGGCGGAGTTGCGTGAACGCCTCGTCCTGGACGCAACCGCCCGTGTCCTCGAGGCGATCGAGACGCCCGGTGGATCACCGATCGCCGAGAGGGACCTCAGCCCTCGATCAAACTGACGATCTCCCAGGCCTCGACCGGCCGCATCGCGCCTTTCACGGACAAGGCCCCGCGTTCCTTTGCACGAACGCGGTCCTTCACCAGCGCATAGGTCCGGAACCCGCAGAGGATCGAACCCGGATCGGCCGCCGTCTGGAGGCGAGCCGCAACATTGACGGCGAAGCCGACCGCCTTGTACGCCCTCATCACCTCGCTGCCGAAGACCCCGACAGTGCAGTGCGCCGTGTTCACGCCCACCCGGATGTCCGGATCAGCGGGGATCCCCCGTTCCCGGAGCGACGAGGCCAGCTCGCGGCAGCGCGTGCGCATCTCCATCGCGGCTCGGACGGCTGCCCAGGCTTGGTCGGCCTCAGGTTGCTCCTGAGGCGCACCGAACACGGCCATGACCCCATCTCCGATGAAGTTATCGAGCGATCCCCCGTGCGCGAGGACCACAGCCGTCATCTCCCGGAGGTAGCCGTTCAGTACCTCGGCCAGCTCCTCCGGCTCCAGGCTCTCCGAGAGATCCGTGAACCCGACCATGTCGGCGAAAAGCACCGTGATCCTCCGGCGCTCGAACGGCTCCTCCGCGTGGAGTCGACCGCCGAGCAACCCCTCGGCGACCTGCTGCGGAAGGAAGCGAGCGAGCTCGCCGGTGCGGACCAGCTCGGCCATCTGCTCGTCGATCCGCGCTTCGAGGCGCCGGCGCGTCTGCTCGAGTTCGGTGATGTCGTGGTAGATGATGTAGAAGCCGATCGGAGCGTCCTCGAGGAGCACACGGACGGCCACGATCTCGACGTCGACCAGCGATCCGTCCTTCCGCGTCCGCCGGCCGATCCGCCGGAACGAATCGCCCTCCCATGCCTCGCTGCTCCACGCGGTCGCCTCCGCGTGGATCTCGGGATCCTTCGCGATCAGGTCGTCCAGGTTCGCGCCGATCGCCTCGGCGGCCGTGTAGCCGAAGAGGCGCTCGGCTCCGGGGTTCCAGAGGCTGATGACCACGTGCTCATCGACCATGATGACGGCGGCCGGACTCATCTCGATGAGGGACTCGAAGAACCGGCGTTGGCGGACCAGCTCGCCGACGTCCTCGAACATGGCGAACGCGCCGACGAGCTCGCCCTCGATCACGATCGGCACGGATCGGAGCACGACGTCGACCAGTGATCCGTCCTTCCTCGTGCGGCGCGTCACGAGCTGGATCGGTTCGGCGAACAGCCGCTCGCTGACCCCTTCGGCTTCCGCACGGATGGACTCGTGATCGGCCACCAGCTCGTCGACATGCCGTCCGATCGCCTCGGCGGCCGCGTAGCCGAACAGGTGCTCGGCGGCCGGATTCCAGGACATGACGATCAGGTCTGGATCGCACGCGACGATCGCCGTGGGACTCGCTTCGACCAGCGTCTCGTAGTACTGACGTGGCTGACTCCGTCCGAGCGCCTCCGGTGTCGACATCGACGCGAAGCGTAGAGCCTCGGACCGTCCGCCTGCCAGATGCCCGAGCAGCTCCGCGTCGTTGACGCCGGGCGTCGAGCCCGATTGCATGAGGCCCTATGCAGGCACTGCTACTCGCCCAGCAAGGCGAAGGGACCGACTGGTTCGCGGAGCCGTGGGTGCGGATCGTCATCATCTTGGCCGCAGCGGTTCTCGTCTCTCTCGTTTCCCGGCTGGTGGTGGTCCGCTTCCGCAGGAAGCTCGAGGGGACAGCGAGCGTCACCCAGGAGCTGAACCTGCAGCGGGCGACCACGCTGACCGGAGCGCTGTCCACCGGCCTGATCGTCGTGATCTGGGTGCTGGCGATCCTGATGGCGCTCGGCGAGCTCGGGCGGAACATCGCTCCGCTGCTCGCCAGCGCGGGCGTCGCCGGGGTGGCCCTCGGCTTCGGCGCGCAGAGCCTCGTGAAAGACACGCTCTCCGGCTTCTTCATCCTGCTCGAGAACCAGTTCGGCGTCGGCGACAACGTCGACGTGCAGACGCCCTCGGGTCGGGTCGCCGGCCGCGTCGAGAGCCTGAGCCTGCGGATCACCGCTCTGCGTGCATTCGACGGGACGCTCCACTTCGTGCCCAACGGCAACATCCTGGTCGCCAGCAACCGGTCGAAGGGGTGGGCGCGCGCGATCGTGGACGTCCGGGCCGCCTACGGCGAGGACGTCGAGCACATGCGGAGCATCCTCGAGGAGCTCTTCAAGGAGCTCGAGGGCGATCGGACCCTCTCCGAGTGGATCCACGAGGCTCCGAACGTCCTGGGGGTCGAGCGGATGGGGCAGGACGCGCTGGTGCTCCGTGTGGTCGCCGACACGCGCCCCTCGAAGGTGATGGACGTGGAACGGCTCCTCCGCGAGCGCATCAGCCGGCGGCTCACGGAGAAGGGGATCAAGATCCCGGTGATCCCGGTCGCTGCGACCGGCCCCGGGCCGGACGGGCGCTAGGAGTCCGACCGCTCGTCCAGGATCAGCGCCTCCCAGGATTCGAGCCGGAGCGCGTCCTCGACCCGTTCTCCGGCCCGTCGTCGCTCGGTGTCGATCAGGACCGTGCCCGACGGGGTCGGGAGCCTCACCGGCACGTCCCCGTGGTTCACGATCACCACCGTTCCGGAGCCGCGCCGCCACGCCCAGGCGCCCTCCGGTGATCCGAGCCCTTCGTACGAACCCGAACGGAGGTCCTCTCGATCTCGTCGCACGCCGATCAGAGCCCGGCAGAACGTGAGGAACGAGGCCGGGTCGTCGCGTTGGTCGGCGACGTTGCGGGATCGGGCTTCGCCCATCGGGAGCCACGGCTCGACGTCGCCGTCCGAGAAGCCTCCCTCGCGCGTCCACTGCATCGGCGTCCTTCCCTTGTCCCGCCCCGGGTCCTCCGGCCAATGGCGCCGGCCGACGGGATCCCTCAGTCGGTCGCGGAGGACGTCGACGTTCGGCATGCCGATCTCGTCCCCGTAGTACAGCAACGGCGTGCCGCGCAGCGTGAGCAGGATCACGAGCGCCGCGCGCGCCCGACGCTCGTCGCCGTCGCACCACCTCGTCATGAACCGACCGGCGTCGTGGTTGGAGCCGTTCCAGAGCGGCCACGCGCCGGTGGGGAGCGTCTCCTCGGTCCGTTCGACGATCTCCCGCATCTCCGCTCCCGGGGTCGAGAAGACGAACGGCACGTTGAGGGCGAGATGCAGCTCGTCCTCCCCGCTCCCGTAGAAGCGCGCCAGCGACTCGAGGTCCAGCACCCAGGTCTCGCCGAGCAGCACGCGACGCGGGTCGTACCGATCGGCGATCGCCCGCCACCGCCGGAGCACATCGTGCCCTTCCGGCCGGTTCATGCTGAAGTCAGAGCGCAGACCGTGGCGGCGGATGCTCGGATGGTCCGTGTCGAGGGCCGGCGTGTCGTCCCGGAGGGATCGATCCTTGACCAGGGCATGGGCGACGTCGATCCGGAACCCCGCGATCCCTCGGTCGAACCAGAACCGCACGATGTCGTCGAACGCGTCGGCGACGCCGGGGTTCCACCAGTTGAGGTCCGGCTGCTCCGGCAGGAAGTTGTGGAGGTAGTACTGCTCGGTCGTCTCGTCCCAGGTCCACGCGGGACCACCGAAGGACGATCGCCAGTTGTTGGGGGGTGCGCCGTCGGGCCCGCCGTCGGCCCACACGTACCAGTCGCGACGCTCGGACGAACGGCTGGACCGCGCCTCGACGAACCACGGATGCCGGTCGCTCGTGTGGTTGGGCACGAGATCGATCAGCACGCGGATCCCCCGATCGGCGGCTTCCCTCACCAATCGATCGAGATCCTCGAGCGTCCCGAAGTCGGGATCGACATCCGTGTAGTCCGCCACGTCGTATCCCCAGTCCGCGTCGGGCGAAGGATTGATCGGGCTCAACCAGATGCCGTCGATCCCGAGCCACGACAGGTGGTCGAGATGCGCGATGACCCCACGGAGGTCGCCGTGTCCGTTCCCGGTGGAGTCGGCGAAGGAGCGGGGATAGATCTGGTACAGGACGCCGGCGCGCCACCACGGAGACGCGCCGGCGTCGGGAGCGGACGCGGGCATGGGGGGCAGACTAGCGAACGGCCTCGGATGTGCTGGTTCGCGGCCGCTCGCCCAGACTCTCTCGATGGCGATCGCCGGGGAGGACCAGCGCGCGATGCGCCGGGCACGGGTGGGGGTCACGGCTGCGTTCGCGGCGCACGCGGTGCTGTCCGGCCTCCTGGGGCCGTGGGTCCCGCGCATCAAGGCCCAGGCGGGATTGGATGCTTCCGGACTCGGGATCGCCCTGACAGGGTTCGCGATGGGGTTACTGGGAGGGACCCGGGTGGCGGACCCGGCGATCCGACGTTGGGGTGGCCGACGGGTCGTCCGCGCCGGTATCCCCGTGATGGGTGTCGGGTTCGCGCTCCTGCCCACGGCAGGCAACCTCGCGTTGCTCACGCTGCTCTTCCTCGGTATCGGCCTCTTGGCGGGCCTGATCGACGTGGCGATGAACATCGAAGCGGTCGCCGTCGAGCGTCGGTTCGAACGTCGGGTGATGTCGGCGATCCACGGCACCTGGAGCGTGGCCCTGTTCGTCGGCGCCGCGCTCGCATCCGCGGGCATCGCCGGCGGCCTGTCGATCGGGATCCACCTCCCGATCTCGGCTGCCTTGGTCGTCGCGGTGAGCGCCGTGTTCCTCCGGTGGCTGCCGAACCCGGAGGATGCTCCGAAGGAGGTTTCGGTCGGCAAGCGCGAGGACCCCGACGGCGCCCGAACGAGCCCGCCTCGGATCCTCCTTCTGTGTCTGGTCGCGGCGGGATCCTTCCTGGTGGAGGGGATCGCGGTCGAATGGAGCGCCGTCTTCCTCCGCGAGTCGGTGGGCGCCGACCCGAGCGCGGCCGGACTCGGCGTCGTGGCGTTCTCGGCCGGGATGGCATCATCGCGCTTCGGCGGCGATCGGCTCGTGGCGCGCTTCGGCCAACCCGCCGTCGCTCGGTTCGGCGCCTCGAGCGCGTTCCTGGCGCTCGCCGCCATGCTGATCGTCCATCGCTCGGTCGCGTCCGTTGTCGCGCTCGGGATCGTCGGCCTCGGCCTCGGCCCGCTGGTTCCCCTCGCGTTCCGAACCGCCGGCCGGACCCCGCGCCGGGGGCACGCGAGTGCTTTGCCGCTCGTGGTGACCGCAGGCTATGCGGGCTCGATCGTCGGGCCCTTGCTCGTCGGCTTCATCGCCGACCTGGCCACGCTGCGGATCGCGTTCCTCGTCCCGCTCATCGCCTCCGCGGTGTCGGCGCTCGCCGCGGGAGCGACCCGTGATCGGTGAGAGCTCACCGGATCAGGCGACCGAGCCCTCGATCGCCACGTCCGCGCCCTCGGGAGCAGGAGCGACGACGTTCCCATCGACCTGACGGCCATCGACGACCAACGACGTGATCCGACCGGTGACGCCGACCGGCTTATCGATCGCGATCCGGTACGTGCTCCCGCGGAACCGGCGCGTGGCCTCGAACCCTGCCCACGCCGCCGGCAGGCATGGATCGATCCGCAGACCGCCGTGCTCGGGACGGATGCCCAGGATCCACTGGGTGATCGCCACGTAGTTCCACGCCGCCGAGCCCGTGAGCCAGGAGTTCTTCGCCTCGCCCGGTGTCGCCGCCTCCTTGCCGGCGATCATCTGCGCGTACACGTAGGGCTCGCACCGGTGGAGGTCGGAGAGATCCTCCCGAGCGGAGGGGTTGATCCGCAGGTAGCGCTCGAACGCCCGGTCGCCGTTGCCGACCCTCGCCTCGGCGATCGCGATCCACGGGTTCGTGTGGCTGAACACCCCGCCGTTCTCCTTGTACCCGGGCGGATAGGAGCTGATCTCACCGAGCTCGATGTGGTACCGGGAGTACGCGGGCGCGAGGAGCACGAGGCCGTGCGGCGTCGCGAGGTGCTGGTTCACCGCGTCGAGGGCGCGGGCGGCGCGGCCGTCGTCCAGCCCGACGCCTGCCATCACGCACATGCCCTGCGGCTCGATCCAGATCCGGCCTTCATCGTCCTCGGCCGATCCCACTGGGTGACCGAAGAAGTCGTACGCGCGCCGGAACCAGTCGCCGTCCCAGCCGTGCTCGCGGATCGCCTGGATCATGCGTCCCCGCTCGCTCCGGAAGCGGACGGCGTCCTCCGCCGATCCGAGGAGCTCAGCGAGCGCCGCGAGCTCCTCCGAGGCCAGCACGAACTGACCCGCGATGAACACGGATTCGGCCACGCCGCCCTCCCGGTTGGGGACGGTCTGGAAGGACTCGCCGGGCTCCTCCGAGAACGCGTTCAGGTTCAGACAGTCGTTCCAATCGGCCCGGCCGATCAACGGCAGGCCGTGGGGACCGAGCCGGTCGGTCGTGAACATGAGCGCCCGCTGGAGGTGTTCGTACAGGGGCGTCTCCGTCCCGGGCTCGTTGTCGTACGGGGCCGGCTCGTCCAGGATCTGCCGGTCGCCGGTCTCCTTCACGTAGGACGCGACGGCGAGGATCAGCCAGAGCGGGTCGTCGTTGAACCCCGACCCGATCGCGTCGTTCCCTCGCTTCGTGAGCGGCTGATACTGGTGGTAGGCGCCGCCCGTCGGCAGCTGCGTCGCCGCCAGGTCGAGGATCCGCTCACGCGCCCGCTCGGGCACCATGTGCACGAAGCCGAGGACGTCCTGGCTCGAATCGCGGAATCCGATGCCGCGTCCGATCCCCGTGTCGAACGACGAGGCGGACCGGGACAGGTTGAACGTCGCCATGCATTGGTACGGGTTCCACACGTTCACCATCCGGTCGACATGTTCGTTGGGGGTGGTGACCCGCACGACATCGAGGAGCTCGGCCCATCGATCGCGTACGCGCTCGAGCGCCACGTCGATCTCGCCAACCCGCCGATAGCGCTCGATCACCGGGAGGACGGGCCGGCGGTCGAGCCTGGTTGATCCCGGGGGGTCGAACTTCGCATCCGGTGGGTTCTCCCCGTAGCCGAGCAGGAAGACGATCTCCCGCGTCTCGTTCGGCGCCAGTTCGAGCTCCACCTGGTGCGAGGCGATGGGCGCCCAGCCGTTGGCGATCGAGTTCCGCGATCGACCGTCCTCTACCACCGCCGGCCGTTCCCAGCCGCGGTAGGGCCCCAGGAACTTCTCGCGTTGCGTGTCGAAACCCGATGCCTCCTCCGAGCACGCGAAGTAGGCGAAGTGGTTCCGTCGCTCTCGATATTCGGTCGTGTGGTAGATGACCCCATCCAGCACCCGCACCTCGCCGATCGAGAGGTTCCGCTGGTAGTTCGTCTGGTCGTCCCAGGCATCCCAGAGGCAGAACTCCACGGCGCCGAACAGCGAGAGCCTCGCGGTGTCGGCGCGGTGGTTGGTGATCCTCGTTCGCCAGATCTCGAGCGACGCTCCGAGGGGAACGAGGTAGAGGCTCTCCGTCTCGATCCCCTCGGTTCGGGAACCGATCACCGTGTACCCGAGCCCATGGCGGCAGCGGTAGTCCTCCAGGTCGGTCCGGACCGGTTGCCACGAGGGCGACCAGAAGGCGCCGGTACCCGCGTCACGGAGATACAGGAAGCGGGCGCCCGTGTCGGCCGGCGCCGCCTGGTAGCGATACCGCGTGAGGCGCCGGAGCCGCGCGTCCCGGAAGAAGGAGTAGCCGCCGGCCGAGTTCGAGATGATCGCGAAGAACTCCTCGCTCCCGAGGTAGTTGATCCAGGGGAGCGGGGTGTCGGGACGCGTGATGACGTACTCGCGAGCGACGTCGTCGAACCGGCCGAACCGCGTCAAGGTCCGTTGGCGTCCCGTCGCGCCATCCGTCGCTCGACGAGTTGGTCCGCCATGCCGATGCTCGTGAACGGCAGCGCCGGAGCGAGCAGCAGCGCGATGTCGGACACCATCACCAGGAGGAACACGAACAGCGTCGCGACGCCCACGGCCACGGCCCTGGCCTTCCAGGTGTGGATGGCGTCGGCTCGGAGTGCGGCGATGCCCCCCGCGCCGAGGCCCGCCACGAACCCGGTCACGGCATCGGGCGCGATGGCCGAGATCGGGATCCCCACGAGCAGCGACAGCACCATCGCGCGGACGACCGCGCCCGGGGCGCGGGGATGCTCGGAGAGGAACGCCAACACGACGAACACGAATGGGATGAGCGCCAGGCCGAAGGCGACCAGCGGGGCGGGCGCGGGCGCTCGGGGATCGTCCGAGCCGACCGCCACCACGCCGGCCAGGACCGACCAGAAGGCGGGAGCCAACACCAGCGTTGCCAGCGTGATCGCGCGCCACTTCTTGTGCGGTGAGAGGGGCTCGGCACCGGCGAGCCCGGACCGTCGGGCCCGACGCACCACCCCTCAGCCCTTGACGGCGCCCGCCGTGAGCCCGCGGACGAAGTACCGCTGGAGTGAGAAGAACACGACGAGCGGGAGCGACATCGAGATGAACGCCGCGGCCGTCAGGATCTGCCAGTTCTCGCCCGTCGAGCCCACGAGGTTCCGCAGGGCGACCGGGAGCACGATGTTCCTCCCCGCCCCGCCGAGGAACACGTACGCGACGAGCAGGTCGTTCCAGACCCACATGAACTGGAAGATCGCGAACGCCGCGAGGGCGGGGATCGACAGCGGGATGATCAAGCGCCAGAAGATCGTGAAGTGGTCGGCGCCGTCGATCCGCGCAGACTCGATGATCGAGGACGGGAGCGAGCCGATGTAGTTCCGGAGCAGATACACGGCGAGGGGGAGACCGAACCCCGTATGGGCGAGCCAGATACCCAGGAAGGACTGAGTCAGATCGAGATCCGGGAAGATGATGTAGTTGCCGAGCGTCAGGCCCTGCGTGAACAGCTTCAAGATCGGGATCAGCGCCATCTGGAGAGGGACGACGAGGAGCCCCACTACGGCGACGAACAGCACGTACCGTCCCCGGAACTCCATCCAGGAGAAGGCGTAGGCCGCGAACGCTGCGATCGTGATCGGGATCACCGTGGCGGGGATCGCCATAGCGAGGCTGTTCATGAACGCGCTCCCGAACCCCTGCCCCTCGATCGCGATCCGGTAGTTCTCGACCGTCCACTGGGCCGCCTCGAACGGGTGCGCGAGTGACGTCCACCATCCCGACGTGTTCACGAACTCCTCCGCGCGGAAGGACGTGATGAGCACGCCGAGCGTCGGGATCGACCACAAGAGCACGATCACGATGATCGTGATGCGGATGAGCCAGCCGCCCTTACGGACGTCTCCCACGTTCCCGCTGCGTGAGGCCTCTTCCGGCATCGGGATGGTGGAGATCGGGCGAAGAGCGTCATCCGTGGGCACGCTCATCGGATGGCCTCCTGTTCACGGAACCGTCGCATGTTCCAGACCATGACCGGGATGACGGCGAGGAACAGGACGACCGCGACGGCGGCGCCGCGGCCGTTGTGATTGAGCTGGAAGAACCATCGGATCATCCGCTCGGCCATCACGACCGTGCCGTTGTTCTCCGCGTTCGCCGGCTGGACGAACACGATGTCGAAGACCTTCATCGCATTGATGACCATGTAGGTGGTCACCACCACGATCGTCGGGACGATCGTGGGCACCATGATCCGCCAGAAGACCTGGAGCTCGGACGCGCCGTCGATCCGTGCGGCCTCGATGATCTCGTCGGGGATCGCCTTGATCGCGGCGGACAGCACGACCATAGCGAAGCCCGTCTGCATCCAGACCATGATCACCATGAGGAAGAGGTTGTTCCACGGCTGGAGCTCCAGCCATTTCTCGGGCTGCTGACCCAACCCGAGCATGATGCCATTCAGTAGGCCGATGTTGCTGCCGAAGCCCTGTGAGCGGTAGCTGTAGATGAGTTGCCACGTGATCGACGCGCCGGCGAACGAGATCGCCATCGGCAGGAAGATCAACGACTTCGCGACGGCCTCACCGCGCCGGAGCCGGTCGGCCATCGTCGCGAACGCGAGCCCGATGCTCACGGCGACGAGGGGGACGAGGACCAACCATCCCACAGTGTTGCGGATCGACCGCAGCATGTTCACGTCGGTGAAGACGAACCTGTAGTTGTCCAGGCCGACGAACTCCGTCGAGGTGGAGTTCTCGAAGCTGAGGAAGATCGTGTTGAACACCGGGTATACGAGGAACACGGTCAGGATCACGAGCGCGGGTCCCACGAACACGTAAGGCCGGACCATCTCACGGAACCGCTCGGAAAGCAGGTCGACCACGCGGTTCATCATCCAGAAGAGCAGGAAGACGCCGCCGGCGCCCACCACGATCGCCACGATGACGACCGCGGCACGGTTCGCGTTCGGCTGTCGAAGGAAGTCGAACGCCACCAGGAACAGGGCGACGGCGATGGCCGCCCCGACGAGGACCGACACGATCCGCGCGAGGGAGGCGCGGGCGCCACCCTCCGGTGGCCCCTCTCCGGCCGCCGGAGGCTCAGGACCCGTCGATCGTTCCTCGGTCCGCTCCACGAGGCATCATCCTCTCCCGCGACGCGACGCTCACGCAAACCGGGGGAGCGGCCGCTGTTGCGGCCGCTCCCCCGTGCGTGCAGCGGACCCCGCAGAGGGTCCGGCGAGCCGGCTCGTCACGCCGCCGGCCAGCTCGCCTCGATCTCGTCCAGCACCGACTGGAGGGAACCCGGTCCCTCCTGCATGTACCGGACCATCCCGGTCCAGAAGCTGCCGGCGCCCACCTCACCCGGCATCAGGTCCGACGCGTCGAACCGTCCCGTACCGGACTCGATCGCCTCCGTGAGGACCGCCGCCGAGTCGGCCAGGATCTCGTTCGTGTAGCAGTCCGGGCTGACGTTGATGTTCGGCGAGACCCGCGAGGAATCTGGTTCGGCACCTTGGGCGCACTGCACCTCCTCGCTCAGGAACTTCTCGAGGAAGTCGGCCACCTCGGGACGGTTCCCGTTCGTGCCGACCACTGCGAACTCGCCGGCAAGGAGCGTGCCTTCCTGGTCGATCGTCGGGAACGGGAACCAGTCGTAGTCCACGCCGGATTCCGCGTCCTCCGGGAACGGCGCGGCGCCGATGATGAAGCTCGCCTGACGGTGCAGCCAGCACTTCGGCGGGTCGTCGAACATCGGCAGCGGGGAGGCCCCGAACGCGATCGACGGCGTGTCGGCCGCGCCGCCGAGGACGTAGCCCTCGTGGAACATCACCTCGCCGAACGTCTCGGCCGCGGTCACCACCGCCGGGTCGTTGAACGGGATCTCGTGGGTCACCCACTGGTCGTAGACGTCAGGCCCCGCCGTGCGGAGCATGATGTCCTCCATCCAGTCCGTCGCGGGCCAGCCAGTGGCGCTGCCGGACTCGAACCCGACGCACCAGGGCGTCCCACCGTCGCCGGCGATCTCGTCGGACAGAGCCATCAGCTCTTCCCACGTGGTCGGCACGGTATACCCGGCGGCCTCGAAGTCGTCCTTCGGGTACCAGATCATCGACTTCAGGTTGACGTTGGTCGGCAGCCCCCAGTGCTCACCTTCGAACTCGACCAACGACATGAGGTACTCGCCGACCGTCTCCTCGAGCTGGGCGACGTCGAGCCCCAGATCCTCGAGCGATACGAGCGTCCCCGCCTCGGCCTGCGTCTTCACGGTTCCAGGCTGCGGCACCAGCGCCACGTCCAGTGTGCCACCCTCGGCCCTGATCGGGAACTGCTCCTCGAAGTCCGGCGACGCCTCGATCTCGACCGCGTAGTCGACCTCGCCGATGTTGTCGTCGACGGCAACCTGGACCGCGTCGCCTTCGTGCGGCTCCATCGCGTTCAGGACGTTGACGGTTCCCGTGTTCTCTGCCTGCTCGTTGTCTCCGCCGCCGCCCTCCTCACTCTTGGTGCACGCCGCCGCGATCAACACGATCACCACGGTCAGTGCAAGCATCTGAAGCTTTCGCATACGGTCTCCTCTCACTCTCTCGTTGATCCGTTCCATGATCACTTCCCCATCTGCTCCTACGACGAACGGGTCTCACCGGGCTCTGTCTTGCCTTCGTAGATCCCCTCCCCGTTCTCGAGGTCGAAGAAGTGCAGCCGGTTCACGTCGACCACGAGCTCGATCGGCTGCCCCTTCTTCGCTTCGGTCCTGGGGTTCAGCCGCGCGAGGAACTCCGACTCACCGGCGATCGCTCCCTTCTCCGCGGCCTCGAGCGCCTCCTGACCCACATCCCCGGCGAGCTCCTTGGTGTCCTCCGTGATGACGGCGGGAGCTTTGATCATGAAGTGCACGAGCACGTCGGCGCCGAGCGCCTCCCGGAGCAGGACGCCCGACGAGAGTCGTCGATCGGCGGGCGCGTCGGGGACCAGCGACGCGTCCTCCATGTCTTCCGGACGGATGCCCACGATGACCTGCTTGCCCTCGTACGCCTTCAGCGCCGGGCGCGATGCGAACACCTCGTCGGGAACGGCGAGGCGATACCCGCCGAACTCGATCGTGGAGGAACCGTTCGAACGCGCGAGGGTCGCCTCGACCATGTTCATCGCGGGTGAGCCGATGAAGCCGGCCACGAACAGGTTCTCCGGATGGTCGTACAGGAACTGGGGAGAATCGACCTGCTGGAGGACGCCCTTGCGGATCACCGCCACCCGATCTCCCATCGTCATCGCCTCGACCTGGTCGTGCGTGACGTAGAGCGTCGTGGTGGAGAGCTCGTGCTGGATGCGGGCGATCTCCGAACGCATCTGCACCCGGAGCTTCGCGTCGAGGTTCGACAGCGGCTCGTCCATCAGGAACGCCTTCGGCTCACGGACGATCGCGCGCCCCATCGCGACGCGCTGCCGCTGGCCGCCGGACAGGGCCTTCGGCTTGCGGTCGAGGAACTCATCCAGGCCGAGGATCTTCGCGGCCTCGCGGACGCGACGATCGATCTCGGATTTCGCGAGCTTCCGGAGCTTGAGCCCGAACGCCATGTTGTCGTACACGGTCATGTGCGGGTACAGCGCGTAGTTCTGGAACACCATCGCGATGTCCCGCTCCTTCGGCGGCACGGTGTTCACCACGCGCTCGCCGATCGTGATCGTGCCCTCGGTGATCGATTCGAGTCCTGCGACCATCCGGAGCGCCGTGGTCTTGCCGCATCCCGACGGTCCGACCAGGACGATGAACTCGCCGTCCTCGATCGCGATGTTCAGGTCGGACACGGCGCTCGGCCCCTCCGCGCCGTAGACCTTCGATACATGGTCCAGCACGATCTCCGCCATCCGCGCCCTCTCCTGTGGGGACCTGAAGGCATCCATTCAACCGCAGGAGGCGGGGTGTCGTCGAACCGGGCTCGGGGGAGGGTGGGCATCGAACCGGCGAAACCCGCGGGCCGCCGTCTCCTGCGTAGCATTGGGTGCCAATGAGCACGTCGGATGACGCTCGCCAGGTCCCGGGCTCCGTCGAGGAGCTTCAGGCCATGCTCGGGGCGCACGCCTATCTCGCGGATCGAGGGCTCGCCACCGCGATCCATCTCGCCCTCTCGCTGGACAAGCCACTGTTGCTCGAGGGGGAAGCGGGTGTCGGGAAGACCGAGGTGGCCAAGGTGCTCGCCGAGCTTCTCGGGCGCCGGCTGATCCGGCTGCAGTGCTACGAGGGGATCGACGCGTCCCAGGCGCTCTACGAGTGGAACTACGCCCGGCAACTGCTGGCGGTCCGCGCGCTGGACGCCTCGGAGGCCGAGCGGCACGTCGAGGATCTGTTCGGTCCCGAGTTCCTCGTGGAGCGGCCACTGCTCGCCGCGATCCGCGCCGGCTCCGGGGCCGTGCTGCTCGTTGACGAGCTCGATCGGGCCGACGACGAGTTCGAGGCGTTCCTGCTCGAGATCCTCTCGGAGTTCGCGGTCACGATCCCCGAGGTAGGGAAGGTCGCCGCGGAGTCGCCACCCGCGGTCGTCGTGACGTCGAACCGCACGCGCGAGCTGCACGACGCGTTGAAGCGGCGATGCCTCTACCACTGGATCGACCATCCGGGGTTGGATCGCGAGGTGGAGATCGTCCGCGCCCGCGCGCCGCACGTGGGAGGGGCGCTCGCGCGCGACGTGGCGGAGGCGGTGGCGCGGCTGCGTTCGCTCGACCTCGCGAAGCTGCCCGGCGTGGCCGAAACGATCGACTGGGCGAACGCGCTCGCGTTCCTCGGGGCGGAGCGGCTCAGCCCCGAGACGGCGCGCGACACGCTCGGTGCCGTCGTGAAGGATCACGAGGATCAGGGGTTGGTGGTGCCTCGGCTCGCCGAGGTCGTCGGCGACCGCGATGGCTGAGCAGGTCCCCGCCGGGGTCGAAGCGCTCGCGTCCTTGGTCGCGTTCGGGCGGGAGCTGCGCGCTCGCGGCTTGCCGGTGGGAACCGGCAGGATCCTCACGTTCCTGCGGGCGGTGGTGGCGCTCGGTCTCACCGACCGCACCTCGCTCTACTGGGCCGGGCGTGTCTCGATGATCGGACGCCGGGAAGACCTGCCCGCGTACGACCTCGCGTTCGACGACTGGTACCGCTCGTTGAAACCAGAAGGAGAACTGAGGATCGAGCTGGACCTGCCGTCGCTGGCGCGACCGGGGGTCGACTGGGGCGATCCGCCCGCGGATCTGGAGGTCCGCGCCGGGACCACCGCCGCCGAGTGGCACGGTCTCGGAGACGGCGAGGACGAGCCGGAGCCGGGGCCAGAGTCAGGCGACGAGGCCGCGATCCGGATCGTCGCGAGCGCCGTCGAGGTCTTGCGATCGAAGTCCTTCGCGGACCTGTCCGAGGAGGAGCGAAAGGAGGTCGGCGGGCTGATCCGCGCGCTGGCGGTGGCGCTCCCGGAGCAGCGGATGCGCCGCACGCGGCCGTCCACGAAAGGCGCGAGGTTCGATGTCCGCCGGACGCTCCGTCGGTCGCTCCGCACGCGCGGGGAGCCGTTCGAACGGGCATGGCGCGACCGCCGGGTCCGCGGCCGGCCGCTCATCCTGATCCTCGACGTCAGCGGCTCGATGTCGCCCTACGCGCGAGCGCTCGTGCAGTTCGGTTACGCCGCGATGGCCGCCGGCCGGCGGGTCGAGGTGTTCTGCTTCGGCACGCGTCTCACGAGGGTCACCCGCACGCTCCGCACCAAGGATCCGGACCGCGCCCTCCGCGAGATCGGGCGGACGGTCGCCGACTGGGAGGGCGGGACCCGGATCGGCGAGTCTCTGAAGTCACTGCTGGACGGCTGGAGCCAGCGCACGGCCCTCCGCGGTGCGGTCGTGGTGCTGTGCTCGGACGGGCTCGAGCGAGGCGACCCCGAGCTCCTCAGGGCGCAGATGGCGCGCCTGGGGCGGCTCGCGCACAGGGTGGTGTGGGTGAATCCGTTGAAAGGGTCGCCCCGCTACGAGCCGCTCGCTCGAGGGATGGCGGCAGCGCTTCCGTCGGTCGACGTGTTCCTGTCCGGCCACAACCTCGAGAGCCTGTCGGAGCTGTCGCGCACCCTCGCCGGCTGATGGCCCGCTCATGCGTGACGCGTCGCATGGTTTCGTACCCTCTGGGCGATGGCCGCCGACGACGAGCTGATCCGCGCCTACGACGAAGAGTTGGGCCCCGAACCGATCCCTCGATCGAACAAGGGATTCTGGGTCGTCGCGGGGACGATGCTGGTGGGCGGCATGTTCCTGATCGTCGAGATCCTCGCGAACCGGCCGCTCGCCAACTCCATCGGGCACGCCCAGGACTCGCTGCGCCGGGCCCAGGCGGCAGCGGAGATCGTCTACAGCCGCACGGCGTCGTTCGAAGAGGCGGACCCCGGATCGCTCGAGGACGACGTCCCTGACCTCTCGTTCCTTCCGGAGGACGAGGCGTCGTTCGGCCTCGACGTCGTGAGCGTGTCCGCGTCCGATCAATCGTGGGCGGCAGCCGTCCAGACCCGGCCGGGCGCCTGCTTCTACCTCCACCTGCGCGTCGGGGAGGACGCGCGCTACGGCGCCGGCACCGAGTGCACGGGCGAGGCCGCCCTCCTCGCGGAGGATCCCCGCTGGTGAACGTGGCCGCCTAGGGGGTTGTCTCGGCGGCGTCGATGAGCTCGATCGGGTGGACAACATCGATGGTGGCTCCGATCCCGCGCACGCCGGCGAGGATCTGCATCGTGCAGCCGGGGTTCGCGGAGGCCACCACGGTCGCACCGGTCGAGACGACCGCTTCGGCCTTCTCCCGCATCAGGCGTCCGGACATCTCCGGTTCCGTGACGTTGTAGATCCCGGCCGCGCCGCAACAGCGGTCGCCGTTCGGGATCTCCGCGAGCTCGAGATTGCCGATCTCGTCGAGGAGCTCCCGGGGCTGCCGATGGATGCCCTGGGAGCGGAGCGCGTGACAGGCGTCGTGGTACGCGACGACGGTGCGCTCGGGGAGCGATCCCGCGATGTCGCGGATCCCCTCCTCGTGGAGGAAGAGCATCACGTCGCGCACCGGAAGGTCGGCACCCGCCACCAGGTCGCCGTACCCCGCCATGTGGGCGCCGCATCCGGCCGCGTTCACGACGACGTGGTCGACGCCGGAGAACGCGGCCGCGTTTTTCCGCGCGAGCTTCCGGGCCGTCGCGAGGTGGCCGTTGTGCGCGGCCAGCGCACCGCAGCAGGTCTGATCGTCCGGGACGACGACACGCCAGCCGTTGTTCGCCAGAACCCGGATCGTCGCGACGTTCACGCGCCGGAACCAGAGGTCCTGGACGCAGCCGGACAGGATCGCGACCGTCCCCCGAACCTGGCCGGCCGGTTCCGTGAGGCGGGGAAGCCGTCCGGACGCGCGGCCGCCTCGCGGGATCAACGATCGGATGCGCCGGGGGAGGAAGGGGCGCGCGAAGGGAGCGAGCGCGCCCGCGAGCCGGGTGAGCGTCCTCGACGGCAGGACGACGTCGAGGCCGAGCCACCGGAGGAACCGTGCCCGGCGCGACCGGTCGGGCTCGATCTGCGTCCTCGCCGCCTCCATCATGCGGCCGAACGGCACGTGCGACGGACAGACGTCCTCGCACGCCCGGCAAACGAGACAGAGATCCATGAACTTGGCGAACGTCTCGTCGGTCGACGCGCGGCCCTCCTGCACCGCCCGCATCGCCGCGATCCGCCCGCGCGGGGACGCCGACTCCTCTCCGGTCAATCGGTAGGTCGGGCAGTGCGGGAGACACAGACCGCATGCGACGCAGGCGTTCAGGTCCGCCTGCGTCGGCGCGTCACCGAGCGCCCAGCTCGTCGCTCGGCCCGGCTCGGGGCCGATGAACCGTGCGCCCTCGGGGAGATCGGCGCCCAGCGGCTTCGTGTCCATGTGTCCCCATCATCTCGTCGCGACGGGGTCGATGTCGGGCACGTTCCGCTCGCGATCGAACGCGAGCGCGACGGTGGGATCGGGACCGTCGATCTCCCGCGCCATGCGATGGCCGTCGAAGATCGCCTCCGAGATCATCCGCGGCGCCACGCAGTCACCGATCCGGTAGACGGCCTCGATGCCGGCCGCCTCGAGCGTCGAGCGATCGCCGACGAGTTCCCGGTACAACGCGTCGTCGGACACCTGTTGGGTGACGAGCACGACGCCGTCGGTGTCCATCGCCCACGGCTCCTCGAACTCGTCCTCTCCCGACACCCGACCGGGTTCGACCGCGAGGATCGTCACGCCTCGATGCATCGTGACGCCGGCTCCGTGCAAGTGCTGGCGCAGCATCGGGCCCTCGAGCGTCAGATCCGAGATCGGTGAGACGACGTCGAGTGACGTGACCAGGTCGACGGCGAAGCCCTCCTTCGCGAGGAGCTCCGCGATCCCCGGTCCGACGAAGTAGCCCTCTGCGTCGTAGACGACGACCCGCGATCCGGCCGGCCGCTTCCCATCCATCACCTGCTCGGGCACGAGGACGTAGGGGAGCGAGGCGGACGCGCCGTCGATCGGCTCGTGGGTCGACGACTGCACACCTTCGCCCGACCAGCGGGAACCCGTCGCGACGATCACGATCTGCGCGCCGTAGTCGCGCACGTCCTCCGCGGACAGCCGACGCCCCGTGACGACCTCCACGTTGCCGAGCTTCGAGATCATCACGCGCCGATGGTCGACGATCCGCCCCCAGTCGCCGAGCGTCGGGAGCCGCCGGACCCAACGGATCCGACCGCCGATCTCGCTCGACGCCTCCACGATGTGCACCGCTTCGAACCCGCGACGGCCCAGGGTCACCGCGCACTCCATGCCGGCGGGCCCGGCACCGACCACGAGCACGCCCTTCTCCGCGTTCGAGGCGACCGAGAAACGCTCCGGGTGCCACCCGCGGCGATGCTCCTCGCCGGCTGTCGCGTTCTGGATGCACCCGAGATGGCCGAAGCCGTCCACCTTCATGATGCAAACGTTCGACCCCGTGCACTCGCGGATCTCGTCCGTGCGGCCCTCGGCGATCTTCTGCGGCAGGAACGGATCGGCGATCGAGGGTCGTGCCGCGCCGATCAGGTCCCACGCGCCGCTCCGGACGATCGACGCCATCCGGTCGGGGCTCGTGAGCCGGCCGACACCCACGATCGGCCTCGCGGTCGCCTCGCGGATCCCGCCCGTCCACTCGAGCTGATAGCCCTCGTCGAAGTAGCGGGAGGTCCCGGAGTCCTTGCTCCAGTACGCGATCGAGCCGACGTTCACGTCCCAGAGGTCGACGAGGTCGTCAGCCAAGGTGACGAACTCCAACGCTTCATCGAGGTGGATGCCGGCAGGTCCGAGGGCGTCCACGGCGATCCGGGTCGCGATCGCGCAGTCGGCGCCCACCACGTCGCGCACGGCCTCGAGGGTTTCGAGCCAGAACCGGGCGCGATCCTTCAAGGCTCCGCCGTAGCCATCCGTCCGCTTGTTGTAGAAGGGCGAGAGGAACTGCATCGGGAGGTATGCGTGCGCCCCGTACACGTAGACGATGTCGAAGCCGCAATCGCGCCCGCGGACCGCGCCCTCCGCCCATCCTCGCTGCACGCGCTCGATGTCTCCGGTCTCCATCTCCTTGGGGACCACATGCGCCTCGAGATCGCTGGCGAGCTGACTCGGCGCGATGGCCGGCACCCTCGTCTGGTTGTTCGCGATATGTGCCCCGCCGTGATACAGCTCGAGTCCGGCGAGGGCCCCGTGCTCGTGGGCGGCATCGGTCATCAACCGCAGGGCTCGCATGTCGTCCTCGTCCCAGAAGCGCGCGGCGATCAACGGCGCCTCATCGGAGTCCGGAGAGAACGGGGCGTACTCGGTGCTGACGGCGGCCCACCCGCCCTCGGCCTTGACGCCGCGATGGGCGGCCTGCGTCCAGGGCTTCTCGGTCCCGAAGCCGGAGCAATGCGGCACCTGATAGAAGCGGTTCCGGAGCGTCTTCGGCCCGATCCGGACCGGTTCGAACAGGATCTCGTGGTTCGGATCCAACGGTTCTCCTCTTCGCGCCTGCTGTTCGCCGGACGGTAGCAAGCGCACGCTCTTCCGCGCCGGCCCCGCGAACTCGGGTACGGTCGGCCGATGGCCGCCGTGATCGAGGTCGAAGGACTCAGGAAGCGCTACCGGAGGGTGCGGAAGCCGCCGACGGTCGCGCTCGACGGATTGGACCTCGAGGTTCCCGAGGGAGGGGTGTTCGGGTTCCTCGGCCCGAACGGCGCGGGGAAGACCACGACGATCCGCTGCCTGCTCGGTCTCGTGTCCGCCTCGGCGGGGTCGATGCGGCTCCTCGGCGCGGACGTGCCCACCGGCCTCCCGGGCGTGATCCGAGGGATCGGCTCGATCGTCGAGGCACCGGCCCTGTTCCCGCGGTTCAGCGGCCGGCGGAACCTGGAGATCCTCGCCCGGATCGACGGGATCGCGAACGGCACCGTCGACGCCGCCCTCGACCGCGTCGGGCTCGCCGCCCGGGCGGGGGACATGGTGCGGACCTACTCGCTCGGCATGAAGCAGCGGCTGGGGATCGCCGCCGCGTTGCTGAAGGATCCGGCGCTGCTGATCCTGGACGAGCCCGCCAACGGGCTGGACCCCGCGGGCATCGTGGAGGTCCGAGGTCTTCTGAGAAGGCTCGGGGCGGAGGGCCGGACGGTGTTCGTCTCGAGTCACATCCTCTCCGAGGTCCAACAGATGGCGGATCGCGTCGCGATCGTGGCTCGCGGCCGTCTCGTCGCGACGGGCTCGGTCCACGAGGTCCTGTCCTCCGGCCGGACGGCAGGCGTCGTCGTACGCGTCGCCGACCCCGAGGCGGGCCGCCGCGCGCTGGACGACGCCGGCATCTCGGCCCGCATCGACGGCGATCTGCTCCGCGCGGCGGTTCCGCCCACGGAAGCAGAGCGGATCGCGCGCGCTCTCGCCGGCCGGGATCTGTACCCCTCGCTCCTCCAGCCCGACGAGGGCAACCTCGAACAGGCCTTCCTGGAGCTCACCGGAGACGACCACGAGGTAGGCGCGTGATCCGGCTGATCGCCTCCGAGCTGCTGCGGTTCCGGTCGAGACGGCTCGTCGTCGTGCTGCTGGTCGGAGCCCTCCTCGCGACGACGGTTGGGCTGGTGATCGCCGCCTTCGACTCGACGCCCCCGACGGATGCCGTGATCGCGGCCGCTCGAGCCGAGGCGCGCAGGGAGTACGCAGCGTGTCTGGTCGCGGACTTCGGCGATGGAAACTTCGGCCCCATCTCCAAAGAGGATTTCTGTCGCGAGAACGCTGGCGATCCCACCCAGTACATGCCCTCGCACCTCGCCCTCGTGGATCTTCCGGACATCCTCGAGGGGGTCTCATCGATCACGAGCATCCTCGCGCTCGTGGTCGGGGCATCGGTCGTGGCCGTGTCCTGGCAAACGGGGACGATCAGCACGATCCTCACGTGGGAACCGCGGCGACTGCGCTGGTTCGCTGCCCGAGTGGTCGTGGTCGCGGCCGGTGTGGCGATGATGACCGTGGCGATCGTGGCCTTCCTCTCGGCCGGGCTCGCTGCCGCCGCGGCCCTGCGGGGGAGCACGCTCGGTACGGACGGCGCGTGGTGGTCCGACGTGCTGACGACGTCGCTCCGAGTGGCAGCGGCCGCCACGTTCTCGGCGTTGATCGGCGTGGCAGTCGCCGCGGTCGGCCGGCACACGGCCGCGGCGCTCGGTGTGGTGTTCGTGTGGACGGCGGTGATCGAAGGTCTGATCCGCGGCCTCCGGCCCAGGTGGGCCCCATGGCTGTTGGGCGACAACCTCGTCTCGTTCCTGAGCTGGGAGAGGATGGAGGTCCAGTTCGCGCCGTTCGCGTCCTACACCATCACTCCGAGTCGAGCGCTGTTCGTGATCTTGGGGTACACGGCCGTGACGCTGGCGGTCGGGTTCACGTTCGTCCGCATCCGCGACGTGCAGTGACCCGGTCCTTCACGCAGATGTGGGGCTAGCATCGCTGGGTGTTCACGGTGGAGGAGCGGGATGCTCTCCGCCGGCGCGTGCTCAGGCTCGCGGAGGAGGACGAGCGCGTCGTCGCCGGAGCCGTCGTGGGCTCGCTCGCCGTCGACGACGCCGATCGGTTCTCCGATCTGGACCTCACGTTCGGCATCGACGCCCCGGTTCCGGTCGCGGTCGTGCTCGACGACTGGACCCGCACCCTCGTCGACGAGCTCGAGGCGGTCCACCTCGTCGACCTCGAACGCGAACCCACCATCTACCGGGTGTTCCTGCTGCCGGACGCGTTGCAGTTCGACCTCTCGATGACGCCGGCAGCCCAGTTCCGCCCCGCGGGGCCTCGTTTCCGGCTCGTCTTCGGGGAGACGGCCCCGAGCGAGGGGACGACGTCAATCGTCACCGGGGACCTGTTCATCGCCACGCCGCACGTCGCGGGATCGATCTTCGGGTGGGGGGTCATCTACGCGCTCCACGCGCGCGCATGCATCGAGCGGGGCCGTGTCTGGCAGGCCGAGCACTACGTCGGTGCCGTGCGCGACCACGCGCTCTCGCTCGCCTGCCTCCTCCACGGGCTCCCCGCGGCCCAGGCGCGCGGCTACGACGACCTGCCCGCGGAGAGCCTCGCTCGATCGGTGGCGGCCCATGTCGGCATGGTCGACCCTGCGGCGCTCAGGTCGGCTCTCGCCGCCTCCGTCGTCGCGCTCATGCATGAGGGCGCGGAGGCGCGCCTGCCGCACGCTCTTCTCGTCGCGGAGCGACTCGCAGAACTGCGTGAGTCGGAGACCGGTCGGTGAGGGGTAGCGTGGCTCGTTCACCAGACCGAAAGGGGACCGATGCAGTTCCTGGTGATGGCCAAGGACGGATCGGACGAGGAGGCGCTCGAGCGACGGAAGCGGACGCGCCCGGCCCATCTCGCATCGATCGGGCCGCTCGTGGACAGCGGGAACGTGCTGGTCGGCGGCGCGATCCTCCACGCCGCAGGTGACATGATCGGATCGATGCTCCTCGTCGACTTCCCGGACCGCATTGGGGTGGATGCCTGGCTCGCGGCCGACCCGTACGTGACGGAGGGCGTCTGGCGCGACATCGAGGTCACCCCCTTCCGGACGGCCGTCGGCGCCTGGCAGCCGTGAGCCCTTAGCCGGTCGCGCGGACGGCGAGGATCGCGATGTCGTCTCTCGGTTCTCCCGACCCGTGCGAGAGCACCGCGGCCTCGATCCGGCGGACGATCTCCGATGATGGCTGTCCGGCCGCACCCGACAGGGCAGCGACCAGTCCCTTCTCTCCGAACGGCCGACCGTCTCCACGTTCTTCGGTCACGCCGTCCGTGTAGAGGATCAACGTGTCGCCGGGGGAGAGCCGGATCTCCTGGTCGGAGAGCTGGGCGTCGTCGAGGACCCCGAGGAGTGCACCCGTTGCCTCGATCCACTGGAGCGAACCATCGGCGCGGAGGATCACCGGCGCGGGGTGACCCGCCACACAGATCCAGGCCATGACCTGTCCTCCCTGCGGCCGGAGGCGCGCGGCGACCGCGGTGCAGAACTGCTCGTCGGTCGTCTGCCTGCCGACGGCCGCGTTCACGGTGGCGAGCACTCGCGCCGGGGCGCGCTCACGGATCGCCGCCGCACGGATCGTGTGTCGCACCATGCCCATCAGCGCCGCCGCGTCCGGACCCTTCCCGACCACGTCGCCGAGGGCGACCGTCCACTCGCCCTCGCCGATGTCGAACGCGTCGTAGAAGTCCCCACCGGCTTCGATCCCTTCACCCGCCGGTCGGTAGGAGGCGGCGAGATCCAACCCCTCGATCGTGGGCGGGTCGGGCGGCAGGAGGCTGTGCTGGAGCGTCCGGGCGATGTGGTCGCGGTCCCGGTACAGACGGGCGTTGTCGATCACGAGCGCGACGCGAGCAGCGAGGGTCTGCGCGAGGGCGAGATCGGCGGACGAATACGTCCTGCCCGACTCGGCCCAGACGTACGTCATCGCTCCCAGGGTCCGGCCCCGCGCCGAGAGCGGCACGATCATCGCCGACCGCAGCTGCAGCTCGCGGATGAGCCGCTCCACGTCGGGGTCGTCGATCGCCGCGATCATCTCCTCGGTGATCTCCGGCACCATCTCCGGCTCGCCCGTGGCGATCACGTGCCCGAGGCCGGTCGGCGCCGACAGGTCCGGCGGTCGGTGTCGGCGGAACTCCTTCGCCATCGCGATCTTCTCGGGATCCACGTGCGCGACCGCCAGCGTGCTGATCGACCCGTTCGGCTCGAGGAGCTCGACCGTCGCCCAGTCGGCGAATCGAGGAACGACGAGGTCGACGACGGCGGTGAGGGTCGTCGGATAGTCCAGGGACTGGGCGAGGAGACCGCCGGCCCGCGCCAGGAGCGAGAGTCGCTCCTCCGCGAGGCGCCGGACCTCGTCCGATCGGGCCCGCTCGAGGGCCTGGGCTCCCTGGCGGGCCGCCCCGAGCATGAAGCCGATGTCGTCGGGCGTGAACTCGCGGGGCCGATCGAAGCTGAGGGTGAGGCCGCCGATCGCGCGGCCGCCGACGTCGAGCGGGATCGAGGCCGCCGCCGCCGGGATCTCTTCCCGAGCGAGGCCCGAGAACCGCGACAGCCAGTCGTCGGCGTCGACCATCACGACGGGCTCGTTCCGCAGCACGGCCTGCCCGATCGGGCTCGTGTCATCGAGCGGGAACCGCCGCCAGCGCTCGATCGCAGCGGCGTGGTGCCCGCGCCACGCGACGGTCTCGAGGGTGTCCTCATCCTCCGAGCGAAGGACGACCGCTCCCCGCACGGCCCCGAACGCGGTCAGGGTCTGGTCGGCGAGCGTCTCCGCGATCACGGTGACGTCCGTGGTGCCCGAGAGGGCGGCCGTGATCGCATACAGATGAGACATCTGGATCGCCTGCCGCTGGGCGGCGCGCTCGGCTTCCTTCTGGCCCGTGATCTCGCGGAACACGTTGATCGCGTACCGGACGCGTCCGTGGTCGTCGAACGTCGCGGTCGCTTTCACGAGGGACCAGAACTCTCGTTCGTCCCGTCGGTCGCGGACGCGGAGGACCGCCTCGGCTTCCGCCTCACCGACGAGGACGCGCCTGCCCGGAAGATCTTCCACGGGGAAGGGATGGCCGTCCTCCGTCAGGATCTGCCAATGCGCGAGACGCTCCGTCGGCTCGGCTCCGAGGAAGGCCTCGACGCTGTCGTAGCCGGACAGCCGCGCCGCGGCGAGGTTCGCGTACACGAGCCGACCCTGCGGGTCCTGGATCGTGATGCCGTCGGCCGCTCCCACGGTGACGAGCGCGAGGATCTCCTCCGCGTCGGGTAGGTCCTGCTCGTCCGCTGCGTCCGCGGTGCCATCGCCATCCGCGGAGACGAACGCGGAGGAGGGAAGGCCGGCCTCGACCGAAGAGAGCGTCTCGGGATCCGGACGCCCGACCCGTTCCTCGGTCCGTTCGATGTCGTCCAGCGTCGCCTTCCTCCGCGAGGCCCGACAAGGATATGGCTTCCTCTCGTGGACCGATACCCCCGGCCTCATCCGACCGTAAGCTCGGACCCGATGAGCGACAGGCAACAGCGACGTTTCGGTCGGACGAGCCGGGCCGACGCGGACCTCCTGACCTACGCCGGATATCTGAAGCTTCCGGAGCTCCTGTCGCTCCAACAGCTCTCCTCGGACCCGCCCGTCCACGACGAGCTGCTGTTCATCGTCGTGCATCAGGCGTACGAGCTCTGGTTCAGGCAGATGCTCTTCGAGCTCGAGTCCGTCCGCGATCGGTTCTTCGCCCGCGACACGGAGCGAGCCCGTCACTACCTCACCCGCGTCCACGCGATCGAGCGGGTGCTGATCGAGCACATCGAGGTTCTGGAGACGATGTCACCGCAGGACTTCCTGGCGTTCCGCGACCACCTCGCCCCGGCTTCTGGGTTCCAGTCGGCGCAGTTCCGGGAGCTCGAGTTCATCAGCGGACTGAAGGACCCCGGGTTCCTGCAGGATCTGGCCACCTCGCCCGAGGAACTGCGCCGGCTCGAGCGACGCCTGGAAGAGCCGACACTCTGGGACGGGTTCTGCTCGCTCCTCGAGGCGCATGGGCATCCCATGCCGGCCGACGACGAGGCACGACGAACCGGATCACTCGTGGCGATGGCCCGCGCGCAGGGTGAGCTGTTCGCCGTCTCGGAGGCCTTGCTCGATCACGACGAGAACGTCGCTCGGTGGCGATCGCTGCACGTGCTGATGGTCGAGCGTGAGATCGGCGCGAAGCGGGGCACTGGGGGTTCGTCGGGAGTCGCCTACCTTCGGTCGACCCTCGACAAGCGCTTCTTCCCCGAGCTCTGGGGACTGCGAGGGGACCTCTAGCCGGACGCCTCTCGCCCGTGCCCCGGACCGGGTGTACCGTCGAGAGCGAGATGCGATGGATCCGATTCGCCCTGCTATCGGTGCTGGTGGCGGGCGCCTGCACGGATCCGCCGGCCGACGACGGCTCACCGTCCCCGTCGGTTCCCTCGACGCCATCTGACTCTCCGTCGGTGGTTCCCACCGGGGCGCGGCTCGCCGACGGCACGCCGCTCCCCGACGGATGCGAGGGCGCGGTCGTCGCGTCCCAGACCGTCGCGTTCGTCGCCGACGGCCGCGCGTGGGCGCTCGACCCCGACACGGCCGAGCTGTCTTGCCTGTTCCCCGTCGACGATGCCGGTCCCTTCGCGTGGGGGCCGCAGGGCGATCGCGTCCTGCTCGGCGGCCTCGAGGTCCGTGGCGTGGGTGGCGACGCGCCCGACCTCCCCGCGATCCAGACGACGGTGGGCGCCTTCGACTGGGGACACCCGATCGGTCTCGCCGTGGCGTTCGCCGACGGCAAAGGCAACCCGCGCAAGCGGTTCATCGATGACGGCCGCCTGATCAGGCTGGATGCGCTGCCGGCCGGCAGCTATCTCGAGGTCGCCTATCACCCCAGCGGTCTGGCGCTCTCGTTCGTGGTGGAGACCGACGAGGGGCAGGAGATCTGGCTGTCGACGAACGAGGGCGAAGATCCGGAGCGGCTGATCTTCTCCAAGCGCGGAACGACGTTCACGTCTCTCGCGTTCTCCCCGGACGGACAGACCCTCTGGTGGACCGCCCAGCACGCGGAAGGCTACCCCGAGCTCCATTTCATGCAGCTCGACACCCGCACCGGGTTCGGCACGGCGTGGCGGGGCACCGAGGGAACGGTGACCGATGGGCTGAGGCTCGCCCCGGCCGGACCGAGGTCGGCCGTGACACAGGGTGGGGCATGCGAGGAGCACGAGGCGCTCATCCTCGACCGAGGGGAGACGACCATCGCGCTCCCCGACGAGGGTCGGCCCACGGAGGCGCTGGGGTGGATCGACCGGACGACGCTGCTCGTCTCGGCCGGTGGGTGTGGCGAGACCATCGATCTCTACGCGGTAGACGCTCGAGGTGAGGAGGATCCCGCCCTGCTCGCCCTCGAGATCGAGATCGCCGCCCCGCGTACCCAGGTGATCGATCCGCCGGAGGAGGTGCCCGCCCCCGACCCGGAGGTGGAGCCGCCGCCCGACGGCGTTGGCTGATAACGCCACCTCGGGCGACCGGTCGGTCGCCGAGATGGCGGGTTCGGGGCACCCCGTTCAGGTCGAGAGATCCTTCTCGGCGTCCTCGCGAGGCCACGCCGACGGCTCCGGATCGCTCAAGAAGCGGCCGAGGTCCTCGGCGTCCGACCCGGTGAGGCTGATCGCTGCGACCGGGCGATCGATGTGCCAGATCGAGATGCGAGCGTGGTCTCCGGGAACGGTGATCGTTCCCTCTGGCGCCGAGAACTCGTGATCCTCGAGATACCTGCTGACCCGCAGGACGGGACCGGGCGGGTCACCCTCGCTGGTCTGGATCCCGAGGTAGAGCCTGGTGACCTTCGGACCGCCGGAACGCGTGTCGCCGGAGGGGAGGGTCGCCCCGCACGAGGCGCAGAACCGATGCTCCTCGGCCGCCGCGACGCCGCATCGCGGGCAGAACATGCACCGATCCTCGTCCCGGAAGCCGAGGATGGCAAGCCCTGAGGCGCAGCCGACTTGACGTCTGCCCACCCGCGGGCGTAGACCCCCCAGGGAAGGCGAGCAAGAGGTGGAAAGCGAGAGGGGGCCAGCGATGGCGACGGATCTAGCGGTCAGCGTGGCGGATCAGCCCGGTGGGTTGGCCGACGTGGGTGAGGCTCTCGGCAACGCTGGGATCAACATCGAAGGGCTGTGCGGCGTCGGTCTCGGGGATCGAGGGGTGATCCATGTCCTGGTCGAGGACGGGGCCGCGGCTCGCGCCGCCCTCGAGGGCGCCGGTCTCAACGTCGAGAGCGAGGCCGAGGCGATCGTGAGCGCGATCCCCGGGGACGTGCGTACGCCGGGGACGTTGGGCAAGATGGCGCGCGCGGTGGCGGACGCCGGGGTCAACATGCGGGCCGTCTATCTCGCGACGAACGATCGCGCCGTCGCCGTGACAGACGACAACGCGAAGGCGCTGGCCGCACTCGGGATGTAGTACACGATGATCGGCCGGGAAGCGGTCGGACGAGGGGGGATGACCTGATGGCGACGGACCTGACCGTCCTGCTGGACGATCGCGCGGGCCAGCTCGCGCACATGGGTGAGGCGCTGGGGGACGCGGGCGTCACGATCGAGGGGATCAGCGCGACGACGAGCGACGGCGTCGGGATCGTGCACGTGCTCGTCGACAACGCGATGGTCGCGCAGAACGCTCTGATCCTCGCCGACATCAAGGTCGAGGGCGAGGCCGACGCGGTCGTGATCGACCTGACCGCCGAGGAGGCGGGCAAGCCGGGCACGCTGGGACGGCTCGCCGGCAAGGTAGGGACGGCGGGGATCAACGTCTCGGTCGCCTACCTGGCCACGCGTGACCGGGTGGCACTCGTGACCAACGACAACGAGAGGGCACGCGAGGTGCTCCAGGCCTAGAGCTCGCCCGGACCGGACCGCGCCCCCGGGGCTCTCGCGCTCGCAGGCCCTACCGATCTGACGACCGCTCCGCGCCCTCGAACCGCAGCAGCATCAGCGAGTGCGCGACCAGGTTCAGGGCCTCGCGCCGGATCACCCGCGTCTGACCGGGGTTCGCCGTCTGGAGGATCTCGTGCCAGACGCCGCCCCCTTCGAAGCGGGGGAGGGTGACCTTCTTCGAACGGGTCCCGCCGTTCAGCAGGAGGAGGACGGTGTCGCCGCGGATCCGTCGCCCGCGATCGTCTCGCTCATCCGTGGCCCGTCCAGGGATCAGCATCCCGAGGACCCGGTTCTCCGCGTCCGCCCAGTCCTCGTCGGTCATCTCCTCCCCGTCGGGCCGCACCCACATCACGTCCTTGCGGCCGCCTCCGTCGAACGTCCCGCTGAAGAACGAACGACGCCGGAGCACCGGGTTCGATCGGAAGATCTGCAGGGCCGACCTCGTGAAGTTCAACATCGCCTTGTCGCGGTGCTCCCAGTCGAACCAGCTGGTCTCGTTGTCCTGGCCGTACGCGTTGTTGTTGCCACCCTGCGTCCGGGAGATCTCGTCGCCTCCGAGGAGCATCCGGACACCCTGGGAGAAGATCAACGTGGCGATCAGGTTCCGCTTCATCCGCTCGCGCAGCTTCACGACTTCCGGCTGATCCGACGGCCCCTCCACCCCCCAGTTGGCGGAGAAGTTCTCGTCAGACCCGTCCTCGTTGCCCTCGCCGTTCGCCTCGTTGTGCTTCGACTCGTAGGTGACCAGGTCCTGCAGGGTGAACCCGTCGTGCGCCGTGACGAAGTTGACCGAGGCGTAGGTGTTCCTGCCGCTCGCCTCGTAGAGGTCGCTCGATCCGGAGAGCCGGAACGCGAGCTCCGGGAGCTGCCCGGGGTCTCCGCGCCAGAACCGCCGCACGCAGTCCCGATACTTCCCGTTCCACTCCGCCCATCCCACGGGGAAGTTGCCCACCTGATAGCCGCCGGGACCGACATCCCACGGCTCCGCGATCAGCTTCACCTGCGAGAGCACCGGGTCCTGCTGGATGATGTCGAAGAAGGTCCCCAGGCGGTTCACCTCGTAGAGCTCGCGAGCGAGGACCGGCGCCAGATCGAATCGGAACCCGTCCACGTGCATCTCCAGCACCCAGTGGCGGAGGCTGTCCATGATCAGCTGGATCGCGCGTGGATGGAGCATGTTGAGGCTGTTGCCCGTCCCCGAGAAATCGATGTAGTACCGCGGATCGTCGGGAGAGAGCCGGTAGAAGGCCTTGTTGTCGATGCCCCGGAGAGAGAGCGTCGGGCCGAGGTGGTTCCCCTCGGCCGTGTGGTTGTAGACGACGTCGAGGATCACCTCGATGCCGGCTCGGTGCAACGTCTTGACCATCGACTTGAACTCGTAGACCTGCTGCCCGACGGATCGGGTCGCGTAGGCGTGGTGCGGAGCGAAGAACCCGATCGAGTTGTAGCCCCAGTAGTTCGCGAGGCCGCGCTCGACGAGGTGCCGGTCGTCGACGAACTGGTGGACGGGGAGGAGCTCGACCGCGGTCACGCCGAGCGAGAGCAGGTGCTCCACCAGGGGGTCGTGCGCGAGCGCCAGGTACGTACCTCGGATCTCCGGCGGGATCGAGGGGTGGGTCTTCGTCATGCCCCGCACGTGCGTCTCGTAGACGACCGTCCGGTTCCACGGCGTCTCCGGCCGACGGTCCTCTCCCCAGGTGAACGCCCGGTCGATCACCACGCACTTCGGCATCGAACCCGCGCTGTCGCGCGCGTCGAAGGAGACGTCCTCATCCGCGTGGCCGATCTCGTAGCCGTAGACCGCGTCGTGCCACCGCACCGGTCCGCTGATCGCTCTCGCGTACGGATCGAGGAGGAGCTTGTTCGGATTGAACCGGTGGCCCTCCCGCGGCTCGTACGGTCCGTGCACGCGGTAGCCGTACAGGCGCCCCGGTCGCACGTCCGGCAGGTACGCGTGCCACAGCAGGTCCGTGCGGTTCGTGAGCGGGATCCGCTCGGCTTCCACCGCGTCATCGGGCCGCTCGAACAGGCAGAGATCGACGCCGGTCGCGTGCTCGGAGAACAGCGAGAAGTTGACCCCTTCCCCGTCCCAGGTGGCACCCTGGGGATAGGGCGAGCCCGGCCAGACCCGGATCGTCACGAGGCCTGCGACCCCTCGAGGCCGTCGGCGACGGGCCGGAAGAAGAGGCATGCCAGGGGCGGGAGCACGATCTGCGCGCTGTGGGATCGATCGTGCCAGGGCGTCGGTTCCGCCTCCACACGGCCGAGGTTCCCGGCCCCCGATCCGCCGTAGATGTCCGCGTCGCTGTTCAGCGCCTCTCGCCACACTCCACCCTCCGGCAGGCCGATCCGGAATCGCTCGTGCGGCATCGGCGTGAGGTTGATCGCGACGACCACGACGTCGCGAGGATCTTCACCGCGCCGGAGGAAGCAGAGCGTTCCCCCTTCGGCGTCGGCTGCGTCGATCCACTCGAAGCCGAGAGGATCCACGTCGAGCGCATGCAAAGCGGGGTCCGACCGATGCAGGGCGTTCAGGTCGCGCACCCAACGGACGATGCCCTCGTGCGCGGGATCGTCGCGCAGGTGCCATGCGACGCTCGCATCGTGGTCCCACTCGGCTCCCTGGCCGAGCTCGCCGCCCATGAACAGGAGCTTCTTGCCGGGCTGCGCCCACAGGGAGCCGAGCAGGAGCCGCAGGTTGGCGAACCGTTGCCAGTCGTCCCCGGGCATCTTGCCGAGGAGCGAGCCCTTGCCGTGAACGACCTCGTCGTGCGACAGCGGAAGCACGAAGTTCTCGGAGTAGGCGTAGACCTGCCGGAACGTGAGCTCGCCGTGGTGGTAGCGACGGTGGATCGGCTCGCGCCGGAGGTGTTGCAGCGTGTCGTGCATCCAGCCCATGTCCCACTTGAACCCGAATCCGAGGCCGCCGACGTCCGTGGGGCGCGACACCATCGGCCACGCGGTGGATTCCTCAGCGAACGTGTGCGCTCCCGGGTGCTCGCGGTAGACGTCCTCGTTCAGCCGGCGGAGGAAGGACACGGCCTCGAGGTTCTCGCGGCCGCCGTGGACGTTGGGGAGCCACTCGCCCGCGTCGCGGGAGTAGTCGAGATAGAGCATCGAGGCGACCGCGTCCACCCGGAGCCCGTCGGCGTGGTACGTCCGGAGCCAGTGATCCGCGCTCGAGAGCAGGAAGCTCCGTACCTCGTCGCGGCCGTAGTTGAAGATCAGCGTGTGCCAGTCGGGGTGATAGCCGCGGCGCGGATCGGCGTGCTCGTAGAGGTGCGTGCCGTCGAAGAACGCCAGCCCGTGCTCGTCCGACGGGAAATGCGATGGCACCCAGTCGAGGATCACGCCGAGCCCGCGCCGATGGAGATGATCCACGAGGAACATCAGATCCTGCGGCGTGCCGAATCTCGACGTCGGCGCGAAGTACCCCGTCGTCTGGTAACCCCACGAGCCGGAGAACGGATGCTCCATGACGGGGAGCAGCTCCACGTGGGTGAAGCCGAGGTCGATCGCGTGGTCGGCGAGCTGGTGCGCCAGATCCCGGTAGCCCAGCCAGCCCCCATCGGGCCCTCGACGCCACGAGCCCGCGTGGACCTCGTAGATCGACATCGGCGAGGTGAGGGCGTTCTGCTCGCCTCGCGCCCCGAGCCAGTCCGCATCGCCCCAGTCATAGGCGAGGTCCCACACGATCGAGCCGGTCCGGGGCGGCAGCTCCGAATGGAACGCGAACGGGTCGGCCTTGTCGACGCGGTATCCGCCGTGCCGCGAGCGGATGTGGAACTTGTAGCCGTGACCCGTCCCGGCGCCATCGACGGCGCCGGACCAGATCCCGGAGGATCGGACCGGGGAGAGCGGATCCGCGCCGGCGTCCCAGCCGTTGAAGTCCCCGATCACGGACACGTGCTCCGCGTTCGGTGCCCAGACGGCGAACGAGGTGCCTCCGGCGTAGGGGTGGGCGCCGAGCTTGTCGGCCAGGCGGCCGTGTGTCCCCTCGGCGAACAGGTAGAGATCGTCGGTGGTCAGCTCGTGGGGGGTGGTCGTGCGCGTCACGGTCCTCCGCTCCCGCCGGATCCATCGCCGCGGATCCGGTCGATCCTCTCCAGCAGCGGCGTGACCTCCGGCCGGTGTTGCAGTTCCTCGAGGGTCCACGGGTAGCGTCGACGCCAGTTGGGTCGTTCGGGGCCGGTGCCCGGCACGTTCTGCGGATCGGGCTCCAGGAGGAGATCGCCGAGCGAGGTCGTGATGATCGCGGCCCTGCTCGCGGCCAGGCGTTCCAACGACGCCTCCAGGGAGGCTCGCGGGTTCTCGCCGTCGAGGTCGGTTCGGAGCCCGCTGCCGGGGAGCGACGCGGGCAGCGCCTCGCGGACGTTCCGCCGGGCGAGGAGGATCTCCTCGGCCTGCGTCCGGTCGATCAGTCCGAGCTCCTCGCGGAGCGGCACGTCGGCTCCCCGCCAGAAGCCCGCCCACGTCGGCATGTCGTGGGTATTCAACGCTGCGACGCTTTCTGCCGGCGGCTCGGGGAGCCCCCCGCTGCCGGCCTCACGCTGCGCGACGTAGGTCCGGAGGATCCCGTGGGCTCGCATCGCCGGGCGAACGCTTCCCGGGACCGTTCCGAGATCCTCGCCGACCACCACCGCCTGCGCCTCGTTCGCCGCGATCGAGAGGAGCGCGTACCACTCCTGAGCCCGGTAACGGACGTAGACGCCCTCCTTGGCTCCGGCGCCGCGCGGGACCCAGTAGAGGCGATGGAGCCCGATCACGTGGTCGATCCGCGCGATCGCGGCGTAGCGGAACAACGTCCGGAACATCTCGTCGTGGTACCGGTAGCCGGCCTCGCGTGCCGCGTGCGGATGCGGTGGGGGCGCGCCCCAATCCTGTCCTTGCGACCAGAACGCGTCCGGGGGGGCGCCGGCGGCGACGTCGGGCGCGAACGAGGATCGTTCGCGCCAGACGTCGTAGCCGGCGCCGTTCACGCCGATCGGGAGATCGAGCATGAGGCCGCCGCCGGCGGCTCCGGCCCCGTCGGCGGCCTCGGCCAGCTGCTGCGTCGCCACCCACTGGACGTACAGGTGGTAGCGCGCGCGATCGTCCTCGAGCGCGTCCCCGGGGAGGGAGCCGTTCCGCTCCGCGTCGGGCCAGGCGCCCCACCACGACCCGCGCCGTTCCACCTCGGCACGGAACCGCGCGTAGTCGGCGGCGCGCGGGTTCCGCGCGAACTCGGCGAGACCGGTGGGAGGCGTCCCTCCGAACGCCTGCTGCGCGAGGGGATCGAGGATCGTCCGCTTCGCCGCCGCCACGGCCGGATGATCAGAGAGGTCGGCCTTGCGCAGCCTCGCGATCCGTTCGCGGAGGGCCGGATCGTCCAACGCCTCACGGGCTGCGTGGGACGCCTCGAGGCCCGGTGCCCGGGTGACGTCGATGTAGGTCTCGTTCCAGAACAGGCGGCTCGCGGGCGAGTAGGGGCTCGGCTCGAGCATCGACTCGTCGAGGAACTGGGCGAACAGCGGGAGGGTCGCCGTCACCGACCCGCCCAAGCCTTCGACCCAACGCCGTAGGTCGCCGAGGTCGGAGAAGCTGCCCACCCCCCAGTCGTCCTCGGCGCGGAGCGCGTAGAGCGGAGCGAAGACCCCCCACCACCGGCCGGACGGCCGCGGACACTTCCTCGGCGCCGACAGGATGAGCGCCGGAACCATCGACCCCTCGGCGTCGAGCCAGAGGGTGTGCCGTCCTGCGGGAAGCGTGCGGCCGATCTCGATGCGCGCGGGGACGGATCCCGCCTCCTCGGCACCTGTCACCGTCGGCGTGGCTCCGTCCCATCGGTCGGGCTCCTCGCCTTCGGGGGCGAGCCCGAAGCGGAGCGGACGCTCGGAGCCCGACGCCGGGACGCGCACGTCGACCTGGCGCACCCGTCCGCCCCATGCGACGATCACCGGCTCGATCCGCCGGCGGGCGAGCTCCTCCCGGCGGGCTCGGAGCGCCGCCGGCGCATCCCGGAGCGACGCGATCGGGGCGCCCATCGCCCCGAGCACGGCGATCATGCTGTCCACGCTCGCGTGCACGCGCTTCCCGTGCACGTTCCGGTAGCTCTCCTGGACGTCGTAGAGACGAGCGAGCTCCCGCAACGACCGGCGGTCGTCGGTCACGGGCCCTCGTCCAGCAGATCGAGGAGGCCCCGCACCGGCACCGGGAGCCAGTCGGGGCGGTTGTCGAGTTCGTAGCCGACCTCGTATACCGCCTTGTCGAGCAGCTGCGCGTGCAGCAACCTCCGGGTCTCCTCCTCGGTCTCCGGCAGGAGCGGACTGTCGCCCACGACGTCGAAGTAGTGATCGAGGTACGTGGCGGAGACCCAGTGGGTCCATGCCTGCGCCCAGTCGGCGAGCGAGCTCTTCTCCTCCTGCGAGAGATCCTGGACCCACGGCCAGCGCATCGCCGTGCGCGTCGCGTAGTCGAAGGAACGGAGCATCCCGGCCACGTCCCGGAGCGGGGAGCGCTTGATCCGCCGTTCGCTGATCGGTCGGGCGGGCTCACCCTCGAAGTCGATGATGATGAAATCGCGACCCGTCCACAGGACCTGGCCGAGGTGGAAGTCTCCGTGGATCCGGGTGCGCTGGCCGCTGATCCGCTCTCCCGTGATCACCGCGTACCGAGAGAGGAGCTCGTCCTCGCGAGCGAGCAGCTCTTCGACCTCGGGCCCGACCTGGTGCTGGCTGAGGCGGCGGAGCGTCGCCACCGCCTGGGAGCGCATCGATTGGTACATCGAGCGTTGGTACATCCGCGTGACCGGCTCGGGCGCGAACACGGGATCGTCGGGCCGCGATCCGAGCGCGAGATGCAGCTGAGCGGTCCGCCGACCTAGTAGCCACGCCGATCCGAGGAACGGCCCGATCAGGTCGTAGGTGAGCAGGGACGGCAGCTCGCCCACCATGTCCATCACCGAGCGCTCCACGCGGGGGACCGGCTGGTCGGCAGGGAGGGCCAGGGCTCGCTCGAACGACTCCCGGACGGCATCGAGCGCGTAGGCCCACGCGTCGCCCTCGTTCTGGACGTAGCCCTGCAGGATCGCGATCGTGGATCCCTTGCCTTCGTCGGGCATCTCGATCGCGCCGGCCGCGGGCGCCGCGTGTCGGAAGACCGTGCGGTCGGTCAGGAATCGGCCGACCTCGAGCTCCGGGTTGATGCCCTCCTCGAGTCGACGGAACAGCTTCATCACGAGACGGTCCTCGAACGTCACGGAGGTGTTGCTCTGCTCCCCCCAGCTGACCTGGGGCTCGAGCGCGCCGGTCCCGCGGAGCCGGATGAAGCCCTCGGCACGCGTTCCGGCGATCCGGCGTCGCTGGCCGCGCGCGACGCGCCGGCGCTCGATCATCTCCAACAGGGCGCCGGCGAAGGCTGCATCCCGCAGCCCGTCGACGACCAGCCAGACGCCGTCGGCCGCCTCGACCCGCGCCACCACGTATTCGGGGCCGATGTCGTCACCCTCCCGCCTGCCGGCCAGTGGGAGGGCGTAGGTCGCCGGCTCTCCTTCGGTGAACGCCACGTCTACGAGCGCGATCACGCCCTGGCCATCGCTGCCTTGGACGCGGATCGTGTCCGCGATCGTCACGGTGGACACCCGCCTCCCTTTCGCTCCGAACCAGCGCTGTCGGACGAGGAAGCGGGGGAGGGATCGCTCGAGAGCGCCCCGCGCGGGAGGGTCGAGCACCGCGTCCCAGGACGCGGACGAGGTCAGGGTGGGAACGGGTGAAGAGAGGATCTCCTCCTCGCGCTCGTCCGGCTGGAGCCGGAACCAGAAGTAGCCGTACGGTCCCAGGGTGATGAAGTAGGGGAGCTGGCCGATCCGTGGGAAGTGGGTCGGGCCGAAGAGCTCGACCGGGACCTGGCCATCGAAGCGCGACAGGTCCAGTTCCACGAACTGCGCGCTCCGCGACAGGTTCGCCACGACCAGCGTGCGGTCCTCGCCGAACGTGCGGAGGAACGAGACCACCTTCCGGTTCTCCGGATAGAGGAACTCGATGTCGCCGCGCGAGAGCGAGGGAGAGCGCCTCGCCGCGCCGATCAGTCGACGCATCCACCACAGGAGTGACGTCGGGTTGTTCTGTTGCGCCTCGACGTTGACGGCAGAGGGGTGATGCTCCGGGTCCGCGACCAGGGGGAGGTACAGGCGCTGCGGGTTGGCGGCGGAGAATCCCGCGTTCCGGTCCTGGTTCCATTGCATCGGCGTCCGCACGCCGTTGCGATCGCCGAGGTAGATGTTGTCGCCCATCCCGATCTCGTCGCCGTAGTAGATGACCGGTGTGCCGGGCAGCGAGAACAGCAGCGCGTTCATCAGCTCGATCCGGCGCCGGTCGTTGCCGAGGAGCGGGGCGAGGCGCCGACGGATCCCCAGGTTCACCCGCGCCTGCGGGTCGCCGGCATAGACCCGGTACATGTAATCGCGCTCCTCGTCGGTGACCATCTCGAGCGTGAGCTCGTCGTGGTTGCGCAGGAACGTCGCCCATTGTCCGCTCTCCGGGATCGGGGGCGTCTGGTTCAGGATGTCGATCAGCGGGAACCGATCCTCCATCCGGTTCGCCATGAACATCCGCGGCATCAGCGGGAAGTGGAACGCCATGTGGCAACGGTCTCCGTTCCCGAAGTACGCGACGGCGTCCTCCGGCCACTGGTTGGCTTCCGCGAGCAGCATCCGATCCTCGAACGAGGCGTCGACGTGGCGCCGCAGATCCGACAGGAACTGCATGGTCTCCGGGAGGTTCTCGCCGTTCGTGCCCTCCCGCTCGAACAAGTAGGGGATGGCATCCAGCCGCAGCCCGTCCACACCGAGCCCCAGCCAGAAGTCGACGACGTCGAACATCGCCGCGCGCACGCGCGACTCGTCGAAGTTGAGATCCGGCTGATGGGAGTAGAAGCGATGCCAGTAGTACTGACCGGCCACCTGGTCCCACGCCCAGTTCGACGACTCGAAGTCGCTGAAGATCACGCGCGCGTCGGGGTACCCCTCCGGCGTGTCGGCCCAGACGTAGAAGTTGCGTTGCCAGGAGTTCGGCTTCGCCGAGCGGGCCCGCTGGAACCACGGGTGCTCGTCCGAGGTGTGGTTCATCACGACCTCGGTGATCACCCGCAGGTCGCGTCGGTGTGCCTCCTTCAGGAACGTCCGGAAGTCGCGCATCGTGCCGTAGGCGGGATGGATCGCCTTGTACGCCGAGATGTCGTAGCCGTCGTCCTTGAGCGGCGACGGGTAGAACGGCAGGAGCCATACGGCGGTCGCGCCCAGGTCCCGGATGTGGTCGAGGCGCTGTACGAGCCCGGCCAGGTCGCCCACACCGTCGGCGTTGCTGTCCTGGTAGGCGCGCACGTGGAGCTCGTAGATCACGGCGTCCTGGTACCAGCGCGACGGTGCACCGAGAGAGGCCAGATCTTTCGCGCGTCCGGTCGTGGGATCGGTCGCCGTGGTGGAGGCGGGGGTCTCGGATGCCGACGGCTCCGCGGTCGTTGGCACGCGAGGCGTCACGGCGTCCGGCCCTCGTCGGGTTCGATCGCGAGGACGTGACCCGGCTGATGCCCGGGATGGAGCTCGACGAAGTTCCGTGCGCCGGTCCACGAGAACGTCTCGCCCCCGAGGAGGTCGCGCGCGGTGAAGGGCGCGTCCCACGCCATCCCGAGCTCCGGCATCCGCAGGTCCACCCAGCCGGATCGCGGATGCACGGGATCGAGGTTCACCACGACGACCACGGGGTCCTTCCCGTCGGGGAGCGTCTTGCTGTAGGCGAGCAGCTGGTCGCCGTCCACCGGGTGGAACCGGAGCGTGCGGTCGTGCTGCAGGGCCGGATGCTCGCGGCGGATCAGGTTGACGCGGGCGATCAGCTCGCGCAAGGCACCGGCGGCAGGGGCTCGGGGACGGATCTCGTACTTCTCGGAATGGAGGTACTCCTCGGAGCCGGACTCCCTTGGCTCTCCCTCCATGTGCTCGAAGGCGGGTCCGTAGATCCCGTAGTTCGCACCGAGGGTCGCTGCCAGGAGGAGGCGCAGCCGGAACGCTGGGGGTCCTCCCTCCTGCAACTGATCCGTGAGGATGTCCGGCGTGTTCGGCCACAGGTTCGGTCGCAGGAAGTCTCTGACGGGTCCCTGCGTGAGCTCGATCAGGTACTGGGTCAGCTCATCCTTCGTCCGTCTCCACGCGAAGTACGTGTACGACTGATCGAAGCCGATCTTGGCCAGATGCTGCATCACCCGCGGACGGGTGAACGCCTCCGACAGGAACAGGACGTCCGGATGGTCCCGTTTCACCTGGGCGAGCAGCCACTCCCAGAACGCGAAGGGCTTCGTGTGCGGATTGTCCACGCGGAAGATCGGGACGCCCCGATCGACCCAGAACAGCACGACATCGAGGAGCGCGCGCCAGAGCCCCTCCCGATCCTTCGTCTCGAAATCGATCGGGTAGATGTCCTCGTACTTCTTCGGGGGGTTCTCCGCGAAGCGGATCGTGCCGTCTGCGCGATGGCGGAACCACTCCGGATGCTGCGTGACCCACGGGTGATCCGGCGAACACTGGAACGCGAGGTCGAGGGCGAGCTCCATCTCGTGGCGCTTCAGCTCCGCGAGCAGGTGTTCGAGATCGTCGAACGTTCCGAGCTCCGGATGGATCGCGGTGTGCCCACCGGCCTCCGATCCGATCGCCCACGGACTTCCCGGATCCTCGGGTCCGGCCGCCGATGTGTTGTTCGGGCCCTTGCGGCTCGTGCGTCCGATCGGGTGGATCGGCGGCAGGTACAGCACGTCGAACCCGAGCTCGGCGATGTCGGGCACGAGCCCGGCGACGTCGCGGAGCGTGCCGTGCCGCGCGGGATCGGGAGACGCCGAGCGCGGGAAGAGTTCGTACCAGGCACCGTGCCGTGCCCGTTCGCGGGCGGCGAGGATCTCGAGTTCCTGTGAGGCGGCCGCCCCGCGGCGTCGATCGGGATGCGAGGACATCAACGCATCGAGGCCGTCGGACAGAGCGAGCGTCGTCCCCGCGGCCGTGTCCTTGCGGCGAATGACCGACGCAGCCTCTTTGAGCCGATCGGCGTCGGCGTCGGCTGCCGCGGCGCGAGCGCGCCGAGCCGCACCGCCCACGAGCGCCGCCCCTTCCTTGAGCTCGACGGCGACGTCCTGACCGGCGGCACGGCGCTTCTCGAGGTCGGACCGCCACGTCGCCCAGGTATCGATCCAGCCCTCGATGCGGAAGCGGTACGTGCCCGGCTCACCGATCACGAGTTCGGACCGCCAGTGATCGTTCCCGAGGGGAACCATCGGCGCCTCGCTCCAGTCGGCATCGTCGTGGCGGATCAGGACGCGCGCAGCCGGCAGGTCGTGCCCGTCGGTGAACACGTCCGCCTCGATCGGCACGACGTCGCCGACCGAGGTCTTCGCGGCAAAGAGCCCGCCGTCGACGGCGGGCGACACGTGCTCGATCACGATCCTCGTCAGCGTGGCGGACTCGACTCCTCTCTCCACGTATACAGGTTCGGAGCCGGGACGGCCGCGATGGGAGGATGGGTTGCGTGAAGCGGTTCGCGGCGGCGTCGATCGGCCTTTCCGTCGTGCTCGCGGCAGCATGCTCCCAGACGGTCGCCGGCGACCCCACCGAGCCGTCCACCGACGAGCGTGCGAGCGAGAGTCCGGCTCCCAGCGCGAGCGGCGATACCGGGGGCGAGGAGACGTCTGATCCGGCGACGGAACGAAGCCGCCCGCGCTTCGAGGGAGGCGTCTTCCGGATCGGGCCCACCCTCCGGGACGTGCTGATCGGGAGGAATTGGACCCCGGGCTGCCCGGTGGCGATCCACGACCTCCGCGTGGTCCACGTGAGCTACTGGAACTTCCGCGGCGGCGTCGGGACCGGCCCCCTCGTCCTCCACGAGCGCGTGGCGAGGGACGTGCTCTGGGTCTTCCAGCGGCTGTTCCGCGCGAGGTTCCGGATCCAGGACGATCGAACTCGCGGCGAAGGACCGGCCGATCACCCGGGAGGACTACTGGAACAAGAGCCGCCGGAGCGTGACGGCGTCGTTCAATTGCCGGCCTGCCACGGACAGCACCACGCTGTCCCAGCATTCCTACGGCTGGGCGATCGACATCAACCCGCTGCAGAACCCCTACGTGCGCTCGGACGGGAGCACACTCCGGCGCATCGCCCAGCAGTTCAAGGATCGGTCACTCCAGCGCATGGGCATGATCCACGAAGGGGACATCGTCGTCCGCTCGTTCGCGGCGATCGGATGGGACTGGGGCGGCCACTGGCACACCCTGAAGGACTACATGCATTTCTCGCTCACCGGCAGATGAGCAGAAGGAACTTCCGCGCTCCTCCTCCGGTCTTGCTGATACGGACCGAAGGAGGAGAGGTCGATGCGGACACACGCGATCCGTCGGGTGATGCTGATGACCGTGGGGATGATGCTCCTCGTGGGTGTCACACCAGAGGTCGTTCACGCGAGCGGTGGCGGCGGGTGTGGCCGCGCGGTGACCGACGACGACGGCGCGGCGGTCAACATCCGCAACTTCTGCTTCGGGCCCACGATCCTGCGCGTCCCGGAGGGCGAGACGGTGACGTGGGTGAACAGAGACGACTTCCCCCACGTCGTTCTCGGGGCCAACGCCGCCTGGGGTGGCTACGGCAAGGTGCGAGGCGGTGGCGAGGTCAGCTACCGGTTCGTGAACTCGGGCGTCTACCCGTACGTCTGCACCTACCATCCCGGCATGATCGGGGCCGTCGTCGTCGGGAACGGCAAGCCGGACGGTGGCGCGTACGCGGTCACCACGAACGCCGGCCCGGTGATCCCCGCGGAGTCATCGCAGGACGCGCTGGAGCCCCAAGTCGTGCCGGTGGCAGTGACCCCGACATCGTGGGCGCCGACCGCTTGGGTGATCGGCCTGCTGGTCGTGGTCGCGGCCGCGATCGCGGTTTCCCGCAGACGCCGGGTGCAGGGAACCGTTACGCATTGAGGTTCGTACCATCGTGAAGTGACTCCTTCGAGCCGCTTCACTTGGTGCCTCGCGATCCTGGCGTTCGTTTCGGGCGTTGCGTGCGAAGGTGGATCCGACGCGCCCGAACCGCCCAACGCCTCGTCACCCCTTCCCACGTCCTCCTCGACTCCACCGCCGTCCGATCCGTCGCCCGCCCCGGCGAACCTGGCCGCCGTGCGGATCCGTCTCGAGCAGGTGGCGATGCTCGAGCAGCCGCTGGCGATGGCGGTCCGGGAGGGTGACTCCGCGCTCTACGTGGCGCAGAAGACCGGCAAGGTCGTGGCGATCCGCGCCGCGCGGACCGTCGACAAGGTGCCCGTCGTCGATCTCTCCGACGACGTGTCGCTCGGCGGCGAACAGGGGCTCCTCGGGTTGGCCTTCGCGCCGGGAGGCCGCGAGCTCTACGTGAATTACACGGACACGAACGGCGACACCCACGTCACGGGGTTCGCGATGCGAGGCGATCGGGCTGATCCGGCCACACGGCGCGACATCCTCGTGGTGGAGCAGCCGTACTCGAACCACAACGGCGGCAACCTCGTGTTCGGTCCCGACGGCTTCCTGTACGTCGGTCTCGGTGACGGAGGGAGCGGGGGCGATCCGCTCGGCAACGGGCAGTCGCTCTCCACGCTGCTCGGCAAGATGCTCCGGATCGACCCGCAGCTCTCGGGCGAAGCTCCTTTCCGCATCCCAGCGGACAACCCGTTCGTCGGGCGGGCCAACGCGCGACCGGCGATCTGGGCGTACGGGCTCCGCAACCCGTGGCGGTACTCGTTCGATCGACTGACCGGAGATCTCTGGATCGGGGACGTCGGCCAGACCGATTGGGAGGAGGTCGACGTCCAGCGCGCCCGGTCGGAGGGTGGCGAGAACTACGGGTGGAACATCCTCGAAGGGAACCATCCGTTCTTCGGCGACGAGCTCCCGGACGGCATGGCTCCGATCCACGAGTACTCACACGCCGAGGGCGGGTGCACCGTGATCGGCGGATACGTCTACCGGGGTGAGTCGATCCCCGCGCTGTACGGCGCGTACCTCTTCGGGGACCTGTGCATCGGCGAGATCGAGGCGCTCGGCGTCGAGAACGGCCGGGTGACCGGACACCGCGTCCTCGGGCCCGTCGTCGAGAACCTCAGCTCGTTCGGCGAGGACGCGGACGGTGAGCTCTACGCGATGTCGCTCAGCGGCGGCGTGTATCGGATCACCGCCGGCTCCTGATCCCGCCGGAGCCACCCCGCGGCCGCCTCGCGTGTACGCTCCCGGCCGATGTCCGGAGACATCCGTCCCTCACAGAAGGCCGTCGCGTTCACGGAGTCCGTGATCCGCGAGATGACCCGCCTGGCGATGCTGCACGACGCCATCAACCTGTCGCAGGGGTTCCCCGACTTCGCAGCGCCGGAGGAGGTCAAGGAGGCCGCTCGACAGGCGATCGCCGACGACGTGAACCAATACCCGATCACGTGGGGCGCCGAGGGGTTCCGGCGGGCGCTCGCCCGGAACTACCGGGAGCGCTACGGGATGGACTGGGTCGACCCGGAGCGCGACATCACCGTTACGTGCGGGTCGACGGAGGCGATGATCGCGTCGATGCTCGGCGTCCTCGATCCCGGCGACGAGGTCGTGGTCTTCGAGCCCTTCTACGAGAACTACGGGCCGGACACGATCATCTCGGGCGCCGTGCCGCGCACCGTCACCCTGCACGCGCCCGACTGGACGTTCGACGAGGCCGAGCTCGCGGGGGCGTTCAACGGGCGCACCCGGGGGATCGTGATCAACACGCCGAACAACCCCACGGGCAAGGTGTTCACACGGGAGGAGCTCGGCGTGATCGCCGGGCTCTGCCAGCGATGGGGCGTGGTGGTGTTCACGGACGAGATCTACGAGCACATCCTGTACGACGGCGCCGTGCACGTGCCGCCCGGCGCGGTGCCGGGACTCGAGGACCGGACGGTGACGATCAGCGCGCTGTCGAAGACGTACTCCGTCACGGGCTGGCGCGTGGGGTGGGTGGTGGCGCCGGCGCCGCTCTCCCGCGGCATCAGGTCCGTCCACGACTTCCTGACGGTCGCGGCGCCGGCGCCGCTCCAGGAGGCCGGTGAGGCCGCCCTCGGCCTCCCCGAGGAGTACTACCGGCAGACCGCGGATGAGTACCGCGAGCGACGGGACCTGTGGATCGAGACCCTCCGCGAGACGGGGTTCAAGGTCGAGCCGCCCGCGGGCGCGTACTACGTGATGGCGGACATCTCGGGCTTCGGGTTCCCGGACGACGTCCGGTTCGCCCGGCACATGGTCGAGGACGTCGGCGTCGCGGTGGTGCCGGGCTCGTCCTTCTTCTCGCGCCCGGAGCTCGGCGCGCACCTGGTCCGTTTCGCGTTCTGCAAGAAGCTCGAGACGCTGGAAGTGGCGGGCGAGCGCTTGCGCGGGCTGCACCCGCGCGCGGGGTAGCGTCACCACGCGAGGGCTCTTCCCTGCTTGGCTGAGGGCTCTTCCCTGCTTGAAAGGCTCAGTGGATCTACGTACGTACCCCCGCCCCGGACGGTTCGTTCCCGAGAGCGGGCGGAGGCTGGCCAGGCGAGGAGGGCATGGATCGCCCGGAGATTGGGACGGGTCACGCATCGCGGGCGCGAGGCAGGGTCCGATACTCCACCGGGGCCGATCGCTTCCCCACGCGTCTCGTTCCGAAAGCGAGCGATGAACATCTCGACGCTGGCTCGATCGGATGGATCCGGTGTGCCAGCTTGTCTGATGCGTACGTATGGCGGCGACCGGATGTGCGAAGGCTCGCTGCCCCCCATCTAGAGGTCGCTCCAGAAGCGGCCTGGGGAAAGGATGCCGGCGGGGTCGAACGCGGCCTTGAGCCGACGATGGACCTCGAGCGCGGCGACCGGCGCGTCGCCCAGGCCGCCGGGGCCGCGGATCACGGGTGCGATGCCTCCGGCTTCCGCGACATGCGCCCGGAGCGACGCGAGGCGATCGCCGTCGGGGAGCCCGACCCAGGCGATCCCGACGCCCATCAGGGCGCGCCAGTCGTCCTGCCCGCCGAGGACGGCATCGAGCCTGGACGGGGCGACGGCGACCTCCGCCACGATCGGCGCCGCCATCGCTTCGGGCCCCAGGACCGTGGCTCCCTCGTGGATCTCCACGTCACCGGCAGCCCCGCGGATCGTCTCCGTCTGCTCCTCGATCTCCTCGGGCCATCCCTCCAGCGCGATCTCGATCCGATCCGGCGTCGCCACCACGGAGGACGGAAGGGGGACGGCGTCGAGCAGCCTTCGGCCCGTGTCCAGACCGCCTGTCGCCGAGACCCCGAGCCGCCGCGCCTTCGGGAGAGGCCGCACCTTCACCGCGACCTGCACGATCGCGCCAAGCGTGCCGAGGGATCCCGTCGCGAGCCGGTGGAGGTCGTAGCCCTGCACGCTCTTGACGGTCCGCGCGCCGCTCCGCACGAGGCGTCCGTCTCCCGTGACGAGCTCCAGCTCCACGACGCTGTCGCGGAGTGGACCCATCCGGAGCCGGCGGGGTGAGGACGCGGCCGCCGCGATCGTGCCGCCGACCGTGGCGTCGTCGGGCGCATCCGACGGCCATTCCTGTCCGCCCTCGGCGAGCACCTGCCGGAGCGCGCCGACGCCGATGCCGGATTCCACGACGGCGAGCATCTCCTCGGGGTCATGCGAGATCACCCGATCGAGCCCGGCCATCGCGAGCTCCTCATCGGCCTCAGATCGGTTCCCCTTGTCGGTGTGCGTCCGCCCACCCACGATCGACACCCGCGACCGTCGCTCGCTCGCGGAGCGGAGCGCGCCGATGACCTCCTCCTTCGTGGAGGGGTTGATCAGATCCACGAGCCCTCCGGGAGGTTCCTCGCCGCATCGCGCACCCCGACGGCATCGCCTCCGGCAGCAGCCACCGCGAAGTCTCCGCACCGCGCGCCGTCGGGCAGCACCTTCTGCGGGTTCATCCGGCCCGAGGGGTCGAATGCGCTCCGCACGCACGCCTGCGCCGCGAGGTCGTCCTCGGTGAACACGAGCGGCATGAAGTCGCGCTTCTCGAGGCCGATCCCGTGCTCGCCGGAGAGCGAGCCACCCGCATCCACGCAGAGGCGCACGATCTCCTCCGAGGTCCGCAGCACGCGCTCCAGTACTCCCGGCTCGCTCCTGTCGAAGGAGAGCAGCGGATGCAGGTTCCCGTCGCCGGCGTGGAACACGTTCGTGACGGTGATGGCCTCGCGACGGCAGATCGCGTAGACGCCGGTGAGGACCTCGACGAGCTTCGTGCGCGGTACGACGCAATCGTGGAGGTGGTAGTGCGGCGCGATCTGCGCGATGGCGCCGAACGCCGACTTCCGCCCCTTCCACAGGAGCGCGCGCTCCTCGGGCGACTCCGCTACCCGGATCGTGCCCACCGCGTGGTCCCGCGCGGCGGCTCCGACCTCCCGCTCCTCCGCATCCACACCGGCGCGGATGCCGTCCACCTCGACGAGCAGCACGGCCGCAGCGTCCGTCGGGTACCCGGCGTGGGCGAACGATTCCACGGCGCGGACGATCCCTTGATCCATCATCTCCAACGCCGCGGGCACCACGCCGCGCGCGATGATGTCGGACACCGTCGCCGCGCAGTCCTCGACCGTGGCGAAGTCCAGCAGCATCGTCGTGATCGCCGGTGGCTCCGGCGTCAGGCGGACGCAGGCCGCCGCGACGAGTCCGACCGTGCCCTCGGAGCCGACGACAACGCCACGGAGGTCGTAGCCGGCCGCCTCCGGGCCCTCGGAGCCGAGCCGCGTCACGGTCCCGTCCCCGAGCACGACGTCGAGCGCCAGGACGTGCGCGGACGTGACGCCGTACGCGAGGCAGTGCGGGCCGCCGGCGTTCGTCCCCACGTTGCCGCCGATCGACGACACCTGCTGCGAGGACGGGTCCGGCATGTACGTGAACCCCGTACCGCGGAGAGCGACGCCGAGATCGAGGTTGAACACGCCGGGCTCGACCCACGCGAGTCGGTCCTCGGGCCTGATCTCGAGGATGCGATGCATCTTCGACGTGACCACCACGAGGGCATCGCCGATCGGCGTAGACGCGCCCGCGAGCCCGGTGCCGCTCCCTCGAGGGACCACCGCGAGGTCGTGCCTCACGGCCGCGCGGACGCACGCGGCGACGTGGTCGGTGGAGCGAGGGAAGACCACGAGTCCGGCCGCGCCCTCGACCATCGATGCATCGCGTGCGTACAGGCGGAGCGCCAAGGGGTCCGAGAGCACCTCGTCCGGACCCAGCGCTTCCTCGAGCTCCCGTCGCGCCGTGTCCAGATCCGCCACCTCGTTAGGGTAGGCGGGGATGGCGACCTGGGCCGAGTTCGAGCTCGCCGAGCCGGAGCTGGCCGCGTTCGGGAAGGAACGGCTCGACGGGCAGGTCTGCTTCCACGCGACGCTCCGCACCGATGGATCGCCTCGGGTCCATCCGGTGGAGCCCTGGATCGCCGTCGGCCTGTTGCTCGTTCGGTTCCGAGGCCACAGCCCCAAGGTCGACGAGGTCCTCCGCGACGGTCGCTACGCGCTCCACTCGCCGATGGACAACCCGGACGGTGTGGGTGGCGAGTTCATGGTGCGGGGCTGGATGGAGCAGATCGGTGATACGCATCCGGCCGTGCAGCGGTTCGTTCACGACGCGACGTATCCGCTCGCGTTCTATGCGATGTCCGTGGAGGAGGCCGTGGGGACCACCTACGAGGGCGAGGGAAGCGAGCCCGTCTACCGGCGCTGGCGATCTCAGGCCACGCGGCCGGGGGAGCCGTCGGGCGCGGAGAAGTCGTAGCCCGCAGCCGCCCAGGCCTCCATCCCACCCTCGACGTTGGTGGCGTCGTAGCCGCGCGCCTGCAGCATCATCGAGGCGAGCTCGCTCCGGTTGCCGCTCCGGCAGATGACGGCGACGGGCTGCGCGAGGTCGAGGACATCGGCTCCGACCCCGGACATCACATCGTTCAGCGGGATGTGGAGGGCGCCCGTGATCCTGCCCGCGTCCCACTCGTACTGCTCGCGACAGTCCACCAGCTGGATGTCGTCGAGCGACTCGTGGACACCCTCGACCGTGCTGAGATCTGCCATCGAACCGATGCTAGCAGTGGGCCGGAGAACGGTTCAGCCGGTCATCGCACGTTCGAACGCCGCAAGCGCGATCGCATCGAACAGCACGAAGCGCACCTCGCGCACGGACGTATCGACCGTTCGCACCGCCTCCACCGCGACGCGCGCCGCCTCGTCGATCGGGTAGCCGTAGACCCCCGTCGAGATCGCCGGGAACGCGATGCGGGCGGCCTCGAGCTCGTCGGCGATGCGGAGCGACTCCGTATGACAGCTCGATAGGAGCGTCACGGGATCCTCCTCACGCTCGTAGACCGGACCGACCGTGTGGATCACCCACCGAGCCGGCAGATCGCCGCCGGTCGTCGCCACCGCACGACCGGTGGGGAGACCATCCGGCCACTCGGTCGAGCGGATCCGCCGGCATGCCTCGAGGATCGAGGGGCCGCCGCGGCGATGGATCGCGCCGTCGACGCCGCCGCCGCCGAGCAACGTCGCGTTCGCTGCGTTCACGATGGCATCGACGTGCTGCTCCGTGATGTCGCCCTCGACCAGAACGATGCGGGGCATGCGTCTATCGTAGGTCGATGATCGTCTGTCTCGCCGCGAACCCGTCCGTCGATCGGCTCTTCGAGGTCGAACGATTGGTCAAAGGCGACATCCACCGGCCGTCCGGGTTCGTGCAGGTCGCGGGTGGGAAAGGGTTGAACGTCGCACGGGCGGCGCGGTCGCTCGGTGCCGACGTGTGCGCGGTCGCTCTGCTCCGGGGACACACGGGTCGGTGGTTGCAGGAATCGCTCGCCGCGGAGGGTGTTGAGGGTCAGTTCGTCTGGACGCACGGGGAGAGCCGGTCCTCGCTGTCGGTCGCCGACCGCGAGACCGCCGGACTGACCGAGTTCTATGAGCACGGCGCCGTCGCGCCGGACGCCGCGTGGGTCGAGCTCACGCACGCCGCCGCGATGCGATGGGAACGCGGCAGCTGGCTCACGATCTCGGGCTCCTTGCCGCGGGGCGCGCCCGACGAGGGCTATCGGGACCTGGTCGAGGAAGCGCGCCGCGGCGGGGTCCGCGTCGCGTTGGATTCCGAGGGGGAACGCTTGCGTCTCGCCCTCACCGCGGAGCCCGACATCGTGAAGGTGAACGTCGCGGAGGCGGGAGAGCTCCTCGGCGTGCCGACGGCGCGCCGGGACGACTCCCTCGCGGCGGCCTCGAAGATCCGCGACATGGCGGGTGGCGACGGACATGCCGGCATCGTCACGCGGGGAGCCGAGGGCGTGATGCTGGCAGCGCCGGACGGCACGCTCTACGAAGGGGTCCTCTACGTCCGCGGCCGCTACCCCGTGGGAAGCGGCGACGCGTTCCTCGCCGGGCTGATCACCGCGCTCGAACGGGGGAACGATTGGGAGGACGCGCTCCGCGTGGCGCTCGGGGCGGGAGCGGCCAACGCCGAGCTCGCGGGCGCCGCCCGGATCGACCCGTCGCGCGCCGCCGCGCTCGCGAGGCAGGCAGACGTCCACCTCCTCTAGCCCTGTCCGGGTCGAGCCGTTCGTCGAGGACGACTGGGTTGCCTTCCGCGAGATCCGGCTCCGGTCGTTGCTCGAGAGTCCCGACGCGTTCGGCTCGACTTTCGGCGAGGAGTCCTCGCACTCCGAACCCGCGTGGCGGGACTGGATCGCAGGACGATGGCGGGGCGGGACCGCCGTCGCGTTGGCGGGTCGGGAGCCGACGGGAGCGCTCGTGGGAACGGCGACGAGCGCGGAGTTCGAGGCCGAACCCGGCGTGGCGCACCTGTACGCGATGTGGGTCGCGCCCGACGCCCGCGGAGCGGGCGTCGGACGCGCGCTCGTCGATGCGGTCGTCGCCTGGGCCCGCGGCCGGGGATGCGGCCGCCTCGTGCTCTCCGTCGCCGAGAAGAACCGAAGCGCCCGAGGCTTCTACGAAGCGTGCGGGTTCGCGGACACCGGCGAGCGGCGACCGCTCCGCCAGGGGTCCGATCTCGACGTACTGATCTTCGCGAAGACCATCTAGGACCGGCATGCCTCACGTCGGCAGGCACGTCCGGGGCCCTCGCTACACTCCGCCGCATGAAGAGACCGACGGGCGCGGACATCTCGCCCGCGGCCGCCGTCCTCGGCCTGTTCCTCACGTTCGGACTGATCGTCGCGTCGTTCTTCCCGTTCCTCTCGATCTACTTCGCCGGGCGAGGTTTCGACCCGAGCCAGATCGGATTCCTCCTCGGAGCGATGGCGGCGGTGCGGATCGTGGCGATGCCGATCTGGGGACATGTCGCCGACACGCGGATCGGTCGCCGGCGGGCGCTGCAGCTGGGACTCGTGGGGATGGTCGCGTTCGCGATCGTGGCGTCGGTGCTCGATTCGCTCGTCGGGGTCGCGTTCGGTGCCGTCGGGATCGCGCTGGCCATGGCCGCGTCGGGGCCGAACATCGACGCGCTCGCGTTGGTCCAGCTCGGCGAAGAGCGGATGGCAGATTACGGCCGCATCCGTGGATGGGAGAGCCTCTCGTACGCCGCGGGGTGCCTCGCGTTCGGTTGGTTGCTCGACCTCTACGGCGTGTCCCTCGCCCTCCCCTTGTACGCCGGCGCGGGCGCGGTGATGCTCGTCTGGACCACGATCGCGGTGCGTCCGGACCGTCCGAAGGAGCCCGCGGAGCACGGCCGGTTGGGAGCGGTCGGCGCGGTCTTCCGGACGGCACCGAGGATGTGGGGCTTCCTCGTCGCGACGCTGCTCGTGTGGACGGGCTTCAACGGCGCCTGGAACTTCGTCGGCCTGAAGATCGAGGAGCCGCTGCTGATCGGCGTCGGCACCGCCCTGGGTGGGCTGACGGAGGTGGGGGTGATGCGGCTCGCCTCGCGACTGCATCGCCGTCTGGGTCTGCGCAAGGTGTACGCCCTCGGATGCCTGGTCTACGCGGTCGGGTTCCTGCTGTGGGGTCTCGTCGAGAGTCGCACGGTCGTGTCGCTGCTCGCCGTCTTCGAGGGTGCCGGATTCTCGTTGCTCTTCACCACCTCGATCCTCGTCGTCGGCAAGCTGCTGCCCTCCACGCTCTACTCGACGGGCAACTCGATCGGCGCGATGGTCGGCTTCGGGATCGGTCCGATCATCGGAGCCGGGCTGGGCGGCGTCGTCTACGGGCGGCTCGGCTCCACGACGCTCTTCATCGGCTCCGCGGTCCTCGCTCTCCTCGGGGGCGTCGCGGCACTGGTCGCCCTCCGGATCCCCCCGCTCGATACCCCTCTGCGGGAGCCGCTTCCGACCGGGGACGCGGTCGCCCCCGAGCCCGGCCGGCTCTGACGCATCTGACCTGCGCGCTTTGCAGCGAAGCACTCCGTCGTGACACGATGAGCGCTCCGGAGCCCCACCGGCCGATCCCACGGCCGGACCCCAACCGGGAGGTGTGAACCGATGACGAACAGCCCGAACGGTTCCGACGAGCAGCCGATCGCCGGCCTCGTGGACAAAGCGAAGGAGGTCGCTGAGACCGTCGCCGAGAAGGCAGGTCCCGCGATGGAGAAGGCCAAGGAAGTCGCGGGGACCGTCGCCGAGAAGGCCGGTCCGGTGGTGGACAAGGCGAAGGAAGTGGCGGGGACGATGGTCGAGAAGGCCGGCCCGGCGATGGAGAAGGCCAAGGAGTCCGCAACGGAGCTCGTCGACAAGGCGAAGGAGTTCCTCGCGACCAAGGACGACGACGCGAAGTGAGGGGGCTCTGCCAAGGGGGGAGCAACTGCCGAAGGGGGAGCTACTGATGGTCAGCGCCTACATCCTCATCCAGACCGAGGTCGGGAAAGCTGCGCAGGTGACGCAGCAGGTCAGTGGCATCGACGGCGTCGTCGCCGTCGACCCGGTGACCGGCCCCTACGACGTCGTCGCCCGCGCGGAGGCGGACGACCTCGACGGACTGGCCAAGGGCACGGTCATGCCGATGCAGGAGCTCGACGGCATCACCCGCACCCTCACCTGCCCGGTCATCCAGCTCTGAGACGCGGGCCTCGGCCCGCGGAACGATGACGATCACGATCCGGCGCGACGCAGAGATCTCCGACGTGGACGGCGGGTGGTTCCGTGCGCGCTGGCACTTCTCGTTCGACACCTACCATGACCCGGCGTACATGCGGTTCGGCACGCTCCGGGTGTTCAACGACGATCGGCTCGTGCCCGGCGCGATCTGGCCGATGCACCCGCACAAGGACATCGAGGGCCTCACCTATGTGGTCGAGGGCTCCTTCCGTCACCAGGACGACGTCGGCGGCGCGCCGGGACCGCTGCCCGCCGGGGCCGTGCAGCGGATGACGCTCGGCAGCGGCGCATGGCACTCGGAGCAGAACGCGAGTGAGACGGCGCCGATGCGGTTCATCCAGATGTGGATCATGCCCGCGGATCGCGGCTTGGATCCCGGCGTCGAGCAGAAGGTGTTCACCGAGGAGGATCGCACCGACCGGCTCCTGACGGTGATCAGCGGCGACGGCGGCGACGCCGTGCTCGTCCATCAGGACGCGCACGTCTTCATCTCCAGGCTGCGATCGGGCAGCGACGCGACACATCCGCTCGGCGAGGGCCGAGGCGTCTACCTGTACCTGATCGAGGGCGACGCCGACGTCGCCGGGGAGCGGATGACGACCGGCGACGCGGCCGAGATCGAGGGCGAGCTTTCGATCCCGATCCACGCGAACGCGGTGAGCGAGCTGATCGCCGTCGACGTCGCGCTCTCCTGAGCCTTGCTTCGCCCCTCGGACGCGGGTACCGTGCGCCGATGCGCGTCCACGCAACGACTCTGATGGTCACGTCCGCTCTCGTCGCCTCCGCGCTCGTCACGGGACCCTCGCTCGCAGCCCCGGAACCACGCGGAGACGAGGCGTCCGGGACGTCGAGGCCGGTCGTCGAGCCTCGGAGGCGACTTCCGGCCCTGACGGCCCCGTCGATCCCGGATGCCCTGAGTCGTTCGCTCTCGCGAGGGAGGATCTCCGCGGCGGTCTATGCGCTCGAACGCGCTCGTTCCCTGTTCGACCTGGCCGGGGTCCGTGCACGGTTCGGCCACGTGATGCGACCGGATCCCCGGTCCGCCACGCTGGTGCTCCGGGATCTCGCCCTCCTCATCGGGCAGCTCTCGGGGCGGACGCGAGCGACCGCCGACCGGATCCTCGCCCGCCCGACCGACGGCGGGGGCGATCCGTTCGGCGACGGGTACACCGTGTCGGAAGAGCCGCCGGAGTGCTCCACGGATGTCTGCGTCCACTACGTCGGCACCACAGCCGACGCGCCGGACCCGGACGACCTCGACATCAGCGGAGTGCCCGACTACGTCGAGTCCGTGGCGAGCGTGCTCGATCACGTCTGGGCCGAGGAGGTCGACGGCCTCGGCTATCGCGCACCCAAGTCGGATGCCACCTCTGACAACGACGGAGGAAACGCGCTCCTCGATGTCTACCTGGCGGACATCGGTGTCGGTGGGCTCTACGGGTACTGCGCCAGCGACGACCCGCACCTCGATCCTCCTCCCTATGACTTCTGGGACATGTCGGCGTATTGCGTCCTCGACGACGACTACGACATCTCGCAGTTCGGGTACCCGAACCCGATGCAGCCGCTCAAGGTGACCGCCGCCCACGAGTTCTTCCACGCCGTTCAGTTCGCATACGACATCGGTGAGGACGGATGGCTGATGGAGAGCACGGCGACCTGGATGGAGGAGCACGTCTACGACGCCATCAACGACAACCGGCAGTACCTCGGTAGCAGCCCGCTGGCGGACCCGTCGATGCCCCTCGATCGGACCTCGGGCTTCCGCGTCTACGGCACCTGGATCTTCTGGCAGTTCCTCACCGAATACCTCGGTGGCGCCACCCCCGACGCGAGCATCGTTCGCGCCGTGTGGAGGAGGGCGGACGGCAGCGCAGCCGGCCCGGACATGTATTCGACGCAGGCGCTGGCATCTGCCGTTGGAGCCCGGACGATCGACGGGACGCGCTGGCGATTCCGATGGGCCTTCGCGGACTTCGCGGTCTGGAACGACCGCCCGGCGAAGTACTACGACGAAGGGGACGCGTACGCTCCGGCGCCTGTCTCCAGATCCGCGATGCTCACGAGAGCCGCGCCGTCGATGAGCTCGACGGCGAAGCTCGACCATCTGACGAACCGCTTCGTGGTGGCGCGCCGGGGCTCGGGCCTCAGGACCGATGCCAGGCTCCGCGTCATCGTGAACGGTCCCCCCAACAGGACCGGGCCCGAGGCGAGCGTCATCGTGATCCGGAAGTCCGGCGCCGCCGGCTCCAAGGTCGTCGCGCTGAACGCTGCCGGGAACGGCGCGGTCACGGTGGCCTTCGACACCACCGTGTCGAGGGTCGTCGTCATCACGACGAACGCGAGCACCCGCTACCGCGATTGCTACCAAGACCTCACCCAGTTCGCGTGCTTCGGCGGTGTCCCGCTCGACCAGAACCGGACCTACTCGTTCAGGGCCGAGGTCGTCTGACGCGTCACTCGTCGGTCGCGGTCACCGGGAAGGGGAGGGCGATCGGATCGTAGGAGGGCGAACGACCCTCCTCGTCGAAGCGATCCATGCCCCAGCCGGAGACGTCGGTGACCTCCGTCGTGCCCGCGAGCGCGAGGTCGGCCCCGATCCTGGCCACGCCCGGTCCCCACATCATCCCGTGCCCGACGGCGGTGGCGACCGTGACGCCGGGGATCTCGTCGCCGGCTCGTGTCGAGACCGGCCCCACGATCGGGAGGTGGTCCGGGCAGTACTCGATCGTCGCCGCCCACGCCTTGCGGATCCCCAGGCCTTCCGCGATCGGGACGTAGCGATGCATCCGCTCTTCCATCGCGTGCAGGTACGGCCAGTCGACCTCGCGCGCTTCGCCGGGCGCCTCGTCCGGATTGGACATCCCGAACAACAGACCGCCCTCCTCGAGTCGCCAGTACAGGCCGATCGCGTTCTCGAACACCATCGGCTGCCGCTCCACGTCGAAGGCTTCGTGGGGCTCCGTCACGGCCACCTGGTGCCGGACCGCGCCGACGAAGAAGCGGGCGTCCATGAGCGCGCCGACTTCGCGGAGCTTCGGGCCTCCGGTGAGGAGGACCCGCTCCGTCGCGATCGTGCCCCCGGGCGTGTCGACGCCTGTCACCGCTCCGTCCGAGCCCGTGCGGATCCCGAGGAACGACGTCCGTTCCCGGAGTTCCACGCCGGCTCGCTGCATCGCGATCGAGTACGCGCGCACGTTCCTCGGCGGGTCCACGCACCCGTCGCCCGGCGCGTATGTCCCGCCCCGGAACGTCGCCGAGTCGAGCGTGGGGTTCAGGCGCGCGGCCTCGGCGGCGTCGACGTACCGGACGTCGCCGAGACCGGCCGCGCGCTGCATCTCCACGCGGGCCGTCGCCTCGCGCTCCTGCGCCTCGTCCGTCGCGAGGATCAGGTAGCCGAGCTCACGGAAGCCGCTGTCCGTCCCGTACCGCTCTCGCTGCGACCGATAGAAGTCGATCGACCACATCCCGAGGGCCACCGTTTCCGGCATGCCTCCTTGCGCCCGCACGATGCCGGCCGCGCGCGAGGACGCTCCCTGCCCGATCTCCCCCTTCTCGAGAACGACGACGCGTTCCGCGCCGTGCTCCGTGGCGAAGACCGACGCCCATCCGCCGATCGTGCCCGCTCCCACGACGACGAGGTCGGCGCTGTCTCGGTTCGGCATCGGGTCCTTCCGCTCGAAGAGGCCGAAGTCTAGCGATGCGTACAGTGACGCCGATGCAGCCCGACCCGGATGCGAGTCCCTCCCATCCATCGGCCCCGACGCCGGTCCCTCCGGCGCCCGCCGACCGACGGACGCTCGTCGAAGAGGTCCTCGTCGTCCTGTCGCTCTCGGTGCTGGCACGGGCGGCCTACGCGATCCTCTCGCTCCTCGAAGCCCCGATCGCCGGCGTCGTCGTCGCGGCCGCGGACCAGTCGAGCGCGTTCACCCGCCAGATCCTCGGGTTCGTCTTCGGCCTCGCACCTGCACTCCTCGTGTTCCATCTCGTTCGCCGGAGCGGCGAGGGTCTCCCGGCGATCGGGATCGAGGCGGATCAGCCGAACCGCGACCTGATCCGCGGCGCCCTCGTCTTCGCGGTGGTGGGGATCGCCGGGATCGGTGTGTACCTGCTGGCCGTGGAGCTCGGGGTGAATCGGTTCGTCGTGCCGACCCCGCCGCTCGGTCATTGGTGGACGATCCCGGCGCTCGTCATGAACGCGGTGGAAGCCGGCGTCGTGGAGGAGGTGATCGTCCTCGGGTACCTGATCACGCGGTTGCAGCAGCTGTCGTGGCCGGCGGTGCTCGCGGTGGGCGCGAGCGCGCTCCTCCGCGGTTCCTACCACCTGTACCAGGGCTGGGGTGGGTTCCTCGGGAACGTGGTGATGGGGGCGCTCTTCGGATACCTGTTCCTGCGATGGGGGAGGCGCACCTGGCCGTTCGTGGTCGCCCACGTGCTCCTCGACGTGGGAGCCGGCGTGGGGTTCATCCTGTTCCGAGACCACCTGCCCGGCTTCTGATCTGGCCGACCCCTGGCAGATCCTGACGGGAACGTGGTATCATGGGTTCTCGGATATCCGAATCAAGACCGATCCCCCGGCCAGCGCGCCGGGGTTTCGTGTTTCCGGGGTCCTCCTACCTCCAGCCCGGGAACCACAGGATCAGCTTCCAGCGGGTGTCCGAGATCACGCCCCAGCTCAGCACCGGCCAGAACCAGACGAACAGGCCCACTGCGCCCAGGACCACGGTCCAAGCGATCGGCCGGTACGGATGCCAGACGGAGACCGCGGGTCGGCCCGTGGTCGGGTCGGTCGCGACCGCGCCACCGGGCTCTCGGACGACGAGTCTCGCGTCGGAGAGGTCGCGCACCATGTACACCATCCCCAGGACGAGGAACGGCGCGAACGGCGCGACGTAGAAGAAGAACTGCGGGCGCGAGGCCAGGAACCACGGAAGGTACTGGAGCAGGACCGCCATCAGGAGGAACCCCGGGACCCAATCGCGCTTGCGCCACCAGGACCACGCGAGGTACGGCAGGGCCCAGATGCTCCCCCAGAAGATGACCGGATTGCCGATCGCCGTGAGTTGGCGGATCGACGGTCCGATGTCCTCCCAGGTGATCGAGAGCGGCCGCTTCATGATCAACCAGGTCCACGGTCGCGAGTAGCCGTAGTGCGTCGGTGTCATCGCTCCCGTATCCGGATCGAGCGCCGTCTCCTTCAGGTCGAACAGGTGATACCTCGCCACTCGTCTCTGCTGTTCGATCAGTTCGCCGACCTTCCAGTCGAAGTGATGCAGCCACGGGAGGTAGATCGCCACGTAGACGAGGAACGGGAGGATCACGAAGGCGACGAGAAGGGTGAAGCTCTCCCGGAAGAGCGCCCGCGCGAAGGCTCCGCCGTGGGTCGTCCCGCTGCGGTGACGCCGCGACGTCTCCCAGACCAGTGAGATCACGATCGCCGCGACGATCCCGAGTCCGCCGGACCACTTCACGGCGACGGCGGCCCCGAACGCGATCCCGGCCGCGTACCGCCACGGCCTCCACAGGGGCGAGGGAACGCCGGCCTCGCCCTCCGGTGGCGCCCGGGGGGTTCGCACGTCGATCCATCGCCGGTCCAGGACCAGGCAGAGGAAGCCCACGACGGTCCAGAGCTGCACGTGGACGTCCAGCAGCGCCAGCCGCGACAGGACGACGCTGAGGTGCTCGAGGGCGAGGAGCAGCCCCGCGAGGAACGTCCAGAGCGGTCGTCCGAGCAGGAGCTGTGCGATCAGGGCGAGGCCGGTCACTGCCAGCGTGCCCGCGACCGCGGAGCCGATCCGCCACCCGAAGGGATCCATCCCGAACGCCTTGATCCCGAGCGCGATCGTCCACTTGCCGAGCGGCGGATGTACGAACGAGCCGACGTCCCATTCCTGGGCGCGGAACGCGCGCTCGTTGGGCGACTCGATCCTGCAGAGGTCGTTGGAGCCGCCGACGAAGATGCACGCCGCCTTCGCGTAGTAGTTCTCGTCGAAGACCAACGACGGGGGGTTCGACAACCCCCACATCCGCACCACCGCGGCGATGGCGGTGACGGCGAGGATCGCGACCCATGGACGGTTCAGACGCCGGAGGAACGATGCGTCCAGGCGATCGGCCACGCGTGGCAGCGTACTCACGGGTGCCGCGTCATCGGTCCTCAGCGCGGCCGGTCCTTGAGGCGATAGACGAACTGCAGCCCCTGGAAGGTATCGGTGATCGAGGCACTCTTGTTGTCGACGAGCCCGGCGTCGAGCCCGATCCGCTGGACGGTGCCGAAGTCGAGGTCGGACGCGAGCTTCGCGGCCTTCTTCGGCCACGCGACCCAGAGCCGCCCGGCGGGATCCATGCCGGCGGCGAGCGCGGCGAACCGGGTTCGGAGCTCCTGCTCCTCGGTCACGAACAAGAGGGCGACGTCCATCCGGGAGCCGGGCCGTCGGAGGCGCTGGACGCCGGTCGGCAGGGTCCCGAGGGCGGAGTCGAAGCCCTCGGGCGCGGCGGCGACGTACACCTTCGCACCCTCCCGGACGCCGAGCTTCTTCGGCAGCGGCGTTCCCGAGTAATCCTTGTGCGGCTCGGCCATCGGCCCATGGTAGGCGGAGGCGGACGTGGGACCATCCCGACATGATTTGGCCCGAGATGATCTGGCCCGAGATGGTTGGCCCGGTATGAGCGGCGTCCTCTACCTCGTGGGCACGCCGATCGGGAACCTCGGCGACCTCTCCGACCGTGCTCGCGACACGCTCGTCGCGGTGACGGTCGTCGCGGCGGAGGACACCCGGCGGACCGGTCGTCTCCTGCGGTCCCTCGAGATCCGCACGCCCCTCGTCTCGATGTTCGAAGGCAACGAAGACGAGCGCGCGGCCGAACTGGTCGAACGGCTCGATGCCGGGGAGGACGTCGCGGTCGTCACCGACGGCGGCATGCCCTCGGTCTCGGACCCGGGGTATCGGGTCGTCCGGCGCGCCGTGGAACGTGGGGTCGAGGTCCGTGCCGTTCCCGGCCCGTCGGCCGCGATCGCCGCCCTCGTCCTCTCGGGACTCCCGACTGATCGGTTCGCGTTCGAGGGATTCCTGCCGCGGCGCCCGGGCGATCGCGGCCGCCGCCTCCAGGCGCTCCGGCACGACCCGCGGACGATCGTCTTCTTCGAATCCCCCCGGCGCGTCCGCGCGCTCCTGCGCGAGATCGGTGCGGTCTTGGGCGATCGACGGGTCGCGGTGTGCAGGGAGCTGACGAAGCTCCACGAAGAGGTCATCCGGGGCACCGTCGCCGAAGTCCTCACGACGATCGAGGAGCGAGAGCTGAAGGGAGAGGTCACCGTCGTGGTCGAGGGCGATCACGAGGGAGCTCCGCTCGATCGGGCGGCCCTCCTCGAGGAGGTCCGCCGCCTGACCGCCGAGGGGATGCGCCCCCGGGACGCCGCTCGCTCCGTGGCGGAACGCCACGGAGCGAGCGCCAACGAGCTGTACCGAGCCGCGATCGCCTCCGACTAACGGCGGATTCCCTCAGTGTTGCGCCCTCCCTACACTGGCCGGATGGTGCAGGCGCCGCCTCCCCTCGGGCCGCAACCGGTGCCGCCGCGCCCAGATGTCGGCGGGTCGGGGGTCGATACGGCGAGCCCACGTCTCCTCGCCGCGTTCATCGCCACCTCGCTGGTCGCGGTCATCCTCGGCGTCTTGGCGGTCGGGGCCGTGCTGCGGGAGCCGGCGCCAGCGGAGATCGGCGCCGGCGGTCCGACCTCAGTGCCGTCGGCGACGACCGACTCCCCGTCGCCCAGCGCCTCGCCGGCGGCTCGTGCGAAGGTCGACGGTGGGTTCAAGTTCCTCGAGCTCGTCGGCGGCGCCCCGGTCCGATGGAACCCGTGCGAGACGATCTCCTATGCCGTGAACACCGACGGCGCCACGTCCTCGATCGAGCCCGACCTACACGAAGCGCTGGCGCGAGTGACGCGCGCCACCCAGATCGAGTTCGTGTCCGTCGGCACCACGGACGAGACGTTCCTTCGCGCCTATCAGCGGATGCGCTACAAGGGCGTGATCCGGAAGGCGGAGCTGATCATCATCTGGGTCGACCATGGCGACTACCAGGCGATCCTGCGCCGCCTCCACGATCCTCGCCCGTCGATCGCGTTCGCCAAGACGATGGCCGGGCTCTTCGCCGACCAGGACCAGTACTTCGGGGGGATCATCGTGATGGATGCCGAGGCGACATCCCAGCGCGGGTTCGGCCATTCGTACGCGCACGGCTCGGTCCTGCTCCACGAGCTCGGGCACATCATGGGTCTGGACCACGTGAAGGACCCCGACCAGCTGATGTATTCGGGGCCGTACCCGAACTACGGGCTCGATGGGTTCGGGGCCGGCGATCTCGAGGGACTCAAGCGCATCGGCATCGATGCCGGGTGCCTCGAGTAGCGCCTCCGCGACTCGACCCTCCTAGGAACGACGGCGCCACAAGGTGCGACGGGCGCCACAAGGAACGACGGCGCCACAAGGTGCGACGGCGCCACAAGCAGCGACGGCGCCCTGGGTACGATGGCCTTCATGGGCCGGGACGTTTTCACCATCACCACGCCGATCTACTACCCGAACGACGTGCCGCACATCGGGCACGCCTACGACGCCGTGGCGGCCGACGTCATCGCCCGGCACCATCGGCTGCGTGGGGAGGAGGTCTTCCACCTCACCGGGACCGACGAGCACGGCCTGAACATCCAGCGCAAGGCGACGGCGGCCGGGCTCGAGCCCACGCGCTTCGTCGACGAGATGGAGCCCCGCTGGCGCGAGGTCTGGCAGCGACTCGACATCGCCTACGACGACTACATCCGGACGACCGAGGCTCGGCACAAGGCCGCGGTAGTCAAGCTACTTGACCAAGTGCACGACAACGGTCGGGACGACATCTACCTCGACACCTACGAGGGCCTGTACTGCGTGTCCTGCGAGCTCTACTACGTGGAGGGGGATCTCCTGGAGGGGCAGCTCTGCCCGATCCACGAGCGCCCGGTCGAGCTGATGAAGGAGCAGAACTACTTCTTCCGGCTCTCGGCCTACGGGGACCGCCTCCTGGAGCACTATGAGCGGACACCGTCCGCCGTGGAGCCCGACATCCGGCGGAACGAGGTGCTGTCGCTGATCCGGGGCGGGCTCCGGGACTTCTCGATCAGCCGGACGAACTTCGACTGGGGGATCCCGCTGCCGTGGGACCCCGACCACGTCACCTACGTTTGGTTCGATGCCCTCACGAACTACCTCACGGCCGCCGGCTACGGCTCGGACGAGGGGACCTTCGCGAGGCGCTGGCCGGCGAACATCCACATGATCGGCAAGGACATCCTCCGGCAGCACGCGATCTACTGGCCCGCGATGCTGATGGCGGCCGGCATCGAGCCGCCCACCCAGGTCTGGGCACACGGGTTCCTGACGGTCGGCGGCAAGAAGATGTCCAAGACGAACGCGACCGGGATCCATCCGTTCGAGTTGATCGACCGGTTCGGCGTCGACTCCTACCGGTGGTACTTCCTCCGGGAGATCCAGTTCGGGCAGGACGGTTCGTTCTCGCTCGAGTCGATGGTGGACCGCCACAACGCCGAGCTCTCCAACGGGATCGGCAACCTCGCGTCACGGGTGCTCGCGATGCTCCGCTCCTACTTCGACGGCGTGCTGCCCGAGCCGGCGTTCCCCGGAGCCGGATCGGACCTCCCGGAGGTGATCGCCTCAGCGGTCCGCCGCTACGACGAGGAGATGCTCGCGGTGCGGCCGACCGCGGCGTTGGCCGCCGTCTACGACGTGGTGGTGCGCGCCAACCGGTACATGGTGGAGCGGTCTCCGTGGACCCTCGCCAAGGACCCGGCGAGGCGGGATGAGCTCGGATCGATCCTCTACGCCTCGGCTGAGACCCTGCGCTCGTTGGCGATCCTCCTGTCGTCCGTCATGCCGAGCGCCGCCGGGCGGATGTGGGACCAGCTGGGCATCGAGGAAACCCTCGATGCACAGCGTCTCGACCATGCAGCGACGTGGGGGCGCATGGTTCCGGGCACGCGCACGACGAAAGGTGCCTCGCTCTTCCCGCGGGTCGACACGGCCGAGTAGCCGGGCCCGGCCGGCCCGCGGAACGCCCGTTCACGGCCGATCGATAGGTGACCGGGGGCACAGGATGTTTCACGTGAATCTCCTCGGATGCACCGGAACTTGAGACCGCCTATCATCGCGCGCCGATGACCCGACCGAACCCTGAACTCCCGGTGCAGAGCGGGGTGGTGGACACCCACTGCCATCTGTTCCTGGTGGACCGGGAACCTTCACTGGTGGTCGAGGCGGCGAAGGCGGCGGGTGTCGACCGCCTGCTGTGCGTCGGTGTGGACCCGGCTACGTCGGCCACGTCCCTCGAGCTCGCCGATTCGATCTCCGGTGTCTTCGCCACGGCGGGGATGCATCCACACGATGCCGGGCACTTCGACGAGGCGGCGGGCGCGAGGATCGAGGAGCTGCTCCACGACCCTCGGGTGGTGGCCGTCGGGGAGTGCGGCCTGGACTTCTTCCGGATGCGATCGCCCAAGGAAGACCAGGTCCGGACGCTGAAGGCGCACATCTCGCTCTCGAACGAGTCCGGGAAGCCGATGGTCGTCCACGTGCGCGACGCGTGGCCCGAGGTCCTTCGAGTCCTGGATGAGGGTTCGGCGGAACGCGTCGTGATCCACTGCTTCAGCGGCGACGCCGCGATCGCGAGGGAGTGCGCCGAGCGGGGGTATTGGATCAGCTTCGCGGGCAACATCACGTACCCGAAGAACGAGCACCTCCGGCAGGCGGCGCGCGCCGTCGACATCGACCGCATCCTCGTGGAGACGGACGCGCCGTTCCTCGCTCCGCAGAAACTCCGGGGGACCGACAACGAACCGGCGAACGTCGTCCACACGATCGCCGAGGTCGCGCGCATCCGTGACGAGGACGTGCGAAGCGTGTCGGAGGCGACGTCGCGCAACGCCGACGCGGCGTTTCCCGGTCTTTCCTGAGTCGAACGCACGTTCGTCGCTCAAGGTTGCAGTGAGAGTTGAGGGTTTGCTAGCGTGCGTTTTCCACAACAGCTTCCGAGGTCGCTCGCGTCCCGCGGGGACACCGGGTCCTCGGAGGGAGCGGGACGGAAGATGCGCGACGTTCGGACGACGACTCGGCAGGATCCGCGGGTTCGGCGTGTGACGTCGTCATCGAACGATCGTCCCCGTGGTGTGGGGGACTGGTTGATGGGCGGAGCGGTGATGCCCGGTTGGAAGCGCGTGGGCCTCACCGCCGAGACCTCGGTTTCCGCCGGCGGCGTCGGGACATCCTCGGCCGAGTCCGTGCGGGTTCTCGCGTTCGGGGAAGGTGCGCGAGGGCTCGACGACCACGGATCCGACCGGGGAGCTCCTCTCGGCCATGGGGATCGTGCCCTTCGCTGACGGCGTCCGGACAACAGCCAGCGCCCCCCTTCACGTTCGGTCCCGGGCCTCCGGCCCGGGACCGAACCCGTTCCGGCCCCGCTACGCTCCCCGCGTGAGCACCGCTGAACACGCGTCGTTCGGGGCGGGCGCGCTGCGCGCTCTCGCCGAACGCCACGGCATCCGACCGAAGCGCTCGCTTGGTCAGCACTTCCTGATCGACCCGAACCTCGCGCGCGCGATCGCCGCGGACGCCGGGGTCGGGCCGGGCGACCGGGTCGTAGAGATCGGCGCCGGACTCGGCTCGCTCACGCGAGCGCTCGCGGAAGCCGGCGCCGAGGTGCTCGCGGTGGAGGTCGATCCCTCGCTGATCTCGGCGCTGGAGGAATCGGTCTCCGGACTGGACCGGGTGCGGGTCCTCCACACGGATGCGACGGATCCCGAGTGGCAGGACGCCCTCGACGGCGACGGGTGGGTGCTTGCGGCGAACCTGCCGTACAACGTGGCCACCCACGTGGTGCTGGACACGCTGCGGGACGTCCCTCGGGTAGGCCGCCTCGTCGTGATGGTGCAGCGCGAGGTCGGTGAGCGCCTCGTCGCGGGCCCGGGCGAGCCCGCCTACGGGATCCCCAGCGTCCGTGCGGCCTACCGGGCCGAGGGCACCCTCGTGCGCCGCGTGCCTCCGTCGGTCTTCTGGCCGCGCCCGAACGTGGAGTCCGTGATCGTGCGGCTCGTGCGCCGGGACGAACCGGCGGTGGCGGTCGACGAGCACCGGCTCTGGGCAGTGGTGGATGCCGCCTTCGGCGAGCGGCGGAAGACGATGCGGAACGCCCTCCGACGGCTCGGCCTGGACGGGAAGGTCGCGGACGAGCTGCTGGAAGCCGCCGACGTCGACCCCTCGGCCCGGGGAGAGACGCTCTCGCTCGAGGAGTTCGCCCGGATCGCCGGGTCCCTTCCCGAGGACACGGCATCACCGAGATGACGGGATCCGAGATCCGAGGGCTGACGATGCCCGCGCACGCGAAGATCAACGTGTTCCTGCGCGTGCTCGGTCGGCGCGACGATGGCTACCACGACATCGAGACGCTGCTGCTGCCGATCTCGCTCGCCGACCACGTGCGCGTGGAGCCGGCCGAGGAGCTCTCCGTGTCCCTCGAAGGATCCGCCGCCGTGGGCCTGCCCCGGGACGATGCGAACCTGGCGCTGCGAGCGGCGAGAGCGCTCGCCGCCGAGGCGGGTGGCGCGGAACCGGTGGGCGCGCGCATCACGATCGACAAGCGGATCCCCGTCGCCGCCGGGCTCGGCGGTGGGTCGGCCGATGCGGCGGCGACGCTCCTGCTGCTCGACGAGCTGTGGTCGACGGGCCTCGGCCGCGACGGCCTCTCCCGTCTCGCCACGGAGGTCGGATCCGACGTTCCCGCCCTGCTCCTCGGGGAGCCGACATACGCGCACGGACGCGGCGAGCGTGTGGCGGCGGTCCTCGTGCAGTCGACGACGTGGGTCGTGAAGCCGTTCGCGTTCGGTGTGTCGTCCGCGGACGCCTACTCGTGGTGGGATGAGGAACCGGCGACGGGCCCGGACGCGGGCGCGTTGATCGCCGCGGCGGAGGCCGGGAACGACGCCCTCGTCGGGAGCGCGCTCACCAACGACCTTCAGGGGCCGGTCGCCGCACGCCATCCCGAGATCGCGGCGACGGTCGAGGCGTTCCTCGAGGCCGGCGCGCTCGGCGCCGTGATGACGGGGTCCGGCCCGACGGTGGTGGCGCTGAGCTCGTTCGCCTCGGCCGGAGACGTGGCGGGATCGGTGCCGGGGGCGTTCGTGGTGGAGGCACCGCCGCGCGCGCCCGCGCCTGCCAGAATCGACGCCGGAAGCGAAACAGGTCCCTCCGGGGTGGTCTAACGGCAAGACACGGGCCTTTGGAGCCTGGTATGGAGGTTCGACTCCTCCCCCCGGAACGATCGGCCGGGCAGGCGTGTGGCGGTGTGGGACCATACCCCAGTCTTCCCCGGCCCCCGACGCTGAAGGACCGACGTGGCCACGACTCCGAAGCGAACCCCGCGATCGCTCGCCGCCGTGGTCCTCGCCGCCGGCCGGGGGAAGCGGCTGCGGTCGGACCTCCCCAAGGTGCTCCACCCGGTCTGTGGCCGTCCGATCCTGTGGCACACGCTCCAGGTCGTGCGCGCCGCGAGGCCCTCGAGGATCGTCGTCGTCGTCGGCCACGGCGCTGACGACGTCCGCGAGGCCGTCGAGTCGTGGGGCATCGAGCCCGCGCCCGTCTTCGTCGAGCAGGCCGAGCAGCTCGGGACCGGTCATGCGGTCCAGCTCGCCGAGGACGCCGTCGGCAAGGCGGCGGACGTCCTGGTGGCGAACGGGGACTTCGATCCGGTCACCGTCGCCGACGTCCGGAAGCTCCTGTCCTCGCATCGGCGCTCCGGCGCGGCCGTCACCCTCGGCTCCACGGTCCTCGACACGCCCGGCGGTTACGGGAGGGTCGTCCGCGATGGTCGGCGCGTCGTCGACGTGGTCGAGGGCCGCGATGCGCCGCCCGCGGTCCGCAAGATCCACGAGGTCGCGACGAACTGGATCGCGTTCCGCCGGGATCTGCTGTTCGCGACCCTGCCGCTCCTCGACCGGGAGAATCGCCAGCGCGAGTACTACCTGAACCGGGCGATCTCGATCCTCCTCGACAAGGGCGAGCGCGTCGACGCCGTCGCCTGCGACACGGGCGGAGTGCTCGGTGCTAACACCCGCGCCGGCCTTGCCGGTCTCGAGGCGCTGATCCGTCGTCGGACCAATGACGTCCACATGGCTGCCGGGGTCCGCCTGGTAGATCCCTCGGCCACCTACATCGACGTCGAGGTCCGTCTCGGCAAGGACACGGTCGTCTACCCGAACACGTTCCTGCAGACCGGGGTCCGGATCGGCGCCGGCTGCAGGATCGGTCCGTCCACCGCGATCGCTCGCTCCCGGGTCGGTGACCGCTCGGTCGTGTGGTTCTCGGTCCTCGAGGACGCCAGGGTCGGGAAGGACTGCGAGGTCGGTCCGTTCGCACGTCTCCGGCCCGGGGCGGTCCTAGAGGACGGTGCCCTCGTCGGCAACTTCGTGGAGGTGAAGGGCTCGCGGATCGGCAGGGGGTCGAAGGCCAAGCACCTCACCTACATCGGCAACGCCGAGCTCGGGGTGGGGGTGAACGTGGGGGCCGGAACCGTCGTCGTGAATTACGACGGCTACGACAAGCACCCCACGGTGATCGGCGACGGGGCGAGGATCGGGTCGGATACGATGCTGGTGGCGCCGCTGAAGGTCGGCAAGGGCGCCGTCACGGGGGCCGGATCGGTGATCACGAAGGACGTGCCGGCGGGCGCGCTGGCCGTTGAGCGGTCCGACCAGAAGAACGTGAAGGGGTACCGGAAGCGCGCCGACGCCAAGCATCGGTCGAAGGGCGAGCACTAGGGGGCGACCGTGGAGATCATCACCAAGAAGCGGATGATGCTGTTCTCCGGAACGATCCATCCGGCGCTGGGGAGCGAGATCGCCGAGTGCCTCGGCATCCCGGTGAGTCACAGCGAGCTGCGGCGCTTCGCGTCGGGGGAGATCTACTTCCGTGCCGAGGAGAGCGTGCGGGGGGCCGACGTGTTCGTGGTGCAGTCCCACTACGAGCCGGTGAACGAAGCACTGATGGAGCAGCTGATCATGATCGACGCCATGAAGCGGGCGTCGGCCAAGCGGATCAATGCCGTGATCCCGTTCTACGGCTACTCCCGCCAGGACCACAAGGCCCTGTCCCGCGAGCCGATCAGCGCGAAGCTCGTTGCCGATCTCCTGTCCACCGCGGGCGCCGACCGGGTGATCTCGGTCGACCTGCATTCGGGGCAGATCCAGGGCTACTTCGACTTCCCGTTCGACCACCTCACGGCGCTCCCGATCCTGTCGGACTACTTCAAGGACGAGCTGGGGTTGCACGGCGACAACCTGGTCGTGGTGGCGCCCGACGCCGGGCGGATCAAGACCTCGGAGAAGCTCCGCGAGTACCTCCACGCGGACCTCGCGTTCCTCTACAAGCGCCGCTCCCGCAAGGAGGCCCACAAGATCGAGGAGATGGCGGTCGTCGGTGAGGTCGAGGGGAGGCCGTGCCTGATCGTCGACGACATGATCGACACCGCAGCCACGATCTCGAAGGGCGTCCAGGTCCTCGCCGAGATCGGCGCCGGCCCGATCTTCGTGGGGGCGACCCACGGCCTGTTCAGCGGCAAGGCGCGTCAGCTGTTGGAGGAGGCGCCGATCGAGCAGGTCGTCGTGACGAACACCGTGCCCATCCCGGAGGAGCGCACGTTCGCCAAGCTGAAGGTCCTCTCGATCGCGCCGTTGATCGCGAACGGCCTCCGGGCGGTCTTCGAGGACGCTTCGGTCTCGGAGATCTTCGGCGGCGACAACCAGGTCTAGCCGACCGGGAGCTCGAGACCGCGCAACTCCTCTTCGGTGAGTGGAGTGAACAGCCAGTCGCGGAACGCCGGGTGCGGCACGACACGATCGATCCGTGCCAGGCGGGTGTCCGTGACGAGGTACTTGTGGAGCCTCGCACCGGCGAGCAGCCCATCGAGGGCCGCCCCGTCGGCGACATCGTGGAGCACCTCGCACAGGATGTGCGGACGGCAGGTCCTCAGGAACGTCTGGCCGAAGCGGAAGACCGCGTCCTCCGTTCCCTCCACGTCGATCTTCATCACGACCCGCGCCGCCTCCGGGATCAGAGCGGCGACGGAATCCAACGATCGGAAGTCGATCTCCTTGCCTCCGTCGAACCGCATCCTGGACGAGTAGAAGGAGGGGAGCGCCGAGCCCCCTTCGCCGGACGGGACGCGCATCGTCTTGTTGGGATCCCCGATGCCCTCCCGATGGACCGCGACGCGGTCATCGACCCCGTTCCGGCGCGCGTTCGCCTCCAACGCGTCGGCCACGGCCGGGACGATCTCGAACGCGTGGACGTCAACGTGCGGCGCGTAGGCGGTCACCGCCATCGTGAACAGCCCCGTGTACGCGCCGACGTCGAGGAACGTATCGGACCCTCGAGCGAGCGCGGCCACCGTGTCCAGGGCCAGGCGATCGTGGGCGTTCGGCCGACGGCCGCGACCCCAGAAGAGCTCCTTCGCGTTCTCGCATCGTGCCGGGTCAAGCAGCACGAAATCGACGCCGCCCACCCGGCCGCTGACCTCCGTCAGGCGGGATGGCGCGGGGAGGTGACCCGAGCGCAGGGACGGCGCGAGCCGAGCGACGAGCCGCACCATCGCGTTCGGCGCCCGAAGGGCGAGGAAGCGCTTGACGAACCGCTTCAGGCCGAACCAGCTCTGCCGGCGGGCGTGGAAATCCACGCCGTCATCCTGCCAAACCTCGTGAGCGTCGGGTCAGTCGAGGCAGTAGGTCGTGACACGCGCGATCACGGGGTCTGCTTCATGTCCGAGCAGTCCGGCCTGATCCGCGAACGCGTTCGCCTCGGCCTCCGTTTCGAAATACACGCCGATGCCTTGCGGAGCGTCCGTTCCGAGCGCTTCCGCAGCCCCGTCATCGCACGAGAGGTCACCGGGGAAGGCCTCGATCCCGAACTCCGCCAGCAGTTGGGCGGTGGCGTCGTCCGCCTCCGGGGACCCCGGGGCTCCCAGCCAGGGATACACGGCCCAGTAGATGCCGCCGTGGACTGGATCCACCGGCATCGGAGCCACCGGCTCACCCTGAGAGACGAACCAGGCCATCCCGTCCTCGAAGAGCACATCCCCGTCGGAGTCGAGGTACTCGAAGGTTCCGCCGTCCTGTGGAGGCAACGCGATCGCGCACACGCTGCGGTCGGGATCGGTCCACCCGAGCGGTCCGATCTGGCACTGGAACTCCGATTGCTTGTTGCCGCTGTCGTTCGTGAAGCGGATCTCCACAACCTCCGGCGGAACTGAACCGACGACCACTGCGAGGTCATCGGTGTTCACAACGTGCAGAGAGGGCTGATCTCCGGCGAGCGATGTCGCGACGGGCCTGGGGCAGAGCGGCTCGCTGCCTTCGCCGTCGATCCTGACCTGGATGCACGCGGTGTCGTCCGCGAAGCTTCCGATGAATCGAGCCATCCAGTTGTGTGCGAGCATCGAGCCGTCGATCCGGACGACGTCCTGCCGCACCGTCCCGACGCTCGTGCCGCCCTCGAGCGCCTGTCCGTCCGGCCCCAGGGCGACGGCCTCACCCTCGATCCCCGCGGTGCCCTCGATGAAGAACAGATCGAAGTCGAAGGGCAAACTCGGCGGCAGGGGCACGATCGTTCCCGCGATCGCGATGGATGCATCGTCCTGCCCGCGGAACTCCACGGCGGCGGCCTGCTTGGAGATCGCCCCGAAGATCGGGTCGGTGGCCGCCCACTCGATCACGGACGGAGGGATCACGAAGTCGCTGGATCGAGCGACGCCGACCAGGGAGAACGCCACGTTCTGCTGCGAGGGGCGCAATTCGAGCCGCCAGTCGGTCCCGGCTTGCGTGAGACCCCCGGCGATCACGTAGGCGGGGGTCGACTCGGCCGGGGGCGACGGCTCCCAGTCGGGGATCGCCGACATCATCTCGTAGGAGGTTTCCACCGTTTCCCGGTCCGCTTCGCTCGCACCTGATCCGATCCCGATCCACGAGAAGAATCGCTCACCCTTGACCGTGAAGGAGGCGTAGCGACCTGGCCCGCACGGGCCGTCTCCTTCTGGCGGGAGACCGGCGGTGCTCGAGAAGTCCGGGATCGAGGGATCCGCGATGCCTGCGATCGCGGCGTCGTAGTCGAGCGCCACGTAGAGAACGGCGCCGTCTCCGGGAACCCCGTCTGCGCACGCGTTCGCAGCCAACCCGAGGTCGACATTCGAGAGCTGGAGCATCGGCAGGCCGTACGGAACGGCGATCGGGGTGGACGTGATCGCCTTCGGCACGTCCTCGCACTCCTGGACCGTGCCACCCGGTACCGCGACGCAGGCTGAGGAAGACCCGCCGCTCCCTTCGACGGCGATCAGCATCGACGTGGGCCACTGATTCACCAAGTACCAGTCGGAGGGGCTCTCCACGGTGAAGGCCTCGATCGTCGCGGTGCGCTCGAAGATCTCGTACCCCCCGTTCCCGGCGCGGTCGTGGTCGCCCTCGCCCAGGATGCGGGTGAGCCCTGCCACCGAACCGACGATCAGCGCGGCGACGACGGCCGCGGAACCGAGGACCGTTCCCATCTGGTGGAGGCGGCTGCGCCGTAGCACCTGCCGCGGCGCGGACGCCGGCATCGCCGGCGCGGCGAGCGGTGCCTCCGCCGCCTTCTCGCGGAACAGGTCCCGGAGTTCGTTCTCGAAGTCCGTGCTCATCCGTCTTCACCCCTGATCCCTTCGCGGAGCGCCGACATGGCGCGCGCGGTCAACGACTTCACGGCGGCGACCGAGCACCGCAGCGCATCGGCCGTCTCCCGCTCCGACAGGTCTTCGTAGTAGCGGAGCACGAGCGCCGCTCGCTGGCGAGGAGGCAGCGTTCCGAGTCGTCGCCACATGTCCTCGCGAGTGTCGACGTCCGGCATCGTGACCGTTTCGCCGCGGCCACTCCGCCCCGCCTCCTTCGAGAGGAACTCGCGTTCGACTCGGACGCGGCGCAGCCTCGACGTGTGGAGGTTCACGATCGTTCGCCGCAGGTACGCGTCGAACGCTTCGTGCGCGCGGAGATGGCCGAACCGACCGACGCACCGTACGAAGGCGTCGTGCACGAGGTCCTCCGTCAGTGAGCGGTCGCCCGTCAGGAGGAACGCGAGTCGGTTCGCCGCGGGCACGTGACGGACGTACAGATCCGCCAGCTCGCCCTTCGGCTCGGCCACCGCCGTTCCTTCCTGCAACCCCACGAGGATCCGCGCCATGTCTCCTAGACGCACGAGACGCCGGGAAGGTATCGCGAGATCCGCGGTCAGTCCGGGTCCACGCTGTCGAGCTTGTGGAGCCTCGGCCCTACGCAGTCGTCGCGGAGTGGCAGCTCGAACGGCTTCAGAGGCCGTTGGTCGAAGTCGAAGAGGTAGCTCAGGTTGAACGCGTCCCGGTCCCGGTGGGTGAGCTGGGACAGCCCCCAGTTGTCCTCGATGAACCGAAGGACGCTCGAGAACTCACCCAGCTGTGAGTCGATGTAGCCGGGCTTCGCGTACGGGCTGATCGTGAGCAGCGGCACCCGGAAGCCGAACCCGAAGGCGTCGACCTGGGGCGGCGGCACGTGATCGTAGAACCCGCCGTAGTCGTCCCACGTGATGAAGATCGCGGTGTCCTTCCAGAACTCGCTCCGCATCACCGAGTTCACGATCTCGGTGGTCCAGTTCTCCCCGTGGCAGAAGCTCCACTCTGGATGCTCGCTGAGCTCGTAGCGCGGTGTGACCCACGTGACCGGAGCCAAACGCCCGTCCTCGACGTCGGCGACGAAGTTGTCCACCGGGAAGATGTGCCGCTGCCAGATCTCCGGGTTCATCCGCACCCGCTCGATCGCGGAGAACGCCGACCACACGTATCCGCGCTGATCGTTCCACGCGGCGTAGTAACCCCACGGGATGCCCGCCCCGTCCAGGAGGTCGGCCTCGGTCTGGAAGTCGAAGCACGGTGGCACCTTCTCCACCTGCCCCTCGCTGTCGACGACCTCGACGTAGACCTCTTCGAGCGTGTCGCATCCCCACGACTTCGCGAGGCCGGTCTCCTGCGTGAAGAGCGTCGCTCGGGCCTGGTCCTGGAAGGGGTTGTGGTGCGAGCCGCCCGACTGCGCCGCGATCGTGTACAGGTGGTTCGGGAACGACGGGCCTTGGGCGGATGAGAAGAAGTTGTCCGAGAGCGCGAACTCCTCGGCCCATCGCCAGTAGTTGGGGAGTTGCTCGGGCCCCTGCATCTGCGTGTACGCGAAGCGGTCGCTGATGTCGTTCCTCGCGAACCTGTTCATCCGTCCCTCGTTCCAGGACTCGAGTCCGCACTCGTAGCAGTGCGGGATGTCGTCCGGCAGACGATCCGGCGGAGGCGTGAGGGCTCGCAGGTCGTCGCCGTCGTATCCCTCGGTGACGCCGTCCACGCCGGGGAAGCGGCCGAACATGTGATCCGTCGTGCGGTTCTCCTTGATCACGAACACGACGTGCTTGATCGGCCAGCGCGTGTCGAAGACGGACGCGTCGGTGCGCTCCGGCCTCCCGGGAGGCAGGAGGTCCGGCGTGTCCCTCGCACGGGGCGGGTCCTGGCAGGTCGCCGCGAGCAGGGCGAGGCCTATGAGCGTGGCCGCGGCGCGGGGGAGTCGCATCCGAGCGAGATGCTACCGCTGGTACGATGACCGGCCGGATCGACTCCTCCGAAAAGGACCTCTGACCTGCCATGGAAGCCATACTTCAGGCCGAACCCCGCACCGAGACCGGGAAGGGGCCCGCGCATCGTCTCCGCGCCAGCGGTCGCGTCCCCGCGGTCCTGTACGGCGCCGGCGTCGATGCCACACCCATCCACGTGAGCGCCCTCGACCTCCTGCACGTCTTCCACGCGATGGGTCAGGCGAGCGTCCTCGTCGACCTGAAGCTCAACGGGAACGAATACCTGACCATCGCCCGCGAGATCCAACGCGACCTGATCCACAATCGATTCATCCACATCGATTTCATGGCGGTCAACCGCGACGAGAAGATCACCGTGAGCGTCGAGCTGCACGAGGTCGGTGATTCCGAGGGCGTCCACGCCGGCGGGGTGATCGAGCATCACCTCCGCGAGGTGGAGATCGAGTGCCTCCCCGCGAACGTGCCGCCGCGGGTCGAGTTCGACATCTCCAAGCTGAAGATCGGCGATTCCGTGCGCATCGGCGACCTCGTCCCGCCCGAAGGTGTCGAGTTCCTCACGGACCCCGACACGATGATCCTCGCGGTCGTCGAGCCCGCGGTCATGGACACGGAGCTCGACCTCGCGGTCGCCGGCGAAGAGGCTCCGGAAGAGGCGGCCGAGGCGGCCGAGGAAGTGGAGGGCGAGGAGGCCGCCGAGGGCGAAGAGGCACCCGAGGGCGAGGGCGGCGAGGGAGCCGAGGGGACAGGGACCGAGGGCGGCGAAGCGCCTACCGAGGGGGACGGCGAGGGCTAGCCGATGGCCTGGCTCGTCGCCGGCCTCGGCAACCCGGACGGTCGCTACGCGCGAACGCGCCACAACCTCGGCCGCATGGTCGTCGAGGAGCTGGCTCGCGAGGAAGGCGAGCGATTCCGGAAGGTGCGGTTCCTCCCCGTCGAGGCCGCGGAGATCCGTGTGGCGGAGGAGCGGGTCGTCCTCGCGCGCTCCACCCGGTACATGAACGAGTCGGGGCCGTCCTACGCCTCGCTGGCCAAGAAGCAGGGGATCGAGCCCGCCAACGTGATCGCCGTCCATGACGAGCTGGACATCCTCGCGGACACGATCCGGATCAAGCAAGGGGGCGGCAACAGCGGCCACAACGGCCTCCGTTCCCTCGACCAGGCCTTCCGCACCCCCGACTACCTGCGCGTGCGCGTGGGGATCGGCCGCCCGCCGGGAGCGCAGGACCCATCGGATTTCGTGCTGCAGCCGGTCGGGGCACGGGAGGAGACGGACCTCGCGCTGCTCGTGCGCCACTCGGCCGATGTCGTCCGCGCGCTGATCACGGACGGCCTCGAGCGCACCCAGGATCGGTTCAACCGCTCAACCCCTTTCCCTTGAGCCGACTGGCCCCCCGAGCCGACGGGAGCCTCCCCCCGGACGGCTGACACCGGTTCCGGAGGACTACCCGCCCTCCCCTTCGGTGCGATGGGGGTTGGGCCATCGGCCTATCCGCATCACCCGCGATGGGGGCCGACCCCCGACGAAAGTCCGGGGTGCCCGGCCGATGGAAACTCGGGACCGTCGCCCGATGACCCGACCCCCGTGCGCCGGTCATCCTCGACCTCGAGAGACAAGGAGGTCGACGAGATGCGCACCGCTACGGTTCACCAGGTCTCCGTCGACGCTCGCTGGAAGCCCTGCTGACGCAGGTCCGACCACGAAGGAGAGACGCATGCGACTCCGCAAGATCGCGTACGCGCTCGCTTGGCTGGCCGCCCTCGCGATGGCGGTGGGTGCCGGCTGGCGTCCGTTCTGAGGTAGTTCGAGATCCAACGGCTCCCGGTCGTGTCCGAACCCCGGACACGCCGGGAGCTTCCGCGTCGGGGCGCTTCAGCCGTCCGGGAAGGGGTCGATACCTAGACCATGAAGCTCGTGGCGATCGGTTTCGTGCTGGGCGTCGGCGTCGGCACATTGCGCGGCGGTCGACTGTCCCAACTGTCCGAGCTCAAGCCGCGGTACTCACCGCTCGCGTTCGCGGGTCTGTTGCTCCAACTGGTGAACCCGCCCGGCTCCTGGCCGCTCGTGCTGTTGATCCTGTCCTTCGTCCTGCTGACGGCATTCGCGCTCGCGAACATCAGGATCGTCGGATTCGCGGCGATCCTCGCCGGCGTCGTCTTGAACTTCGCGGTGATCGCGATCAACGGCGGGATGCCGGTCGCTCGTGAGGCGATCATCGCCTCCGGCCAGGAAGGGACCCTCGCTCCGCTGCTCGAGCGACCTGGGGTGAAACACCACCTCGCAGGGCCCGACGACCGGCTGGTGTTCCTCGGCGATGTGATCGCGGTGCCGGCCCCGGTGAGCCAGGTGATCAGCGTCGGCGACCTCTTCACCTACGGCGGCATGGCGGTGGTGATCGCCGGATCGATGCGGCGGCGCGCTTCGCCTTCTCGACTCCCAGCTCTTACGGAGGCTCCCCGTGTCCAGGTCGAGTGATCGTCGCCGGAGCGATGGCGCGAAGGGCGACCTGCGCGAGGGACGGCGACCGCTCCTCCGGTTCTACGAGCTGTTGGTCACCCTGCCGTTCCTGGCCTTCCTCGCGTTCGAGATGTACCACGACCCATCCGCGTTCACCGGCTGGTCGAACCTGCTGCCGATCCTGGTGTGGATCGCGGCGATCATGGTCGTGGATCTCATGCCGGTGCCGATGGCGATGTCGTTCGACTTCAGCCTGAGCTTTCCGCTGGAGCTGTCGGTCGCGCTGCTCTACCCGCCGCCCGTCGCCGCGCTGATCGTGCTGCTCGGCTCCGCGGACGTCCGTGAGTTCCGGAGACAGATCCCCCCGCTCACCGCGATGTTCGTGCGTGCCCAGATCGCCTTGGCGGTGCTCTCGGAGAGTCAGGTGTTCCGGGGACTCGCAGACCTCGATGACGGGTGGTTCGTCGTGGGTCCGACCGTCCTCCTCGCCGCCGTCGTCGGGTACGCGGTGAATACGATCCTCGTCGCGGAATGGCAGACGATCAAGAGCCGCGCGACCCTGGACGCGATCCTGCGTCAGATGCACAGCGGCGTGCTCGGTGAGTTCGTGGTCTCGTACATGGGTCTGGCCCTGTTCAGTGTCCTCGTCGCGATCACCACGCAGACGATCGGCTTGTGGGCGATCGCGGTGTTCATCGCCCCGCTCGCCTTCGCATGGCAGATGCTTCACCGCACGCACTCCCTGAAGATCGCGTCCGAAGAGCTCGCCGAGAAGCAGCGCGAAAACGAGTACCAGGCGTTCCACGATCATCTGACCGGACTCCCCAACCGGCTTCTGTTCCGTCTGCAGCTCGGGGATGCGATCGAGGAAGCAGCCGCGAACGAGGGCCGCCTCGCGGTGATGCTGATGGATCTCGACCACTTCAAGGAGGTCAACGACGCTCTCGGCCACCACGTGGGCGACCGGCTCCTCGCCGCGGTCGGACCGAGGCTCGCCGAGACCATCAGAGAGGAAGACCTGATGGCGCGCCTCGGCGGCGACGAGTTCGGGGTCTTGGTCCGAGACGTCGCGGACGATGCGACCGCGATCGGGATCGCCGACCGCTTGATCGAAGGGCTCCATCACCCGGTGACGGTCGACGAGCTCGACCTGGACGTCTCGGCGAGCATCGGCATCTCGTTCTACCCGGACCACGCGACCGACGCCGACACGTTGCTCCGCCACGCCGACGTCGCGATGTATGCCTCGAAGGAGACCGGGACGTCGTTCGAGGTGTACGACGAGTCGATCGACACGCACAAGCCCGAACTGGTCAAGCTCGTGAGTCAGGTCCGCCCTGCGATCGACGACGAGCAGTTCCGGATGTACTTCCAGCCGAAGATCCGGCTCTCCGATGGCCGGGTCGCGGGCGCGGAGGCGTTGATCCGCTGGCACCACCCAGCCCTCGGACGTCTCTCGCCCGCCGACTTCATCCCCATGGTGGAGAAGACGGTGCTGCTCCAGCCGCTCACGCACTGGGCGCTGAACGATGTCCTGCGCGTATGGCGCCGATGGTCCGACGAGGGGATCAAGATCCCGTTGGCCGTAAACGTCTCCCCGAGGACCCTGCTCGATCAGGACCTCCCTCAGGTCGTCGGTGACCTCCTGGCCCGCTGGGGCGTGCCGCCCAAGTACCTCCGTCTCGAGCTGACCGAGAACTTCCTGGTGGCCGACTCCGGTCGTTCCGACGCGGTCCTGAACGGCCTCTCGCAGGTGGGCGTTGGCCTCTCGATCGACGACTTCGGGACGGGCTTCTCCTCGCTCTCCTACCTCAAGCGGTTGCCGATCGAGGAGATCAAGATCGACCGCTCCTTCGTGTCCCACATGATGGAGCGCGTCGAGGACTTCACGATCGTCCGGGCGACGGTGGAGCTCGGGAGGAACCTCGGGCTGCGGGTGGTGGCGGAAGGCGTCCAGGATCGTGACACGTTCGATCGGCTCGGTGACTTCGGGTGTGACGAAGCGCAAGGCTTCTACATCGCCAGGCCGATGGAGCCGGAAGACTTCTGGCGCTGGCTGTCGCATCGGGAGATGTCCGGCGAGGCCCTCGATCCATCGCTCGCGGACCTGCCGGGCCTCCGCGGAACGCTCCGCGCCGTCTAGAATCCCTCCCTCGATGCCCCGTCGCGACGCGACCGGGGCTGTTCGTGTTGTGGTGTTCGCGTTTTCGGGAGGTGGGATGTCACTCCGGGATGTGCTCGATGCGCTCGTGGGCGCCGCGCCCGTCGAGCGCATCCTGCTGGCGCGGGAACGACCGATCGTCGCGAAGGTCGACGCCGGACAGGACGCGCTCCTGGCGGCGCTCGCGGTCGCTCTGGACGCCCCGCTGATGGTCGTCACCCCCGGCCCTCGCGAGGCAGAGGACCTGGCCCCCGAGGTCGGCGCCTACCTCGGTCCGGACCGCGTGGCGCTCTTGCCGGCGTGGGACGCGCTGCCGTACGAGGGGATGGATCCGGCGCCGGAGGTGGCGGCCCGGAGGGCCGACGCGATCGGGCGCCTCCGCGGAGCGTCGGGACCGTTCGTCGTCGTGGCCCCCTACCTGGCCGCGATGCAGGCGATCCCGCCGACCCTCGGCACGGCTCGGACGGTGCAGCTCGCGGCGGGCGTCGAGCTCGCACCCGACGCCCTCGCGGAACGACTCTCGGAGCTCGGCTACACCCGCGTGGACGTGGTGGAGCACCGAGGCGAGTTCGCGATCCGGGGCGGGGTCGTCGACGTCTTCCCGGGCATCGCCCGGCGCCCGGCGCGGCTCGAGTACTGGGGCGACGAGATCGAGCGGCTCCGGGAGTTCTCCCCGTCGACGCAGCTGTCGACCAAGCAGCTCGGCGCGATCGAGGTCGCGCCGGTCCGCGAGCTCCTGCCCGACGACGACCTCCTCGCGAAGGCCGAGGGCCGCGCGTCGCGGCTGCCCGACCGGTTCCGCGACGGCGTGCAACGGCTCGCCGACGGACTCCGCTTCGAGGGAGCCGACACGCTCGCGCCCTTCCTGTTCGATCGGATGCCCGTGCCCGCCGAGCTGCTCCCGGTCGGGAGCTGGGTGGCAATGACCCATAGCCAGCGGACGCTCCAGCGCGCGGCCCAGACCTACGCGGAGGCGGAGGCGCTCGCTGAGGCCGTCGGCTGGCCGGGACCGAAGGTGATCTCGCCGATCGAGGACGCGATCGCCGGCCACGTCCAGCTCCGCCTGACGGAGTTCACCGAGGGGCTCGACCTCGGCATGTCGGGATGGGGCACGGCCGCGGGGAATCCGGCCGAGCTCGCCTCCCGACTCGAGCGAGCGTCCGCCGACGGGACCAGGATCCTGCTCGTCGGTCGCGGCCACGGCTCGCTCCAGCGCGCCGCCGAGGTCGTCGGCGAACTGCCCGTGGAGCGGATCGAGGCACCGCTCACGGCAGGCTTCGTGTTCCCGGCCGGTCGGCTCGCGGTCGTCACGGAAGAGGATCTCTTCGGCTCCCGCCGGCACACCCGGGCCGCGCCTCGCTTCGCCAGCCGTGCGACCGTGTCCGTCGCCGACGAGCTCGAGCCCGGAGACTTCGCGGTGCACCGGATCCATGGGGTCGGGCGGTACGGAGGTGTGGTCCACCGCGAGCTGGCGGGCGCGGAACGTGACTACCTCGTCCTCGAGTACGCGGGCACGGACAAGCTGTATGTCCCGACCGAGCAGGTCGGCATGGTGGCGAAGTACCTCGGCGGGGACGCCCCGCGCCTCCATCGCCTCGGTGGTTCGGATTGGGCTCGGGCGACCGCGCGCGTCAAGCGAGCCGTCAAGGACATGGCCGGCGAGCTGGTCAGGCTCTACACCGCGCGGATGGCCATCCCGGGTCACGCCTTCGGCCCGGACACGCCTTGGCAACGAGAGCTCGAGGACGCGTTCCCGCACGAGGAGACCCCGGACCAGGCCACCGCGATCGACGACGTGAAGGGCGACATGGAGAAGCCCGTTCCGATGGACCGCCTGATCTGCGGTGACGTCGGATTCGGCAAGACGGAGATCGCCGTCCGCGCGGCGTGCAAGGCCGTGATGGAGGGCAAGCAGGTCGCCATCCTGGTTCCGACCACGCTGCTGGCGGAGCAACATCTCGTCACGTTCGCCGAGCGGTTCGCCCCGTTCCCCGTGAAGGTCGCGATGCTGTCCCGCTTCCTCTCGCCCGCGCAGCAGAAGGACGTGGTCGCCGACGTCGCCGCCGGCCGCACCGACGTGGTGATCGGTACCCACCGGCTCCTCGGGGCGGATGTGTCGTTCCGCGACCTCGGGTTGCTCGTGGTCGACGAGGAGCAGCGCTTCGGCGTGGCGCACAAAGAGCGTCTGAAGCGCTTCCGCGCGCACGTCGACGTCTTGACCATGACCGCCACCCCGATCCCGCGAACGCTCGAGATGGCCCTGACGGGTATCCGGCAGATGTCGACGGTGGACACGCCGCCGGAGGACCGACAGCCGGTGCTCACCTACGTCGGCGGCTACGACGAAGGACTCGCGCTCGGCGCCGTGCGTCGCGAGCTCCTGCGGGAGGGTCAGGTGTTCTGGGTGCACAACCGGGTCGCGACGATCGACCGACAGGCGTCGTGGCTGCAGCGCGAGCTCCCGGACGCCCGCATCGTCATCGCGCACGGGCAGATGGACGAGGATCAGCTCGAATCCCAGATGATGCGATTCTGGGACCGCGACGCGGACGTGCTCGTCTGCACGACGATCATCGAGTCGGGTCTCGACGTGCCGAACGCGAACACATTGGTCGTCGATCGCGCGGACATGCTCGGTCTGGCGCAGCTCTATCAGCTCCGGGGACGCGTGGGGAGGAGCCACGAGCGGGCGTTCGCCTACTTCTTCTTCCCGCCTGCCCATCAGCTCACCGAGGAGGCGCACGAGCGGCTCGCGACGATCTCCACCCATCAGGCCCTCGGGTCGGGCTTCCGGATCGCGCTCCGTGACCTGGAGATCCGTGGCGCGGGGAACCTCCTCGGGGCGGAACAACACGGGCACATCGCGGCGGTGGGCTTCGACGCGTACTGCCGGATCCTCCAGCAGTCCGTCGCCGAGCTCCAGGGGCAACCGATCCCCGAAGAGAAAGAGCTCCGGATCGACCTGCCGGTGCGGGCGTTCGTTCCGCCGGGATGGGTCGGGCAGGAATCCCTCCGGCTGGAGCTGTACCGCCGGATCTCGCTGGCCGCCGACCACGACGCGCTCGCCCGGATCCGGGACGAGACGATCGATCGATACGGGGCGCTCCCGGCGGAGGTGGAGACGCTCTTCGCGATCGCATCGCTGCGCATCACCAGTGCGGCGATCGGGATCGAGGAGATCTCGACCTATCGCGAGCAGGTACGCATCCGACCGGTGGATCTCGATGACACGCTCCGGCTGGACATCGCCGAACGCGTCCCGGGGTCGGCGTTCCACGAGGCGAAACGGACACTGAACCTGACCCCGGAGAGGATCGCCGGCGCCGATCTCCCGGGGTGGGTGGAGGCGCGGATCCGGGAGGTGATCGGGGAGCCGGTCGCCGTCGCAGGGGAGGCGCGCCGGTAGACTGCCGGTCCCGATGGCCCTCTCCCGTGGCTCCCGCGTTGCTCGCATGCTGCTCGTCGCCCTCATCTCGTTCGCCGTGGCCGCCTGCGGGGCGGGCAAGCCCGAGGTGGCCAGGGTCGGAGATCGTGACATCGCCGAGGCGGACCTCCGTCACGCGGCCGCCTTGCAGCACGCGCTCGCGGACCTGCAAGGGACGCCGTGTGGAGGCCAGCCTCTCGCGGGCGAGACCGCGGACGCCGCGTGCGATCGCGCGGCCCTCTCGGGCGAGCTGATCTGGCTCGCCGTCTCCCCCTACGCGGAGGCGCACGACATCACGGCCGGCCAGACCGCCGAGGACGCGGTGGTGCAGCTCGAGACCCAGGTCGGCGGTGCCGAGGAGCTGCGACGGTCGCTGAGTCAGCGAGGCCTGACGCGGGACGATCTGCTCGAGCTGGGACGCAAGATCCTCACGATCCGGGCCGTGCGAACGGCGATCGCCGAGGAACGGATCGGCGACGACGAGCTGCGATCCCAGTACGAAGACCGCCTCGTGGAGTTCACCACCGTCGAGGCCAACCACATCCTGCTCGAGACCAGAGCCGAGGCTGAGGATGTCTACCGACGCGTACGCGACGCGACGCGGGCGCGGTTCGCGGCCGTCGCTCGGGAGGAGTCCACGGAGCCCGGAGCGGACGAGAGCGGGGGAGACCTGGGCAGCTCGCCCGCGACGCAGTTCGTGCCGGAATTCGCCAACGCTGTGGCCGCGCTCGAGCCGGGGGAGGTCTCGCAACCCGTCCAATCGCAGTTCGGCTGGCACGTGATCTACCTCGCGGACAAGCAGGTCACGCCGTTCGAGCAGGTGAAGGATGGACTGCTCGAGCCGCTCGCCGATCAGGAGTTCCGGGGATGGCTCGAGGAGCGTGCCACCGAGCTCGGCGTCGAGGTGAACCCTCGATACGGGCGGTTCTCGGCCGAGACCTTCTCGGTGCAACCGGCTCGGAGCACGGATCCGAGTGCTCCCACCGTGCCGGAAGGGAACGCCGGCTCCCCGTCGCCGTGACCGCCGACCCGACCGATCCGATCCGGAACGTGCCCGACGGTCCGGTGCCGTCGTCGGAAGAGGGCCGACGGCTCCTCGATCTCGTGAAGGTGATGGCCCGGCTGCGCGGGCCCGGCGGGTGTCCGTGGGACCGTGAGCAGAGCCACGAGACCCTGGCGCGCCACCTCCTTGAGGAGTCGCACGAGCTCCTCGAGGCGATCGACGGTGGTGACTCCGACGCGATCCGCGACGAGCTCGGCGATCTCCTCCTGCAGGTCGTCTTCCACGCGCAGATGGCTTCCGAGGACGGACGATGGGACGTCGACGATGTCGCGCGTGGGCTCGTCGAGAAGCTCGTCCATCGACATCCGCACGTGTTCGGGGACGTAGAGGTCTCCGGATCCGACGAGGTCCTCACGAACTGGGAGAAGCTCAAGGCGGAGGAGGGGTCGAAGCCTCGCTCCGCCATCGATGAGGACATCCCGGTCACGCTCCCGGCGCTCGCACGCGCGGCGAAGGTGCAACGGCGAGCCGCGGGTTGGGGGGTCCAATGGCCGAGCGCCGAAGCAGCGATCGCCTCGCTCCGCGATGAGTCCGAGCATCTCGCCGACGCATCGGATGACGAGGCGCGCGATCGGCGCCGTTCTGTTCGCCGCCGTCGCGGCGGCCAGGAGGCTGGGCGTGGACGCCGAGTCGGCCCTCCGGCGGACGACACGGGGGTTCGCGGAGCGGTACGAGGTCTACCTCGCCGATGCCCGCGAGCGCGGCGTCGATCCGGAGGCGATCAGCGAGGAGGAGCTCCGCGAGCTCTTCCTCGGCGCCCGCTCGCCGTAGCGAGCGACACCTCAGGCACGGGTGAAGACGGCGAGCTGCCAGACGCCCCGTACGCGCGAATCGTGCACGCGCCGGAACCCGGCGGCCGCGATCGTCCGGTCCACGGCGTCGAGATCGTGGACGAACGCACGGAAGCCTCGGAACTTCTTCTCGCGGAGGCCGAACCACCGGTTGGAGATCGCGACGGAGATCCGGTTGAAGCGACCGATGAGGCCGATGTGGACGGGAGCCGTGTAGGCGTAGACAGCGCGGGCCGCCCCCAGCGTGTTCGTGAGGAGCGACTCGACGCTCGGGTAGCAGCAGAGCACGCGGTTCAAGGCCACCACGTCATGGGGGGCGAGCGGCGCCACCGCGCCGTCGCCGGCGGTGAACGACGTCCGGTCCGTGAGCCCACGCTCCGCCGCGAGCGATCGCGCTTGGGCGATCGCGCCGCCGGCGAGGTCGATCCCGGTGGCATGGTCCGCGCCTCGCGCGAGGGACGCGAGCGCGAGGTCGCCCGTCCCGCAGCCCACGTCGAGCATCGTTCGCGAAGCGAGGCCCTGACGATCGAGCGCTTCGAGCATCCGGCCGGTGATCGGCGCGCCCACCCCTCGGCGTCGCGCCCGCGATGCGCTGTGCACCGCCCACTCGTCGAAGCAGCACGGCTCCGGTCGTTCCGGTTCCTCCACGATCGAAGTGTGGTTCCCGTTGGCGCCGCCGACAACCGGCATCCTTCCGGCAACGAACCGGTGAAATCCCTGGCTGCGGCACTCTCCGGCCTAGAATCTTGAGCCCGATGTCCCAGATCGAAGCCATCCGCGCACGCGAGATCCTCGATTCTCGCGGCAATCCCACCGTCGAGGTAGACGTGCTGCTCGACGAACGGAGCCTTCGGCCGCGCGGCCGTGCCCTCGGGGGCCTCGACCGGGGAGCATGAAGCGCTGGAGTTGCGAGACGGCGAGCCTGGGCGATTCGGCGGCAAGGGTGTCCTGCAGGCCGTCGTGAACGTGCACGACGCGATCGCGCCGGCGCTGATCGGGATGGAGGCCGACGAGCAGCGGGCGATCGATCGGGCCCTCCTCGCCATGGACGGCTCCGACGACAAGTCCACGCTCGGCGCGAACGCGATCCTCGGGGTCTCCCTGGCCACCGCGAAGGCGGCCGCCGACGCACAGGGGTTGCCGCTGTGGCGCTCGCTCGGCGGACCGAACGCCCACGTCCTCCCCACGCCGATGCTGAACGTGATCAACGGCGGCGCCCACGCCGACAACGAGCTCGAGCTGCAGGAGTTCATGCTGATGCCGGTCGGTGCAGCCTCGTTCTCCGAAGGGCTCCGATGGGGTGTCGAGTGCTTCCATGCGTTGAAGGGGATCCTGCACGACAAGGGACTGTCGACGGCGGTGGGGGACGAGGGCGGGTTCGCGCCGCAGATCGCCACGGGTGCCGAAGCCCTCGAGCTCCTCCTTCGCGCGGTCGAGACGGCCGGATTCGAGCCCGGCGGCGAGGTCGCCCTCGCGATGGACCCGGCGGTCTCCGAGCTCGCCACCGGTGACGGCCGCTACCGCCTCGAAGGAGCCGACCGGTCGTCGGACGACATGGTCGCGTTCTGGACCGGCCTCCTGGATCGCTTCCCGATCGTGTCGATCGAGGATCCGCTCGGCGAGGACGACTGGCAGGGTTGGACGTCGCTGGTCGATGCAGCAGGGGTTCGGACGCAGCTGGTGGGCGACGATCTCTTCGTCACGAACGTGGAGCGGCTCGAGCGGGGCATCCGGGAGCGCTGCGCGAACGCGATCCTGGTCAAGGTGAACCAGATCGGCACGCTCACCGAGACGCTGGACGCGATCGCGCTGGCGCAGCGGAGCGGCTTCGGCGTGGTCGTCTCGCATCGCAGCGGCGAGACCGAGGACACGACGATCGCCGATCTTGCGGTCGCGACGAACGCGGGGCAGATCAAGGCGGGCGCACCGTCCCGCGGCGAGCGCACCGCGAAGTTCAATCAACTCCTCCGCATCGAAGAGCAGTTGGGCGACGACGCCCGTTACGCGGGGGCGGAGCTGCTCGGTGGGGGCGGCGGCTAGGCCATGCCCTCGGCGGCCCCTTCCCCAGCCGTCGCGACCGGCCGGCCCCTCCGTGGCCGGGACGCGACCCGGCCACGACCGCGGCGCCGTCGCGGGCGCCTGACGGCGCGCGCGACCATCCTGTGCACGCTCGTGATCGCCGTGCTGGTGCTCTCGATCGCGCCCGCTCGCCTCTACTTCGAGCAGACGGCCGAGGTGGCTCGATTGGAGCGCCAGGCGGCCGGGCTCGAGCGCACGAACCGCGCGCTCAGCGCCCGGGCCGGCGAGCTCCGCGATGACGCGTTCCTCGAGCGGCTCGCGCGCCAGTGCCTCGGGATGGTCAGGCCGGGGGAAGTCGCGTTCGTCGTCGTGCCCAAGGAGGGCGCGCCGGCCCCGCCGCCCGAGTGCTAGCGCCCGCTACGCGGCATCCCGGGGATCGAACCTGACCTCGCCGGCTTCGGCATTCATGCGATAGCCGATGCGCCGGTACAGCGCGTTCGACGTGGGGTTGTCGAGGTCCGCGTACAGAAAGCAGAGCGTCCGACCGGTCCCCAGCAACCAGCGACTCTGCTCCGCGACGAGCGTCGTCGCGTAGCCGCGACCGCGGAGCTCCGGCGGCGTGTACACAGGACCGATGCGCATGCCGTTCGGTGTCGCTCCTCCGAATCCCGAGATCGAGACCGGCCGGCCGCGGTCCTCCCAGAACCAGAGGCCGGCGTCATCGGTGGCCGCGAGCCGCGACTCGGCGAAGCGGATCTGCCGCTCAGTGTCGTCGTCCTCCGGCAGCGCCTCCTTCGCGAAGGCGACGATCCAGGAGATCACCCTGTCAGCGTCATCGGGCGTGACGAGACGTGCGTTGCCGGGAGCTGCCGGGATGGGCTGCACTTCCCGTAACTCGTAGATGCCGTGCCGAAGCACGCGTGTGGCATCCACGCCGTTCTCCGAAGTCCATGCGCCGACGAAGGTCTCGAGCTCGGGGAGCGCCGCGACAACGCCCGGCAGCAACTGCCCTTCCTGCAGCAATCGGTCCACGAGCATGTCGAGCGCCGCATCGTTCGCCGGCCGGGACAGCACGAGATTGAGCGGGTGCGTGCGGAGTGCGACCGCGGCCACTCGGTCCTCATCGGTCACCACCCACAGGTCGAAGGCCTCGTAAAGGTCCGGCCGCTGCATCAGGGTCGTGGAGATTCCCAGCAGCAAGTTGTGCCGAGCCTCGTCGCGCACCAGATACGGCGTGGCGACCTCCCGGAAGGCAGCGACGTCGTCGAAACGGCGGACCTGCATCGCCAGACGGTAACGCAGGAGGCCCCAGCGGGCGGGAGAGCGCACCCCGTGACCTGCGGGTTCGCGGGTAGGGCCATTGACGGTCCGGGCGGCTTCGCTCACACTGGCGCCCTATCGCGCGGGACACGCGCAACGAGAGAGTCGCGCCTCGCGGCGCGCGAAGAGAAAGGACAGCTCACATCGCAGAGATCGAGGTCGGCGCGGTGATCGACGGCACCGTGGCCCGCATCACCCCGTACGGGGCGTTCCTCCAGCTCGAGGACGGACGTCTCGGGCTCGTGCACATCTCGGAGGTCGATCGGAACTACGTCAAGGACGTCCACGATCACCTCCGCGAGGGAGACGTCGTCCAGGCGAAGGTCGTCGCCATCAAGGAAGACGGCAAGATCGATCTCTCGATCAAGGCGCTGCAGGATCCGGCGCCGCCGCGCGCGCGGCGCGGGTCGGACCCCGAGTTCGAGCAGATGCTGAAGAAGTTCATGCGTCAGTCGGAAGAGCGACTGGTCGAGTACAAGCGCGCGGTCGAGCACAAGCGCAAGTAGTCCGTGAGCGAAGAGCTCCGGGCGAGCGATCTCGACGCCGTCCGCGAACAGCTGGGCCGCGAACCCACCGTCCCCTTCTCGGTGATCGCGCGGTGCAGCGACGGTCATCCACTCGTGATCCGGAACCGTCCGCTCGACGCCGACGGACATCCCTTTCCCACGATCTTCTGGTTGACGTGCCCCGCCGCGGTGAAGTCGGTGTCGCGACTCGAGTCCGACGGCTGGATCGCGCGTCTCGCCGATGACCCCGAGCTCGTGGAGCGGATCGAGGAGGCGCACGCCGCCTACGCGTCCGAGCGGGGCCGGATGGCGATCGGCGCCGAGCGGTGGGGAGGGGTCGGTGGGACCGGCCACGGACTCAAGTGCCTCCACGCGCACTACGCGTATCACCTCGCTGGAGGGGACGACGCCGTGGGTGCCTGGACGGCAGGGCGGGTGGAACCGCTGCACGCGCCCGAGCTCGGAGGGAGGGTCGCGGCGATCGACCAAGGCACGAACTCCACACGGCTCCTCGTGCTGCAGCCTCTCGACGGCGAGCCGGTCGAGATCTGCCGCGACATGGTCATCACGCGGCTGGGGAAGGGCGTCGACGAGAGCAGAACGCTCGAGCCCGCGGCGATCGAGCGTGCCGCGGAAGCGATCGCGCGGTTCCGACGCCGTGCCAGTGCGCTCCACGCCGAAGAGGTCCGGATCGGGGCCACGTCGGCCGTCCGCGATGCGATCGATCGCGAAGGCTTCCTCTCGCGCGTGCGCGACGTGACAGGGATCGAGCCCGAGGTCATCGATGGTGAACGAGAGGCAGCGCTCTCGTTCTTGGGGGGACTCGCGGTTTGGATCCTGCCGACGGTCCGTTCGTCTTGGTGGACATCGGGGGCGGATCGACGGAGTTCGTCTTCGGGCGGAAGCCCGGGGTCGCGGAGGATTCGATCTCCACGCAGATGGGGAGCGTGCGGCTCACCGAACGGGTGCAGCCATCCGATCCGCCGACCGGCGACGACCTCCGGCGCTTCGAGGCGCTCGTCCTCGCGCAGCTCGACGAGGTCGAGCGCATCGTGCCCGTCGGGGAGGGCCGCACGCTCGTGGCGGTCGCGGGCACCGCGACGACGCTCCAGGCGTGCGCGCTCGGGCTCGAGCGCTACGACCCCGACCTGATCCACCGCTCGATGCTCACGCTGGCCGCCGCCAAGCGGACGCTCGGAGAGCTCGCCGCGATGACAAACGAGGAGCGCGCCGCGATCCCGGTCATGCCGACGGGTCGCGGCGACGTGATCGTCGCGGGGGTCTCGATCCTCGTGCACGCGATGCGGCGGTTCGGTTTCGAGCAGACCCTTGTCAGCGAGACCGACATCCTCGACGGCCTCGCCCTCGAGCTGTTGGGCGTCCGGTAACCTCGACCGCCGATGTCCAAGAGGAGCAGGGATCGTCAGCTCGCGAAGCTCGCCGCCAGACGGCAGGCCGAGCGCGCGGCAGCCGTCCGGCGCCGCAACCTGATCGTCGGGATCCTGGCCGGAGTCGTAGCCCTCGTCGTGGTGATCGTGGGACTCGGCATCCTGCTGGGCGACGATGCGGAGACGGCCGCTCCCACCCCGACGCCCACGACTCCCTCAGGAAGCCCGTCTCCGTCGGTGGAGCCAGGGACGAGGACGGGAACCGTCACGCCCACGGCGGCCACCGAGTCGGGCGAGGTCGCCTGCGGGGCGGACGAGCCGGCCAAGGCGGGGAAGCCGAAGCCGCAGTTCGCAGGTCCGCCGCCGATGGACATCGACCGGAAGGCGACCTACACCGCCACGATGCAGACCTCGTGCGGCGCGATCGTGATCGAGCTCGACCCGAAGCGCGCCCCCCAAACCGTCAACTCCTTCGTGTTCCTCGCCGATGAGGGGTACTTCGACGGGCAGTACTTCCATCGTCTCGACACTTCGATCGACGTGATCCAGGGTGGCGATCCGTCGGGGGAGGGGAACGGGGGGCCCGGCTACGCGATCCCCGACGAGCTGACGGGGAACGAGTCCTACACACCCGGCACCCTGGCGATGGCGAACGCGGGTGCGAACTCGGGCGGGAGCCAGTTCTTCCTCATCACCGGTCCGGCCGGCACCAACCTCGACGGGAACCCGAACTACACGATCTTCGGGAAGGTGATCGAAGGCCTCGACGTCGCGCAGCGGATCCAGAAGCTTCCGATCGTGGACCCCGACTCCGGCGACATCTCCGGGCAGCGGCCTGCACAGGCCGTGTACATCGAGTCGGTGACGATCGAGAAGTCCGGCGGCGGCGGCTGAGGCACCTTCAGTCCGTCGGCGGTTCCGCCAGCCACGCGTCGATCCCCGCGAGGATCTCCGCTTTGACGTCGTCGTCCGCGAAGGATGCGCGCACCCCGGTGCGGGCGATCTCCGCGAGGTCGACGTCGTCGAAGCTCCAGGTGTCGCGTGCGCTCCGATAGACGTCGGTGAGCCACGCACCGAACATCGGCGGGTCATCGGAGTTGAGGGTGACGGTGACGCCGGCGTCCCGGAGCACCCGGAACGGGTGCTCCGCGAGGGAGCCGTAGACGCCGGTCGCGACGTTCGAGACCGGCGAGATCTCGAGCGGGATGCCGGTGGCGGCGAGGTGCTCCACGAGCGCCGCGTCGTCGACGGCCCGCACGCCGTGTCCGATCCGGTCGGGGAGGTAGTGCTCGAGCGTCTCCCACACGTTGCGCGGTCCCGCCCACTCGCCGGCGTGGGGCACGGATCGCAGCCCGCCGTCCTTCGCACGCCGGAACAGGGGGCCGAAGGGAGCGATCCCGCTCCGCTCGCTCCCCGCGGCGTTGAGCGCCACCACGCCTCGGCCCGCGAACTGCAGCGCGACCTCCAGCGACCGTTCGGCCAGCTCGAGGCCCGCATCACGCACGAGATCGGGCGCGAGCCTGGCCGTCACGCCGAAGTCGCGCCGGCCCGCCTCGAGGCCATCAAGCACGGCCTCGATCGGCCCGAACCAGTCGTCGCCGAGTCGGAGGGCGTGGTTGCTCGGGGAAAAGACGACCTCGGCGTATCGGACGCCGGTGCGGGCCTCGTCCTCACAGAACTCGTAGGCGATCCGTCGGAAGTCCTCGGTGGTTCCCAGCAGCGCGCACATCGCCGTGTACTGCGAGATGAAGTCGTCGAACCCCGCGAACCCCCACCGGTCTTCGACAAGTCCGGACGGAACGGCCGCGCCTACTCGCTCCGCGAGCTCGCGAACGGTCTCGACGCGCATCGCCCCCTCCAGATGGACGTGGAGCTCCGCCTTCGGCAAGAGGGCGAGGTCGCGCATCCGCGGATGCTAGCGGGGAGGGACGCGGTCGCGTGAGGACGGGCTCTCAGAGGGTGGAATACACCTGCACGTCGGCGACGCCGCACGCAGGATCGGATGCGAACTGAGGGCCGCCGCCGTCGATCTCTCGCAGGTACCAGCAGTTCCCGAGCGAGCTCATCGCGGAGATGAAGAGGGTGTTCGTGACGGGGTGGTGGTGGAGGTAGGCCACATGGGTCGCGACGGGCGTGTCACCGTCGACGTACGTGAGCGCCGACTCGATCGCGTCCATCTCCACGGGGTCGGTCGTGTAGGTGAGTGTGTCCGTGTAATAGGTGCGCTCAGCAGCGAACGCCGTGCGCATGTCCGCGAGCGTCGCCCGGTCGGAGGCGCGCTGCCGGGCACCCATGAACGTCGGGAGCGCGAGCAGCACGAGGATGCCGATGATCAAGATCACCGTCATCAGCTCGATCAGCGTGAAGCCGCGTTCGTTCCTCACCTGCCACCTATCGGCGCTCCGGGGGAGCGACCTGAGCCCCGGGTTTCCTACGGAGCGATAGCATCGGACCGAGCCCGGGTGTCGGAACCGGTAGACGACGGCGCCTTAAAAGCGCTTGCCCCGGAAGGGGCGTGTGGGTTCGAATCCCACCCCGGGCACGGAACGGCGGTCCTTCGGCCGGCCGAAGGCAGCGGAACGCCGCCGCCGGACCGACCGTCGTAGGATTCCGGTGCATGGACGGTCGACCGCCGCCTGACTTCCCCGAGCCACCCGCCCAGCAGCCCTCGGTCACAGCATCCTGGGGTCAGCCTCGTCCCCTTCCCCCGCCTCCACCTCAGCTCGGAGGGACATCGGGGGACCGCCCATTCAGCCTGCAACCCATGGGTGTCGGAGAGCTCCTCGACGCGGCGATCAAGCTCTACCGCTCGCGATGGAAGAGCCTTATGGCGATCGTCGCGATCGCCCTCGTTCCCATCACGTTCCTCCAGGTCTTCCTGGCGCGGGAGATCGGCAGCCCGTTCACCGAGCCGACCATCACCCGAGCGGAGCTCGACAGCACGGTGCTCACGTCGATCGTCCTCGGAGCGATCCAGTTCCTCGTGGTCCAGCCGTTCCTCATCGCCGCCGTGGCGAAGGCGTCCGCCGACGTCTACCTCGGTCGGCCGGTGCTCGTCGGACCGACCTTCCGCTTCGCGGTCTCGCGGATCCACTCGATCCTGTGGATCTCGATCCTGACGGGACTCGCCATCCTCCTCGGCTTCGTGCTCCTGATCGTCCCGGGCGTCATCCTCCTGGTGCGCTTCTACTTCGGAACGACGGTGCTCGTCGTCGAGGGACAGAAGGGGTCGAAGGCGCTCGGTCGGTCGTTCCGCCTCGCGCAGGGGCACTTCTGGAAGATCCTCGGGACGATCCTGCTCGCGACCATCCTCGCGAGCGTCGTCGAGGGGGTCCTGTCGATCCCCGGGAGCGCCGCCTTCGCGGCGATCGGCACGGCCGGATGGCCCCTCTACGCGATCGGCCTCTCTCTCGCCGCGATCCTCACCACCCCCTTCACGACGCTGATCTCGGTGCTCCTGTACTTCGACCTGCGCATCCGGAAGGAAGCGTTCGATCTCGAGATCATGGCCCGGGAGATGTCTTCGCAGCAGTGAGGCGGATCGCGCCCCTGTGGATCCTCCTGGCGATGGCACTCCTGCCCGCGGCGCCGGCGGCCGCGCAACCGGGGCCGGTGGTCTCGCCCGAAAAGCTCCTAGATCGCGTGCGCGCCGCGGTGGTGCTCGCGGAGGAGGGAGTCGCGCACCCGTCGCCGGCCCGGCTGCGCGAGCTGGAGGAGACCCTGGGTCTTCCCACCGTCGTGCGGATCGACGGTGTGGATGTGGCGGTCCCACCCGATCCGGTGATGGTGAGCCTCTCGGGCGCGCGCTCCGAAGACTTCCGCCGGGCGGCCGACCGCCTCGGAGCGCTGCGCGACTCGCTCGAACGGGCGACCTCGGCGGCTCCGGTCGACACCGACGACGTCGAGTCGGCGCTCACCGACGCGTACCGCGGCGTCCTCCAGGTGGATCCCGGGCTCGTCGAGCGGATCCGCCGCGCGATCGCGGAGCTGATCCAGAACCTCCTCGCCCGGCTCTTCTCGTTCCAGGGCGCCGGTACGATCGTCGCCTGGGCCGTCCTCGTCGGCCTCGGGATCCTCGCCGTCTGGCTCATCCGCAGGCTCCGGCTCGTCCCCGAGACGTCGATGGAGGTGGCGGGCGGCGGGACGGGGGCACCGCGGGTGGACTGGATCGCACGAGCCGAGGACGCGGTCCGAGCAGGTGATCTCCACCTCGCGGTCCATGCCTTCTACCGGGGACTCCTGGGTGCGCTGTCGGGCCGGGGGCTGCTGATCGACGCTCCCGGTCTCACCGCCGGCGAATGTCGCTCCACCGTGCGTGCCGTCCGTCCCGAGCTCTTCGCCGCCGTCGCGGATGCGACCGGGGCCTTCGAGCAGATCGCCTACGGCGGCGCCGTGCCCCAGCCGGACGACGTGGACACCTTGCGTCGAGCGGTCGTGCTGGCGAGGTCCAGATGAGCCGGAGGATGGCGATCGTCTGGATCGCGATCGTCCTCCTGCTGGGCGTGCTGATCGCCCTCGTCCCGCGGGCGGAGTCCGTGGAGTCCACGCTGGCGTTGCGGCGGTTCCTCGCCGCATCGGGGAGGCAGGTCTCGGAAGGAGGCCCCCCTCCGGAGGCGGGCGGGACCTACGTGATCCTCCACGATCTCCGCACGCCGGACGAGGCCCGGTCCCTGCTCGCCTGGGCGGCGTCCGGTGGTCGATTGATCGTCGCCGATCCTCGGTCGACCCTCGTGACGCTCTCCGGGGCGTCCGTGGGCGATCCGGTCGGCCTGGTCGGCGCGCGAACGCTGGAACCCGCGTGCCTCGCCGAGGAGGCGCTGGGCGTGCGGTCGATCGTCGTCCGGGCATCGGATCGGTCGCTCCGCGGCGGTGACCGGTTCGTGTCGTGCTTCGACGGGCACGTCCTCGTCCGGTCGCACGATCGGGGCACGCTCGTCCTTCTCGGGGGGTTGACGGCGCTCACGAACGAGCACCTCCGCACGGCGGACAACGCGCTGCTGGCGCTGCACCTGGCCGGCTCGGAGGATCCGGTGGTCTTCGGCCCGCCGGTCCCTGCCGATGGGGCGGCGCCGGCGACCGGGGTGTGGGACGCGCTGCCCGAGCGGGCCAAGGCGGCGATCCTCGCGATCGCCGTCGCGGCCCTCGCGTTCGCGGCCCTGCGTTCGCGCCGGCTGGGACGGCCTCCCGCCGAGGAACCGATCGCGCCGATCCCGGCCAGCGAGCTCGTACGGGCGACCTCGCGTCTCTACCGGCGTGCCCGGAGCCTCGGCCACGCCGCGGGGATGATGCGCGACGCGACCCGGGCTCGCGTGGGTCGCCGACTCGGCGTCCCCGCCGAGAGCGAGGCCCTGCCGACGGTGGCCGCGCATGTGACCGGCCTCCCGCCGGAGCGCTTGGAGCAGGGACTGAGTGGTCCCGATCCGAACACGGACGAGGAGCTCATCCGACTGGGTAGCCTCCTTTCCGAGATCGAGTCGAGGACGATGATCACCGCGGCCGGCACCGGCACCGGCGCCGACGCGAAGGGAGAACGACCGTGACGGAGCCGCGAGACGCGCTGGAGGCCGTGCGCGAGCAGGTCGGCAAGGCCGTGGTCGGCCAGGACCTCGTCATCTCGGGCCTCCTCGTTGCGCTGCTCGTTCGGGGCCACGTGATCCTCGAGGGGGTGCCGGGCGTCGCGAAGACCCTGATGGTGAAGGCCCTGGCTCGCTCCCTGGATCTCGACTTCCGGAGGATCCAGCTCGCGCCCGATCTGATGCCGTCCGACGTCACCGGGAACGTGGTGTACGAGGGCAGCACCGGCGAGTTCCGCTTCCGGCCCGGTCCGGTGTTCACGCATCTGCTCCTCGCCGACGAGATCAACCGCACCCCGCCCAAGACCCAGGCCGCCCTCCTCGAGGCGATGGAGGAGCACCAGGTCACCACGGAAGGGGAGAGCCGCCCGCTCCCGGAGCCGTTCCTGGTCGCGGCCACCCAGAACCCGATCGAGTTCGAAGGCACCTATCCGCTCCCGGAGGCACAGTTGGATCGATTCCTGTTGAAGCTCGCGGTGTCCTATCCGGGTCGTGACGCGGAGCGGGCCGTCTTGGGGATGCACCACGCGGGACGGGACCCGCACGACCTCGATGCGCTCGGGGTCCGACCGGTGGCCGGACCGGACGATCTGCGCGCCGGATCGGACGCCGTCAAAGAGGTACGGGTCGACGACGAGGTGTTGTCGTACATGCTCGACCTCGTGGAGGAGACCCGCCGGACGCCCGCACTGTCCCTCGGGGTGAGCCCACGCGGGGCGGCGATGCTCCTGACCGCGGTGAAGGCCTGGGCGTACCTCTCGCAACGGGACTTCGTGACGCCGGACGACGTGAAGACCTTGCTCCGTCCCACGTGGCGGCACCGCGTGGTCCTGCGTCCCGAGATCGAGCTCGAGGGAGCGACGGCGGACTCCGTCCTGGACGGCATCGCCGAGCGGGTCGCCGTGCCCCGCTAGGTCATGCACCTTCGACCCCGGCTCGTCGCGGCGTTCCTCGCGGCAGGCGTCCTCGCCGCCGTCGCTCCCGCCGACCCGACGCTCGTCCTCGTCGGCGCGACCGTCCTCGTCACGGCCCTCGTGGTCGTCGACGTCGTCCTGGCTCCGAGGGCGAGCGCGTTGCAGGCACGCCGGACGGTCGCCGCCGTGCTGCGGATGGGCCGGCCCGCCGACGTCCTCGTGGAGCTGCACGATCCGATCGATCGGTCGCTCGCGGTCGAGATCCACGATGCGACGCCACCGTCGATGGATCGCGAGCCCGCTCGGCACCACGTCTCGATCGAGGCCGGGGGCTGGTCGCAGCTGTCGGCATCGATCCGCCCGGGACGTCGCGGTCGCGCCTCGATCGGGCCGCTCACGATCCGGACGGCCGGACCCCTAGGGCTCGCCGGCCGGCAGTCGATCGTCCCGCTGATCGACGAGGTGAAGGTCTATCCGGCGCTCCGCGGTCGCGCCGAGGTCGAGCTCCGCTTCCGGCGGGCGCAGCTCCTGCAGTCGGGGCTGCGATCGACGGCGTACCGGGGTGGGAGCGACGAGTTCGACTCCCTCCGCGAGTACCGGTCCGACGACGAGTTCCGGCGGATCAACTGGAAGGCGACCGCGAGGTCGCCACGACCGATCGCCAACGAGTACCGCGAGGAGCACAACCAGCAGGTGGTGATGCTGCTCGACGCGAGCCGGGCCACGGCGGGCCAGGTGGCCGGGGTGTCGCGGCTGGAGCACTCCCTGGACGCCGCGATCGCCGTCGCGGATCTCGCGGCTCGCGTCGGCGATCACGTCGGCGCGCTCGCCTTCGGCCGGGACGTGCGAGCGTTCGTCGAGCCTCGGGGCGGCCCGTCGCAGCCACCGCGCATCCTGCAGCTCCTCTTCGACCTCGAGGCGGGTCTGTACGCCCCCAACTACCCGCTCGCGTTCGCCACGCTGCTCGCACGGCACCGTCGCCGTTCCTGGCTGGTCCTGTTCACGGATCTCTCGGAGGAGTCGGTCCTCGAACCGTTGCTCCGTGCGATCCCCGTGCTGTTGTCGAGGCACCTCCTCGTCGTGGCGAGCGTGCGTGACCCGGAGGTCGAGACGCTCGCCACCTCGGTGCCGTGGACGTCCGAAGACGCGTACGACCGCGCGTCCGCAGGCGGGTTCGTGACGTGGCGCGATCGCGCCGCCGCACGGATCAGGGGGCTCGGCGCCACGGTGATCGACGCGCAGCCGGGCGCCCTCGCGGCCTCGGTGGCCGACGAATACCTCCAGGTCAAATCGCGGGGTCGACTCTGACCGTTCGGGCTTGTCCGCCCGGCGCCGTGTCGGGGGACCGATCCCTCGTCGGGAACAGGAGGAGCGCGAGATACGCGGCCACGACGATCGCCCCGATCATGACCTCCACGATCGGGGCCCCGGTGCGGCCGGTGACGAATCCCTCGATCACGGCAGCGACGGCGAAGGCCGGGATCGCGCCGAGGATCAGCAGGACGGCGTCACGAGCCTCCTCGCCCAACGCCGTCACGCGATCACGGTCCCCCGGATCGATCATCGCCCACCCCACGCGGAGGCCGGCGCCGCCCGCGATGCAGATCGCCGTGAGCTCCAGGAAGCCGTGCGGCAGGACGAGCGCCCAGAACGTCCCCCCCTCTCCGGCCGCCTGGAACCCGCCCGCGAGGAGCCCGATGAAGACGGCGTTCGTGGTGATCACCCAGATCGTCCCGATGCCGAACGTGATCCCGAGGGCGAAGGCGAGGAACGACACCTGCACGTTGTTCTGGAAGATCAGCGTGGAGAGCGCGGCCGATCCGGGATCGCCCGGTCCCGCGACGGCACCCGCGTCCCGCATCGCTTCGCGAGAGGCGGATGGCAGGAGGCCCGCCTGGGCTTCACGCGAGCTCGCGACCCACAGGTCGGTCGCGAGGATCACCACGACCATCAGGATCGCGATCACCGCGACGAACGGAAGGGTGCGACGGAAGACGGCTCGATACCGCGTCACGAAGAACCGGAGGAACGAGCGACCCGACGTGGCGCTTCCCCCGTAGATCGCCCCGTGCGCGCGGGACACGAGGCCGTTGAGGTATCGCTCGAGTCCGGGGTCGTGGTAGCGCGTCTGCACCTCGGCGAGGTGCGAGGATGCGCGGAGGTAGAGCCGGACCGTCTCCGTGATCTCGCCGCCGGGTCGCGAGCCGAGCGCGCGGCTGCCGCCGGCGGTGGACTGCTCCAGTCGGCTCCATTCCGGCCGATGCGTTTGGATGTACGAGTCGAGATCCACCGAGGGCGAGTCTAGGCGCCGCGTCGAGCTGCCCATCGGATGCCGGTTCGACATGAAGGGATGCAGATCGACATGGGGGGATGAAGTGGGCGCGTACGGTCGAACGGTGACGCCCGAGGCGGTCGCGATCGCCCTCGACGTCGCCGGCCTGGGGTCGCGGATGATCGCGTGGCTCATCGACACCCTGATCCAGCTCGCGATCGCGGTACCGATCGTGCTCGGGATCGGGGCGGGGAACCTCTCCGGGAGCGTGGAGCTGGTGGTGCTCTCGTTGATCCTGTTCCTGCTCTTCTGGGGCTACTACCCGATCTTCGAGCTGTCGTGGCAGGGACAGACGCCGGGCAAGCGCGCACAGCGGCTCCGTGTGATCCGGACCGACGGCCAGCCGGCGGGCGGCGCGGCGATCATGGTCCGAAACCTGATCAGGATCCTCGACGTGTTCCTCTTGCCGTTCCTGGCGGTGATCTCGATGATCGTCACCGTGCGGGCCCAGCGGCTCGGCGACCTCGCCGCGGGCACCCTGGTGGTCCGGGAGGCGCGGTTCACGGCACCCGAGTCCGTCGTCTCGGCGAGTCGCCCCGATCTCCCGGCGGTGGATGCGACGGGGTTGTCGGAGCGCGACTACGACGTGATCCGGTCGTTCCTCGCCCGGCGGGGATCGCTCGACCCGACGGCCCGCTGGCGTCTGGCCGCGCAGCTCGCGTCCGCCGTCCGCGGTCGTTTGGGGTCGATGCCGGACGGGCTCGCCGACGAGACGATGCTCGAGGCGATCGCGCAGTCCTACCGGCGGCGGTTCGAGAACGGCGGCTCGGGGCGGTGACCCGGCCCGTCGCGGGGGTGTCTACACCTTGCGGCCCACCGCCTCGATCAGATCGGCCGCGTGGGTGACGCCGTCCGCGTCGCGGATCCGCTCGCCGAGCGCATCCAGGCTCGATCGGAGGGTCTCGTCCGCCGCCAGCCCGTCCACCGCTGCGATGAGCTCGTCGTCGGCGAAGTCGTACGTCGCGAGGCGAACCCCGTAGCCCAGCTCGTGCATCCGCTGGGCGTTGTCGTACTGATCCCAGAACAGCGGGAGCACGACCATCGGCTTGCCGAAGTGCAGCGACTCCGTGACGGTGTTGTTCCCGCCGTGCGTGATCACGAGGTCGACTTCGGGGATGATGCTCGTCTGCGGGACGCGCGCCTCTCCCCACATGTTGTCGGCGAGGCCGAACTCGTCCGCGCGCGGCCCCTTCGAGACCACGTAGCGGTGTCTGGTGCGTGCGAGCACCTCGACCAGCCGGCGCATCAGGTCCACGTCCGCCGATCCGAGCGATCCGAGCGAGAGATAGATCAGCGATCCCTCGCCGTCCCGGAGCCGCTCCGGCACGGACCACGCCTCCTCCGTGTCCCGGACCGACGACTCGAGGCGGTGCCACGCGGATCCGAGCGGCCGCGCCCGGAGATAGTCGGCGGCATCGGGGAACACGGACAGGTTCAGATGCTCCGACTCGTGGATGAACTCGAGGTCGGGAAGGGCGGGTGCTCCCTGCTCGAGCATCCAGTCGTTGAAGCCGGACCAGAGATCGCGGTGGGTCCGGTCGTACTCGGCGCGGAACTCCTCCCACCCGCTCGGGTCGTCGATCGCGTAGCCGCTGAACGTCGGCGGGAGGTCGGGATCCTTCCGTTCGAGCGGGTTGCAGCTCATGATCCGCACCCAGGGCGCGCCGTGGGTGAGGAGGGCCGGGAAGCCGCTCACGTTGTCCTCGACGATCACGTCCGGCTGCGCGCGCGCCAAGATCTCCCGGAGCTGCGGCTCGCAGAACTTCGCTCCGTCGATCAGCGACTCCCACACCGGTCGGATGAACGTGTCGAGCTGTTCGATCGTCGGCTTGCGGAACTCCGGGGCCGTCTCCGTGATGAAGTCGGTCCAGAACTGCCCGGCGTCCTGCTCGCCGTCGGCCGCAGGGGCCAGGTCCACGAGGTCCTCCTCGAAGCCGAGGGGCTCGAGACGGCCTCGCCAGGACGCCTCCGCGGCGAAGACCACGCGATGCCCACGCCCCTCGAGGATCTTGCCGATCCCGATGCAGTTGTTCGTGGGCCCGTACGCGCTCTCGGGCATGAAGACGACGGTGAGCCGCTCGGTCACGATCCCATGTTCCCCGACTTCGGGCCGTCCTGCACGCTCGCCTCCCTCGGTCTCTGGGATGAGGCGGCGGACGCTACTGGGTGGTCTTCCCGGCTCCCTATTGGTCGAGGCACGTACCTTCGGCCAGATCGCAGAGCCGCACGACCCTGATGTTGTCCAGGGATTCGCTGTAGTCGCCCGACAAGGTGGAACCGCGCCACTCCGTGATGAGGCATTCGGCGCTGCTGTTCTCGGGAGGCGGTCCACAGGGACCGTACGTCGTCGTCGTGACAGGGACGGTGATCGTGGGGGCGGGATCCGGCTGCCCCACGTTCAGGACATCGTTGTTCCCGGGACATCCGTTGCCGGTGCCGCCGAGGTTGCGCCAGGTATGGGGGATGCCCGCTCCGAAGCTGGTGTTCGTGGTGAACGGACCACACGTCCCCCCGGTCGGGTTGCCGTTACTCCTCCTCCCGGCCCACGTGTACGTGATCACCGAGCCCGTGGGCAGGGTGGTCCCGAACGTGATGCCCGAGTTGGAGTACGTGAAGTCGGTGAAGGGCTCTTGCGTCGTGGTCGCCGTTCCCGAAGCTTCGTGGACCGAGAGGACGTCAACGATCATCAGCGCGGCGAACCCGATGATGTCGTACTTGTCGATCGTGTCGTTGTGCATGACCATGCCTTGCGCAGGGGCCTCGGGGATGGGAGGACACCATGCCGGCGGGTCTCCACACCCCTCCCAGTTGATGGGGAAGTCCAAGACGTCTCCCCGACGATCCAGGAGGTCCCCCCAGGTCCTCGCACCCTCAGGATTCGCGCCCCTCAGTCCGGGAACCGAGCACACGTAGGTCGGGGCGGTCCAGTTGAGCGAGACGCTTTCCGGATCCTGGCCAGTGATCCAGTCCGAGAGCTGACTGGTCCCCTCTGAACTGCAGTGTCCGTCGATCGGAACGTCCCAGCCGCCCGGGTCGAGGCTGAGGAACGCGAAATTCCCCGCTCCAAGGAGGCCGTTGTCGTACCAGAACGCACACGTGGCTCCGATAGCGGGGGTCGGCGTCTCCGGGGGTACCGCACAACCCGTACCGAGGCGGCTGCTCAAGACCATCGGGACGGGGTTGTTGCTCCCCAAACCCCAGCTCGCGGTCGCCCGCGTGTGGACGGGCGACTCGTGATGGAATCCGAGTGCCGGCGCGAAGAACAGCTTCTGCTGGCTCGTGTACCCCACGGTCACGTGACCGTCGGTCTCGCCGCACGTCGTCATCTCGAGGATGTTGGTCGAGCTGGTTTCCCCAACCGTGACCAAGGAGTTCGCCAAGGCTTGGTGGTCGGCCGCGGTCTCGGGCGATCCGTGACTGTCGAAGCCCCCCCGTGCACAGGTCCGAGCGGCGGAGAGAGATGCCGAGTCCGAGCTGTTGACCAATCCACGGCGATGGAGCATGAGCCCACCCACGTCGACCGCGAGTGCCACCGCCGCAACGAAGACCAAGAGCATGATGGCCACGATGATGGCGACGGCCCCCTCGTCGCGTCGGCGCATCAGACTTCACACCTGAAATTGGCCTCCAGCGTCGGACTGAGGTGGATGGCGAGGAAGGGGATCGTCACTGGGATCCCACCACCGGGGAGATGGGTCGTGTCATACGAGACCGTTGCGTCGTCACCGATGTTCTGAGGGGTACAGACGGGGCGGGTTCCCGTGTTGGGGTTGACCTCCACGTTCCCGGCGCTGTCGATGGCACCCAGCGAGGAATCGAACGCATGGTTCCGAACCTCGGTGGCCGAGGCCCCGGTCGCCGCGGCGCGGCCGCCTTCACGCAAGGCCCCGCGGATGGTTTGCATCTGCATGAAGGCGAGCCCGAAGCCGATGATGCCGAAGACGAAGAGGACCAAGACGGGCATGATCAGCGCGAACTCGATCGCAGCTGCGCCCCCTTCCTGCCCGCGGAAGCGCCTCGCCGTGGGGGGGTCGGGGGGGAATCGGTTCGGAGCAGCCGCTCCTCCGCGGTCCTCGACGTGCGGTGCCGGGCGGGAGCGCTGGCGCTGCATGGTCTCTCGGCCTCCAGGGGCATTCAGGGGATATCGATAGTCGTACGAAGGTGTCCCCCGGCGCATCGACCGAAAGACCTAGTTGCTGTAGGGGCTTTGGGCGGTGATCGCTGGTGAAGGGGGATGTCGCACGCGGCCTACACTCCGCGTCGTGCGGCGAGGCTCCGAGGACCCGGCGGACAGGGTTGCCTCGACGGCAGCCTCCGTGCTCCTCCCCGCGGCGCTCCCCGAGGGGTCACCGAGAGGGGTCGTCACGGTGGCGGATGCGCTCGCGCTCGGGGACCGTCGGTGGCTCCTCGTGCTCCAAGTCCGAGACGAGCTCTTCACATCGGCCGTCGTCGAAGAGGAGGACGCCTTCCGTCGAGCCGGTGCGGGTGACGGCGTCGCCGAGGCGCTCCTGACCCTGACGGCGAGCGGTAAGGAGGCGGGGAGCTTCTCCTTCCGATGCCTAGGGGAGATCGGATCCTGGACCGGTGAGCGAGCGATCGAGGTGGATCAGTCGAACGAGTCGATCGTCGTGGGCGAGCGGGCGGTGGTGAAGCGATCGGTCCGGACGGCGCCTGACAATCGGCGGCCGATGCTGCTGCCGGCTCACCTCTCCGAAGCCGGATTCGCCGAGATGCCGGCTCCTCTCGGCACCCTCGTGTGGCGGCACGCAGGGGGGATGGCGCCGCTCGCGTCGATGGCGGCGTTTCTTGCCGATGCCCGGGACGGATGGGAGTGGTACGTCGGGATCGTGGACCGGTCGCTCGAGGATCCGTCCATCGACGCGGTCGCGCCGGCCGCCGCGCTCGGCGCACTCACGGCACGTCTCCACGTCGGTCTCGCGACACCCACCGCGGTGCTCCCGGCACCGAGAGCAGCGGCCGGGAACGAGATGGTGGCCGGATGGGGCCGCGATGCCGAGCACGATCTCGGATTCGCCCTGACCGCGATCGACGGCGAGGAGGGCGAGCGTCTGCGGCGAGCAGCCCCGTCGATCCGCGAGGAGCTCGCGCGGCTCCCGGTACGCCCGACGACGACGATCCCGATCCACGGCGATCTCCACGTCGGCCAGTTCCTCCGGTGGCGAGACGGTCTCGCGGTCTCGGACCTCGACGGGGATCCGCTCGGGATCGGGGCGCTCGAGGGACCGCCCGCGAGGGACGTCGCGTCCCTCGTGCAGTCGCTCGACCACGTGGGCAGGATCGTCGAGCAGCGGCGCGGCGTGTCGCTGGGCGCCTGGATCGCGGATGCGTCGGAGCAGTGCCTGCGGTCGTATCGGGATGAGCTCGCGCTCCGTGACGCGGCATCCTTGTTCGACGAGACGCTCCTCCGGCCCTTCCGCGTCGCTCAGGAGCTGCACGAGTTCGTCTACTCGGCGACCTATCTGCCGCGATGGCGATACGTGCCGGACCGAGCGTTGGCGGCGCTCTTGAGCGAGAGCGTGTGAGACCGCGGCGCGCGGATGATCCGAGGCTGCGCTACGGTCGCGAGGGTTCGCCGATGGAAGGAGGAGGAGCCGGAGGATGACCACGCGAGAGGAGGCGATCGAGACGCTCGAGCGTGGTCACCGCGAGATCCGCCGGCTGATCAAGCGGATCCCCCCGCACTGGATGGCGAGGCCCGGTGTCGGGGACGGCGACTGGACGCCGAAGGATCTCCTCGGACACCTCTGCTCGTGGGAGGAGAAGGTCCTGGAGGCGCTGGCTGCCTGGGATGCCGGCGAGCGCGCGCCGATCGACCGCGACATCTATTCGAGCTCGATCGGGGCGATCAACGCGGAGGGCGTCCGGCGGCGTTCGCGACACACCCTCGCGCGCGTGCAGCGGGACTGGGACAACGTGCACGGTTCACTGATCCGTTCGATCCGGTCGATGCCGGACGCCCGCTGGGAGAACCCGGCGACCCCACGCGGGAGGAAGGCCCTCGGGCATCGGATCGGGCAGCTGCTCCTGGGCGCGGGTCCCTTCGAGCATGCCGAGGCGCATGTGCGGGACCTGGAGTCGTTCGTCGAGTCGATCCCGGAGGGGGAGCGCTGACGGGCTACGCGTGGATGATCACGGGCGTGCCGTACTCGAGCAGCGGGAGCAGTCGAGCGAGGGTCGTCTCGGAGACCCGGACGCACCCGGCGCTCACGCTCTGTCCGATCGACGAGGGGTTGTTCGTACCGTGGATCGCGAGCTGGTTCCCTCCCGACCAACCGGCGGGCAGTCGCGGTTGGATGCCGCTGATCCCGAACGCGAAGGATCCGAGAGCGCTCCCGGCGGAGAAGGGCACGCGGTCGGTCACGAAGTACTCGCCGACCGGCGTGGGAGATGACGGCGCGCCGGTCGCGCCCGGGGCGCGGAACAGGACATCGCCGAACTTCCGCACCGTGACCTGGTGCAGTGAGAGATCGACCTCGACCCGCACACGGGTCGCGTCTCGGTCCAGGCCGCGGAGGCGGATCCAGCCTTCGCGCCGCGGCCATGTGTAGGGGAGTTCGACGCGCCCCCACCTGCCGTCGGACGAGACCTCTTCCACCCAGGCCACGATCCGGATACCGAAGTACTTGGAGCCGGAGGGCACGACGCCCACCTCCGCCGCACCGGGACGGGGCCAGGCGAACGCAGGGATGGTGCGCGGCACCTCGACCAGGACGTTGGTCCATCGAGCGGCGCGGGCGGCCGCTCGCGCGATCTCCCGGGAAGCCGGCCGAACGCCGGACGCCGGGAGCGCGAACCCCCGAGGAGGTGCGCTCGCCACCACGGCCACGACCGAGGTCCCGGAGGGCCCCGCTGCGTTCGCCCCGGCCTGCGCCCCGACCATGTTCGCCGCCATCGGGGTCAGCAATCCCAACGCCACGGCCAGCACGACCGTGAGCTTCGAACGCTGGGGGGAACGCCGCCGCATGCCTCCCTATCGGCGGGTGCGGCGAGGTACCTAAGTCGAGGTAGTCGATTGCCCGCAGCGTGCTGCGGGCCGTAGCCTGGAGCGACGAGAGCCCGAGCGATGACCCTCTGGCCGAAGAGTCGGCGAGGAAGAGTCGGCCAGGAAGCGTCGGCCAGGAAGCGCCGGCCAGGAAGAGTTGGAAGGAGCGGACGGATGGATGCGATGAGGGATACGGCACGCGAGCTCGTGGCGCCCGGCAAGGGGATCCTCGCGGCGGACGAGTCCGGCGGAACGATCGAGAAGCGCTTCGACCAGATCGGCGTCGGATCGACGGAAGACACCCGGCGCGCCTACCGACAGCTCCTCTTCACGACGCCCGGTCTCGAAGAGCACATCTCCGGCGTGATCCTCTTCGACGAGACGATCCGTCAGTCGACCGACGACGGGATCCGATTCACTGAGGTCCTCGAGAAGACGGGAGTGATCCCGGGGATCAAGGTCGACACCGGTGCCAAGCCGCTCGCGCTGTTCGAGGGCGAGACCGTAACGGAGGGACTCGACGGGCTCCGGGAGCGCCTCGACGAGTACCGGGACCTCGGCGCCCGCTTCGCGAAGTGGCGAGCCACGTACTTCATCGGCGACGGCCGACCCACCGATCTCGCGGTGCTCGCGAACGGGCACGCGATGGCGCGCTACGCCGCGCTCTGCCAGGAAGCCGAGATCGTGCCGATCGTCGAGCCGGAGACCCTGATGGACGGAGCGCACGACCTCGCGGCGTGTGAAGAGGCCACCGGGCGCGCGCTGGATGGGCTCTACGCGCAGCTCGTGGAACATCGGGTCGATCTCGCCGGCACCCTCCTGAAGGTGAACATGGTGGTCCCCGGGAAGGGCGCTTCGACGCAGGTGGACGACACCGCGATCGCGGAAGCGACCCTCCGAACGCTCCGAGCACATGTTCCCGACGAGGTACCCGGGATCGTCTTCCTGTCCGGCGGCATGACCGACGAGCAAGCGACGAGCCGGCTCAACGAGATCAACCGACTCGATGACGCCCCGTGGGAGATCTCCTTCTCGTACGGCCGCGCCCTCCAACAGCGACCGCTCACCCTGTGGGGGGGCGAGGCCGCCAACAGCTCGGCGGCGCAAGCGGCGCTGGCACATCGCGCTCGGATGAACGGCCTCGCGCGCGACGGCGGGTGGTCGCAGGACCGTGAGGGGTCGGCAGCCTGACCGGCACCGAGGCGCCCTGCATTGAGCGAGGAGCTCGTCGACGTCGTCGATGAACAGGACCGGGTCGTCGCGACCGCGACGCGTTCCCGCGTCCGCGCGGAGCACCTGCTCCACCGGGTCGCCTCGGTTCTCGTCTTCCGTCCAGACGGCCGGTTGCTCGTGCACCGCCGCACCGACACGAAGGATGTGTTCCCCGGGGCGTTCGACTGTTTCGTGAGCGGGGTCGTCATCGCCGGCGAGGACTACGAGCAGGCCCGCGACCGTGAGCTCCGGGAGGAGATGGCGATCGCGGGCGCCACGGCGGTCGAACTCTTCCACCATCGCTACGAGGGCACCGACGATCGATCGTGGAGCGCGGTTTTCGCCATCACCTGGGGCGGTCCCGTCGTGCCCCAAGCCGCCGAGATCGCGTGGCATCGCTGGGAACCGGTTGCGCGCGTCCTGGGCCGCGCCGACGAACCGACCTTTGTGCCCGACGGTCGAGAGGTCCTGCATCGATGGCTCGACGAAGGGGCCCGACTACCACCGGGGACGGTAGGGTCCGTCGCGTGAAGATCCTGACGGTCGGCGGCACGCGGTTCTTCGGGCGCGCCTTCGTCGAGGAGGCGGTTCGACGCGGTCACGAGGTGACCGTCTTCCATCGAGGGGGCTCCGAGCCCTCGGACCTGTCCAACCTCGAACACATACACGGTGACAGGAAGGCCGGCGTGGAGCCGCTGCGGGGACGCTCCTGGGACGCGGTCCTGGACACCTGCGCCTTCGTTCCTCGCGAGGTTCGAGAGCTCGCGGAGACCATCGGCGACCGGATCGGCCACTACGCGCTCGTATCGTCGTTGTCCGTCCATCCCGACGATCTGCCGGTCGGTGCCACCGAGGACACTCCCACCCATCGCCCTCCCTTCCCGGACACGGAGGAAGTGACCGAGGAGACCTACGGGCCCCTGAAGGTGGCGTGCGAGGCGGAGGCCTCGGCTCTGTTCGGCGACGGGCTCCTCGTGATCCGTCCGGGGTACATCGTGGGACCGCACGACCCAACCGATCGCTTCACCTGGTGGGTACGGCGAGCGGCGGCGGGCGGCGAGATGCTCGTGGCGGGACCTCCGAACGCGCAGATCCAGGGGATCGACGCGCGCGATCTCGGCGCCTTCGTGCTCGATCGGATCGAGGCGAACGATACCGGCACGTACGGCGTCGTGGGACCGGCCGAGCCGGCGACGACGGCCGACGTCGTCGAGGCGTCTCGATCCGCGGGTCGCGCCGACACGACGTTCGTCTGGGCTGATCAGGGATGGGTCCTCGGGCTCGGCGATGCGCATGAGACGTGGTTTCCGATGTGGCACCCGCAGCTCCCCGGGTTCCACGCGTACGACGCCGCGAAGGCGACCACAGCGGGGTTGCGGCCGCGCCCCTTCGCCGAGACGATCGGGGACACGTTGATGTGGGACCGGGAACGGGGCGCACCGCCGCTCGCCGCAGGTCTGCCTGCCGACAAGGAGCAGGAGTTGCTCGACGCCTGGCGCGCCCGATCGGGCTGAGGGCGCCCCCTACTGGAGGTCGCGCGGGACCGTCCGCTCCCACCGCCGCTCGGCGATCCGTTGCTCGCCGTCGTACACCTCGAGCTCGATCTCGAGGTGCCACGCCTCCGGATCGGACCGGAGGATGGTTCGAGACTCGGCGCGGACCGTCGCTTCGGGCCAGGCCAGGTCGAGCTCCGCTCCCGCCCTCGCGGTGCAGTCGCCCGGCTCCTCCCAGCGAACCCGGATCTCACCGTGGTACCTGTCCGACGTCTCGGTGTCACCGACCCGGCCGCGGACGCCGCCGTGGTCGATCTCGACGGCGCGCTCTCGGCGCAGCACGTCCTCGTGGATCTCCCACCGGACCCGGTCCACGCCCTTGCCCTCGGCAGCTCCGGGCTCGAACGTCGGCGGCGGCGCGACCGGCGGGCCGTCCAGCCTCGGGAGGACGAGGGTTGAGGCCCGCGGGTCGACCGTCACCGTCCCGGGCAGCGGCGGTGGCCACGAGGACGGGAAGTCGCTCGGCGCCAGGTCCAGCCGGATCCGATGGCCGGGCGCGAAGACGTATGCGGTGGCGTCGAGCTCGATCGTCGCCCTGACGGGTTCCCCGACGGGCAGCGCCTGGGGCCGCTCGTGTGAGTCCCGATGCGTGAGGTTCAGGATCCCGCGGGTGACGAGCGCCGAGGTCCCGTCGGGCGCCACGTCGCACAGCTTCGCGGAGACGTACGCGACCGGCGCCGAGGACGTCAGGGTCAGCTCGACGCGCGGGTGCCCCATGATCTCGATCTCGCCGCCGACCGGCCAGTCGTAGACGAGGGAGAACGCCTCATCCGGGCGCTGGTCCCACGGGAGTCCGAACGGAGGCAACCCCGCGCACCAGATCGAGCCGGTCACGCCGACGTCCCCGCGGATCCGGAGCTCATCGCCCGATCGCGGGGCCTCCCGAGCCGCGCTCGCCAACGGCCGCTGGTCCTCGACGAACCGGGCCGGCGGCCAGGCCGGCTCGGCTCGCCACTCGCCGGCGTACGTGTCGGTGTCGGGCTCGGGCTCGGTCCAGCGTCGGACATAGATCGCGATCGGGGGACCCGTGTCGATCGATGGGTCCTCGCGGAGCCATCGGTCCCACCAGGCGATCATCACCGGTACGTGGTCGATGCGCGGTCCGGGCATCGACACCCGAGGGCTCCAATGGGCCCACGGTCCGAACAAGATCTGCTTCGGACCGCGGAGTCGTTCGAAGGCACGGAACGCCATGTTCCGATAGCCGTCGGCGTGTCCGGCGATCACGAGCGTGGCGGCCTCGATGCGATCGTACGCGCCGATGCTCGAGCCGCGACGCCAGTACGCGTCCTCGTTCTGGTGTTCGAGCCAGTGCAGCACCCACGGCTCGTTGGCCTCGATCCGACGACGCCACTCCTCGCGCCACCCCGCGCCGTAGGCGACGGGAACCGGTGGGAGCGCGTTGAACGCGACCATGTACGTCGGGTAGTCGAGGATGTCGATGCCGCGCCGGGCGCCGCCGCCGTAGTGGACGTCGTCGGTGTACCGGCGGTCGGTGGCGAAGATCGGGATGATCGCTTTCAGCGCCGGGGGCCGTCGGACCGCCATCTGGAGCGCGTTGAAGCCCGAATACGAGGTGCCCCACATCCCGACGTTGCCGTTCGACCACTCCTGCTCGGCGAGCCACGAGATCGTCGTCTCGTGGTCGAGCCATTCGCGGTCGCTGTACTCGTCCTCGGCGACCCCCTCCGACGAGCCCGTACCGCGGACGTCGGCCCGGCACACGGCGAGGCCGCCCTCGTCGGCCAGACGCCGGTAGATCGCCGAGGAGTCAGAGAAGTCGTCCTTCCGGTACGGCTGCGCCTCGAGGATCACGGGCCAGGGAGGTGGATGCTCGTCCGGGAGGTGCAGAGAGACGGCGATCCTCACCCCGTCGTCCATCTCGAGGAACCGCCGCTCGTCGGGCATGGCGGGAAACGGTACTCGCCCACGGCTCATCCGCCGTGACCGGCGACCAGCGGATTTGACGACCTGCTCGCTCGGGCGGGAGGGTGGAGACGTCCCCCCGAACGAGGAGGTTGTCCATGCGAGCACGCGCCTGGAGGAGCGCCGCGATCGTCGCGGCGACGTCTCTCACGCTTCTGATGGCCGCGCCACCCGCGTCGGCCGCACCCTTCTTCACGTCGGTTCCCTTGATGATCACGCTCGCCGACCCGAGCACATCGAAGGCGACCCCGATCATCAGCGTCGGCGACGAGGTGGGTGACTTCTTCTTCGAAGGCGTGCCCGACGGGATCGGCGCGATGCCCGGAGCGGGTGGGAGTGTCGAGGTGTTCGTGAACCACGAACAGACCACCGTGCCGTTCGGCGGGCTCGCCGATTTCGAGATGGCGTCGGTGTCGCACCTGACGCTCGATCCGAGCGGCGGGGTCCTCGCGGGGTCGGTGCCGGTGCCGGACAGCGCCGGGTTCCAGCGGTTCTGTTCCTCGACGATGGCTGGTCCGGCCGACGGCCTGTCTTCCTATCTCTACCTGACGGGCGAGGAAGCTCCGGATGCCCTTCCCGTGCCACCGGGAGCACCCTACGGTCCCGACCCCGCGTACGCGCCGGAGAACCTCCGGCAGTCCGGCTATGCGGTTGTCCTTGATCCCGTGACGGGCGAGTACACGCAGGTGGCGGGGATGGGGCGCCACAACCACGAGAACGCGATGGTGCTCCCCGGTGCGTGGGACAAGATCGCGGTCGTCTCAGGCGACGACACCTTCACCGCCCCGTCGTCGCAGCTGTACATGTACCTGGCGGACGACGAAGACGCGATCTGGGCCGATGAGGGGAATCTCCTTGCGTTCCGGGTCACCCACAAGAACGGTGTTCGGGTCGCTCCCGGGAACGCGTTCAACGGCGCGAACGACTACGGCGATGTCGCGGGCGGTGATCATCTCCAGGGCCGCTTCATCCGAGTGCCCGGGTGGATCGCCAGAGGCACGACGGCCACGCCGCCCCAGGACGCGCTCGAACGTTGGTCGAACCGGAACAACGTCTTCCAGTTCATCCGTGTCGAGGACACCGCGTACGACCCGGATGTCCCGATCGGCGGCAATCCCGTGATGTATCTGGCGGACACCGGCAGCAGCTCCGCGGTGCCTGATCCGACGACGGGCCGGCTCATGAGCGGCACCGGCGGTGTCTTCGGGAATGGACGCATCTTCCAGATGACGTTCGCGAAGCACGACCCCAGGCGCGTCGTCGACTTCTCGATCGTCCTGGACGGGAACGCGACGGCGAATCCGCTCGCCCCCGCACCGGCGATGAAGAACCCGGACAACCTCGGGATCAGCTCCGACAGCCTGATGATCCAGGAAGACGTGAGCTCTGGCTTCGAGTCGCGGATCCTCCGATACGACCTGAACGCCGGTGCTTTGTCCGTGGTCGCACGCGTCAACACGATCGGGTGGGAGAGCAGCGGCATCGTCGACGCCTCCGCCTTCTTCGGCGACGGAGCTTGGCTGTTGGACGTCCAGGCACATTCCATCTTCGTCGACGAGGAGACGGTCGGAGACGTCACCCTCAAACGGGAGGGCGGACAACTGATCCTGCTCAGCGTGAACGGCAGCTAGACGGATGTGGGGCTCGCCGCCTTCGGGGGCGAGCCCCACCTCCCGCTCGGCCACGCGGGGCTTCAGAAACGAGCCGTCTCCTCGCGACCTAGGTCCTCACAGCCGGTCGCGCTTCCCCCGCGAGCCGAGGATCTCGGCCAGGTCGTACGTGACCGGTTCCTCGAGCTGCTCGTACGTGCACGAGCGCGGATCGCGATCGGGGCGCCAGCGCACGAACTGAGCCGTGTGTCGAAGGCGCGGACCCTCCATGTGGTCGTAGCGGACCTCGATGACGCGCTCGGGGCGAAGCGGGACGAACGTCAGATCCTTCCCGGCGCTCCATCGGCTGAACTCGGAATGGCGCGGCGTGCGAGTGCCGAGCTCCTCCTTCGCCCAGTTCCACGGGTGCTCATCGAACGCGGTGACGAGCGGCTGGAGCTCCTCGAACAGGCTCCGACGCTGCGTCATCGGGAGGGCGCCGACCACGCCGATGTTCGCCAGGTCGCCGTTCGCGTCATACAGACCGAGCAGCAGGGACCCGATCGCGCGCTCGTCCGTCTTGTGCACCCGGTAGCCGGCGACGACGCAGTCGGCGGTGCGCACGTGCTTGACTTTGAACATCACCCGCTTGTCCGCCTGGTAGGTCAGGTCGAGCGGCTTCGCGACGACGCCGTCGAGTCCGGCGCCCTCGAACTCGTCGAACCACCGCAGGGCGATCTCGCGGTCGGTCGTGGTCGGCGTGACATGCACAGGTGAACGAGCGTCTGCCAAGGCATCCTCGAGCGCCCGGCGCCGGTCGGCGAACCGTTCTGCCACCAGCGACCGGTCGCCCAGCGCGAGCAGATCGAACGTCACGAGGTGCGCCGGCGTCTGCTTCGCGAGAAGTCGAACGCGGCTGTCGGCTGGGTGGATGCGCTGCTGGAGCGTCTCGAACTCGAGCCGCTTGCCGGAAGGGTCGGGCACGACGAGCTCGCCGTCCACGACGCAGCGTTCGGGCAGGTTGGCCTTGATCGCCTCCACGACCTCAGGGAAGTAGCGGGTCATAGGCCGCGCGTTCCGGCTGCCGATCTCGACCTCGTCGCCATCTCGGAACACGATCGAGCGGAATCCGTCCCACTTGGGCTCGTACGCGACGTGATCCATCGGCACTTCGGCTACGGACTTGGCCAGCATCGGCAGAACGGGCGGCATGACGGGCAGGTGCATGCCGGAGACGATATCGCCGTCGCCCGGCTGTCACTCCGCGGGATAAGGGACCGGGTCCCGCACTCGGGCGACGCCCCACACGGGCGGCCGAAACGATTCCAGGACCTGCGCGTGGGGCTCAGGCCAGCGGATCGTTGCCCGACTGGTCCGGGGCCGACTGACGAGTGCGCCACTGGGCCCGCTCTTCCTCGGACCACTCGACTCCCTCCCAGGGGTCGTAGTCGACTTCCAGCGCCTCCTGGGACGGCCGCTCGTGCTCCGGGACGTTACGCAGGTTCACGCGGATCCGGGTCCATGTGGTGCTGCGTCCGCGCATGGAGTCCACCATCACGTCGGCGGGTTGGAGGTGCGGCGCCGCCTCCGGGTGCTTCGCCTTCCACCGCTCGAGCCCCTCGAGCGCCTCGCGCTCGGTCTCGGCCCGCGCGATCTCTATCAGCGGCATCCGGGTACGGCGCCTGCCCGTCGGTCCGGTCCGTTTCCCCGGCGCGGCCGGGGGGACGGATCCCTTCGGATCCGCGGCATCGCGCGCGCGCCGTCTCGACGGCTGCGCTCGCACGGGCTCCCCCTCGGCCTTCGGGAAGTGCGGCGGATACGGCGCCTCGCCCTGTCCCCCGGCGGCCTGCCGGTCCGAGAGCTCGAGGAGCGCATCGAGGCCCGCCGACCGGTCGTCGATCCCCGCCCCCGGGTCACCCACTCGCTCCAGCCGAGCGGGCACCGTGCGGATCGTGAAGGCCTCGGGTTCCACGCCGGGCACCTCGTCCCATCCGAGGGGTGTCGAGACGCGCGCGTCCGCGACCGGGCGGACGCTGTAGGCGGACGCGACCGTCCGATCGCGAGCGTTCTGGTTGTAGTCGATGAACACGCCGTGGCGTTCCTCTTTCCACCACTTCGTCGTGGCGATGTCGGGGAGGCGGCGCTCGACCTCACGCGCCAGCGCGAGCGCGGCGCGCCGCACCTCGGTGAAGGACCACTCGGGTCGGATCCGGACGTTCACGTGGATCCCCTTCTTGCCGCTCGTCTTGGGGAAGCCGACCAGCCCGTGCTCCTCGAGCACGTCCTTCGTGACGACGGCCACCTCACGCACGTGGTCGAACGGGATCTCCGGACCGGGGTCCAGGTCGACGCGGAGCTCGTCCGGATGGTCGACGTCGGACTTCCGCACCGGCCACGGGTTGATCTCGAGGCATCCGAGCGTCGCGGCCCAGGCGAGGTGCGCGGCGTCCGCCATCACCGGCATGTCAGCGGTCCGTCCGCTCGGGAACCGGATCAGTGCCGTCTCCACCCAGGGAGGTGCACCTTTCGGTAAACGCTTCTGATAGAAGCCCTCGTCGCCGGCTCCATCCGGGAACCGGTGCAGGGTCGTCGGCCGGGCGTGGCATCCGACGAGCGCGGCGTCCGCGACCTCGATCCAGTACCGGACGAGATCGAGCTTCGTGACCGGACCGTCCGGCGCGTCGGGGAAGTACACCTTCTGCGGGTTCGTGACCCGGATCTCCCGCCCTGCGACGTCGAGGGTCTCGGCTGGCGTCGGCACCCGACCACCGTACCCGTGGCCCTGGGCTCACGCCCCTCGGTACCCTCGCCGTCGTGGAGGAGGATGCCCTCGAGACGCAACGCCTGCGGCTCCGGCCGTTCGCCGCGAACCTGTCGGACCTGGACGCCCTGCACGAGATCCAGTCCGACGCCCACCACATGCGCTTCTACCCGCATCCCTTCAGCCGTGAGGAATCACGTGCCTGGATCGAGCGGTCGCTCGATCGGCAGGAGCGGTACGGCTACAGCCTGTGGGTGATCGAGGATCGGCGGTCGGGCGAGTTCCTGGGCAACTGCGGTCCGATCCCGCAGGTGATCGACGGCGTCGGCGAAGTCGAGATCGGCTGGTCGGTCACGCCCCGCCGGGCGCGCCAGGGGATCGCGAGCGAAGCTGCCGCGGCGTGGCGCGACCGCTGCCTCGGGCGGCTCGGGATGGATCACGTGATCTCGCTGATCCGTCCCGAGAACGTGCCGTCACGCGGCGTGGCCGAGCGGATCGGGATGACCGTGTGGAAGGAGACGCTGCACGGAGCGGAGCGCTGGCTTCACCTCGTCTATCGGGTGGACGCCGCACCGACGGCCGTACCGGGCTAGTCGGCGACGTCGATCCGTTCGATCACGACCTCATCGACCGGCCGGTCCTGCGAACCTGTCGGGGAGCCCGCGATCGCCTCGATCACGTCGTAGCCCTCGGAGACCTCGCCGAAGATCGTGTGCTTCCCGTCCAGCCATGGCGTCGCAGCCACCGTCACGAAGAACTGGGAGCCGTTGGTGCCTGGTCCCGCATTCGCCATCGCCAGGAGCCCGGGCCGGTCGAACGACGGCCCGTCGGAGGGCACCTCGTCCTCGAACTGGTAGCCGGGCCCCCCCATCCCCGTACCGGTCGGGTCGCCGCCCTGGACCATGAACCCCGGGATCACGCGATGGAAGATCGTGCCCGGGTAGAGGGCAGTTGACTTCGTCTGTCCATCCCGTGGGTCCTTCCATTCCCTCGACCCACTCGCGAGGCCGACGAAGTTCTCGACGGTCTTCGGGGCATGATCGGGCATCAGTCGCACGGTGAAGGAGCCCTTGTTCGTGTGGATCGTCGCATCCGGCACGGATCGTCCCTTCTGGTCGCGAAGATCGCGAGTCTAATCAGACTGGATCGGTCTCTCTTCGGTCCGGCGAACGCTAGCCGGCAGTGATGCCCGGTCCGCGCGGTGGGGGTGAGAATCTGTTCGCGAGTCGCTCGGGGTCTTCCCCCCGTTGCTCGATCTGAGAGCGGTCCGCCTGACCGAGGAACCGTCCCGCTTCCGAGATGTAGGGGATCTGCTCGGGATCGAAACCCATCATGGATGCACCGACCGCGTCTGCGGCGACCGGGTCGTCCGCGAAGACCAGGACTCCCGACGCGATCGGCTCGCCGGAGATCGGTCCGTTGCCCTCCATGCCGACGATCCCGTCGATGATCGCGTAGCCCGGCCGCACAGAACCTGCGATGTCCAGGATCGACTGCTCGATCCCCGCCCAGTGCAGGATGTTCTTCGGCCAGCCGTAGACCCTGCCGGGCAAGGTCCCGAAGAGGTTCTTGAGCGACAGCGTGACGCCCGCCCAGTGGTGCGTTTTCATCTTCGGCATCGAGACCACGACGTCGGCGTCGAGGACAGGAGTTGGGAGCCACAGCTCCCCGAGGTCGGTGTAGCGAGAACGCAAGCGCACCGGACGGATGGCGGCGGTGTTCAGGTCGACGAATCTCGCGTCCACTGCAGCGAGGACGTCGGCGAGCCCGGAACGTGTCACCACGTCCTGGACGTCGCGCCGGTGCCCCGGTCCCTCTCCGACACGGACCGACACCGCGCCCAAGCGCCGAAGCGCGAGCACCGATGCTGCGATCAACCGCGGGTCCGTGTTGACAGCCGTGGTCGGATCGAACTCCACGAGGTTCGGTTTCAGCAGAACGTTCGCTCCACGGACATCAGCTCCGATCGCGCGGAGCCCGTCCAGGACGGTCGACTCGAGCGGTCCGTCGTAGTCGGGGGCAGCCAGGACGGCGACTCGTGCGTCCCCCGGTGGCGGGAATGCCGCTTCGTCCCATCTCTCCGGCTGCCGCCTGAGGGCCCGAAGCCCGAGGCCACCCGCGAGCGCGACCGCGGAGCCGGCAAAGGCCCCTCGTAGGAGCGTCCTGCGATCGATGGTGCGGCTCACGCGACATCTCTCGGCATCGGCGCATCCAACGCGAGAGCGGCCCACGCGAGGGCGACGCCGTCACCGAGCAGTTCGGTGTCGGCGATGAGGTTCTCGAGCTCGATCCGGACCTCTCGCGCGTCTGCGGTCGCACCATGGGTGCGGAATGCCGCGAGTGCCGTGGCCAGTGACAGGCCGCCCGCGGATTCGTCTCGCCAGATGCGGCGCAGGGAATCCAAGCCACGGGCCTCGAGGTCGTGATCCAGACCTGACAACCCGACCAGCGTGATCGCGGTCGTTTGGACGAACGGTGGCAGATCGACTCCGAGGACCTCACGATTCCCGTAGTTCCATCCACCTCCCACGCTCTCGCGATCGCGGAAGAAGTTCGCGGCATCCTCGATCCTCATGGACGACGGCCGCGCGACCCGAAGGGCCCAGAGCGCGCGCGCCGTGGGCTCCACCCACGAGGCGGTGCCGCGCGTCCAAGCCCAGCCGATCGCCGATTCATCGATCGGGATAGCGGCCGAGGAGTCGGCGTGGGCGGCTCGCGACGACTCGAGAGCGTCGAGCGCCCGCTCGCGCTCGGCCCCGGGGCCGAGCGCGAGCGCCCCGAATCCAGTCGCCGAGTCGTTCACGTACGGACCAACGATGGTCGCGAATGAGCCGTCGTCACGCTGGTGCTCGGCCAGCCACGTCCGCGCTCCCTCATCGCCCAGGGCGAGCGCGGCCAGGGCCGTCGGCTCCGGCTCGCTCGGCTGACCTAGGCGCGGCCCGAATCCACCGTCAGCGTTCTGCAGGCGAGCGACGAGGCTGGCTGTGTCGATCGGCATCTCAGGGACTATCGGCTCCGTGAGTGGCACTGTGAACTCGATGCCACCGATCTCTCAACCACGGTGTTCCGCTTCCGGCCGGCCAAGGCATCTGTGCATAGGATGATATGCCTCTCGATGGGGACCATCCCTCGGCGTCGCCCGTCAAGTTCGTTCCGGAGACGCCGAACATCCGTCCGAGACCCGCGACGAAGGGAACGACGTGAAGCTCTCGGTGTTGATGCCCGTCTACAACGAGGCTCGAACGCTGCGGACGATCGTACGGCGCGTTCTGGATGCCCCCGTTGACGGGGGAGTGGAGCTCGTTGCGGTCGACGACGGAAGCACCGACCGCTCGTTCGAGGTTCTCCAGGAGCTGGCCTCATCGGACGACCGGATCGTCGTCCTCCAACATCCGGTCAACCGCGGGAAGGGAGCTGCCATCCGTACCGCCATCGCCAGCATGACCGGGGATGTCGCGGTGGTACAAGACTCCGACCTGGAATACGACCCGGCGGAGTTCCCTCGGCTCCTGAAGCCGATCGTGGAGGACCGAGCCGACGCGGTCTTCGGCTCGCGATTCGCGGCGAGTCCGGAGCGGCGGGTGCTCCTGTACTGGCACTCCCTCGGGAACCGGATCCTCACGTGGCTCACCAACATCCTCAACGACCTGAACCTCACGGACATGGAGACCTGTTACAAGGCGGTGCGGGCAGACATCCTCAAGGATCTGCGGCTCGGCAGCGAGCGGTTCGGGATCGAACCGGAGCTCACCACGCGCCTGGCACAGTCGGGCGCCAGGATCTATGAGGTCCCGATCTCGTATCACGGCCGCACGTACGCCGAGGGCAAGAACATCGGTTGGCGCGACGGGGCGCAGGCGGTGTGGCTGCTGTTCAAGTTCCGTTTCCTCGACACGAGATTCACGGAGGATCACGGCCGCGCGAGCCTCGAGAGCCTTGGTACGACGCCGCACATCTCCCGGTGGATGGTGGAGCAGTTCGACGGATCGATCGGGGACCGGGTCCTGGAAGCGGGCTCCGGCACCGGAAACCTCACTCCGCTGCTACTGGACAGGGATCGGGTCGTGGCCCTCGACGTCGACCGCTCCTACGTGCGCCGCCTCGACCACCGGTACGGACATCTCGAGAACTTCTCCGTGATCGAGGGCAACCTCGAGGATCCCGATCTGTTCCCGAAACTCGAGGAACAGGGGCTCGATACCGTCCTCTGCGTCAACGTGCTCGAGCATCTGGATCGGCCGGACATCGCTGTTCGAGGATTCCACCGGATCCTCCCGCCCGGCGGCAAGGCACTCATCCTGGTTCCGGCCCATGGCTCGCTGTACTCGGCGATGGACGAGGCCATCGAACACCGTCAGCGATATGAAGGTCCAGAGCTCCGCGCGCTTCTGGAAGGTGCGGGGTTCGAGGTGGAGCGACTTTCGCAGTTCAATCGCCTCGGGACCCTGGGCTGGTCCGTCAATCGATGGATCGGCAAGACCACGATCAGTCGGCCGCAGGTGTTCGCATTCCGTCTCCTGTTGCCGTTTGCCCGAGCCCTCGAACGGGTTGAGGGCCTTCCAGGCCTGAGCTGGATCGCCGTTGCGCGGAAGGTCGAGTGAGCATCCGGAAGGACGCTCCTGTATGGCTCGTAGGCGCGGCTGGTGTCGCGATCTCAGCGGCATTCGCTCTCCGGCTCCTTCTCCCGAACGCGATGGATCCCTCTGTGTTCCTTGCTCTCGGTAGGGACTCGCTCCAGACGAGCTATGCGCGCGAGCTGCTCGGGGATGTATGGACCCGACCTGGTCTCGGGCACGACGGTAGGTTTTTCTTCATCCAGGCCAACGATCCGTGGCTCGTGGAGCCGGATGCCAATGCGGCTTTGCTCGATCGACCGGTATACCGGAGTCAGCGGATGCTGTTCCCGATGATCGCGGGTGGCTTCGGCTTCCTGCCTCCAGGTGCGATCGTCTGGTCGATGTTGATGACGAACGTGGCCGCGATGGTGGTCGGAACGATCCTCGCGGCCAAGCTGGCTGAAGCATGGGGCATACCGGTCTGGCTCGGGCTGATGTTCCCTCTGAACATCGGGTTGCTCTTCGAGCTCGAGATCGGCGGCGCGGGTATCTTGGCGTACGCGTGCTGTCTCGGCGCCCTCTACGCGCTCGTCACCGGACGCACGTGGCTGGCGTCCCTGCTGTTCGCTGCGGCGGTCCTCAGCCGGGAGGTGATGGTGATCTTCGCTATCGGGGTGTTCATCCTTGGGTGGCGCGAACGGCGCCAGGTGCCGTGGCGCCTCGTGATCACACCGCTCGTCGCGATAGCGGTGTGGCTGGCGTACCTCCGATTCCGGCTAAGCGGAGTGATAAGCGTCGAGGAGGCACGAGGTGCGTTCGCAGCGCCGTTCATGGGCATGCTTGAGGCGCTCCGCTCGTGGTTACGAACCCCATGGCACCTGGTCATCAATGTCACGCTGCTGTCCGTCGTCATCCTGTTCGTTCCCCTCGCGCTTCGAAGTCGCCTGTCGATCGCGTGGGGAGCCATTCCCTTCGTCGGACTCGCGATCGTTCTCTCCGCGGAAGTTTGGGGTCAGACGTTCGACCTCGCACGTGCGCTCGCTCCGGTGTTCACTGCAGCACCTTTCCTCCTCGTGTTCTCGGAGCGCCAGAGATCACGCTCACCTGCGGGTCGACCATCGATGGAAGAGTCGTGACCGGGAAGAGGCAACGCCGCCCGTTCGAGTCGGCCCACGAGACCCCCAGCGCTTCCGGGGATCGAGGCCACCGGGACCCTCTGGGCCGCCGTAGGGATCACAGCGCGTGGCTAGTCGGCGCGGCTGGTCTCGCGATCGGTGTGACCATCGCCCTTCGGGTCTTGATCCCGAATGGGATGGACCCCACGGTCTTCCTCGCACTTGGCGAGGACTCGCCGATCCCAACGGGATATGCACAACGGCTGCTCGGTGACGTCACGTTGCGGCGAGACCTGGGCCACGACGGCAGGTTCTTCTTCGCTCAGGCGAACGATCCGTGGTTCCTGGAGCCCGAAATGCATGCAGTCGTCCTTGACCGACCGGTGTACCGGGCTGAGCGCATGCTCTTCCCGATGGTCGCAGGAGGATTCGGTCTCTTTCCACCGAGCGTGGTGGTGTGGGCCATGCTCGTCACGAACCTGCTCGCCATCACGATCGGTGCGATCCTCGCTGCGAGGCTCGCCGCTGGCTGGGGCGCGGCGCCCTGGCTCGGTCTCTGGGTGCCCCTCAACATCGGCGTGCTCTTCGAGCTCGACATCGGGGGGGCGGGCATCCTGGCCTACACGTGCTGCTTGGGTGCGACGTATGCGCTGGCGAAGGATCGCATCTGGTTCGCGTCGACGCTGTTCGCGGCCGCCGCTCTGAGTAAGGAGGTGATGGTCGCGTACGCGGCGGGTGTGTTCATCCTCTGGTGGTACGACCGCCGCCGATACCTGTGGCCGATCATCGTCGCTCCGCTCGCGGCGCTGGCGGTGTGGACCGCCTACCTCTGGTTCCGTCTGGACGGGATCCAGGGCACGGGCGGGAACACGGGCATCTTGGGCCTTCCCTTCGTCGGGTTCGCCGAGGCGTTCCGCGCCTGGATCCAGGAACCGCTGGACCTGCTCGTGAGCCTTGTCCTGGTCGCCGTGCTTGTCGCGTTCGCCCCGCTTGCCCTCCGTCGTCGGCTGCCCGTCGCCTGGGGTGCTCTCCCGTTCGCAGGACTCGTCGTCGTCCTGTCTGCAAACGTCTTGCGCGAACCATTCGACTTCTCGCGGGCGATCCTCCCGGTCTTCACGGCCCTCCCGTTCCTCATCATGGTTCCGAGGAGAGATGCCGTGTCGACGCAGCCCAGTCATCTGACCGGGGAGCCAGCGTGAGCCTCTCGCAGGGCGGCGCGAGGACGCGCGGGAGTGCTTCTTCGTGGCTCGTAGGAACGCTCGGTCTCGCGATCGGTGTGGTGATCGCGCTTCGCGTCCTGATCCCGAGCGGTATGGACCCGACGATCTTCCTGACGCTCGGCGAGGACTCGCCGGCACAGATCTCGTACGCCCGTGATCTCCTGGGCGATGTCGCTGTGCGGAACGACTTCGGACACGATGGGAAGTTCTTCTTCGCGCAGGCGAACGATCCCTGGTACCTGGCACCTGAGGAGCATGCCGCGGTGCTCGACCGACCGACCTACCGGGGTCAGCGGATGCTGTACCCGATGATCGTCGGAGGGTTCGGCCTCTTCCCTGCAGGCGTCGTCGTATGGTCGTTGCTCATCACGAACCTGCTGGCACTCGGGGCAGGATCGTTCCTGGCGGCCCGGCTGTCAGAGCGTTGGGGCGCGACTCCATGGCTGGGTCTGGCGGTGCCGCTGAACATCGGCTTGCTGTTCGAGGTCTACATCGACGGGGGCGGGGTCGTCGCGTACGTCTGCTGCCTGGGCGCCCTCTTCGCGCTCGAGACGCGACGCCCTTGGCTGGCATCGGTCCTGTTCGCCGCGGGGGCCCTCAGCCGGGAAGTGATGGTGCTGTTCGCCGTGGGCGTGTTCGTTCTGTGGTGGCTCGACCGGCGCGAGCTACCGTGGCGCCTCGTGCTCACCCCGCTCGTCGCGATGGCGGTGTGGTACGTCTACCTCCACGTGCGACTGGCCGGTGTGTCCGGAGTCGGAGGCGGTACCGACAACTTCACGCTTCCTTTCGTCGGGTTCTCCCAGGCGATCCGGTCGTGGATCAGCGATCCAGCCGACCTGCTCTACAACCTTCCTCTGCTCGTTGTGATCGTCGCGTTCGTTCCTTTGGCGCTCCGAAGACGCCTTCCGATCGCCTGGGGCGCCCTCCCGTTCGTTGTGTTGGCCACGATCCTCTCCGTGAATGTGTGGCGTGAGCCCTTCGATCTCACGAGGGTGCTCGCTCCCGTTTTCACGGCGGCCCCGTTCCTGTTCATCGTTCCGAAGCGCGCCGAGGCCGTTGCTCATGACAACGCGACACAGGGTTGACGTTGAAGCTTCGTCCGAGTGAGGGCGCCCCATGATCGTAGGCGTGATCGGAACCGGTCATGTCGGGGCCATCACGAGCCTGTCGCTCGCCACCGTGGGTCACCGGGTGGTGGGATGCGACGCTGATCCGGAGAAGGTGAAGGCTCTCGCTGAGGCCCGCATGCCGTTCCACGAACCAGGTGGTCAGCAGATGCTGGAGGAGCAGCTGACCAGCGGTCGCCTGACCTTCACGACCGAGACCGCAGCAGCGGTGCCGGATGCCGACGTGGTGTTCATCTGCGTCGGCACGCCGGCGCTTGCCTCCGGTGAGGCCGATCTGCTGGCTGTCGAACAAGCGGCCCGGGACATCGCCGGAGCGGCCACGAGGCCACTCGTCGTGGTGGAGAAGTCGACGGTTCCTGCGGGCACCGCGGGCCACCTCGAACGGATGTTGGTGCAGGAGCGACCAGATCTGGTGGGAGCACTGGATGTGGTTTCCAATCCGGAGTTCCTTCGCGAGGGGCGGGCACTCGAGGACGCGCTGCACCCCGACCGGATCCTCGTCGGGGCTTCATCACCGCGGGCTTTCGAGGTGATGCGCCGACTGTATCGCCCGTTCCTCGACGACGGAGTGCAGCTGATCGAGACCGACATCACGAGCGCAGAGCTCTCCAAGCACGCCTCGAACGCGTTCCTCGCGCTCAAGATCTCCTACGTCAATGCGCTCGCTCGTCTCTGTGAGGCATCCGGCGCCGATATCGAAGCCGTTGCCCGCGTGATGGGCGCGGATCCTCGGATCGGACCAGAATTCCTCGGGGCGGGCCTTGGCTACGGCGGATACTGCTTCCCCAAGGATCTGAGTGCCTTCGAGCGTTTGTCGGAGCGCTTGGGCTATCCGTTCCCGATGCTCGCCGAGATCGCGCGGATCAACGACGAAGCGATCCAAGCCGCGCTTGCCAAGATCCGAGACGTCGTCTGGAACCTGGAGGGGAAGCGGGTCGCATTGCTCGGTCTTTCGTACAAACCGGATACGGACGATGTCAGGTTCTCCCCAGCCCTGACGCTCGCGCGCCATCTCCTCGCGGAGGGAGCCACGGTCGTCGGCTTCGATCCCGTCGCGGGAGCTGCGGCCCGACGTGATGTCCGCGAGCTTGAGCTCGCGGCCGACCCCTACGAGGCGGCGACGGATGCCCACTGCATCGTCGTATGCACCGCTTGGGACGAGCTGAGGCAACTCGATCTCCAGGAGCTCGGTGAACGGATGGCCGCCAGGAACATCGTGGACGGCCGGAACCTTCTGGACGCACCAACCGCGAACGGGGCCGGCTTCACCTACCGAGCGATGGGGCGTCCAAACTCCTCCATCGGATCCATTTCATAGGGCGGCGGGGGCCTTCGAGCTCGCCTGCCACATGACGATCAGATCTTCGTCAGTTGCTCCGCGAGGTCTTCGGGCGTCGTGACAGGGAGGCGGCAGGTGAACCGTTCGCACACGTAGGCGGTCGGGAGGCCGCCCACTTGCGGACGGTCCCGAAGGAGCGCCACCGCCTCGGTCGCATCCTCGTCACGAGGTGCAGCCAGGGCGACGACCGCGTTCGGGAGGAAGCGGGCGCGGTGAACCTCGTCCACGAGCGAGCGGGTGCGCTCGTCCTCCAGGTTCCCGACGATCGCCACCTCTCGGGACGGGCCGAGGTAGAGGTCGAGCGCGCAGAGAGCGTGCCCGAAAGCCGTCGGCGCCCTCCCCAGAACGTCGCGGACCAACCGAAGTGCCGCGACGCCGATCTGCTCCCGGTCGGAGTCACCGGAGAGGAGGGCGACTCGCTGGAGGACCTCGGCGGCCACCGAGTTCCCCGACGGCACGGCATTGTCGTACAGCTCCTTCGGTCGGAGGACGAGCCGATCGTCATCCGAGCCCGTCTGGAAGAAGCCTCCCCGCTCTGCGTCGAGGAACAGTTCGATCGCCGCGTCCAGGAGCACGACCGCTTCGCGGAACCAGTCGACCGTTCCCGTGGTCGAGAAGAGCGTGAGGCAGGCCGACGCGAGCAGCGTGTGATCGTCGCAGAAGCCCGCCCGTCCTGGAACCCCTTCCCGCCACGAACGCAGGAGTCGTCCGTCGGCCCGACGGAGGTTCTTCAAGACGAAGCGCCCGCAGTTCTCGGCCGCCTCGATGAACCGGGGTTCCGCGAACGCTCGGCCGGCTTCGGCGAGGGCCATGATCGCCATCGCGTTCCACGCGGTGAGCACCTTGTCGTCAGTCCCCGGCCGGACCCGGGCCTGTCTCGCCTCGAAGAGCGCGCGTCGCGCCGCGGAGAGATCGAGCCCACTCGGCTCTGAACCCTCGGGGAGCCACAGCACGTTCGTGCCCTCCCAGTTGCCCGCCGGCGTGGCTCCGAAGGCCTCGGCAGCGTCGGCGCCGATGAGGTCGACGAGCTCCTCCCATGTCCATGCGAAGAATCTGCCTTCGACACCCTCGGAATCTGCATCCTGACTCGAGAAGAAGCCGCCCTCGGAGTGACGCATCTCGCGGAGGAGATAGTCGAGGGTCTCGGTCGCGACGCGGCGGTACCGGTCCTCTCGCGTGAACAACCATGCCCGGACGTAGAGCTGCGCGAGCTGCGCGTTGTCGTAGAGCATCTTCTCGAAGTGAGGGACGTGCCACGCCGCGTCGGTCGAGTAGCGCGCGAACCCGCCTCCGACGTGGTCGTAGATCCCCCCGGAGGCGATCCGATCCAAGGTCGTCGTGAGCATCTCGAGCGCGTCCGGTTTCCCGCGGACCGCCATCCGCAGGACGAACTCCAGCGTCATCGGCTGCGGGAACTTCGGAGCCACGCCGAAGCCACCCCATCGCGTGTCGAACGCATCCCGCAGCGTGGCCAACGCGCCGGTGCTGATCTCGTCGGTGAGCGGCTCCTCAGGATCAGCGACCGATACGGTCCTCGAGATCGCCTCGACGATCCGACCACCCTGCTCCTCGAGGTCGGGACGACGCGTGCGCCACGCCTCCGTGATGGCATCGAGCACCTGCCGGAACGACGGAAGGCCGCGGCCCGCTTCCTTGGGGAAGTAGGTGCCGGCGAAGAACGGCCGACCGTCGGGGGTGAGGAATGCCGAGAGCGGCCATCCGCCCTGTCCCGTCATCGCCTGCACGGCATCCATGTAGATCGCGTCGAGGTCGGGTCGCTCCTCCCGGTCCACCTTGATCGGGACGAAGTTCGCGTTCAGGAAGGCAGCGGTCTCTTCATCCTCGAAGGACTCGCGCTCCATGACGTGGCACCAGTGGCACGCGGCGTAGCCGATCGAAAGGAAGATCGGCCGTTCCTCCGTCTCCGCGACGGCGAGCGCCTCTTCTCCCCACGGGAACCAGTCCACGGGGTTCTCAGAGTGCTGGAGCAGATACGGGCTCGTCTCCCGTCCCAGGCGATTCATGGCGCCAGTGTCCCGCAGGCCCAGTGGAACGGCTCATCTTTGGTCCCTGGGATGCCGATGTTCAGGGCAGATGATGGACACGATCCGTATCCTCGTGATCGATGAGAGCCTCCGCCTCACACAGGATCTGCTCATCGCGATCCGTCGACGGACGGGATTCCATGTCCTCGGTCCGGTTCCCGACGAGGCGGCAGCGCTCGAGCTGCTGTCCGAAGCCCAGCCCGACATCATCGTCGTGGAGCTCGACCGGCCCGACGGACGGGGTGTCGCGATCGTCTCCAAGATCAGGAGCCAGACGCAGATCCGCGTGATGGCCGCCACGAACTTCCCCGCAGCGCCGGCCGTGGAGCTCGCTCTGGCGGCGGGAGCAAGCGGCGTCCTTGCCGCCGATCGGGATCCGTCGAGCCTGGTCAGCGCGTTCCGGCGGGCCGTCGCAGGCGAGCTCGTTCTTCCGGCTGACGACCGGCCACTGCTCATGGACCAGCTCAAGGAAGCCCGTATCAGGCGCACCCGGCAGGATCTCCTCGCCACGCTCACGAGGAGGGAGCGCGAGGTGATCGAGGCGATCGCTCGCGGAGCGACGACGACCGGCATCGCTCACGAGCTCGGCATCACCCCTGCGACGGTCCAGACCCACGTCAAGAACATCCTGCGCAAGCTCGAGGTTCACTCGAAGGTCGAGGCTGTCGGCGTGGCGTGGCGTGGCGGTGTGGCGCTCAACGCCCGATCGGCCTGAGCGCTAGCCTCGCTCGATGGCCGACATCGGGCGAGCGGTGGTGGTCGCCTCCCATCGGACCGTTCGAGCCGTGATCGAGCTGGCTTGCCACGAACTGGACGTGATCGTCGTCGGCATAGCCGAGACCGCGGCCGCGGCGATCGCCGCATGCCGCTCGAGCATCCCGGATCTGTTGGTCCTGGATCTCGACCTCCCAGATGCCGACGGCTTCCGCGTCCTCACCGACCTCGGCGATGATCGCCCCGAGGCCGTATTGGTGCTCGCCGATCGCGCCGACGGGGACTTGGTCCTCCGGGCGCTGCGCCTGGGCGCACGCGGCTACGTGACGAAAGCAGACGGGCTCGGAGACCTCACCGCGACCATCCGTGGCGTTCTCGCCGGCGAACGTGTCATGTCCCCGGGTCTGGAGCAAGACCTGATGGGGGCTCTGGGACGCCTGGCGAGACAGGCGAGGGAGGGCGCCGCTGTGGATGCCGATCTGACGCCCAGGGAACGGCAGGTCCTCGAACTCTTGAGCGGAGGCATGACGATCGGACAGATCGCGTCGAGGCTCGGGATCTCACCGCGCACGGTCGAGACCCACGTGGCCAAGCTCTACCGAAAGCTCGGGGTGCGAACCAGGGTGCAAGCGATCTCTCGCGCGGCCACGCTCGGCTTGGTCGACCTGTAGCCTCATCTCATCGATCCCGGACCCCTTGAGACGATGAAGAAGGCCCGCCCACCCACCGAGGAATCGTGAGCGAGAACAGGATGGAAGGAGACGGCAGGAAGATCGCTCCGCCCCTCGGCGTGGTGGTGGTCGAGCCGTTCGCCGTCGTGCGAGCCGGTCTCGTAAAGACCATCGGTGACAGTCCTGGGCTCGAGGTCCTCGCCTCAGCGGCGAGTGCATCTGAAGCGATGGATATCGTCGATCGGCTCGATCGATCGCGAGTGGTCATCCTCGTGGCGCTGGGCCTCGCCGGCGAGGAGGACGCCTACTGGTTGATCCGCGCCCTCCGTGAGCGATCCCCGGGACATCTCATCCTCGGGATGGGTGCGAATGCCGATCCGAACGCGGTTTCCCGGGCCTTGTTCACGGGCGCCGACGGTTTCGTCGACAAGAACGTGGAGGTCGAAGAGTTTCTCGCAGCCATCCGGGCTTCGCGCGACGAGGAGGTGGTGATCGCCGGACCCGCGGCCGCGTCGGTCGGCACGATAGCGGAGGGGATCGAACGCCGTCGAAGTCCAGCCTTCCGCCTCACACGACGCGAGCGAGAGGTTCTCCTGATCGCATCGGAGGGATTGACGGCGCGGGAGATCGCCGAGCGACTGGGCGTACGAGAGCGAACGGTAACGACACACTTGGCAAGGATCTACGGCAAGCTGGGCGTCGGGAACCGTCTCGCAGCTCTTCGTCTGGCTGCAAATTCCGGTCTCGTTTCGCTGCGTCAAGACGAGTAGCTTCAGGACCGGACGAAGACCGAGCCGGCTGGGCCGTCGACAACTCGCCTCCAGCCGTCGGCATCCGATAGCTCGTCTCTCAACACAGCCTCAGGGGGCAAGACGACACCATCGATCCGGTGATCGTCGAGGATCTGCCGCCAGTCGTCTGTCGCGGCGATCGCTCGATCGTAGTCTCGCCAGACCCCGTCGGAGAAGAGCTCGATCCTGGAATCCACCATCACGGGGTCCTCAGGAATCGAGTACTCGAACCAGGACGCGAACGGCTGATACACGAGGAGACGGGATCCATCTGGCAAAGCCGCGCGTGTCGCCTCGACCAGGACCTCGGGCGCATCTTCCGCGAGTCGTTGTGTGGTGCCAGTTACGGGGTCGATCCCCGAGCGAAGGACCAGCGTCAGCGGGAGGAGCGCGACGATGCACACGGAGGCCGCGAGCTTCAAGGGATCGACCCGATGCGTTCCAGCTCCATCAACAGGTTCTTCCGGTGCTGGGAACCATCGGGCCACGATCGGTGGGGCCGCCAGCGTCCACCAGAGGATGCCCCGGATCGCCGGAACGCCGAGAGCGAAGAAGACGATGAGCCGCGCGACGTCGATCGGACGGACGCTCCTGCGCTTCCACAGCGCGGTCACCAGGACGGCCACACCGGAGGCCCAGAAGAGACCCCCGCTCAGCGAGAGAGGCGTCGGGGCACGCCACTCGGCTACCCAGTTCCGGATCGTCTCGTTCCGAGAGATCTCGACGGCGTAGGACCACACGCTCGGTCCGAAGGGTGTGATGAACGTCGCCGCGATGGTGGCTACCAGCACCAGCACGGTTCGGGCCGACGGTCTGCGGTCGACGAGGTCGTCGCCGAGAGCGAATGCCACCAAGAGCGGAGCGAGCACGAAGCTTCCGTGTACGTTCGCCCAGACCAGAGCCAGGACCGGGACCAACCACATCCACGTCCCGCGCTTCGCGAGGAGCAGCCAGGTTCCCGTGAAGAGCGGCACGGCGAGCGCTTGGGGCCGAGGGGCAGGCGGCCCGGTGGCAACGAGGAGTGCAGACAGCGTGAGCACGGCAGCCGTTCGTGGGCGCGCTCCCGCGCGCCGACAGCTCGCGAAGAGGAAGCCGAAGCCGGCTCCGATCGCCGCCGCGACGGTCATGGCGACCCCTAACCAACCGAGCAACCGATGCGCGCCGGCGAGGATGAGCTGCGCCCCCCACTGCTGATTCACCCAGCGAACACCACCGCGCGTGAAGGTGAACGGATCCGTGCGGAGAAGTTCCCCCGACTGCAGGGTGAGTGCGCCCGCTTTCACGTGATAGGCAAGGTCGATGGCTCTCATCCTCGTGAGCAGCGATGCCGAAGCAGGTAGCACAGAGGCCAAGAGCGCCCAGGGAGGTTGCGAAGGTTCTTGAGGCGACGCCCCCGGGCGCCCTGTGCGGGAAGCGGTTTTCGCAGGTGTACCCAACTGGAGAATCGTACGGCCTTCGGTCCGCTCCCCCGGCAGCCGATCGGAAGTGGAATCGTACGTCGAAGTACGTAGTGAAATGCAGTGGAATACGGGATTCCCTGGAGGATGGGGCGCTTCTATCGTTCCCAACTGGCGGAGTAACGATTCGCCAATGGGGCGGAAGCCCCGAGGACGGGATCTCGGAGGAAGGAGGTGTATCGGATGCTTAAGCTCTACACGGGTCTTCAGACGTGGTGGGCCGACCTCAAGGTCAGCGTCACGGAGGAGCGCGGCGCGACCGCGGTTGAGTACGCGTTGATGGTCGCTCTGATCGCGGTGGTGATCATCCTGGCGGTGACCTTCATCGGCACGTCTGCTTCGACGAAGTTCAGCGAGGTCGGATCGGCCGTGAACGGCGCTTCGTAGTTCCAACCGATCGAGCGGCCGTCGGCCGCTCTCGCCGTCAGGCGCAAGGGCGGCGGGAGCGGTCGAGACCACCTTGCATCTCGATCCGGACCACCCCTCCATCGAACGGCAGAACTGCTCTGCCAGGATGCAACCGATCTCGGCGACGTCTCCAGCGGTTCGTGCAGGCGGGGTCAGACCTTCGCCCTACGTCGGCGTCGCTACTTTGGGCACGAAAAGCCATCCGTTTGGGGGTTCCACATCCGTACCCGACGGGGTACCATGCGGCGTCTTCTTCGGGCTCTGCTCGAGAGGATGCGTACGTAGAAACACGTAGACAACTCCAGTGGAATACGGGATTCCCTGGAGGATGGGGCGCTTCTATCGTTCCCAACTGGCGGAGTAACGATTCGCCAATGGGGCGGAAGCCCCGAGGACGGGATCTCGGAGGAAGGAGGTGTATCGGATGCTTAAGCTCTACACGGGTCTTCAGACGTGGTGGGCCGACCTCAAGGTCAGCGTCACGGAGGAGCGCGGCGCGACCGCGGTTGAGTACGCGTTGATGGTCGCTCTGATCGCGGTGGTGATCATCCTGGCGGTGACCTTCATCGGCACGTCTGCTTCGACGAAGTTCAGCCAGGTCGGATCGGCCGTGAACGGCGCTTCGTAGTTCCAACCGATCGAGCGGCCGTCGGCCGCTCTCGCCGCCGCCTCCAGGCGGCGGCGACAGGAGCCGATGGATTCTCAGGAGTGATGGGTGTGAGCGTACGAAGCAAGTTGCGCCGTGAGGACGGGGCTGCCGCGGTCGAGTTCGCCTTGATCGTCGGACTGCTCGCCGTCCTCATCTTCGGGTTGCTCGAGTACGGGCTCGCGTTCTGGCAGGTGCAGAACCTGCGTTCCGCTGCCCGTGAGGGAGCGCGAGTGGCGGCCGTGCGGGGGGACGCCACCGAGGTGCGGAGCCACATGGTCGCTTCGTCCGCGGGCTCTCTGAGCGGTTCATGGACGTACACCCAGAATCGAACGTGCGACGGCTCGGACGCCAACAAGGGTCAAGAGGTGACGATCCAGATCACCAACAGCTCGCTGTCCGGGCCGGTGCAGGACGCCTTCCGGGTGTCCATCCCCTTCCTCCCCCCGCTCCAGTTGAATCCCACCTTGCGAGGCAGCTTCCGCTGCGAATGAGCGTCGGATGAGGAGGCAACCCCCCGTGACCGGTTCCCATACGCTGCGCGACGACGAACGCGGAGCGACGGCCGTTATCGTCGTGCTGAGCCTGCTCGCGCTCTTCGGACTGATCGTGCTCACCGTCGACGTGGGACAGCTCCTCTTCCAACGTCGCGGGATGGTGAACGCATCGGACGCGGCGGCGCTCGCTGCGGCGCAGACGTGCGCGGGCCTCGATGATTCCGACGTCCCGGAGGCGATGGCCGACGCCTTCGCGGTGAACAACGTCGGCAACGCGATCACCGCACTCCCCAACATCACCGAGATGGTCGGATGCGACGGTCCGTCCTTCGGCCACGTCAGCGTCGAGTACGCGATGAACCAGAATCTTTTCTTCGCAGGGGTCCTGGGCATCAGCGGGCCGGCCTCCGTGCGCACCGTGGCGACGGCCGGATGGGGACCCGCCGGTGGCGCGAACCCGCTGCCGATCGTGGTCTACACGGGGAACGACCAAGGGAGCTGCGACATCGAGGCGGACACTCCGCCCGATGTCGACTGCTACCTCTGGTTCGACAACGATCTCTTCAACGGTTCGTCGTTCGGGTTCCTGAACCTGTGTACGACGAGCGATCCGTGCACGCATGGTTGGGACGTCAACGCGGGGGACAACTGCCCGAACGTCGGGTCCAGCCTGCGGGACGACTGGATCAGCGGCAACTGGAGCGGGGGCCCGAACGTCGTGAATTACCCGGATCCCACGTACGTGTGCCGGGTGAGTGGTCTCTCGTCGTCGAACTGGAGCGCTCTCGAGCAACGGATCGGGGACGATCTGATCTTCCCCGTGAACGACTGCACGACGCAGGTCGACAGCAGCGGGACCCCGGTGACGTGCTTCCCGAGCCAGCCGCCCGACAAGTACAACATCATCGGCTTCATGGTGCTGCACCTCGACGAGGTCCTGGACCAGAAGTCGGAGTGGGAGGGCGCCTCCGGGACGTGCGACTTCGGTCCGGTGAACATGACCCCGACGATCGGCGACTTCGATCTCGATACCCTGCACGTCAGCGAGGGGTGCCCGAACTACGACGTGCTCGCCCCCCCGACTCTCTCGGCGCCGGGGAGAAACCCTTTCCCGTGCTGCACGCTCGACACGCACTACACCTTCGATCCGAACACGAACGTCGTGGACTGGATCGGGAACGCCCGCAACAACGTCACGATCGAGTGGGACTGGTCCGAGGGCGGTCCTTGCGGCGTGCCGCCGAACAACTCGAGCGGGGTCTGCCTGAAGGTCCATACGGTCGAGCCCCGATTCGGCGGAACGGATCCAGGCGAGGGAGCCGACTTCGGTCTGCGCTCCATCAGGCTCTGCGACATGCGGTTCGGGAGCTGCCCCGAAGAAGATTGAGCGCGGAAAACACTGAAGCCGGCGAAGGGTCCGGCCGATAGAGGAGACACACTTCTGAGGATGGGTTGAAAGGGGCAAGAGGATGAGGTCACGAGGTCTGGTGGTAGCGATTGCGATCGTGCTCGCGGTGGGCGCGGCTGCGGCCGTGGTCCTGTACACCCAAGGCGTGAAGGAAGACGCGGAACAGGGCGGTCAGCTCACTACGGTGATCGTGGCGACCCAGGAGATCCCGGCAAATCAGCGACTGGACCCCTTGATCGACCAGGGCGTGTTCACAGAGATCCAGGTCCCGCAAGAGGCATTGGTCGGAGGGGCGGTGACCACCCTCGCCGAGATGGAGGGAGCAACCACCACGACGCCGATCTTGGCGAACGAGCAGATCTCGACCGCCCGGCTCTCGACCTCGGAGCAGCAGCTGAACACCGTCGGCGTGAGCGAGGGCCACGTCGGCCTTTCCGTGGAACTCGACGCTCCTCAGGGCGGCGTCGGCAACATCAACCCCGGCGACAACGTCCAGGTGTTCGCCACGTACCAAGGTGTCAGCCTGATCCCCGGCAACCTGCGTCAGTACCTGACGCAGCCGGCGGACGCGCAGGCCGGCGGCAAGAAGGACGTGCCCGACTTCACCGTGACGCTGGTTCCCACCGTGCGCGTCCTCCGCATCCAGAACCCAACGGTGGACGCCGAAACGGGACGGAGCGACACCTCGCGGATCCAGATCACGTTGGATCTCTTGCCGCAGGACGCGCAGAACCTGGTCTTCGCGCAGGAGAACGCGCGGATCTGGCTCGGCCTCCTGCCGCCGGACGAGGAAGGGACGCAGCCACCGGCTTCGACCGTTCCGATCGAGCTCCTGCTCGGAGCGAAGCTCGGATGACCGACGCCAGCGTCGTCGCCGTCGGGACGCCGCAGTCGTTCCGCCAACAGGTCGCCAGGGCCATCGAGATGGGCCCGGACGAGGTGGGTTGGGTGCAGTCGGCCACGGCTGCAGAGGAGTTGTTGATCAACGCCTTCCAGCCCATCGACGTCCTGGTCCTCTCGCCCGAGGTCAAGGAGCCCGACGCACTCGGCCTCGCCGAGTTCGTCGGGCGCCAGGCCCCGGGGACGGCCATGGTGCTGGTCCGGGACCACACCTGGAACGGGCTGCTGCCGGCGGCGATGCGCGCGGGCATCCGTGACGTCGTCGACATGACCCAGGGGACCGAGGAGCTCCGCGATGCCGTGGAGCGCGCGATCGTCTGGGCCGGCAACCTCCGCTCGGTCAACGTCACCGCGACCGACGGCCAGCCCGTCACGCGCGGCCGGATCCTGTCGGTCTTCTCCTCCAAGGGAGGGACCGGCAAGACCTTCCTGACGTCCAATCTGGCCACCGCGATCTCCGAGGTCACCGGGCAGGACACGGCCGTGGTGGACCTCGACATCGACATGGGCGACGTCTTCACGTACTTCGGCCGGGAGCCCACCGCCACGATCCAGGACCTGATGGAGCTCGGCGAAGGCGCCGAGCGCTCCCGGATCAAGCAGATCGGCGTCCAGCTCTCGGAGCACCTGTGGGGCTTCGGCGCCCCGCCGGACCCAGCGGCCGAGGCCCCGGCCGGCGAGGCGATCGGGAAGTTCCTCCGCGCGCTCCGCAACGAGTTCGGCTGGGTCGTCGTGGACGCCTCGGTGGACTACTCGGACTCCGCGCTCGTGTGCTTCGATCTCTCCGACGCGATCTGCCTGGTGACGGGTCTCGACGTCGTCGGCGTGAAGCACCTGTCGAAGTCGCTCGACACCCTGCTCACGATCGGCCTGCCGCGGGAGCGGTTCCGCGTCGTCTTGAACAGGGCGGACTCCAAGGTCGGCCTCGACGCTTCCGACGTGGAGCGCGTCATGAAGATCAACGTGGACGCGATGATCCCGTCGAGCCGGCTCGTGCCGACGTCCCTGAACAAGGGTCGGCCGGTCGTGCTCGACGAGCCCAACTCCGAGGTGGCGCAGGCGGTCCGGCAACTCGCCGTCCGCTTCGCCGGCCAGGCCGAGATGGTCGCCGCGGGTGAGGCGGGGATCGACACCTCGAACAAGAAGAAGCGCAAGCTGTTCGCTCGAAGCTGACCCCTGAGGACGAAGAAGGCAGAGGAGGCACCCATGTCCCTGGCAGACAGGCTGCAGAAGGCCCAACAGAAGGATCGGATCGCCGAGGTCCGCATCCGGGTGCAGGAGCGCCTGGTCGAGAGCCTCGGACCGCGCCTCTACGACGCGACCCTGTCCGACACCGAGCTCGAGGGGATGGTGCATCAGCGCCTTCGAGAGCTCCTCGACGAGGAAGAGGGACCGCTCGCCGCGCAGGAGAAGCTCCTGATCGTCCGGCAGATCGGTGACAGCGTTCTCGGTCTCGGCCCGCTCGAGCCCTACATCCGCGACCCGGAGGTCACCGAGGTCATGGTGAACAACTGGGACACGATCTACGTGGAGCGCTCGGGCAAGCTGTTCTGGACCGGCACGAAGTTCCACGACGAGGGCCAGCTCCGCCGCACGATCGACAAGATCGTCGCCAAGGTGGGCCGTCGCGTGGACGAGGCGAGTCCGATGGTGGACGCGCGCCTGCCCGACGGCTCGCGAGTCAACGCGATCATCCCGCCATTGGCGATCGACGGCCCGACGCTCACGATCCGGAAGTTCGCCGCCGACCCGTACCAGGCGGACGACCTGGTCGAGTTCGGCACGATGAGCTCGGCGGTGTCGAAGTTCCTGGAGTCCTGCGTCCGCGGCCGCATCAACGTGATGGTGGCCGGCGGAACGGGCGCCGGGAAGACCACGACCCTGAACGTGCTCTCGTCCTTCATCCCCGACGACGAGCGCATCGTCACGATCGAGGACGCGGCGGAGCTCAAGCTCCAGCAGCCGCACGTGGTGCGTCTCGAAGCCCGGCCGCCGAACATCGAGGGCAAGGGCCAGGTCTCGATCCGCGACCTCGTCCGCAACTCGTTGCGGATGCGGCCCGACCGCATCGTCGTCGGTGAGGTCCGTGGCGCCGAGGCGCTGGACATGCTCCAGGCGATGAACACCGGTCACGACGGCTCGATCTCGACGATCCACTGCAACTCGCCCCGCGACGCCCTGTCCCGCCTCGAGACCATCACGATGATGGCGGGGATGGACCTCGGCTCTCGCGCGATCCGCGAGCAGATCGCATCGGCGATCCAGCTGATCGTCTACCAGTCGCGCCTCAAGGACGGGACCCGTCGGTTCACGCACGTGACCGAGGTCGCCGGGATGGAGGGCGAGGTCATCACGCTCCAGGACATCTTCCTGTTCGACTACTCGGCCGGCCTCGATGACGAGGGCCGTTTCCGGGGCCGCCTGAAGTCCACGGGTCTGCGACCCAAGTTCGTCGAGAAGCTCCAGGAGCGCGGTGTGCACGTCGACCCGGAGCTGTTCGCGCTCGAATCGAGGGACCGATAACGATGCTGGCTGCAGACACCTTCTTCTCGAGCCAGGCGATGCTGGCGGTCGTCGTCGCGCTCGTCGCGCTGGCGGCCTTCGCCCTCGGGTGGCTCCTGTTGGGGACCGCCGCTCGCGTCAAGTCGGACCGTGACATGGCGGCGAGGATGGCTGCGATCGGCCGCCCGGTGCCGCAGCAGACCGCATCCGCGGTCGGGAAGCCGGGCACCGGCTGGATCCCCGAGAGCGTCTCGTCCTTCGGCGAGCGGTTCGCCAAGGCGCAGGGCTTCGGAGAGAAGCTCGACGCCCAACTCGAAGCCGCCGGTGTCAGCCTCCGGTCGGGTGAGTTCGTGGTCGCCACCGTCGGGGCAGCGATCCTGGGCGCGGTGCTCGGCGCGGCACTCCTTCAGAACCTCCTGCTCGCGGGTGTGATCGGCCTCCTCAGTGGCGTTCTGCCGACCGTCCTCCTCCGGATGTCCCTGGGTCGCCGTGGGGACAAGATGCGGGAGCAGCTGCCGGACGTGCTGACGATCATGGCGTCGTCTCTGCGTGCGGGGCACTCGTTCCTCCAGGCGCTCGACACGGTCGCCCGGGAGATCCCGGCCCCGGCCGACGTGGAGTTCCAGAGGCTCGTGGCCGAGATCCGGCTGGGCCGTCCCCCGGAGGATGCCCTCGAGTCGTTGGCGGACCGCGTCGGGAGCGCGGACTTCCGCTGGGCCGTTCTCGCCGTGAACATCCAGCGCGAGGTCGGCGGCAACCTGGCGGAGATCCTCGACAACGTGGCGGATACGCTCCGCGAGCGCGCGATGATGCGCCGCCAGATCCGGGTCCTCACGGCCGAAGGCAGGCTCTCCGCCTGGGTCCTGGCGATCCTCCCGTTCGCGATCGCCCTCTACATGTTCGCCGTCAACCCGGAGTACATCTCGTTGCTCTTCACCAAGCAGGTCGGTCTGATCATGTTGGGCACGGGCGGGGTCCTCATGGTTCTCGGGATCCTCTGGATGAGAAAGATCGTGGATATCGATGTCTGAGGTCTGGTTGGTACTCGCTATCGGATGCATCGCCGGAGCGATCCTTCTCTTCGGCATCTTCTTCGACCTGAGCCAGTCCGAGCGCCGTCGAGCCGTTCGGTTGCTGGAATCGCAGGTCGCGGGGACGTCGAGCGAGAATGTGAACCTCCGGGAGCAACACCTTTCCGAGAGCTTCGGGGCGCGGATCATCGTGCCGGTGGTCGCCGGAGCCTCGAGGGTGGCTCGACGGATCACGCCGATCGATGCCCGAGATCGCCTCGCCCGCAAGCTCCTGTTGGCGGGGACTCCCGCTGGATGGGACGCGGAGCGCGTCCTCGCGTTCAAGATCATCGGACTGGTCTCAGGTGTCGTCCTGGCGTTGGTCGTGTCCTCCATCATCGGGAGCGTCACCCCGTTCATCCGTATCGTGCTGTTCGGGCTGCTGGGATTCGTCGGTTTCGTCGCGCCCGACTCCGTGTTGAACCGCCGCGTCGACGAGAGGCAGAAGGAGATCCTCCGCACGCTCTCGGACACCCTCGACCTCCTGACGATCAGCGTGGAGGCGGGGCTCTCGCTGAACGCCGCGATCGCGCAGGTCGTGCAGAACGTGCCCGGCATCCTCTCCTCCGAATTCGCGCGGATGCTCCAGGAGATCCAGCTGGGAGTGCCGCGAGGCGACGCGTTCCGCAACCTCGCGGAGCGGACCGACGTCGAGGAGCTGAACGCGTTCGCACTCGCGATGATCCAGGCCGACGTCTTCGGTGTCTCGATCGCGAGCGTCCTGCGGACCCAGGCGCAGCAGCTGCGGATCAAGCGCCGCCAGGCTGCCGAGGCGAAGGCGCAGCAGACCCCCGTGAAGATCGTGTTCCCGCTGATCCTGTGCATCCTGCCCGCCCTGTTCATCGTGATCGTCGGGCCGGGCGCGATCCAGATCTGGGAACAGTTCATCAACGCATGAGCCGGCTGTCGGCTCGCCCGGCGACCCGCTAGCCTCCCGCGGGTGAAGGTCGCCTACCAGGGGGAGCCGGGCGCGTACAGCGAACGGGCCGTCCGCTCGTTGTTCGCGGACGCCGAGCCTCTCCCGTGCGACACGGTGCGGCACGCGTTCTCGCGGGTCACGAGCGGCGAGGCGTCCTTCGGCGTCGTTCCCCTGGAGAACTCGCAGGCGGGATCCGTGAACGAGACCTACGAGTTGCTCTCCAACACCAGCCTGCTCAGGATCGTGGGGGAGTCGATCGTGCGGGTCGACCATGCCCTGCTCGGTGTTCCGGGCACGCGCCTGGAAGACGTGCGCCGCGCGCACTCCCATTGGCAGGCCCTCGCGCAGTGCGAGGATTTCCTGACCTCGATGCGCATCGAACCGGTTCCGGAGCACGACACCGCGGGTGCCGCTCGGAAGATCGCGGAGTCGAACGATCCCGCGGATGCCGCGATCGCGAGCGTGGACGCCGCCGGGCTCGCCGGCCTGACCGTGCTCGCGGAGCGCATCCAGACCGAGAAGGAGAACTTCACGAAGTTCGCGGTGATCGGCGGGACCGATCCAGGGTTCGGCCGTGCGGATAAGACCTCGATGGTGATGGCGGTGCTCGACGAGCCGGGGTCGCTGCTCGGAGCGCTGGAGCCGTTCGCGGCGCGTGGGATCAACCTCCACAAGCTGGAGTCGCGACCGAGGCACGGGGCGGCCTTCGAGTACCTGATGTACGTGGACTTCATGGCAGCGGCCGACGATCCCGAGGTGGAGTCCGCCCTCAAGGAGGTCCGGGAGCACACGTCCCTGCTGAAGATCCTGGGCTCCTACCGCTCCGCAGGAGAACCCGTCTGACGGCATAGCATGGGTCGGTGGCCCGTGCGAGTCGTGCGACGTCCCGGGCGCCGGTGACGAAGAGGTTCCCCGTCCTTCCGATCGTGTCGGGCGCCCTCGTGATCGGGGTCGCCGTCCTGTTGATCGCCTTCCTCCTGTCCCGCATCGAGGACGAGCAACACCGCGGCGGCCCGCTCAGGAACGATCGGCCGCCGGAGGGCTCGGCCCCCATCAATACGGCGTTCGAGGGTCTGGTCACGTTCCGAGGCAACGCTGCGCGCACCTATTACGGCGAGGGGCCCGTGCCGCTGGACCCGGTGATCGGGTGGCGCGCTCCCGCGACCCGGCTCTGCTCGGTGTCGTTCGTGGGCATCGATCGCAGCGAGTGGTGCGGGACCGGTTGGACGGGACAGCCGAACGTCATCGTGGGCGAGGACGGCTCGATCGAGGTCCGCGAGGGCGCCTACGACGGCATGTACCACTTCCTGGACGGGCTGACGGGCCTGCCGGTGCGGCAACCGCTCGCGACCCGCGACCTCGCGAAGGGCTCGGCGACGACGGACCCGGACGGGTTCCCGCTCTACTACGCCGGATCCCGCGACGGTCGGTTCCGGATCGTGGCGACGGATCGCCATGCTCGCGGCGAGCCCCTCGTGCTCTGGTCGATCGACGGCGCCACCAGTGTCGAGCGGCCGCTCCGCAACGATGACTGGGACGGTGCCGCGCTGGTCGTGGACGACGTCCTGTTCGAGGGCGGCGAGAACGGGTGGCTCTACGTGATCCGTTTGCATCGCAGCTACGACGAGCTCGGGCTGGTCGCGGTCGATCCCGAGGTCGTGGCGACCGTCCCGGGGTTCGACGACGAGCTCCTCCGAGCGCTGGGCGACACCGAGGTCTCGATCGAGAACTCGGTCTCCCTCCATGAGGGGATCTTGTACTTCGCGAACTCGGGTGGTCTGGTGCAGGGCTGGGACGTCTCCGACGTGCTGGCCGGCGGCTCCGATCTCGAGCGGGTCTTCCGGTTCTGGACCGGGGACGACACCGATGCCACGGTCGTGATCGACGACGTAGGCGACCTGTATGTAGCGAGCGAATATCAGCGATCCGGAGAGCGGAGCGGCGAGGTGGGGCAACTGATGAAGCTCGACCCGTCGCGGCCGAGCGACCCGCTCGTGTGGTCGATCGACGCCCGGGAGATCGGCTTCGAGGGCGCCGGGGGCAGCTGGTCGACGCCGGCCCTCTACGGTGATCTCGTGTACTTCACGACGGCGGCGGGCCGGGTGCTGGCCGTGGAGCGAGACACGGGCGACATCCGCTGGGAGCGACAGATCGGCGCACCGGCGATCGGGTCGCCGGTCGTCGTGGACGGCGTGCTGATCCAGGGCGATTGTGCGGGGGATCTGTGGGCATGGGACGTGTCGGAGCCCGAAGCGGACCCGGTGCTGCTCTGGAAGCTGCACTTCAGCGACTGCATCGAGTCGACGCCGGCGGTCTGGCGTGGCTGGATCTACCTGGGTACGCGCCAGGGCTACCTCTACGGGCTCACCGATCGGGGGAGTGTCGACAGCTCGCCCTGAGCGCGTCGGTCAGGAGGGGAAGAGGATCGACGGGTCCGCGCTGATCTGTGCGCTCCGGTAGGCGACGAGCGCGGCTGCGATGGCGAGCAACGCCACCAGACCGCCGGCGGCGGCGACCCGACGGATCGCCGCGGGCCGAGACGGATCGACCGCGAAGCCCGCGACGAAGCCCGCGACGAGTCCTCCGACGTGGGCTCGCCAATCGATCACGGGGATCGTGAAGCCGATCACCAGGTTGATCAGCAGCATCGAGAGGGCGGAGCGGAGCCTCGCTTGGGCCATGACGTGGCTGCGGCGGAGGTAGTTGTACGCGACGAATGCTCCCACGAGCCCGAAGATCGCGCCCGATGCGCCGACCGCGACCCTGAACCCGGAGGCGAACGCGAAGGACGTCGCGCCCGCGAAGACGCCCGTGACGAGGAACACCGCGAGCGTGGAGACACGGCCGATGTCCCGCTCGATCGCGGTGCCGAAGATCCACAGGACGTAGGCGTTCAGCGCCAGGTGGATCACGCCGGCGTGGAGGAAGATCGAGCTGAGGAGCCGCCACCACTCGCCTCCCACGATCCCGCCGACGGGCTGTGCGACGCTTCCCCCGGTGTACGGCACCAGGGCTCCCGCGTCGATCAGGGCCGGCCCGGAGGGCCCCTCGAACAGCGAGCCGGGCCCTCCCGCGATGACGAGCTCCCACACGTACCCGATCGCGATCGCGACCAACACGAGCTTCGTGACCGACGTCGACTTGACATTCGCCACCGCGATCTGGCGGCCGGGACCCCGCCGGTACTCGCGCCGCGCCTCGGCCACGCACTCCGGGCACTGATGACCGACCGGCGCGGGGATCATGCAGTCGGGGCAGATGGGTCTGCCGCACCGCGTGCAATGCACGCCGGTCTCGACGTCGGGGTGCCGGTAGCACCGTTCCCTGATCGGCGGCGGGGGCATCGTGGGCGTCTGTTCCACGGAGCCAATCGTACGTGGGAGGTGATGGAACGAGGGCTAGGCGTCCATCTGCGGGAGCGCCTCGAGGGCGGCCTCCACGTCCGCGAGGTCGAACAGTGACCCCCACCGGTCGACGATGACCCCGTCGCCGCCGATCAGGTAGAGCCAGGGCTCGGTCATGTTCTGGGAGCCGTCGGGCATGGTGCGGAGGAGCCAATCGGCTGCGCCCTCGTTGATGACCTGAGGTTGGGCGTTGAAGTCCTTCCAGATCTCGACGTGGATGAAGACGGCTCGATCGGGATACTCCATGGCGAACCGTTGCAGTTCCGTCACCTCGGGACCGCAGAACCGGCTCTCGCAGTACGCGGGCGTCCCGAACAGTACGAGCGCGGGCCGCCCCTGGTCGATCGCCTCGGCGATCGACCATCTGTGGAGCTCGGGGTCGGGGATCTCGCCGTCTCCGTCCGCCATCGAGTCGATCGCGCCCTTCCGCCCCTTCGAGTCCATCGTGAGCGTGTCGGTGTGCAGCGCGGGCTCGCCGGGAGCAGGGATGTGGACGTCGGAGAGCTCCGTCACCGGGAAGTCCACCGTCAGCTGGCGCGCGACCCCGTCGATCTCGGGCGACAGCGTGGCGCGCCAGATGCCGGCCCGATCGAACGTGACACCCTCGGCTTCGTAGACGCCGCTGGCCCCCGAGATGATCGTCGGCGCCTCACCGGATGCGTCCGTTCCCGGCACGGGCACGTACTCGCCGGTGGCGGTGGGTCCCGCTTCCGGGGCTCCGGACCCGTCGTCCCCGAGATAGGCGAATGCGACGTCGACGGTACCTTGCGTGACGACGCGGACGCCGTTCGTGTCGCTCGCCGCGATGCCGACCTGGACCCGCTGGGGTGCCCCCGTGAAGTGCCAGCTGCTGCCCATCTGGGCGGCGAAGGTGGTGTCCACGTCGGACCCGCCCGTTGGGTCGGCGGTGCAGGACATCGCCCCGAGGAGGAGCGCGAAGGTCGCCAGCGAGACGCGCCGAACGGTCATCCGTTCCACCTTCTCATGGACCGGAGGAAGGACCGGAGAGAGCTCCCTCCAGCAGCAGCAGGAACCGCCGACGGTCGTCGTGGCGGCCGTAGCTGCCGAGGCTGGGGCCCGCGCGGACCACCCGGTGGCACGGGACGAACAGCTCGATCGGGGAGCGGGCGAGGGCGCTCCCGGCCGCGCGGCCGGCGCGGGCGGCGCCCGCGGCGGCCGCCACGTCGCCGTAGGTCCAGAGCTCGCCGTACGGGATCGTCCGGACGGTCTCGAGCACTCGCCGGGTGAAGCCCTCTCCGATCGCCGAGAGGTCGGCCGGCGTCTCGAACGCTCGCAGCCGGCCGCGGAAGTAGGCATCCACCTCGCGGCGGACGGGGGCGGTCCGCCGACGGTCCTCCACTGTGTCGACGTCGTCGTCGGGGCCACCGTCATCGTCGAAGTGTGTGCGCACGACGCCGGCATCGCTGAGGAAGATCGTGTACGGCCCGAGCGGGGTCTCGGTGGTGGTGCGCCAGAGCGTCGAGCTCGTGTGCGTCATCGGCGCTAGATCGGAGGCCACGGGAACGGGCGATCCGGCCCCGGCTCCGGGAACCGAACCGCCGCGGCGACCGTGTCCGCGCGTTCCGCCAGTGCTGCGAGCTCCACCGGAGCGAGGAGGTTTGCGAGCTCGTCGCGCACCTGTCCACCGCGGATCTCACCGGCGAGGCGTCGCACGTCGGCCCGGGTCCCCTCTTCGAGCGGGTCGCCGATGAAGTCCCAGATCACCGTCCGGAGTTTCGGCTCGTCGCTGAAGCACACCCCGTGATCCACCAGGAAGATCTGGCCGTCCTCCCCGAGCAGGCAATGCCCCGACTTGCGGTCGGCGTTGTTGACGACCATGTCGAACGCGGCGACGCGGCGGAACTCCTCGGGGAACCGCTCGGCGAGGGTGAAGTAGTGCTCCCGGGGATCGTGCGGGATGAACCGCTGCACCGACCCCACACCGTACGGCCCGTCACGGAGGACGGTGGCGGGTACGTTCGGCCAGCCCAGGGCCCGTGAGACGACGTACGCGGCCACCTCGCGGGCACAGAGCGTCCCCTCCGGGAAGTCCCACAGCGGCGCCTCGCCACGGCGGGGCTTGTAGACGGCGAGGAGCTCCTCGTCGGCGTTCTTGGCGCGGGCGAGGAACGTGTGGTTCGACGCGTACGGCAGCAGACCGAGCACCTCGAGCTCGCCGGTGCCCAGGATGCGAGGGACGGCGGGGTCGCTCAGTCCCGCTTCGAGTGCCCGTTCATCGCGGGACACGCGTGGCCCTCCGCGTCGATCGGGTTGCCGCAGAACTGGCATGTCGGACGGCCCTTCGCAGCGACCTCCGCTCCGTGCCGCGAGAGCGCCAGCATCTGGGTCGGCGACGCCCAGATGCGGATCGATTCCGGCTCTTCTCCCACATCCGCTCCCAGCACCGACCGCGGATCGTCTTCGTCCAGGTCCTCGGGATCGGGCCGGAACTCCTCGACCTCCAGGAGGAAGAGGTCGCGATCCTGGTCGAAGCCGATCGACAGGCGGCCGGCTCGCCAGCGCGGATCGATCGGTTCCTCGAGGGCCATCGCCGTTCCCTCGGAGGCGGGCGCGCCGGCAGACCCGGTCCCGAGCTCCGTCACGAGCTCGGCGCTCGGCACGTCCTCCATCAGCTCGAGCACGGAAGCGGCCAGCAGCTGCACCTGCTGCTTCTCCACGATCACCGTGACGAGCTCGACGCCCGCTCGAGCCTGGATGTAGAAGACGCGGGCCCCCGGCTCGCCGACGGCGTCGGCGGTGATGCGATCGACCGGTCCCAGGTCCATCGACCTATCCTCGCAGCTTCCTCCCACGACCGTCCCTTCCGGCGCGAGCGGCGGCGTTCCTCGCCTTCGGAGGGGTCACCGCGAACCGACGAAGGCTCCCGGTGTCGTTCACGAGCAGGATGCGGGGGATCCCGTCGCCGAGGTGCACAACCGACACCGAGGCGGGATCGACCAGGACCCGTTGGAACTGGTCCAGGTGGGCGCCCGCGTAGTGGGACACGAGCATCCCGACGAGGTCCCCGTGGGTACCGACGACGATGCGGCCTCGAGGGTGCCGTGCCACGATCCGCTCGATCTCGTCGAGGAGGCGTGCCTCGGCGTCCACGAAGCTCTCGCCGGAAGGGAAGTGAAAGCGAGATGGATTGCGCTGCACCGTATCCCAGAGCTTCGTGCGTCGGAGCGACGGGAGGGTCCGGCCCGTCCAGTCGCCGGCATCCATCTCGATCAGCGCCTCAGAGGTGCGCATCTCGAGCCGGCGGGTCGTCGCGAGTGGCTCCAGGGTCTCGACGCAGCGTTCCAGCGGGCTCGAGTAGATCGCGCTGAGCCGAACACCCTCGAACCGATCGACGAGCGCGGCTGCCTGTCGGCGGCCGCGCTCGTCGAGGTGGATCCCCTTCGTGCGGCCGTACAGGCGTGATCCCGTCACGGCCGTGAGGCCGTGGCGGACCAGGAAGAGGGTGGTCATGGCGTCGCGTCCGACGGTGTCGGGAACGTGACCAGGAACGTCGTGCCGCGTCCGAGCTCGCTCTCGACGTCGATCCTTCCTCCGTGGTTCTCGACAACGTGTTTCACGATCGCGAGACCGAGTCCCGTGCCGCCCGTCTCTCTGGAGCGAGCACGGTCCACCCGGTAGAAGCGCTCGAAGATCCGAGGGATGTCCTTGGACGGGATGCCGATACCGGTGTCGCTGATCCGGAGGGTCACGACGTCGTCGTCGCACGCGATCTCCACCCGGATCACGCTGTCTTCGTGGCTGTGCCGGATCGCGTTGTCGACGAGGTTGCGCACGAGGAGGGCGAGGTCTCTCTGTGATCCGCGGATCTGACGCTCCCCCGATGTCTCGATCTCCAGCGTCACCTTCGCCTCGCGCGCCGTTTCCTCCAGACGTTGCAGCTCCTCGCGCGTCGCCGCGCCCAAGGACACGAGGCCGTCGAGGGTGCTGCCGGACTCGAGGCGGGAGAGATCGAGGAGGTCGGCGACGATGCGCGAGAGCCTGACGGCTTCGCGCTCCAGCTGCCCGGCGAACCTGGGCACGGCTTCAGGGTCGTCCAAGACGACCTGCCGGAGGGTCTCCGCCGCCGCCTGGATCGAGGCGGCGGGGGTTTTGAGCTCGTGGGAAGCGTTCGCGACGAAGTCGCGCCGAACGAGGTCGAGTTGTCGCTGCTGGGTGACGTCGCGAACGACGACGAGCGTGGCGCCGTCGGCAGCCGGCGTGATCGTGCCGCGGAGCCATCGCGTCGGCACGCCCGTCTCCATCAGCACCGACGCCGCCTCGCCGCGTTCGCGGCTGTCCTCGATCGCGCTCCGCAAGGCGAACGGTTGGACGGTGTCCAGCGTGGCGGGTGTCGAGGGGAGGTGCCGTCCGATCGCGTCGTTCGCGAACGCGACACGAGCGTCGGCCCCGATCAGGAGGAGACCCTCCCGCATCGTGGAGAGCGTCAGGTCCCGGACCCGACGGTGCTCGAGGGCATCGAGCTGTTGCTCCCTACCGATCGCCTCGGCCGTGAGGGCCCGCTCCTCCCACCGCCGCGCCGATCGCGACGAGCGATGCCATGCGAGGGACGCGATGGTGGCGGCGGCCACTACCGACAGCACCGCCACGATCGCTCCCCACTCCATGATCGGAGTGTAGGCGGGCGTTCACCTGGTTCATGCGTCGTTCCGCACGATTCACCCGATATCCATCCGTCGGTTGCGGGAGACCACATCTCGAAGCAGAACGCGGTCCGAGACGGGTTCACCTCCCGTTCACCTGGATGCCACGGGCCCTTCATCACGCCTCCCTAGCCTTACGCCCGACAACCCGATCACAGGGGGAGGGGCAGCATGGCGAAGGGCAAGCGGTGGGCACGGACGCTCGCCGGACTGACGGTCGTGGCGATGATCGCGACCGCATGTGGGGATGACACCAACGGTGCCGACGGGCCCTCGGGCCTCACGGGATCGATCACGATCTCAGGATCGTCGACCGTTCAGCCCATCTCGACGGCTGTTGCCGAGCTCTTCAACGAAACCAACCCCGACGTGAGGATCGCTGTTGACGGTCCAGGAACAGGAGACGGCTTCGAGCTCTTCTGCAAGGGCGAGATCGACCTCGCGGATGCGTCCCGCGCCATCGAAGAGGACGAAGCCACGGCGTGTGCGGACGGCGGGATCGAATACACGGAGCTCGAGGTCGCGCTCGACGGGATCACGGTCATGGTGAACTCGGGGAGCCCGATCCAATGCCTGACGACCGCCGACCTGTACGCGATCTTCGGCCCCGAGTCCGATGGGATCGACTCGACGACCCAGGCCAACACGCTGTCCCAGGAGGTCGGCGGCTCCGGCGATATTCCCTCGCAGGACCTCGAGGTCACCGCGCCGGGTGAGGAGTCGGGAACGTACGACGCCTTCATCGATCTCGCGGGTATCGAGGACACGGCCATCGAGAACGGTGTCGCGGAGGACGACGCCGCGGCGCTCCGTGGGGACTACACGTCCTCACCGAACGACAACGTGATCATCCAGGCGATGGAGGGGAGTCCGGACGCGATCGGCTTCGTGGGCTTCGCCTTCGCTGAAGGGGCCGGCGATGCGGTGAAGGAGGTCGAGGTCGACGCCGGCGACGGCTGCATCGCGCCGACAGCCGCGACCATCGCCGACGGCAGCTACCCGCTGTCCCGGTCGCTCTTCGTCTACCCGAACACCACGACCGCCGCCGACAGCGAAGGGCTCAAAGCCTACGTCGATTTCTATCTGACCGAGGAAGGGCTCGTGAACGCGGTTGAGCTCGCCAAGTACATCCCGCTCCCCGCGGAGAGGCAGGACGCGACCCGTTCGGCCTGGGAGTCCGCCGTCTCGTGAGCTCCATCCGTGGAGGGGGTGAGTGTCACCGACGTGGCGCTCACCCCACCGCCCCCGGCCGGTAGGCTGGCCCGTCCGATGGCCACCGTCACGGCGCCGTCCCGGGAAGGCACCCTCGCCTCGCTCGTCGGCAGCTCTCGACGACGGCGCAAGGAGAGGATCATCCACGGGGTGATGGGCGGAGCCGCCGGACTCTCGATCATCATCAGCGTCGGTATCGTCCTCGCGCTCCTCTTCCGAGCTGTGGGCTTCGTCTCCGAGGTCGAGCTCGGTGCCCTCTGGTCCGGCACCTGGCGGCCACGTCAGGCGGAGTTCGATCTGGTCTCGCTGTTCCTCGGCTCGTTCGTCGTCACGATGATCGCGATGGTGGTCGCCGCCCCGCTCGGGCTCGGCGCGGCGATGTATCTGTCGGAGTACGCCCGTCCCCGCGCTCGCCGGATCTTGAAGCCGATCCTCGAGACGCTCGCGGGCATCCCGAGCGTCGTCATCGGGTTCTTCGCCCTCACGGTGGTGAACCCGATCGTGGTCCAGGAGCTCCTCGGCGCCACCAGTGCGTTCACGATGATGGCCGCGGGCATCGGCGTGGGGATCCTCACCATCCCCCTGATCGCCTCGGTCGCGGAGGACGCGATGTTCGCAGTGCCGGGAGCACTGCGCGAGGCTGCCTACGGGATCGGGGCGAGGAGACTGACGGTCACGCTCCGCGTGGTCTTCCCGGCGGCGATCTCGGGGATCGTCGCGGCGCTGATCCTGGGGATCTCACGCGCGCTCGGGGAGACGATGGTGGTGGCGATCGCCGCGGGTGCGGTCGGAAACGCCAGCAGGACCCTGAACCCGCTCGAGCCGAGCCAAACGCTCACCGCGGCCATCGCGTCTCTCGCGATCGGCTCGGACCAGGTCAAGACGAGGGGATCCGGCCTCAACGCGTTCGAGGTGTTGTTCCTCCTCGGCTTGATCCTGTTCGTATTCACGCTCGCGCTCAACGTCGTAAGCGAACGCTTCGTGCGTCGGGTTCGGAGGAACTTCTGATGACGGCGATCGCGCCGGCCGCGTCGCGCTCGACCGTCGAGCTCGCGCTCCGAGGGCAGCGTCACGACGTGCGGGGAAGGATCTTCGCGGCAGCGTTGCTGCTCACGTTGCTCGTATCTCTCGCCGTGCTGATCGTCCTGCTCGGATCCGTCCTCGCCGAGGCGTGGCCGGTGCTGGCGAGTCGCGGGCTCGGCTTCCTGGGCGACAATCTCTCTCAGTTCGACAGCCGGGCCGGTGTGCGCCAGGGAGTCATCGGGTCCCTGATCCTGATCACGTTCGTGGCCGCGATCGCCGTCCCGCTCGGGATCGGCGCGGCCCTGTACCTGCAGGAGTACGCACGCGACACGCGGCTCAACCGGGCACTGATCTCGAACATCCGCAACCTCGCCGGGGTGCCATCGATCGTCTACGGGATCTTCGGAGTGGTGGTATTCGCACAGACGCTCCGATCGGTTACCGGTCCCGAGTCATCAGGGCTGAGTTACATCTCCGGCGGGCTCACCCTCTCGGTGCTGGTGATGCCGTTCATGATCATCATCACGATGGAGGCGCTGCGGGCGGTGCCCCACGGGATCCGGGAGGCTGCCTACGGGGTCGGAGCCACGAGATGGGAGGTCGTCAGGAGTCATGTGCTCCCGTACGCGGCTCCCGGAGTCTTCACGGGTGCGATCCTTGCCCTCGCGCGAGCGTTCGGTGAGACCGCCCCGCTGCTCCTGGTCGGCGCGGTGACCGGCTATCTCACGCCGGGGGGGTCGGGGAACCTGCTCGAGACCCTGCAGGGCAGGTACACGGCGCTCCCCACGATCATCTTCAACTGGTCCAGGCAGCCCGGGGAGGAATGGGGCCATCTCACGGCAGCCGCCATCGTGGTCCTCCTCGCCGTGATCCTGGTGGTGAATCTCGTGGCGATCGTCCTGAGGAACCGATATGAACGGAAGTGGTGACCCTATGGATACTGACGTGGCACGGATGCCGGACGCTCCGGCCGCCGACGAGGAGACGATCGTGACCGTCGAGACCAGAGGCGGATCGGATCAAGCCGACGATGCGAAGCCGCTGATCTTCGATGTCAACGGGGTCTCTGTCCGCTACGGCGACTTCCGGGCCGTCAGAGACATCTCGCTGCCGATCCGGGAGCACGAGATCACCGCCTTGATCGGACCATCCGGTTGTGGGAAGACCACGTTCCTCCGTTGCCTGAACCGGATGAACGATCTGATCGAAGGTGCCCGCGTCGAGGGCACGATCCTCTATCACGGTGTCGATCTCTACGACGAACAGGTTGACGCGGTGGAGGTGCGTCGGCGGATCGGGATGGTGTTCCAGAAGCCCAACCCGTTCCCGAAAACGATCTATGACAACGTCGCATTCGGCCCCAAGATCGCCGGCTTCAAGGGCAACATGGACGATCTCGTGGAAGAGTCGCTCCAGCGGGCGGCGCTCTGGGACGAGGTGAAGCAGAAGCTGAAGGACTCGGGGATGGCTCTCTCGGGAGGCCAGCAGCAGCGTCTCTGCATCGCACGGGCGATCGCGACGCGCCCCGACGTGATCCTGATGGACGAGCCGTGCTCCTCCCTGGACCCGATCGCCACGTCGCGGATCGAGGATCTGATGAGGGACCTCGTCTCGGAGTACACGATCGTGATCGTGACGCACAACATGCAGCAGGCCGCGCGCGTCTCGGATCGCACAGCCTTCTTCACGGTCGATGTGACGCCCGAAGGCCAACGAACGGGCCACATCGTGGAATTCGACAAGACCGAGTCGATCTTCACGAATCCGTCGGATCGCCGAACGGAGGACTACGTCACGGGGAGGTTCGGATGACGCGAGAGCACTTCCACGAGCAGCTCGAACGCGTGGAGCTCGAGCTGCTCGCGATGGGTGAGCTCGCGTCCACGGCCGTCCAGCGCGCCGTGGCGGCGCTGGTGCAACGAGACAGCACCACCGCCGAGATCGTGATCCGGGACGACGATCCCATCGACGAGCTGTACCTGCGTATCGACAACGGGGTGTTGGAGATGCTCGCGCTGCAGTCGCCGGTCGCCACACAGCTGCGACTCGTGTCGGCCGTACTGCACAGCTGCCTCCACCTGGAACGGATCGGGGATCAGGCGGTGACGATCGCCAAGCTGCACCTGGCCACGCAGCATCTCCCGCCGAGCCAGAGCTTGCTCCAGCAGCTGGACGAGATGGGATCCCACGTCGTCACGATGATCCGCACGGTCATGGAGGCCTTCCGGACACGGGATCTGGAGCTGTGCCTCCGGTTGCCGACGATGGATGACCCCGTCGATCGCCTCAATCGGGCCACCCACCTCGAAGCGCTGAAGCTGGCAGACGATCCCGGAGCCCTGGAGTGGGGTCTGCACATGAACCTCGCGGCTCGCGCGCTCGAGCGCGTCGGCGACAACGCCGTGGATATCGCCGAACAGGTCGGGTTCCTGATCACCGGCGAGTTCCGGGAGTTCACCGACGCATCCCACGACGTCCCCGAGGCCGGACGGCCGGTGTGACGTCGAGCGGTTCACAGGCACGGATCCTGATCGTCGAGGATGAAGCGTCACTCGCCGATACGGTGCGGTACAACCTCGAGCGGGAGGGGTATGCCGTCGCGGTGGCATCGGACGGGCGCCGCGCCTTGGACCGGTTCCGGATGGACGATCCATCGCTCGTGATCCTCGACCTCATGCTGCCGGAGCTCTCGGGCCTCGATGTCTGCCGGCAGATCCGGCAGATCTCGAACGTCCCGATCATCATCGTGACGGCCAAAGACGCCGAGGCCGACAAGGTCTCCGGGCTCGAGCTCGGTGCGGACGACTACGTCACGAAGCCGTTCTCCGTTCGGGAGCTCGTCTCCCGGGTGCGCGCGCACCTGCGTCGGGAGGACATGACGGGCGGATCGTCGGCGGGCGCGACGTTCACCGGCGGCCCGGTGGAGCTCGACCCCATCCGCCACGAGGTCCGGATCAGGGGCGAGCTGATCGCCATCCCCCCGAAGGAGTTCGCTCTCCTCGAGATGCTGCTGCGGTTGAAGGGGAGGCTGCTGACCCGCGATCACCTGATCGCGGAGGTGTGGGGTGGCGACTACTTCGGCGACACCAAGACCCTCGACGTGCACGTCAAGCGGCTCCGACAGAAGATCGAGGAGGATCCCCACCAGCCCGTCCATCTGGTCACGGTGCGAGGCCTCGGGTACCGGTTCCTCGACTGACCTTCGGCGGGTATTGCGGCTCCGGCCGCCCGCGTGATATCCAGCGTCCGGCCGACGAGTGAAAGGTCCCCCTGGATGCCGAAGCTGCGATTCCGCCTCGTCCCCCGTGACGAGAGCTTCTACGAGATGTTCGTCAACCTGGCGGTCAAGGTCGAGGAGGGGGCAGCCGCGTACCAGGACCTCGTCGTGGACTACCAGGAGGTGACGCGGAAGGCCGATCGACTGAAGGACCTCGAACACGAGGGGGACGAGGTCACGCACGAGATCATGAAGCGGCTGAACACCGTCTTCGTGACGCCCTTGGACCACGAGGACATCCATCGGCTCGCCTCCGGTCTGGATGATGTGCTCGATCACATCGAGGCGGCCGCGGATCTGTTCGTGCTCCACAAGATCGAGCAGCCGCTGCCCGAGATGAAGGCGCAGGCCGACATCCTGGTGCAGACCTGCAGGGTCACACGGGAGGCACTCGAGACGCTCCCGAAGTTCAAGGAACTCGAACGGTATTGGGTCGAGGTCAATCGACTCGAGAACGAAGGGGACCGAGTCTACCGGCGGGCCATCGCCGGGCTCTTCGGCGGTGAGTACAAGGCGATGGACGTCCTGAAGTGGCGAGACGTCATCGACGAGACGGAAGGAGCCATCGACCAGCTCGAGGACGTTTCCAACATGCTCGAGGCGATCGCCTTGAAGAACGCCTGATGGTCTGGTTCGTCCTGTTCCTGGCATATCTGTTCGAGTTCGCCAACGGGTGGACCGACGCTCCGAACTCGATCGCCACCGTCGTGTCCACGAGGGTGATGCGACCTCACCACGCGGTCTTGATGGCCGGCGTGTTGAACCTCGTGGGCGCGCTCACGGGGACCGCTGTGGCCAAGACGATCGCCGAGGGCATCGTGGATCCCAATTACGTCGGTCTCGAAACGGTCGCGTCCGCCCTCTTGGCCGCCACGATCTGGGCGCTGGCGGCCCAGTACTTCGGGCTGCCGTCGAGCGAGTCGCACGCCCTCGTCGCCGGATTGCTGGGCGCCGGATTCGCCGCCGGTGGACTGGAGGCGCTCGAGAGCGAGGGGACGCGAGCATCGCTGATCGGCCTCGTCACGTCCCCGCTCGGTGGGTTCCTCCTCGGCTTCGGCCTGATGGTGCTGATCTACCGAGTCTTCGTGCGCGTTGGGAGGGCCACGGTGCGGAGGGTCTTCGGCAAGGGGCAGGTCCTCTCGGCAGCGTTCATGGCTTTCAGTCACGGGACGAACGATGCTCAGAAGACGATGGGGATCATCGCCCTCACCATCGCGCTCAACGACGCCGGGACTGCAGGCAACGTCGGCGAACTCACGATCCATCCCTGGATCATCGTCTCCGCCGGGCTCGTGATGGGCATCGGCACCATGATCGGGGGCTGGCGGGTCGTCCGAACGCTTGGGATGCGGATGACTCACCTCGAGCCCGTCCAGGGGTTCGCGGCCGAGACGGGTGCCGCCACGGTCATCACGGTCGCGGCTCGGCTCGGCATCCCGGTCTCGACGACGCACGCGATCGGTTCCGCGATCATGGGGGTCGGCGCGACGAAGCGTTTCTCGGCGGTGCGGTGGGGGGTGGCGGGGCAGGTGGTCGCGGCGTGGGTCCTCACGTGGCCGTCGTGCGCCCTGCTCGGGTACGCGCTGCAGAAGTTCTTCTCGTTCGTGGACTGACCGCGGCCGGATCAGGTAGAGGCTGCCGGGCTCGCCTTGCTCATCCGATGGATCTCCGTCGTGAGCTCGAGGATCTGACGGGAGACCTCGAGGAGCTCCTCGTTCTGTTTCTCCTCGGCCTGCACGAGCTGCCATTGGTGCTCCGCGAGTGCCTCGCGCTTCGCGTCCGCCCGGTTCTGGCTGATCATCACGAACGCCGACAGGAAGATCGCCTCCAGGGACACGATCATCGTCAACAGGCCGAACGGGAACGGCTCCACGCGGAAGGCGATCCACAGCGCGAACCAGACGACGTGGAGGTAGACGAACGGCATCGAACCGGCGAAACGGGTGATGGCGTCCGCGATCCGATTCTGCAGCTTCTTCGCGCGCTCCTCGGCCGACTGCGTCAGGATCGGGTTGGTCCAAGGAGTCTCGCGTCGCGGCGCCATCTGCCTCCCTCTTCCTCGCTCGTCGGGGACAAGGCTAGCCCTCCGGGGCGGCGGATCACGGCATGTCCGCCGGTTCCGGTCGGCGGCGGTTACGCTCCGAGCATGGAGGCACGCGTCGTCCGCGACGGGGCGATCCAGTCCGGCGACGTGGCAGTCGCGGATCTGCGGAGCACCGTCTCCGGCCTCGATGACGGGGCGTGGGTCTGGGTCGACGCCGTGGACCCCGACCATGGCGACGTCGGGGAGATCCAGCGTCAGCTCGATCTCCACGATCTCGCCGTCGAGGACGTCCGCCACCGCAACCAGCGGCCGAAGCTCGACCTGTATCCCGGTCACGCGTTCGCCGTCTTCCGTCCCCTCGCCGTGGGACCTGACGGCCTCGCGGGATCCGAGTTGTTCGTGTTCGCCTCGCCTGGCTTCCTCGTCACCCTCCGGTTCTCGCCGGCCTTCGATCTGGCGAAGGCGAAGACGCGGTGGCCGATCGTGTGCGCGCTCGCTCCCGGCTCGGCCTCGGCGCTCTACGCCATCGCCGATGAGATCGTCGACGACTACCTCGAGGTGGTCGAGGAGCTGGAGGATCGCGCGGATGAGCTCGAGAACCAGGTCTTCCGATCGGACCCGGCGGCCGGCGAGCCAGGTCCCGCGCTCCAGCTCGAGATCCTCCGTCTCCGTCACGACGCGGTGCAACTCCGGCGTCACGCGGTCCCGATGCGCCAGCTGATCGATCGACTCGCCGATGACTCGGACCTGGTCACGGCGCCACTCGTCCCCTACCTCCGCGATATCACCGACCACCTGCTGCGTACGATCGAGCTCACGGACGGCGTGCGCGAGATCCTGACCACGGTCGTGGACATCCGGATGGCGCAGTCGGCCCACCAACTCAACGAGGTGATGAAGAAGCTGACGGCGTGGGCGGCGATCATCCTCGTCCCGACCTTGGTCGCAGGGATCTACGGGATGAACTTCCGGCACATGCCTGAGCTCCACTGGGTCGTCGGCTATCCGCTCGCCCTCGGACTGATGGCCGTCTCCTCGGTCTGGCTCTACCTGGGGTTCCGGAAGCGAGGGTGGCTCTAGCCGTGTGTCGGGCGGTCAAGGTGCTCTGCGTCGCCGGCGACGAGGAGGAGCTCCGGGCGCTCCGGCTCGCGACGACCGCCGCGGAGTGGGAGCTCACGCCGGGGGCGACGAGCGAGACCGATGCGTTGGGCGTGGTCGATGCCGAGCGGCCGCACGCGATCGTGGTGTTCGGTCCCTACGAGCAGCTGGTCTCGTTGGTCCGGGAACGGTTCCCCGCGATGCGGATCGTGACGGACCGGGACACGCCCGGGGCGAGCGCCGTCGTCACCTCCCGCGCTGACGTGCGGGAGGCGCTCCGATCGCTCGCGCGCCCGGGCGGTCCGATCCTCGAACAGCCCTGAGCTCAGAGGGCCCAGGGATCCCAGCCGTAGTGCTTCACCATGCGCATCGTGACCATGATGTTGGCGCGGGCGTTGAACGCGGACCAGTCCCTGAATCCGAAGTCCGCAGCCCGGCCGGGCCAGTACTTGAGGAGGTGCTGGTAGATGCCCGCCGCTCCTCCCGCGGCGTTGTAGGCGTTCGGCCGGTAGCGCGATTCGCGCCAGGCGACGTAGAGCGCCGTCTCGGTGCTCACGCCGTGATGCCATGCCGCGCAGCGGATGAGCTGCTTCACGTGCCAGGTGCTCTGTCGCCAGTCGATCGGGCAGATCTTGTGGGTCGAGGCGACACGCAGCTGATCGCGCTGCACCATCGCCTCTGATGTCGTGGCATTGGGGAAGCTCATGATGACGGCGGTCAGGATCGATGCCGCGACGAGGCCGCGGCTCTTCCGGATCATCGTGGTCATGGGCTGGATCACCCACGCGGCGAACATGGCCGGCCGCCACATCCCGCCGAGTCGTCCGCGGTTCACACCGCCTCGGACCCGGCATCCGCGCTAGGTCGCGGGTGTACGCATCACCTCCTGGTCTCGTCCTCTCCTGTGTGACCTATGTCGACCGCGGTCCCAGGGACCTTCTCCCACGCACGGGCGCACGCCGAACACACCCTGGGAAGGTGGGAAGCGCGCGTCGTACGCAGGAGGACCGGGCCACTCGGTCCGAAGCCGACAGCGACCACCCTAGCCCGACCGACCGACAGTCGGCAACCGAGCCGGGCGACGAGGTCACGATCGGGTCAAGTGCGGCGCTGGGTACGATGAAGGGGTGGGTACGGTCCTCCTGGCAGCTCCTCGTGGCTATTGCGCCGGTGTCGAGCGCGCGGTCGACGCCGTCGAGCGGGCTCTCGAGCAGCACGGGGGACCCGTGTACGTACGCAAGCAGATCGTCCACAACCTCCACGTGGTGAGGGGACTGGAGGCCAAAGGCGCCGTCTTCGTCGACGAGCTCGACGAGGTGCCCGAGGGAGCGGTGGTGGTGCTCTCGGCCCACGGCTCGTCCCCCACGGTCCATGCCGATGCGGAGCGCCGGGAGCTCTCGCTGATCGACGCCACGTGTCCGCTCGTCACCAAGGTGCACCTCGAGGCACGCCGGTTCGCCGACGACGACCGAACGATCCTGCTGATCGGGCACGCGGGGCACGAGGAGGTCGAGGGGACGAGCGGGCAGGCGCCGGAGCGCACGATCCTCGTGCAGTCGGTCGAGGAGGCCCGCGCGGTGGAGGTCCTCGACCCGGATCGGCTCTCCTACCTCACCCAGACCACGCTGTCGGTCGACGAGACCAGCCAGATCGTCGAGGTCCTGCGGTCGCGGTTCCCGGCGATCGAGGCCCCGCCTCGCGAAGACATCTGCTATGCAACCCAGAACCGGCAGGATGCCGTGAAGGAGGTCGCTCGGCTCGCCGATGTCGTGCTCGTGATCGGCTCCAAGAACTCCTCCAATTCCAATCGACTGGCCGAGGTCAGCCGAGAGCGGGGGACGCCCGCCCATCTCGTGGACGACGCGAGTGAGGTGGACCCGGCCTGGCTCGACGGCGCGGAGGTCGTCGGGCTCACCTCCGGAGCCTCCGCTCCGGAGTGGCTCGTGACGGACATGATCGAGTGGCTCGCTGTCAGAGGCTTCGATCGGGTCGAGCAGGCGCTGATCACCCTGGAGCGGGTGCGCTTCGCGCTGCCTCCGGGGGTCAGGACTACGACCGTTCGCTGAGGTCTACGACCAGGAGCTGAACTGGTCGCGATCCTCCTCGGGTTCCTCGTAGTCCACGGAGACGAGCGTGCTGGTGGTCCGGACGCCGGGGAGCGCGTGGATCTTGTCGAGCACGATCCCCGAGGCCACCTCCCACGGCTCCGGCACACACACGATCAGGTCCCATCGTCCACCCAGCACGGCGGCCCCGGAGACCCCGCCGATCTCGGAGAGCCGCTCGTAGAGCCCGGCGGCCGCGCCGGGTTCGGCCGCGATGTGGACGTAGCAGGCGCCACGGATGATCTGTGGCGTGGGGAGCCCCCCGAACCCCACGACCCCGAGCCGATCAGGGGGGACCACCGGGGCCGTGTAGGTGCGGGCGATGCCCTCGATCATCTGGATCTCGGAGAGCACGCCGGTCCCGATCGAGGCGAGGTCGGGCCCGTCGATGAGGCAGAGGACGTCCCAGTCGCCGATCACGACGATCGAGCGGCGCGCGACCGCCGAGGATGTGAGCTGGTTCCGCACCGGCTCGATGCTGCCGGGATGCACGCGAAGGTAGACGAAGGCCTCCATGAGGGGAGGCTAGGCCAGCCCCGAAGGCCGAACAAGGACCCGGCCTAGCCGTGGGCGACGGCCGGGGCTCGGGTCAGCTCTGCGAGCGCCTCCTCGCCCTCCTCGGGTCCGACGGAGATCAGTCGGTCGCCCTCCTGGACGGTGAACCGCGCTCGGGGACGATAGATCCAGCGGGAGCCGCGCTGGACGGCGAGCACGAACATCCCGGTCTCGGTCTCGAGACGCAGGTCCTTGAGGGAATGGCCCGTGGCTCGGGACCCGCGCTCCACGACCACCTCCGAGCTCGTCTCCTCGGTCTCCTCCAGAGCGAGCTGGACGACCGGATGGAGCGGCTCGCCCTGCTCCACGTACCAGGTCATGTCGCGTGCGGCGTCGCACATGTGCTCCGAGGCGGCGCCGAGTCGAAGGAGGCCACGGAGGGCGTCAGGATCGCGGGCCTCGGGCGCCGCCCGGAGGACCCAGGACTCCAGCTCGTCGTGCAGGATGTCGGACCGCGCCTCCAGCGTGCCGACCTCGGCCGCGAGGGAGCGGTTGTTGAACAGGAGCGCCGAGTACGCGAGTCCGACCGCCGCCTCCGCGAGGTCCTTCATCTCCACGAGGAGGTCGACGGCTCGATCGAGCTCTGAGAGCGGTGGCGGCTCCTCGGTGGGGGCCTCGGGGAGCGGGGGCGCGCCGGCCAGCTCGCGGACGTGGTTCACGCCCTCCTCGGGCCCGCGGATCAACAGGACGTCCCCGACGGAGATCACGTCGTCGGCGCCGGGATCGAACCGCCAATCCATGCCGCTGCGGATCGCGACCACCCACATGCCCGACTCCGTGGGCAAGGACAGGTCGCGGAGCGTCCTTCCCGCTCCGGGCCCGTCCTCACGGATCCTGAGCCTCGCCGTCACCTCGTCGGCGTGACGGAGATCTTGTCGGAGGGCGTCCGGGATCCCGAGACGCGCGGCGACGACCCGAGCGATGTCGGAGGCCGCATCGCCCACCCGCTCGATGGCATGCGCGATCCACAACACCGCGGCCATGCCCTCCGCGTCTTCTTGACTGCGAGCCGCGAGCATGGCCGTGATCCGTAGTCGATGGAGATCCCCGCTCATCCGCTGCTCGAGTCGCTCGACCTCCTGCGCCAGCTTCTCCTCGTTGAAGAAGACGGCCGCGTAGGCCAGGTCGACCATGAGCTCCGAGGCGTCTTTCAGCTCGACGAGGAGGTCTTTGACGTTGCGAGGCTGTTCGTCCATCACGGGAGTACCCCGGATGTTCTCATGACCAGGAGGATCGCCGCCACGCCTGCGAGGTCCAGGAGCGATGTGATGAAGGGAACGCCCTGGTTGTCGGGGTCGATGCCGAAGCGTGAGGTGAGCACCGCGAGGTAGTAGCCGACCACCAGCGTGATCGGCAGCACGATCGCGCCGGCGAGCATCGTGGCGCCGATCAACGCGGCGGCGCCCGGATCCGGGCCGGCCGTCAGCCTCGACAGGGCCCAGGACGCGGCGCCGATCGTGGTGAAGACCGCCACGCCCAGCACGACCACGATGGCGCCGTCCACGAGCGCCGGGATCTCCGGGCGCCCTCGGGAGGTGATGACGCCGAGCTGCAGCTTGGACGAGAGCCGGGACGAGAGGATCCCGCCGAGGGCGCCCGCTTGCGAGATGAACGGCGGGATAAGGATCAGCACGGCGGGGACCGCCCGCAGCTCGCCGCCGTGCGCCTGCAGCAGCGCTCCAGCCACGATGTCGAGGAGCGGCGCGAGCGCCACGACCGCCAGCATCTCCAGGAGGATCCGTCGGACGGCCACCTCCGCGCGGAAGGTGGCGAGCAGTGCCGCGACCGACGCGGCGGTGCAGATCCCCGCGGCCACCCCGCTCACGGCCTGGTTCGCGACGAGGAGGCTCGCGAGGAAGAGCGCCGGGAGCGTGACCATATCGCCGATCGCCGTGACCATCGGCGTCGACACGGCGTCGAGGTCCCATCCCCTCCGGAACGACAGCACGGCGATGCCGATCGTCACGACGAGGGTGATCGAGGAGGCCAGCACCCCGCCGATCACGGAGATCGTCACGAGGTCCCAGAACGAGATCACCGCTTCCTCGCCGAATGCGGAGGCCACGAGCTTCGCGAGGGCGGCGAGGTAGAAGGACGTCAGAAGCGCCGAGAGGATCCCCACGACCACGTTGTTCGAGAGGAGGCTCCCGCGACGGAGGGTCGGCTCGAAGAGCCCGGCGGCGACCCCGGTGCCCAGGCGGGCGCCCATCGCGCCGAAGATCGTTCCGCGCATCCCGACGGCGGCCGGGATCAGCACGAGGAGGCCCGGGAGCTTCTCCAGCGTGCCCGTGATCGAGCCGAGGACGAGTCCGGCAACGAAGCCGGCGCACGTGCTCAGCGCGAGAGCCACGATGCCCTGGCGCAGCGTCCGGCGCTCCGAGCGCCAGTAGCCGAAGAGGCGGCGCGCCCGGCGAGCGAGGCGGGCGGGCGCGGCGCCGAGGCCCTCAGCCATCGGAGCCCGCCCCGGAGATCAGGACCCGGCGCCCACCTGCCTCGCGCGCAGGCCGAGTTCGCCCGGCGTGCGGGGTTCGGAGGAGCTCGTGGGTCGCGCGGCTCCGCGGGGACATAAGGGCACCGTCATCGTGTGATCGCTCTCCGTGACCTCGCCAGGTGAGTGCCGGTGGATCGACGCCTCGGCGGCTCGCGCAGTATAGGCCCGGGGTCAGCCGGGCCCGTCGTCGACCCAATCGCGGGTGACGAAGAGCCAGAACGCGAGGCCGGCGAAGTCCCCGTACCGACGGAAGCGCTTCTCGATCGCACGATCGGGGACCGCCTTCGTCCGGCCGACCAGCCGCGTGTACTTCGGGCGCGTCCACGAATCCAAGATCAGGCGGGAGTGTCGGCCGAGCGTCATCATGATGTGCGCCGCCGCGTACGGGCCAACGCCGGGGAGCGCCAGCAGCGCGGCCTCGAGCTCGAGGTCCGAGAGATCCGTGGGCATCGCCGTCGCGAAGCCCTCGAGATCGAGCTCGCCTTCTGCCACGGCTCGTGCGAGCCCGATCAGGTAGGCGCCGCGGTAGCCCGCCCGGACGACCTCGCGGTAGAAGGACTCGGTTGCGCCGGCCATCGCCCCCGGAGAGGGGAAGGCGTTCGTGAGCGGGCCGTCACCGCCCAGAGCGGGTTCACCGAGATGGGTGACGAGGGCATCGACCATGCGCACGGTCGCGCTCCATGCGCAGTTCGTGGTGCAAACCGTCTTCACGACGTCCTCGAAGACCGTCGGTGAGCGGAGCATCCGGCCCGCGCCGGCAGCGGCCCACGCGAGGTCGGGGTCACCCTCGGCGAGGAGATAGAACGGCGAGAGGTCCTGATCGAGCCGCAGGACGTGGGCGGCCCCGTCCAGGACCGCGCGGACAACCTTCGGGCCCGGCGGCGGGCCGAGGACCTCGAGGCGTGCCGTGCGGCGGCCCCCCTCCGAGATCCGGACCCGGCGTGGGCGCCCGCCCGGCACGCGGACCGTGAACGCGAGCGTGCGACGCTCCTCGTCGAGGTCGGTCGGGGAGAGCTCGGCGAAGCCATGAGAGACCAGCGTCCTCCAAAGGTCGACCGGCTCGCCGCCGGGGGCCCGGAGCGGCAGTTCGAGCGTGGTCACTCCGCCGCCTGACGAGCGCGGAACGCTCGCACCTTGGCTCGATTGCCGCAGGCGTTCATCGAGCACCACTTCCCGCTCTTGTTCTTCGATCGATCGAAGAAGACCACCGAGCAGCCGGCATCGTGACAGATCCGGAACCGCTCCCATCGCCCGTCGAGCTCGGCGAGGAAGGCCGTGCCGAGGATGCGTCCGATCGCGCCCCGGACACCTTCCGCCTCCACGTGGATGGCTTCCCCGTCCGCGCACCCGAAGCAGACACGCACGCCCGTCTCCTCCGCCGCGCGGTTCAGCAGGGCCGTCGCATCCTCGTCGCGCGACTCGCCCATGCTCTCGCGCACCTTGGCCGTCAGCGCGTCGCGGACGCGGAGCGCCCAGGCCAGATCCTGATCCCTGACGTGCTCCTCGGGTGGGAGCAGGTCCCTCGCCCCGAGCCACCATCGGAGGCTCTCGAGGCTCGGCGGCATCCCGTCGGGTTCCCCGTGCTCGTGGTCGTGGAGGGAGAGGAAGCCACGCACGAGCTCGAGGTCGTCGGGAGCAGCGCGCGTCAGATCGTCCTCGTGGACCTCATGGGCAACGAGTCGAGCCTCCATCGGCCCAGGATACCGCACTGAAACCACCGATACTCGGATGTCGGTTACATCGGCGGCGGACCGAGGATGTCCGGCGCGCGCCTAAACTCCGAGCCGTGCTTGCGTTCACGGACTGGGCCATCGACATCCTGTCCCGAGCCGACGCGGCGGCGCGCCGGTTCAATCCCGACGCCCGGGTGCGCGTCGTCCGCGACGCGGGCGGCGTTCGCTTCGAGCTGACGGACGAAGCCGGTCCCACGGATCGCGTGGTTGAGCACGCCTCCGGGTTCACGCTCCTCGTGGAGGACGGCCTGGAAGGGACGATCGACGTGATCGAGCCGCACGATCAGCTCATCCTCCGGCCCGGAGGTGACACGGAACGCAGCTCGCGTCCGTCCTGAACTGCGAGGGAAGCGAGGTGCGGCGGATAGACTTGCCGCCATGACGGAGGCGGGCGTGCTTCGGGCCGTGGGTGGGGCCGGCCCGGTGATGATCATCGGTGGGGCCGAGGATCGGTTCCGCGACAAGGTGATCCTGGGAACCTTCGCTGATCTCGCCGGCGGCGCCGATGGGAGCATCGTGGTGATCTCCACGGCCTCCTCGCTCGGTGACGCGGCGACCCAGGCCTACCGTGAGCTCTTCCTCGGCCTGGGCATCGGAGCCGTGACGGGCATCCGGCCCGAGGAGCGCGACGAGGCCGACGATCCGGCCGCGGTGGCGACGCTCTCGGAGGCGACGGGTGTCTTCCTGACCGGCGGGAACCAGTCCCGCCTCACGCAGGTGGTCGCGGGCACGCGCCTCGGCGACGCGATCTCGAACGCGCACGATCGTGGCGTCGTGCTCGCGGGCACGAGCGCAGGCGCGTCGGCCCTGGCCTCACACATGGTGGCGTTCGGCCGTCCCGGACCCACGCCGAAGCACCGGATGGTCACCCTCGCGGCCGGGCTCGGGATCGTGCCGGGCGTCGTGATCGACCAGCACTTCGAGGAGCGAGGCCGGATCGGGCGGTTGCTCGCCCTCGTGGCGCAATCACCGTCGTTGCTCGGCATCGGCATCGACGAGGACACGTGCGCCGTGGTCACCGCCGATCGCGTGCTCCACGTGCTCGGGCGCGGCGCGGTCACGCTCGTCGACGGCTCCCACGTCAAGACCGATGCCTATCGCGGGAAAGGCTATCGTCCTGTCATGGTGAGCGGCGCCACCTTGCACTCCCTGCCCTCGGGGTATCGGTTCGATCTGCGCGGTCGCGCGCTGCTCACCGGACCGGACGCCCTCGAGGACGGGGAGGCGTCGACGTGACGAAGGCGGCCAAGGGTCAGCAGGCCAGGAGCCCGCAGCGCGGTCCCGCCAAGACGCGAACCCGAGGCGCGCGGGAGTCCGTGAAGCGGGAGCCAGCAACGGCCAAGTCACGCACCCCGAAGCCGGATCTGAAGATCGTGCAGACCCAGGTGTTCCGTGGCCCGAACTATTGGTCCTACGAACCGTGCGTCCGGATGCTCGTCGATCTCGGCTCGCTCGAGGAGTGGCCGTCCAACCAGATCGCTGGGTTCAACGAGGGCCTCCTGTCGCTGCTTCCGGGCGTTGCCGAACACTCGTGCTCGTTGGGGCGGCGGGGCGGCTTCGGCGAGCGGCTCGCCGACGGGACCTGGCTCGGTCACGTCGCCGAGCACGTGGCTCTGGAGCTCCAGCGGGAGACCGGTGCGCACATCTCGCGCGGTAAGACGCGAAGCGCGGGAGAGACCGGCCGCTACAACGTGATCTACGGGTACTGGGAGGAGACCGTCGGCGTCGAGGCCGGCAAACTCGCGGTCCGGATCGTGAACCACGCGGTGAGGGCAGAGAAGGACTTCGACTTCCTCGTCGAGCTCGAGCGCCTGATCAAGCTCGCCGAACGTCGGGCCTTCGGACCCTCCACCCAGGCGATCATCGACGAGGCAGCGTCGCGTGACATCCCGTGGATGCGCCTCAACGAGCGATCGCTGATCCAGCTCGGCCAGGGGAAGTACCAGCAGCGGATCCGGGCGACGATGACGTCGATGACGTCCGCGCTGGCGGTGGACATCGCGTCCGACAAGAAGATGACGAACCAACTCCTCGCGGCGGCCGGCCTCCCGGTGCCGCGGAGCGATGTGGTCCGGACCGCGGACGAGGCCACGACGGCCGCCGAGCGGATGGGTTTCCCGGTCGTGACGAAGCCGCTCGACGGCAACCACGGCCGCGGCGTCGGGCTGAACCTGACGGACGAGAAGTCGGTGCGCCTCGGGTTCGAGCGCGCGCTCGAGCAGTCGCGCGACGGTCGAGTGGTCGTCGAGACGTTCGTCCAGGGGAACGACTACCGGATGCTGGTGATCGGGGGCCGGATGGTCGCGATCGCCGAGCGGGTGCCGGCTCACGTGATCGGCGACGGCGAGCACACCGTTCGCGAACTCGTCGAGATCACGAACCAGGATCCGCGTCGCGGGATCGGCCACGAGAAGGTGCTGACGCGGATCACCGTCGACGCCAGGGCCGAGGAGTTCGTGCGCGCGCAGGGCTTCGCGTTCGACGACGTTCCTCCCGAGGGAGCGCAGGTCCTGATCGTGGCCACGGGCAACATGTCGACGGGAGGTATCTCGATCGACCGCACCTGGGAAGCCCACGAGGACAACGTCGAGATCGCCGAGGAGGCCGCGAGGGTCGTGGGCCTCGATGTGGCGGGGATCGACTTCCTGGCGCCGGATATCACGCTTCCCGTCCGCGAGACGGGGGGCGCGATCGTCGAGGTGAACGCCGCGCCGGGATTCCGGATGCACACGCACCCGACCGAAGGGGAGCCGCAGTACGTCGCCAAACCGGTGATCGACGCGCTGTTCCCACAGGGCACGCCGTCGCGGATCCCGATCGTCGCGGTGACCGGTTCGAACGGGAAGACGACCACCACGCGGATGATCACCCACATCTTCCGGGGCCTGGGCCGCAAGATCGGGATGACGTCGACGGACGGCGTCTACATCGACGAGCGGCTGGTGAAACGGGTGGACGCCTCGGGGCCGAAATCGGCCCAGATGGTGCTGCAGAACCCCCGCGTGGACATGGCAGTGTTCGAGGTCGCCCGCGGCGGGATCCTCCGCGAGGGCCTCGGCTACGGCCGGAACGATGTCGGGGTCGTCCTGAACGTGACGGGCGACCACCTGGGCTTGCGCGACGTCGAGACGCTGGAGCAGCTCGCCGCGGTGAAGCAGGTCGTGGTCGAGGCCGTTCCGAAGACCGGCTGGGCCGTACTCAATGCCGATGATCCGTTGGTGCTCGAGATGCGTCGGCACACCGGTGGGCAGGTGATCCTGTTCTCGATGAAGGACAAGCACGAGCTCGTCGACCGATGGATCCGACGCGGCCGCAAGGCCATCGTGCTCGAGCACGGCCCGCTTGGCGAGCTGATGGTGCTCAAGGAGGGGCGCCGCTCGTCGCCGATCGCCTACGTGCACATGCTGCCGGCGACGTTCGACGGGCGGGCGCGGATGATGGTGCAGAACGCGATGGCCGCCGCGGCGGCCGCGCACGCGGCGGGCGCGCACCTGCACGACATCCGGCAGGGACTCCGGTCTTTCACCACGTCGATCTACCAGGCGCCGGGGAGGCTGAACGTGTTCGAGCTCGACGGGATGAAGGTCGTCCTCGACTACGCGCACAACGCGGCCGGCCTCGAGCAGCTCGGCGACTTCGTCGATCACCTGACGGCCGACGCGGCCGTCCGCGAGCGGCCCGGGGAGGCAGCGCGGGCGGCGAACCTCGTGGTCGGCGTGGTGGCGACGGCCGGCGATCGTCGCGACGAGGACATGCGTGAGCTCGGCCGCGTGGCCGCGCGGCACTTCGACGTCGTGATCGTGCGGGAGGATCAGAACCCGCGTGGTCGGGAGCGGGGCGAGACCGCGGAGCTCGTCGTCGAGGGCGTCCGCGAGGCGATCGCCTCCGGCCGCGCGCGCGCGGGCACGGTCGAGATGGTGCTCGACGAGATGGACGCCGCCCGGCGCGCGTTGGACCGGGGCCGCCCGGGCGACACGATCGTCCTGTGCGTCGACTACGCCACCGAGGTCTACAAGGAGCTGGAGAAGCGAAGGGGGAGCGCGACGCCCGCCGCTCTCCGCGCCTCCGAGGGCGGCCTCATCGAGGCGGTGGGTGGCGACGCCGACCTCATCGATCTCTCGTCCGTGCCTCGGTAGTGGACCTCCGCCGGATCGCCGAAGAGCTTCGGGCACGCCGTGACGAGCTCGCGTCCGAGCTCGGCGCCGTCACGACCATCGAGCGTGATCCGCACGCCACCGTGTCCTTCGGCAAACGGGTCGGGGACGGAACGACCGAAGCGGTCGATCGGCTGAATCGGGTCGGGACCGCTCGGGAGCTCGAGGCGATGCTGCAGGACGTGGATCGGGCCCTCGTGAAGGTCGAGGAGGGGACCTACGGGATCTGCGACCGATGCGGCCGGCTCATCCCCGAGGAGCGCCTCGATGCCCGGCCGTGGTCGGTCCTCTGCGTCGACTGCGCCTCCCGGAACGCCTAGGTCGACGTGATGCAGGGAGGTGGAGCGTGATCGAGGCGGTGGAGGTACCGACGGCGATCGCTGCTCACGCCCCCAGCGCTGGGGTGTTCCTCGATCTCGATGGAACGCTCGCGCCGATCGTTCCACGTCCGGAGCTGTCCGAGGTCCTTCCCGAGATACCCGCGGTGCTCGCCCGGCTCGCACGCCGTCTCGACGCCGTCGCCATCGTCTCCGGACGGCAGTCCCATCAGGTCCGCGAGCTGCTCGATGTGGAGGGCGTCGAGATCGTCGGAACCCATGGGCTCGAGGACGTCCGACCGATGGCCGAGGAGATCCTCGACGAGATCCGAGCCGTCGCGGTGGCCGTCGGCGCCTGGGTCGAGCCGAAGGGCGCCGCCGCGGCCGTGCACTTCCGCGCGCTCGAGGACCCGGAGGCCGCCGAGACGGCGTCGTCCGGACGTCTCGCCGTGATCGCGGCGACGCACGACCTGGAGGTGGTCCCGGGGAAGCGGATCCTCGAGCTGGCGCCGGCGGGCCGCCCGAGGAAGGGCGGTGCGGTGGAGCGGATCGCGACGGACCTGGGTCTGGCCGCGGTGCTGTTCGCGGGCGATGACGTCGGCGACCTCGATGCCTTCGCGGCGCTCGACCGCCTGGGAACGCGTGGACTGTGGACCTGCGGGATCGCTGCGGGAGGGCGTGAGACCCCCGCCGAGGTCCTGGCGGTGGCGGACCTGGTCCTCGAGGGCCCGAGCGGCGTCGCCGCGATGCTCGCCTCGATCGCCGACGAGCTGGAGCGCCCGGTCCCCGGGCCTTAGGGACGAGGCGGCCGGACCTCGTCGATCGCTCTGAGTTGGCTGGCGAGCCACGTTGCCGGCGTATGCGCGAGCGCCGAACGCTGGAGCCCGCGAGCCCGGCGCGTGCGGTCCTCCTCCGGCATCAGGAGCGCCTCGTTGATCGCCTCGGCGGTCTCCGAAAGGTCGAACGGGTTGATCGCCAGCGAGTGCCGTCCGAGCCGCCCGAACGCGCCCGCGTTCCGGGAGAGGATCAACGCGCCGCCGCTCGTGTTGACCACCGGCGCCTCCATCGCCACGAGGTTCATGCCGTCATGGACCGGGTTCACGAGCATGGCGTCGTATCGGTCGTACGCCGCGACGGCGTACGTGAAGTCCTCCTGCACCTTCAAGACGATCGGCGTCCAGTCCTCTTTCCCGTACGTCGCGTTGATCCGGTCGGCCGTCGCGCGGCAGTCGGCGCCGTAGTCGCGGTAGGCCGGGACCTCTTCGCGCGAAGGGCTCAATAGGGCGAGGAACACGACGTCGCCGCGCCACTCCGGATGCTTCTGCAGGAGGAGCTCGAACGCCAGGAAACCGCGGAGGATGTTCTTCGACGGCTCGAGCCGGTCGACGCGGAGCAGGAGCTTCCGGCCGCCGCGGATCTTCTCCACCTGCGTGCGAAGGCGCTTCGCCCGGTCGGTCGCGGCCGCCTCCTGGATCTCCTGCGCGCCCACGGCGACGGGGAAGGACCGGATCTGTACTTGCCTGCCGTCGACCTCGGCGCGGTGCGCGCGGATGTCGACGTGGACGTCCTCGAGCTCGCGAGCGGACAGGAGGAAGTTCTCGCCCCACTGACGGCCCTGGAACCCCACCACGTCGGCGCCGAGCATCCCGCGCAGGATCGATTGCCGCATGTCGACCGGGAGCGTCCGAAGGTAGGTCCTCCCGGCGAACGGCGTGTGCGAGAAGTGCAGGATGCGCGCTTCCGGGACCATCTCCCTGAGGAGCTGCGGCACGAGCGTCAGGTGGTAGTCCTGGATCAGGAAGATCGGATCGTGCTTCGCTTCAACGGACAAGGCCCGGGCGAACGCCCGGTTCGCCTCCACGTAGTCGGCCCAATCGTGCTCGGTCCGTTCGTCGAACGTCGGTGTCCTCGCGATGTCCCACAGGTAGTGGTGCGCGAACCACAGGATCCCGTTCGCGATCCCGTTGTAGTACCCGTCGTAGCGCTCCTCCGGGATGTCGACGTAGCGGACGCGCTGCGCGGCACCCTCCAGCTTGCGCCCCCTCGGCGCCACCTCCCGGTCGCCTTCGGTGACGGCGGCGGCGACCCACGTGGCGTCGTCCCGCTCGAGGACCCCGCCCAGCACGGTCACGAGGCCGCCGGAGCCACGATGCGCGACGAGCTTGCCTTCTTCATCACGCTCGAAGCGAACGGGCCCGCGGTTGGATGCCACGACGAGCGAGGATTCCATCGCCGAGTGCGAGGTGGTGACCATGCCCCTCCATCCTCCCAGGCTCGCCCGTGGTCTCCTCGAAGGGCAACCTCAGGCGGGGCGCCGCTGGCCAGCCGACGCCCGAACGAGTCGACGGACGTCCGCGGGACCCAAGAGCTTCGCCTCGCGGGTCCGGAGCCATCGGAAGGCCTGCGCCCGCTGCGCGAGTGCGGTGATCCCGACCACATCCCCGGGGGAGGACGCCGCGAGCATCCCGCGAAGAGCGCGGAGCTCGTCCACGTAGACCGGGACGTCGTGCTTGCCAGCTCGCGCGGCGCCGCGCCGGAGCTGCGCGATCACGTCCTCGCGCGGCCGGCCCCGGAGGTACTTCTTCAGCTCGGCGATCGCGAGGTGGTCCGAGCCGAGGGCCGCACGCACCGCGAACCCCTGGAGGATGTCATCCGTCCGGTCGCCGGCCGTGCCGATCGCGAGCCAGATCTCCCGGCCCGGCGGCCTGAGGCCCTGGAGGATCTCGACGAGTCCGTCCATCCCCGCCTCGTTGTGGGCGTAGTCGAGGACGAGCAGTCTCCGATCGAGCCGGAACAGGTTCGTCCGGCCCGGGTTCTTCTGCGGATCGAGGACGAACGTCCGGAGCCCCTTCGCCACGGCTCGCGGCGAGAGTCCCGCCGCCAGCCCGGCCGCCGCCGCGGCGAGCGCGTTCTGCGTGTACATCCGCGAGAGACCGGCGAGCGTCACCGGCACGCGGTCGAGCTCGACCAGCGGGTGGACGATCGAGTCCTCCATCCAGGCGATCGTGCCGTCGAGGACGCTGATCGCCCGGCCGCCGCCGCCGAGCGTCTCGCGGATCGCCGGGTGACGGGGATCCAGAGAGAAGAGCCAGGGGCGGCCGCTCGCCGTTCGTCGCATCGCAAGCACCCGGGGGTCGTCCGCGTTCAGGACGACCCACCCATCGGGCCGGGTGATCCTGGTGACCGTGGCCTTGACCTCCGCGAGCTGGTCGACCGTGGAGATGCCGTGGAGGTGGAGGTGGTCCGCGGAGACGTTCGTCACCACCGCGACGTCGTTGTGCGCGACACCGATCCCGCGGAGGAGGATGCCTCCGCGGGCCGTCTCCAGCACGGCGACGTCGGGATGCTGCGCGAGGGCCGTCGCGGCCCCGGCGAACCCCGAGTAGTCGCCCTTCTTCACCAACCGATCGTTCCGGTACACGCCGTCCGTGGAGGAGAACGCCACTCGCTTGCCGGCGGTCATCACCATGTGGGCGATCAGCCGGGTGGTGGTGGTCTTCCCGTTCGTGCCGCTCACCTGGATCACCGGGACGTCCGGGTCCGGGACCATGGGGGTTTGCCCCGGCTCGGCGGCCGCCACCGCGCGGCCGAGCTCCGCGATGACGCGCGCGGGCGATCGTCGGAGCAGCGCGCCCATGCCGGTGGCGACCGCCTCGGCGAGTGCTTCGGCCGCTCCTCGTCGTCGCCACGGGAAGGCGATGACCACGTGCCCGAACTCGGGACCGGGCCGCCCGCGCACGGCGAGCCGGCCCGTGCCCACGGCCTCGGCGATGCGCCTCGTCAACTGCACCGCGATCCGCGCGGTCGCACGCAGTCGCTGGTCGCTTCCGGCCGTACCCGGTTCGAGCCGGGGGATGCCCACCCGATCCGCGACCTCCTGGACGCGGTCGTCGCTCGCACGGAGCCACCCACCGACCTCGAGCATCAGTTTCACGGCGGGACGAGGGAAGTAGAGATTGGGACCCTCCAGGACGCGCAGCTCGGCGGTGCGGACCGCTTCGGCCACGGCCTATCCGGCCGTCGGCTCGGCGATCACGTCGATCTCGGCCGCGAGCGCCACGTCCTTCTCGGTGACGCCCCCGGCGTCATGGGTGGACAGCGACAATCCGACGCGGTTGTAGTGGATCTCGATGTCGGGATGGTGTCCTGAGGTCTCGGCGAGCTCGGCCACGCGGTTCACGAACGCGATCGCCGATCGGAAACCGGGGAACGTGAAGTCGCGATGGATCGCGTTCGAGAGCGAGGACCAGCCCTGCATCTCGTCGAGGAAGCCGTTCAGCTCCGCCTCGGTCAGCTTCGCCATCCGGCGCAGCGTACGTCAGGTGGGATGGCGCGCGCGAGCCCGCCGCAACTCCGGATAGAGGAGCGCGACGAGCCCGGCACCGAGGACACAGGCGATCCCCCCCGAGACGATGCTGAACGTGGGGGAGGCCAGCCGCGCCACCACGCCCGCCTCGACGTCTCCCAGTCGAGGGCCGCCGGTCACGACCAGGATGTGGATCCCGAAGAGCCTCCCTCGCAACCGATCGGGGGCCGACATCTGCAGGATCGTGGTGCGGAAGATCGCGCTGATCACATCCGCCCATCCGGCGAGCGCGAGCATCGCGAGTCCGAGCCAGAACGTGCCCGACCATCCGAACGCGGCGATCGCCACCCCCCAAGCGACCACCGAAACGATCACCGCGAGCCCCTGGCGTTGGACCCGTCCGGTCCAACCGCTGGTCAGCGCCCCGAGGAGCGCGCCGACCGCCAGGGCCGCGAACAGCAGTCCGATCGCCTTCGGCGAGCGGTCGAACTGGTCCACGATCAGGAACGGGAACAGTACGCGCGGCAGGCCGAAGATCATCGCGATCAGATCGATCACGAACGTCGCCATGATCAGCCGGTGCTTCCGCGCGAAGCGGAACCCTTCTCCGATCGCGCGGAGGCCGGTGTCGGCGTGATCCTCGCGCACCGGTGGCATCGGTCGCAGGAGCGAGGCGGCGACGAACATGCAGCCGATCGAGGCGAGGTCGATCGCGTAGGCGACGGTCACGTCCCACCACACGATCACGAGCCCGGCGAGCAGGGGGCCGATCAACGCGGCCGTGTTCCACACCACCTGGTTCAGTGCCTGCGCCGCCGGCAGCTGCGCGGGCTCGAGGATCCGGGCGGTGATTGCGGATCGGGTGGGGCCGTCGAACGAACTGCTCGCGGCGAGGACCGCGAGTCCCGCGTAGATCAGCCACAGGGGTGGCTCGCCCACGATGGCACCGGTGAGCAGGACCGCGGAGCCCGCGGCGAGGCCCAGCTGCGCCATCATCAGCAGGCGTCGCCGGTCCCACGCATCCAGGATCGCGCCCCCCCCGAGCGAACCCGCCACGAGGCCGAGCAGGTACGCGAGCCCGGTGGCACCGACGGCTGCCTCCGAATCGGTGAGGTTCGTCACCTGGACGAACACCGCGACGAGCGTGAACTGGCTCCCGGTCGCCGTGACGAGGAGACCGGTCCACAGCAACCGGAACTCGCGTGAGACCCGGAGCGGCGTCAGGTCGATCGCGAGACGGCGGAGACGGGTGCCACCGCTCTCCTCGCGTTCTCCCGCCGCCGACATGGGTCCGACGGTAGCAACCGTCTCTGTGCGGTCGGCGGCCCCGCCCGAAACCTCGCCAGCATGAGTGGGAAGGGATATCCTCGCTCGCAGAGGAGGTCGCGATGCCCAAGTTCCTGATCGATCGGAATTTCTCGAAGATCTCGGAGGAAGAGCTCGGCGAGTTCGCCCGCAACTCGAAGAGGCTCGCGATCGAACGCTTCCACGACGTCATCTGGCACCATAGCCACGTGGTGATCGATCCCGACGGTGTCGTCCACACGTTCTGCGTGTATTCGGCCCCGGACGAGTCGCGGATCCGCGAGCACGCGGCTGCATTCGGCGGTCACAGCATCGACTGGATCTCCGTGATCGCCGACGAGGTAGATCCCGAGGAGATCGCGGTCTAGAGCTGCTCGGCGTCCCGCTCCCATCGCACGCCTTCCTCGAACACCGCGTGCGAGAGTCGTGAGAACGCGATCGCTCGCCTCACCGCCAGGTCGGCGCGGCGCGGATCGTCCTCAGCCATCAGTTCCAGCGCCGACCCGTACAGCTGGACCGCGTGGTGGAACGCGAGCTGTTCGTGGGCGAGCTCCGCCGCCCGGATCAGGTACGGCAGCGATCGGTCAGGCTCCCCGGCCTCACGCCAGTGGTAGGCGAGCACCCAAGCCAGGTTCCGGGTTCCGTCGCTGGCCACATCCTCGATGTAGCGAGCGACGGCGGCGTGTCGGCCCTTGCGGTCCGCGCGCGGGAGGGTCGAATAGGCCACCTCGCGGATGAGGATGTGCTTGAAAGAGAATTCCGCCTCGCCTTGCACCTGACTCGATGGCTCTCGTCGGATCAGATCTCTCGACTCGAGGGCCCCGAGCGCTCCATCCACACCTGCGAGATCCCCGAATGCATGGAGCACGCCCGGCCAGAAGTGCTTGCCGACGACGGACGCCGCCAGGATCGTGGCGCGCGCATCGGCCGGGAGGGCATCGATGCGGGAGGCGATCGCGGCTCGCACGGTTGTCGGCAGCTCGTCCGAGGGACCTCGATCGAGGAGCGAGGCGGCAAGCTCCTCGATGAACAAGGGGTTCCCCTCCGCGACCTCGACGAGGCGCTCGACCGCCGACAGATCTCCGCCTCCGGACAAGAGGTAGGACGCGATCGAGGCCGAGTCCAGGGGAGAGAGCGTCTCGAGCGGGATCGTCGTCGCACCGAGGACGCCACTTCCCCAGCCGGGCCGCACCTCGAGGAGCTCGGACCGAGCGAGTGCGAGCAGGATCGCGGGAGCGTCACGCACGTGCGAAGCCAGGTACTCGAGGAGATCGAGCTGCGCGGGGTCGGCCCAATGGATGTCCTCGAAGACGAACACCGTGGGCTGTTCGAGGGCGATCTGCTCGACGAACCGGCGCGCCGCGAAGAACAGCTGGACCGGTTCCTCGGCGGGCTCCTCGCCCGATCCCAGACCGATCAATGTCCCGAGGAGGCGGGTCATCTCCTCGGCCTCGGCGGGGCCCACGAGACCGCGGATCCGCGCCTCCAGCTTCGCCGTGCCTTCCGGGGACGGGTCGGACTCGAAGATCCCCGCCGCCTGGCGGACCTGCTCCGTGAGCGCGCGGTACCCCGTCTGGCCGTAGGGGAGGCAGCGGCCGCGGAATGATCGCGCACCCGTCGCTTCGATCCTGGAGACGATCTCGGTGGCCATGCGCGACTTGCCGATCCCGGTGGGCCCGACGATCGTGACGAGGTGCGGTCGGAGCTCGGCGGCGGCCCGCTCCCAGATGGAGTCGAGCATGGCCAGCTCCCGGGATCGCCCGACGAGCGGCGCCGTGGTCGCGGGCCGCTCGGCCGGCGCCCCGATCGGCTCCAGCGCGAGCCACGCCTCGACGGGGTCCCGCTTCCCCTTCGCAGTGACCGGTTCGAGCTCTCGATAGCGGATCACGTTCCTCGTGGCCCGATAGGTCTCCTCGCCGACCACGAGGCCCCCCGGCGGTGCCGACGACTGGAGCCGCGAAGCGGTGTTCACGACGTCACCCAGCGCGATGGCCTCGCCGGCCTCCGGACGCGATCCCAGGGCCACGATCGCGTCACCCGTGTTCACCGCTGCCCGGACCTGAAGCGGGCGGTCCGGGCGCTCCCGACTCAGGTCGCCGATCGCGTGTACGACGCGCAAGCCGGCGCGGACCGCGCGCTCGGCATCGTCGCCGTGCGCGATGGGAGCGCCGAACACAGCCATGACCGCGTCACCGATGAACTTCTCGACCGTTCCCCCGAATCGCTCGATCTCTTGCTTGGACCGGGCATGGAAGCCCTGAAGCAGGTCGCGGACCTCTTCGGGATCGGCTCGGTCGGACTGGGAAGTGAAACCGACCAGGTCGACGAACAACACCGAGACGAGCTTGCGCTCTTCGCGAGCGCGTTCGGCGGTGAGCGAGGTACCGCACGCGGGGCAGAACGCGGCGTCGGTGGGCGCCTCTCGTCCACAGCTCGGGCACGATGGCATGCGCGAATCTTAGGCTGCGTGGAGCGGCGGACCATCTCGTGAGGGTCGATGGAGCGCCGATTCATCCGGCCGTCTGCGACACCGCTTCCTCCAGCAGATCGAGGCCCTCGTCCAGCAGGCCGTCGTCGATCGTGACGGGCGGAAGCAGCCGGAGGACGTTGCCGTAGGTCCCTGCGGTCAGCACGATCAGCCCTCGTTGCAACGCGGCGCTGCCGAGGGCCGACATGACTGCCCCATCGAGCGGCTCCTTCGTGACGCGATCGGCGACGAGCTCCATCGCCCGCATCGCTCCGCGTCCGCGCACGTCGCCGATCGAGCCGAGCCGGTCCTGCATCGCGCGCATCCGCCCTTCGATCGTGCCACCCACCGCGAGGGACCGGTCGAGCAGTCCCTCGGTTTCGATCTTGTCGAGCACGGCGAGCGCCGCGGCGGCCGCGACCGGGTTCCCGCCGTACGTCCCGCCCAAGCCGCCGACGTGCACGCTGTCCATCACGTCCGCTCGACCGGTGACGGCCGAGATCGGAAGGCCGCCTCCCAGGGACTTGGCGCTCAGCACGATGTCGGGGATCACTCCTTCATCCTCGATCGCGAACCATCGGCCCGCCCGACCCATCCCCGACTGGATCTCGTCGGCGATGAACACGATGCCATTGGCCGCGGCGAACTCGGCCAGGCCGGCGATGAACCCCGGTGCAGGCACGATGAACCCGCCCTCGCCCTGGATCGGCTCGATCAGGATGGCGGCGATGTTCTCCTCGCCGATGTGCTTGTGCATCTCGTCCAGCGCGTAGGCGAGGCACGACTCCGCGCACGTCTCCTCGGTCCCGCCGGTGGGGCATCGATAGGGGTACGCGAGCGGCAGCCGGTAGACCTCGGGAGCGAACGGCCCCATCCCTTGCTTGTAGGGCATCACCTTCGCCGTCAGCGACATCGCCATCAGCGTCCGGCCGTGGAACGCATGATCGAACACGACGACCCCCGGCCGCCCCGTGTGCTTCCGCGCGATCTTCACGGCGTTCTCGACGGCCTCGGCTCCGGAGTTCGCGAACATCGTCTTCTTCTCGTGGTCGCCGGGTGCGAGCCCGTTCAGCCGTTCGGCCAGCTCGATGTACGGCTCGTTCGCGGTGACGTGGAAGCACGTGTGCGTGTCGAGCTCGAGCTGCCGCTGCGCGGCCGACACCACCTCGGGTGCCGTATGACCGACGTTCAAGACCGCGATGCCCGTGGCGAAGTCGATCAGCCGGTTCCCGTCGACGTCTTCCACGATCGCGCCGGATGCCCGCGCCGTGACGATCGGATGGATGTTCGCGACGCCACGAGGGACGGCGGTCTGGCGACGTTCGAACCATTCGCGCGACCTCGGTCCCGGGATCTCCGTGACGAGCTTCCGTTCCTGCGGGATGTCCATGACAGGCCTCCGTCCGCCGGCTCCTCGCGCGCATCGCGCCCGCTTCGCCCGGGAGTATCGTGCGGATCCCGCCGGGTTGTCAGTCGGGAGCCCGTCCCACGAGGCGGCAAGGACCCGGAAGCGCTCCAGGCGGCGCTGCGTGACACTCCGAAGATGGCGTTCGAAGGGACCTCGGGGCCGACTTCTCTCGACTTCTGGCTGGGTGAATGGGCGGGTTCGTGGGAGGGAGGCGGCGGGCGGAACCGCATCACGAAGGAGTTCGACGATCGTGTCGTGGTCGAGCGCTTCGAGTCTCTGGAGCCCGAGCGATGGTGGGGGATGAGCGTCAACGTCTTCGAGGAGCTTCACGGTTGGCGCCAGACGTGGGTGGATTCGACGGGCAACTACTGGGCGCTCCAGGGGCGATCCCATCCGGAGGGATTCGCGTTCGCCGTCGATGAGGTCGAGAACGATACGAGGATCACGAAGCGGATGGTGTTCTCCGACATCCAGGCCGACGCCTTCCGATGGCGGTGGGAGCGCTCGGAGGATGGCGGCACGACCTGGTCGGAGCTCTGGGTCATCGACTATCGACGGGCCGGTGATGCGTGATCTGACCGAGCGCAGGCGACGGAACGAGGACGTCACCGGAAGGGAGGGAAAGGCAAGGAACCGGCAGGAACGGCAAGGAAACGGCACCCCTCGGCAAGAACGTGCTATCCGCGGTCCGACCACCGGCCTAGCGTCGGTCACGTGCTCCGGTACATCGCTCGCCGGCTGCTCTACTCCGTCCTCGTCCTCGTCATCATCTCGATCCTCACGTTCCTGATCTTCGTGAAGCTGCCCGCCGGCGATCCGGCGCGGCGGGCGGTCGGTCGGAGGACGGATCCACAGCAGATCGCGAACGCGCGGGAAGCGTTCGGCCTGGACCGGCCCTTGATCGTCCAGTACGGGCGGTTCGCGAAGGGGCTGATCCCGCTGCCGAACACGTTCCTGACGGAAGACGTCTACTACTCGTTCTCGAACTACCTGCCGGTGCGCGAGGAGATCTGGCGTCGGCTCCCCGTCTCGGCGATCCTCGGGACGGGGGCGGCCGTGCTCTGGCTCCTGATCGGGATCCCGCTCGGGATCGCCTCGGGCGTGCGACCCCGATCGCTGAGTGCCCGATGGACGATGATCCTGGCGATCGTGGGGGTATCGCTACCCGTGTTCTGGCTCGGCCAGCTGCTGCTGTACGTGGTCTGGTTCAAGCTCCACCTCGCGCCGTCGGCGGGACTGGAGATCAACTCGAGCGTGTGGGCGAGCGCGCTGAGCGGGAAGTTCCTCCTTCCCTGGATCACGGTCGCGGTCGGCTACGCGGCGATCTATGCGCGGATGCTCCGCAGCAACATGGTGGAGACGACCCAGGAGGACTACATCCGGACCGCGAGGGCGAAGGGGCTCTCCGAGCGCCGGGTCGTGTACAAGCACGCGCTCCGCGGGGCGCTGACCCCGATCGTGACGATGCTCGGCATCGACTTCGCGACGATCCTCGCGGGGCTCGTCATCACCGAGACCCTCTTCGGGCTCCCCGGCCTCGGCCAGCTGGCCGTCCGGTCGATCTACAGCAACGACTTCCCCATGGTGATGGGCGTGACCGTCGTGGGGTCGATGTTCATCCTCGCCGCCAACATCGTCGTGGACATCGCATACGCGTTCCTCGATCCCCGGGTCCGCTACTGACCAGATCGGTCGGACGGAGGCGTTCCGCGAGAACCCATCCGGCCGGCCGGATGGCGGGATGCCCCTCAGCGGACGGATGTCGCATACTGGCGAACCGAACGTTGGTGCAGGAGCCGCGCAGGCATGCGGCGGAGCGAGGAGGCGAACCCATGGCGGACGCGTATCAGATGTTCATCGACGGCGAGTGGGTGAACTCGTCGGACGGACAGACCCGCGACGTGATCAACCCCGCGACCGGCGAGGTCATCGCCTCGGTCCAGGAAGGCACGAAGGAGGACGCGAACAAGGCCGTCGCGGCCGCCAAGAAGGCGTTCGAGGGGGACTGGTACGACTCCACCCCGAAGGATCGACAGCTCGCTCTCCTCAAGTTCGCGGATCGGATCGAGGAGCACGCCGACGAGATCGTGAAGCTCGAGGCCCAGAACGTGGGGAAGCCCGCCGCCGTGACGCTCTCGGAGGAGATCCCGCCGATCGTCGACAACCTCCGGTTCTTCGGGGGGGCCGCGCGGACGATGGAGGGCCGCAGCGCCGGCGAGTACATGGCCGGGTTCACGAGCTACGTCCGTCGCGAGCCGATCGGCGTGGCGGGGCTGATCGCGCCGTGGAACTACCCGCTGATGATGGCGATCTGGAAGATCGGACCCGCCCTCGCGACGGGGAACGCGATCGTCCTCAAGCCGTCCGAGATGACGCCGCTGACGGCGCTGAAGCTCGCGGAGCTGACGGCCGACATCCTGCCGCCGGGCGTGTTCAACGTCGTCACCGGCGACGGCGTCCCCGTGGGCGACACGCTCGTCCGGCACCCCGACGTGGGCATCGTCTCACTCACCGGCGACACCGCCACCGGCAAGCTGATCGCGGCCAACTCGGCGGAGACCCTGAAGCGGGTGCACCTGGAGCTCGGCGGCAAGGCGCCGTTCATCGTGTTCGACGACGCCGACATGGAGCAGGTCGTCGAGTGGATCAAGATCGGCGGCTACTTCAACTCCGGTCAGGACTGCACGGCGTCGGCGCGGATCCTCGTCGGCTCGGGCGCCTACGAGAACGTCCTCGCGGAGCTCGTGCCGGCGGTGGAGTCGATCAAGGTCGGCGACCCGTTCGCGGACGACACCGAGATGGGCTCGATGGTCTCGAAGGAGCAGCTCGAGCGCGTCGTCGGGTTCGTGGAGCGGGCCGAGGAAGCCGGCGCCAAGGTGCTCACTGGGGGCAAGGCGATCGACCAGGACGGCTTCTGGTATTCGCCCACCGTCGTCAGCGACGTCGGTCAGGACGCCGAGATCATCCAGAAAGAGGTCTTCGGCCCGGTCGTCACGGTGCAGCGGTTCGACGACGAAGCGCAGGCCCTCGAGTGGGCGAACGGCGTGCCCTACGGGCTCTCGAGCTCCGTGTGGACCCGCGACGTGGGGCGGGCGCATCGGATGGCTCGCCGGCTCCAGTTCGGGTGCGTGTGGATCAACACGCACATCCCGCTCACGCCGGAGATGCCGCACGGTGGGTACAAGCAGTCCGGCCACGGGAAGGACATGTCGGTGTACTCCTTGGAGGACTACACGAACATGAAGCACGTGATGGTGTCGCTCGACTGAACGACACGCCCCGGGAAAGGCGGCGATGACATGGCGGTGAGGCCCTACTTGGTGAACGGGGAGTGGCGAACGGGCGACGGCTCGTTCGAGGTCCACAGCCCGTACGACGACGGCGTCGTCGCGGAGATCGGCGTGCCCACCGAGGCCGACGTCGAGGAAGCGGCGGCGACCGCGCACGAGACGTTCGAGGAGTCCTCGAAGCTCCCCGTCCACGCGCGCGCGGAGGCCCTCGACCACGTGTCGAAGCGGCTCGGCGAGACGATCGAGGAGAACGCCAAGCTGATCGCGCAGGAGGGCGGGAAGCCGCTCAAGTGGGCGACGGTCGAGGCGACGCGCGCGGTGTCCACGTACCGCTGGGCGTCCGAGGTGATCCGGCGCGGAGACGACGAGCTGATCCGCCTGGACACCGAAGCCGCGCTCGGTTCGCGGGTGGGGCTGATCCGGCGGTTCCCGATCGGACCCGTCCTCGGGATCACGCCCTTCAACTTCCCGCTGAACCTCGTCGCGCACAAGGTGGCGCCGTCGCTCGGCGTCGGAGCGCCGATCGTCGTGAAGCCGGCGAGCGCGACCCCCATCGGGTCGCTCCGTCTCGCGGAGTTCTTCGCCGAGACCGATCTCCCGAAGGGGATGTACCAGGTGCTGCCAGTGTCGTCGAAGGTGGCCGACGGGATGGCTCGAGACGAGCGCTACCGGAAGATCTCGTTCACCGGGTCTGCCGAGATCGGCTGGTACCTGAAGGGCCTCGATCCGAAGAAGCGGGTGACGCTCGAGCTCGGTGGGAACGCCGGCGTGATCGTGCACGCGGACGCGGACCTCGACTTCGCGGCACAGCGGATCGCGTTCGGCGGCTACTACCAGGCAGGGCAGAGCTGCATCAGCGTGCAGCGGGTGCTGGTCTCCTCCGAGGTCTACGACGATTTCACCGCGCGGCTCGTGAAGCAGGTCGAGAGCCTGAAGGTCGGCGACCCCATGGACCCCACGGTCGACGTCGGCCCCGTGATCCAGCGCTCGGAGGTGGATCGGATCGCGGGATGGGTCAAGGAGGCCGTCTCCGAGGGCGCCGAGGTGCTCACGGGCGGCGAAGGCGACGGGCCGTTCTTCCAGCCCACGCTGATCTCGAAGGTGACGCCCGAGATGAAGGTGTGCCGCGAGGAGGTCTTCGGACCGGTCGTGACGATCAGCCCGTACCAGACGTTCGAGGAGGCGCTCAAGATCGTGAACGACTCGAAGTACGGCCTCCAGGCCGGCGTGTTCACGAACGACATCAAGCGGGCGTTCGAGGCGCATCGCTCGATCGAGGTCGGCGGCGTCATCGTGAACGACGTCTCTGCCTTCCGCGCGGATCAGATGCCGTACGGCGGTTCGAAGGACTCCGGTTTCGGCCGCGAGGGTCTTCGGTACGCGATGGAGGAGATGACCGAGCCTCGGATCATGGTCCTTTCGCACGTTCCGCTCTAGGCGGCATCGTGGAGGCCCGCGACGTCCTGCTCCTGTTGCCGTTCGTCGTGTTGATCATGCTGGGTCTGGGGTTCGTGCTGGTGTTCCGCGAGCGAGCGGCGGCCCAGGAGGTGTTGCGTCGTCGGGCCCAGCTGGCGGAGCCGGACCTGGCGACGCCGTTGCGCGACTCGCAGCCCCCCGAGCGACCGTGGTGGGGGAACCCGTGGCTCTGGGTGCTCGTGTCCTTGGCGTCCGTCGTACTGGGAATCTTCGTGTGGCCCGGACTCTTCGGCGGAACGTTCCTGTTCCTGCCGTTCATCTGGGTCTGGCGCCCCCGACGCGGTCGTGAAGGCGACCCACGTTCGAACGGCCACGGCTCCCGTGTCGACCCCGGCTCCCTCGGTGGCTGACCCGCGTGCCGTGCCGCTCTCCACGAGGAGGGCTCACGACCCAAGGGTGCGGTCGGCGAAGTCGCCGACGATCGTGGCGGCCTCGCGTTCCCGGCGCCAGAGGTAGTGGTCGGTGCCATCCAAGATCACGACCTCCGCGACGCCCTCGCCGTAGGTGCGGAGCTCGTCGGCGGGGCAGTACTCGTCGTCCGCCCCCGCGAGGAGGAGCAGCGGTCGCTTGAGGAGCCGGAGCTCCGCCGCCGTCGGCATCGCCGGCAGCTGGAGATCGTTCGGCCTGAGCGGGGCACCGAACAACGCAAGGACGTCCGCCCGCTCGTCATCGAAGGCCTCTCGGAGCGCCACACTCGCGCCGAACGACCAGCCGAAGACGAGCGTCGGACCCTCGGCCCGCTCCCGCACGGCCCCGATCGCGCCGCGTACGTCCCGCAGCTCGTCGCGGCCACCGCCATACGTCCCGGCCGAGCCCATCGTGCCGCGGAAGTTGAAGACGAGCGTCGCCAGCCCCCGCTTGCCGGCGAGCTCGTTGCGCACGGACCACAGGACGGGATGGTCCTTGCTGCCGCCGTGCTTCGGATGGGCGTGACAGATCACCGCGGAGCCGCGAGGCGGATCGTCGGGCGTGCGGAGCTCGCCCTCGAGGCGAACGCCGTCCTCGGTGAGGAACGTCGTGGCTTCCATCGCATCTGCGACGATGCCAGCCGTGGGGGAGCTGCGCCAACCGACCGGCACGGCCTTCACGATCCGCGACCCCATGCCGTGGCCCGACGTCGCTTCGATCGCGCGCGCTGGTGAGGCGCTCGGCTACGCGGCCGTCCTCCTGCCGGAGACGGGCGCTCGCGACACGCTCGCGACGCTGACCGGTCTCGCGGACGAGACCTCGTCGCTCCTCCTCGGCACCGGCGTCATCCCGATGGCGGCGCGGACCCCGAAGCTCGCGGCGATGGCCGCCGCCACCGTTCAGGAACGGTCGGGTGGTCGGCACCTCCTCGGCGTGGGGACCGGCGGCTCGGCGGCGGGGTCGCTCGAGCGGCTCCGCGCCTACGTAGAGGAGGTGCGCAGCTTGGTGGGCGGGAGTAGCCCAGGGGCCGCGCTCCGGCTGCCGCTTCCCGCCCCGGTCCCGATCTGGATCGCGGCGCTCGGACCGAAGGCGACCCGCCTCGCGGGTGCGATCGCCGACGGGGTGATCCTGAACTGGTGCACGCCGGAACGCGTTGCGGAAGCTCGCCACGCGATCCGCGCCTCGGCCGGTGCGTCCGGTCGCGACCCGGACGCCTGCACGATCTCCGTCTACGTCCGCGCCTCGTTCACCGACCGGGCGGACGAGGCACTCCGCGCAGCCGCCGGCGAGTACACCTCCTACCCGTCGTACGCCCGCCAGTTCGAGGTCATGGGGGTCGAGCCGACCGCACAGGGAGCGGTGGATGCCGTCTGCCTCCGCGGCGACCCGGCCGCCGCCAGGGACCGACTCGATGCGTACCGGGAGGCCGGGGCCGACCTGCCGGTCGTGTATCCGGTCCTGGCGCCCGGGGAAGCTTCCGAGGCGTCGATCGCCGCGCTCGAAGCGCTCTCGCCATGAGCCCTTGCCGAGACTCCCGCCGGCGGTAGACTCCGTTCACAAGGTCGGCACCGTGGAAAAGGGGTAAATGGCATGACGTACACGATCGCAGAGCCCTGCATCGACGTGAAGGACCGCGGCTGTGTGGACGAGTGCCCCGTCGACTGCATCTACGAAGGCCCGCGGATGCTGTACATCCATCCCGACGAATGCGTCGACTGCGGCGCGTGCGAACCCGTGTGCCCGGTCACCGCGATCTTCTACGAGGACGACGTCCCCGCCGAGTGGAAGCAGTTCAACGCGATCAACGCCGAGTGGTTCAGCGACGAGATCAGCGGCGTCGGCTCGCCGGGGGGTGCGGCCCAGGTCGGACCGGCCTCCAAGGACCATCCGGTCGTCGAAGCGTGGCCGACCCTCTAGCCGCGGAGGCTCACCGCGGGCTGGAGAGGGGCAGCTTCCTCCGGATGCACCGCGGGGAGGAACACCCGGAAGGACGCCCCTCCGCCTTCCCGCTCCTCGACCCAGGCGCGCCCGTGGTGCATCTCCGCGAACCGTCGGACCAGCGTCAGGCCGACGCCCACACCCGGTGAAGGCTGCGGCGCGTCCGTACCCTGACTGAACTCCTCGAAGACGCGCTCCCGCAGGTCGTGCGGGACACCGTTCCCCTCGTCCTCCACGAGGATCATCGCCCCGTCGGCGATCGCGGTGACGGACACGTGAACGGAGGTCCCTGCCGGGGTGTGTCGGACCGCGTTCACGAGCAGGTTCTCGACGATGCGCTCCACCTTCGGCGGGTCGATCGGCACGATCACCGACTCCGCCGAAACCGTCACCTGCTCGCGGAGCGACGGATCCGACTCCGACACCATGCGACGGACGAGGTCGCCCACGTCCGTCGCTTCGAACGCGGGGGTCAGGACACCGCGAGCGAGCCGGTCGAGATCGAGGAGGTTCGTCACGAGGCGTTCGAGTCGGCGGGCGTTGTGCTCGATGCGGCCGGCGAGCTCCCTGGTCTCCTCGGGCAGCAAACCGACGTCGCCGCGTTCGAGGGTGATGGCCAGGCCGAGGATCGCAGCGAGCGGCGTCCTCAGGTCGTGCGAGACGGCCTGGAGGAACGTATCCTTCATCTCGTCCAACGCACGGAGTCGGACCGCTGCCTCCCGCTCGACCTCGAGGGCTCGCTCCAGATCCTCCTGCGCCCGCTTCCGGTCGCTGATGTCGCGGATGAACCCCGAGAAGCTCGTCTCCTCCCCGACCGCGACCGGGACGATCGCCAGTTCCACAGGGATCAGCCGGCCGTCCCGATGGAGGCCCTGGATCTCGATGCGAGCGTTCAGGACGGGGCCCTCACCCGTCTGATGCCACCGCCGGAGCCCCTCGCTGTGGGCCGCCCGGTGCGCGTGCGGCACGATCGTCTCGACGAGCGATCGGCCGACCACTTCCTCGGCGCTCCATCCGAACGTCGTCTCCGCCTGCGGGTTCCACGCCGTGATCACGCCGTGCACGTCCATGCTGACGACGGCGTCCAGTGCGGAGTCGACCATGACGCGAAGGTGCTCATGGGCGTCCTGCAGGCGCTGCTCGGCCTCCTTGCGTCCCGTGATGTCGAGCTGGAACCCTTGCCAGTAGGGCGCCCCGTTCTCGGGGCGGATGAGCGTCGCCTCGTCGAGGACCCACACCGTGCTGCCGTCCTTGCGGACCATCCGGTACTCGAGGGCGAACCTGTCCGAGCCGTCCGTGTTGCTCGATGCGTCCGCCTCGAACACCATCTCACGGTCGTCCGGATGGATCATCGTTCTCCATAGTTCGGGATCAGCGATCATCTGCTCGACGGGGATGCCCGTCAGCTGTTCGGCACGAGGGCCGATGTATCGCGTCAGCGACTTCGTGGGATCGTCGGGATCGATCCCGTTGATGTAGAAGGCGGCCGGGTTCTGCTCGACCATCGTGCGGAACGTGAGCTCCGCCTCCCGGAGACGCGCTTCCGCGTCGTGGCGGGAGCTGACATCGGTCAGGAAGCCGAGGAAGTAGTCGAGCTTGCCGTCCTCGCCGAGGACCGCGGTCGACCGATCGTGGACCCATACCCAGTGGCCGTCGACGTGGCGCATCCGGTATTCGTGTTCGAAGGGCTCGAGGTCGGCGTTGTTGAAGGCATCGATCGCTCGCAGGCGCGCGAGATCGTCGGGATGCATGATCTCGAACCACAGGTCGGCTCGATCCAGGAACCGTTGGGGCGGGTAGCCCAGGATCTGCTCGACCTGGGGGCTCACGAAGCCCATCACCGTGAGCCCGTCGGGGCCGACATGATCGGTGTACGTGACCGCAGGGATCCGTTCGACGATCGCCCGGGATCGCGCCTCCGCCTCCCGGAGCCGTTCCTCTGTCTCCACACGGTCGGTCACGCCGACGAGGAAGCCCTGCCAATACAGGATCTGACCTTCCTCGTCCCGAACCGGCCGGACCTTGTCCCGCACCCACGCCCAGGAGTCGTCCGCCCTCCGCATCCGGTAGGTCTGATCGAAGTCGATACCGCGCGAGAACGAGAGCCGGTTGGCGAGCTGCACCCCGTCCCTGTCCTCTGGATGGACGTGCGCCCACCACCAGTCGCGGTCGCCGAGTGGGAGCTCCGGTGCGTAGCCGATGAGCTCGTGGAGCTGGGGGCTGATGAACGTGAGCCGCCCTCCTTCGGGATGGTGGGACTCCGTATAGGTGACGGCGGGGTTCTGCTCCACGACCTGCTGGTACCGGATCTCCGCATCGCGCCGACGCGTCTCCGCCCGCCCGGCCTGCTCCGCCGCCCCGAGCATGCCGGCCGCCGCTCGGAGCGAGTCGAGCTCGAAGGCCGTCCACGCTCGCTCGTCGACGCAATCGTCGAAACCGATGAAGGACCACCATTCCCCGTCCACGAACACGGGGAACGCGGCGATCGAGCGGATCTCCTGCTTCGTGAGCTCGACCCGTTCCTCCTCGGGGAAGGTGCTGACGATCCCGTGCACGGTCGCGCGCGACGCCATCAGATCGATCCATCGAGAGAACCCCGCGTCGGCGAGGGAAGCCCCTCGGAGGGTGGGGTTCTCGTATTGGGACGAGACACCCGGCGCGCACCACTCGGCGAGCTGGGTCGCTCGATACCCGGTATCCGGCGGATCGACCTGGATCAGGTAGGCCCGGCTGACGCCGGCGGCCACGCCCAGGTGCGTCAGCACGTCATCGATCGCATCCCGCCAGTCCGGAGACAAGAGCAGCCGCTCGGCCGAGTAGGCCACGGCGGTGAGCATGCCGTCGCCCGCGAGCAACGGTTCTTGATGTCGGATCGATCGAGCCACGCGATCCCCCGGAGGAGAGCCAGATTCCGACCCGTTCAGGGTCTGGTGGGATTATCGGGCGCTCCGAGGGTGGCATGGAGTCCCCTGGTTGGGGCCCGGATGTCGGCCGTCCGGGGGGCCCAAGCCTGGTCAGGAAGGACGGGCCCTTGTCTCAGACCAGCGGGAGCACCCCGGGCGTGGTGCCCGCCGCAGGCATCTCCTCGGAGGTGGGCCACCGCTCTCGTGACTTCGCCGCGAGCTTGAACATCAGCTCGACCGCCTTCGGGTCCTCCGCTCCGGGCCGATGTTCGATCACGCCGTCCGCCGTCGCCCGATCCCAGATGTCCTGTCCACGTTCCGTGCGCACGATCGACAGGGTCCACCCCTCCGACTGTCCGAGGCCCCCGAAGGAGATGTCGGCGTGCTCGGCGGCGAAATCGGGGCAGCGCAGGCAGCCGGGGCGGGTGAACCGGTGCGCCTCCTTCAGGGGGTACACGACCTCGTCCCCGGTGTCGGTATAGAAGAGCAGTTTGCCTTTCACGTTCACGCGGGCGAGGTGATCGAGATCGAGGCCGAGCTCCTTCTGCGCGATCTCCACCATCAGGCCGTCGTAGGTGAAGGACTTGGAGCAGAGCAGTCCGAAGGTCCACGCGATCTTGCGACGCCACTTGTTCACCCGTCGGAACTCCAGCGCACCGGTCACGCTCGACTGACAGCCCATCCCGACCAGGGCCACCTTGGACAGACCCAACTCGGCAGCCTTCAAGAGCGCCATCGGGTTCGCGGAGTAGGTGTACCGAGAGCCGGCAGTCGCGAGCACCCCTTCGGCGTCGGTGACCACGGTCGGCTCGGCGTCCCAGGTCCGCTCGTCGGAGAGCTTCGAGGTGCAGGCACCGTCGATCTCGCCGTTCTCGAGGCCCCACACCAGGAGCGCGGAGACCGCGCCGCCGTCCTGACCGTGCATCAGCGATTCCTGGCCGGTCGCACGGGCCAGATAGATGTCCCGGTACTGACCGATGATCTCCTCGGGCTTCCGGGTCTGCCCGAAGAACAGCTCGTCGATCTCCGACTCCCACTCGCGGAAGCGCGGGCAGGCGCGGGTGCAGATGTCACAGCCCTTGTCCCCGTGGCTGCACCCGTCCGGTCCTTCCTCCTGGAGTTGGACCGGGACGTTGTCCTCGTACCCCAGCACGTGGAACGGGCACGCGACGATGCACGAGGTGCAGCCGGTGCACAGTCCCGTGAGCACCACCTCGTTGTAGAGGTCCCGCCACTGGGTCTTCTCGACGGCCACGGGCGTCAGTCTAGTGGCCACCGTCGTCCTGAAGGCGAAACCGGTCCGCCCGTTCACCCGTAGTACCGTGCAGGCCCGGGCGACCGGGCATCACGTTGGAGAGGGAGGGACGATGCACTCACGGTGGATGCGCCTACTTGGGGCGGTCTTCGCGCTCACGCTGCTCGCAACGGCCTGCGGTGGGGATGAGGAAACGCCACCCGATCAGAACGGTGGCACCTCGACGGAGAGCCCCTCCGATACGGGCGACGGTGGCGGAGGCGCGGATCTCACGACGGTGGACTTCGGTTTCTCGCCCACCGAGCTCTCCGTGACGGAAGGACAGACGATCACGGTGACCAACATCGGGGAGACCTCGCACACGTTCACGACGGACGACGAGGTGATCGACGAGACGATCGGTGCGGGCGAGTCCCTGGACATCACGCTCACCGGCGTGACGAGCGGCGGGTTCCACTGCCGGTTCCACTCGCAGATGGTGGGAACGCTCACGGTCGGCTGACGGACAGAGCCTCGAACGACGTCGGATCGAGTCAGATCGAGCCAGTCAGATCGAGCCAGTCAGATCGAGCCATTCAGATCGAGAAGGAATCGCCGCAGGCGCATTCGTGCGTCGCCTGTGGATTGAGCATCTTCAGCCCGCCTCCCAGGAGGGAGTCGTTGAAATCCAGCGTGGAGCCGCGCACGATCGGGGCGCTCTGCGGATCGACGAGGACGCGGACGCCGTCCGCGGCCTCGATCACGGCGTCGTCCTCGGTCGGTTCGTCGGCGAAGGACAGCTCGTAGGTGAAGCCGGAGCAGCCTCCGGCGGTCACGCGGACCCGGAGCACGGGCAGCGCATGGCCCTCTTTGAGGGCGAGCGCGGCGATCCTCCGCGCGGCCTTGTCGGTGACCGAGATGACCTCGGCGACGGGCGCATCCATCACCTCCCAGGCTACCCGACCTGCTCGTGGATGCCGAGCAGGGCGCCCTTCACGGACTCGGACAGGGTGGGATAGGCGTGGATCGCGTGGTGGACGGCCGTCACGGGCGTCCGCGCGGCCATCAGGATCACGATCTCGTGGATCAGCGCGCCCGCCTCCTCACCGACGATGTGGCCACCGAGGAGCTCGCCCGTCTCACGGTCGGCAACGACCTTCACCAGTCCGTGCGTGCTCCCGTCGATGTGCGCGCGCTCGTTGTCGTCGAACCGCATGACCGAGGTGACGACGTCTCGGCCGTCGTCGCGAGCCTGCCGCTCGGTGAGGCCGACGCTCGCCACCTCCGGGTCGCAGAACGTCACCCGCGGGACCACCCGGTAGTCGCGCGCCTCGGGGTGTCCCAAGACGTCCTTCACCACGAGCTCGGCCTCGTAGGAGCCGACATGGGTGAAGAGCAGGTCGCCCGTGGCATCCCCGGCCACCCACACGTCGGGGTTGCGAGTGCGGAGCGTCTCCGAAAGAACGGGGTTCCCTTCGTCGTCGAGCTCGATGCCGGCGGCCGCGAGATCGTGCGGCTCGAACACCGGGCGTCGACCCGTCGCCACGAGCAGCTCGTCGGCGACCACGGGGGCGCCACCCTCGATCGCGAGCGTCCAGGCCGTGCCGTCGTGCCTCGCGCCTTCGATCCGGACACCGGACCGCATCGAGATGCCGTCGGCCTCGAGAGCGGGAAGGATCGACGCGGCGGCCTCCTCGTCCTCCTGTGGCAGAACGTGGGGGAGGGCTTCCAGGGCGGTGACCTGTGCGCCGAACCGCGCGTAGATCTGAGCGAATTCGACCCCCACCGCGCCCGTCCCGATCACGGCGAGTGACCGGGGCGGTGCCGCGGGCTCCCAGATCGCCTCGCGGTTCGTCCAGAAGGGCCCGTCCTCGATCCCGGCGACGGGAGGGACGGCTGCCTCCGTGCCCGTGGCGAGCACCACCTTGCCCGCCTCGATCACGGACCCGTCCGCCAGCTCCACGCGATGCTCGCTCACGAGCCGTGCCTCCTGGAGGAACACGCGCACGCCCAGCCGCTCGAACGGCGCGGCGCCTTCCCCCGATTGCGCCGCGATCACGTCGCGGATCCGTTGCCGCACCGCCGGGAAGTCGACGGCGACGCCGGGGATCCGGAGACCGAAGCGACCTCCGTCGCGCGCGAGCTTCGCGATCCTCGCGGATCGCAGCATCACCTTCGTGGGGACGCAGCCGTAGTGGTTGCACTCACCGCCGAGCTTGTCCCGCTCCGCGAGCGCGACGGACAGTCCTGAGGAGCGAGCGAGCGAGAACGCGACCTCGGACCCGGTGCCGCCACCGCCGATGACGAAGACGTCGACGGAGTCCACGCGGTTTCAGGCGGTCCCGAGGTACGTGACGAACACCCGCGCGTACGAGCGCGCCGCGGTGACCATCTCCTCGACGCCGATCGACTCGTCCGCCGTGTGCGCGACGGACAGCGACCCCGGTCCCACGATCACGGTGGGGATCTTCGCGTCGTTGATGTAGAAGCGGGCATCGGTGATCCCGGTGAAGCCGACGAACGGCGGCGGCGCGCCGGCGTCGGCGGCGATCGCGTCGCGGACGATGGCCGCGATCGCGGAGTCCCCGGTGGTCTCGGCTGCCTCGGTCCACTCCCGAAGGGTGATCTCGATGCTGGTGTCCCGCTGCTCCGCGACGAGGTCGTCGACCAGCCGGTGGAACGGGGCGAGGACCGCGTCGGGGTCGTCCTCACCGGGCACGATCCGACGATCGATCTCCACCTCGCAGCGATCGGGGACGACGTTGGGCGCGCTTCCCCCGGCGACCATCGCGACGTTGACCGTGGGGGCACCGACGAGGGGATGGATGCGATCCGGGAGCACCTCGGGGAGGCGGAGCAGGAACCGCGACATCGTGAGGATCGCGTTCACACCGCGGTGCGGCTGGGACCCATGGGCGGCCTTCCCGTGCGCCACTGCGGTGACCCAGGCGCCGCCGCGCTCGGCCAGTGCGATCTCCATCTCGGTGGGCTCTCCGACGATCGCGGCGTCCTGGTCGAGCAGACCCTGGTCACGGAGGACCCGGGTGCCGTGGACCCCGGCATGTTCCTCGTCGGCGACCAGGTGGAGCTCCAAGGTCCCCGCGAGGGAGATCCCGGCCCGGCGGATCGCCGCGATCGCGCCGATCGCCGACGCGATCGGCCCCTTCATGTCGCAGGCGCCGCGCCCCACGAGCCTCCCGTCGACGACCTCGCCGTCGAAGGGGCCGCGCGACCAGCTCGACGGGTCCCCCGTGGGGACGGTGTCGAGGTGGCCGTTCCACGCCAGGCGAGGTCGGGCACCCGACCCGAAGCGGGCGACGACGCTGGGGCGGCCTTCCTCGGAGCGCACGAGCCGGATCTCCGCTCCGAGGACCGTGAGGATCTCGATGGCGATCTCGGCCGCCAGGTCCTCGGTCCCGCCGGGGTTCTCGGATGGTGCCGCGAGCAGGGCGCGAGCGTAACGGAGGACCTCATCGGGATCGACGGCGGCCGCCGCCGCGGAGGCCACGGAGGACGAGGGGCCTGCGACGTCCTCGCCTACCATGGCTGCGGATGGTACACGCGCCCTCACTGCAGGAGACCCTGCGCTCCGCGCTGGAGCAGGCGCCGACGCACGCACCCGCGTCCGGGGACCGCCTCGCCGCCGTCCTCGCCCCGCTCGTCGAAACGCCCGAGCCGTCGTTGATCTTCACGGTGCGTTCGGACACGCTGTCGCGCCACGCGGGCGAGGTCTCGTTCCCCGGCGGGCTCGTGGACGAGGGGGAATCGCCCGCCGATGCCGCCCGACGGGAGGCGTTCGAGGAGATCGGGCTCGACCCCACGCTGCCGCGATTGGTCGGCGCCCTTCCTCCGGTGCACACGTACGTGTCGGCGATCCTGGTGATCCCCTTCGTCGGGCTGTTACATCTGCCACCGGACCTGTTCCCGGCCGAGGCGGAGATCAAGGAGGTCCTGCGCGTGCCGCTGGCGCGACTGGCCTCGCACGAGGAGCCGATGGAGCTCCCGCGCGCCGACGGGAGCGTGTGGCACGGGTGGTCGTATCCCCTGGAAGGGCACACGGTCTGGGGCGCGACCGGGCTGATGGTGCATTCCTTCCTCGAGATCTTGCGAACGGAGGCGCCGTGGACGCTGAACTGAGAGCCCGACGGAACGAGCTCAGGTCCCTCCTGAGCGAAGCGCGCGTGATCGCCGTCGTGGGGATCTCCTCGAAGGAGTGGCGTCCCTCGCACGAGGTGGCGTCCTACCTGCAGGACCACGGGTACCGGATCATCCCGATCAACCCGAACGAATCGGAGGTGCTCGGGGAGCGCGCGTACCCGTCGCTCCTCGACATCCCTGAGGACGTTCGCGTCGACGTCGTCGACGTGTTCCGCCGGCCGGAACACACGGCGGACGTGGCGCGGGATGCCGTGAAGGTCGGGGCTCGCCTCCTCTGGCTGCAGGAAGGCATCGAGAGCGAGGAGGCCGCGCGGATCGCCCAGGAGGGTGGTCTCGACGTGATCATGGGGGTCTGTATCAAGAAGGTGCGTCAACGGCTCATGGCCGCCGAGGAACGAGATGCCGACCGCGGAGAGGCCCAAGAGGGAGAGGCCCAAGCGAGAGAGGAAGGGACCGACCGATGAAGTGGGAGTACTTCGTGGCGCCGTTGCTCGAGCACAACCCGGGCGAGATCCTCAACAGCTTCGGGGAGGATGGTTGGGAGCTGGTGACGATCCTGCAGCAACAGACGCCCGCAGGGGGCGTGTCCATGGTCGCCTACCTGAAGCGACAGGTGGCCTAGTCACCGCGTGGACACGGCGCCGATCTCGCGCATCGACCACGCCGTGCTGGCCGTCCGCGACCTCGATGCGTCGGCCAGGCGCCTGCGGGAGGAACACGGGCTCCGGTTCGCGCCGGGCGGACAGCATCCGCAGTGGGGGACGGCGAACATGATCGCCCCGCTCGGCGACGACTACCTGGAGCTCCTCGGCGTGGTCGACGAGGACGTGGGCCCGGGCACCGTCCTCGGTCGGACGCTCCTCGAGCTCTCCGCCGATGGCGACCGGTGGTTCTCTATCTGCCTCGCCGACGACGCCATCGAGGCGACCGCCGGGAGGCTGGGGCTCACGGTGCAGCCGGGCTCACGCACCCGCCCCGACGGCACCGAGGTGCGGTGGCGGGGCGCAGGGATCGAGGAGCGAGGTTCCGACCTCTGGCTGCCGTTCTTCATCTCCTGGGACGTGCCCGCCGCGCTCCATCCAGGCGCGGCGCCCGCCGAGCACGCCATCGCGGTGGAGCGGATCGCGTGGGCCGAGGTCGGTGGGGACGAGGGAAGGTTGCGCGAGTGGCTCGGGGGCTCGGACGCGCCGATCCGCGTGGTCGACGACGGCGGTGACCGGCGCGTCCGCGCCGTGGCGCTCGCGGTGCCGGACGGGGACGAGGTCGTCCTCCGTTCCTAGCGAGCGTCCCTTCCTCGCGAGCGGCGTCGCGATCGCGGCGCGTCGCTCGTCATCCGAGCGCGCGGTCGAGATCCGCGATCAGATCGTCGACGTGCTCCAACCCGACGGACAGCCGAACCAGCTGCGCCGGCACCTCGCAGGGCGAGCCCGCGACGCTCGCGTGCGTCATCGGGCCGGGGACCTCGATCAGCGACTCCACACCGCCGAGCGACTCGGCGAGGAAGAACAGCTCGGTCCGCTCCGCTATCGCGATCGCCTCCTCGGCGGACGCGGCGTCGAAGGACACGATCCCCCCGAACGCCGACATCTGCCGGCTCGCGACGTCGTGGCCTGGATGGTCGGGGAGCCCCGGGAAGTACACGCGATGCACCCTCGGATCGGCCGAGAGCCAGGAGGCGATCGCCGTCGCGTTCTCCGAGTGCTTCTCCATCCGGAGCGCGAGCGTCTTCAACCCGCGGAGACCCAGGTAGCAGTCCATCGGTCCCGGGACCGCGCCGACGGCGTTCGCCAGGAACCCGAGCCGTTCGATCCATTCGGTGTCGCTCGTGACGACGGCACCTCCGATCAGATCGGAATGACCGCCGATGTACTTCGTCACGCTGTGGACGACGGCGTCGGCGCCGAGCTCGAGCGGCCGCTGGAGCGCGGGGGTCGCGAACGTGTTGTCGACGACGACCCGTGCGCCTGCTTCGTGCGCGGCTTCGGCGACCGCCGCCACGTCGACGATCCGGAGCATGGGGTTCGACGGTGTCTCGAGCCAGACGACGCGGGTCTCGTCGCGGAGGGCGTCCCGCAGGTCCTCGAGATCGGTCAGGTCGACGATCGAATACGACAGCCCCCAGGGCTCGAGGACGCGCGACAGGAGCCGGTAGGTACCGCCGTAGACGTCGTCCGGCAGCACGACGTGGTCGCCGGGACGGAGCGAGAGCAGCAGCGTGGTCTCCGCGGCCATCCCGCTCCCGAACGCGAAGGCGCGCTCGCCTCCCTCCAAGGCGGCGAGCGCGGTCTGGAACGCCTCTCGCGTGGGGTTGCCCCCACGCGCGTAGTCGAACACCTTGGGTTTGCCGACGGACGGCTGCGCGTACGTGGACGTCTGATAGATCGGGACGTTGACCGCGCCGTACTGTCCATCGGGGTCCTGCCCGACGTGGATCGCCGCGGTCTCGAACCTCACCCGATCTCCTTTCAGCCGATCTCTGGGGGCACCTTCCATCCTCGTCTCCTCAACTCGTCGGTGGCGTCTCGGCCTTCGCGGGCGAGACGCCACAGCATGGACTTGCGCTTGGCGTCGTGACCCGGAGCGAACTCGCCCCGCGTGAGCTCCTGACACCCCGGTCCGCCGCAGCCGCAATAGCGGAACAGCGTGGACATCTCGGGCACCCTGATCGCCGACGAGTCCGGGCGGAACGGGGCGAAAGGCCTAGCCGGCAAGGTGACGACAGGAAGGACGATCACGCCTTCCTTGGGGTCGCCGGGCGCGAAGCGCTTGCCCTGCAGGGCCAGAAGGCCGCTCAGCGCGCAGAGCCCGGCGTCGATGAGGTCCATCGACGTGAGCCGATCCGTCCGGACGCCCTGGGCCACGAGGATGTTTTCCCGCCACGACTTCTTCCCGATGCCCTTGGGGCGGAGGAACCCTCCCAAGACCGTGGCGCTCGCATGCGGGAACACCTCGATCGCCGTCCCACGCGGATCGCCGGCTGAGTAGCGCGGGAACCCGGCACGCCCCGCAGCACGGAACACCCGGAAGCCGACCTCCATCCAGTCGTAGAACGGGTTCCCCCTTCCACGCGCGCGCGTGGGCGTGGCGAACGTGCGGATATTGCGCTCCGCGAGGATCCGCTCGGTCAGCCGCGACCGTCCCTCCTTCGCCCACGCGGGTGGCGCGTCGATCGCGATCACATCGGGCTCGAGCTCCCGGATCGAATCGACGACCTGCTCGAGGCCGACCTTCGGCAGCACGTGCACCGGCATGCGCTGCCCGTCGACCGCGACGAGGTCGAGCCCCTTGCCGACGCCCACGTCGATCCCCAGCGCGAGCACGGGCGCAGACTACGCCCGGCGCTGACGAGCGAGGAACTCGAGGAGGTCGCTCCGGGTCAAGACGCCGAGGGCCTGCCCGGCTTTCGTCACGACGACGGCCGGCGTGCGCTCGAGCTCGCCGAACGCGACCTCGACGGGTGCATCCCACTCCACCATCGGGATCGGCGCCGCCATCACCTCGGCCACATCCGACTGCAGGACGTCGGGATCGCGGAAGACTCGCTCCAGCAGTTCGCGGTCCCGGATCGACCCCATGAACTGCGAGACGTCGATCGATTCCTCCCGGACGACCGGAGCTTGGGAGATCCCATGTTCCTGCAGGATCTCCACCCCCTGACGCACCTTGTCGTGCGCGTTCACGGTGATCAGCGGCGGGATCTCACGGGACTTCGCAGAGAGGACCTCCTCGACGCGCACCACCTCGGGACGTTCCAGCATCCCGTGCTGGAGCATCCAGGTCTCGGAGTAGAGCTTCGACATGTACTGCCTGCCGGAGTCCGGGAGCAGCACGACGATCGTCGCCTCCGGGTCGTCCAGCTCGCGGCCGATCGCCAACGCGGCGAACACCGCTGTGCCGCTGGAGCCGCCCACGAGGATGCCCTCCTGGCGGGTGATCGCGCGAGCGGTCAGGAACGAGTCGCGATCCGAGACCCGGACGTAGCGATCGACGACGGACGGATCGAACGTGGAGGGCATGAAGTCCTCGCCGATCCCCTCCACGAGGTAGGGACGGGGCGTGTCGCCCGAGTAGATCGACCCCTCCGGATCGGCACCCACCACGAGCACATCCGCGTTCTGCTCCTTCAGGAAGCGCCCGGCGCCGGAGATCGTGCCGCCGGTCCCGACCCCGCAGACGAACGCCGTGAGCCGCCCCTCGGTCTGCTCCCAGATCTCCGGGCCGGTCGTGTCGTAGTGGGTCTGGGGGTTCACCGGGTTGTGGTATTGGTTCGGCTGGAAGGCGCCGGGGATCTCCGCGGCGAGCCGGTCCGCCACGCGGTAGTAGCTCTCGGGGGACTCCGGCGCGACGGCCGTCGGGCAGATCACGACCTCCGCCCCGTAGGCGCGGAGGAGCGAGATCTTCTCCTGGCTCATCTTGTCCGGCATCACGAAGATGCACCGGTAGCCGCGGACCGCGGCGGCGATCGCGAGCCCGTGGCCGGTGTTGCCGGACGTGGGCTCGACGATCGTCCCTCCGGGCTTGAGCAGCCCCTCGCGCTCGGCCGCCTCGATCATCTTCAGCCCGATCCGGTCCTTCACGGAGCTGCCTGGGTTCAGCATCTCCAGCTTGGCGAGGATCGTGGGCTTGACGCCTCGGGCCACGGAGCGCAGGCGAACCAAGGGTGTGTTCCCCATCGCGTCGAGGAACGAGTCGAGCACCGGCATGGTGTCCCCTTCTCGTCTGCGCTTCTGGCCCGCGGAGGCCTTTCCCATCGTGCCACGCGTGGACGGGAACGTCCCATATCCGGTTACCCGGGCGGCTCCACCTCTGGCGGTAGAGTGCCGATGTCCAGGAGATGATGCAGACCGGGACGACGGGAGAGCACGTGACCGACGACGAGACGCCGCAGGAGGCAGGGGCTCCAACGGAACCGGGGACGGGTCCCGGAGCGGTCGCCGATCCGAGTGGTGGAGGCGAGAGCCTCCTGGTCGTCGATGACGACCCGTTCATCGCACGTCTCCTGGAGATCGAGCTGAAGGCAGCCGGCTACGACGTTCGCGTCGCGAGCGACGGCGAGCAGGCCCTCTCGGCTGCCCAGGAGCGTCCTCCCCAACTCGTTCTGGCGGACGTGATGATGCCCAACATGGACGGCTTCGAGCTGACGCGCCAGCTGCGGCAGGATCCACGGACGGCCACCGTCTCCGTGATCATGCTGACCGCTCGCGGGCTCTCGGCCGACAAGCTCGAGGGGTTCGCGATCGGAGCCGACGACTACATCGTGAAGCCCTTCGACACGCCGGAACTCCTGGCGAGGATCCGTGGTGTCCTGAACCGCGCGAGCGACAAGCGATCCCTCTCGCCGATGACCGGCCTGGCCGGCAACGTCGCGATCGAGGACGAGATCGAGGGTCTGGTGTCCAGGGAGGAGCCGTTCTCGGTCCTCTACGTGGATCTCGACCGGTTCAAGGCCTACAACGACCGGTACGGGTTCCTGCGCGGAGACGAAGCGATCCGGGAGACCGGGCGGGTGATCGGCGAGGCGGCGAGGCAGGTCGTTGGCGCCGAGACGTTCGTCGGTCATGCCGGCGGTGACGACTTCGTGGTCGTGGTGCCGCCGGAGCAGGCCACCGCGGTGGCGCAGCAGATCGTGCAGTCGTTCGACGAGCTGGCGCCGACGCTCTACGACCTCGACGACCAGACGAACGGCTATATCGAGGTCACGAACCGGCGGGGCGACCTCCAGCGGTTCCCGCTGCTCACCCTGTCGATCGGCATCGCCTCCACGGAGAAGCGGATGTTCCGCCACTACGCCGAAGCGATCACCGTCGCGATGGAGATGAAGCAGTACACGAAGGAGACGGGCGCTTCCTCGTGGTCGATCGATCGCCGCTCGAGCTGAGCCTCTGAACGCCGAGGAGCGAGCCGCGAAGCGCCGGCGCCCGATCGTCATCGAGGTCTCCGACACGATGCCGGGACCGCCCGAGGTCGTCTGGACCCTGATCACGGACTGGGAGCATCAGGATGACTGGATGCTCGAGGCCTCCGACTTCGAGTTGATCGGCGACCAGCGAGAAGGGGTCGGCGTCGAGGCGAAGGCCACGGTCCGTATCGCCGGCATCAAGACCAGGGACACGGTGCGAGTGAGCATGTGGGAGCCCCCCAGGATCCTCGTGATCGATCACCTCGGATGGGTCAAGGGGAGCGGCGAGATCCAGCTCCAACCCGTCTCCGAGGGAACCCGTATGCGCTGGAAGGAGACGCTGTTCCCCCCACCGCGGCTCGGTCCGATCGGCCGGGTTGGTCTGCGCCTCGCCCGTCCCCTGATGCGCCGCGTCTTCCAACGGGATCTCCGTGTGCTCCGCGGGTTGGTTCGGATGGGCGCGAGCTAGGGCGTCACTCCAACGGCGCAGGCCGGGCGAGGTAGAAGCCCTGCCCGTAGCGGACGCCGAGCTGCCGGAGCGCGTGCAGTTCACCGGCGGTCTCGATCCCTTCGGCCACGATCGTCATGTCGGTCTCGGCCGCGAACGAGATCAGCGCGGCGGCCAGCGCTCGGCGCCCCGCGTCCCGGTCGATGTCATGCGTGAGCGAGATGTCCATCTTCACCATGTCGGGGGCGAGCTGAAGTGCGTGCCGCAGGCTCGCGTACCCGGCCCCGACGTCGTCGACGGCGACCCGGAGACCGCGCGCTCGCAGCGGCTCGAGCGCCTCGGCGAGTACGCCGTAGTCGTCGATCGCTTCGTGTTCCGTGATCTCCAGGACGATGCGTTTCTCCACGCCGTCCAGCTGCTCGGCGAGCTCGGTGGAGCGAGCGGTGCGATGGGAGCAGTTGATGGACAGGAACGCGCCGTCCGGGATCCTCGAGAGTCCGTCAAGCGCCTCCTTCATCGCGCGGAGCTCAAGCTGGAGACCGAGCTCGAGGGCGGTCGCCTCGGCGAACCAGCGGTCCGGTGGCTTCACGGGGATGGAGCCGAACCGGGCCAGCGCCTCCACCCCGATCTCCTCGCGGGTCTCGAGGTCCATGATCGGGTGGTACACCATCCAGACGCCGTGTCCGGACACGAACCGTTCGATGTCTCCCCGGATCGCATCGTCGGCCTCTCGCTCGATCTCTTCCCGGCGGAGCTGCGTGGCGAGTTCCGCGACGACCCCGCTCATCACCTCGGCCGACAGGCTCGTTCCTCCTTGGGCGACCTTCTCGATCCCCTGGACGAGCTCGTCGGCGGCGGTGCCCTTCACGAGGTAGCCGACGGCCCCGGCCCGCAGCATCTCGAGCACGTTCGTGCGGTCCTCGTACGCGGAGAGGGCGATCACCCGGGTCCCGGGTGACACCCGCGTGATGCCGCGAGCGGCGTGCGGCCCACCGCCCTCCGGCATCCGGACGTCGACGAGAGCCACGTCGGGCAGGTTCGACTCGGCGATCCGGATCGCCTCCTCGGCATCCGCCGCCGTGCCGACCAGCTCGACCCGTTCCTCATGGCTGAGGAGCTCCGTGAGTGCGACCCGGAGCCCCGGCTCGTCGTCTGCGAGGAGCACCCGGATCGGATCGTTCTGGCCACGAAGATGGAGGATGGTTCCGTCAGAGGCCATCGGAGCGGGACGCTACAAGCGAGGAGGGGGCTGCTCAAGCACCTGGGTAGCATCTTTGCCGTAGCTCGGGTGGGGGTTACCCGGATGGGGGTATCGGGCGTACATGGTGCACGAGATGGGCCCATGAGGAGGCACATGTTGGGTAGTGGCACGAGAGAGGTGCGGGCGCCGAGGGGAACCGAGCTGAGTTGCCGCTCGTGGCCGCAGGAGGCCGCGCTGCGGATGCTGATGAACAACCTCGACCCCGACGTCGCCGAGCGCCCCGAGGACCTCGTCGTCTACGGCGGGACCGGTCGCGCAGCGCGATCCTGGGACGACTACGACGCGATCGTCCGGACGCTCCGGGATCTGGGCGACGACGAGACGCTGCTCGTGCAGTCGGGCAAGCCGGTCGGGATCTTCCGCACGCACGAGATGGCCCCACGGGTCCTGATCTCCAACGCCATGCTCGTCCCCAAGTGGGCGGACTGGGACACGTTCCGCGAGCTCGAGCACGCCGGTCTCACGATGTACGGCCAGATGACCGCGGGGTCCTGGATCTACATCGGGACCCAGGGGATCCTCCAGGGCACGTACGAGACCCTCGCCGAGTGCGCGGCGCAGCGGTTCGGTGGCACCCTCGCCGGAACGATCACGCTCACCGGCGGGCTCGGGGGCATGGGCGGCGCACAACCGCTCGCCGTCACGATGAACGGCGGCGTGGCCCTCTGCATCGAGGTCGACCCGACGCGCATCGAGCGTCGGATCAAGACGAGCTACCTCGATCGTGAGACGGCGTCGATCGACGAGGCGCTCGGCTGGGCCGAGGAAGCCCGCACCGAACGCGAACCGCTCTCGATCGGATTGCTCGGCAACTGCTCCGACGTGGAGCCCGAGCTGCTCGCGCGCGGCTTCCGCCCCGAGATCGTGACCGACCAGACGAGTGCGCACGATCCGCTCGCGGGCTACGTGCCCGCCGGTCTCACCCTCGAGCAGGCAGCCTCGCTCCGGGAAGCTGACCCCGATGAGTACCAGCGCCGTTCTCACGCCTCGATGGCCCGCCACGTGGACGCGATGGTGGGGTTCCTCGACGCCGGGTCGGTGGTCTTCGATTACGGGAACAACCTGCGGGCGGGCGCCGAGGCGGGAGGCTTCGATCGCGCGTACGCCTACCCCGGGTTCGTGCCTGCGTTCGTCCGCCCGATGTTCTGCGAGGGCAAGGGACCGTTCCGGTGGGCCGCGCTCTCGGGCGACCCGGAGGACATCCTCAAGACGGACCGCGCGGTAGGAGAGCTGTTCCCGGAGGACGAGCGACTCGTCCGATGGCTCCACATGGCGCATGAGCGGGTCGCGTTCCAGGGCCTCCCGGCCCGTATCTGTTGGCTCGGCTACGGGCAGCGCGCTAAGGCGGGGTTGCGATTCAACGAGATGGTCGCGAGCGGTGAGCTCTCGGCGCCGATCGTGATCGGGCGCGACCATCTCGACAGCGGGTCCGTTGCCTCGCCGTACCGGGAGACCGAGGACATGAAGGACGGCTCGGACGCGATCGCCGACTGGCCGATCCTGAATGCCTTGATCAACACGGCGGCCGGTGCGCACTGGGTGAGCGTGCACCACGGCGGCGGCGTGGGGATCGGGATGTCGATCCACGCGGGGATGGTGGTCGTCGCCGACGGCTCGCAGAACGCGGCCGCACGCCTGGAGCGCGTCCTCACCACCGACCCCGGCACGGGCGTGATCCGTCACGCGGACGCGGGATACGAGCGCGCGCTCGAGGTGGCGGCCGCCCGAGGCGTCCGCCTCCCGTGGCGCGAGTGATACGGATCCACCGGCGTCGGGCCGGTAGGCTCGCGACGTGAAGGTCATCGAGCATCTCGCGAACGCAACGAAGCCGCTGGTGAGCGTCGAGATCATCCCGCCACGGCGAGGCGGCAACGTGGAACGCATCTACGCCGCGGTCTCGTCGCTCCTGCCCTACGAACCGCCGTTCATCGACATCACGAGCCACGCGGGGGAGACGGTCTGGGACGAGGTGCCAGGGGGCACGTTCCGCAGGCGCGTCACGCGCAAGGCGCCGGGCACGTTCGGCCTCTGCGCCGCGATCAAGTACCGATTCGACATCGATCCCGTGCCCCACGTGCTGTGCAACGGGTTCACGCGCGAGGAGACCGAGGACGCGCTGATCGAGTTGAACTACCTGGGGATCGAGAACGTCCTCGCGATCCGCGGGGACGGTGAGCGGCGCACTCCGGCCGAGGGCCGCAGCGCGAACGACGGCGCCCTCGAGCTCGTGGGCCAGGTAGCCGCGATGAATCGCGGCGAGTACCTCGAGGAGCTCGCGGAATCCACGCCGACGGATTTCTGCATCGGGGTGGCGGCGTATCCGGAGAAACACGCGGAGGCGCCGAACCTCGAGCGGGATATCGCCGTCCTCGTCGAGAAGGAGCATGCCGGGGCTGCGTACGCGGTGACGCAACTCTTCTACGACAACGAGGTCTTCTTCCGGTTCGTCAAGTCCGCGCGCGATCAGGGCGTGACGATCCCGATCGTCCCGGGCCTGAAGATCCTCACACGGCGCTCGCACGTCACGAGCATCCCTCGGACGTTCAACGTGTCGGTGCCAGAGGCGCTCGTCGGGGAGGTCGCCGCGGTGGATGACGATCGGGTCGCCGATGTCGGGATCAAGTGGGCCTACGAGCAGACTATCCAGCTGTTCGAGCAGGGCGTGCCTCTGGCGCACTTCTACGTGATGCAGGACACCGGTCCACTCGTGTCGTTGCTCGAGATGCTCAAGCGCGCCCTCTAGCGCTCGGACCATCGGCGCCGACCTCCGGTAGTAGCCTTCGCAGCCGTGACGGTGGCGATCGGGGAGGCGCTCACGCTGGCAGACGTGGCCGCGGTCGCGGCCGGCGCCCACGTCACGTTCCCCATCAGCGCACGTCAGCGGGTTGCCGCCGCTCGGACCGTCGTCGACGACGCCGTCGCCTCGGGCGACGTCGTCTACGGCGTCACCACCGGCTTCGGCGCGCTGGCCAGCGTGCGGGTCGACCCCTCGAAGGCATCCGACCTGCAGCACGGGATCGTCCGGTCGCACGCGACGGCGGTCGGGCGTCCGCTCCCACGAGACGAAGCGCGAGCGATGCTCCTCCTCCGCGCCCACGTCCTGGCGCTCGGTCATTCCGGTGTTCGCCCCGAACTCATCGATCTGATGGTGGCGATGCTGAACGCCGATGTGATCCCGGTGGTGCCGGAGCAAGGATCCCTGGGTGCTTCCGGAGACCTGGCGCCGCTGGCGAACCTCGCGCTCCCGTTGATCGGCGCCGGGCAGGTACTGACCGAGACCGGCGCCGAGCCCGCGACGGACGCGTTCCGACGAGCACACCTCGCGCCCCTGCAGCTCGAGGCCAAGGAGGGCCTCGCCCTCGTGAACGGCACTCAGGGCATGCTCGCGATCGGAGCGATCGCGGCCGAACGACTCTCGTTGCTCGCCCGGACCGCGGACGTGGTCGCAGCGATGACGATCGAGGCGGCCCTGGGCACGGACGCCCCCTTCGACTTCCGGCTGCAACGCCTCCGTCCCCATCCGGGGCAGGCAGCGAGCGCCTCGAACCTCCGATTGCTCCTGGAGGGTTCGCCGATCCTCGCGTCACACCGCGACAGCGAGCACCTCGTGCAGGACGCGTATTCGCTCCGCTGCGCGCCACAGGTCCACGGGGCCACGCGTGACGTGCTGACGTTCGCGCGTGGCGTGCTCGAGATAGAGCTGAACGCCGTGTCGGACAACCCGATCGTGCTGTCCGACGACGGCGACATCGTGTCGGGAGGGAACTTCCACGGGCAGCCGCTCGCGGTCGCGATGGACGCGCTGGCGCTCGCGACCGTCGGGCTCGCGAGCATCAGCGAGCGTCGCTTGTACCGATTGCTCGATCCCGCGCTCTCGAACGGGCTGCCGGCCTTCCTCGTACCGGAGAGCGGACTGAACAGCGGGTTCATGCTCGTCCAGTACACGGCGGCCTCGCTCGTCTCCGAGTCGAAGTCGCTCGCCCACCCGGCATCGGTCGACTCGATCCCATCGTCGGCCGGTCAGGAGGATCACGTCTCGATGGGGATGACGGCCGCTCGGCACGCGAGGGAGGTCGCTGCGAATGCCGAGACGGTCTTGGCGCTCGAGGCGCTGGGGGCCGCGCAGGCGCTCGACCTTCGGGCGCCCCTCGAACCGGGTCCGGCCACGCTCGCCGTGCGACACGCGCTGCGAGCGGCGGTCCCTTTCTACGATGCGGACCGCGAGTTCGGTCCCGACATCGCGGCCGCGGTCAACCTCGTGCGCGCCGGCGAGCTGGCCGCGGCCGCGGAGACCGTGACCGGACCGCTCGGCTAGCGAACCCGGTCCACCGGCTCGCCGCCGATCACCGTGGCCGTTGCCGGATCGTGGCCGGGCCGGTACGGCACATGGGCGAACGACGGACCGTCGAGCAGCACCAGGTCGGCGCGCTTGCCCGGCTCCAGCGTCCCGAGTTCTGCATCGAGACCGAGCACCCATGCCGGGTTCGCGGTGGCCGCGGTCAGGGCCTCGAGCGGGGTCATCCCGTAGAGCGAGCACGCGAACGCGATCGCCTCGGGCATCGAGGAGATCGGTGAGGTGCCCGGGTTGAGGTCGGTGGCGATCGCGAGAGCGGCGCCGGCGTCCCGGAGCGCAGCGACGGGCGCCGGGGCCGCACGGAGGGTGAACGTGGAGGCGGGCAAGAGGACCGCGGCCGTCCTCCCTCTGCCAAGAGCGGCGATCCCCGCGTCGCTCACGTGATTCAGGTGATCGGCGCTCCGTGCCCCGAGCCCCGCGGCGGCCTCGGCCGCCCCGCTCTGACCCAGCTGGTCGGCGTGCACGCGGAGCGGCAGCTCGGCGGCCGAGGCCGCCGTCCCCACCCGCTGCAGGTCATCGAGCGAGAACGCGATGTCCTCGACGTAGATGTCGACCGCATCGGCGAGCCCCTCCGCCGCGGCAGCGGGAAGCAGCTCCTCGCACGCCGCACGTACCCAGTCCTCGCGGGACCAGCCCTCGGGCACCGCGTGACACGCGAGCAGCGTGACCCGGCACGTCTGCGGCGCCGCCTCGGCGAGCCGACGAGCGAGCCGGAGCTGACGGAGCTCACCCTCGACCGACAGCCCGTATCCGGTCTTCAGCTCGGTCGCGGTCGTACCGAGCGCGACCATCTCGAGCATGAGGGACTTCGAGAACGCGAGTACCTCGTCGTCCTCGGCCTCGGCCAGCATGCGAGCGCTGCGGTAGATCCCGCCCTCCCGTCCGTGGAGGTCTCGATACGACACGCCGGCGAGGCGGGCTTCGAACTCGTCCGCGCGCCATCCGACGAACGGTAGGTGCACGTGGCAGTCGACGAAGCCCGGAACGATCGTTCCTTCGTCGACCCTGCCCATCGTCACGGGCTCCGACGGGAGGCCGTCCGCGTCGCCGACGAACGTCACGATCCCGTCGTCGTCCCAGGCCACGCCGCCGGGTGAGAAGACCGCGGCGGTGGCGGCGACGCCGCTCACGGGGAGCGGCCCTCGGGCGGTCGCCAGCGTCGCCGCCACCGCCGCCCCACGCGCCATCGCCGAAGCCTAGCCCCGCCGTCCCTGGACCGGAGCCCACCAGCTCATGCGTCCGGGGGCGGGGCGACCACCAGCAGCACGACGGACGGGTCGTCGGAGGCGTTGCGCACGGTCAGGTCCTGTCCGGCCGGCACGTCGACGGCCCCCCACTGTTTCATCCGAGCTCGTCCCTTCCCGACCTGCGTCGCCACCTCGCCGGCGAGCACCACGAGGAGCCCGTCTGCGCCGTCGTCGCGGACCGGCCCGATCCCCTGCGACCCCTGGAGGCAGATGACCTCGGACCAGAGGTGCGCTCCCTCCAGCAGCGTTCGCCGCCGCGGCTCGTCGTCCGAGAACGCCACCAGGTCCCGGATGTCGAGGGTCTTCACGAGCGTCAGCGTACCGATGTCCCCGGTTGCGTTCGGTGGCTACACTGCCGCTCCTGCTCTAGGCCGAACGAAGGAGGCTGCGCGCTGTGACCACGTTCTCGTTCTCCACGGATGCACCGGCGGAGGTGAAGGCGGGGGTCCTGATCCTGCCGGTCTTCCAGGGGCCGGAGTTCGGTCCCGGTGTCAAGGAGACCGGTCTCCAGCAGGCGTACAAGGACGCGAAGCTCACCGGGAAGAAGGGTGAGTCCTTGTTGGTCACGAAGCGGAACGGGGATCGATTCGCCGCCGGTGCCGTGTTGCTCCACGGCGTGGGTGAGCGCGGGAACTTCGACACGGCCGCGATGCGGAAGGCGCTGGGCCGGGTGGCCTCCTCGGTCGGTCGGTTCGGGCACGCGGCAACGACGTTCCCTCAGGCGGCGAAGGGCGAGACCGGGGAACTGGTCCAGGCCGCCGCGGAGGGGCTCGGACTCGGCGCGTACCGCTTCGACCGGTACAAGTCGAAGACCGAGCACACCCCGCTCAAGAAGGTCACCCTGGTCGGGACGGGCAAGGCCGACGCGAAGGCGGGCAGGCAGGCCGCCCGTCACGCCGAGGTCCTCGTGGACGCGGTGTCGTGGGCGCGCGATCTCGTGAACACCCCGGCCGGCGACCTCCCTCCCGCCGCCCTCGCCCGCGAGGCGCAGAAGATGGCGAAGGCGGAGGGGCTCACCTGCAAGGTGTGGACGGAGGCCGAGCTGAGGAAGCGGGGGTTCGGAGGGATCCTCGGTGTGGGGCAGGGGAGCGTGAACCCGCCACGCCTGATCGAGCTGACGTACACGGGAGACGGCGCTTCCACCCCGATCGCCCTGACCGGGAAGGGGATCGCCTTCGATTCCGGCGGTCTGTCGATCAAGGACGCCAAGGGGATGGAGACCATGAAGATCGACATGGGCGGCGCGGCCTCGATCCTCGCCACGATGAAGGCGATCGCGCGGCTGAAACCGAAGATCAATGTCGTCGCAGCGATCCCCTCGGCGGAGAACATGCCGGGCGGTGCGGCGCAGAAGCCCGGCGACGTGATCCGCCACTACGGGGGAACGACCTCGGAGGTCCTGAACACCGACGCCGAGGGACGGCTGATCCTCGCGGACGCCCTCGCGCTCCTCGCCGAGAAGAAGCCCGTGTGCATCATCGACACCGCGACGCTCACCGGCGCGTGCATGGTGGCGCTCGGCACGGACATCACGGGCGCGATGGGCAACGACGATGCGCTCGTCGACGAGATCGTCAAGGCGGGCCGATTGACCGGCGACTGGATCTGGCCGCTCCCGCTCCACGAGGAGTATCGCCGTCTGATCGACTCCAACATCGCCGACATCAAGAACATCGGCGATCGATGGGGCGGGGCGATCACGGCGGCCTGGTTCCTCGCGGAGTTCGTCGGCGATGTTCCTTGGGTGCACCTCGACATCGCCGGCCCGGCCTTCTCCGAGAAGGGCAACGACCTGGGTCCGAAGGGCGCGACGGGCGTCCCCGTCCGCGCGCTCGTCCGGTTCGTGCTCGATCGAGCGGCGTGAGCCGGGACGAACCGGCTCCGCGGACGGGGCCGGTCCTGGGCATCTTCGCCCATCCCGACGACGCCGAGATCTGTGCCGGCGGGATCCTGGCGAAGTGGGCCGCCGCCGGACGTGAGGTCCATCTCTTGATCCTCACCAACGGCGATCGCGGCTCGCAGGACCCGGAGCTGGATCGAGCCGAGCTGGCGGCGACGCGGCTGCGGGAGACCGACGAGGCAGCGCGGGTCCTCGGCCTGACGAGCGTCCGTGTCGGGTCGGTCCACGACAGCGAGCTCGAGAACACGGAGGAGGTTCGCGAGGACGTCGTTCGCCGGATCCGCGAGGTCAGGGCCGAGACGGTCGTCGCCTGCGATCCGACCACCGTGTTCTTCGAGAACCGGTACTACAACCACTCGGACCATCGTGTCTCGGGCTTCGTCGCGCTCGATGCCGCCTACCCGGGCAGCGGCAACCCGCACTTCTTCCCGGAGCAGCTCCACGACCTGCACGTGCAGGACGTGTTCGACATCTGGCTCGGTTGGTCGCACGAACCGAACCACGTGGAGGACATCAGCGGTTTCCTCGCCACGAAGGTGGACGCCTTGGCGAAGCACGCCAGCCAGCTGGAAGAAGGGATCCGCTTCTTCGAGGAGTTCCTGGGGAAGGACGCCGTGGAGGCGGGCGAGAAGATCGGCGTCGAGCACGCCGAGGAGTTCCGGGTCCTCGACCTCAGCTGACCTCAGCCCGGGAGATCACCGACCGCGACGAGCACGTCTCGGAAGTCGTTCAGTGGATCCGGGAAACGATCCGCGAACACCGCACGCGTGCGCTCCATGAGCGATGCCCAACCGCTCTCGCCGAGCATCTCGCGGACGAAGCGGCCCACGGTCCATGTGCCGAGGCCTTCCACGAGCTCGTCCCGTGCGTAGGTCCACTGGTACCGCCTCCGCTCGGCTCTGACGTGGCGGAACCCCGCCTGGCGGAGGGTCTCCACGATCGCCTCGGCGTGCTTGAGGCGCTCGTGGCCGGGGGCGGCTGCCGCGTAGGCGGGTGCCAGCATGTCGCGCGGCACCACGTTCTCCACGAGCTCGAGCCACGCGTCCTGGAACGCGTCCTTCCCGTCGGCCCACGCCGTGAAGCCGACCCTCCCGTCCGGTCGCAGCACACGGCGGACGTCGAACAACGCCGTCTCCACCTTCACGAAGTGCGCCAGGACGAAGTTGCCCATCACCACGTCGAACGTTCGGTCGCGGAAGGGGAGGTCCACCACCTGTGCGGCGAGCAGAGGGAGCGACGGATGCTCGCGGTGTCCCACCGCGAGCATGGCGAGCGAGCGATCGACGCCGACCGCGGTGGCGGCGACGTTCATGACAGCCTCGACGCCGACCCCGGTCCCGGTGCCCACGTCCAGCACGCGGTCGCCCTCGACGATCTCGAGCGCGCGCACGAGGTCCTGGGCCGCCTCCGCGAATCGAGGTGCGTGCACGCGGCCGTAGAGCTCCGCCACGCTGTCGTATGTGCGCCAGTCGGCCATCGACGTGGGAGCCTACCCGCGACCGGTCCAACGCAAGGCCGCCGATAGACTCCGCGCGATGCGGACGGGCGGGTCGTGACCGGGGTCGCGGGCGTCATGGCACTCGTCCTGGCCGAGGCGGTGGCGGGAGCCACGGTGTTCCTGTGGGTGGGGCCGCTCTGGACCGAAGTGAAGCCGGGGTTCTTCAAGTTGCTCGGCGCGATCCTGACTGTGCTCGCCATCCTCACGTGGCTGTCCGTCGAGGCGGCCGTCGTGGAACGGTTCCCCGCGGAAGAGGTTGTGCGGGCGACGACGGTCGTGGCAGGTGCGGCGACCGTGCTCTGGACCGCGCTGCTGTTCCTCCGCCAGCCCGCTGTCGCCCGCGCCGTCGGGTGGCTGAGCGTCCCCGCGTGGCTCGCCGTGCTCCTGTGGATGGGCGGCGCCGGCCGCCAGTCTTTCGGACTCGCCGTGTTCCAGCTCGCCGCGGGCGCGGCGATGCTGGGTGCGTCGACGGATGGCCTGCTCCTCGGCCACTGGTACCTGACGGATCGGAGGCTCCCCCGCCGTCCGATCGACCGCATGACGATGGCCCTGCTGGCGTCCGTGGTGGCCGCGGCCGTCGCCGTGATCAGCGCCGGATTCACGGGCGTGGAGACCTCGGCGGCGATCAACCCGTTGCTCACGGTGGGCGCGCTCGCGCCCTGGATCGCCCTGGGGATGGTGGCGGCCACGGGGCTGATCGCGGGGTTCGTGAACGCGGTGCTGAAGGGCGAACGTGCCTCGGCCGTGCAGTCCGCCACCGGCTTCTACTACCTCGCCGTCGTGACGGCGTTCACCGCCGAGGTGGCGGTGAAGACGCGATTCCTCGACTCGTCCTTCGGGCCGAGGTGATGGTCGCCGCGGTCGTCGCTGCGGGCGTGCTCGCGCAGGCGGCGATGTGGTGGTCGATCTCCGCTCGACGCGTGCCCTTCTGGCCCGCCACCTCGGCGACGTTCGCGATCCTCGGGGTCGCCGCGGTGCTCGTCGGCGTCCCGGGGTCGATCGAGGTCTCGTCGCTGCTCATCGGGGCCGGCTCCGGTGCCGCTCTGTACGGTGCGACCCGCGTGGTGGTGGCGAGCCTCCTGGAGCGGATCCCCTCGTTCGCCTCATCGGTGAGCGACGTCTACGGACGGTCGCAGGAAGTCCCCGGGACAGCGGTCTGGGTGCTGACCCTGGCCATCGCGATCCCGGGCGAGGAGCTCTTCTGGCGGGGCCTCGTGCTCTCGGAGCTGCAGGAGATCACGTCGGTGGCGGTCGGTGCCGGTCTCGCCTGGCTCGGCTACGTCGTCGCCAACGCGGTCCTCCGGAACCTCTCGATCCTCGCCGCCGCGGTCGTCGGCGGTGCGCTCTGGACCGTGCTCGGATCGGTCCGCGATGTCGGTGCTGCCGTGGCGAGCCATCTGGTGTGGACGAGCCTCATGCTCCTGTGGCCGCCGCGGGCGGCGCGTGGCAAGGTGCCCTCATGAGCTTCCTGTCCACCGCGGTGCAGAACGTCTTGGAGCAGGGGTCTTTCTGTGCCGTGGCGACGACCGGGCCGGCCGGTCCCCACTGCACGCCGCTCGTGTTCGCCTACTCGGGCGGCCGGCTCTGGTTCACGACCTCGCGGCGATCGGTGAAGACCCGCGCCTGGAAGGCGGACCCCTCGGCGGCCGGGCTCGTCCGCCACGGAGACCTGGCGGTGGCGTTCACCGGCACGGCGAAGCTCTACGACGCGCTCGACCGGAACACCTGGGGCGACGCCGTGGCCGGTGCCACGTCGATCGCTCGAGCGACGGCCGCGTTCAGCCGGAAGAACGCGCGGTTCTTCGCGGGCTACGCGATCGACGCCAAGCAGGTGCCGTTCGCCTGGGCACCGCCGGGTCGTGTCTTCGTCGGCATCGAGCTCGCACGAACGGCACTGGTCGACGCCGAGGGGGTGCAGGCGGGGAAGAGCCGCTGGGCGGGGACGTCGACGTCCCACGGCACCTTCCGCAGGTCCGCCAGGGGCGACGACCCGCTCGCCGTGCTGCCGCGCGAGGTGCGACAGCTCCTCGGCGCGAACGGCGAAGGCGCCCTGACCTTGACCGGAGACCGCGGCCCCGTCGTGGTCCCGGCGCGATGGCGGGCCGACGAGCACGCGCTCTACGCCGCGCTCCCCGCCGAAACGATCGCGCTCGCGGTCGCGGGCCCCGACGCGCCCGCGGCGCTCACGGCGGACGAGGCATCGTCGTGGCGGGCCCGGGACATGGTCGGCGCGATGCTGCAGGGCACGGCGTCGATCTACCTCCTCGACGAGCTCGGGAGCGGGGCCAAGACCGCCCGTGAGCTCGCCACGGAGATCGATCCCGACGCCGGCGCCCTGGTGCGGCTGGCGCCATCGCGCGCGGTGTGGTGGCGCGGCTGGTCGAGCGGCAGCGCCGACGTCGCATGAGCACCGCGGAGTTCTCGGTCGAGATCGAGGCGTCGCCGGAGCGCGTATGGGAGGTGGTGAGCGATCCCGCCAACATCCCGCACTGGGAGCGGCACGTGGTGAGCGTGCAGGTCCCCGACGAGGGCCTCGAAGAGGATTCCACCTACTCGGTGGTGATGGCCTTCATGGGGGTGCGGGTGAGGGTCCGCGGCGAGATCCTCCGCTGGGAGCCCCCTTCCCACGCCACGATCCGATTGCGGGGTCCCCTCGATGCGACGATCGAGACCTCGATCGCCAGGCTGCCGCGGGAGCGGAGCCTCCTCCGCCATGAGGTCACGTACCGGTTCCGCGGACCCCTCGGCAGGCTCGTGGCCGCGGGGCTGAACGCGGTCGGCGGGGCGCAGCTGGGGATCAAGCACGGGACGCTCGGCCAGAAGCGGCAGATCGAAGGCGGCTAATCCCTCGAGGGTGTCCGATCCCTCTTGGCTCGTCTCCGGACCCAAGCGAACCCCCACCCGAGGACGAAGCCGAGCGCGGCCGCGATGCCGATCGCCAACGCGATCGCCACATCCCAGTCCCAGAAGAGGAAGTCGATGTTCGCAGCGTCGAGGTTCTGGAGGAAGAAAATCAGCAGGAGGACACCGGCGGCGATGAGTGCGGTCGCCTTGCCCCCCAAGCCCTCTCGGCGGTAGTCGAAGGAGGGCTTCCCTTCCGGGACCGCATCGTTCGGATCATCCGGGTCGCGTCGCACGGGTGTCGGTCCTCCCAAGGTCGTTCGAGTCGTCGACGAGCCGATTGTCGCATGATGGGCGGCCGATGAAGACGGGACGGATCGTGTGGGCGGCCCTGCTCGCCGCGGGAGGCGCGCTCATCGGGCACGCCGCCCTCCGCACCGAGGACGGGCGGGAGTTCGACCAGAACCTGTTCGCGGCGGCGAACGCGGAGCACGGCGAGGGCGCCGACCGCTTCTTCGGAGGGGTCACGGAGTTGGGATCGCTGTACGCGGCCGCCGCCGCGGCCGGCGCGCTCGCGCTCGCCGGCCGGCGGCGCGAGGGCGCCCGCGCCCTGACGGGCGCGGGCGCCACCTGGCTCCTCCTCCAGGGTCTGAAGCGGGTCGTGGATCGGCCACGCCCGTTCCATTCGGACCCGGAGGGGACCCGCCGGATGATCGCGGAGCCCCACGGAACGTCGTGGCCCTCCAGCCACCCGGCGGTGCTCACCACGTTCACGCGCGTCGCGGCCCGCGAGCTCGGGATCGGCGTCATCGGGCGCGTGGCGCTCACTGGTCTGGACGCGTCGGTCGCCGCGTCCCGCGTCTCACTCGGCGTCCACTACCCGAGCGACGTGGCGAGTGGCTTCCTCTTCGGCCGAGCCGTCGCCAGCCTCTGGCCAAGCGCCGGAGTGGGCCTCCGCGGCCGAACAGGCCGTGGATAGACTTCGTCGATGCCCGCCTTCCTCGCGTCCGTCGGCTGGCCCGTGCTCGACCGGTTCCGCCTCGGCGACATCGCGATCTCCCCGCACGGGCTCGGCATCGCCGTCGGCTTCATGGTCGGCGCCTGGCTCTTCACGAAGCTCGCGGTCCGTCGCGGCGTTCCCGTGGAGGCCGCGAACTCCGTGGTGTTCTGGTCCCTGATCGGGGCCGTGGTCGGCGCGCGCGTCGCCTACGTGATCGCGCACGTCTCCGAGTTCGAGAGCCCCCTCGAGTGGGTCCAGATCTGGAAGGGCGGGATCTCGCTGCTCGGCGGCATCGCCGGGGCCACGATCGCGAACGCGGTCAACATCAAACGTCAGGCGTATCGCTTCCGGTTCTTCCAGATCGCCGACGCGATCGTCCCGGGACTCGCGCTCGGCATCTCGGTGGGTCGTCTCGGCGACCTGATCATCGGCGACCACCTGGGCAAGCCGACGTCGTGGCTGCTTGCGTGGACGTACGAGGGTGGAACGCTCGCCCCGCCGTTCTCCTGCACGCCGGAGATCGCCGACACCGGCGGTCGATGCACGGCGGTCCTGCAGGGCACCTTCACCCAGACGATCGACCGCACGCAGGCCGTTCTCCGCGATGGAGGCGAGATCGTCGCACGCGGGATCGGCGTCCACCAGACGGCTCTCTACGACATGCTGCTCGCCGGCCTTCTGTTCGCGTTCCTGTGGTGGTTCATCGGCTCCCCACGCCGGGAGGGCGTCGCCACGCTCGTGTTCGCGCTGTCCTACGGCTGCATCCGGCTGCTCGAGGACTCGCTTCGGATCGACAAGCGCTTCGGCCCGTTCACCGGGTCTCAGTGGACGGCGCTCACGGTGGCTATCGTCGCGGCGGGCTTCCTGATCGTGTGGGCCGCCTCGAAACCACCGGGCGCCACCACGCCCGGCCGGGGGGATCCGATCCCGGACGACGTCGAGCCCGTCTCGACGTCCTGACCCTCAGCCTCGGTAGCGAACGGCGGTATCTCGCAGTCGCGCGTGGACACCGTCGTAGGTATCCACGCGGGGCAGGTACTCCTTCCGCACCTTCGTGAGGAACGTGTAGTTCGGGTCCACGACGTTGGCGACGGGCGATTCGCTGACCTGCGTCAGCAGCTGATAGGCGTCGAGCGCCTCGAGCCCGAACTCGTCGCCCATCCAGGACACGAGGTCCGCGTGGGCGATGCGGAACGCGTCTTCGAGGGGACGGGCCGAGCCCGTCGACATCAGATGGGTGTCGCTCTCGAGTCGAGGCCAGGGCGTCGGGCGGCCCTTCACGACGTCGACCGCGATGACCGTGTCCATGGCGGCCTCCACCGCGACGCCGCAGGTCTCTCCTTCGCCCTGCCGGCAGTGTCCATCGCCGATCGAGAACAGGGCCCCCTCGACGTTCACTCCGAGGTAGCAGGTGACCCCCGCCCGCATCTCCGGCGTGTCCATGTTCCCGCCGTGCGCGTCAGGGACGAGCGAGGACCGGGCCTCGAACGCCGCCGGGGCGACACCCACCGTGCCGTGCATCGGATCGAGGGGCAGGGTCGCGGTGTGATCGCCTTCGGTCGCGTGGTAGGCCACGGTCCGCGCGTCCCGGTCCACCTCGTAGATCCAGACGCGCTCCGGGAGCGGGTCGTGCAGCATCGCCGTCCGAGTTGTGGCCGTGAGCGCCCCGAACAGCGGCACCGTGCAGGATGCGGCCCAGTCGCGGGACGGCTCGATCGAGATGAAGTGGATCGCCAGGGTGTCTCCCGGCTCGGCTCCCTCCACGAAGAACGGTCCGGTCTGCGGATTCACGAAGGGGAACTCGATCACGCGCGAGACGTGGTCGTCCGGCCCGCGGACCTTGCCCCCGAACGCGTCCTCCGTCCACAGCTCGAGGATGTCGCCCGGCCTGACCGTCCGCACGGGCGGCACGCCGCCGAAGGTCCACGCGAACTCCGAGCGGTCCGGACGGTACGAGAGCACGTCCATCGCGCGAGCATACGGAGTCGCGGCTGCAGATGCTGCGCTAGCGAGCCATCAGCTGGAGCGGCTTGCCGACCTTCGACTTCGTCGCGCGGACGACCGCCTCGGCTGCATCGCTCAACGCGACGGCGGCGGGGGAGTCCGGATCCGAGACCACGATCGGCACGCCTTCGTCGCCACCGGCGCGGAGCGCGGGCACGAGCGGCACCTGCGCCATCAGCGGGATCCCGAGCGTCTCGGCGGCCTCGCGACCGCCGCCCTCGCCGAAGATCGTCTCGCGCTCGCCGCAGTGGGGGCACGCGTACCACGACATGTTCTCGATGACGCCCAGCGGTCGAAGGTTCGTGCGCTCGGCCATCTTGCCCGCGCGCTCGGCCACCTTGCGCGCCGCGTCCTGCGGCGTCGTCACCACGAGCATGGACGCACCGGGGATGAACGAGGCGAGCGAGATCGACACGTCGCCGGTGCCCGGCGGCAGGTCGCAGAGCAGGAAGTCGAGGTCGCCCCACCAGACGTCCCCGAGGAACTGCTGGATCGCCTTGTGCAGCATCGGGCCGCGCCAGATCACGGGTGTCTCCTCGGGCACGAAATGGCCCATCGAGATCACCTTCACCCCGTGGGCCTCCAGCGGCAGGATCATGTCGTTGAATCCGACGGGTTTGCCGACCGCGCCCAGCATCCGCGGAACGCTGAAGCCCCACACGTCGGCGTCCAGCACGCCGACCGACCGACCGGTCTTGGCGAGCGCCGCGGCCAGGTTCACCGTGACGCTGGACTTGCCGACGCCGCCCTTGCCCGACGCGATCGCGATGATCGCGGTCTGCGGCGGGAACGCGATCGTGGTCTCCGGCGCGGCGGGTTGCCCCCCGCGGAGGCCCGAGACGAGCTTCTCCCGTTCTTCCGAGCTCATCGGCGTGAGCTCAACCTCGACGCGCTCCACGCCCTCGAGCGGTTGGACGGCCGCCGTCACATCGCTCGTGATCCGATCCTTGAGCGGACATCCCTCGATGGTCAGCAGGACGTGGACGCGGACGACGCCGGCGTCCACCTCGACGGATCGCAACATCCCGATCTCGTCGATCGGACGGCCGATCTCGGGATCCCGGACGCCCTTCAGGGCCTCCCGGACCTGCGCTTCCGTGGCCACGGGCTCTCCTCCCATCGAGTGGCGGGTGCCTGGCTTCGTTCCTGGGTCTCGTTCGGGTCAGACGTCTAAGCTCTGGTTGACACGGTGCGAACCGTGCAAAGCCCATCGTACGAGATGCGGAGATGAACGAACCGGCCCCGATCGAGATCCACAAGGCCCTCGCGGACGACACCCGCTACCGGCTCTATCGGTACCTGCGTCTGTCCGGCCGCCCGGTTCCCGTTCGCGAGCTCGCCACCCGGTTGAGCCTGCACGCGAACACGATCCGCCCACACCTGCGTCGACTCGCCGACGCTGGCCTCGTCGCGTCGGAGACGCGGCGAGGGCCCTCGGCCGTGGGGCGCCCCCAGACGGTCTACACGGCCGTGGCCTCGGGCGACCGGGAGGGGCGTGACTACCGCCTGCTCGCGGACATCCTCGCGACGCTCACGACCGGGTCGCGTGCTCGGGCGGGTGCCCACACACTCGCTCGAGAGTGGGGGGACTACTTGGTCACCCGGCACGCACCGCCGCCGGGGGCGCGCCGTCCGGGGCCGAACCTTGCGGGGCTCAGAGAGGCACTGGCCGAAGCGGGATTCGATCCGCGCTTCCGGCGCAAGGGGGCCCGCACCGTAGAGATCGCCCTGCGCGGCTGTCCGTTCCGGGACCTGCTCGAGGAGCACAGGGAGCTCGTGTGCTCGGTGCACAGAGGACTGCTGGAGGGGATGTTGGAAGGATCGCGCCCCCGCCTCCATCTGAAGGCGTTCGAGCCCCTCGTCGAGCGCAGCTCGGTCTGCCGAGTGGTCGCCGGCGACTGAGCACGGCAACTCACCGGTCGAGCTGAAGTTGGTCGACCGACGGGCCGATGGGAGAGAGAGGAACCGCGCGCGGATGGTACGCGTTGCGCGGCCATCGCTCGAGACGAGGTGTGGCGCAGTGGAGAACAGTGATTCCGCCGTTGCGGAATTCGACGGCTGGCTCAAGGAGCTCATGGTCGGGCAGGGCTCGGACCTGCACGTGAAGGTCGGCTCGCCGCCGATGATCAGGCTGCCCGGTGGGTTGGAGAGGATGCCTCGCGACCCGATCACGCCGGTAGAGACCGCCGCGATCGCCGAGAGCATCATCCCGGCGGACCGGAAGGAGGCGTTCGACAAGACGGGGGAGATCGACTTCGCCTACTCGCTGCGAGACGTCGGCCGGTTCCGCGCCAACGTCTTCAAGCAACGAGGCTCGATCTCGATGGTGCTCCGCCGTCTCCGTTTCGGTGGGCCCACCTTCGAGGAGATGGGGTTGCCGGACACGGTCCGGCGTCTCGCCGACGAGCACCGAGGGCTGATCCTCGTCACCGGCCCCACGGGATCCGGCAAGACCACGACCCTCGCTGCGATGATCGGCTACATCAACGAGACCAAGCCGGTGCACATCGTCACGATCGAGGACCCGATCGAGGTGCTCCACCGCGACGCAGTGGCCTCGATCAACCAGCGTGAGATCGGCAACGACACGCAGGACTTCCTCTCGGCCTTGCGCGCGGCGCTGCGGCAGGATCCCGACGTCATCCTGATCGGCGAGATGCGGGACACGGAGACCGTGCGGGCTGCGATCCAGGCGGCCGAGACCGGACACCTCGTTCTGTCCACGCTCCACACGGTCGACGCCACGGAGACCGTCAATCGTGTCATCGACTTCTTCCCGCCGTACCAACAGAAGCAGGTGCGGTTGGCGCTCGCCGGCACGCTCCGCGGCATCATCTGCCAGCGTCTCGTCACGACGGTCGACGGTGGCCGGACGCCGACCCTCGAGATCCTGGTGAACAACGGACGGATCGCCGAGCGGATCGTCGACCCGGAGCGCACGAGCGAGATCGAGGAGGTCGTCGCCGACGGCGCCTTCTACGGGATGATGACGTTCGACCAATCGCTGTTGGTGCTCCTCCAGGAGGGGAAGATCAGCACGGAGGCAGCGTTCGAAGCCGTGTCGAGCCGACACGACTTCGAGCTCGCCATGCAGCAGGTGGGGCTGAGCCTGCCCGTCTAGATCGGTTCACGCACTCCGGCAGGCACCTTCCTCGAGATGGAACGGGTCAACCCCAGGGTGATCGCAGCCCCGAGCAGCCCGCCGATGATCGCGGCGACCGCGACGGAAGCTGTCGAGACGCCCCCGCTCGCGGTGACCACGCGCGTCACGGTCTCGGGTGCCGGAGCCTCGAACGGCTCGACCGTGATGCCCGCGCCGTTCCCGACACCTTTGCCGCCGCCGACGACGATCGCGCCGGTCATCCCCGGGTGATAGCTGCAGGCGAAGGGGTACGTGCCGGCTTCGTCGAAGGACACCCGGAAGGTATCCCCTTCGTGGAGGTCGTCGAAGTGGCCCCACTGGTTGCCGCCGACGTTGTGGACGAACTCGTCCATGTTCACGAACGTCACCGATGCTCCGGGATCCAGGGTCGTGACCGTCGCCGTGAAGCATGCGTCGACCATCTCGATGGTCGCGTCCTCCTGGCCGGTCGCGTCGTTCTCCGTGACGCCCCCGTGGCAGCCGCCGCCCGCCGACGCCACGCCGGGCATCCCCACGACGGCCGCGAGAACCACGATCGTGCAGAGCAGCATCCCTCGCCTCATGTCGATCCCTCCTGACGTCCGATGCCTCTGCTACACCGGAAGGGATCAGGGCGTTCCCGCGGACGCGGCCATCCCGAGAACCTCGGTCATCGGCAGGGACGTCTCCAGCCGCATCGTGTGGGGGCCGTCTCGCCACAGGAGCACGTTGCCCTCGACGCGCACGTACGCGACACCCTCGCTCGTGAGCAGCTCGAGGAGGTGGGTGCCCGTGGTCCAGTAGTAGTCGACGCCGTCGAGGGTCTCGAACTCCAGGACGCCCGTGTTTTCGTACAGGTCCTTCGAAGCCAGGTTGGCGTCGCCCTCGAACACCATCAGGACGGCTCCGTATCGAGTGTTCGAGATCTCCGGGAGGCCCTGCCGGGCTCGCCAGGCGAGCGTGACCCGGTCGACCTCTCCCTCCTCCGTGACGACCTCGTCCGCCCAGACGCGGTCGGGCCGGCCGAGCCCCGCGGGCAGGGGGATCTCCCGCCCGAGCACGGCGGCGGCCTCCTCGAGGGTCACCGATCCGCCGGTCGGAGCGATCGAGGGCGTCGGCAGGGTCCCCGGACGACTCGGCGTGACCTCGAGGACCACCCCGCCGAGATCGATGACGATCTTCGCCGCGACCGCAGCGCCGGCGAGCAGGAGCACGGTCGCCGCCGCGATGAGCATGATCCGCTTGGGACGGGACAAGGGGAGACGCACGATGGGTGGCCGCTCCGACGTGGCGCGAGCCATCACCACCGCATGCAACGCCGGGGTGGACGGCCACTCGATGTCCAGCGAGGACAGAGCGGCCACGAGGTCCTCGTCGCCCATCGAACGGAGCCGTTCGCTCATGCCGGCTCCTCCAACACCGCGCGCAGGCGAGCCATCGCCCTCGAGAGGCGGGATTTGGCCGTCCCCTGGCGGACGCCGAGCACGTCGGCCGTCTCGCTCTCCGACAGGCCGAGGAGGAACCGGTACCCGATCACTTCCCGGTCCGGAGGCGGGAGTGCGTTCAGCGCAGCGACGAGCGTCTCCCGGTCGGCGACCGCCAGCACCGCGGTCTCCGGGGACGGGGCCGCGTCCCCGTCGGAGACCGCGGCCGCGCGCAGGGCGAGGCCCTGGCGACGGCGCGTGGATCGCGCGCGGTTCCGCGCCTCGTTGGCGACGATCTTCAGCAGCCACGGCCGGAACGGGGAGTCCGGCCGGAAACGGGGGAGCGCGTAATAGGCCTTCACGAACGCCTCCTGGACTGCGTCCTCCGCCTCACCGCGATCGCGCGTGACGAGCCAGGCGACACGGAAGGCGATCTGCCCGTACCGCTTCACCAGGTCTCCGTACGCGGCGTCGTCACCCTCGCGGGCCCGCCGTGCGAGCTCGACGTCCTCCAGTGGTCGGCCCTCCACGGGAGCCTTTCCCTTCACGGCTGCCTACACCGACGAAGGGCGACCGGTTCCCGGCACGCCTACTCGGCCGCGGCCCTCCCGTTGCCCTTCGCCTGGTCGGCCACCGCGACGAGGCCTGCGACGAGGCCCGACAGCTCCATGGGCACGACGATCTTGGAGGAAGGCGAGCCACCGATCTGCTTGAGGGCATCGAGGTACTGCAGGCTCATCGTCTTCTGGTCCGCCGTGATCGCCTGATCGTTGATCGTCTTCAGGGCCAGCGCGAAGCCCTCCGCGCGGAGGATCGCCGCCTGTCGCTCGCCCTCGGCCGTGAGGATCGCCGACGCCTTGCTGCCCTCGGCGTTCAGGATCGCCGACGCCTTGTTGCCCTCCGCCACCGTGATCGCGGCCGACTTCGTGCCGTCGGCTTCCAGGACGATCGCGCGCCGGGATCGCTCGGCGGACATCTGCCGCGTCATCGCCTCTTGCACGCCTGGGGGCGGGATGATCTCGCGGATCTCGACGTTCGTGACCTTCACGCCCCACCGCTCGGTGACCTCGTCGAGCTTCGCGCGAAGGATCTGGTTGATCTCGTCGCGTTTGGCCAGCACGTCGTCGAGTGGGATGTCGCCGATCACGGCCCGAAGGGTCGTGGACGCGAGCGCCTGGGCTGCTCCTGCGAAGTTCCCCACCTGGACCACGCTCATCGATGGGTCGACGACCTTGTAGAACGTGATGAAGTCCACGGCGATCGGCGCGTTGTCCTTCGTGATCGAGTCCTGCCTGGGGATCTCGAGATAGAACTCCCGCAGGTCGACCTTCACCCCTTTGTCGACGATCGGGATCAGCAGGATCAGACCCGGTCCCTTCACACCCAGGAGGCGTCCCAACCGGAAGACGACCAGCCGCTGGAATTCGGGCACGATGCGGACGGCGTTGGCCAGGAACAGGATCACGAGGAACACGGCAACGGCTACGCCGATGAACGCAGGATCCGTGAAGTCCATCAGGTCTTCCCCTCTCGGGCCGGCAGGACGCCGCCGGCGGGCGCGTGCTCGGGTGCCACGGGCTCGACGGTGAGCACCAACCCGTCGAGCCTCACGACGCGGATCCTCGATCCTTCGGGGATCGTCCCCGTCGGCGATGTGGCCTTCCACTCCTCGGCGGCCACCCGCACGACGCCTTCGGGGTCGAGCCCGCCCACGAGCACGACGCCCTCGCGACCGACGATCGCCTCTGGTCCCTGTGCGGCCGGGAGATGTCGCATCGCGAGGGCCTTCGACACCACGAACCCGAAGAACAGCGCCATGAAGGCTGCGACCGGCACGATCGCGAACGGAGAGACACGGACCCCGCCGGCCGGATCGAACAGGACGAGCCCGCCAAGGATCAGAGATGCGATGCCCGCCAGCGACCAGATCCCGAGACCGGGCACCTTCAGCTCGACCACGAAGAACACGACGGAGGCGACGAGCAGGGCGATCCCGATGAGCCGCACGGGCAGGAACCCGAACGAGGCGATCGCGGTCAGCAGGAAGATCGTCCCCACCGTGCCGCTGAAGACGTGGCCGGGCACGATGAGCTCGAGCACCAGCAACGCGAGACCGAGCCAGAAGAAGATGAAGGCCAGGTTCGGATCGAACAGGTCGTGGAGGAACCCGACTCCCGGGGACATCGGTCGGTCCTCGATCGGGGAGCTCGTGGTCTCGAGCGTCGCGGTGGTCCCGTCCGCGAGGAGGACGGCCGTGCCCTCCACCTGCCCCAGGAGGTCGCGCTCCGTGGGCGCGATCAGATCGATCACGTTCCCCTCGAGCGCCTCCTGGGACGTGATGCTGCGCGATCCCGTCACGAACGTCTCCGCGAGCTCGCCGTTGCGTCCGCGATCGTCCGCGAGACTCCGGATCGTCGCAGCCGCGTCTTCCTCGATCTTGCGCGCGAGCGTGACCCCACCGAGGCCGACCGGCGTGGACGCCCCGACGTTCGTCGCCGGCGCCATCGCGGCGACGTGGCACGCCATCAGGATGAATGCTCCCGCCGAGGCCGCCCGCGCACCTCGCGGCGCGACGTAGCAGATCACCGGGGTCGCGGAGCCCTCGATCGCCTTGATGATCTCGCGCATCGAGGAGTCGAGGCCTCCGGGGGTGTCGATCGTGAGCAGGACGGCCGCCGCGCCCTCGGCGCCCTCGATGCCGTCGCGAAGGTAGTCGGCGACGAACGGGTCGACCACGCCCTCCAGCGAGAGGCGGATCACCGGGGGTGGGGCCGCCTGCCGAGCGGAGGCGGCGGACGCGGAGCGAGAGGCGAGGCCGGGAAGGAGCCCTGAGAGGAGCCCGGAGGCGAGGAGCACGCCGCCGGCCACCATTCGGGCGGTCCTCGACCTCTCGATCACCGTCGGCGCTCCTGCGCGGATGTTCTTCCTGTGATGCGCCAGCCTACCCCGCGCGGTTCGGGCGGTTCTCCTGGTTGGCGGGGCGGTTCCCCTCCCGGCGCAACCGTGGGAACATCGGGGCAAGGCACTGCAAGCTTCGGTTGCCCACGGCTCCGTATACCGAGAGGAACCCGAGTGGATGCTCGGCACGAAGGCCCGCTCCTCCCCCGGGAGGAGGAGCAGCTGATGGAGGGACTCCTCACCGGTGACGACGATGCGATCCGCGCCCTCTACGCGAGGTTCGGCCGGCCAGTGTTCTCACTCGGCATGCGTCTGTTGGGATCCCGTGAGGCGGCCGAAGAGCTCGCCCAGGACGTCTTCCTCACCGCTTGGCGGAAGGCGGCGCGATTCGACCCGGCGCGAGGACGCCTCTCGACCTGGCTCATGACGATCGCGCACAACCTGGCCGTGGACCGCTTGCGCCGAGAGACCGGCGCTCGGCGACCGACGCTCGTGTTGGTCGACGAGGTTCCGGACGCCCCCGGCGAGAACGAGGAGGACGTGGTCGAAGAGCGTGACGCGGCTACGCGAGCGCTCGCGTCGCTGACGGAGGCGGAGCGCCGGCTGCTGACCCGCGCGTACTTCCGAGGCCTGACCGCTCGCGAGATCTCCGAGGCCGACGGGACGCCGCTCGGAACCGTGAAGACCCGTCTCCGCACCGCGATGATCAAGGTGCGGCGCGCGAACGAGGGCAAGGAGTACGTGTGAACTGCCTGAGCGTTCGCGATCGGCTCACCGAGCAGACGCTCGGTGTCCTTCCCCAGGCCGAGCGGACGGCGGTCGATCGGCATCTCGAGTGGTGCGCCGCGTGTCGGAAGGAAGCGGCGGAGCTGCAACGAGCCGCGGCCACGCTGGCCTACAGCGTGGCACCGGTGGAGCCGCCGGCCGACCTCGAGGAACGTGTCGTCGGTGCCGTGCGGAGCGCGGCGGGTCGGCGGCGGGACTCGGCGCCGCGGCGGAGCCGCGCTGCCGCCGCCGGCACGCTGGCCGCGATGCTGGCGCTCTCCGGCCTCGGCTGGGGCGCCGTGATGGCGGGACGCGCCGAGCGTGCTGAGGCGCAGGCCGACGCCGCTCGGGAGCAGCAACAGGAGGCCGTCATAAGGTTCCGAGAGGTGTTCGCGGACCTCCCCGGACTCGATCCCGAGGCCATCGTCGAGGTGTCGACGCTGCTCTCGCCCCGCTTGCAGGAGGGACGAGGAGATGCGCTTGTCCTCCTGTCACCGTCGGGCGACGACCTCGCGTTCGTCCTGGTCGATGGGCTGACCGGCCTCCGTCCGGGGCAGCTGCCGCTGCAGGTCCAGCTCGTGACCGATGGGTCGCCACGGCTCGTCTTGGGTGACATCGGAACGCTCGATCAGGCAGGGGGAGGCGGGGACTTCGCCACCTTCAGCGAGGATCTGACGGATGTCAGCGTCGTCGTGGTTCGCGATGCCCGCGGTCGCGTCCTGCTACGTGGCACGCTGAGCGTCTACGAGCCCACCTCCTGACTATCCTCGGGGGATGCGCTTCGGGCTGACCCTGCCCCACTACGGGTTCTCACTCCCGTCCGGCGAGACCTCGTTCTCCCCCGTCGCGGCCTGGGCGAAGCGAGCAGAGGACCTGGGGTTCGACTCGGTCTGGGTGTCCGATCACTTCTTCTACTCGTTCGCGAGGTACGGCGCGGACCCCGCGCCGATCGCGTCGCTCGAGCCGCTCACGACCCTCGCCGGCATCGCCGCCGTCACGCATCGGGTTCGGCTCGGGACCATGGTCCTGTGCAGCGCGTTCCGCCATCCGGCGCTCCTCGCGAGGATCGCCGCGTCGATCGACCTGCTCTCCGACGGCCGGCTCGACCTGGGGCTGGGGGCCGGCTGGATGCGGGAGGAGTTCGACGCGTTCGGGTACCGGTTCGGCACGGCGGGGGAGCGCTTCGAAGCGCTGGAGGAGTCCCTCGACGTGATCCGGCGGCTCTTCGGGGGCGAAACCGTCACCTATGACGGTCCGACCGTGACGCTCCGCGACGCCGTCCTGGCGCCGGCGCCGGAACGCGGACCGGCGCTCTGGGTGGGGGGCAAGGGAGGCCCCCGGCTGCTGCGGCTGGCGGCACGGCTCGCTGACGGGTGGAACATGGTGTGGCGCGTCACGCCAGAGGCGTACGTCGGCAAGGTGTCCGATGTCCACGCGGCGTGTGATGCGACCGGCCGCGATCCCGCGACGTTCGGTCAGTCGGTGGGCCTGTATTCCCTGATCGGGGAGGATGAAGCGTCTGCGCACGCGGCGTTCGACCGCGGCCGCGCGGCCGCGCCGGGGGACGCGATGGCCGCCGACGACTACGGTTCCTGGCGGGCCGACACCCTCTCGGGCACGCCCGACCAGATCCTCGAGCGAGTCGCCGCGTTCGAGTCGCTCGGTGTGGGCGAGCTCATCGTGTCGCCCTGGGTCCTCCCGTTCGCGATCCACGAGCCCGACCAGGTCGAGCTCTTCGCCGAGCGCGTGATCGCGGCGACGCGTGGCTCGTGATGGAGCCGCGAGCCGCCGTCCTCGCCGTCCTCACCGAGGAGCCGGCGCCGATGCACTGGACCCGGATCCAGGACCTCGCGTTGCGCCGCGGCTACCTGGACCCTTTCGCGCATCCGGACGTCCGCAGACAGGTGCAGACGACACTGCGTGCGCTGCTTCGCGAAGGTGTCGTGGTGAAGGAGGCGAAGGGCGTCTACTTCTTGGCCGAACGCGCGGTCGAACCGGAGGCCTGAGCCCTCCCTCTGGTCGCGCTGCGCTTCCGCCCAGTGCTCTTCCGCCCGCCCGTCTTCCGGGGACGACCGCGCCGCTTCGGGGTGGCGGCGGATGTCGCGCCGGCCATCTTGCGCGGGCGGCCGGGACGCGGTCGACGCGCCCCGGCGACGAGCTCCGTCACGTGGGCCGCGCAGAGATCCTTCGCGTAGTTGCCTCGTGCCACCTTGATCGTGACGGTCTCGGTCGCTGGCTTGCCGCACACGTCACAGACGACGATCGTTCTCTCGGCCATCGGGGCTCCTCTCGTTCTCGGTCCGAGGATAGTCCAAAACTCGGATCGTTCCCGAAGAGGCGACTCTACCGACTGTAGTCCACTCCGGAAATCCCCTCGAGTTTCTCGAAGCGGTGCTCCGCCTCGACCCATCGGACGGTCCCGGAGCGCGAGCGCATCACCATGGAATACGTCGTTGCGCCGTCCGGCCAATAGCGCACGCCCCGCAACAGCGAGCCGTCGGTGATCCCCGTTGCGGCGAAGAACACATCCTTGCCGGAGACGAGGTCCTCGGTCGTGAGGATCCGCTCCGGATCGAGGCCCGCGGTCACGAGCTGGTCACGCTCCTCATCGCTCCGCGGCGCGAGCCGCCCGTGGATCGCGCCGCCCATGCACTTCAGGGCCGCTGCAGCCACCACCCCTTCCGGGGTGCCGCCGATCCCGATCAGCAGATCCACGCCGGTGCGCGGCGCCGCCGCGGCGATCGCCCCGGCAACGTCGCCATCGGTGATGAGGAAGACCCGCGCGCCGACCTCGCGGACCGCGGCGACGATCGCTTCGTGGCGGGGCCGATCGAGGATCACGACGGACACCTCCTCGATCTTCATCCCCTTCGCCTTCGCCACCTGCCGAACGTTCTCCTCCGGCGGTGCGGTCACATCGATCACGCCCGCTGCCTCCGGTCCTGTCGCGACCTTCTCCATGTATACGGCCACGTCGGGGAAGAACATCGTGCCGCGTTCGGCCAGCGCGATCACCGATACGGCGTTGGGCTGTCCCGTGCTCGTCAGACGGGTGCCGTCGATCGGGTCCACGGCGACGTCGACGGCGGGACCCGAGCCGTTCCCGACGGACTCGCCGTTGTAGAGCATCGGGGCCTCGTCCTTCTCGCCCTCGCCGATCACGACCACGCCGTCCATCGAGACGGAGTCGATCATGAAGCGCATCGCGTCCACGGCCGCCTGGTCGGCGCCGACCTTGTCTCCGCGACCGATCCAGCTCCCCGCGGCGAGTGCTGCGGCCTCGGTGACCCGCGCGAGCTCCATCGCGAGGTTGCGATCGGGACGGATCCGGTTCGTCATCGGAGCACCTCCAGGACGTCGTGTGGCCGGGCACCCTCGAAGAGCACCCGGTGGATCGCCTCGTGGTACGGGAGGTCGAGCCCCGCTTCCGACGCGAGCCGTCGGACGTGGCGCGTGGACTCGACGCCCTCGACCGTGAGCCCTCCGGCTTCCAGCTCCCGGAGCGTGTCCTCCGGCGGATCCCCGGTGCCCACGAGCTCGCCGTAGAGACGGTTGCGACCCCCGAGGCTCGTCACGAGCTGGTCCCCGATCCCGGCGAGGCCCATCGCCGTCTCGGACCTGCCGCCGAGGGCGGTCACGAGCATCACGATCTCGCGTGCGGCCCTGGTGAAGAGCGCGGCCTTGGCGTTCTGATAGCCGGTGCCCGTGCTCTTGCCGACTCCGTCGAGGAGGCCGAGCCCGATCGCCGCGACGTTCTTCATCATCGCGCAGAGCTCTACGCCGATCACGTCGTCGGTGTAGGACAGCTGGTAGCGCTCGTCGTCGAACGGTTTCCCCGACTCCTCCGCCACGGAGACGGCCCCGGCAGCCCAGACCGCCGCGGTGGGGAGGCCCTCGGCGAGCTCACGCGCGAGGCACGGGCCGCCCACCACGACCACGTCGGCGCCGGCGAGCTCCTCTCCGTAGACCTCGCTCATGCGCTTGCCGGAGTTCGGCTCGAGGCCCTTGGCGACGGACACGACCACACGTGCGCCTGCGACGTGCTCCCGCACCATCGCGGCGAGGGAACGGGCGCCCGCCGAGTTCGCCGCCAGCACGGCGATCTCCACGTCGCGGGAGGCGGTCTCGAGGTCGTTCGGGCCGAGGAGATCGACGCCGTCGGGCAGATGCTCGGTGAGCAGCGGATGCTTCCGTTCGTCGCGCATCGCCGCGTAGGCGGCGAGGTCGTGCTCGTTCGCCCAGAGCGAGGTGGGGAGGTCCGCGCGGGCCGCGTGCATCGCGAACGCCGTCCCCATGGCACCTGCGCCGAACACCGTCACCCGAGCCACGAGCTCACGATAGCCGCGGGCCGGCCGGGCCCGCCATGTCGGCTACCCTTCGCGGGAGATGCCCGCGCCTCGGTACCTCCAGGTCGACGACTATGAGCCCGCCGCGAAAGCGAAGCTGGACGCCGACGTCTACGACTACTACGCCGGCGGTGCCGGGGACGAGCGTGCCCTCCAGGAGAACCTGCGCGCGTTCGACCGGTGGGTGATCAGGCCGCGCGTCCTCCGCGGATCGGGATCGCCGGACACCTCGACGGAGATCCTCGGAACACCCATCACCTTCCCCGTCCTCGTCGCGCCGTGGGCGTATCAGGGTCGGGCGCATCCCGACGGGGAACGGGGAACGGTCCGTGCCGCGGCGACGGCCGGGACGATCGCCGTGGTGTCCTCCACCGCCGTCGACGATGTCGAGGGCATCGCGGCGGCGAGCAGTGCGCCGAAATGGTGGCAGCTGTACCTGTTCGCGGAGCCGAGGCTCTCCGAGGACATGCTCGCCCGCGTGGTGTCGTCGGGCTATCGAGCCATCTGCTGGACGGTCGACTTCCCGGTCGCGGGGCTCCGTCATCGCGACACGCGGAGCGGGTTCGTGATGCCCTTCGGTCTGGGAGATTCGGATCACGCCTACGAACCGATCCTGACGTGGGATCACCTGATGTTCGTGCGCGAACACGCGCCGGGTCTGCCGATCCTCGTGAAGGGGATCCTGACGGCCGAGGATGCCACCCTCGCGGTGGAGCATCAGGTCGACGCGATCGTGGTGTCGAACCATGGCGGGCGACAGCTGGATTCCTGCCCCGCGCCGCTGGACGCGCTCCCCGAGGTGGTCGATGCCGTCGCCGGGCGCATCCCCGTCCTGGTGGACGGCGGTGTGCGCCGGGGGACGGACGTCCTCAAGGCGGTCGCCCTCGGCGCCGCCGCGGTCCTCGTGGGCCGGCCGGTCGTGTGGGGCCTCGCCGCGGAAGGTGAGGCCGGCGTCGCGGATGTCCTGGAGATCCTGCGGGCGGAGTTCGAGAACGCGATGGCGCTCTCCGGGTGTCGCACGGTCGCGGAGATCGGCCGGGAGCTGGTCGCGCCGGCCCCCTGACCCGCCGCAGCTGAACACTCCGCGCCTGAGCACTCCCCGATGGACGACCGCGCCGACGGTCTGACACGCTCTCGGCGATGTCGGGATACGACCTCCACAGTCACTCGAACCGCTCCGACGGGACCCTCGGCCCCGCGGAGGTGATCGACCTCGCGCGGTCGAAGGACCTCGCGGGCGTCGCCCTCACCGATCACGACACGTTCGAGGGTCTCGCGGAAGCGGAGGCGGCCGCGGGCGACGTCGGGGTCGAGTTCGTCCCGGGGATCGAATTCTCGGCGGAGTACGAGGGGGCGAGCCTCCACATCCTCGGGTACTGGGTCGATCCCGACGACCCCGCGATCGAGGCCGAGCTCCTTCGGCTCACGGCGACCCGCCTCCGCCGCGGCGAGATGATCGTCGAGAAGTTGCGCGAGCTGGGCTTCGACATCTCGGTCGAGCGCGTGCTGGAACTCGCCGGCGGTGGGGCGATCGCCCGGCCCCACATCGCTGAGGCGATGGTGGAAGCCGGGATCGTGTCGGACGAGAAGGAGGCCTTCGATCGCTACATCTCCGACGACGGGCTCGCGTACGTGCCGAAGCACGCGCTGCAGCCGGCGGACGCGCTCCGGCTGATCGGCGGCGCGGGCGGGGTCTGCGTGCTCGCACATCCGGGGATGTGGCGCGGCCAGGACACGGTTCCCGACGCGTTGATCGAGGAGATGGCCGATGGCGGCATGGTCGGCCTCGAGGTGTTCCACCCGGACCACGACGACGAGATGCGGGCCAAGTACGCGGCGATCGCCGAGCGGCTGGGCCTGGTCCCCACCTCGTCCTCGGACTGTCACGGGGAGCGCTACGGGTACCGGATGGGGGAAGAGCGGACGGATCCGGAGACCTTCGCGGAGCTGAAACGCCGCGCCGGCCGCTGAATCGGGTCGACGCCATGGGGGACCTGACGACCGTGACGATCGGGATCGTGTTCCTCGACATCGGCGGTGTGCTCTACGACGACACGGTCTACGCCCGCGCGTGGCATCGCGCGCTGCGCGAGGCCGGCGCTCGGTTCACGGACGATGAGTTCGAGGAGGAGTACACCCGTGCGCGCACGGAGCAGTCGGGGTCGTTCCGACGCCGGCTCGTTGCGCGCTTCCTGCCGGACGCCGACCTCCGCCAGCTCGAGGGGATCGCCGCTCGCTCGTGGCACTACCCGCCCTCCGCTCTCTACGAGGACGCGATCCCGTGTCTCGAGGAGCTGCGGGAGGAGTACCGGCTCGGCGTGATCGCGAACCAGCCGGGCGAGGTCCGGTCCGCGATGCGTCGCGACGGCCTCGAGCGGTTCTTCGAGGTATGGGGTGTCTCCGACGAGCTCGGCGTGGGCAAGCCCGATCCGCGCCTCTTCGAGCTCGCCGCACGCACTGCCGGCGTTCCTCCCACGTCCGCGGTCATGGTCGGAGACCGGCTCGACTACGACGTGCGCCCTGCGAAGCTCGTCGGCATGCGCGCGATCTGGATGCTCCGCGGCGAGGCACCCGACCGGCCGACGCCCGACCAGCTCGATGAGGCGGACGGATCGATCCGCACGCTCACCGAGCTCCCGGCCGAGCTGGGCCGACTGTCGGCGGCATGAACGACGGGCGGGCGAGGAGCGACATCCTCGTGGTCGGCGCCGGGTTCGCCGGACTCTACGCCGCGATGGGGCTGAACGGAGTCGTGGCGGACGGGCACCGGGTGACCGTCGTCAACCCGGAGAGCTTCTTCCAGTACCAGCCCTTCCTCCCCGAGGTGGCGTCGGGAACGATCGACCCCCGCGCGGCGGTCGTGCCGCTCCGACGGGTCCTGCGGCACTGCCGTCTCGTGATCGGCGAGGTGTCCCGCATCGACCACGCCGCACGCGAGGCGAACGTCCGAACGGCCACCGATGGGGAGCGGACGATCGGCTACGACATCGTGGTGCTGGCACCCGGCTCCCGGTCGCGTGTCCTGCCGGTCCTCGGGCTCGCGGAGTACGGGATCGGATTCAAGACCGTCCAGGAGGCGATCTACCTCCGCAACCACGTGCTCTCGCAGCTCGACGTGGCAGCCTCGCACGAGGATGGCGCACGACGTCGGGCCGCGCTCACGTTCGTGTTCGTGGGCGGGGGCTACGCGGGCGTCGAGGCGCTCGGCGAGCTCGAGGACCTCGCGCGCGACGCGATCGAGCACTACCCGGACATCGATGCCTCCGACATGCGGTGGGTCCTCGTGGACGAAGCCGATGCGATCCTCCCCGAGCTCCCGGAGCGCCTGGCGTCCTACGCCCGCGACGAGCTGCGCGGGCGCGGGATCGAGATCCGTCTCGGGACCCGACTCGACTCCGCGGAGGACGGGCTGATCAGGCTCTCGGACGGCGAGACGTTCCCCGCCGAGACGCTCGTGTGGACGGCGGGGGTGAAGCCTTCCCCCCTGGCTCGGAACTCGGGGCTCCCGGTCGACGAGCAAGGACGGGTACCCGTGGACCGGTACCTCCGGGTGGACGGGATCGAGGGGATGTGGGCGGCGGGCGATGCGGCCGCCGTGCCCGACGAGACGACAGGGAGTCTCTCGCCCCCCACGGCGCAGCACGGTCTCCGACAAGGCAAGCGCGTCGCCGCCAACATCGAGGCCACCCTCGCCGCCCGACCGCTCCAGCCCTTCGTCTACGCGACCATCGGCGGCGTCTGCTCGCTGGGCCGCTACAAGGGCGTGGCGAACGTCAAGGGCGTCCGGTTCAAGGGGTTCCTCGGGTGGTTCCTCCACCGCTCGTACCACCTGCTCGCGATGCCCACGTGGACGCGACGGGTGAAGATCGCGATGGACTGGACGGTGGCGCTGCTGTTCCCCCGAGATCTGGCCCAGCTCGGGTCCCTCGCGGATCCGCGGGAACCGTTCCAGCGTGCCTCGGATCCGTCCTAGGCGCCGCGCGTGCGCTGGAGCTGGCTCGCCGCTTGGAGCGCCGCATGGGAGCTCGCGATGTCCGGCATCTCGTGGCCGCCGGAGAGCTCGTCGGCGGCCCATCGCGTCATGTCGCGGATCGACACGATCCCCACGACGTTGCCGCCATCGACGATCGGCAGGTGACGGATGTTCCTCGACACCATCTGCTCGGCGGCGTCGGACAGCTCCGTCTTCGAGTCGACCGTGATCAGATCGCGACGCGTCATGCCGTGCTCCACGGTGGTCGTGTGCGGATCTCCACCGGCCGCGACGAGGTTCACGATGTCCCGCTCGGTGACGATGCCCGCGAGCTGCTTGCCATCGAGCACGACGACCGACGAGATGCCGTGCGTCCGCATCTCCTTCGCGACATCGGCGAAGGAATCCTGGGGACTCGCGGTCTTCACGTCCGGATGCATGATCTCGCCGACGAGCATCGATCCTCCTCGTTTCCTGGCTCGCGTGTTCTGGCTCGCGCTTCTGGGGCTGTCAGCCTACTACGGGCCCCGGAGCGCCTCGGGCAGGTGGCATGATGCTGCGATGGCGAAGTCGACCTACGTCGCGAACGTGTCCGTCTTCGACGGGAACAAGGTCAGGAAGCGACAGGGAGTGCTCTTCGGCGCCGATGGCATCGGGTGGGTCGGCGCGCATCAGAGACCGCCGAAGGATGCGCGCGATGCCCGTGTCGTCGAGGGCGATGGGAAGACCTTGTTGCCGGGGCTGATCGACGTCCACGTGCATCTCCAGTTCGATGGTGAGGCGGACTTCGAGAAGGAAGCGCGGGACCTCACCACGCCCGGGTTCGCGGCGCTGAAGGCCATGGTGAACGCCAAGAGGAACCTGGACGCGGGTGTGACCACCGTGCGCGACCTTGGCGGGATGGGCGGTGCGAGCATCGACGTCGCTCGGGCCGTCGCTGCCGGGCTCGTCCCGGGGCCGCGGATCCTCGCGGCGGGACGCGCGCTCACGGTCACCGGCGGTCATGGCCACAGCATCGCGTTCTCGCGGGAGGTCGACGGCCCGGATGCCGTGCGCACCGCCGTCCGCGAGGAGATCCGCGCCGGCGCCACCGCGATCAAGCTCATCGCGACCGGCGGGGTCCTCACCCCGGGCATCCCGGCCACGTTCAGTGCATTCACGGCGGAGGAGCTGGAGGCCGGTGTGCGCGAGGCGCACGAGCGGAACCTCTCCGTGGCGGCGCACGCGATCGGGGCGAACGGGATCCGCGCCGCCGTGCTGGCCGGGGTCGACTCGATCGAGCACTGCAATCAGCTGACCGCGTCGACGGCTCACGAGATGGTGGCGCGCGGCACGTTCCGCTCGCCGACGATCTGTGCGGTCCGCGGGATCCTCGATCACGCGGACACGGTGGCCGCGTACGCGGTGGAGAAGGCACGAGCGATCGAGGAGGATTCGAAGAAGGCGCACCGGACCGCGGTTCGCACGGGCGTCCGTCCCGTCTGCGGGACGGACGCCGGCACGCCGTTCAACGCGCACGGCAGCGCGCCTCGAGAGATCGTCCACATGGTGGAGTGGGGGATGCCCCCCCTCGACGCGCTGCGCGCGGCCACGGCCAACGGCGCCGAGCTCCTCCGGCTCACCGACGTCGGCACGATCGAGCCCGGGAAGCGAGCGGACCTGCTCCTCGTGGACGGCGACCCGCTGGAGGACCCGCGCACGCTGCTGGGGCGGAAACGGGTATGGCGGGCCGGTCTGCCCGTCTAGCGTTCCCCGAGGACCCGCTCGAGCACGTCCACGCCCTCGCCGAGTGTCGCCAGCTCGGCGGGGGAGAGGGCCCCGAGCGTGGCTCGCAAGGTCTCGAGCCGTTTCGCCCGTCCTCGCCGGAGGGTGCGGGCGCCGGTCGCCGTGGACCGGACGCGCACCGCCCTCGCGTCGTCGGGGTCGTCCTCGCGGACCGCCAGGCCGTCACGGACGAGCCCGTCCACCAGCTTCGTCATCGTGGGCGGCTCGACCTGCTCGATCCGCGCGAGCTCTCCGATGCGCTTCGGACCCGCGAACACGAGGACCGACAACGCGGACAGGCGCGGAGCGGAGATGCCCAGTGCCTCATCCTCCACGCGCAGGCGCCGCAAGAGGTGGATGGCGGCCGAATGGAGCCGGTCGGCGACCCGGCCCACCTCGCCCACCTCTCGCGTCGGGGAAGTCCGCCTTGACGTGGTCATCAGTATTTCGTTAGACTATATTTCGTTAGGCTATCTAAATATAGCCTAAAGATACAGCCGAGGAGGGACCGATGGCAAGCACCTCGGACGAGCTGTTCGTCGCGATCGAGGCGGGGAACGTGGGCGGCGTCGAAACGATCCTGGCCGCGGACCCCTCCGCCGGAGCTTCTCGAGACGAGAGCGGGGTCTCGGCGCTGATGCGGGCGCTCTACCGCTTCGACCCCGACCTGGTGGAGATCGTGAAGGCTCGGGCAGGAGCGCTCGACGTATTCGAGGCGGCGGCGCTCGGGGACGGAGACCTCCTCCGGAGGCTGCTCGAGGAAGAGCCCTCGATGGCCACGGCGTACTCGGGCGACGGATTCACCGCCCTGCACTTCGCGGCGTTCTTCGGCCATCCGGACGCCGTGTCGCTCCTCATCGAGCGCGGCGCGGAGGTCGACGCGTTCGGCCGTGGATGGATGACCGGAACCGCGCTGCACTCCGGGGTCAGCCGTCTCCACGCAGAGGTCGCACGGATCCTCCTGGAAGCCGGGGCGAACCCCGACGTGCGGCAGTCCGGGGGGTGGACGCCGTTGCACGCCGCGGCGATGAACGGCGACCTCGTGAGCGTGGAGCTCCTCCTCGCAGCCGGCGCGGACGCCGCGGCGGCGAACGACGAGGGACGCACCGTCGCGGACCTCGCGGGGGAGAGCGGCGACGACGCCACGATCGAGCGGGTCCGCTCGGCGCTTCAGCCCTCGCCGTAGCCGGCGAAGGCGTACTCCTGCTCCATCGAGTCGCACGGGTTCCCACGCCCGTAGGCGATCCGTCCTTCCGTGACGTCCGCGATGCACCAGAAGACGGTCTTCGAGGTGGGATGCCCCCACTCGGGATGCCGGCACACCTCGTTCGGCTGGTTCTCGTGATCGGAGAGGATCCCTCGGAGCACCTCCGGCGTCACGGATCCCGGCGGCCGGTCCGCGAGCAGGTCCCGTGCCCGACAGAACCGGACGTCCGAGCGGACGGCGTAGTCCGGGTCGCCCTCGTAGGGCTGCATGCGCTCGCTCACGTAGTGATTCGTGTGTGCGAGATGGTCCCGCTCGTCGAGGTGGGAGATCTCGACGGCCGTCGCGCTCCCCTCCACGTTCGCGACGTCGCCGAACCGATCGGCGAGCACGTTGTTGTACGAGGAGGCGCGATCGGGCCGGATCGCGTAGGCCACCATCTCGTGGAGGTTGCGGGCGCGCAGCATCTCGAACACCTGATGCGACCGTGAGATCCCGACCCGCTCGTCGTTCGGGCTGAGCTCGTTGCCGGTGAGCGAGAGACCTGCTTGGTTCCATCCCACGCTGAGCCACGGGACGCCGCCGATCTGCAGGACCACCGGCTCGTCCTCCACACCCTTCTCGATCGCGACGATGTCGGCTTCTGCCTCCGGCCGGAGATCGTTGTTGTGGCCGACCCACAGATGCCCGTCAGCGGTGGCCGCCGGCCCGGCCACCACGTCGCTGCACCGGCCTTGGGTTCGCTTCGGATACGGGGAGTACCAGAGCTCCTCGACGGTCGTCGCGAAGAACTCGAGCGGGTCCACGCCGGCGCCTTCGGCGCAGCCGTCGAGCTCCTCGAGCAGCCATGGGAGCGACGGGGACGTGGCGTCCCGGTACGCCTGCGCCAGGCGGAGTTGCTCGGTCCGGTCCCTCCCGACAGGAAGATCGGTATCGAACGACCCGATGACCCGGTGGATCTGGTCGGTTCCCAGCTCGCCCATCTGGATCCCCACCTTGTGGTGAGTGCCGCTCAGACGGTAGAGCTCGATCGGATGCGGGGTCACGGATGGATGGTAGCCCCTTCTTCCGCCCGGCTGTCGGGTTCTGTCACCCCTCCGGGGTACGGTTCGGCCATGACCCCCTCACAGGTGGACCCGTGACGAACGACGTCGTGATCGCGGTGCTCGCCGCGTTCGTGGGCATCGCGGTGGGCGCGCTGATGATGCTCCGCCGGCAGCCGACGCAGGAGCAGGATCCGGACGCCGTGAGCGCCCTGGACGCTCAGAACGCTCTGAACGCCCAGCTGCACGCAGAGCTCACCGCACGACTGGAGGTGCAGGCCGCCGAGCTCCGCCGGATCGCCGACGCCTCGGGTCAACGGGACGTCTCCGCCGACCATCTCCGGGCGGGACTGGAAGCCACGCGTCACGCCCTCGAGCAGCTCCAGGTGCGCGACGAGGAACGCCGGACCTCCGAGACCGAGAACCGCGAGGTCGTACGGCGCCTCGCCACCGTGCTCGCGGGAGGGAACACCAAGGGCCGAGCCGGGGAGCACGTCCTTCGCGAGCACCTCGGGCAGCTGCCTCCGTCGATGCTCGCCTCGGACTTCCGCGTGAACGGCAAGGTCGTGGAGTTCGGCCTGCGCCTGCCCGACGGCCGGCGCCTGCCGATCGATTCCAAGTGGTCGGCCGTGGCGGAGCTCGAGGCGATGGAGGCCGAAGAGGATCCCACGCGGCGCGACGCCTGCGCCCGGAAGGTGGAGAAGGCGGTCGCCACGCGGGCCAAGGAGGTGGGGCAGTACATCGACACGTCGGTGACCGCGCCGGTCGCGGTCGCGGCCGTCCCCGATGCCGCCTATCAGGTCCTGTCACGGGCCCATACGGAGGCGTTCATGCGCGGCGTGGTGATCGTGCCGTACTCGAGCGCGCTGCCGATCATCATGTTCCTGTACGCGCTGGTGGAGCGATTCGGCGATGCCGCGGACGTGCAGGCCGCGCTGGCGGAGGTTGGGACGCTCCTCGACGCGATGGACGCGATCGTCGAGAACAAGTTCTCGAAGGCCGGCACGATGATCGCGAACGGCGCCGACGAGTTCCGCTCGAACCTCGGCAAAGCGCGCGGCTCCATCGCGCGCGCCCGGCACGCCGAGCAGCTGCAGCTGATGGACGCGCAGAGCGAAGACGAGGTCCTGTCGATCGTTCGCTGACGGGAGGTCGGTAGGCTGGCCCGATGGAGTTCGGCGAGGCTCTCGAACGGTTCGGGTTCCGGCTGCGGGAGGAGCGTGGGTTCGGGAAGGGAGCGCAGCTCTACGTCGCCCAGCCCACTCCGTACCTGACGTACACGGTGCACGCCTATCCGGATGGGACCGCCATCTTCAGCTGGGAGTTCGCGCTCGGCGAGTACCTGTTGACCAAAGGCATCCAGGTCGGCTCCGACGAGACGCTGAATCAGTTCGCCTATCCGCGCGAGGAGCTGCGGGGATCGCAAGACGGCATGTGGCTCACGTCCGCGGTCGAGCGCACCGAGGGGCTGCTCGCCGATCTCCGTTTCGATCGACCCCGCGACTGAGCCGGACATGGCGGAGGGGCGGCGCGCTTCGTGCGCCGCCCCTCCGTTCACTTCAGGCTCGTGGTTCAGGTGATCCGGACGTTCTGAGCTTGAGGGCCCTTCTGTCCGTCGACGATGTCGAACTCGACCGCCTGTCCTTCCTCGAGGTTCTTGTACCCCTCCCCGGTGATCCCGGAGAAGTGCACGAACACATCGGGGCCTTCGGACTGGGTGATGAAGCCGAACCCCTTCTCGGGGCTGAACCACTTCACGGTGCCTGTTGCCACTGGCGTTCCCTCCTTCCGCGGCCGGTGCGGACCTGATCGCGAAGCGGTGTCCGTCGGCCTACCCGGCCTCGGCCGGGGAGGGAACTGCCAGAACAACGGTGCCACAAGAACCGGTGCTGCATGAACCCTCGCCAGGGAGCGTACCCGATGGGGCCGACACCTGCCAGGGCTGCGGTGAGGGCGGCGGATCCGTCGTTCCTCCTCTCACCCGACCGTCTCATGGGGAGGCGATCCGCCCACCAGTCGTAGGTACTCGGCCCGGCGAGCGAACGTCTCCTTCATCTGCTCGGCGATCCGCTCGACCACTTCGTCCCGATAGGCTTCGTCGAGCTGGGTCGCCGCGGCGTAGTACAGCGCGGCGAATGACGCCATGCCCGTCGCGACACGCAGGAGCTCCTGCGTGATGACCACCACGGTGTCGCCGAAGAACGGGATCCGCACGACCTCGGTCCCGAGCGTCCCCAGCCAGGCCTCTCGCACCCCGGCACTCACCAGGATCGACCCGAACACCACGAAGAAGAGCCATACCGCGAACGCCACGAAGACGACCTGCAGGAACTGGCTGAGGAACATCACGAGGCCGACGTTCACGCGTTGTGTCCTGCTGAGGTGCTCGCCCTGGAGCTCGGCCTCGAGTCCGCGGACGCTCCCGGGGAGCCGCAGGAGAAGGGATCCAGCGGCCAAGAGCACGAACAATCCGGCTGCCGCGATGAACTTCGGCAATCCCGGCACCGTCCAGATCTGCCACGTCTCGGTCGTGAAGAAGATCACCAGCAGGAAGAACAGGAGGAGCGAGAGCGCGCGCACGAGGACCGTGAGCGATGCGGCGAACAGGCTCACGAACCGGCGCACCGCCCACTCGAGTATCGAGACCGCGCCGAACCCCAACACCAGGTAGACGAGACCGAGCAGCGCCGCGTTGCCGACCAGCGTGACGATCGCACTGATCCTCTGTCTCCCGAAGAGGAAGGGGAGCACGGAGGGCACCAGCACGAACACGACCATCTCCGGCACGCCGACCAGCCGAGGGATCGAGAGGAACCGGTGTCCACGCGCCAGGTTGAGGATCGCGATCATGCCCAGCGAGATCGCGATCCCGCCGGCCAGGAACCCCACGTTCGGCCAGAACCCGAAATCGAAGTTCAACGCGTTCAAGATCTCGAGCACGAAGACGATCGCGAGGAGTGGCAGCGCCTTCGCGAAGGCACGTCGGGCCGAATAGCCGCGGACGAACGTCGGAAGGCCGGCCCGTCGGAAGGACCGCTCGAGCTCGCCGATCCTTTCGTCGTCGGCCATCGCCGCTATCGAACCACAGGCCCCGCCGGTTCGAACGAGGAGCTCAGGCCGTCGTCATCTCGGGGTGTTGCGGATCCGGCTGACCGGCCGTCGAGAGGGGGAGCGTGACGGTGAACGTCGTGCCCTTGCCCATCACGCTGTCCACCTCCACCTCACCGCCGGAGCGCCGCGTGAGCTCTCGGACGAGATGCAGCCCCAGCCCGACACCACCGTGGGCCCGAGTCGAGGAGCCGTCGATCTGGGTGAAGCGATCGAAGATCCGAGGGAGGTCACCGGGCGGGATCCCCTCGCCCTGGTCGCGGACCTGGATCACCAGTGCGTTCCCCTCGACCTCCGCCGTGACCTCCACCGGGGCGCCGGGCGTCGAGTACTTCAGGGCGTTGTCCACGAGGTTGGCGACGATCTCGTGCAGCGTCACGGGATCGAGCAGCATGCTCGGGATGTCCGGCTCGGTCCGGACATGGATGCGACCCATGGACCCCGGGAATCCGTCGCGGACGCCCGCGAGCACGTCGGCGATCGACGTGGACTCCTCGCGAGTCTCCTGGCTGCCGTGCTCGAGCTGCGCCTCCCGGAGGAGATTGCCGACGAGGCGTTGCAGGTGCCCCGTCTGCCGAACGATCGCGTCGATCGCGTCTCTCGTGCTGGGATCCTCGGCAGGCCCGCGATCCCGGAGGAGCTCGGCGTAGCCGCGGATCGTGGTCAGCGGTGTGCGGAGCTCGTGGGAGGCCGCGGCAGCGAAGTCGCTCTTCAGTCTGTCGAGCTCACGGAGCTCCGCCACCGTCTCCTGCTCGCGCGCCAGCAGGCCCCCGAGCTGGTCAGCCTGCTCGGACAGTTGTGCGTTCTGACGGCGGAGGGTCCGGGTGGTACCGACCATCACTGGCAGGAGGAGCACGTAGAGGACCACGAGCCCGATCCCGAGCGAGATCTTCAGCGTGTCGTTCAGGTGGTCGATCTCGAGCTGGATCGCGGAGTAGTCCTGGTAGACCTCGATGACCGCCGTCGCTTCGTTGGACCCGCCGTCGCTCGGCACGTGCACGGGTACGTACGTCTCGAAGAGCTGATCGGCGAGCGCTCGCTCGCTCATGTTCTCCGCTTCGCTCAGGTCCGAGATCTCGCTCGCGACCTCGCCTTCGAACGCCTCGAGCAGATCCTCCTCCATCTCCGGACGGAGGCCCACCTGCTCACGGTCGCTCGAGAAGACCACCACGCCGTCGACGTTCCAGATCTTGATGCGCTCCACACCGACGTCGTCCATCGCGAATTCGTGGATCGCGCGATCCAGGACGTGATAGCGCACGCCATGGATCGGCCCTTGGAGGTCCTCGCGAACGAGGAGCGGAGCGATCACGCTCTCGGCGATCAGCTCCGCGCGCACCGTGGCCGCCTCCTCGGAGCGGGCTCGGAGGTCCCCCGCCCGAAGGGCGCCGATCCCCACGCCGATCAGACCGAACACAACGAAGCTGGTGACGGCGAATCGCCACACGATGGAGGTGGCGCGGAGTCGCTCGGAGAGCATGTCCACGGTATCGACGTGCTCCGGAAGCGGGTAAAGCTGGGGGCCCGCGTGCTCCGTGGTGCGAGGCGCTACCCTGCCGGTGATGACCTTCTCTCGGGCGATGGTCCTCTTCGCGCACCCCGATGACGCGGAGTTCTTCTGTGGCGGCACGGTGGCGCGCTGGAGCCGAGAAGGCTGCGACGTGCACTACGTCTGCGCCACGGACGGGTCCGCGGGGTCGAACGAGCCGGGGACCACACGCGAGGCGATGCGCGAGGTCCGGGTGCGGGAGATGCGGGCCGCGGCCGACATCCTGGGCGTGGCCTCGGTCACGTTCCTCGGAGAGGTGGACGGCTTCCTCGCGGTGACTCCGGATACGAGGAGGAAGGTGACCCGGGAGGTTCGGCGGCTCCGCCCCGACGTGCTCGTGGCGCCCGATCCTTCACGCTTGTGGAGCGGGAGCAGCTACGTCAACCACGCGGATCACAAGGCCGCGGGCGAGCTCGCGCTCTGCGCGGTGATGCCGGACGCACCCACCCGCGTGATGTTCCAGGAGCTGGAGGACGAGGGCCTGGAGCCGTTCGAGGTCCCGAACCTCTACCTGTCGGCAGAGGAGTCGGATACGTTCGTCGACATCACCGACTCGCTCGCCATCAAGCTCAAGGCGCTGTCCGCACACGCTTCACAGCTGGGGCCGGATGTCGAGGAGCGGGTCACCGCCCGCGCCCGGGAGGTGGGGGAACGAGCGGGCTGCGAGTTCGCCGAGGGCTTCCGTGCATTCCGGCTGACCGACGACGAGGACGACTGATGGACGACGAACGCGACGAGCCGTACGAGCTCACCGCGGAGGAGCGACGGGACATCCAGTCGGATCTCGACGATCTCTCATCGATGCGCGCGGTCTTCGCCAGCCAGAGCGTGAAGGGAGTCGTGATCGCGTGTCAGGAGTGCGGTGCGAATCACTTCTACGAATGGGAGCTCCTCCGGGACAACCTCGAGCACATGCTGCGGTCGGGTGAGCCACGCATGCATGAGCCCGCCTTCGACATCGTCGAGGAGGAGTACATCCAGTGGGACTACGGGAAAGGGTACGTGGACGCGCTCACGGACACGGGGCTCGAGCCCGATCGCCGGATCGAGCTCACGCGATGCCCCTGGTGTCAGGTCCCCTTCGCCGAGGACCACGCCTTCTGTCCCCGGTGCGGGCGCTCGATGGGCGCCGTCCGCCTGTACCAGGAGCTGGTCGGCAAGGGCATGGAGGAGCGAGACGTCCGGGCGATGCTCGTCCGTGCGGGGTTCGAGCCGTTCTGAGGCGCCGCGCTACCGCTTCCGACGGACCTTGTCGAACGCGGGCGGCTCGAGCACGCACTCGTCGGGCGTCTTGTCGGGGCGGAGACCACGGAACGACGGCGCCCGCATCTTGCCCGACGACTTGGTGATCTCGAGGTACTCGACCTCGCAGACGAACTCGGGCTCCACGAACCTCGCCCCTTTGACCTTGCGCAGCGACGGGTCGTCGATCGGGGGGTCCTCTCGCACGAGTGGCGTGAGCTGTTCCATCAGCCGGTCCAACATCTGGTGATTGAACCCCGTGCCCACCTGTCCGACCCACCGCATCGCGCCGTCGTCGATCGCGCCCACCAGGAGCGCCCCGAAACTCCCGGCCCGTCCCCCCTGACCGAGCGTCCATCCCAGGATCACGCAGTCCTGGGTCGAGATGAGCTTGATCTTCTTCCAGTCGGGGGAGCGCTTCCCCGGGAGGTACTTCGACCCCGTTCGTTTGGCCACCACGCCCTCGAGGCCGAGCGCGCGCGCTCCGTCCACGAACGCCGTGCCGTCGCCGTCCTCGTAGCTCATGAGCTGCAACCGGTGGTCCTCCTCCACGATCAGGTCGAGGAGCTCCCGTCGCTCCTCCAGGGCCAGTCCGGTGACGTCGTGCCCGTCCAACCAGAGGAGGTCGAAGACGACGAAGGAGACCGGGATCTGCTTCGCCACCCGCTTGATCTCGCGTTCGTTCTGGAGGTTCATCCGCTGCTGGAGCCGTTCGAAGGACGTCCGCCCTCCGTCTTCCACCGCCACGATCTCCCCGTCGAGGACGGCGTTCACCTGGTCGACGAGCTCGTGGATCATGTGGATGTCCGGGTACTGGAACGTGACGTCACGACCCCTGCGGGTGCGGAACACCGTGCCGCCCGTCTCCATCTCGGCGAGGGCGCGGATGCCGTCGAGCTTCGGCTCGAAGCGCCATCGCGGATCGTCGAAGGGCTCGCCGCCACCCTCGGCGAGCATCGGCTGGTACCGCGGCGGCGTCGCGACCCGTGGAGCGTCTTGGGCGGAGGCCAGGAACGCGAGCCAATCTGTCCTCGTCTTGACGAAGTGGAACTCCAGCCCCGGGTAGCGACGGCCGTGGAGACGGAAGCTCACTTTCGAGTCCGTCCACTCGATCGGCTCGTACCACCCATCGTCGAAGATCCGAACCTCGCCCGCGCCGTAGTGCCCCTCGGGGATCGTGCCCTCGAACGCGCCGTACTCGAGCGGATGCACCTCGGTCTCGACGGCGAGTCGCTTGTCGCCCTTGGTGGTCGGCAGCCCGCGGGGGACCGCCCAGGAGGGGAGGCCGCCGTCGCGTTCGAGCCGGACGTCGTAGTGGAGCCGGGTCGCGCGATGCTTATGGATCACGAAGGAGTTGCCGGTCCCGGCCACTTCGCCGGGAGCGGGCTCCGTGGTGCCGGCCTCACTGAAGTCGCGCCGCCGCACGTACTCGTACAGGTTCGGGTCCCTCGACTCCTCCACGATGTCCTCGGAGGTCTTCCGGACTACGGAAGGAGCCGCCGTCCTCGGGAGGGCGGACGAGAATCCGGGACCGTCGTCCTCGGCTCGCACATCGAGCGCGTCGAACGCCGTCGAGAGGTCCATCGCCTCCGTGCGCACGCCCGCGAAGAGGTCGCCGCGCTCGGCGAACCGGTCCCAGACGTTGTCGATCCGGAAGTCCTGGGGCTCGAAGCCGCCCTCGAACACCTCGTCCCACGTGAGCGGGGTCGAGACGGGCGCGCGGGCTTCCGGGCGAAGCGAGTACGCGGCGGCGATGTTGGCGCCCTGTCGGTTCATGTTGTGGTCGATGAAGACCTTCCCGGTGCGGTCCGCGATCTTCCACGCCATCGTCACGCGGTCGGGGTCGGCCTTCGTGATCATCCGGCCGCAGGCGCCCACGAATGCCCGCACCTGTCCGTACGTGTAGGTCCCTCGCTTCACGGGCAGGTAGATCTGGAGTCCGGTGGCTCCTGACGTCTTCGGATAGGCGGTCAGCCCCAGCTGGTCGAGGACCACCTTGATGTGGCGAGCGACGGCCAGGACGTCTTCGTAGGTGTACGGCTCGAACGGGTCGAGATCGAAGAACAGGTAGTCGGGATGCGCGACGTCCTCGCAGCGGGAGTGCAGCGGATGCATCTCGATGCAGCCGAGGTTCGCGACGTAGAGCAGCGTCGCGGTGTCATCGACCATCAGGTAGTCGATCCGGCCGCGCTTCGAGTCGTCCGAGTGGACCTCGCAGCGATGTACCCAGTCCGGCGTGTGGGAAGGAGCCGTCTTCTCGTAGAAGTGAGGCCCCTCCGCACCATCGGGCATCCGCTTCATCGTGAGCGGGCGCCCTTCGAGGTGCGGTCCGATCAGGTCGGCGATGTTCCAGTAGTAGGCGAGGAGGTCGCCCTTCGTGTACCCCTCGTCCTGCCAGAAGACCTTGTTCAGGTTCGACAGTCGGAGATCACGACCGTCCACCTCGACCCACCACGCGTCGCCGTCCTTGCCTGCATCCAGCGGCCTGGGCAGGTCCACCGTGAAAGCAGGACCGGTCGACGTAGTCCGGCGGCGTGGGGGCATCGCCCTCGATGCTACGCCGGAGGGCGATATCGCCCATCCGGGGGCTCAACCGTGTCGGTGGATCGACCGATACCTCCATCCTCGGAGGATCGCGATGGGCGACACGGCCACGACGAACGCAGGGAACGAGGAACGGCGCTGGCGGCCCCGGCCGCTCCTTAGCTTCGCGCTGCGAGCCGTCTCGGTGCTCGTCCCCGCCGCGGTCGGGGCCGCCAGCGCGTACGCGTTCGTGGGCGCCCTGCCGATGCCACGGGGGCTCACGGTGGTCCCATGGGCCCTCGGTCTCGTCGCGACATCGACGGTCGCCACGGCGATCGCCGAGCTCGTCGGCAAGCGCTTCCTGCCGCTCGCTGTGCTCTTCCGACTCTCCCTCGTCTTCCCGGACCGCGCGCCGTCCCGCTTCGCGATGGCACGCGGTGCGGGCAACATCCGCCAGCTCGAACGCCGCATCCGTGAGGCGCGTGAGCACGGCGTGGATCAGGAACCCGTCAGAGCGGCGAGCGAGATCCTCGCGCTCGTGGCGGCGCTCTCGGCACACGATCGGAAGACCAGGGGACACAGCGAGCGCGTCCGAGCGTTCACCGACCTCCTCGCGGGGGAGCTCCGGCTCCCGGAGGCGGATCGAGACCGACTCCGATGGGCGGCGCTCCTCCACGACATCGGCAAGATCCACGTGCCGGCCCGGATCCTGAACAAGGCGGGCCGCCCGGACGCGAGGGAGTGGGAGCGCCTCCAGGCGCATCCCGCGATGGGCGCGCGCATCGCCGAGCCCCTCATGACGTGGCTGGGACCGTGGGGTCGAGCGATCGAGCAGCACCACGAGCGATTCGGTGGTGGAGGCTATCCCCGTGACTTGGCGGGAGACGAGATCTCCCTGGCCGCGCGCATCGTGAGCGTCGCCGATTCCTTCGAGGTCATGACGGCCGCCCGCTCCTACAAGAAGCCGATGAGCGTTCCCGCCGCCCGACGAGAGCTGGCCGCCTGCGCCGGGGAGCAGTTCGATCCCGCGATCGTTCGCGCGTTCCTGAACGTGTCGCTCGGGCGGCTCTGGTGGAGGGTCGGACCGATGTCGTGGGCCGCTCTCGCGCCGATCCTCGGACCGGTGCAACGCGCGGGGAGTCAGCTAGCCGCCGCCGCGACCGGTACCACCGCCGCGGTCGTCGTCGGCGTCGCCGGGCTCCTGCCCGGCGCGACGAGCGCCGAAGCGACGCCCGTCCCCCCGGTGCGGGCCGCGACGCAGGCCCCGGAGGTTCCGGCCGCCGATCACCCCGCAGCAGACGACGCCCGGAGCGGCGGGTTCGGTGCGGACGGACCCGGGACCGGAGCCGGTGCGCATGGTGACGTCCCGGCCGACGACACGGGCCCCGGCTCGGGATCGGGCCCGGGTGAAGAGCCGACCGGGAGCGGAGGAGGCGGTGGCTCGGGCGGTCTTCCCGGCGGCGGGATCGACGTGGACGACACGGTCGGCGGCCTGAACGACGTGGTGAAGGACACCACCGACACCGTCGACGACGTCGTGGACGGTGCCGCCGACGCGGTCACCGGCGCGGTGGGTGGTGCGACCGACATGGTCGACGACCTCCTCGGCGGAGCCGGGGTCTCGGAACTCGTCGATGAGCCGGTTGAGGACCTGACCGACCTGCTCGGCGGGCTGTTCGGCTCGTAGTCGCGCCATCCCAGGGGCCATGGGGCCCAACGTCTGAGGTGTCCTCCAGCCGGACTAGGATGGGGCGCACCCGGGTACGCCTGACGGGTACGCCTGGGAAGGGTGCCGCTCGACCGAGACGGCCCCCACGACGGCAGCCGACGAGGACTGGAGGACGACATGCCTCGAGCGATGTGGAAGGGAGCGATCTCCTTCGGCCTGGTGACGATCCCCGTGAGCGTCTATCCGGCCACCGAGGAGAAGACCCTCCGCTTCAACCAGCTCCACGACGACGACGGCGGGCGGATCCGGATGAAGCGCGTGTGCTCCGTCGACGGCGAGGAGGTCGGCTACGAGCACATCGTGAAGGGGTACGAGTACGAGAAGGATCGCTACGTGATCCTGACGGACGACGATTTCGAGGCGATCCCCGTCGAGTCCTCCCGAGCGATCGACATCCAGCAGTTCGTCGATCTCGAGGAGATCGATCCGATGCTGTACAAGAAGTCCTATTACCTGGTGCCCGAGGAGACCGGCGCGAAGGCGTACGCGCTGCTGCGAGAAGCGCTCAACCGCTCGGGCAAGGTGGGCGTGGCGAAGGTCAGCTTCCGCGACAAGGAGCACCTCGCCGCCCTGCGATTCCGCGACGACGCCTTCGTCCTCGAGACGATGTACTGGCCGGACGAGATCCGCGAGGCGGACTTCGGCGGGGTCGACGTCTCGATGAAGGTCCGTCCGAACGAGCTGGACATGGCCCAGACCCTGATCGACAACCTCTCGGCCGATTGGGATCCGGGCGAGTTCAAGGACGAGTATCGAGAGGCGATGCTCCGCATCGTCGAGGCGAAGATCAACGGTGAGGAGATCGAGGTCGTCGAGGCCGAGCCCACGGCCAAGGTCGTCGACCTGATGGAGGCGTTGAAGGCCTCGGTCGCCGCTGCCAAGAAGGAGGCCAAGGCGGAGCCAGCCGCCAAGAAGAAGGCCCCGGCTCGGAAGGAGACGGCGGCCAAGAAGCCGGCCGCGAAGAAGCCGGCCGCCAAGAAGCCGGCGGCCCGCAAGAAGGCCGTCGGGGAGTGATCCTCCCGCCAGCCGGATCCACGGTCCGGCCGGCGACGCGAGAGGACATCGATCGCATGGTCGGTCTCGCGCAGGCCGTCGATCGCTCCGACGACGGCGTGGTGGAGCCGGTCCGCGGGCACATCGAGGACGAATGGGCGAATCCGCTCTTCCGGGCCGAGGAGGACACGATGCTCGCCTTCGCGCCGGATGGCTCGCTGGCCGCGAGCGCCACGTGCTGGGGGATCGACCCGACGTCGTCGTTCGAGGCGTGGATCAACGTACACCCCGACCACCGCGGCGAGGGGCTCGGCACATGGTTCGTGGGCTGGGCGGAGGCTCGGGCTCGCCGCTCGCTCCGCGAGACGGCGGCATCGACGCTCCTGCGCCCGATCGTCTCGTCGTCCGGAGACGGCCGCGCGTTCCTGGAGCGCCTCGGGTACCGCCACGTCCGCACGTTCTGGCATATGGAGCGCCGCCTCGACGGCACCGAGAACGCCGGTCGGCCACCCGACGGTGTGACGATCCGACCGTTCCGGGACGGCGACGGTCCGGCCCTCCACCGCGTCCTCGAGGCATCGTTCGTGGGTCACTTCGGCTCCGAGCCGATGGCCTACGAGGCATGGGAGCAGGCGAACCTCAAGGCGCCCTCGACGGAGCTCTCACTCCTGTTCATGGCCGAGCAGGGAGGGGAGCCGGTCGGCGCGCTCACGACGGCGATCGACGAGCAGGCGTGGGTGGCCGAGCTGGGCGTGCTTGAGGCCCATCGCGGGGCCGGGATCGGCCGGGCACTCTTGCGGAGGGCCTTCGCCGAGCTCGCCGCTCGGGGCCACCCGATGGTCAAGCTCAACGTGGACGGCGAGAACGCCTCCGGGGCCACCCTCCTGTATGAAGGCGTCGGGATGACGCGGGGACGGTCGTGGCTCTTCTACGAGAAGCGGATCGACGCCGACTAGGATGCGGCGCATGAAGCTCGTCACCGCGATCGTGAAGCCCCACCGGCTGGACGAGGTGAAGGACGCGCTGCGCGAGATCGGCGTGAACGGGCTCACCACCACCGACGTCGAGGGGTTCGGGCGCCAACGCGGCCACACCGAGGTGTACCGAGGAGCGGAGTATCAGGTCGACTTCGTCCCGAAGGTTCGCGTCGAGGTCGTCGTGGACGACACCGATGCGCAGGGCGTCGTCGACGCGATCGTCAAGGCTGCCCGCACCGGCAAGATCGGGGACGGCAAGCTCTGGGTCACCGAGGTGGAGCAGCTCGTCCGCATCCGGACGGGCGAGATGGGCCCTGACGCGCTCTAGCACTCCGATGGGCGCGGCGCCCGAACCGGTCGGCACCCTCCGGGCCGAGGTCTTGGCGCTGGAGCGGGCGTACTCGCCGGGGCACCACGGGGTGTGGGCGGCGCGCCGGCGCGCGGAGCTCGTGGACGCGACGATCGTCGCGCTGTTCGCGCGCGCGGGCGCGCCATCCGGGACGGCGATCGCGGCGGTGGGGGGGTACGGGCGAGGGTTGCTCCTTCCCCGATCCGACATCGACCTGCTCATCCTCCACGACGGTTCCGATCCGGACGCGGTGGCGCGGCTCGCCGACGCCCTGCTGTATCCACTCTGGAACGGCGGACTCGACGTGGGTCATGCGGTACGCACGCCCCTGGAGTGTGGAGCGGCTGCCGGCCGGCTGGACGTGGGCGCCGCGATGTTGGACATCCGCTTCCTCGCGGGAGACGGGAACCTGGTGGCGGACGTCGCTGCGAGGATCGCGGAGTGGGCTCGACGGGATCCGCGCGCGTTCGCGCGGGCGCTCCGCGACGACGCCGCACGCCGCGCCGACCGGTTCGGCTCGACCGCGCATCTCCTCGAGCCCGACCTCAAGGAGGGTGCCGGCGGATGGCGCGACCTCCACTCGATCTGGCTGCTCGAGTCGTCGGTCGGGATGCCACTGGAGGAGGCCGGGCTGCTCCGCGGCCGTGAGCGCGAAGCGCTCGCGGCCGCGGAGGAGTTCCTCGTCCGTGCGCGGAGCGCGCTGCACCTCGAGACCGGGAAGCGGGGAGAGCGGCTGGTCCTCGATCATCAGCCCGCGATCGCGCGGGCGATGGGGTTCGAGGACGAGCCTCGACTCATCGCGATCGACGGTCTGATGCGGGCCCTGTTCGAGCACGCGCGCGACGTCGAGTTCGTGTTCCGTGCGGTGACCGAACGGCTCCGCGAGGTGGGCGCCGCTCCGATCACCGCCCCGACGACCGCGGCAGGCGTGCTGGAGGCGCTGGCCGCCGAGGCGGAGGCCGATCGGGAGCCGTCGGCGGGTCTTCTCGATTCGATCGACGACCTCGGCATCCGCGGCGAGGTGGTGTGGGGCGAGGACGTGCGAGCCGCCTTCTCGCGACTCCTCCGGGCGGGCGACAGGGGCGCGGCGTCGCTCGAGGCCCTCGACCGTGTGGGGATCCTCGCCGCGTTCCTCCCGGGATGGACGGATGTGCGCTGTCGTCCGCAGCGCGACCCGTACCACCACCTCACGGTGGACGCCCATCTCACGGGGTCGCTCCGCGCGATGGGCCGGCTCCTCGCGGGCGAGGGGGTGGGCGACGATCCGGTGCAGGCCGAAGCCGTCGGGCAAGTCTCCGACCGCGATCCGCTGCTCCTCGGGGCGCTCCTGCACGACATCGGCAAGAATGGGGAGGGTGGGCACGTGCCGGTGGGCGCGCGGGTCGTCGCATCGATCCTCGACCGGATGGGTGTCGAGCCTCCGGTCCGCGACCTCGTCCGCTTCCTGGTCGAACGGCACCTGCTCCTGCCGGACACCGCGACCCGCCGGGATCTGTCCGACGAGAACCTCGTGCTCGACGTCGCAGCGGTGGTGGGTTCCCACGATCGCCTCGCCGCGCTCTATCTGCTCGCCAAGGCCGATGCCGAGGCGACCGGTCCCGCCGCATGGACGTCATGGAGACGGACGCTGATCCACGAGCTCGTGGCGAAGGTCGAGCACGTGCTGGAGCGCGGTGAGATGGGGACCGAGATCGCGGAACGGCTCGCCGACAGGATCGAAGGGATCCGCGGCATCCTCGACGGCGAGCCGGGGGAGGAGGTCGAGCGCTTCCTCCAGAGGATGCCGCGGGCCTACCTCCTCGCCGCCGACCTGGCTCGGGTCGCCCGGCACTACGCAACGATCGCGCCGCCCGTAGGAGCCAAGGACGTCCGGGCGGTCCACTTCGATGGGACGCGACCCGGCACGTACGAGGTGCTCGTCGTCGCCAGGGATCGCGCCGGCCTCCTGTCGTGGATCGCGGGGTCCCTCGCCCTCGCGGGCATGTCGATCCTCACGGCCCACGTGTTCACCACCGACGACGGGGTCGCGGCCGACATCTTCGAGGTGGAAGGGGTGTGGGAGCCCGAGGTGCCCGAGCGCCGCTGGCGCGAGTTCCGCGGGATGCTTCGTCGCGCCGTCGACGGCTCGATCTCGCTCGAACGGAGGGTGGACGAGAAGCGGCGCTGGTACCCGGCGTCCAGGGTCCCGTCACCCGTCACAGTCACGGTGGACAACGACGCCTCGGACTTCTCGACCGTGATCGAGGTCGGCGCTCCGGATCGGCTCGGTCTCCTCTACGACATCACCAGGACCTTCGCCGAGCTCGGCATCGACGTGCACCTCGCGAAGGTCGCGACCTACGAAGGAAGGGTCATCGACTCCTTCTACGTCCGGGACACGCTCGGTCCCAAGCTCTCGGACGATCTCGACACGCTCGAGAAGGCTCTACGCCCCCGCTTGGGGTCCTGACACCGTTCGGCGGAGCCCCGTGAGCAAACCGGGAACGGATCGACGACGGTGGGTCACGCCGACGCCCGGTCCGGAGCCCGGTCCTCCAACGTCTCGCGTAGCCGCTTCGCCATCTTCGGACCCGCGCCGTCCTCCTCGTGCTTGAAGTAGCAGAAGACGTCGGCGTCCGCTTCGAGCGCGGGGGCGATCCGATCGGCCCACGCACGGAGCTCCTTGTCCGGGTACTCGGTCTTGCGCAAGCGCAGGTAGCCGACCGGCTCCCAGGAGAGGTCGTCGGGCCCTGGGTCCTTCTCGTCGGTCTCGGCGACGCACCATGCGACGCCCTGGGACAGCAGCAGGTCCTTCGCCTCGATCCACGAGGGATGGCGGAACTCCATCGCGAACCGCCCTCCCGGAGGGAGGTAGCCGACGAAGGCCTCGATCAGGGCGCGGTCGTAGTGCAGCGAGGGCGGGCATTGGAACAGGACGCAGCCGAGCTTGTCGCCGAGGAGCTTCGCGAGCTCCAGGAAGGCGCGGACGTCCTCGTCGGTGTCGGCGAGGCGCTTGAAGTGGGTGATGCGCTGGTTCGCCTTCAGTGTGAACGTGAACCCCTCAGCCGCCTGCTCGCGCCACGTCGTGAGTGACTTCTCGGTGGGGAACCGGCGGAACGTGTAGTTGATCTCGACGGACGACAATCGTTGGGAGTAGTAGGTCAGCATCTCGCGGTTCTTGAGCCCCTCCGGGTAGAAGACGCCGTGCTTCCAGCCGTCGAACGAGAAGCCTGAAGTTCCCAGGTGGAGGGTGCCGGCCATCGCGTGCATCATGGCACGCGATGGCCGCCCGTGAGGAGTCGCTGCGACTCGAGACCGTGAAGGGTCCGATCACCGCGGCGTACGCACGACCGCGGTCGCCGTTCGCGACCATCGTGGTCGCTCACGGCGCCGGCGCCGGGATGGACCACCCCTTCCTGGTCGGGTTCGCCCGTGCGTGCCTCGAGGAAGGGATCGCCACCTTGCGCTTCAACTTCCCCTACGTGGAGAGCGGCAGGCGCTCTCCGGATCCCGAGGGCGTCCTTCGTGACGCCTGGCGCGCGGCGTTCGAGTCCGCGTCCGATTGGGCAGCCGGCGGTCCGGTCTGGGCGAGCGGGAAGTCGCTCGGCGGCAGGATCGCATCGATGGCCGCAGCAGATGGTGAGATCGACCCGGCCGGGCTGGTCTTCCTCGGGTATCCCCTGCATCCGCCGGGCAAGCCGGAGCGGATCCGGGACGAGCACCTGTACCGGATCGAGGCCCCGATGCTCTTCCTGCAAGGAACCTCGGACCCGTTCGCCTCATCCGAGCTCCTGCGGAGCGTCGTGGAGAAGCTGGGCGCTCTCGCCACGCTCGTCCCGTTCGAGGGCGGCGGCCATTCGTTCGAGGTCCGCGGCCGGAAGCGCGATCCTCGCGAGGTCGGTGCGTCCCTGGCCCCGCATGCCGCGGCGTTCATCCGGGACCACGGCTGATGCCGCGGAAGAACCGCCGCGATCCCGAGTACTTCCAGCCGCAGGAGGCCCCGCGGCCGAGATCGGCCGCGCCCCGGTGGGCCGAGCTGCCCGGTTACGACGTCCGACACGTCGGCGGCGAGAAGGAGTACCGATGCCCGGGATGCGACCACATCGTGCGGGCGGGCATCTGGCACCTCGTGGTCATCCCGCTCGACGCGCCGGACGAGCGCCGGCACTGGCACACGGAGTGTTGGCGGAAGGAATTGCGGCGGATCGGCGCCTATCGGCCTCCGCCTGCCGAGTGACGTCGGTCGGGGGGTCTAGGGTGGCGACGATGGACGCTCCGGCCGAGACCGACCGCTGTCTGCCTCCCGCGGAGTCGAAGCGCCTGCCGTGCGACGTCTGCGGGTCACCGATGGAGCCCGAGCACGCGCACTACCGCTGTCCATCGTGCGGCTACCTCCTGCCCTGCTGCGGGTGGTAGACGGACCAGCGACGTCGCCGAACGGCCGCGCTAGCATCCCGACATGGCGGCTGGCGAACCTGCCCGGGCACGCATGTGGGAGACCGGCGGGAGATGGTTCGCGCACATCCTCGACGTCTCCGCGTACATCGAGGTCACCGCGACGAGCCGCGCCGGCTGTCTCGAGGAGCTCCGGAAGGTCACGGGCGACGACGTCGATCTGATGGTCGAAGTGATCCCGGCGGTGGTCGGGGTCGCGGAGGCTGCCGAGATCATGGGCTGGGACAAGCGCCGGGTCATCACCTACATCGACCGTGGGTCGTTCCCGGAACCCCTCACCACGCTCGCGTCCGGCCGGATCTGGATCCGTGAGGACATCGAGGGGTACGCCGATCATTGGCGGGCGACCCATCCGCCCCATCCGCCGAGCCGTTCGAGGACGCTTTCCGCGCCCGCGTGACCGATCGCGTCCTCTACCTGATCCGGCACGGTCAGTCCGATTTCGGCTGGCAGGGCGAGCCCTGGGCGAGCGCTCGGGGCGAGCAATGGGACCCGCCCCTATCGGAGCGCGGTGCCGAGCAGGCTGCTCTGCTCGCAGGCCGGCTCCTCGTGATGGATCTCGAGCCGTTCGTCGTCTACTCGTCTCCGCTCCGCCGCGCGAACGAGACCGCGGACGCGTTCGCGCGGCTGGCAGGAACCGACGTCACCGTCGACGACGAGCTCGTGGAGGCGCACATCGGCGGGTGGGAGGGGAAGCCGTTCGAGGAGATCATCGGCTCCGACCCCGACGTCGTGCAACACATCCGGAACCAACGCGCGATCTGGCATCGTGCGCCCGGTGCGGAGGGCGGGGACGGGTTCCGGGCCCGGGTGCGAGCCGCGGTCGACGCGATCGTCGACGGGCATCCTGGCGAGAACGTGCTGGTTTTCGCCCACGGAGGCGTGATCAATGCCTATGTCGGCGACCTCCTCGGGCTGCGGCAGGAGATGTTCTTCCTCCCCGAGAACACGAGCCTGAACAGCGTCGACGTCGACGGCGAGACACGCACCGTCCGCTTCCTGAACGACGTGCTGCACCTCACCGATCCGCTCTTCTTCGAGTGAGGGCCCTCCTATACTCCCGAGACCTCCACCGCATCATCCACTCCAGTCATCGACATCCGAGGGGGGTCATCGTGTCCGTGAGGTTCTTGTCAGACGAATGGGCGCAGGCGCTCAAGGCGGAGCTCAACGAGAGCGAGGAGTTCCGCCGGGCGGCCGCGGGCCAGCACGCGACGATCCAGCAGGTCATCACCGGCGGCGGCGGCGACACGCACTACTGGATCACGATAGAGGACGGCCGCATCGACCTCGGTGTGGGTGACGTCGAGGGCGAGGACGCCACGATCACGCAGAGCTACGACTCGGCGGCAGGACTGGCCCGTGGAGAGCTCTCGCCCGTCACCGCGTTCATGACGGGCAAGCTCAAGATCGCCGGCAACATGGGACTGATCCTCGGCCTGCAGGGAGCCCTGGCCCAGCTGCCCGCCGCGATGGCGAAGATCGACGTGGAGTACTAGATCTCGGCCCCGCGGACGGAGAAGCGCGACTGGGCCTTCGCAAGCAGCCGGCCCTCACCGTCCTCGATCGAGGCCTCCGCGAAGGCCAGGGAGCGACCCACATTGATCGCCTTCCCCCGCCCAACGAGCCTGCCCGGCTTCGCCGGAGCGAGGAAGTGGATGTCGAGGTCCGCGGTGACGTGGAGCCGGCCGGGTTCCATGGCCGATCGGATCGACAGGCCGCACGCGGTATCGGCGAGGATCGCCAGCATGCCCCCGTGGACGAGGCCCTGGAGGTTGACGTGGCGTTCCTCCACCCGCATCGCCACCGTCACCTCGCCGGGAGCGGCGTCGACGACCTCCATCCCCGCCCACGTGTGGAAGCCCGAGGTGGCGAGTCGATCTCGGAGCGACGCCAGCAGTGTGTCGGGTTCCCCCATCCCTTCGAGCCTCCGTTCTCGTAGTCTCCCACGGGTCCAGGCAGCAGGGGTTTGACGGAATTTGCGTCCGCCCGGAGAATCCCTTGCCGGCGGCCCCAGGCCGTCCCGAGAAAGGGGGGAGAGTATGAGAGCAGCCCGAGGGCTGCCCGCGATCGCGTTCCTGATCCTGCTCGGTGCGTTCACCGCGTGCAGCGGGGGCGGGAACCCGTGCGAGGTTCCTGATGACAAAGCCAACGAGAACGGCATCTCGGTCGGCGTCGCGTTCGACATCGGTGGCATCGGGGACAAGTCCTTCAACGACGCCGCCAAGCGAGGGTTCGATGAAGCCGTCGATGCAGGACTTGTCAGCGAGGCCACCTGTATCGAGCCGAACGAGTCCGGATCGAACCGTGACGAGAACCTGATCGCCCTTGCCGACGACGGCTTCGATCTCGTGTTCGGGATCGGGTTCGCGTTCTCGCCGGCGGTGAACGAGAACGCCGGGAATTACGCCGACCAGCAATTCGCCGTGATCGACGGCTACGCCACGTGCCCACCCGACGTCTGCACAGACATCCCGAACCCAGCTCCGCCGAACGTGACCGACCTGACGTTCAAGGAGGAAGAGGGTTCGTTCTTGGTGGGTGTCGCCGCGGCGATGAAGGCTCAGGAGTTGGGCTGTGACACCGTCGGCTTCCTGGGCGGGCAGATCGGCTTCCTGATCGGGAAGTTCGAGGCCGGCTACACGGAGGGTGTCCACACCGTCGACCCCGACATCAACGTCCTGGTCGAGTACATCGGTGACAGCACCGCCGCGTTCAACGACGCGGCCGCGGGAGACCAGCTCTCGACCGCGATGTACGACGATGGTGCCTGCATCATCTACCACGCGGCCGGTGCATCCGGGGCCGGGTTGTTCACGGCGGCCGTCAAGGCCGACAAGCTCGCGATCGGCGTCGACTCCGACCAGTACGAGCTGGTCAGCGCCGAGCAGAAGCCCCTCGTGATGACCTCGATGCTCAAGCGTGTCGACACGGCGGTCTTCAACGCGATCGATGAGGCGGGGAACGACGCCCTCGAGGGCGGGACGGCTCAAGTGTTCGGGATCGCCGAGGACGGCATCTCGTACGCGACGAGCAACCCCGACCTGTTGACGCCGGACATCGTCGACGCGATCGAGGGGTACAAAGCGCAGATCCTCGACGGAACGATCACGCCGCCGTTCTGCATCGTCAAGGCCGAGATGCCATGGTGCGAGGCCGCCTAGCCACGTGCCGGCGACGGTGAACCGGTGATCCACGACGAGGCGGGGCGCGGAAGCGCCCCGCCTTTCGTCGTGATGGAGCACATCACCAAGCGGTTCCCGGGCGTCGTGGCGAACGAGGACGTCTCGCTCGAGGTGCGCGCGGGCGAGGTCCATGCCCTGATCGGCGAGAACGGCGCCGGGAAATCGACGCTGATGCGGGTCCTGTACGGGATGTACCCCGCGGACGAGGGAACGATCCTCGTCAAGGGCGAGACGGTGAAGATCTCCTCGCCGCGTGTGGCGATCCAGCATGGGATCGGCATGGTGCACCAGCACTTCGTGCTGGTGGACCCGTTCACGGTGACGGAGAACGTGATCCTCGGTGACGAGGGTGGCGCGATCCTCGACATGGGTGCCGCGCACGAGAAGGTCGGCGAGCTGGCGCGCATCTACGGTTTCCACGTCCTCCCGAGCGCGGTGGTGGAGGACCTGTCCGTCGGCGAGGAGCAGCGGGTCGAGATCCTCAAGGCCCTGTATCGGGGAGTCGATCTCCTGATCCTCGATGAGCCCACGGCGGTGTTGACGCCGCTCGAAGCCAATGAGCTCTTCGAGAACCTGCGGCGCCTCCGCGACGACGGCAAGGCCATCGTGTTCATCAGCCACAAGCTGGATGAGGTCCTGGATATCGCCGACCGCATCACCGTGCTCAGGCGTGGACGGGTCGTCGGCGAGACGAAGCCCTCCGAAACGTCGAAGGCGAAGCTCGCCGAGATGATGGTCGGGCGGCCCGTGCTGTTCCGTTTGGAGAAGCCCGAGGTCGAGGCCGGAGAACCGGTGCTCGAGGTCGAGGGGCTCTTGGGCGAGGGGAAGCTGAACGGTATCTCCTTACAGGTGCGAGCCCGTGAGATCCTCGGGATCGCCGGCGTCGAGGGGAACGGCCAGCGCGAGCTCGCCGAGGCGTTGATCGGCCTGCGCCCGCCGGCCGCCGGCTCCATCAAGCTCGCCGGCGAAGATATCGCCGGGTGGTCCGTGGCGGAGATCCGGAACGCGGGTGTCGCCTACATCCCGGAGGATCGACAGGAACAGGGGCTCGTGCTGAGCATGACGCTCTGGGAGAATGCCGTCCTCGGCCGCGCGGATGACGCGCCCTTCGCCGGCCGCGGAGGATTCCTCTTCATCCAGAAGATCAAAGACATGGCCCAGCGGCTGGTCAGACTGTTCGACGTCAGGGCCAAGACCATCAACGTCGATGCCTCCACCCTGTCGGGTGGGAACCAGCAGAAGCTGATCCTGGCCCGAGAACTGGACACGAGCCCGAAGCTCCTGATCGCGTCCCAGCCCACTCGTGGGTTGGACGTGGGTGCGATCGAGTTCGTCTGGCGCCAGATCCTCGATCAGAAGGAGGAAGGCCGAGCCGTGCTCCTGATCTCGGCCGAGCTGGACGAGATCTATGCCCTCTCGGATCGGATCGTGACGATCTACGAAGGACGGATCACGGGCGAGTACGCACCGGACGCCCCGCCGGAGGAGATCGGTCTCGGCATGCTGGGGCGAACCGACACCCTGGAGGCGAGCTGATGGCCGCCGGCGCGGCATCCGTCCCGGCGGCACCGACCCGTTCGCCACGGCTCGACGCTGCGATCGTCCAGGGCGTCGCCCTCCTCGTCGCCCTCGGGGTGGCGCTGCTCGCCGGTTCGTTGATCGCGGCCGGGTACGGAGCGAACCCCCTCGAGGTCTACGGCGCGATCCTCCGCTTCGGCTTCCGAGATGGCACGGCGTTCGCCGCGGTGCTCGCCACGGCGACGCCGCTGGTCTTCTCGGCGCTCGCCTTGGCCGTGTGCTTCAAGGCCGGCCTCTTCAACATCGGGGTCGAGGGGCAGTACCTCTTCGCGATGGTGGTTGCGAGCGCGGCCGCGCTCGGGCTCGACTTCCTCCCCGGGTATCTGCATCTGCTGGCCGTGCTCGTCGCGGCGATGGCCGGGGGGATGCTCTTCGCGGCTGTCCCCGCCATCTTGAAGGTGAAGACCGGCGCTCATGAGGTCGTGACGACGATCATGATGAACGGGATCGCGATCAGCTTCGTGGCCTGGGCGCTCACCGGGCCGTTGAAGGCGAACCTTCCGGGCGGGACCAACGCGGACCTCCGGAGCGAGATCTTCCCATCGAGTGCGTTGATGCCCCGGTTCGGGGCGTTCCTCGGGATCGAGGAGTCCTCGCAGTTCTCGTGGCTGTTCCCGCTCTCGATCGTCGCGGCGTTCGCGGTCTGGTTCCTCTTCCGGCGGTTGCGGCTCGGCTACGAGGCTCGCGCCGTTGGCGCCTCGCCGGGTTCCGCGCAGGCGGGAGGGATCCATATCGGCTCGATCCAGGTCAAGGTCTTCCTCGTCAGCGGCGCCCTCGCCGGGTTGGTGGGGATGCAGCAGCTGCTCGTGGAGCGAGGAGCGCTCGTGCAGAACTACGAGGCGTTGCTCGGATTCAGCGGGATCGCCGTCGCGTTCCTCGCCAGGAACCATCCGATCGGGATCATCTTCGCGGCGATCGTCTGGTCGGTACTGTCGCGCGGCGACACCGCCGTGCAGCTCGATGCAGGCCTGCCCCGAGAGTTCGTCATCATCTTCCAGGGGATCCTCATCATGTCGGTCGTGGTCGTCTACGAGAACGCGTCGCGACGACTGGCGAGGCGCCAGCTCCAACGAGCCGCGACCGGTGAGGAGCCGATCGACGCGGCCCAGGAGGAGACGACCTGATGCTCGATGATCTCGGCGCCTCGATCCAGATCGGCCTCACGTACTTCACGATCCTGTACCTCACCGGCCTGGGGGGTCTCTTCAGCGAACGATCCGGCATCGTCAACATCGGCTTGGAAGGCCTCATGGTGGTCGGGACCGTCACCGGCGCGTTCGGCGCCGCGTTCTTCACGAACGATCTGGGGCTGGGCGTCCCGCTCGGCCCTGCGTTGGGGCTGCTGTTCGGCATGGCGTGCGGCGCCGCCTTCGCCTCGGTGCACGCCCTCGCGACGATCACGTTCCGCGTGGACCACATCGTGTCCGGTGTCGTGATCAACCTGGTCGCGATCGGACTGGCGAGGTTCCTGTCCACGGTCTTCTTCAACCAGGCGACCCAATCCGATCCGGGAGGTCCGCACCTCGGCCTGATCGACATCCCGGGCCTCTCCATGCTGCCCCTCGGGCTGGGCCGCGCCTTCGAGGACCTGTCGCCGATGGTGCTGGTCGCGGCGGTGTCCGTCGTGCCCGCCACGTTCCTCCTGTATCGAACGCGATGGGGCCTGCGGCTGCGCTCGGCCGGAGAGAACCCGGAGGCGACCCGGTCCCTCGGTGTGGCCGTCGCGCCGCTGCGGTGGCAGGGCGTGCTCATCTCGGGAGCGCTCTCCGGCCTCGCCGGCGCGTACCTCTCGGTCGAGGTCGTGAACAACTGGCGCGAGGGTCAGACGCTCGGTCTCGGGTTCATCGCCCTGGCGGCATTGATCCTTTCGAACTGGAACCCGGTTCGGCTGATGGGAGCGGCCTTCCTCTTCGGGTTCGCGCAAGCCATCCCCCGCCGGCTCGACGACCTGCCGATCATCGAGCTCCTGCCTCAGCAGTTCATCCGGATGATCCCGTACGTCATCACGATCGTCGTCTTGGCAGGCTTCGTCGGGAAAGTGCGCCCGCCCGCCGCCGCGGGGCGCGCATACGAGGGCGCGGGTGGGAGCTGAGGTCAGTCCGTGCCGTGGAGCCGGTCGCCGAAGTCTCCGAGACCCGGCACGATGAACCCCACGTCGTTCAACTGCCGATCGAGCGCCCCGGCGACGATCGGTACCTCGGGGTGATCGGTTTCGAGCCGCGCGACCCCTTCGGGGGCCGCGACGATGCAGACGAACGAGATCGAGGTGGGGTTCGCGTGCGACTTGATGTGCGCGATCGCGGCGCTGCCGGACCCCCCGGTCGCGAGCATCGGGTCGAGCACGAGGGCCCGATGACCCTCCATCCGGGGGAGCTTCGCGTAGTAGTCGCGCGGCTCGAGGGTCTCCTCGTCGCGTTCCAGTCCCAGGTAGCCGACGATCGTGTCCGGGAACAGGTCCGTGACGGCGTCGAGGAGCCCCAGGCCGGCTCGGAGCACCGGGATCGCAACGAGCGGCTCCGCGAGGCGCGCTGCCTTCGTCTCCTCGATCGGGGTGTCGACCGTCACCTTCTCGGTCAGCAGATCGCGGGTCGCTTCGATCACGAGGAGCCACCCCAGCCGCCGCGACAGCGTTCGGAACTCGGCGGGTCCCGTCCCTCGTTCGCGCAGTCGGGACAGGAGATCGTGCGCGAGCGGGTGGTCGAGGACCGTGAGCGACATCGGCTGCATCCTAGCCTCGGCCGAGAACGCGCGCCGGTTGACACCGGAGGCGCCCGCCGGTCACCATGAGCACCTGATGCAGCAGCGGTGCTTCGGCGACTGGTACTTCTCCTTCGGGCGCTGCCCGGAGTAGTCACCTGCAGCCGAAGCGACAGGGACCCCGGGCACAAGACCCGGGGTCGTTGCGTCTCCGGGGCTGTTGAACCGGAGGAGGTCGCGGCCGAGGAGGTCGTAGATGGTCGTCGTGATGAAGCAGGACGCGACGGAGTCGGACATCGAAGCCGTCTCCGAGCGCGTGCGTGGGGCGGGTGGCGAAGCGTTCGTCTCGCGTGGTGCCGTCCACACGATCGTCGGGCTCGTCGGCGACACCGACCGATTCCAAGCGATCGACTGGAAGCAGATGCAGGGCGTCGATCATGTCATCCGGATCGGCAAGCCCTACAAGATGGTCGCGCGCGACCTCCATCCCGAGACCACCACGGTCAAGGTGGGGACCACGCCCGTCGGTCGGGAGACGTTCACGCTGATCGCGGGCCCGTGCGCCGTGGAGAGCATGGAGCAGACGGTGGCCGCGGTGGAAGCGTCGCGGGCGGCGGGCGCCACGATCATCCGTGGCGACGTGTACAAGCCGAGGACGTCGCCGTACTCCTTCCAGGGTCTCGGCGAGGAGGGGCTCGCGATCCTGGAGGAGGTCCGTCGTCAGACCGGTCTCCCGTTCATCGTCGAGGTGGTCGATCTGAACCAGGTCGAGCGGGTGGCGGAGGTCGCGGACTGCATCCGGATCGGGACGCGGAACGCCCAGAACTTCGAGCTGCTGAAAGAGGTCGGTCTGACCAAGAAGCCGGTCATGTTGAAGCGAGGGCTGGCGATGACGATCGACGAGTGGCTGCAGGCTGCGGAGTACGTCGCGCAGCGAGGGAACTCGGAGATCATCCTATGCGAGCGTGGGATCCGCACCTTCGAGCCGGCCACGAGGAACACGCTCGATCTCGCGGGGATGGCCGTCGCCCAGTACGAGTCGCACCTTCCCGTGATCGTCGACCCGTCACACGCCGTGGGCAAGCGACATCTCGTGGCCGCGATGGCGAAGGCGGCTGTGGCCGCTGGGGCCGATGCCGTGATGATCGACGTGCACCCGAACCCCGAGGAGGCGATGGTGGACGGCGCGCAAGCGCTCCTCCCGCACGAGGTGGTGGAGCTGGGTGAACAGCTGGCGGCGATCGCGGCGGCGGTGGGCCGAGCGATGAACCGCTAGGAGTCGGTGGTTTCGAGCGTACCGACGTTCAACGTGAGCTCCACGATGTCGACCTTCCCGCGCCAGCGAGCGAGGGACTCCTGGGGTGGCCCGACCCGGCTCCGGCGGCGATCCACGAGCATCTTCGCCGCGTTCTCCCACTCGGGCCCCTCCAGCAACCTCTGTGCGGCCGTGAACTCCTCGAGCGACGTGTCACGTCCCTTCCGCCGGGTCACCACCACCAGTTCCTGCGCGTCCGGGACGCCGGGCACCTGTTGTTCCTGGAGGTCGGCGTCTCGGGTCGACAACACGTAGACCTTCCCCTCCTTGTACGCGAACCACACCGGCGCCATCCGCTTGGTGCCGTTCACCCGTGTGCCGACCCAGATCACGTCGGACTTCCGGAGTCCCTCCTCGGTCTCCTTCGGGAGCTTCTGCGCCGCCGCCTGCACGTAGACCGGGAACTCGATCTCGCCGAGGACCTCGCCCTCGAGGATGAACGACGCCACGTAGGTGCCGGTCTCATCTACCACCGCATCGTCGATCCGGTCGACCTCGGTCGTGAGGTCCATCGCCCCCTTCATCCGGCGAACCTCCGGCCCCCACCGGTAGAGCGTCCGGCCCGAGGGTCCGACGAGCCTGACCTCCTCCGAGACGAAGCCGGTCGGTACCTTCCACGCCCGGAACACCACGAACGGGAGCGCCGGGCCGGGCTGACCGACGAGGTACACGCCGTCCGGCGCTGTCTCCTGGTACGCGTCCCAGACCCGCTCGTCGACGACCGCCGCCGAGATCAGCTCTCCGATGGACATCGCCGGCGATGATAGCCGACCGGCCGGCGCGTCCCGGAGTCGCTAGACCGTGCGGGCGAGCCAGAGCCGTGGCTCGTCCAGCTCAGGAAGCGAGGGCATCGCGTCGGCCGACTCCCACATCCGGGCGAGGGTGGCCTCATCGGACTGCTCGACCACGACCTCACAGAAGGCTCGCCCCTTCCGGTACTGCTCTCGCTTCATGTCCACGCCGAGCAGCCGCTCGAACACCGGATCACCGGGCTCGCCCTCGCGGTATCGCTTCATCGCTTCCTCGATCCGCGCGAAGCTCCCCAGCAGCTCGGCGCCGAGCGTCTGCATCACGTGGTCGCCGTATCCCTCCGCCGCCGCCATGAAGGCTTGGATCCGGCCCAGCTTCAGCCGCTGCTCGTCGTCCAGGTCCGCCCAGAACAAGCCCTCGTCCGACCCCGCGAGCTCACGGAGGGCCTCTGGGTCGGCTGGATCGACCGAGTTGAGTCGCGCCTGCATGCCCTCGACGTCCAGCTTGAGCGTCGAGAGGTAGTCATCGAGGACCACCTGGAACCGGTCGCGCGCCCACGGCTGGGCGAACTCGAACCGATGGGTCACCTCGTGCAGCGCGACGTACGTGCGGAACTCGCGAGGATCGAGCGACCAATCCCGCTCGAACGCCGCCAGGTTCGGCACGACGAACAGGAGCTGACCGGGGCCGGACCGCGGCACCGCGATGTCGTATTGCCCGAGGACGCGCTGCGCGAGCGTCCCCAGCACCTGGCCCACCTGCGTTCCGAGCAAGAGCGGTGAGAGCTGGCGGAGGAAGGCCGAGAACTGCGCCATCTCCGGCGGGAGCTGGTCGCCGGCGCTCCGTTGGATCGCGTCGGTCAGCTTCCCCGCGGCCGGCTCGAGCAAGGCCTTCAGATTCTCCGCGTTCGCGTTGACCCAGCCAGCTCGTCGAACCGCCAGCACCTGCGCGACGTCCGCAGGTGCTTCCAGCCCGGTGAACCGGCCGACCTGCAGCTCCGCGACGCGAACGGCCTCCTCGAGCATCCGACGGTCGCCCTCGGTGGGTTCCGCGTCGGGCCCCGCCTCCACGGCGTTCGCGACGCCCACTTGGCGCGCGAGTTCCCAGTTGACCGGCCCGCTCGATGCGGACATGACGCGCTGGAGCTCCCGGAAGAGGGGGGCGTCCCGGAACGCCTCCGGGTCGCCGGAGCCGAAGTCGAAGCCGCTCATCTGTCCATCTCTCTGGCCATCACCACGGCCATCGTACGTGGCCCTCCCGATACGATGGCCGCCGTGTCCGAGCCTGTGCTGACCCGCGTCTCCGCCGGTCCCCTCTCCGTCGACGAAGCTCTGTTGTTCGTCGCTGATCCGGGTGCCGGCGGTACGTGCGTCTTCATCGGCACGGTCCGAGACCGGTCCGACGCGGGCGAGGTGACCGGGTTGCACTACGAGGCGTGGGACGATCTCGCGACGGGGCGTCTCGGCGAGATCGCACGGGAGATGCTGGATCGATGGCCGCTCAGGCGGGTCGCGATCCTGCATCGCACCGGGGACCTGGCCATCGGGGAAGCGTCGGTCATCGTCGCGTGCTCCGCCCCGCATCGCGCGGAAGCCTTCGAGGCGTGTCGGCACGGTATCGAGCGCTTGAAGGAGGACGTCCCCATCTGGAAGAAGGAGGGGCTCGTCTCAGGCGACGCACGGTGGGTCATGGGGAGCTAGTTGGGCCGCGACCTCGCGATCGATCTCGGCAGTGCCAACACCCTCGTGTATCGGCAGGGAGACGGCATCGTGTTCGACGAACCCACCGTCGTGGCGTTGCACGGCGGGACCGGGGAAGTGGTCGCGATGGGGGAGGAAGCCTGGCAGATGCTCGGCGGCGAATCGGGAAACGTGCTTGCGGTCCGTCCCCTGCGCGAAGGCACGATGACCGAATTCGATGTGACACAACGGATGCTGGCGGTCGTCCTCCGTCGCGTCGGCGTCACGCGGTTCCCGAAGCCGCGGGTCCTCGTCTGCGTCCCCCCGCTGTCGACCAACGTCGAGCGTCGCGCGATCGAGCGGGCGATCCGCTACGCCGGGGGGCGACAGGTGGTCCCCGTCGAGGAGCCATTGGCAGCGGCGGTGGGCGCCAATCTCCCGGTCCATGAACCGCTCGGGAACCTGATCGTCGACATCGGCGGCGGGCGGACCGAGATGGCCGTCGTGTCGATGGGGGGCGTCGTCTCGGGGCGCTCGGCGAGCGTCGGCGGATTCGACCTCGATGCGGCGATCCAGGAGCACATCCGGGTCAGCTACGGTGTCTCGATAGGGGAGAAGTCCGCGGAGGAGCTGAAGGTGGCGATCGGGTCGGCGTTCCCTTCGCCCACGGGTCGCGCAGCGAAGGTGATCGGGCGCGAGCTCGCGACCGGGAACACCGTGGAGGTCAAGGTGGACGAGGACGAGATCCGACAGGCGATGGCACCGGCGGTGAAGACGATCGTGGACGAGGCGCGGATGACCCTCGCCGAGGCACCGCCGGAGCTCACGCACGACGTCTTGGAGACGGGGATGTTCCTCACGGGCGGGGGCAGCCTCCTCCGTGGGTTGGACATGCTGCTCGCCCAGGAATGCGAGGTGCCGGTCCACGTGGTCGAGCGCCCGCTCGAGACCGTCGTCAGCGGGGCGGGCCGGATGCTGGAGCATCTCGACGACTACCGGACCTCCTTCCAGCTGCTCCGCCGGGGATGACCCGATGACGTTCTCGATCGCCGCGGCGGATCTGGATGCGGGGGACTGGGGCGTGGCGGTGGCCTCGAAGTTCGTCTCGGTGGGCGCGGTGGTCCCGTGGGCGAGGGCCGGCGTGGGCGCGGTCGCGACGCAGTCATGGGCGAACACCTCGTTCGGACCGGAGGGTCTCGCGCTGATGTCGGACGGCGCGTCGGCGGAAGACGCCCTGGGCACGCTCATCGACGACGACGAGGGCCGTGCGGATCGGCAGGTCGGTGTGGTGGATGCGGCCGGCCGCGCCGCCACGTTCACGGGCTCGGCGTGCATGGAGTGGGCCGGCGGCCGCACCGGCCGCGGGTTCGCGGCGCAGGGCAACATCCTTGTCGGCGAGCAGGTGGTGGACGCGATGTCCGGGGCGTTCTCGGAGACGGCAGGCGACCTGTGCGACCGGCTCCTCAATGCGCTGCTGGCGGGTGATGCGGCCGGCGGCGACAGGCGCGGCCGGCAGTCTGCCGCGCTCCTCGTGGTCCGTGCGGGAGGTGGCTACGAAGGTCGGAACGACCGCTACATCGACCTCCGGGTCGACGACCATCCCGACGCGCCCCGCGAGCTCGCTCGGCTGTTCGACGTGTACGACGCAGCCGTCCTGATCCGCAACGACCCCCTCCTGCCCGCCGCCCGTGATCTCGTGGCGGATCTGCAGAGGCGCCTGGCCGCGTTGGGGAGGTATGCGGGGGAGCCGAGCGGGCTCTACGACGACGTGACGCGCACGGCCCTCGCGGGATGGGCCGGTGAGTACAACCTGGAGGGCCGGCTCCGCGACGACGACCAGATCTCGAACCAACTGGTCGAGGAGATCAGGGACGTGACGCCGGAGCTGCCTCCGCCCTAAGGGCCGGCGGCCTTCTCCAGCAGCGAGAGGGCCGTCGAGGCGACGAAGTAGACGACGAACGCCAGCGTGGCCGCCCCGACCGTCACGACGACCACGAGGCCGAGGGTCCCGATGATCCGATCGTGCCAGGTCAGTCGATCCCGCGCGATCGAGAGTCGCTCGAAGTTGGTCGGGGGTGGGGCCGGCGCCTGCGGAGCAGGCGCCGGCCCCACCCCCGACCACGTGTCCTGATCCGACTCGGCGACCGCAACGGTCTCGGTCATGCGGTAGACGGTCACGCCCACCGCCACGGAGATCGCGATGATCAGGAGGTATCCCATGCCTCGGTTCGAGCGTACCCCCAGGGCGCTCAAGTAGCGACGCGATAGCGCAGACCAAGGTCCGCGGGATGGCGACGACCGCCAGGAGCAGGCGGATCGCCGGCGCTCCACCGCTACCATCGGGCGATGGGACGATCGTTCCGATCCGCCGGCTCCCTGCTCCTCATCGCGGCGGTGATCGCCGTGAGCTGGATCCGCCTCCCGTTCTACTCGTTCGGAGCCGGCCCCGCCCGGGAGATCGCGCCGCTCATCCACGTGGAGGACGTGCCGACGTACGGATCGGTTGGGCACCTCGTGATGACCACCATCCGATTCGACAAGCTGACCGCGCTGGGGATGCTCGCGACATGGATCGATCCCGATCGCTCGGTCGAAGGGGAGGACGTCGTCTACCCCCCCGGGCTGACCGCCGAGGAAGAGACCCGGCGAGCGATCTCCCAGATGGACCAGAGCAAGATCGATGCGGCCGTGGTCGTCCTCTCGTTGCTCACGGACTATCCGAAGGAGCACGGGGCCGGGGCCCTCGTGGAGGCCGTCGGTCCGGAGTGCCCGGCGGACGATCGCCTGTTCCCCGGCGACCTGATCGTCCGGATCGAAGGCGAGCCCGTGGATTCGCGACGGAGGGCCTCTCGGCTCATCGATGCCGTCCCGATCGATGAACCCATCGACTTCCGGGTCGACACGGACGGTGAGATGCACGATGTCCGCGTCACCCGCGGGAGCTGTCCCGGCGTCGACGAGCCGCTGATCGGCATCGTGCTCGTCGAGCCGTTCCCCTTCGAGATCACGATCGAGAGCTCGGAGGTGGGCGGACCCTCGGCGGGTCTGATGTGGGCGCTCGGGTTGTACGACCTCCTCACCCCCGGGGACCTCACCCGTGGGCGGACGATCGCTGGGACGGGCGCGATCGACCTCGAGGGCAACATCGGGCCGATCGGTGGGATCACCGACAAGGTCGGCGCCGCCCAGAGCGTGGACGCGGACATCCTCTTGGTTCCGCAGGACAACTTCGGCGAGCTCCGGAACGTCGACACCGGAGATCTCGAGCTGATCCCTGTTTCCTCGCTGGAGGAAGCCGTGGAAGCGCTCGACCCATCGGAAACGACGGCCTGAGCTAGGCTGCTGACGATGTCGACCACCACCGTACGGATCCCGTACCCGAGGCGCCGCTGGCCGGTGGTCGCCGTCGGCATCCTGGTCGTGGGCTTCCTGATCCTCACGTTCCTCTCGAACTTCTACATCGACGTCCTGTGGTATCGGGAGGTCGATCTCTCCCAGGTCTTCTGGACCCGGATCTGGGCCCAGGCCGGCCTGGCGTCGGCGTTCTTCGTCACGTTCTTCGTCCTGCTCCTCGCCAATCTCATCGTCACGCGCCGTCTCGCCCCGACGATCGTGGCCCTGACGCCCGAGCAGGAGATCGTCGAGAGGTTCAAGGAGAACATCGAGCCGTACCTCCGGTGGGCCGTCCCGGTCGGCGCCGCGGTCCTGTCGATCTTCGTCGGCCTCGCGGCCGCCGGGCACTGGCAGGAGTTCCTGTTGTGGCGGTCATCGAGCGGGATCGAGTTCGGGAACCCCGACCAGGTGTTCGGCCGTGATCCGGCGTTCTACGTCTGCACGCTCCCGTGGCTGAAGTACCTCCAGAGCTGGTCGTTCGCCTCGCTCGTCGGCATCACGGTGATCGTCGGGATCGGCCACTTCCTCCAGGGCGGGATCCGTCCGCAGGCGGTCGGCCTTCGGGACAAGGTGGATCCGCAGGTGCGGGCGCACCTGTCGGTGCTCCTCGGGCTGATCCTGCTCGCGAAGGCGTGGGGCTACTACCTGGGTCGTTTCGACCTCCTCACGTCGGATCGGGGCGTAGTGCAAGGGGCGTCGTACACGGACGTCAACGCGCAACTTCCGGCACTCACGTTCCTCGCCATCGTGGCGATCATCTGCGCGGTGATGTTCTTCGTGAACGCGCGCTATCGGGTCTGGAGTCTGCCGATCATCGCGGTCGGTTTGTTGCTCATCGTGTCGATCCTGCTGGGGACGGCCTACCCGGCGTTCATCCAGACGTTCCGCGTCAAGCCCAACGAGCAGCAATACGAACGTCCGTACATCGGCCGGAACATCGCGGGGACCCAGCGGGCCTTCGGTCTCACCGACATCCGGCTGGAGGAACGCCCGACGTTCGAGCCGGTCGTCACCGCCGATGACGTGGAAGCGAACGCCGCCACGATCGCGAACATCCGCCTGTGGCGTCCCTCCGTCCTGAAGGAGAACTTCGAATCGGTCCAGCGGATCCGCCAGTACTACGACTTCAACGACGTGGACGTGGACCGCTACGAGATCGACGGCGAACGCCGCGTGCTGATGGTGTCGGCCCGCGAGGTGACCCAGAGCGGCATCAGCCAGCAGGCCCGCACCTGGCAGAACGAGCACCTCGTCTACACACACGGGTTCGGGACGGTCGCCGCGCAGGTGAACTCGACCACGTCGGACGGGGGCCCCTTGCTCACGCTCGAAGACATCCCGCCCGACGGAGAGCCGAGCACGGAACAGCCACGGGTCTACTACGGGGAGATCGACGACGTCGACTTCGTCGTCGTCAACTCCGCGACGGAGGAGCTCGATTTCGAGGGCGCGTCCGGGGAGACCCCGTTCACGTACACCGGCGAGGGCGGGATCGAGCTGGGCGGGTACCTCCGTCGCGCCCTGTTCGCGTGGCGCTTCCAGGATGCGAACCTGTTGATCTCGGGGCAGGTCGACAGCGAGAGCCGGCTCCTCTTCCGTCGGGACATCGAGGACAGGGCGAAGGCGACGCTGCCGTTCCTCACGTTCGATCACGATCCCTACCTGGCCGTGACCCAGGAGGGGTACGTGTGGATCATGGATGCCTACACGACGTCGAACGCGTACCCCTACTCCCAGTCCGTCGACATGTCGGAGGTAACGGCCAACCTCCTTCCCCGGCAGGACGTGAACTACATCCGCAACTCGGTGAAGGCCGTCGTCGATGCATACGACGGGTCGGTGACGTACTACGCGGATCTCGACGAGCCGATCATGCAGGCGTGGAGCCGGGCGTTCCCCGGGGTGTTCACCCCGATCGACGAAGCTCCCGAGGAGATCGCGGCCCACTTCCGCTATCCGGAAAACCTCTTCCAGGCCCAGGCGTTCCAGTACGCCAACTACCACGTCGAGGACCCCGCGGCGTTCTACCGGAAGCAAGACTTCTGGGAGGTGCCGGGCGACCCGACGCTGCAGAGCGACGTGATCGGCCCGGACGGCTCCCCGTCGCCCGCTCCGAACGCGAGCGCGCGAAAGCTCCTCCCGAACTACCAACTGCTGCGGCTCCCGGGAGACACCGAAGAGCGGTTCCACCTCGTGATCCCGTTCCAGCCGGAGAACCGTTTGAACATGGTGGGGTGGATGGCCGCGAACTCCGATCAGGAGGGCTACGGAGAGCTCGTCGCGTTCACCCTGCCGTCCGGCCGTGACGTGGACGGCCCGGGGTTGGTCTTCGCCCGTGTGAACTCCGACCAGGAGTTCTCCGAAGCGCGAACGCTCCTCGGGACCGGCGGGTCGCGGGTCCTGTTCGGGGACCTGCTGACGATCCCCATCGAGGAATCGATCCTGTACGTGCTGCCGGTGTACGTGCGGGCGGCCGGGACGTCGGCGGTGCCGGAGCTCGAGCTGGTGTTGGTGGTCAACGGATCCTCCGTGACCCTGGGGAGCTCACTGACCGAAGCGATCGAGGAGTCGACCGGTGCCGTCACGGGCGAGGGGCCGCAGCCGCCCGACGGCGGGGAAGGAACGGTCGAGCAGCAGATCGAACGGCTGCTGACGCAGGCGGTGACGCACTTCGCCGCGGCGGAGGATGCGCTCCGGGCCGGCGACCTGGCCACGTACCAATCGGAACAAGAGCAGGCGCAGGCGCTCGTGGAGCAGGCCAACGAGCTCCTCGCGGGCGGGACGGGGGGCGAGCCGTCCCCGTCGCCCTCGCCCTAATCGACGGGAAGGCGGAACCCCACGTCGGCGTCCAGCTCGGCCGTGTCCATCTGCGCCTTCTGGAGATGCCCCGAGTAGTCCCAGTTCATCGCCTGCCACCGGGTGAACTGGTCGAGCACCCACAGGCCCGATTGCCGGCTCCCGTTCCCGGACCGTCCGTTGCCGCCGAACGGTAGGTGCGCCTCTGCGCCGGACGTGGAGTTGTTCACGCTCACCATCCCCGCCGAGATCCGGTCGCGGAAACGGAAGACGTGCAGCGGGTCGTTCGTGTAGATGCTGCTCGACAACCCGTATCCGTGGCCGTTCGCGAGGTCCATCGCCTGATCGAACGTGTCGAACGCGGCGACACCCACGATCGGTCCGAACGTTTCGGTGCGGTACAGATCGTCCTCGATCGTCACGCCGTCGACGATCACCGGGTGGTAGTAGAGCCCGGCCTCCGGATCGCCGACGAAGCCGGTCCGTGGGTTGTCGGCCGTGATGCGGCCGATGCCGCCGGAGCCGGAGGCCGTGTGATGCGGGCGGATCAGCTCGAGCCACCGCTCGTACCGTTCGCCGAAGCGGGCCGAGATCATCGGCCCGTACAGGACGTCCTCGGTGGGATCGCCGATCGGAGCGTCCGTCGCCGCTTTCGTGAACCGGGCCATGAAGTCGTCGTGGACGTCGCGATGGACGATCGCCGTGCCGAGCGACGTGCACCGCTGGCCGGCGGTCCCGAAGCCGCTGAACAGCGTGCCTTCCACGGCGAGGTCCAGGTCGGCATCGGGCATCACGACGAGCGGGTTCTTGCCGCCGAGCTCGAGGCACGGTGACTGGAGGTGGCGGCCGCACAGCTCCCCGATCCTGCTGCCCACCTCGGTCGAGCCGGTGAACCCGACCTTGTCGAGCACGCCGCCGTCGAGGGCGCGTTCGATCCCTTCGAAGGTCTGTGGCCCGTCGGCCAGCACGAGCTGGAACGCCCCTTTCGGGAACCCGGCATGCAGGATCAGCTGGGCGAACGCCTGGGCCGTGGCGGGTGTGTACTCGGCCGGCTTCCAGACCACCGTGTTCCCGCACAGCAGGGCGGGCACGATGTACCACGAGGGGACGGCGACGGGGAAGTTGCCCGCGGTGACGATCCCCGCGACCCCCACAGGTGCGCGGAACGTGAAGAGCTGCTTGTCCGGCATCTCGGACGGGACCGTCTGGCCGTAGAGGCGGCGGCCCTCGCCGAGGAAGAAGGTGCAGGTATCGATGACCTCCTGCACCTCGCCGCGCGACTCGCGGATCGGCTTCCCGATCTCACGGGTGATCAGCCGGGACAGCGACTCGGCGTTGTCTTCCACGAGCCGGCCGAGCTGCTGGATCGCCCTGCCTCGGACCGGCGCGGGGACCGCGGCCCAGGTCGGCTGCGCCGTCTTCGCCCTCCGGCAGGCGTCGAGGAAGGTGGCCGCGTCGCCGAGCCGTGCCTCGACGACCGTCTCCTCCAGGCGGGCGGGGTTCGCGATCGTGAGGGTTCCGCCCGGCGCGTCCCCGGCGGCGCTGCCGTCGAGCAGGGACGTCACGGTGCAGGCGGGGGTCATCCTGCAGCGATGCTACCGAACCCCGTCTGGTCGTAGGGTTCCAACGCAGCATCCGAGGGTACGGCCCGATCGAAAGGGTGATGAGGACATGGCGTACGTGATCGCGGAACCCTGCATCGACGTCAAGGACAAGGCCTGCGTGGACGAGTGCCCGGTCGACTGCATCTACGAGGGCCCGAGGATGCTCTACATCCATCCGGACGAATGCGTGGACTGCGACGCGTGCGTGCCCGTCTGCCCCGTCACCGCGATCTTCCCCGAGGACGACCTGCCGTCAGAATGGAAGCAGTTCACCGCGGTCAACGCCGAATGGTTCGAGACGACCGGCCTCGGCTCGCCGGGTGGTGCCGCGCAGGCCGGTCCACAGCCCAAGGACCACGCGGTCGTCGAGGGCTGGGAAGCCGTCTAGGGGTCCTCCCGGCCGCCGGACGGCAGCAGGGTCAGGAGTGCGATCGGCGCTCCGAGGAGGAGCCACATCGCCGGGTGCAGTCCCCACCGTTCCGCGACGGAAGCGATCGCGAGTGGAAGGAGGACTCCGACGAGGTCGGCCGGGGCGCCGACCGCGATGGCGGTGCCTCCGCGGGCCGGGAGCTCGGAGTACAGCCGGGCCTGCACGATCGCGTACCACCCGGATCTGACCAATCCGAGCGGAAGCAACAGGATCAGCTTCCCTGCCAGGGATCCGACCATGAGGAACGCTGGATAGACCACGAGTGCGCCCACGGCCGACCATCGCAGCCATGAGAGGCCGTTCATCCGCCGAAGGATCCGGATGACGAGGGCGTCACCCAGCAGCGAGGCCACGGACAGGATCCCGACACCCGCCGCAGCGATGCTGGGTGAGGCGCCTCCCTCGTCGACGAGATACAGCGCCGAGAACCCTACGAAGACATCGCCCAAGAGGTCCGTGAGCTGCACCAGCGTCAGCCACCTCAACACCCTGCGCTCCCGCAACACGGCGATCGCGCCACGGACCGCCGCTCGGAGATGCGGGGTGTCAGGGTGGGGCGGTGGGAACTGGAGACGTCGCGCGGACAGCAGGACGGGAACCGTCATCAGCGCAGCGACCACCGTTGCCCATCGCCAGCCGGATCCGAGTCCGACGATCCCGACGAGGAGGAGGGGGCCCACGACGGCGCCGACGGAACCGGCCAGCACCCAGCTCGCCATGTTCCGCTCCGTCGATGCCGGCTCGAGGTCCATCCACGTCGCTTGGGCGAGGCTCACGAATGCGCCGGACGCCGGGAACAGCAGGCAGGTCGCGGCCAACAGGAGACCGACGCCTGACGCCGCCGCCGTTCCGAACAGCGCCAGGACGAACGTGACACCACCGCCCAGCACCACCCGGCGGCGCCATCCGATGTCGGAGAGGAGGGCGAGGCCAGGCTCGACGAGCGTGCTGGCGATCCCTGGGATCGACAGCAGCAGCCCGATCTGGAGGTAGGAGAGCGAAAGCTCCCGACGTATCAGTGGCCACGCGGCTTCCCGAAGGCCGAACACCAGCTCGTCCATGAACTCGATCGCGAGGAAGATCGCGACCGAGGCGAGGGCTCGCGGGCGAGGTCAGCCGAAGGGGCTGGGCACGCGCATGATCCGAAGGCTACCGCACGTGCGCACGCTGTGCGCCAGGATGGCGGCGCATGGATCGGCCGAAGGATGACGAGATCGCCCTCGCACGGCGGCTACTCCTCTTCGTAGGGCTGGCGTTCCTCCTCGCCCAGCTCCTGGTGTTCTCGCTCGACCGCCCGCCGAGCTGGGATGAGGCGATCTACCTGTCCCAGGTGGCTCCCGGTGCCGAGGCGCTCCCCTTCGTCCCTTCGCGGGCGCGAGGCATCACGTTCCTGGCGGCCCCTGTTCTACAGCTGGGCGGCTCACTCGTTCATCTGCGCCTGTACCTCGTCGTCGCCTCCGCGGTGGCGATGACGGCGGCGTTCCGTTCGTGGGCGAAGGTGATCGGACTGGGCGCGGTCGTGGCCTCCGTGTTGTTCGCGGGAGCCTGGCCGGCGCTCTTCTATGGATCCGAGCTGATGCCGAACCTGTGGATTGCCCTCACCGGTGTCGCGGCGACGGCCATCCTCGCCCGCCGGCTGGTGACCGGCGAGGGTCGATACGACGAGCTTCTGGCAGGGGGGCTCGTCGCTGTCGCCGCCCTGCTGCGACCCCTCGACGCGGTCGTCCTCGCCGCAGCGCTCATCCTCCTGCCGATCGCGGTTCGACGGGCGACGATCGCCTGGACCGTGCACGTCGTGCTCGGACTCGTGGCGGGGTGGGCGCCTTGGCTCGTCGAGATGATCGGTCGTTTCGGCTCGCCGGCCGAGGCCTTCGCTGCCGCAGCGAGGCTCGGCCACACCGGCCGGTGGGCCCTGCTCGAGAACGTCAATCAATACCTCGCCCTGAGCGACGGTCCCTCGATCGGCCCGGTCGCCGAGCCGCATATCCCCGCGTCCGGGATCCTCTGGCTCCTGGGGATGACGGTGCTCGTGATCGTCGGGATCCGCGCGGCCGCGGGCGCCCGCCTCCTCCCGTCGCTGGTCGTGCCGACCGCGACGGGTGTCGCGCTCGCGGCCGAGTACATCGTGTTCACCGACGCACAGGCACCCCGTTTCCTGCTTCCGGCTCTGGCCCTGCTGGCGATCCCCGCCGGGCTGGGGTTCGCGTGGATGGCGGATCGGGCTCGGGACCAACGCCCGGCTCGGACGGGCCGATGGGTCGCCGTCGTGGCGGCCTCGGCTCTCGTCGTCGGGTGGGCGTTCCTCCAGGTGGGGATCGCCACGAGGCTCGAGGCGAGCGTCACGAAGCAGCGAGCTTCCGCCCAACGAGCTGGTTCCCGGGTCCGTGCGCTCGCCGGGCGGGGGCCGTGTCTCGTATACAGCGAGACCAGCTTCCCGATCGTCGGGTACGCCGCCGGCTGCCGAGCGGCCCCGATCGGCAACGTCGTCCGAGCGTGGCCGGAGCGGGCGGCCAGGCTCGAGCGTGACGGCGTCCGGCCGTTCCTGGTCCTTCACCGGACGGAGCAGCCGGCCGTGCCGGAGGGGGCGTCGCCAGTCGCGAAGATCCCCTCGGACGGTCAGTCCTCGTGGTTCATCTACGGCACCGGCTGATCCGCCGGATCGACACGACGAGTTGACGGTCCGTCGAGGTGTTATGCATGCGCGTCGGCGCACTCCGCCGCTCACCTGTCATCTCCCGCTGACGTCGCTATCCTGGTCATGCGGGGTGGAGCAGTCTGGTAGCTCGCTGGGCTCATAACCCAGAGGTCACAGGTTCAAATCCTGTCCCCGCGACGAGATCTACCAGCGGAACGGAAGGGACCGGCACAGCCGGTCCCTTCTTATTTCCCCGATATCTCCCCACGAGCCCCGAGCGCGCCCCACTATCTCGTCGACGCGATCGACACTGTTCTCGGGCTGGTGCGACAGAGTCGTCGTCGCGGTGAGACGGATCTGCAAGCTGTTCGGCTCGCCGCAGACGTTCGTGACGCTTCTGTAGCGGCCGTTGCTCCATGGCGAGTGCGCGTGCTTGCATCCGAGTGATGGACTTCCCGATCGACATCCCCCCTGCGGCCATCCGCCGCCGTGGACACCGGTGACGAAGTGGCGGGTGGGGGTTGGGCTCGCGCTGGTCGCCGTCTCCTGGGCCTGGGCCGCGTCTCTCTGGAACAGCCTCCGCACTCCACAGCACCTCCTGGTTCAGTGGGTGTTCGGCAGCCTGCTCGTGGGAGCGGTCCTTCTCGTCGGCGGGGCACGCGCGGCGGGGGCAGCTCTGCTCGGCTCCTCGGTTCTCTCCTTCCTCGCTTATCTCCTGAGGGGGTACTACGGAGGCGACCATCTCGAAACCCTCGTGCACGGCGCAGTCATCCTGGGGAGCGTCGGCCTCGTTGGCTTCGGTCTCGCTGGACTTGCCTCGGGAAGCCACACCCCCCTGGGTCGATTCCCCGAGGCGCTGGCCCTGGCATTCGGCACCGGTATCGTCGGGACGTCGCTGATCCTCCGGATCCACGGGGAGGCGAAGACGGGCTCCATCGACCTCCTGGATACCTGCTCGCACCCCCGAGGACTCCGGGACACGTACTCGGAATTCGCGTCGTCATGCTTCCGGGGGTTCGAGGAGCCCTGGGTCCAGACGCTGCTTGCGTTCAACGTCGCCTTCCTCGCGGCGCTGTTCCTGGTGCAAGCGTGGCGGGTGGGGAAGCACGAGGAGGAGGAGGACGCTCTCGCGGACTGGTTGGTCGGTCCTCCCGGTCGTGGCGGGACGCCGTTCCTCTTGTAGGTGCCCGACTTATGGGTGCCCGACCCAGCGCTCATCGTCGCGGCAACGGCCCAGGCACCTGGCACGGCGGCTCGGCTCTCCGTGCGCGAAGTACGGGAGCTCGAGGGTCGGCCAGCGCTGGCCGAACTGGGAGACGTGGGACCGGATCTGTCAGCTGCACGGTTGGCCTCAGAGGTTCTCATCCGGGATCTGGCGCTGATCCAGGAGCGCGTGGTCGCTCGGCGAGTCACTCGAAGAGTCATCGGATCGCAACAGCCTCGCCTTCGCCTCTCCGAGTGTTCGGGCGATACTTGGCGGCAGGATGCGGGTTCGCGTCGGAGATCCATGGGCTGATCGCCTCCCTCGACGGGCGCTGGGGAACGCCGGGATGTGGGCGCTGGTGCCTCTCTTGCTTTCGCTGGGCGGCGGGTTCCTGATCTTCATCTCGATCTTCGCGGGCGAGTTCCTGGGCAGGTGGGACTTCGTCGCGGGAGGCTTCGCCGCCTTCAGCGGTCTGACGAGCGCAGCGCTCACGTACTCCCGTGGAGGCATCGTCGCGCTGGTCCTGATAGCGATCGGCGTCTTCGGCGGTTGGGTCTGGGAGCAGTTCCGCGACGGAGGTTCGATCGACGCCGTCACTTTCATCGGCGGCACGTACGCCTATCTCGGCGTCGAGTACGACGGATCGCAATGGGCGGGTCATGTGCACAACTATGAGGAGCGGGCCGCCGCCGTCACGTGTCACCTCGAGGTGCTGAGTCCGGAAGGAGATGTCATCGGCGCTCTCGACGTGACGGCTACCGACGTACGTCCGAACGGAGGCCAGTACGTGGAGGGCGACATCGATGATCCCTCCCTCACGGAGGCAGCCGCTCAGGCGGACCGCATTCAGGTGCTCCGGAACGTCCGCGGCACATGCACATCGGAGGTCGTGGATTAGGCCCCCACGCGGCCGGGCACCGTCCAACTCCATCCGGTACGGGCTCATAGCCCAGATGTCACAGGTTCAATCAATCGTGTCCCCGCGACCAGGAGTACGAGGCCAGAAGGGCCGGCTTCGGCCGGCCCTTCGTTATCCCTCGGCCATCGTCGCGGGGAGCGGGATGTGGGAGCAACCGCCTCGTTCTCAGCTCCGCCCCGTCGATGCCGATGACGTCCGAGATGGACTCCCTCGCGCCAGTGCAGCTTCCCGACGACATCCAGCGGCGTCTGAACGTCGTCAAGGCGGCGGGCGCGCTCCTGCTGATCGCGGTCTGGGGCTGGTTCGCCCTCGTCAAGGGGGATCAGACGCCCGTGTTCGTGTATCTCAACATCGCCGTCCACGAGATCGGTCATGTCCTCTTCCGGCCCTTCGGGGAGCTCACGATGCTGATCATGGGATCCGGCTCCGAGGTCCTGTTCCCGTTCGCGGTCGGCGCGTACTTCCTCCTCCGCAAGCGTGACCTGGTGTCCACGGCCGTCGCCTGGGGGTGGGCGGCGAGCGCTCTGGCCAGCGCGGCCACCTACATCGGCGACGCGGACGACGGTCAGTTGGCGCTCCTGGGAGCTACCGGACCCGACGCGGCCGGCGACTGGGAGCGGATCCTTGGCGTCGAGTTCTTCGACAAGGTCTACCTCGCCGACAGGATCGCCGGGGCCGTACGGACCGTGGGCTTCGTGCTCTGGGGTGTGGCGCTCTGCATCGCCGTCTGGGCGATCGTCCGGAACCGACAGCTCTCGCGGGGGGCCGGAGCAGGTCCGAAGGCCAAGGTGACCGCAGAACCACGAGTGCCACTCGTCCCCATCCACGACGAGGAGATGTGGCGCTGATCCACGCGAGCGGGCCGTCGCTCGAGTTGGAGTACGATGCTCCGGCCCGAACCCGAGGGAGCGTCGTATGGCTGGAAGCACCGTCGTCATCGAATGGCTCAGGCAGGTGCCGCTGTTCTCCGCATGCTCGGCCCGCGAGCTCCGCGCGATCGCGGGCGTGGTGAAGGAGGTCGACCACCCGCGGGGGACCGTGATCGCCACCGAAGGAGATCCCGGCGTCGGACTGTTCGTGATCGTCGACGGTGAGGCCGAGGTCACGATCGGGGGCAAGCGGATGGCGATCCTCCGCCGCGGGGACTTCTTCGGTGAGATCGCGTTGCTCGACGGGGGCCCTCGTTCCGCCACCGTGGCCGCTCGGACGGATATCCGACTCCTCGGCCTGACCGAGTGGGTCTTCCGGGGACTCCTCCAGGAGCACCCGTCGATCGCCGTCAAGACCCTCGAGTCGATGGCCGGCCGGCTCCGCGACGCGACGCAAGCCGCGACGGCATAGCCCTCCCGGCCGATGCCGGTCCTGACCCGCCCGGACGGCGTCCGCCTGTACCACGAGCTGCACGGGTCAGAGCTCGCCCCTCCGCTGATCCTGCTCGAGGGCATGGGCGGCGACATCCCGGGTTGGCGCCGGAACATCCCCGTCCTCGCGCGCGAGCTCCGCGTCATCGCCTATGACTTCCGCGGCAACGGGAACAGTGACGAGCCCGTTGGTCCGGTGACGATGGCGACGTTCGTCGAGGACACCCTCGCCCTGCTGGATGCGCTCGGGGTGGGCCGGGCCCACGTCTACGGCCAGTCCTTCGGCGGCATGGTGGCCCAGGAGCTGGCGCTCGCCCACCCCGAGCGCGTGCGCACGCTGATCCTGGGGTGCACGCACCCGGGACCGCGACACGTTGTGCGGGGGAAGGGCTCCCACGTGCCCAAGGGCGAGCCGTGGCGCTCGATGTACGCGCCCGGCTTCCCCGACCTCCACCCCGAGCATGTGGCCGAGGATCTCCGGGTGGGTGCCGCCCAGCCGAAACATCCGGAGGGCGGGCGGAGACAATGGGAGGCGATGCAGGGGTTCGACAGTTTCGACCGCCTCCCGAACCTCCGGGTCCCCACGCTCGTCGTGCACGGCTCCGAGGATCAGGCGATCGCACCGGAGAACGGGGAGCTCCTCGCGGAGCGGATCCCGGGGGCGGAGTTGCTGCTGCTCGAGGGGGTCGGCCACCTCTACCACTCCGAGCAGGCCGGGAAGGCGGACGCGGCGGTGCTCGACTTCGTCCGGAGGCACGACGATGACTGACGCACCCGAAGAGGTCGTCCGGCTGGCCGAGGAGCGGGCAGACGCGCGGAGCTCGCGGGACTTCGCGGCGGCCGACGCGCTCCGCGACCGGATCGCCGGCTCGGGCTGGACCGTGGTGGATGACGCCGGTGGATACCGATTGGAGCAGAACTCAGACAGCGCGACGGAGCCCCCGGCGCGACGTCGTTCCGCCGAGGTCCCTTCGATCTTGCAGGACGCGCCCGACATGGATGCGACCGTCCAGTGGGTTTGTGAGGGCTGGCACGAGGACATCGAGCGGGCGATCGCCGCCTTCCGCGCGCATGAGGGCGGTCGGTCGGTCCAGTACGTGGTGGCTGACGTGACCGATCGAGATCCGACCACCTGGGGCGAGGGTGTCGACGTCGTGTGGTTGGAGGAGGGGACCGGCTGGGCGGCGGCGCGGAACGCGGGCATCCGGCGCACGCGCGGGCGCATCGTGCTGATGGCCGACGGCTCGGTCGAGCCCGCGGGCGACGTGTTCCGGCCGCTCGAGGAGGCGCTCGAGGATCCGCGGGTCGGCGTGTGCGGACCGTTCGGGATCGTGACCCGCGACCTGCGGCAGTTCGACGAGGCGCACACCGGAGACGTCGATGCGATCGAGGGCTATCTGATGGCGCTCCGCCGAGAGACGCTCGTCGAAGCGGGGTTCTTCGACGAGAAGTTCCGCTGGTACCGCACGGCCGACATCGAGTTCTCGTTCCGGGTGAAGGACCTCGATCGCCGAGCGACGATCGTCGACGTCCCCGTCACGAAGCACGAGCACCGGATGTGGTTCGAGACGATGCCGGAGGACCGAGCTCGATGGTCCAAGAGGAACTTCTACCGGTTCCTCGACTTATTCCGCGATCGGTGGGATCTGCTCGTGGACCCGCTCCCCGAGGGCGAGCGGCCGCATCACCATCACGACGATCACGACCACGAGGAGAACGGCGGCTAGTCGGTCGCGGGCATCGGCGGAGCAGGTGGCATCGAGACCGCGCGTGCCACGGGTGTCGGCTCGGCCGGGGCCCGCTCCTCGGCCGCCGCCGGCTGGGGGATCGGCGGCCTGATCGTGGCAGGGTCCGGGATCGGCTTCGTCCCCTCCACGTAGGCCTTCAGCTCGTCCCCGTCGATCACCTCGGTGGCGATCAGCAGAGCCGACAGCCTGTTCAGGAGGTCGCGGTTCTCGTTCAAGATCTTGGCCGCACGGGCGCGGGCTTCCTCCAGCAGCCGCCGGACCTCCTTGTCGATCAGCTCCGACGTGTGGGCACTCACCTTGGGGACCGAGCCGGGCATCCAGCCATTGGGATCGGGGCGGCCCAGGGAGAGGGGCCCGACCTCGTCGCTCATCCCGAATTGGGAGACCATCGCGCGCGCGAGATCCGTGGCCTTCTCGAGGTCGTTCTGCGCGCCGGTGGAGATCACGCCGTCGAAATAGATCTCCTCCGCCGCCTGGCCGCCCATCGCGAACGCCATCTGGTCTTTCAGCTGCGGCTCGGTCACCACGTACCGATCTTCGAGCGGCCTCGTCATCGTGATCCCGAGCGCCGCAGCCCCGCGCGGGATGATCGTGACGCGGTGCAGGGGATCGATCTCCTGGCAGTTGAGCGCGACGAGTGCGTGGCCCATCTCGTGAACGGCCACCCGTTCCTTCTGCGAGTCGGAGACCACCCGTGACTTCCGCTCGAGGCCCGCCGTCGCCCGATCGATCGCCTCTTCGAGCTCCTCCATCGAGACCGCGTTCTTCTCGCGGCGCGCCGCGAGCAGCGCCGCCTCGTTGACGACGTTCTCGAGGTCTGCCCCCGTGAACCCCGGTGTCCGCGCGGCGATCGTGTTCAGATCGACGGAGGGATCCAGCGCCACGCCGCGGGCGTGCACCCGGAGGATCTCCTCGCGTCCGTTCAGATCGGGGAGATCCACGACCACCTGGCGGTCGAACCGACCCGGCCGGATCAGCGCCGGGTCCAAGACGTCCGGCCGGTTGGTGGCCGCCATGATGATCACGCCCTTGGAGGCATCGAAACCGTCCATCTCCACCAGCAGCTGGTTGAGCGTCTGCTCGCGCTCGTCGTGGCCACCGAAGCTGCCGCTCATCGGTCCGGCGCGCCCCTTCCCGATCGTGTCGATCTCGTCGAGGAACACCAGGGCCGGGGCCTTCTCCTTCGCCTGCTGGAACAGCTCGCGGACGCGAGCGGCGCCGAGCCCCACGAACATCTCGACGAACTCCGACCCCGACATGAAGAAGAAGGGGACGTTCGCCTCGCCGGCGACAGCCCGGGCGAGCAGCGTCTTCCCGCATCCGGGCGGACCGAGCAACAGGACGCCCTTGGGGATCCGGCCGCCGAGTCGCTGGTACTTCTTCGGGTTCTTCAGGAAGTCGACGATCTCTCGGAGCTCCTCCTTCGCCTCGTCGACGCCCGCGACGTCCGTGAAGGAGGTCTTCATCTCCTTGCGGTCGTAGATCTTGACCTTGTTGCGTCCGAGGTTGAGCGCGGAGCTCGCGCCCCCGCCGATCCGGCGGAAGAGGAAGTAGTACAGGCCACCGAAGAGCGCGACGAACAGGACCATCTGGAGGAGGAAGCCGGTCAGCGCGTTCGGCTGCTGACCGTCGACCTCATAACCCCGGGCGCTGAGGTCGTCGACGAGATCGGTGGGGACGTATCCGGGCGGGATCGTCGCCACGTAGGTCTCGTCGCCGTCGGCGGTTCGGACCAAACCGCTGATCGTCGTGGTCGTGATCGTGACCGGCTCGCTCTTCACGAGGTTGCCGTTGTCGATCGCCCTCCGGAACTCCGAGAACGGCACCGGGGTGGATGCCGCCTGTGTGAGGAACGTGTTGAAGAGCACCAGGGAGCCGGCCACCACGAGCACGACGACCAGTGCCGATCGCGGCCGGGGCTGTGCTGAGCCCGGAACGGGGCGGCGTCCGAAGGGTTTGCGGTCTTGCTCGGGCATGGCCCAATCTTCCCACCGCCTTGTAGTTGTGACGACCGACCGAGGCGCAGGACGGCGCAGCAGGGATACTGGTCTTCGGATGGCGAACGCGAGCAGGGTGCCTGCACCGGCGGACCAGGACCTCCTGGAGCGGTTCGACCGGGATGTGCTCCCGCTGCTCCCGGGCCTCTACGGGGCTGCCTTGCGGATGACGAGGAACCCCGCCGACGCGGAGGATCTGCTGCAGGAGACGACCCTTCGCGCCTATCGGGGTTTCGCGTCGTTCCGGGAGGGAACGAACCTCAAGGCATGGCTGTACCGCATCCTCACGAACTCCTTCATCAACATCTACAGGAAGAAGCAGCGCGAGCCGAAGACCGTCGAGGGTCCCGACGACATCGACGAATGGTTCCTGTTCGACCGGCTGGGCGCCAAGAGCGTCGAGCGCTCGGCCGAGGAAGACGTGCTCGAGAAGATCCCCGATGCCGACGTGAAGGAGGCCCTCGAGTCGGTCCCCGAGAATTTCCGGATGGCGGTGCTCCTGGCAGATGTGGAAGGCTTCTCCTACAAGGAGATCGCCGAGATCACGGACGTGCCGATCGGAACGGTGATGTCGCGCCTGCATCGGGGAAGGAAAGCCCTCGAGCGCGCGTTGTACGGCGTAGCCAAGGAGCGAGGACTCGTCGATGGGTGACACGAGCGATATCGGGTGCAGCGAGACGTTGCGCGAGGTCGAGCGCTACGTCGACGGCGAGTGTCTGCGTGAGCTCACCGTGCAGGTAGAGACCCATCTCGCCGGATGCACCGACTGCAACGACCACGCCGAGTTCAAGAAGCACATGAAGCTCCTGATCGCGACGAAGTGTCGCGGCGACGTGCTCCCGGAGGGGTTGGCGGAGCGGATCCGCGAGCGGATCCGCAGCGCGAGCCCCTAGCGGGACCGCCCTGGCCGTTCATCCGGTGCCCGGCTAGCATCCGTCCGCATGATCGACGTGGCCGACCTCGGGACGATCCTCGGTATCTGGGCGCATCCCGACGACGACATCTACCTCTCCGCCGGCCTGATGGCCGCAGCGGTCGAAGCGGGTCAGAGGGTCGTGGACGTCACCGCCACCCGCGGCGAGGGCGGGTCGATGGACAAGGAGCGATGGCCGCCCGCATCGATGGGTGACGTCCGGACCAAAGAGCTCCTGAAGAGTCTCGATGTGTTGGGCGTGAAGGAGCATCACTTCCTCGAGGGCCCGGTGGACATCGACATGGAGACGGGCCTCGACCCGGCCGGCGCCGACCAGGTGCGCCGGATCATGGAGGAGGTCGATCCCGACACCGTTCTCACGTTCGGGCCCGAGGGGATGACGGGCCATGCGGCGCATCAGGACGTATCGCGGTGGACCGGCGAGGCGTTCGCTCAGGTCGCCAAGCTCGGCGCGGGCCTCTACCAAGCGGTCTTCCCGACGAGCATGGCCGACGAGTGGCTGGAGAAGCTCGCGCCCTTCGACATCTTCCTGCCAGGCACACCCAATGTCGTGCCGGACGCCGAGATCGATCTCTATTTCGAGCTCCCGCCCGCGAACCTCGACCAGAAGATCGCCTCGATCAAGGAGCACGCGAGCCAGATCGAAGCCCTGTACGAGGTCTTCGGCGACGACGGCTTCCGCCGCTTCATGGCGAAGGAGGGTTTCGTGCTGGCGGCGACGAAGGAGCGGTGATGGTCGAGCGACCGGAACCCGTTCGCGACCTCGACTGGGACCCGAAGCGGGCGCGAGCGTTCACCGATGGGGTCGCCGACATCTACGAGGAATTGCTCACCCGGCTCCGCGATCTACCGGTCTCGCGAGGCTGGGGGGTCCAGGAGGTCCGCGACGCCGTCGCGATCCCCGTTCCCGACGAGCCGATGCCGGAGGACGAGATCCTGTCGTACCTGCGGAGCATGACGTTCGACTACTCCGGCTATCTCGGGCATCCGCGGTTCTACGCCTACATCTCGGGGGCGGGAACCGTGCCGGGTGCGGCCGCCGACCTGCTCGCGTCGGGCCTGAACATGAACACCGGAGGGTGGCGCCTCGCGCCATCGGGGACCGAGATCGAGCTGGCGTTCACCCGCTGGTTCGCGCAGGAGATCTTCGGTCTGCCCCTCGGCTCGGGTGGCGCGCTGACGTCGGGCGGGGCGATGGCCAACTTCATCGCGTTGAAGGTGGCGCGCGATGCGAAGGCAGGCTGGGACATCCGAAAGGACGGCGTCGGCGCCGGTCCCACCCTCGGCCTGTACGTCTCGACGGAGACGCACATCGTGTCGATCCGCGGCGCGGACATGCTGGGCCTCGGGTCGGGCAACGTCAGGAAGGTCGCCGTGGACGACGGCTACCGGATCCGGGTGGACGAGCTCCGCGCGGCGATCGCGGAGGACCGCGCGGCCGGCATCCACCCGATCGCGGTCGTGGCCAACGGCGGAACGGTCTCGACGGGTGTCGTCGATCCGCTCGAGGAGATCGCCGATGTGTGTCGCGACGAGGATCTCTGGTTCCACGTCGACGCCGCGTACGGCGGACCCGCGATGCTCGCCGAGGACTTGCGTCCTCTGTTCGCCGGCATCGAGCGCGCCGACTCAGTGGCGTTCGATCCCCACAAGTGGCTGTACACGCCGCAATCGGGCGGGTGCGTGGTCGTCCGGGACATGGAGCTGATGCGCCGGGCATTCGACGTCGACTACGTCGCGTACGTGGTCAAGGACGAGGAGCACACGGACTGGGGCATCGACCTCGGACGGAACTCGCCCAACTTCAGCCGTGGCTTCTGGGCGCTGAAGGTGTGGGTGTCGCTCCTCGCGCACGGCCGGAAGGCGTACGGACGCCGGATCTCCCACGACGCAGCCCTCGCTCGCTACCTCGGCGCCCGGGCCGAGGAGTCCGACGAGTTCGAGCTGATGACCCCCGTCGGCTTGTCGATCACGTGCTTCCGGTACGTCCCGGCGGATCTCGCTTCATCCGGTTCTCGCGAAGGCGCCGTTGCGACTGCGGACCTCAACGAGTACCTGGATCTCCTGAACAACCGACTGATGACCGAGATCCAGCTCGACGGCCGCGTGTACTGCTCGAACGCGGTGCTCGGCGACCGGTTCTGCCTCCGGTCGTGCATCGTGAACTACCGGACGGAGGCGGAGGACATGGACGCCCTGCTGGACGTGGCGTCGGAGCTCGGCACGAAGCTCGACGTCGAGCTCCGACCCGAGGCGTTGCGATGACCTGGTGGTCGCTGCTCGGCTCGGGGGAGTTCCAACCCTGGTCGGAGCCGGTCGACCGCCGGCTGGTCGAGGAGGCGGACGGTGACGGCCGAGTGCTGATCCTCCCCACCGCATCCGCCCCCGAGGGGAAGGACGTCTTCGAGCGTTGGGGATCTCTCGGCCTCGCCCACTTCTCCCGCCTGGAGATCGCCGCCGAGGTGCTGGAGCTCAAGACGAGGGAAGACACCGACGATCCACGTCTGATCGAACGGCTCGAGGGCGCGTCCGCCGTCTATCTCTCCGGCGGGAACCCCGCGTACCTCGCGTCGACGCTCAAGGAGAGCGACTTCCTGGACACGCTCGTGAAGCAGCTCGACCGGGGGATGGCGTACGCGGGCTGCAGTGCCGGGGTCGCCTGCCTCAACGAGGTCACGTTCGACAGCGACACGACCGACGTCGACCAGATCTTCAAGCCTGGACTGAACCTGATCCCGCGCACACTCTTCGCACCGCACTGGGACATCGTGGACACATGGATGCCGGGAGCAGCCGAGTTCCTCGTGGCGTCCGCGCCCGAGGGTTCCACGTTCATCGGGATGGACGAGGACACGGCGATGGTGGGCGACGGCTCGGCGTGGGAGGTCCTCGGCAAGAGCGGCATCCACGTGCGTATCAGCGACGCGTGGACGACGTACCGGGATGGCGAGCACTTCGACCTCGCGCTGATCTGAGGGGTGGCGTTGATGATGGAGATGTATCACGAGGGCAATCGTGAGTTGCAGGATCGCTTCGACACACGACGGCTCGCCGACCGGATCGAGGACGTGTTGCTCCACGACGTCTTCACGGAGCACGACCGCGCGTTCGTCGAGTCGCGGGACATGTTCTTCCTCGCCACGGCCGACGAGGACGGCAAGCCGAACGTGAGCTACAAGGGTGGTGACCCGGGCTTCATCCGCGTCGTCGACGAGCAGACGCTCGCGTTCCCCAACTACAACGGCAACGGGATGTACCTGTCCGCGGGGAATCTGCTCCGGAACCCGCACGTCGGGATCCTCTTCATCGACTTCGAGAGGCGCAATCGGATGCGGGTGAACGGCGAGGCTTCCGTGGACTTCGCCGACGAGCTCGGATCGTGGTGGCCCGAGGCGCAGTTCGTCGTCCGGGTCCGAGCGCGCGAGATCTTCCCGAACTGCCCCCGCTACGTGCATCGCTACCAGAAGGTCGCTCCGTCCGAGTTCGTTCCGCGTGAGGACTGCGAGACACCGGTGCCGTCGTGGAAGCGTGCGGGCTGGGCCGCCGACGTGCTTCCCGAGGGCGACCCGGCTCTCGACCCGAACGCCACGGTGGTGTGATGGAGACGGTCACCGTCGCCGCCGTCCAGGCCACGCCGGAATTCCTGGACCGCGACGCCACGGTGCAGAAGGTGGTGCGCCTGACGAAGGATGCCGCCGGCCTGGGGGCGCGCCTGATCGTGTTCCCGGAGACGTTCATCCCAACCTATCCCGATTGGGTCTGGCGGACCGCCGCGTGGGACGGACCGTTCGAGGCGTTGACTGCGCGGTTGCGAGAGGAATCGGTCGAGGTGCCGTCGTCTGCGACCGAGGAGCTCGGGAAGGCCGCTCGGCGTGCGAAGGCGTACCTGTCCGTCGGGGTGAACGAGCTCGACGGGGACACGATCTACAACGCGCAGCTGCTGTTCGGGCCTGACGGCGAGATCGTGCGGAAGCACCGCAAGCTGATGCCGACGGGCGGGGAACGGCTCGTGTGGGGCTTCGGCGACGGGTCCGACCTCGATCCCGTCGAGACGCCGTTCGGACGCGTCGGCGGGCTGATCTGCTGGGAGAACATGATGCCGCTCGCGCGCACCGCGATCTACGCGAAGGGCGTAGACATCTGGACCGCGCCCACCTGGGACAACGACGAGAACTGGATCGCGAACCTCCGCCACATCGCGCGCGAGGGTCGCGTCTACGTGATCGGTGTGTGCACGCTGCTCCGCGGCTCCGACATCCCCGACGACATCCCGGGCCGCGAGCTCTGGGGCGGCGAGGACGACTGGGCCAACCCGGGATGGTCGGCCATCGTCGACCCCGACGGGCAGCTTCTGGCCGGCCCTCTGGTCGAGGAGGAGGGGATCCTGACCGCCGAGGTCGATGCGCAGGTCGCGCGGGCGCAGCGGTACCGCTTCGATCCCGTCGGCCACTACAGCCGGCCCGATGTGTTCACGCTGGTCGTCAACGACGCGCCGAAGCGGTCGGTGACGTCCGAGTAGCATCCGGGCGTGGCCGCGAAGGAGCAGCTCACCCGCAACGATCCCATCGAGGCACGCGCGCCCGAGATCGTCCGGCGCCTGTCCGAGGCGTATCCGGACGCCAAGGTCGCGCTCAACTTCACGAACCCGCTCGAGTGCCTGGTCGCGACGGTGCTCTCGGCCCAGTCCACCGACGAGACAGTGAACAGGGTCACGGCGACGCTGTTCCAGAAGTACCGAACCGCCGAGGACTACCTTCGTGTGCCCGAGGACGAGCTGAAGGCCGACATCCACGCGACCGGGTTCTTCAACCAGAAGGCGATCTCGATCAGGGAGGCATGCCGGCGGATCGTCGAGGAGTACGGTGGCGAGGTTCCCGGAACGATGGAGGACCTGATCACGCTGCGCGGCGTCGCCCGGAAGACCGCGAACATCGTCCTCGGGAACTCGTTCGGCGTCGTCGAAGGGATCGCGGTCGACACCCACGTGAACCGGCTCGCCCATCGGCTGGGGTTCTCGGAGCAGAAGAACCCCGACAAGATCGAGCAGGACCTGATGCGGCTGATCCCGCGGGAGCGGTGGTTCGACTTCACGTACGTCCTGATCGACCACGGCCGCGCGCTCTGCACGGCGAAGAAGCCGAACTGCCCCGAGTGTCCGGTCGAGCCGCTGTGCCCGGCCAGCCAGGCGTGAGCGTCGAGCGGCCGGTGCGGCCGATGGTGGTGGCGCACCGGGGCGCCTCCGTCGAGCGCCCCGAGAACACGATCGAGGCGTTCGAGGCCGCGATCGACGCGGGAGCAGACGCGGTCGAGTTCGACGTCCGGATGACGGCCGACGAACACGCCGTCGTGATGCACGACCCCGACGTGTCGCGGACGACCGACGGCAGCGGCCTCGTCTCGGGGATGACGCTGGAGGAGATCCAGAAGCTCGGCGTGCCCACCGTCGAGGACGCGCTGCGATGCCTGTCCGGCCGGGCCGCCGCCGACATCGAGATCAAGAACCTGCCAGGCGAGCCGGGCTTCACCCCGGAACGCGAGGCGGCCGTCGAGGCGACCCTCGCCGCACTCGACGCCGTTGCGTTCTCGAGTCAGGTCATCGTCTCGAGCTTCAACCCGGCGTCGATCGCGCACAGCCGCAACCTGCGCCCGGACGTCCCGACCGGCCTACTCACCGAGTTCGAGGTCGATGCCGGCGAAGCACTGACTCGAGCAACGGATCACGGACATGCGTGGGTCCTGCCGTTCGTTCTCAAGGTGCTTGAGGCTGGCGAGGGTTTCGCCGAGCGCGTGCACCGGGAAGGCGCGCTCCTGGGCGTGTGGATCGCCGACGATCCCGAGACCGCCCGGAGACTATTCGAGCTGGGCGCTGACGCGGTCGCGACCAACGACCCTCGCGCGATCGCCACAGTTCGCGACTCGACAGTCGTCCGCTAAAGCCGCGAGGTCAGCTGGACGAGAACCTTGACGAGCGAACGGCTGGTGGTTGCTTCAGTCGTCATCTCCCCCGATCGCGCGACCGGAGGCACCGCCGATGTCAGGCCATCCCCGCACACGATCGAACGGCACAGCGGCCCTCCTGGGGGTGCTGTGCGTGCTGGCATCGATGCCTTCTGCCATGGCGGCATCGACGACATGCGTCTTCGACGACACGACCGGGACCGCGACAGTGACGGTGGGGGACGGACTCGTCGCAACCATCTTGCGGGACGGCGACGCCATCGAGATCGACGGCGTTCCGTGTGAGACCGCAGCCGTGACGAACACCGACGTGCTCGAGGTGACCACGCCGACCGTCTCGGTGGAGACCGTCGCCGTCGATCTCTCGGGTGGAACGTTCGCCCCGGGAGCGACCGATGAGGGTGATGGCTCGCCCGAGATCGAGATCGAGATCCAACTCGGCGGTGCTGTGATCGGCACGCACGACCAGGTGCACGTCATCGGGACCGCTGGCGCTGACACGTTCACATCCGATGGTTTCAGCGCGAACCTGAACGCTGGTGAGGCCACCCCCGACGACGACCTGAGCGTTTCTGGGGACGGCGAGCTGGAGCTCCTGGGTGATGAGGGGAACGACGAGATCGTGCTCGCGGGCTACGGCGGGGAGAACGCCGAGATCCCGAAGATCGCACGAGGAGGTCCAGGGGACGATCGGCTGCTGGGAGATCTCAACTCCTCCCTGCTCGACGGGGGTTCCGGCCAGGATGTCGCCGACTTCTCCCCGGCGGACTTCGATCTGAACCTGATCTGGGACGTCGACAACTCGCAGGTCTTCGGTTCCCCCGGCCTGGATGATCTGAGCGACGTCGAGGTCGCCGTACTTTCCCACGAGCGAGACACGGCGGTCTATCAGGGAGCGGCGACGGGTAAGACGTTGCTCGGGGCGGGAGTCGATTCGGTGCTCGTCTCAGATCCCATCTCCGGCGGCGCTCCCGCGGACCGGATCGTGCGGGGGGGTCCCGGGACTTTTGACTTCCTCAGTTTCCAGTCGACGCCTGCCGACCCCGTGACGGTCGAGCTGGGGGTGACCACCATCGGCGGCTCCTGGTCGGCGACGTACGCGGGGTTCGAGCACGTAGAAGGCGGGACGGGCAACGATCGTTTCCGTATCTCGAAGCGAGGAACCTACCCCGGCCTCATCGGTCGCGACGGTAATGACGTCATCGACCTCCGAGCGGCCTCTCAGGGGATCAGCGTCACATTCGGCAAGCCGACGTTCGGTCCCCGCGATTGGCTGACGGCGTTCGAGGTGGAGCGCGTTCTGGGCTCGATCTTCGACGACGTGATGCTCGGCCCGGCCGGGCCGAGCGCGACCGATCCGTCGCGGTTCGTTGGGTTCGACGGTCGCGACGTGCTGAAAGGTGCCGCCGGTCCGGACCTGCTGATGGGTGGGGCCGGCCCTGACACGCTCCGCGGCGATGACGGAGCGGACACGCTTCTGGGCAAAGGGGGAAGCGATCTACTCGACGGTGGCGCAGGCCCCGATGTGCTCCGGGGCGGCGACGGCAACGACACGCTGATCGGAGGTCCCGGTGTCGACGACTGCGACGGCGGCCCTGGTGTGAACTCGTTCACCGGTTGCTGAGGACAGCCATCGCGGCTGCGCGAATGTCTGCGGCAACAGGAGAAGCCACAGATCCGGTCACTGACTGCATCCATGCCCGATATCGGGAGACATCTGAGAACCTCGGTGTCCGATGCTTCGGCGGAAGCGGCTTTCGACAGAGCTGGAGACTGCTCTGGTAGAGCTTCGAGCCGTCGCCGGCGAGGTCGAGGAGGCAAAGCGGGCGATGACGGGGACCGTTCCTTCCACGCGGTCGCCGGGGACGCCGCTCGCGGAGGGGATCCTCGAGCTCGAGCAGCGGCTCGCCACAGCCCAAGGGCTCATGCCGACCTGGCGCCATCCGGACCTCGAAGACGAGTGGCTCGCCTGTGATGCGGGCATCCGTGAGTCGCTGGAGCGAGCCCGGCAACTCCGGGAGGATCCCCCGGACCTGGGTGGCTTCGAGGGCCTTATCTGGGCGGTCGATCAGGTCCTGACGCCGCTCGAGGCGTTCGAGGCGGCCGCCGAGCGGTTCCGTACGCTCCGTCGCTGAGATGTCCGTCGTCAGCCTGGTCGGGGTGCACAAGTCGTACGGCACGTGGCCCGTGCTCCAAGGGGTCGACTTCGTGGTGCCCGACGGCGCCCGGATCGGGATCATCGGACCGAACGGCGCCGGCAAGTCGACGATGCTCCGGATCGTCGGCGGCACCGAGGACGTGAACGAGGGTGAGGTCGTCCGGCGGCGCGGGACGACCGTGAGCTACCTCGAGCAGAACCCCGAGGGCGACGACCGGAACGCGGAAGCATGGGTGCTCGCCGGGCGACCCGACATCGCCGCGCTCGACGAGGAGCTCCGCTCGATCGAGGCCGAGCTCGCGCGACCCGCCGTGACGGCCGATCTCGCGAAGATGGATCGCGTCCTCACGAAGCAGCAGGCTGTGCTCGATCGTTGGATCGAGGCAGGAGGCCCCGGGCTCGCGGGGGAGGCCAGGAGCCTGCTGATCCGGCTCGGCTTCGATGACCACGACCTCACGCTCCCGACGACGGCGCTTTCCGGGGGTCAGCGCAAGCTCGCGGCGTTCGCTGCCTGCCTGATCCGCGACCCCGACCTCCTCCTGCTGGATGAGCCGGAGACGCACCTCGATTCCGATAAGCGGGAGCTGCTCGAGGAGGTGGTCGCGGAGTTCCCCGGCTCCGTCGTCACGGTGTCGCACGACCGGTATCTCCTCGACGACACGGTGGATCAGATCGCCGAGCTCGATCGCGGCGCGGTCACGATGTGGCCGGGCACCTATTCGGCGTACGCCGTGGCGAAGGAGCTCGCGCTCCAGCGGCAACAGCGAGTCTGGGTGACGCAGCAGAAAGAGATCGCGCGGCTCGAGGCCGCGATCGCCCGATTCGAGCTGTGGGCGTCCTGGGTGCCGAACGAGCGACACATCAGGCAGGCGAGGAACAAGCAGCGCCAGATCGATCAGATGGACAAGGTGGATCGTCCCGTGTTCGAGCGCCGGAAGATGGCCCTCGAGCTCCGTCCCGCCGAGCGCGGTGGCCAACGGATCGCTCGTCTCCGGGACGTCTCGATGGCCTTCGAGGACGACCCCGTCCTGCTCGACGTCTCGTTCGACGTCTATCGGCGAGAGCGGCTCGGCGTCGTGGGGCCGAACGGCGCAGGGAAGACGGTGCTCGGGCGGATCCTGGCCGGCGAACTCGAGGCGACCACGGGCGAGCGGTGGATCGGCCCATCGATCCGGATCGGCTTTCTGGAGCAGGGCTTCCAGAGCCAGGACCCGACGCTCACGCCCGTCGGATCGGTCCGGAAGACGAAAGCGATGTACGAGGGTGAGGCCGTCGCGCTGCTCGCGAAGTTCCTCTTCCGCTACGACCAGATGCGCACGCCGGTCGGTTCGCTCTCCGGTGGGGAGCGCACGCGGCTCGAACTCTGCCTGCTGATGCTGTCGGGGGCGAATTGTCTGATCCTCGATGAGCCGACGAACCACCTCGACATCGAGAGCATGGAAGTGCTCGAAGGGGCGGTGGAGTCGTTCGATGGGACCGCGATCCTGATCTCGCACGACCGCTACCTGCTCGACCGGCTCTGCGACCGGATCCTCGAGGTGCGCGACGGCGAGGTCCGGAGCTTCGATGGCGGCTACGACGACTGGGTCGCCGCGAAGGCCGCGGTGTGAGCGCAGCCACGGACAGCCTCGAGCGGATCCGGGATGAAGTCGTCGGGTGCCGGGCGTGTCCCCGTCTCGTCGAGTGGCGGGAGCGGGTCGCCCGAGAGAAGGTGGCGCGCTTCGCGAACCAGGAGTACTGGGGTAGGCCGGTGCCCGGCTGGGGCGACCCGGATGCAGCCGTACTGATCCTCGGACTGGCACCGGCTGCCCACGGCGGGAATCGGACGGGCCGGATCTTCACCGGCGACCGGAGCGGTGACTTCCTGTTCGCGTCGCTGCACCGAACCGGCTTCGCGAACCAACCGACGTCGGTCTCCGCGGACGACGGCCTCCGTCTCCGCGACGTCTATGTCGCCGCCGTGAACCGCTGCGCGCCGCCCGCCAACAAGCCGACGCCGGACGAGCGCGACCGCTGCCTCCCGTACCTGGAGCGCGAGATCGCCGTACTGCGAGACCTCCAAGTGCTCGTCGCGCTCGGGGCGTTCGCGTGGGACGGGGCGCTGCGGGCTCTCGCCGCTCTCGACCACGCGGTGAAGCCTCGCCCGCGCTTCGGTCATATGGCGGAGGCGAGCGTGGGGCCCTTCACCCTGCTCGGCTGCTTCCACCCGAGCCAGCAGAACACGTTCACCGGGAAGCTCACGACCCAGATGCTCGATGCGGTGTTCGACCGAGCCCACGAGCTCGCGGCTCGCTAGTCGCCGTCGTTCTCGTCAGGCCGTCCCGTGACTCGCCGGTGCAGTCCTCGGAGCCCTGGCATCCGATCGAACTCGAGGATGAAGAGCGCCAGCACCGTCGCGAGGACGGCGGAGAGATAGAGACCGATCCCGGTCACGACTCCGATCGCGGCCACACACAGGATCGATGCCGCCGTGGTGAGACCTCGCGTCTCACCCTCCTCCGCGCGCCAGATGATGCCGACGCCGAGGAAGCCGATCCCCGTGGCGACGCCCGCCACGGCCTGCCCCGCGGTGTCGGGGAACATCGTGATCGCCGTGCTCGAGAACGCGGCCGCGCCAAGGGCGACGATCGCGAAGGTGCGCTCGCCCGCGCTCTTGCCCCTGGACTCCCGTTCCAGGCCGATCAAGAACCCGAGCAGCGCAGCGAGTCCCATCCGCGCAGCCAGCGTCAGCTCGAGCGACAGTCGCCCTTCATCGAAGGTCCCCACGGCGCACCAGACTAGTCCGGAGAAGGTCGACCTCCGCGTGATCCGTTTGAAGGGACCTGTCGGCGCGGGTACGGTCGGAACCGACTCACGGAGACGGCCGAAGGACGGAAGGGGAGGGGAAGATGCGGATCGTTCGACCGATCGTGGTGCTCGGCGCGGTGATCGTCGCGACGCTCTCGCTGGGGATCGCCTCGGCGGTTGCACCGCCGGCCTGTACCTGGACGGGGACGCCGGGCCCGGACGTGAAACACGGAACACCCGGCGACGACGTCTTGTGCGGCAGGGGTGGCGACGACAAGCTCTACGGCGGTCGGGGGAACGATCACCTGCGAGGCGGGTGGGGCGACGACTTCCTGACGGGAGAGGGCGGCGACGACGTCATCCACGGCCAGCAGGGCAGGGACACCATCATCGGACGCGGCGGGGACGATCGGATGCACGGCGGGAACGGCATCGACGACGGTGACGGGGGTATCGGAAGTGACGTCGTGGACGGGGGTCCCGGCCGCGACCGCACGCTGTACGGTGGCTCCGCCGGCGCGGATCGCGTGTACGGCGGCGACGGGAACGACTTCTGCGTCACGACGATCGACTCGACCGGGAACGACGCGGTGTTCGGCGGTGCGGGGGTCGATCACTACTGGTCCGACCCCGGCGACGACGTGACGAGCGCCGAGATCTTCGGTCCCTGTTTCGCGGAGTAGCTCGGCACAACGGGGGCGGCGGGCGTAGCCCGCCGCCCCCCGTATGCTCGATCGATGGGTCGTCACGGCTTCTTCCGCGTCTCTCCTCTCGACGAGGATCACCGGAAGGTCGACCGTGCGACCGTCCGTCGCGTGGTCGGCACGTTCCGTCCGTACAAGGGCAAGGTCGGTCTGGTCGGGCTGATGATCGGTGTGACGTCCGGGCTCGGCGTCATCAACCCGTTGATGATCGTGCTGGTCTTCGACAAGGCGTTGTTCGGTCCGAACGGGGTCTGTCAGGGGACGCCGTGCCCGAACCTGCCGCTGCTGTACCTCTACGTCGGGATCATGATCGCGGTCCCGATCGTGACGAGCATCATCGGGATCGGCCAGACGTACCTGACGAACGTCGTCGGTCTGAACGTGATGCAGGATCTGCGGAACCGGCTCTATCAGCACCTCCAGGCGATGCCGCTGCGATTCTTCACCACGACAAGGACAGGGGAGATCCAGTCGAGGCTGGCGAACGACGTCGGGGGCGTGCAATCCGTGGTCACCGACACCGCGTCGACGGTGCTCTCGAACGTCGTCACGATCATCAGCACGATCATCGCGATGCTCCTGATCTCGCTCCCGCTGACGATCCTGTCCCTGCTGCTGCTTCCGTTGTTCCTCTGGCTCACGGTGAAGGTCGGCAGGGCCCGGCGGGCGGTCGCCACCAACACCCAGCGGACCTTGGCGGACATGACCACGATCACCGAGGAGACGCTCAGCGTGAGCGGGATCCTGCTGTCGAAGGCCTTCGGTCGTCAGCGGTTCGAGAGCGACCGGTTCCGTGGCGAGAACGAGCGCCTGACCGGCTTCCTGCTCCGCCAGACGATGATCGGCCGGTCGTTCTTCGCGCTCGTGGGCACGTTCTTCTCGATCACGCCCGCCCTCGTCTACCTGGTGGCGGGGTGGGTGAACTCGAGCGGGGGCCGGCCGGTCATCGCCGCGGGGATGCTCGTCGGATTCACCACGCTGCAATCGCGGCTCTTCTTCCCGATCGGCTCGATGCTGCAGGTCTCGACCGAGGTGCAGTCCTCGCTCGCGCTCTTCGATCGGATCTTCGAGTACCTGGACCTGCCGCACGAGATCCAGGACGCGCCGGATGCCGTGAGGATCCACGACGTGAAGGGGCGCGTGCGGCTCCGAGATGTGCGTTTCCGGTATGAGGACCCACCTCCCGGAGAGCGGGGAAGCATCCTGGTCTCGCCCGACGCCTCAGCGCTGAGTGACGACGACCCCGTTCCGAGGGAGTGGACGCTCGACGGCGTCGACCTCGACATCAGGCCTGGACAGCTCGCGGCGCTCGTCGGACCGTCGGGTGCCGGCAAGACCACGGTTACCTACCTCGTGCCTCGGCTCTACGACGTACAGGACGGTGCGGTCGAGATCGACGATCTGGACGTCCGGAAGATCACGCTCGAGTCGCTCGGCGAGGCGATCGGCGTGGTCACGCAGGAGACCTACCTCTTCCACGACACCGTGCGGCGCAACCTCCAGTACGGCAAGCCCGACGCGACCGACGAGGAGCTGATCGTCGCCGCACGTGCGGCGAACATCCACGACCGGATCGCCGAGCTCCCCGGGGGCTACGACACCGTCGTCGGGGAGCGCGGGTACAAGCTGTCGGGCGGTGAGAAGCAGCGGCTCGCGATCGCCCGGGTCGTTCTGAAGGACCCGCGGATCCTGATCCTCGACGAGGCGACGTCGTCGCTCGACACGACCTCCGAAAGGCTCGTCCAGTCGGCGCTCGAGCCCCTGATGAAGGGACGCACGACGATCGCGATCGCGCACCGCCTGTCGACGATCCTGTCCGCGGACGTGATCTTCGTGCTCGATCGGGGCCGGATCGTGGAGCGAGGGACGCACGACGAGTTGCTGGAGCACGGCGGCTTGTACGCGCAGCTCTACGAGCAGCAGTTCCGCGGCGGCCTCGTGCAGGCCGAGTTCGAGGACGGCGTGATCCTCGCCTCCGGCGAGGTCGTGCGCACCGAGAGCTGAAACCTTCGCCCTAGTATCCGCCGCCGCCGCTCGGGCAAGACACCAGCAGGACGGTCATCGCCAGCACCGCGATCCAGATCCGCGAGGGCCAGATCGTGACAGGGAACGCCGTTATCCGTTGCCGCATGACCGGACCTTTCCCTCAGGTCCGACTCCTCGAAACCTCGAGCTGCTTCCTGTAGGTGAGCAGGACGAACCCGTCCGGATACACGCGATCTTCGAGTCGCTCGTAGCCGAGGCGCTCGTACATCGCCTGCGCGGCTCCCATCCGCTGTGTCGTGTGCAGTGTCACGAAGGTCTTCCCGGCCTCCTGGGCTCGCGATTCCGATGACGCCATCAATGCCCGCGCCACGCCCCGCGACCTCGCCGTCGGGTCCACGCCCAGCATCCGGATGTGAGCCTCGCCCGGGTCGAGCGGGCGATGTTCCTGGTCGCCGTCGCGCACCCGCCCGTCGAGCTCGAGGGTCAGGGATCCCAGGACGCGTCCGGCCTCGACGGCCACCATGATCGTCGTCTGGTCGGCGCGAGCACGGACGTCGGCGATCCGTAGGAGATAGCGCTCCCAGTCGTCCTCGCCCGGCCGAACGTACTCGCGATACGCCTCCGCGGTGACCCGTCCGGCCTCGGCGTATTCCGCGGGGGTGGCTTCCCGGATCTCCATCGCCGGAAGGCTAGCGGAGTGTTCCATCGCGCGACCGGACGTCGATGACCGTCAGGTTCGTTGACTTCCCGAGGAGGGAAGGGAGGATGAAGCGGTGACGGAACCCCAGTTGGGACGCCAGCTCCTCGCGGCGCACCGGGCGCTCGCCGCAGAGCTCGTGGTGGAGCTCGAGGAGCGAGGATGGCCCGAGCTCCGAGCGTCCCAGGCCTCGCTGGTGCTGAACGTCGACCGGCGCTCCGGCACGCGGTTGACCGAGCTCGCCCGCCGGGCGGGGGTCACGAAGCAAGCGATGATGGTCGTCGTCGACGAGCTGGAGGTGCGAGGGTTCGTTCGCCGGACACCAGACCTGGACGACGGCCGGGCGAAGGTGGTACGGCTGACGGCGCGGGGCCGGACGCTCGGCGCCGAATGCCGGAGGGCCGTCGCGGCGGTCGAGGCTCGCACGAGGAGGACGCTGGGCGGGCGGCGTTACGAGGGATTGCGGGAGGCCCTCGACCTCCTGCTCGAGACCGAGGAGGAGTCTGCGTGAGCCGCCTCAGCCTCGGAGGGCCGGCCGATCGGCTCGGAACCGTTCCATGGGGATCTCGGGCGCCTCACCGGTGACGAGATCCGCCAGCACCTCGCCGATCAGCGGTGTGAACTTGAAGCCGTGGCCGCTGCACGGGGATGCCACCACGAGCGGTCCGACCCGATCGAGGACGAAGTCCTCGTCGGGCGTCCTCGTGTAGAGGCACGTCTCGGTGCGGAGGGGTCGAGCACCGGACACGAGTCGCCGCCCCACCCAGTCGGCGACCTGAAGCTCGCGCGCTTCGTCGGCGTCGAACGACCTGGTGTCCGGATCGACGACCGGGCCGGACAGATGTGCGCCTGCCTTGATCGTGCCCGGCTCGAAGGGGTCGGGAACGATGTACGGCGGCTGCTCGGGCGCCTCGTCCCAATCGATCACGGTGGGCAGGTCCGTGGCGTCCGCATCGAAGTACGTCGACTGCTCGAGGCTCGGTGTCAGCGTCGATGGGATCCCCGCCCGCCCCAGGATCGAGCCGGACCATGCGCCGGCTGCCACGATCGCCACCGGCGCCCGGATCGTGCTCGACGCCGTCACCACCTCCACGCCGTCCCCGTTCGTGGCGATCGATTCCGCCGCCGTCTCCTCCCGAACCTCCGCACCGTGCGCGGCCGCCAGTCGGGCGATGGTTCGAACAGCCTCCTGGGAACGCAGGACCGCCCCGTCGGCCTGGTAGACGAAGGACGAGCCCGGCGAGAAGCGGAGCATCGGCCAGCGCTCCGCGACCTCGGCGTCCGACGGGCGCTCCAGGCGCTCGCCGGCGTGCTCGAGCGCTCGCGCCGACACCTCGGTCGCCGCGCCCACGTCGAGCCCGCCAACCACGCGCATCAACTCCACGCCGGCCTCGTCCTCCAGCTCCCGCCATCGTTCCAACGAGCGCCTCGCCATCCGGACGTAGAGAGGATCGTGATACGTGAGGCGGAAGTTGCGGGTGGTCCCCGCGGTGCTTCCCCTGGGGTGCCCGAGGGTGAATCGCTCGAGCAGGATCACGGCACGCCCCCTGGCGCTGAGCGCGCGCGCGGCGGCCGTGCCCATCGGTCCGCCTCCTACGATCACGACGTCGACGCGCTCCATCGCGGGCGGAGCGTACCGGGTAGTGGACGCGGCCCGTGGGCCGGGCGAGACTCGGGTGGTGACGGAGCCGGCCCCCACCACCGTGGAGACGATCGACGTTCCCGAGCCGGAACGAGAGACGTGGCGCGATCGGTGGCCGCCGATGTCCTACTGGATCCGGCTGCTGCTGACGATCGCGGCCGTCGCCGCCGTGCTGGTGGCTCTGTGGTCGGTGATCAACATCGTGATCCTGGTCCTGATGTCCCTGGTGCTGGCGATCGGCCTGGATCCGGCGGTTCGTTGGATCGAGCGGCGTGGCCGGTCCCGCGGCCGGGCGGTGACGATGATCTTCCTGGGAGCCCTCGCCGTCGTGATCCTCTTCGCCTCATTGGTGATCCCGCCTCTCGTCACCCAGGTCGGTGAGCTGGCCGACGACATCCCGGGGTACGTCGAGCGACTGTCCCGACGCGACGATGCCCTCGGGCGCTACTTCCAAGAGAACGACGTCGCGGATCAGCTTCAGGGATTCGTGAAGGATCTCCCGAAGAAGATCACGAACTCCTTCGGGACGATCGTCGGCGTCGCCGGGAAGGTCGGCGGCGCGCTCTTCAACGTCCTCACGGTGGCGATCCTCACGATCTACTTCATGCTCTCGCTGCCGAGGATGCGCGGTACCGCGTCGGTCTGGTTCGCGCCGGAGACACGTGAACGGGCCGAAGCGGTGATGGATCAAGCGATCTTGCGGATCGGCGCCTATGTGGCCGGGATCCTGACCACCGCATCGATCGCAGGGACCTCTGCCCTCGTGTTCTTCTGGCTCCTGGGGTTGTTCGACGTGGGGATCCCGTTCGCGGTGCCGCTCGCCGTGTTCTCCGGGCTCCTCGGGCTCATCCCGGCGGTCGGTGCGTACATCGGCGCCGCACCGGCGGTGATCGTCGGCTTCTTCCAGAGTCCTCTCACCGGGGTCCTGATCCTCATCTACTTCATCGTGTACCAGCAGGTCGAGAACTACGTGATCCAGCCGCGCATCATGAAGAACGCCGTCAACCTATCCCCGGTGGCGGTGGTCATCTCCACCCTCGTGCTCGGCTCGCTCGCGGGATTCGCGGGTGCCGTCCTCGCGCTACCGGCGGCGGCCACGATGAAGGTCATCCTCGTCGAGGTGTTCCTGCGGGACCGGGTCGCCGAAGGCGACCCGGCCGCGCAGGAGAAGCTCGAGGAGCACGATCGGGCCGAAGCCGAGGCTCAGGCGGAGGCGCGTCAGCGAGCGCGCGCTCGTCGCCGCGTCGTCGAACGCATGCGGGACCGCTTCGGCCGAACGCCACCCGGGTAGCATCGTCTCGTGCCCTCCGGAGACGATCTACGCAGGACCGAGGCGACGGGCAAGACCGGAAAGCCCACCGAGACGCGGAACAAGCCGGAGCGGCCTCGCGATCGACTGGGCCGGCCGCTCCCGTGGGGATCCGACGGCGATCTCGTGCTCGAGGACTTCGATGCGCTGAGCCTCGACGAGAATCACGAGCTCGGACGAACGCACGCGACGTCCGGTCGCTGGTTCCCCGCCCATGAAGCCTGGGAGACCGCATGGAAGCAGGCGCGTGATACGGACGAGGCCGAGCTCTTCAAGGGGTTGTCCCAGATGGGGGCCGGCTACGTACATCTCCTGCGGGGCAACGCACACGGGGCGTCCACGTTGCTGAGGCGGGCGGCCGGACGGATCCGGTCCTACGAGGAGGGAACCCGGGGAGTTCCGACGACGTCCCTCGCGGCCCGTCTCCTCGCGGATGCGGACGCGGTCGATCGAGGCGACCTCGCTCCGGGGGAGCACGCGCCGGTCGCGCCCGTTGCCGTGTAGCCTGGAGTCGTGAGCCAGGCCGTGAGTGAGGTCAACTGGACCGGTCGGACGGGTCCCTTCACGTTCCGTGTGAACCCGGGCGTGTTCGCGCCGACCCACACCAGCAAGACGATCGCCGAGGCGCTCGAGGTCGGCCCGGGCGACACCGTGATCGATGTCGGCTGTGGCTCGGGAGTGCTGTCGTTCGTCGCCGCCCGTCTCGGGGCTCACCGCGTCGTGGGTTGCGACATCTCCGAAGAAGCCGTGGAGATGGCGCGATTGAACGCCAGGGCACTCGGACTCGAGGAGCGGTGCGAGTTCCGCGTGGGCAGTCTGCTCGACCCGGTCCGTGATCTCCGGGCCGACGTCCTGATCGGAGACGTCTCGGGGATCCCGGACGAGATCGCGCAGGTCGCTGGCTGGTTCCCCGACGGGAGGGCCGGCGGTCCGACAGGAGCCGAGCTCCCCTCCGCGATGCTCGAATCGATCGGGGAGACGCTGAAGCGGGGTGGGCACCTCTATCTGCCCACGGGCACGATCCAGGATGAGCGGACCATCCTCGCGAAGGCGCGAGAGCTCTTCGGCGAGCGGATGCAGGCCGTCATCGAGCGAGACTTCCCGCTCCCGGACGTGGTGGGCAAGTCGCTCGCGGCCGCGCGCATGATGAAGGACGGGCTCCTGAACCTGCACAAACGGGGATCGCGGTTCCTGTGGCGTCTGCGCGTCTGGCGCTGCGAGCGCTGACGCGCTCGTTCTCCCGGCGCCTACTCCTCCGGTCGCAGCACCGCCACGGCGCGCACCTCGTACCCCGCCTCCCGGAGGTGATCCGCGCCTCCTCGATCGATCGCGAGGAGGATCGCCACGATCTCCGCCCCGGCCGCCTCGAGCACCTCAGCGGCCGCCCGTACCTGATGGCCGGTCGTCGACACGTCCTCGATCAACGCGACCCTGGCTCCAGCCTCGACCACGCCCTCAACCTGTTCCCTCGTCCCGTAGTCCTTCGCCTGTTTCCGTACGACGGTCACTGGTAATCCGGTCTCGAGGGAGACGGCCGCGACGAGGAGCATCGCGGCGCCTTCGGGAGCCCCGAGCACGGTGACGCCTGTCGGGAGGAGTGCCGCGGTGGCCCTCGCGACGTCGCGCAAGAGCGTGGGGTCGGTGAGGAATCGGAACTTGTCGAAGTACACCGACGACCGTTGCCCGCTCGAGAGCACGAAGTCCCCGCGCAGCTCCGAGGCGGCAACCATCCGCCGCACGAGGTCGTCTCCCGTGGGCGGCGGAGTCGTGGTCACAGGGCGGATAGCATACGGGCGTGGGTCGTCGCGACGGCCAGCGAGATGGCTGGTACGGAACCGTCGGGCGACCGGCGTTCTTCGCGCTCCCTCCCGAAGCGTCGCACCGCGTCGCCACCTCGCTGCTGTCCCTGCAGCTGCCCTGGGAGCGGATCGGTGGCGTGGTGGACGATCCCTCCCTCGAGGTCGACCTCTGCGGGATCCGCCTCCGGAACCCCATCGGGCTCGCCGCGGGGTTCGACAAGACGTGCCGGCACCTCGGCCCCCTCGGGAGGCTGGGGTTCGGCTTCGTCGTGGGTGGGACGATCACGCGGGCCTCGCGGAAGGGGAACGCCAAGCCGAGGATCGTCCGAGCGACGGAGCGCCGCGCGATCGTGAACTCGATGGGCCTCCCGAACCCCGGGGCCGAGGTCGCCGCGGAGAACCTTTCGCGGGCCCCCGGCACGGGATCGCGGTTCGCGAGCGTCGCGGACGAGGACCTTCCGATGGCGGTCGAGACCGTGGAGCTCCTCGCTCCGCATGTCGACGGGATCGAACTGAACGCGAGCAGCCCGAACGCGCCCTGGCGGCATGAGCCGACGCACATGGCCCGGCTGCTGGAGGCGTTCCGAGGGGTCACGGACCGACCAATCCTGCTGAAGCTGCCGCCGTTCACCACCGACGAGGACCGAGCGACCGTGCTGGACCTCGCTCGGGTCGCCGTGGAGGCGGGCGCCCACGGGCTGGTGTGCTCGAACACCCTCCCGATGGAGGAGCCGCGACTCGCGACCGGCCGGGGCGGTCTCTCCGGTGGCCCCCTGACCGAGCGAACGCCGAGGACCGTCTCGGACGTGGCCGCCGCGACCGGCCGCGCGGTCCCCATCGTTGCGTGCGGAGGCATCTTCACTTCGAAGGACGTGCGCCGGTGCCTCGATGCGGGAGCGTCGGCGGTGCAGCTCTACACGAGCCTGATCTACCGGGGCCCGGGGATCGTTGGCTCCCTCACGCGTGATCTGCTCCCCGGACGCGCTCCCGCCTGACCGACCGGCGACGCAACCCCGTTGCACGCCTCGGCCTTCGCGGTCAAGATTGCCGGGTTCGCCACGCTGCGGGTCAGAGAGGGGGAAGCGGCGAATGGCCGAAGCTGCCCGGATGGAGGACGCGCGACCGGAGACCTCGGGCTCCTCCGCGGCCGTCGCCCTGGAAAGCGTCGTCAAACGCTTCGGGGACGTGGCCGCGGTGGATGGGGTCAGCCTCGACGTCCGGCCGGGAGAGTTCTTCTCATTGCTCGGGCCGTCGGGATCGGGCAAGACGACGTGTCTACGGATGATCGCCGGCTTCGAACAACCCACCTCGGGTCGGATCCTGCTCGAGGGACGAGATGTCTCTGGCCTCCCGCCTTTCGAGCGCGACGTGAACACGGTCTTCCAGGACTACGCCCTCTTCCCACACATGACCGTGGCGCAGAACGTCGGCTACGGGCTCATGGTGAGGAAGCTCCCCGCGGGAGAGCGGTCGAGGCGGGTGGCCGACGCTCTCGCGATGGTGCGTCTGGAGCACCTGGGCGATCGGAAACCCGGGCAACTGTCCGGCGGCCAGCGGCAGCGGGTGGCCCTGGCGCGATCGCTCGTGATGCGGCCGAAGGTGCTGCTGCTGGACGAACCGCTCGGTGCGCTCGACCTCAAGCTCCGTCAGGCGATGCAGATCGAGCTGAAGGAGATCCAGCAGGAGGTGAGCCTGACCTTCCTCTACGTCACGCACGATCAGGAGGAGGCGCTCACGATGAGCGACCGGCTCGCGGTCTTCAACCAGGGGAAGATCGAGCAGGTCGGCTCCCCGGCGGAGGTGTACGAGCGGCCCGCGACGGCGTTCGTCGCGGGGTTCATCGGCGTCTCGAACGTGCTCGAGGGTGACGTGGCCGCCCGGATCACCGGGAACGACCACGCGTTCACGGTCCGTCCGGAGAAGATCGCGATCGTTCCGCAAGAGACCGAGGCCGACGAGAAGCACTACACGACGACCGGACGCGTCCGCGAGGTCGTGTACCTCGGCGCCGTGACGCGGTACATCGTCGAGCTCGACGAGGGAGGGGAGCTGGTGGTGATGCAGCAGAACCTCACCACGAGCTCGATGGAGGCGCTGCAGGTCCGCGGCAAGGCCGTCGGCTTGCGGTGGGATCGAAGCAACAACCGGCCCGTAGACACGACCGGAGGGAACGAGGGGTCCTCGCAGGACCCGGAAGAGGGGGCTGTATGAAGAAGGTAAGCCGATGGCTGGTCGTCGGTGCCGCGCTCGCGTTGATCGCGGCGGCATGTGGTGACGAACCGACGGACCCAAGTGAAGGCGACGACGTCACGACGTTCGACTCGATCGGCGAGGGGGAAGGGTCGCTCCAGCTGATCGCGTGGCACGGGTACACCGAGGACGGTACGACCGAGGGCTACGAGGAGTACGACTGGGTGACCCCGTTCGAGGACGAGACCGGCTGCCAGGTCGACGTCACGTACGCCGACAGCTCGGACGAGATGGTCCAGTTGATGCGGCAGGGCGGCGGGGCCACGTTCGACGGCGTGTCCGCTTCGGGTGACGCATCCAACCGGTTGATCGCCGGCGGCGACGTCGGCGCGGTGGATCCGTCGTTGTTCCCCGAGATGGAGAACGTGATCGCGCCGTTGAATCCCGACGGGGGCACCAACGCCGATCACTACCTCGTGGACGGCAAGGTGTACGGGACGCCGTACATGTACGGACCGAACTTCCTCATGTACAACACCGAGGAAGTCAGCCCGGCCCCGACGAGCTGGGACGTCACGTTCGAGGCGGACTCCCCGTACGCGGGCAAGGTGACCGCCTACGACTCGCCGATCTTCATCGCGGACGCCGCCATGTATCTGATGGCGACCCAGCCCGATCTGGGGATCACGGATCCCTACGAGCTCACCCAGGAGCAGTTCGACGCCTCCGTGGATCTGCTGAAGCAGCAGGCGGAGATGATCAGCGCGTACTGGGCGCTCTACACCGACGAGATCGACGGCTTCGTCGACGGCTCGATGGTGGTCGGGACGGCCTGGCCCGTGAACCTCACGTACACGAAGGGCCCGGAGGCCGCGAACGCCGCCGCCGTGATCCCGTCGGAAGGGGTGACCGGATGGGCCGACACGTGGATGATCTCCGCGAACGCACCGAACCCGAACTGCATGCTGATGTGGATGGACCACACGCTGCAGCCGGAGATCCAAGCGGAGGTGGGTATCTACTACGGCGCCGCCGGCTCCAACGTGAACTCGTGCGATGAGATCGCGAGCCAGCTCGGGAAGGGCGGCGAGGAGCTCGTGGGCACCGTGGAGTACTCGTTCTGCGGAGACGCGGAGTTCCTGAACTCGATCCATCTCTGGAAGACGCCACAGGTCACCTGCGGCGACGATCGAGGCGACACGTGCGTCGACTACTCGCAGTGGACGCAGGCCTGGACCGAGATCCGGGGAACCTAGGAGCGCAGTGGCATCGGTGACTGAGGCGGCGGACGGCGGGACCGTCCGCCGACTCAGCTCCGCTCTGTACCGCCATCGAGGGGGGCGGCTCCTGCTCACGCTGGGGCCGCCCCTCGCATGGATGATCGTCGTCTACCTCGGGTCCCTCGGGCTCCTGCTCGCGTTCTCGTTCTGGCGACTGGACGTGTTCACCTCGGAGATCGTCCATGACTGGGGCCTCACGAGCTTCCGGACCCTCTGGGAAGGGGAGGTCTATCGCACCATCGCCCTCCGGACGGTGGGGATCGCGGCGGCCGTGACGGTGACAGACATCGTCCTGGCCTTCCCGCTCGCGTACCACGCCGCGCGGATCGCGACGCCACGGATGCGCAACGCACTGCTGATCGCGGTCGTTCTGCCGCTCTGGGCGAACTATCTGGTGCGGGTGTTCGCCTGGCGGATCATCCTCACGCCCAACGGGTTCCTGAACTGGGTTGCCGGCTCCGTCGGACTGGGCTCGCTCCAGCTCGGTCGGTCGAACTGGGCGGTGTGGCTCACGTCGGTCTACCTCTGGCTCCCGTTCACGCTCTTGCCGATCTATTCGGCGCTGGAACGCATCCCCGAGTCGTTCCTGGAAGCATCGAGCGACCTCGGCGCGCGGGGGTGGTTCACGTTCCGCCGGGTGGTGTTCCCCTTGGTCCTGCCGGGGATCGTCGCGGGCTCGATCTTCTCGTTCTCGCTGACGCTCGGGGACTACATCGTGCCGGAGCTGGTGGGGAACACGCAGTTCATCGGGAACGTGATCTACGACAACGTCGGCGTGGCTGGCAACATCCCGCTCGCGGCGGCGTTCGCCCTCGTCCCGATCGTCGTGATGGCCGTCTACCTCCTGCTCGCGAAGCGCGCGGGCGCCTTCGAGTCCCTGTGACGGCCATGGGATCGACGTGGGCGAGGAACCTGATCCGGGCGGGGAGCCTGTTCACGCTCGCCTTCCTCTACGTCCCGCTCGCGATCGTCGCGATCTACGCATTCAACGACGCGATCGGACAGTCGTGGCCGATCAAGGACTACACGGCGAAGTGGTTCGGGATCGCGTTCCGCGACGATCGCGTGCGTCAGGCCCTCGTGACCTCGCTGGAGGTCGCGCTGCTGGCGACGGCGATCGCCCTGATCCTGGGCAGTGCGGCGGCCTTCGCGGTGCATCGGTTCCGGTTCTTCGGGCGCAACGCCGTGTCGTTCCTCCTCGTGCTCCCGATCGCGCTGCCCGGGATCGTCACCGCGATCGCGCTCCGGTCGGCGATCGAGACCTTCGGTGTCTCGTTCGGGGTCCGCACGATCGTGATCGGCCACGCGACCTTCTGCATCGTCGTCGTCTACAACAACGTGCTGGCTCGTCTCCGTCGGACGCCGACCTCGCTGATCGAGGCCTCGATGGATCTCGGTGCGGACGGATGGCAGACGTTCCGCCACGTGACGTTCCCGGCGATCCGCACCGCGGTGACGGCGGGGGGCCTACTGGCGTTCGCGCTGTCGTTCGACGAGATCATCGTGACGAACTTCCTCGCGGGAAGCACCGTGACGCTTCCGAAGTTCATCTACAACAGCGTTCGCCAGCCCCATAACCGTCCGGTGGTGAACGTCGTGGCCGTGGTGGTCGTCCTGCTGATGCTGATCCCGGTCTACATCGCGCAGCGGCTGTCAGGCGGACCCGACGTGCAAGCGGGGGGCGCGAAGGCGCAGGCGGACGAGGCGCTCTAGCTAGAGGTATTGACCCCGCGGCGCGCCGCCCTGCTCGGGTTGCTCGGGCTGCTGCGGGTTCTGCGCCATCAGGCCACGCCGCCGGATCTCCTCGAACTGCTGTCGCGCGGCCATCTGTTGGGCGAACATCGCCGCCTGGATCCCGTGGAACAGGCCCTCGAGCCATCCCACGAGCTGGGCCTGCGCGACCCGCATCTCGGCTTCGCTCGGGACGTCGCCGAGCGGTGGGAGGAGCTCTTCGAGCTCCGCCTTCAGGTCGGCGCTGACGGATCCACCCAGCTCCTCGACGGAGCGGTGGTAGATGTCGACGAGTCGTTTCCGTCCCGCCTCGTCCATCGACGCGTGACGGGTCTCCTCGAGGAGCTCGCGCACCATGGATGCGATCCGGAGGAGCTTCGCCGGCTCCGTGATCGTCTCGGGCGACGGCCCGTCGCCGGTCGGCTCCGGCGGTGCCTCGATGGGGACCGCCTGCACGGGTGGAGCCTTGGGATCGCTCACCGCTCCAACCTAGCAGCCGCTTCCTCGGACACCCCGCCGAGGTTCCGGAGGAACAGCGCCTCCGCGAGCGTGATGCGTTCGACCTCCGACAGCTCGACGCTCTCGTTCACGGAGTGGATGAAGGAGCGCTCGTCCATGGCGCCCCAGATCAGGATCTCGATCCCCGGAAACGTCTGGGTCAGCATCGGGACGAGCGGGATCGAGCCGCCGGATCCCATCTCGATCGCCTCTCGCCCGTAGGCGTGCTTCAGGGCGTCCATCGCCGCGCGGCTCGCCGGCCTCGTCGTGTCGACCAGGTGCCCGTGGCCGGCTTCGAAGCCGGACGTCCCTTCGAACGTCACCTCGACCCCCCACGGGGCGTGCGAGCGGAGGTGGTCCACCAACGCCTGTCGAGCCGCGACCGGATCGTCTCCCGGGGCGATGCGGAGGCTCACCCGGGCGCGAGCGAACGGCACGATCTGGTTCGAGGAGCCTGCGATCGCGGGTGCGTCGAACCCCAGGACGGCCACCGCGGGACCCGTCAACAATCGATCCGACAGGGTCCCCGCTCCGATCAGCTCGACCTGATCGAGAACCCCGGACTCTTCGCGGAACTCGTCCTCGGGGATCTGCATCCCGGTCCATTCGAAACGCTGCAAGCCCTCGATCGCGACGCTCCCGTCGTCGTGATGCAGCGAGGCGATGATGCGCGCCAGCGCCGTGATCGCGTCGGGGATCGGCCCTCCATAGGAGCCGGAGTGCTGCGCCCGGGGCAGCACCCGGACCTGCACCACGATGTCGGTCACGCCCCGGATCGACGAGTTCAGCGTGGGCACGCCCGTGCGGTAGTTCCCGCCGTCGGCGATCACCGCCACGTCCGCACGGAGCAGGTCGGCGTTGCCCTGGACGAGCTCGGGCAGGTGCTCGGTCGAGCACTCCTCCTCACCCTCGACGAGGACCTTGATCGAGACGGGGGACAGACCGTCGGCGAGGAGCGCTCGGATCGCGGCCGCGTGGACGACGATGCCGCTCTTGTCATCCGCGGCGCCGCGTCCGTACATCCGCCCGTCCTTCACGACCGGCTCGAAGGGCGGGGTGTCCCATCCCTCGAGCGGCCCCTCCGGCTGGACGTCGTGGTGCGCGTAGAGCAGGACGGTGGGTGCGCCGTCCGGGCCGGGGATCTCGCCGAAAACCGCGGGATGGCCCCCGTCGAGTTCGAGGAGCCGGGCATCCGGTACACCCGCTTCGTTCAGGACGTCCCGAGTCGTCTCGGCGGAGGCGCGCACGTTGGCGGGGTCGTAGCCCGGGTGGCCCATCGAGGGGATCCGCACCAGACGCTCGAGCTCATCGATCGCGCGCGGCATGTCGGCGGCGATGCGCTCGCGGAGGGCATGGTCGTCCATCGGGGTGCGAGCCTAATCGGCTACGGCGAGAGTCGCCGGATCGTCCAGCCGTCGCCGCTTCGCTCGTATCGGAAGCGATCGTGGAGGCGGTGCAGTCGTCCCTGCCAGAACTCCACGGTGATCGGACCTACCCGGTACCCACCCCAGAACGGGGGTCGCGGAACGTCGTCGCCCTTATAGCGGGCGTCGAAGGTGGCGACGCTCTCCATCAGCTCGTCGCGAGAGGCGAGCTCCGAGCTCTGCCGCGAGGCCCACGCGCCGATCCGCGCCTCACGGGGCCGTGTGGCGAAGTAGGCGTCGGACTCCTCGGCGCTGATGGTCGCGACGTCGCCGGTGACGGAGATCTGACGGTCGAGCTCTCGCCAGTAGATGGAGAACGCCGCCCGCGGGTTCTCGGTGAGCTCGACGCCCTTGCGGCTCCCGTGGTTCGTGTAGAAGACGAAACCGTCGTCCTCGACGCCGCGCAGGAGGACGTGGCGGATCGACGGGCGCCCGTCGGCCGTCGCCGTGGCGAGCGCGATCGCGTTGGGGAGGCGGATGCCCGCCCGCTCCGCCTCCTCGTACCAACGCCGGAACAGCACGACCGGCTGCGATGGCAGGCTCTCGAGGTCGAGCGGCTCGTCGTCGGCGTTGCCCACCGCGTCACCGTATCGCGACGCCCCGCGGACCCGGCGTCGGCACCTGCGAGCTCAGTCGGGGAGCAAGGGGACCGACAGCCCCTGACGGCGGCCGAGGAGCACCGCGCGGGTGATGGACGACGATCCGAATCGATCGCGGACCTCGTCGAGCGTGGTGTCGATGGCGGCGGTGAGCGAACGATCGAACGGCAATGCGAGCTGGATCGCGGCGTCGTCGTCGAGGTTGCTGAGGGTCAGGCCGATGAGCGTGATCCCTCGGTCTCGGATCATCGGCATCGCCGCGGCGAGCAGGACCCTCCCGACCGTGAGGATCGTCTGGGTGCGCGCGGTCGCCTCCCAGAGGGTGTGGGACCTCGTCGCACGCATGAAGTCGTCGAACCGCAGCCGAAGGACGATCGTGCGGCAGACGCGGTGGGCTGCTCGCAGCCTGCGCGCGAGTCGGTCGACAAGCGCGACGAGGTCCGTGTCGATCGAATCGGGTGATCGTGGCCCTCGGCCGAGGGCGCGCTGCGTGCCCATCGAGCGGCGACGGCGGCCGACCTGAACCCGCCGCGGATCGCGGTTGTGGGCGAGGGCGTGAAGATGCCGGCCGCCGGCCGCGCCGAGTATCCGGACGAGCGCCGCCTCGCCGAGCCGCGCAACCTGTCCGACCGACGTGATGGACTCAGCGCGGAGCTTGCTCGCGGTGACCGGCCCGACGCCCCACAACCGTTCGACCGGAAGCGGGTGCAGGAAGTCCAGCTCATCTTCGGTCGGCACCAGCAACAGACCATCGGGCTTCGCCACTCCGCTTGCCACCTTCGCGAGGAACTTCGTCCTCGCGACGCCCACGGTGACCGGCACACCGACCTTCTCGAGGACCTCTCGTCGCAGTCGGACGGCGATCTCCATCGGCGTACCGGAGATCCGCCGCAGGCCACCGACGTCGAGGAAGGCCTCGTCGATCGACAGCCCTTCGACGAACGGCGTCGTGTCGTTGAACACCTCGAACAGCGCCGTGCTTGCTTCGCTGTAGGCATCCATCCGCGGGGAAACGACGACCGCGTGGGGGCACAGCCTCCGCGCCTGGGCTCCGCCCATCGGTGTGGTGATGCCGAACGCCTTCGCCTCGTAGCTTGCGGCCAGCACGACGCCGGCCCCCACGATCACGGGACGGCCGCGCAGCCTGGGGTCGTCCCGCTGCTCGACCGAGGCGTAGAACGAATCGACGTCCGCGTGCAGGATCGTCGGCTCGCTCGACACGAACATATGTTCGCACCTCTCGGTGACGCCGGAACCTAAGGACGCTCGTCAGGTCAGGACGGAGAATCGGAGGTGGGTCGCCCTCGGGGTATCGATCGACCTCGTCTTCCTCGGTTCGACCCCTGCTGCATTCACGTCTTGGAACAGGCGCACGCCGTTCCCGAGCACGATCGGGATCACATGGAGCTGGACTCATCGAAGAGTCCGGCCTGGAGGTACTGCGTAACGATGTTCGCTCCGCCCCAGACGCCGACGTCCCTGTGGCCCGCGGCGGCGCGGGCGTCGGCCAGCGCAGCTTCCAGCCCGCCGGTCACGAAGTGGTAGGTCGTTCCGCCTCGTCTCGGCAGAGGTGCGCGTGACCCGTGCGTCACCACGAACACGGGCATCCCCAAGGGTGGAGGGTCACCCCACGGCTCCACGCCGACATCGACATCTGCTTGCCGATCAGGACCGCTCCGGTGGTCGCGCACATCCCATCGACGATCTCGGCGTTGGTTGCGGTCTTCTCGGAGAACATCCGATCGTGCAGGCGGCCGGGGTCATCACCGAGGGGGTTGTCGCCTCCCGGGTTCGGTTCCGTGACGAACCCATCCAGCGACATCGAGATATCGGCCGTGACCTTGCTCATCGTGCTCGGCGCCCCCGGCAGGATTCGAACCTGCGCCCCCGGCTCCGGAGGCCGGTGCTCTATCCCCTGAGCTACGGGGGCTCGTGGCAGGAAGTGTAGCGGCCTGCGTTCACCCCTCGGCCGGCGTGTTCAGCTCCTCAGCCGGCTCGTCGCTGACGGCCGCGAGATCCCGATCTCCGAGCACGCGGCGAACGCCCACGGAGACGAGCAAGACACCCAGGAAGAGCACCGGGAGGACGAGGATGCCGCGTCCACTGAGATCGGCAAGATCGATCTCCCCAGAGAGGAGCGACGCGCCCGTCAGAAGGAAGAGCAGTCCGAACGCGAAGGAGACGGGGTCGAAGCGGTGCGGCTTCATGCCGCCCGGACCTTGCGCTCGGGTGGTGGGCGATCCAGGTCGACGTTGCCGATGCCCTGGTCCACGTTGATCGTCAGCACACCGCCGCCGGGCGACCCGGGCAGTGTCACGTCGCGGACCAGGTCGACGCCGTACCGATCCGGGAAGCCCATCACCTCGAGGCCGCCCATCCCGACCTCAGCAACCAGATGGACGGTGACGTCGCGGGGCACGGTCAGGTGGACCACCCCTGCTCCCATCTCGATCTCGAGGGTGCGAGAGGGGCCGTGCAGATCGGCGCGGGTCAGGTCGACGTAGAGCTCTCCTGCGAGGAGTCGCTGCGAGGCGGGGAACGGATCGTCGCGCCGAGGCGACAGCGTCCGCGAGGCGATCTCGACTCCGAACGGGAGATGGATCAGGCTCAGCACGAGCGCGACCGGGAGGACCAGCACCCCGAGCACGATGGCCCCGCGCGCCCGGCCCCACCAGGCCCCGAGAAGGACCCCGATCCCCAGGACGACCAACGCGAGAGCGGGGAATCGACCGACGTCGAGGGTGATGACCCCGAGCCCATCGAGCAGCACGGCCGCGGAGACGGCGATCATCGCCGAGCCGGCCGTGAGGACGCCAAGACGCGATCGCTCGCGTCGGGGACGGACCCGCGTCGGCGCGGGTGCCGTCGGTGCGAGCGAGACCGTGTCGATCGGTTCGGACTCGACCGAGGTGTCGGCGTCCACAAGGGGTTCGCCGTTCCGGGCGAGGTCGCGGCGGAAGAGCGCCACGCCGAACGCCACCAGCACCACTCCCAGGACGAGGGGCAAACTCCAGCCCCGCCGATCGTCCGGTGCGATCTGCAGTGCGAGCACGCCGCCGCCCACGATCAGCAGGGCGCGTCCCGTCCATGCCGGCGCATGCGGGAACTTCCGCAGGAACTCCTCGGACCCCGACGTCGGCATGTCTTCCCTGGGGAGCAGCCACCAGAGAGCGAGGTAGAAGAGGAGCCCCGCACCGGCGCCGAAGGTAAGAACGACGAAGGCCAGGCGGATCCACGTGGGGCCGACCCCCAGCCTGTCCGCGATGCCGCTGGCAACGCCGGCCAACAGTCGACGCTCGGTGGGGCGAACGATGCGTTCCCCCCGGGGGGCTGTCCCTGCCTCTCCGAGGGTTCCTTCGTTGGACCCGGCCATGGACGGATCGTCGCCGACCTGAGGCGCGCCCGCCATCGGGGATGTCCCTGAGCCGACCCTGACGCATTCGGGGTCGGTTCGGGGTCGCCGGGCTGGTTCCCGGATCGTCGACTGTGCGAGCATGACCCTCGCGGGGGAGGGGTCGACATGCCGGAGACACGGGTTCCACGAACGTCCTCACTCCGCTTGCAGCGCAGTGGCTTGGATCGGATCCTCACGGGCACGGCCGGCGGGCTGGCCGAGCGACTCCGCGTCGATCCGACCGTCGTCCGCCTCGGCTTCGTGCTGTTGACGCTGGCGGGCGGAGTGGGCCTCCTGATCTATGGCGCCGGGTACTCCGTGTCCGCCGAGCCGGAGCCAGATGGTGACGCCCCCGATGGGCCGCGGCGGATCCGAACGGTCGCGACGGGCGCGATCGTCCTCGGCTCGCTCCTCGTGCTGCGCGACCTGGGTGTGTGGTTCGGCGACCCCATCGTGCTGCCCGCAACCCTCGCCGTGCTCGGGTCGTCCGTCCTCGCTGGGCGGGCGGATCCCACACGACCGTCCGGAGATCGAGCCGGCGGCTCCGTGACCCGGGTCATCCGGACGATCGTCGGCTTCGGGATGGTCGGCGTGGGGACGATCTGGCTCGTGGCCGCGGCGGGCCCCTTCACGATCTCGTTCGGGGCGATCGTCCTCGCTGTGGCCGCGGTCGCGTTCGTCGCACTCGGACTGGGACCGTTCGTCCTGCGCGCATTCCGCCAGGCGTCGCGCGAGCGACGTGATCGCATCCGTTCGGAGGAGCGCGCGGCGGTCGCCGCGCATCTCCACGATTCGGTCCTGCAATCCCTGGCACTGATCCAGCGTTCGGATCCGTCCCCGGAGGTCGCCACCATCGCCCGCCGCCAGGAGCGCGAGCTTCGTTCGTGGCTCTACGGTCGCCGGATCGGTCTCTCGCACGGCCGCCTCGGAGAGGCGCTCGAAGCGATGGCAGCACGGGTCGAAGAGCATCACGCGGTCTCGGTCGACGTCGTCGCGGTCGGGGACTGTGCGATGGACGATCGCCTCGACGCGATGGTCGAGGCGTGCGGCGAGGCTGCGCTCAACGCGGCCCGGCATTCGGGCGACACCGCCGTCTCCGTGTTCGTGGAGGTCGGTCCGGACCGGGTCGAGGCATTCGTACGCGATCGAGGGCGCGGGTTCTCCCCACAGGATGTGGGGAACGATCGACACGGGATCGCGCATTCGATCCGGGCACGCATCGATCGAGCCGGCGGCACGACCGTGATCTCGAGCCGTCCGGGTGATGGCACCGAGGTCCACCTGTGGATCCCTCGAGGGTCCGCATGAGCCGGATCAGGGTGTACCTCGTCGACGATCATCGCCTCTTCCTGTCGGGGGTCCGCGCGGAGGTCGGCCGGGAGTTCGACGTCGTGGGGGTGGCATCCGACGTCGTGGAGGCGATCGACGGGATCCGAACGACCCGGCCCGACGTCACGCTGCTCGACGTCCACATGCCCGAGGGTGGAGGCGTGGCAGTGCTCGATGCGATCGCGGCCACGCATCCGGACATCAGGTTCCTCGCCCTGTCGGTCTCCGATGCCCCCGACGACGTGATCGAGGTGATCCGGGCTGGAGCGCGAGGCTACGTGACGAAGACGATCGCACCGGAGGAGCTCGTCGAGGCGGTGCGCCGTATCCACGAAGGAGATGCCGTGTTCTCGCCGCGTCTCGCCGGGTTCGTCCTGGATGCGTTCGCGACCGAGCCGCGATCCGGTGCCGATCCCGAACTCGACCTCCTGACCTCGCGGGAGAAAGGAGGTGCTCCGGCTGATCGCGCGCGGGTACGCGTACCGCGAGGTGGCGAAACGGCTGCATGTGTCGGTCAAGACCGTCGAAACCCACGTCTCGGCTGTGCTCCGGAAGTTGCAGCTGTCCAATCGGCACGAGCTCACCCGATGGGCGAGCGATCGTCGCCTGGTCTGAGGACGACCGGAGTCACGGGCACCGGTACCATCCCGGCATGCCGCGGGTGCTGTTCGCCGACGACGACCCGATCCTGCACCGGCTCCTCGAGGTCAACTTCCGGGTGGTGGGGATCATGATCGAGTCGGTGGGCAGGGGCGACGCCGCGCTGGAGCGGGTCGTGGCCGCGCCCCCCGACGCGCTGGTCCTCGACGCGACGATGCCGGGGATGGACGGGCACGAGGTGTACCGGCGCCTCCGCGAGGTGCCCGCGCTCGCGGAGCTCCCGGTGATCTTCCTCACGGGACGCGGTGCCGAAGAGTTCGAGGCGTACGCGGGACCTCACGTGCGGATCATGACCAAACCCTTCGATCCCACCGAGCTCGTCCAGGTGGTCCGCGAGGCGATGGGAGAAGGGGGATGATCGAGGAACGCCTGGTGACGCTCCTCGCGGAGGCGATCGCGAAGGCCGCGCCGTCGCTCGACGCGGTGACACCGCTGCCCGTGCCGGAGCTGCAGCGCCCTCGCCAGAAGGGGTTCGGCGACTTCACCACGAACGTCGCGATGGTCATCGCGTCGCAGGCGGGAGCGGATCCGCGGGCGACGGCTGCGGCGATCGTGGAGGCGATGCCATCCGCGACGTTCCTCGCGAAGGCGGAGGTGGCGGGACCCGGCTTCATCAATCTGTGGACCACCGACGGATGGCTCCACGACGTGCTGCGTCGCATCGTCGAGGAGGGCGGACGCTATGGTGCGGGCGCTCCGACCGGTCGGCGCATCCAGGTGGAGTTCGTCTCGGCGAATCCGACCGGTCCCCTCACGATCGGGCACGCGCGGAACGCCGCGATCGGGGACGCGCTCGCCCGGCTGCTCACGTTCGCCGGCCACGAGGTGGAGCGCGAGTACTACTTCAACGACGCCGGCGGACAGATGGACCGGTTCGGCGCGTCCATCGAGGCGCGGTATCTCGAGGAGCTGGGCCGCGACGCGGAGGTCCCCGAGGACGGCTATCACGGGGAGTACGTCGCAGACCTCGCGCGCGAGATCTTGGCATCGGAGGGCTCCGGCCTCGCGGATCTGCCGGAGGAGGAACGGTTCGTCCGGCTCCGCGAGGAGGGTGTCCGCCTCGCGATGGAGCAGATCCGGGCCACGCTCGCCCGCTTCGGTGTGACATTCGATTCCTACTTCCTCGAGGCGTCGCTCGTCGAGCGCGGTGAGATCGCGCAGGCGATCGAACGGCTGCGGGAGGCCGGCTTCGTCCACGACGCCGACGGGGCGACGTGGTTTCGCTCGACCGCGTTCGGCGACGACAAGGATCGCGTCGCGATCCGGTCGGACGGGACCCACACCTACTTCGGCGCCGACATCGCGTACGTGCTCGACAAGTTCTCGCGCGGTTTCGACCATCTGATCTACGTCTGGGGAGCCGATCACCACGGCGACGTCGCGCGCGTGAAGGGGGTGGCCACAGCCCTCGGCTTCGATGCCGAACGCGTGGAGATCGTCATGTATCAGTTCGTGTCGTTCCTCCGAGGGGGTCAGCCCGTGAAGATGAGCAAGCGCGCCGGGACCTTCGTCTCGCTCGACGAGCTGATCGACGAGGTCGGGGCCGACGCCGCCCGGTTCCACCTGCTCCTGTTCTCGAACGATCGGCCGATGAACTTCGACATCGCCGAAGTCGCACGGCAGACGCTCGAGAACCCCGTCTACTACGTCCAGTACGGACACGCCCGGATCGTCTCGATCCTCCGGAGGGCGTCGGACGAGGGGATCGAGCTCCGGCCGATCGAGGAGGCCGACCTCACGCTGCTCGCCTCCGAGCGGGAGCAGGACCTGATGCGAGCCCTCGCGGATGTCCCCGGGACGATCGAGATCGCTGCGGAGCATCGGGCGCCCCATCGACTGACGCACGCCGCGCAGGATCTCGCGGCGACGTTCCATCGCTTCTACACCGAGTGCCGCGTGGTGTCCGACGACGATCCGCTCACGCAGGCCCGGCTCTGGCTCTCGTCGGCGACGAAGCAGGTGCTCGGCACCCTCCTCGGACTCGTCGGCGTCTCGGCTCCCGAACGCATGGACCGTCTCGACGATGCCGAGGGATCCGATCGCGGTGCGGCAGATGACGGCTGAGGGTGTCGACCCGGACGCCCTCGAGATCCGGCGTGCGAGACCGACCGACGCCCGCGCGTTCCTCGCGTTCTGGAAGGCGATCGTCGCCGAAGAGCGGTTCGTCCGGACCGAGGAGGTTCGCACCTCCGTCCGCGCCTACCGCCGCCGGTTCCGCGGGAGGTCGGAGCTCGAGACGGACATCGTCGCGGTCGATGGCGGCCGTCTGATCGGCCACGTGACGGTCCAGCGCGAGCGGCATCCGGTGACCCACCATGTCGCGTCGCTCTCGATCGCCGTCGCGGCCGAGGCCCGGAGGCGCGGGATCGGCCGCCGGCTGATGGAGGAGGCCATCGCCTGGTCCACGCGCGCCGGCGTCGAGAAGCTCGTGCTGTCGGTCTACCCGCACAACGAGGCGGCGATCGGTCTGTACCGGAGTGTCGGCTTCGTCGAGGAGGGACGGCTCGCGAGGCACTCGCGCAAGTCCTACGGTTACGAGGACGAGATACTCATGGCGGCCTGGATCGGGGGCGACGGGTGAGCGCGCGGGAAGCGAACACGGGGGACGGGCGCACCGTTCGCATCGGGTTGCTCGGCAGCGGGACCGTGGGCGCCGCCGTGATCCGACTCCTCCACGAGCACGGCGACGACGTCGCGCGGCGTGCCGGCGTGCACCTCGAGGTCGTCCGGGTGGCGGTGCGCGATCCCGGCCGTGACCGAGGGCTACCGCTCGCCACGGACAGGTTCACCGACGACGCCGACGCGGTCGTCGACGACCCGACGATCGACATCATCTGCGAACTGATGGGCGGGGTCGAGCCCGCCCGCGGACTGTTGGTGCGCGCGCTCGCGAGCGGGAAGTCCGTCGTCACGGCGAATAAGGAGCTCCTCGCGTCGCACGGCGAGGAGCTGTTCACCGCCGTCGAGGAGGCCGGCGGCGATCTCTACTTCGAGGCGGCCGTGGCGGGCGGCATCCCCTTGATCCGGCCCCTCCGGGAGTCCTTGGCGGGGGAGCGCGTCGATCGGATCCTCGGCATCGTGAACGGGACGACGAACTTCATCCTCACCCAGATGTCCGAGCACGGATGGACGGCGGACGAAGCGGTCGCCGAGGCCCAGCGACTCGGCTTCGCGGAGGCGGATCCGACCGCCGACGTGGAGGGATACGACGCGGCGGCGAAATGCGCGATCCTCGCCTCGGTCGCATTCGGCGCTCGGGTCGTGGCCGATGACGTCTACCGCGAGGGGATCTCCGCAGTCACCCCGCAGGACTTCCGGGACGCGGCACGACTCGGCTACGTGATCAAGCTGCTCGCGATCGCGGAGCTCGACGACGAGTCGATCGCGGTCCGGGTGCATCCGGCGATGATCCCCGAGGTGCACCCGCTCGCTTCGGTTCGGGGCGCGTCGAACGCGGTCTTCGTCGAGGGGCCGAAGATCGGACAGCTGATGTTCTACGGCGCCGGCGCCGGTGGCGATCCCACGGCGACCGCCGTTGTCGGCGATCTCGTGAGCGTCGCGAGGAACCTGCTCCAGGGTGCGCGCGGACCTGGCTCCGGCTCGACCAACGCGCGGCGCGTCCGCCCGATGGACGACACGCACGATCAGTACTACCTGAAGCTCCGCGTGGACGATCGTCCGGGCGTCTTGGCCGAGATCGCCGATCGGTTCGGCCGCAACGGCATCTCGCTGGAGCGCGTCTGGCAGGAAGGCACGGGCGAGGAAGCGACCCTGTCGTTCATCACGCACCGCGCCCAGGAAGGCGCGTTCCAGAAGACGATGCGCGAGCTGCGTGAGCTGGATGCGGTGCACGCCGTAGCGAGCGTGCTCCGGGTGGAAGGCGAGGAGTGACGGCCGCGGGGGCGCCGCAGTGGCGCGGCATCGTCGAGGAGTACCGCGAGTGGCTGCCCATCACGGCCGACACGCCCGTCGTCACCCTCCGCGAGGGGGGAACGCCCCTGGTCCGGTCCGAGGCGCTGTCGGCCGAGACCGGCTGCGAGGTCTGGCTGAAGTACGACGGGGCGAACCCGACCGGCTCGTTCAAGGATCGCGGGATGACGCTCGCGATCTCGAAGGCGATCGAGGAGGGCGCGAAGGCGGTCGTCTGCGCGTCGACCGGCAACACGAGCGCGAGCGCAGCGGCGTACGCGGCCAAGGCCGGCCTGACGTGTGCGGTCCTCGTGCCGAAAGGGAAGATCGCGCTCGGCAAGATGGCGCAGACACTGGTCCACGGGGCCCGGGTCCTCGAGGTGGACGGCAACTTCGACGCCGCGCTCGAGCTCGCCAAGGACCTGGCCGACCGATACCCGGTCACGCTCGTGAACAGCGTGAACAGGTTCCGGCTCGAAGGGCAGAAGACCGCGGCCTTCGAGATCTGCGACGCGCTCGAGCGATCGCCCGACCTCCACCTCGTCCCCGTGGGCAACGCCGGGAACATCTCGAGCCACTGGCTCGGCTACTCGGAGTACCTCGATGCCGGAGTGATCCACGAGCCGCCTCGGCTGTTCGGCTTCCAGGCCCGAGGCGCGGCGCCGATCGTGCTCGGCGAGCCGGTGAAGGACCCCCAGACGATCGCCACCGCGATCCGGATCGGGAACCCGGCGTCGTGGGAGAAGGCCGTCTCCGCGGCGAAGGAGTCCGAGGGCGCGATCCTCGCCGTGACGGACCGGGAGATCCTCGCGGCGTATCGCCGGGTGGCTCGGGAGGGGCTCTTCGCGGAACCAGCGTCGGCCGCGAGCGTCGCCGGGCTCCTGCATCTCCACGACGAGGGCCACCTCACGGCCGACGCCACCGTGGTGTGCGTCCTCACGGGTCATGGATTGAAGGACCCGGAGTGGGCGATCGCCGGGGCGGCGCAGCCGCAGACCGTCCCGGTCGACCCCGCGGCGGTGGCTGCCGAGCTGGGGCTGTAGTGCGGATCACCGTCCGGGTGCCGGCCACCTCGGCGAACCTCGGTCCGGGCTTCGACTGCTTCGGGCTCGCGCTCGACCTCTGCAACGACGTGATGGTCGACACCGAGGCCGACCCGAGCGTGTCGTGGGAGGGCGAGGGTGCCCACGAGCTGCCGACCGACGGCACGGACATGGTCAGCCGTGCGATCGCCCACACCGTCGAGCGGCAACGGCGGATCCATCCCGGCGCCGACGTTCCCGCCTTCGGTCTGCAGGGGCTGAATCGCATCCCGCTGGAGCGGGGTCTGGGCTCGTCGTCGGCGGCTGCGGTCGCAGGTGTCGTCCTCGCCAGGACCCTCCTCGGTCCGGCCGGGTTCGACGATGCCGCCACGACGTTCGCGTACGCCTCGGAGCTCGAGGGGCATCCTGACAACGCAGCCCCCGCCTGTTACGGGGGTCTCACCGTGTTCGCCTCCGGCTCGGTCCATCGATTGGATCCCCACCCGGACCTCGATCCGGTGGTGCTGGTGCCGGAACGGCTCCGACTCCCGACCGCCGAGGCGCGCAGCGCACTGGGCTCAACGGTCGATCGACAGGATGCCGTGTTCAACATCGGCCACGCCGCGCTCGCCGTCGTGGCGCTCACCGAGGGAGATCTGGATCTGCTGCTCGTGGCGCTCCACGATCGTCTCCATGAGAGCGTCCGCGGAGCGATGGTCCCCGAGGTCGCGACGCTCCTCGACGACCTGCGTCACCGCCAGCTCCCCGCCTGCCTCTCCGGGGCCGGGCCGTCGATCCTCGCGTTCGAGCGTGACGGTCACGTCGTCGACGAGCTGCCCGACGGGTGGCGCGTGATCCGGCCTGGCGTGCGCGCCAGGGGTGTGGAGGTCGACGTCGGGGGCTGAGTCAGGCGGCACAGCGGCCGGTGCTGACGGCGGCCCCCCGAGCCTCGACCTGTTCGATGAGGGGGATCAGCCGTGGAGACGCGAGCGCGTATCCGAGATCCTCGTGCGTGAGCGACGCCCCGAAGACGAGGCCGGCCACCCTGCCGCCGGGCAGCGCGAACGGCCCTCCGCTGTTCCCGGGTCGCACCCTGACCTGGAGCTCGTAGACCCGTCGGCGGATCTCGTCCTCCGAGTAGATGTCGCGGCCCACGGCATCCATCGCCCGCCGAGCCGCGGCGCGGAGCTCCGTGTACCTCCCGTGCGGATAGCCGAGCACGGCGCCGCCCGTCCCTCGCGCAACCTCCTCCGGTTCGAGCGTGAGCGCCGGCGCGTCCAGACCGTCGACGCGGAGGATCGCGGCGTCGAGATCGTCGTCGAAGAGCACCGGGACCGCGTCGAACGTCTGACCATCCCACTCGACCCGCGGGCTCGCGCCGGCGACCACGTGCGCGTTGGTCAGCACCAGATCGTCGGCGACGACGAACCCGGTTCCCTGCAGGATCTGATCGCACGCCGGGCCGGAGATCAACACGAGCGAGGGGCGAGCATCCCGAGCCGCCTGGGCCGCGAGCCCCTCCGTTGGCTGGCGGACCGGTTCGGCGGGAAGCGGCGGCAGCCCCGCGAAGATGTCCGGGAACCCGATCACGTCGAGAACGGCGCCGAGCTGCGCCGCGAGAGCGGGAGGGGGCGGGAGGGCCGCATCGACCGCTCGAACGACGACGGATCGTTGCAGGGCACGCGCGACCGAGGGGAACGGCCCGGCGGCGAGGTTGATCCCCAGGAACCAGATCGCCAGGACGAGGGCGGTCACGGACAGGGCGGATCCGCCGAGCGCGTCCGCCTTCTTGAAGCGCGCCCCGATCGCGCGTCGATGCAGCTTCGCGCCGAGGACAGAACCCACCGCGTCCCCCACGACCCCGAAGACGAGCACCGTGCCGAGCTCGACGCCTGCCTTGGCCAGGTCGGAACGGACGAGATCGGCGACGAGCGGCGCCACCCGGATACCGACGAGGAACCCGAGGGCGAGGCCGATGAGACCCGCCACCTGGAGGAGGGCGCCGCGTCGATAGCCGCCCCAAGCGGACAGTGCGAGCAACAGCAACAGGGCCACATCCAGGACGGTCACGGGTCGACATCGTCCCACGCGTCGGCGCGTCGATCGCGAGCGGCGTCATCACCCGTCCTCGCCCCCTACACTGCCGACGTGGTCATCCTCGCCCACATCTCCGACCCGCACGTGGGTTCGCCCCACTTCGTGCCGAACATGCTGCATCGCGTGATCGAGGAGATCAACGAGTTGGGTCCCGCAGCCGTGATCTGCAGCGGCGACCTGACGACCGACGGCTATCGACAGGAGTACCAGGCGTGGCTGTCGTACGCGGAGCGGATCAAGGCACCCCTCCACACGATCCCGGGGAACCACGACTCCCGCAACGTCGGGTACCTGCATTTCGAGGAGCTGGTCGGTGCGCGCAACTGGTCAGTGGACGTGGAGGGCATCCGGATCGTCGGCGTGGACTCGAGCGAACCGGACCTGAACGAAGGGATGGTGGGACGCAGCCACTACAGCTGGATCCGGAAGCAGTTCGCACAGCCTGCCGATCTCAAGATCTTCGTCCTGCACCACCATCTGATCCCGATCCCCGGCACGGGCCGGGAGCGGAGCACCGTGATGGACGCCGGGGACCTGCTCGAGGTCCTCGTGCGATCGGGGGTGAACGTGGTCCTCGCGGGACACAAGCATGTTCCCTACGTGTGGCGGCTCGAGGACATGTATCTCGCCAGCGCCGGCACGTGTTCCTCCCTCCGGGTGCGAGGACACACGAAGCCCTGCTACAACGTGTTGGAGATCGACCGCGGCGAGGTCACGATCTTCCGGAAGTTCCCGTTCGGTGAGCGGCAGCAGATGGCGCGGGTCGCCATCGCCACGGGGACGCAGATGCAACGCGAGGACGAACACCTCGTACAGGAGTCCGCGCAGGCCGCTCCTGCCTCGGCCGACTGATCGCAGGACCCGACCCATCCACCCAGGAGACCCACATGCGAACGCTCGCCCTCGTGGACGGTGAGCACTACCCCCCGGTGACGCGCGCCGCTCTCGCCGTCGCGGCGGAGCGCGGGCACGAGGTCGTGGCCGCGCTCCTCGTCGGCGGTACCGAGAAGCTCGGGGCGGGGGGAGGGCCACCGGACCTCGGCGTCCCGGTTCGTGTGGCGACCCCGGATCGGATGGTCGCCCTGCGGCAGGCGATCGAGGACCTCGCGCCGGAGGTGATCCTGGACCTCTCCGACGAACCCGTGCTCGGCTACCGGGAGCGGGTGGAGCTCGCCTCGGTCGCGCTGGCGGCGCGGATCCCCTACGTCGGGGCGGACTTCCGCCTGGACCCTCCGGAGCAAGGCCCACCGCTGTCGGTCCCGACCCTCGCGGTGATCGGGACGGGGAAGCGCACCGGCAAGACCGCGATCGCCGGGACCGTGGCTCGGCTGGCGGCTCGTCGGGGCCTCGAGCCGGTCGTCGTGGCGATGGGCCGCGGCGGGCCGCCGGAGCCGACCCTCGCACCCGCCGGTTCGATCGATCTGGCTCACCTCGTCCGCCTGGTGGCGGAGGGGGAGCACGCCGCCTCCGACTATCTGGAGGACGCCGTGACCACCGGCGTCACCACCGTGGGGGCGAGGCGCGCCGGCGGCGGGCTCGCCGGCGCCCCGTACACCTCCAACGTCCGGGAGGCCGCCGACCTGGCGGCCTCACTCCACCCGGGGATCGTCATCGTGGAGGGGTCCGGGTCGGCGATCCCGCCGGTCCCCTGGGACGCAGCGGTCCTCGTCGTACCCGCCACGGCTCCCCCGGAATACCTGCGCGGCTACCTAGGCCCCTACCGCCTCTTGCGGTCCGACCTCGTGGTTGTTACCATGGCCAGCGACCCATCCGGGTCCGAAAACCTTTCCGCGCTCCGTTCCCCTGTTCGGCGCTACCTGAACGATGCGGCGTTCATCGTGACGGACTTCGTTCCGGTGCCGCTGGAAGAGATCCGGGGCAAGGAAGCGTTCTTCGCTACGACTGCACCTCCTGCGGTCGTCGAGGAGTCGATCAGACGTCTCGAAGCCGATCATGGGTGCACCGTCGTGGGTTGGAGCGCGCGGCTGGCGGATCGCGCCGGCTTGGTCGAAGACCTCGATGCCGCCCAGGGATACGACGTCCTCCTCACGGAGCTGAAGGCGGCGGCCGTCGACACGGCGGTTGCCAGGGCCCTCGACCGGGGGGCGGAGGTCGTGTTCGTGGACAATCGCGCAGAGGCAACGGAGGGATCCGTCGACCTCCACACTGTGCTCGGCGGGGTGATCGACCTCGCGCTCGATCGGGGCCGGACCCGCCCCACCTCATGAGAGACCGATGACGAGAGACAAGACACCGCACATCACGATCTCCGATCGCGACGGCCTTCCCTATTCGAAGGGACTGATGGCCTCCCAGGTCATGGTCACGGGATTGTCGGTTTACCGCTCGTACGAGGTCGCAGAGACCATCGAACTGCGGTTGCTCGACGCCGGACGGTCGTCGGTGGCGAGCTCGGAGCTTTCGGACCTCGCCCTCATGGTCATCCAGGAGCTGGCGGGCGATCGATACGCCACCAACTTCGGCCGATGGCGGGACGTGGAGCGGCTGGACGTACCGCTCGTGATCCTGATCGGCGGGGCGACCGGCGTCGGGAAATCCACGATCGCCACGCACCTGGCGCACCGGCTGGGGATCGTGCGCGTCGTCGCCACCGACGGCTCGATCCGGGAGGTGATGCGCTCGATGCTCTCCGCCGAGCTCATGCCGACGCTGCATGTCTCCTCGTTCCAGACGGACACGGTCGTCCGGGAACCGACGCGACGTTCCGACGCGCTCGTCGCCGGGTTCCGGGAGCAGACGGCGGCGGTCTCGGTCGGGATCGAGGCGCTGATCACGCGGGCGGCCGCCGACGGTACGAGCATCGTCATCGAAGGCGTGCACGTCGTCCCCGGGTTCTTCGACCCCGCCTCACACGGGGATCGCATCGTGCCGGTGCCGTTGGTCGTCGAGGTCGAAGAGGAGAGCCGACACCTGCACCACTTCGCCGCCAGGGAGACGGGCGTGCGGCCGGCCGAGCGGTACGCGAACAACTTCGGCAACATCAGGAAGCTCCAGCGCTACATCAAGAGCCAGGCGCTCTCGCACGGCGTGCCGATCGTGCCGAACCACAGCTTCGACCAAGCGATCTCGGCCGTGCTCGACCTCGTGATGGATCGTGCGACGGCGAGGATCGCCCAGCACGCGGAGCTCGGACAACAGGGGAGGACGGCGTGAGACTGTTCTTGGACACGGCCGACATCGAGGAGATCCGCGAGATCAATCGTTGGGGCGTGCTGTCCGGGGTCACCACCAACCCGACGCTGGTCGCGAAGGAAGGCGGCGATCCGGAGGCGGTCTGGAAGGAGATCCTCGCGGAGGTCGAGGGCGATATCTCGCTCGAGACGACCGAACCCGAGGCGGGCCCCATGTACGAGGAGGGACTGCGGCTGGCCGGCATGGCGCCGAACGCGGTCGTCAAGGTTCCGATGACCCCGGCGGGGCTCGAAACCGGCAAGCGGCTCGGCGGCGACGGGATCCGGACGAACGTGACGCTCGTCTTCTCTCCGGCGCAGGCGATCCTCGCCGCCGAGATCGGCGCGTACTGCGTCTCACCGTTCCTCGGGCGGCTCGACGACGTGGGCGCGGACGGGATGAAGCTGCTGCACGACATCTGCGAGATCTTCGCGGTGCAGGGCTACACCTCGAACGTCCTCGCCGCGTCCCTCCGTCACCCGATGCACGTCGTGGATGCCGCGCTCGCGGGCGCGGACATCGCGACGATGCCCTACGACATCTTCACGAAGCTCGTGAAGCACCCGCTGACCGACTCCGGGCTCGAGCGGTTCCTCTCCGACTGGCGAACGCTCAGGGGCGAACAGCCCGCGGCGGACGGACCCGATCGACCCGACACGAACACAGACCAACAGCCCTAGCGAGCCAAAGCCCTCGCGAGAAAGAAAGGCAGGGCACCGATGGAAACCATGGACCGCAGCACGCTGGAGGGGAAGCTCCTCCCCGAGCTGCAGCAGATCGCACAGACGATGGGGATCGAAGGAACCCAACGTCTGCGCAAGGCAGGTCTCATCGACGCGATCGTCGAGGCCTCGTCGAACGGCGAGCGACCCGAGAACGGGGAGGCGAAGTCCTCTGCCTCCCTCGAGAGCGCCGTCGCGACGATGGAGCGCGCTCCTGCGAGCGTGCGCGACGCCGATGACGGAGACGACGGCGACGCCGGAGACGAGGACCAGCCCACGGACGGCGGGAACGCCCGTTCGGCCGCATCGCTCGAGACCGAGTCCCGGGGCCGAGATCGGCCGTCCGGGGGTGAGGACCGTCCCAGGGACGATCGGCAGCAAGGCGGACGTGGTGGATCGCGGCCGCAAGGCGGCGATCGTGACGACCGGGGGGAGTCCGGCGATCGGAACGACCCGCGGAACCGTCGTCGTCGCCCTACCCGGGAAGAGCGTCGGCAGATGCGCGAGGATCGCCGGGAGCGGGAGGAGCAGGAGCGCATCGAAGCGCTGAAGACCGCCCCCTCCGCCTCCGGGATCCTCGACCTGCTCCCCGACGGCTACGGCTTCATGCGCACGTCGGGATACCTGCCGGGCCCCGACGACATCTACGTCTCGATGTCCCAGGTGCGCAAGCACCAGCTCCGCAAGGGGGACGTCGTGACCGGCAAGGTGCGCCAGCCGCGCGACAACGAGAAGTACTGGGCGCTCCTCGAGGTCGAGAAGGTCAACGACATGGAACCGGAGGCGTCGAAGGAGCGGAGGAACTTCGACAAGCTCACGCCGCTGTTCCCCGACGAGCGGTTCCGGCTCGAGTCCGGTCCCACGGCCGTGACGGAGCGGATCATCGACATGATCGCTCCCATCGGCAAGGGACAGCGAGGCATGGTCGTGTCGCCGCCCAAGGCGGGGAAGACGACCGTCCTCAAGCAGATCGCGAACGGGATCATCAATTCGAGCCCGGACACGCATGTGATCGTCCTGCTCGTGGACGAACGGCCGGAGGAGGTCACGGACTGGCAGCGGACGGTCGAAGCCGCCGAGGTCGTCTACTCGACGTTCGACAAGCCCACGGACCAGCACATCCAGGTCACGGAGCTCGTGCTCGAGCGGTCGCGGCGCCTCGCCGAATCGGGCAAGGACGTCGCCGTGATCCTCGACTCGATCACCCGTCTGGCGCGGGCCTACAACCTGGCGGCACCCTCGTCGGGAAAGATCTTGTCGGGCGGTATCGACTCGGGCGCCCTGTACCCGCCTCGCCGGTTCTTCGGAGCCGCGCGCAACATCGAGGAGGGTGGATCCCTCACGATCATCGCGAGCGCGCTGGTCGAGACCGGGTCCCGGATGGACGACGGCATCTTCGAGGAGTTCAAGGGCACCGGGAACATGGAGCTCCGCCTGGATCGTTCACTGTCGGAGAAGCGCTTGTTCCCGGCGATCAACGTGGACGCCTCGGGGACACGCAAGGAAGAGCTGCTCATGCCCGCGGAGGAGCTGGCCCTGGTGATCAAGCTGCGGCGCGTGCTTCACGCTCTCGATGTGGGCGCCGCGCTGGAGCTCCTGGTCGACAAGGTCAGGGCCACCAAGTCCAACGAGCAGTTCCTCAAGGAGATCGCGAAGGCACCATCCGGGGGATAGCCGGCACGTCGACCGGGCCGAGCCAACGGCCAGGGAACCGAGAGGTCGTCGCCGTCGGCTACCCTGGAGGTGCGAAGAGGAGAAGAACATGAAACAGGGCATCCACCCCGACTATCAGATCGCGAACGTGCATTGCTCGTGCGGCAACACGTTCCAGACCCGCTCCACCGTCAGTGAGATCCGGGCCGAGTTGTGCTCGAACTGCCATCCCTTCTACACGGGCAAGCAGAAGTTCGTGGACGCCGGCGGCCGGGTCGAGCGGTTCCAGCGCCGGTACGCGAAGACACAGGCTGCCCAACAGGCCCAGCAGGGCTAGCCACCCGTGGCGGAGGCAGAACTTCCCCGACCGGCGTCGCCGCGCACCCACCTGTACGGCGGGCAGGCGGTCGTCGAGGGCGTCATGATGCGTGGCGCCGGGTTCTGGGCCATCGCCGTGCGCAAGCCCGACGCCTCGATCCACATCGAGTCGCACGAGATCGATTCGGTCGTGCTCCGCGTGCCGATCCTCGGGAAGCCGTTCCTGCGGGGGATCATCGTCCTCGGCCAGTCGCTGGCGATCGGCATGCGGGCGCTGATGATCTCCGCGAACCAGTCGCTCGAGGAAGAGGAGCGCCTCACGCCCCGGCAGGTGGTCTTCTCGGTCGTGCTGGCGCTCGCGTTGTTCGTGGGCATCTTCATCATCGGCCCGACGACCCTCTTCGCGTGGTTCGAGAACCGCACCGGGTCCGCGGGCATCCTCACGCTCGTCGGCGAGGGGCTCTTCCGCGTGGCGTTGTTCGTCGCGTACCTCTTCCTCATCGGCAGGACGAAAGACATCCATCGCGTCTTCGAGTACCACGGCGCCGAGCACAAGACGATCGCTGCGTTCGAGCACGGCGAGGAGCTCGAGACCGAGGCGATCGACCGCTACCCGAAGGAGCACGTCCGCTGCGGCACGAACTTCCTCATCATCGTGATGATCATCACGATCTTCGTCTTCACGCTGTTCGGCACGCCGGCGCTGCTGTGGCGGATCCTCTCGCGGGTGATCGCCATCCCGATCATCGCCGCGATCTCGTACGAAGCGCTCCGCCTCGGTGCGAAGCACCCGGGGTCGCTCGGCATGCGGATCCTGATGACCCCGGGGATCTGGCTGCAGAAGATCACGACGCAGCAGCCGGATGCCTCGCAGATCGAGGTGGCCGTGACCTCGTTCCGTGAGCTGCTCCGCCGGGAGGCGGAGGCGACCGCGGTCGAGCGATAGCCGATCTCCCGGCTCAGTTCAGGGAGGTCGTTGCATCCGCGGATCGGTGCGCCAAGATGATGCGGTCCCCATGACCCGGGAGGTTTTCCCCATGCCGACCAGCGACCTGGACATGCCGCTGCTACCGAGCGCCGAACAGATCCGCAGACGCGAGTTCGCGACGGTGCGCCGAGGCTACGACCCGCAGCAGGTGCGCACCTACCTGACGTCGATCGCGAAGCAGGTGGGGACGCTGGAACGCGAGCTGAGCCAGCTCCGCCTGGAGGTCGGTTCGGCGGCCGCACGCGGCGACGCGTCGACGGCGACGCCTCCGTCGACGCCTGCACCGGCGGCATCCGAGACCGGCGACCCCTACGACGCCCTGTCGAAGCGCTTCGCCGGGCTGATCGAGGTGGCGGATCAGGAGGCCGAGCGGATCCTCGAGAACGCGCGCTCCGAGTCGGAACTCGCTCTCGACCAAGCGAGGACCGAGGCCGACCGGATCAGGGTCGACGCCCAGGCGCACGCCGAGGAGTCCCGGCAGGAGGGAACGGATCTGCTGGAGCGGGCCCGAACGGAATCGAGCCGGGTGCTGGCGGGTCTCGGCGAGCGCCGCCGCGAGCTCATCAGCCAGTTGGAGGAGATGCGCTCCAAGCTGCTCACCGTCGCCGAGGACCTGGTAGTGCCCATCGAGGAGGCCGCGAGAGCCGAGGCAGAGGAGGCGGGTCTCGTCCAGCCCATCGCCGACGCCGGTGGGGACGACGATGCGAAGGCGGGCGACGCCAACGGGGGCGAGACACCCATAGACCCGCGGTACGAGGACCTCTGGGTTCACAAGGACCCGTCGATCGAGATCCCCGACCTCGCGGCGATCGACCTCGACTTCGAGGAGCCCGACGAGTAGTAGACCCGAGGCGCCGCGAGGGCGCCTGGGAGAATCGTCGGCGTCATGGACGTCGAAGACCGTCTGAAGGAGATCGAGGCCCGCTTCGAGCAGGTCCAGGCCGAGATGTCCACGATCGAGGCGGCGACCGATCACGATCGGATGCGCACGCTGGGCCGGCAGTTCGCCGAGCTCGAGCAGATCGTCCGGCCCTACCGAGAGCTCCGGCAGGCGACGGCCGACGCCGCGGACGCACGGGAGCTCGCCGCCGCGGAGACCGATGCGGAGATGGCGGAGGCGTTCGAGGAGGAGGCTCGCGCCATCGCGGAGCGCGCGGAGGAGCTCCGGTCCCGACTCGAGGAGCTGCTCGTTCCGAAAGATCCCAACGAGGGCAAGGATCTGATCCTCGAGATCCGAGCGGGCGCGGGCGGCCAGGAAGCAGCGCTCTGGGCGGGCGATCTGTTCGACATGTACCGGCACCTCGCGGACCGACGCCGCTGGAAGACGGACGTGCTCGCGTCGGCTCCGGCGGAGATGGGTGGCTACAAGGAGATCGTCCTGGGCATCCGAGGACGCGACGCCTACGGCAGGCTGAAGCACGAGTCTGGCGTCCATCGCGTGCAGCGGGTCCCGGTGACCGAGTCGCAAGGCCGGATCCACACCTCCACCGCCACCGTCGCGGTGATGCCCGAGGCCGAGGAGGTGGAGGTCGACATCCGGCCGGAGGACCTGGACATCGACGTCTACCGGTCGAGCGGACCCGGTGGTCAGTCCGTGAACACCACCGACTCGGCGGTGAGGATCATGCACAGGCCGACGGGCATCAAGGTCGAGGTTCAGGAGGAGCGGTCACAGCTCCAGAACCGGGAGAAGGCGATGCGCTACCTGCGGGCGCGCCTGTATCAGAAGGCCCTCGACGAGCAGCAGGCGAAGGAAGCGGCGGCCCGCCGCTCGATGGTGGGAACCGGGGAACGATCCGAGAAGATCCGGACCTACAATTTCCCCGAAGGAAGGGTCACCGACCATCGGATCAAGCACACCTCGCATCAACTCGCGAACGTGCTGGCGGGCGGCGACGAGCTCGATACTTTCACGGAGCAGCTGCAGGCCTCGGAGCGGTCGGCGCAGCTCGCCGATCCGGGCGACGCGCAACCGGACGGGCCGCGGCCGGACGCAAGGGACTGACGTGCGTCCGGCGCAGGTGGTTCGCCGAGCGGCCGAGTACCTCGAGCGCCACGGTGTGGAGAGCTCGGTTCCCACCGCCGAGGGGCTCCTGTCGCACGTCCTGGGGACCGATCGAGCGGGGATCTACGCTCGGGAAGGGCTGACGTCGCAGGAGGCGAAGCTCTTCGGTCGCGCGCTCTGCCGGCGGTGCGTGGGGGAACCGATCCAGCACGTGACGGGTGACCAGGGGTTCCGCCGTATCGTCCTGCGGGTCCGACCCGGCGTGTTCGTCCCGAGGCCCGAGACCGAGATCCTCGCCGGGGCGGTGATGGACGAGCTCGCGTCGGTGGCCGACCCTCTGGTGATCGACGTCGCCACCGGGACCGGCGCGGTGGCGCTGGCGATCAAGGACGAGCGGCCCGACACGACGATGTTCGCCATCGACCTGTCGCCCGAGGCGGTCGAGCTCGCTCGCGAGAACGCGCACTCCCTCGGTCTCTCGGTGACCGTCCTCGAGGGGGACCTCCTCGAACCCCTCCCCATCGAACTGCGCGGGCGGGTCGACGCCGTCGTCTGCAATCCGCCGTACGTGGCCGAGGGAGCCCGCGACACGCTTCCGGCCGACGTGCTGGCGGAGCCGCCGCTCGCGGTGTTCGGCGGGATCGAGATCTACGAGCGACTCTTCGCCCAGGCCGCCGGATGGCTCGCGCCCGGAGGGATCGTTGCCGTGGAGATCGAAGAGACCGCGGCCGGAGTGGTGGCGAAGGCGGCGGCGCACGAGGGGTTCGAAGGGATCACCGTGCGCCGCGACCTCGCGGGCCGGGACCGGGTCGTGGTCGCCCGACGGCCGCGCCGGTGACACCGCTCGAAGGACCGTTGGGGGAGGCCGCCGCCGCCGCTCGCCGCGGCGAGCTGATCGTGTTCCCGACCGACACCGTCTACGGGTTGGGGACGCGTCCGGACGATCGCACCGCCACCGACCGCGTCTTCGCAGCCAAGCGCAGGTCGCGTGACCTCGAGCTGCCGGTGCTGGTCGCGACGATCGAGGTGGCTCGATCGATCGCCCTCTTCGACGAGCGCGCGGAGCGGCTCGCGGGCGCCTGCTGGCCCGGCCCGCTCACACTCGTCCTCGCGCGGGGCGCCGACGCCGAGTCGTGGGATCTGGGAGGGGACGCCGCGACGATCGGCGTCCGCGCCCCGCACCATCCGCTCGCCCTCGCGTTGCTCGCCGAGACCGGGCCGCTCGCCGTCACCAGCGCGAACCGCTCCGGTCATCCCCCCGTGCAGACGTGCGACGAGCTGCATCGGCTGTTCGGGAAGGACGTCGCCGTCTACCTCTGCGAGGGCGACCGGCTGGAGGGAGCGGCGTCCACCGTGATCGACCTCGCCCACGGTCAGGCGTCCATCCTGCGCGAGGGTCTCCTCGGGCGCGATGCGATCGCCGAGCTCCTGCCGGACGAGGCTGCGTTGTTAGACTCGCGCCCTTCGTCATGAGCGGGATCCTGGTGGTGTGCACGGGGAACATCTGCCGCTCGCCGATGGCCGAAGGGTTCCTGCGCGCCGCGCTCGAGGAGCGGCTCGGCGATGGAGCGCCGGTGGTCACGTCGGCGGGAACCGCCGCCTGGGAGGGTTCGGGGGCGACGGCGGAATCGATCCGCACGGCGGCGGAGCGAGGTGTCGACATCGAGCCCCACGTCGCCCGGAAGCTCCACGGGGCCATGCTCGAAGACGCGGATCTGATCGTCTGTATGGCTGCCGATCATCGATCGGCCATCGTCGACGCGATGCCGGACCTGGCGACCAAGACGTTCACGATCAAAGGGCTCGTGCGACTCTTGGAGGCCTCCCGCCCCGGCGGATCCCTCCGGGCCCGGGTCGCCGCCGCGGCGGGGGCGGCGGCCAGGAACGGGTCTCCGAAGCGATCGGAGGACGTGCGCGACCCACTCGGCGATCCGATCGAGGGCTACCGAGAGGTCGCCGGCGAGCTCCACGACCTGGTCCACCGTCTCGCGGTGGCCCTCGCTGAGGATCCGGTCTGATGCGGATCGCCCTCGGCGCGGATCACGCGGGCTTCCCGCTCAAAGAGGATCTGAAGTCGTTCCTCGCCGAGGAGGGGCACGAGGTCCAGGATCACGGAACCGACTCGACGGAACCGGTCGACTACCCCGCCTTCTGCGCGGCGGCAGCGCGCGCCGTGACCACCGGGGATGCGGACCGGGCCATCGTCCTGGGAGGATCGGGCCAGGGGGAGCAGATCGCCGCCAACAAGGTGGACGGCATCCGGGCCACCCTCTGCCACGACCTCTTCCTGGCCCGTCTCGCTCGCCAACACAACGATGCGAACGTCCTCGCGATCGGGGCGCGCGTGGTCGCGCCCCCGTACGCTCGCGAGATCGTGCGCCTGTGGCTGGAGACGCCCTTCGACGGGGGCCGCCACGAGACGCGTGTGGAGCAGATCGCACGGATCGAACGAGGGGAGCTGTAGAGATGAGGGAATACCCCGCCGACTGGGAGGCGCTGAAGGCCGCGGATCCGGAGGTGGCCGAC
>CAWGWB010000005.1:0-312310 GCA_963826195.1 uncultured Actinomycetota bacterium
GACCCACGTCGATCTGGGCACTTTCGGCACACGAGATGGGTGATATCTCGTCTCGACAGCGTCGGCGAGCGGTTACACGCTGGGTCCATGAGAGAAGACCAGCGATCGCGGGCAGCAGAACGACGCCACGAAGGAGGATCAGAGATGTCACGGTTCATTCGGATCGGGCTCATCGTGCTGGGTCTCATCGCCGTCCTCGGCGGGCTGGTCGCATGGTCGATCGAGGACGAGTACGGATCGGGGCTGGACTACTCGCTCATGCCGAGGGACGGCAGTACGTACGTCTACGAGGAGCAGGCGGGAGAGGAACCTGTCTTCGTCGGATCTCGCGACGAGGCTTTCGAGTACATGGAACAGCAGCGGGCCGCAGGCGAGAGCTTCGTGCTCCCCGGCGCGATCATCGCGTCGGGAGCGATCCTCGTCATCGTGGGTGCGTTCGCAGGTCGCAGGTCGCATCGCACGACCATCGCTGCTGACCTCGAGACCCATCTCCTTGACGATCCGGGGACCCGCGACTGATCCGGTCCCTTCGAGCTTGCGCCTCACGAAGCGTGCAGGGCAGGATGCCCCCGTGGACACGACGTTCGGCTACGCACGAGCCTCTGACGGCGCCTACATCGGCTACCGGGTCGACGGCGACGGACCGATCGACATCGTCCAGCAGCCGGAGTGGCCGGGCCACATCGACCTGGAGTGGGAGGATCCCTGGTTCGCCTCATGGCTCGCGGAGCTGGCCACGATGGGAAGGGTCATCCTTCACGATCACCGAGGGGTGGGACTCTCGAGCCGGGACGTGGGCCTCCCAACGCTCGAGACTCGCGTGTCAGATCTGATGTCTGTTCTCGAGAAGGTCGAGGTCGACCGTCCCGTGATGATCGGCTTCCTGTCGACGGGTGGCGTGAACGCGATGGCTGCCGCCACCCGGCCGGACTTGGCACGAGCGCTCGTCTGGCTGGAGCCCATGGCCCGCTACGCGTGGGCGTCCGACTACCCCTGGGGTCGTCGGTGGGAGGAGCTGGACGAGGAGCTTGCCCACATGTCCTCCTGGGGCACAGAGGAGTACGGACGTTGGTTCTTGGAGGCGGAGGCCGCAGCGGGGAACGTGTTGCCCGAGTCGGGCGGACCAGCCATGGCCAAACAGACCAGGAGCGCGTGCACGCCGGACGTTGCTCGGGAGCTCTCGAAGATCTGGTACGAGACGGACGTTCGCGGTGTCCTCCCCAGCGTCCAGGTGCCCACGCTGCTGCTCGTCCACGAGGGCATGCCGCAGCAGCTCGAGCAAGCTCAGCTACATCGCGGATCTCATGCCTGCGGCGGAGGTCCGTGCGATGCCCGGCGGCGCGTGGTCGGTCGACGAGGGGAAGGCATGGATCGACGAGATCCGTCGCTTCATCGGCGAGGACCTGCCCGCGCCTTCCCTCGACACGGTCTTGGCCACGGTCGCGTTCACGGACATCGTCGGCTCGACGGCGAAGCAAGCGGAGCTCGGTGACCGACGGTGGAAGGAGCTGGTGCTCGCGCACCATTCCGTGGTTCGCGATGGGCTCGCTCGCTGGCATGGCGTCGAGAACGACACCGCGGGGGACGGCTTCTACGCCACCTTCGACGGACCGGCACGCGCGATCCGTTGCGTGAACGAGATCATCGAGCGTGTACGCGACCTCGGCATCCAGATCCGCGCGGGGGTCCATACGGGCGAATGCGAGCTGATCGACGGGAAGGCCGGTGGCTTGGCCGTCTCGATCGGAGCGCGGGTGGCGGCGAAGGCCGGACCCTCGGAGGTCATCGTCTCGCAGACGGTCAAGGACCTGGTCGCGGGCTCCGGACTCTCGTTCGAGGACGCCGGCGAGCACGAGCTGAAGGGAGTCCCCGATCGCTGGCGGCTCTATCGGGTGCTCGAGTAAGCCACTGCTCCGGAGCCGCGAGTCAGCCCATCCGAGCCGACACCTGATGACCCCTTCACCGGGAGCTCGCGCCGTCGCCTTCATCATCCAACTACGAGAGCGGATCGACGGCGCCGACGGTGAGGGCCCGGAGGGTGCCGTCCAGGGCCGTGACGAACAGCGCTCGATCGCCGTACAGAGCCGGCCTCGCGATCGAGGATCCGATCCGCACGACCGCGGCGGGGGCGCAGGCCGTGCCCGGCTCCTCGCAGGTGGTCGGGAACGCGTACAGGTTGCCGTCACTCGAGCCGACGTAGACGATCCCGTTCCCCACGACGGCGGGCGATGTGGGTGAGCCGTGGAGGTCGCCGGTCCACAGCGGCGGACATGGTGTCCCCTCGGACCGGCATCCGTCAGAGACGGCAGCGAGCCCGCCGCCGGGCGCTCCGGTGACGTACACGACACCGCCGGCCACGGCCGGCTCCGTGGGCTCGTCGGCCACCGCCCGCCAGATGGAACCGCACGTGTTGGCGCAGTCGGCCGGGAACCCGTAGACGTAGCCGGTCTCCGAACCCAGGAAGACCATGTCACCCCCGAGGATGGGTCCGGTCCGCATCGTCCCGGCGAACTGGGTGTTGATCGGTTCGCACAGTCCTCCGTCGGTGCGACACGAAGCCGGGAAGATCGCAGCGCTCGTGTCGAGGACCGTCCACACCGAGCCGCCGACCAGAGCCGGAGCGACGACCGGATTGTCCCCGGTGAACACGTCGACCACGCCCCGCCAGGCCGGCCTGCAGACCTCGCCGTCGGTGCGGCAGTTCGCGGGGAACGCCAGAAGACGATCGACCCCGGCGTTCACGTAGACCATGCCGCCGGCGATCGTGGGCGGGGACCCGGTCTCGTCGTCGGTCCTCGCCGTCCACGTCGGGAGACAGGCCGCCCCACGTGTCCCGCACGTCGTGGGGAACGCGGCCAGGAGGCCATCGGTGGTGTGCACGATCACCTCGTCGCCCGAGACCGCGGGCGCGGACACGATCGATCCACGGAGGCGCCCGAGCCAGACGACCTCGCCGCCTTCCATGTCGAAGGCGTACAGGACACCGGATCCCGAACCGACGTAGACCAGGTTCCCCCCGACCACCGGCGGTGTCGGCGTGTCGCCCACGGCCGCCGTCCAGGCGACGTCGAGGCGATGCACGCTCGAGCCGTCGATCGATGCAGCGCCCTGGCTCGGACCGAGCGATCGACTGGCGGCGAACAGCCCCCAGGCGCCGCCCCCCATGACGACGAGCGCGACGAGGCCGGCGGCCAGACGCTGGTTCCGATGCTTCCGGCGCCTGCGGCGAACGAGGCGATCGAAGCCGCCGGGGGACGGCTCGTACGACCGACGGCGCTCCTGCAAGACCGAGCGGAGATCACTCATCGGCGGTCCCCTCCCGGCTCGGTGCGCCGAGCATCGTACGGAGCGAGTCGCGTCCCTGCTGTGCGAGCTTGCGGACGGTGGCGGGCTTCACACCGAGCGACGCCGCCGCCTCGCTCGAGCTGAAGTCCAGCAGCTCGGTGAGGACGACCGCGGCTCGTTGCCGCGGAGAGAGTTCGGCCAGGCCTCGATCGATCTCGTATCGAGCCTCCGCTTCTTCCTCCATGTCACGCCTCAAGAGCCCACGGGCTGCCCGACGGCTGGCCACGAGTGCCCTCCGCCGGCGCATGCGGAACACGTTCATGGCCGTCCGGTAGAGGTAGCCGGTCGGTGAGGCGAGGGACTGCACGAGGTGCCAGCGCTCCCAGACCCTGAGGAAGGCCTCCTGCATCAGATCCTCCGCCTCGTGACGATCCCCCGTGATGAGGCCCAGGGCTCCGAACAGCCGCCCGTGTTCGACCTCGTAGAAGTCCTCGAAGCTGAGCGAGAGGCCGGCGTCGTCGTGGGCGAACGCGTCGGAATCAGAGACATCCCCGACGGAAGACGCTTCGGCCGGGCGCGCGACATCACCCTCGTCCTTCATCTGTGACATGAATGCCTAGTCGAGGGCAGATGTGAAGCCTCGCAGAGAAAGTTCTTCACACTTCGGGTGCCCTGAGCATTCATGCCATACCAAGGAAGGGAGGGACGATGGAGCGGTTCGGAGCACGCATCGTGAGGATCGGCGTCGTGCTGATGCTCCTCGCTGCTTGCGCGGGCAACCAACCCTCGTCGAGCCCGAACGGAGAGACGCCCTCCCCCGAGGCGAGCCCGTCCGTCGCTCCCGCTCCGATCCCGGAAGGACAGTCCTTGATGGACCCGGGCAGGTACGTCGCGCACGTGGAGCCGAACGCGGTGATCACGACGACGACACCTTGGTACGGGGCGGCCAACGCTCCGGGCTTCGTCGTGTTCGGTCAGCTCGACCACTTCCCGTACGCCGAGTTGGACCTCCTCAACATCGACGAGGTCATCGAGCACCCCGCGGATCCCGGCGATCCGGCGAAGACCGTTCCCGCACCCGAGGACCTGTTCACGTGGTTCGTCGAGGACAGCGGCGCGGAGGTCGTCGGAGAGCCGATCACCCTCCAGATCGACGGGTACGAGGCTCAGCAGGTCGATCTTCGCGTGACCTCCGATACCGAGTGCGCGCCGGAGAGCACGCGCCCCTGGCCGGAGGCGTGCCTGTTGATCTTCGCGATCGAAGGCGACCCTCCCGTGTACGCCATGGGGGGTATCTGGATGAGGTATCGAGTCGTCGTCCTGCCCGACGTCGACGGCCGGACGGTCACGTTCATCTACTCCGACTACGCCAAGAAGTTCGCCGACCGCGTGCAGGTCGCGGACGAGGTGATCCGCTCGATCACGTTCGACGTGTAACGAGCCCGTAGGGAAGGGAGCCAACGTGAGAACTGCGAAGCATGTCTTGATCCTGGTCGCAGTGGTCGGGTTCGGGTTGGCGGGATGTTCCTCGGGCACCGGCGAAGCGGCCGACCCGGAGGGTTCCCCGTCGACCGTAGCGACCCTGACACCGGTGACGCTGTCGCTGGGCACCGGTGACCCACGAGGCCGGCCCGACACCCCGGTCGTCGAGCACTTCGCCGAGCAGGTCGACCAGCTCTCGGGCGGCGCCATGCGGATCGAGATCACATGGCAGGCCGCAGGAGAGTCCGGAGGAGCGGTCAGAGAGGTGGACGCATTCGAGCAAGGTGTGGTCGGCCTCGTCCAGGGCGGTGACCTGGATCTCGGGTGGATCGCCGCGCGTGCCTGGGACACGGTCGACGTGCGGAGCTTCCAGGCGCTCCAGGCTCCGTTCCTGATCACCGACCAGGAACTCTTGCGCCAGGTGCTGGCGAGCCCGATCTCTGACGAGATGCTCGGGGGCCTCGAGGAGGTCGGACTCGTCGGACTGGGCGTGTACCCGGATCAGCTCCGCCACCCGGTCGGGTACACGGAGCCGCTGCGTTCGGTCGACGATTTCGACGGGGCGGGGATCCGTCTGGTGCCGTCGAACGCGACCGAGGCGATCGTGCGGGCCTTCGGGGGCGAGCCGAAGTACGGGTTGAGCGGCGACGCGATCGACGCGGCCATCCAGAGCGGGGAGATCGTCGGCACCGAGACGTCGCTCGGCCTCGCGCCCGAGGGGTCGTTCCTGACCGGGAACGTCGTCCTCTTCCCGCGTGTGAACACCCTGTTCGCCGGTGAGGACGGCCTGGCAGCACTCTCCGACGAGCAGCGCACGATCCTCGAGGATGCGGCTCGAGCGACGGTCGAGTTCGCGGTCGCCGCGCAGACGGAGGACATCGCCGCCTTCTGCTCCGCAGGGGGCCAGATCGTCGTGGCCAGCGAAGCCGACGTCACGGAACTCGTGCGCGCCGCTCGACCGGTGCTGGACATGATGGTTGCCGATCCGCAGACGGCCGCCTTCATCGATGAGATCAACGCGATGAAGGACGGTGCCACCGCCGCAGAGACTCCGACCTCGTGCGATCCGCCCTGATCTGTGGATGAGTGGGTGCGGCCGTCGATCGTCGATGTTCGCGATGTCGGGCACCTGCACCAGGACGAACTCGTCGGCCCGCGGCCGCTAGAACCCGCAACCGCGGCCGCAGGTTCGTTCACGGGCGGGACTAGGTGGCGGCCTCGGAGCCGACCCTCGTGACTGCCTCGTCGAAGCCGACCGGGTGGAGGCCGGGGAAGAACCGCGCCGCCGTGTCGTCGCGCACGATCGTCTCATTGCGCTGTCCCTCGATGAGCGGTCTCGCGATGGAAGGAGGCACCGAGGTCACGAGGCCGCACCACAGCGAGGAGAGCGAGGGGGTGAGCACCGGTACGGGCAGGATCACCGGGACACGCCCGCGCTTCTTCCCGAGGCGCTGCATCATCTCCCGGTACGACAACACGTCGGCGCCGCCGATCTCCACGATCGTGTGATGCCCGTCGGCGGTCACCTCGCGGGCGCCGTCTAGATAGGTGACCACGTCGTCGACCGCGATCGGCTGCGAGCGAGTGTCCACCCATCTCGGCGTGACCATCACCGGCAGTCGCCTCACCAGGTCATCGAGCATCCGGAACGACGCGCTCCCGACACCGATCACCATGCCGGCCCGGAGCTCGAGCACCGCCGGTCCGTGCTCTGCGAGCAGCCGCCCGGTCTCGTGGCGACTGGCCAGGTGAGGTGAGAGGTCGGGATCCTGGTCGTCGCCGAGACCCCCGAGGAAGACGATCCGCTCAACACCGCTCTTGGAAGCGGCTCGGGCGAAGTTCGTGGCGGCGGTCCGGTCCCGCTCCTCGAAGGGCTCGCCTCCTTCCTCCATCGAATGGATCAGGTAGTAGGCGGTCGTGACGCCTTCCGTCGCGGGCCCGATCGTCTCGGGCCGCATCACGTCGAGCTCGACAGCATCGACACCCGGCCAGCGATCGGCGAGCTTGTCGGGGTCGCGTCCGGCGACACGGATGCCGACGCCCGCATCGACGAGGCGCTGCGCGAGACGGCCCCCGATGTAGCCACTCGCACCTGTGATCAGTATCGCACCCATCGCGTCAGGCTACGTGGTGCTTGCGGCTCCCGGCCGGATCGTCGAGCGCGAGACGTTGCGCCCGCTCCATCGCTTTCTCGAGCCCCGGGTCGCAGAGCCCCGCCGAAGTTCGAGCTGCCTTCACTTGACCTGCGGAGTGGCCGCTCCCGATACTCGGCCGGAAGGGGGCGCGGGCTGATCCGGCCGGCCACACCAGATGCGCGAGGAACGTCGAACGATCACGGCGCTGTCCGCGGACGTGGCGGGGTCGACCGTGCTGGCGGAGCGGTTCGATCCTGAGGATGTCCGCGATGTCGTCGGGGCAGCCGTCCGCGCGATGGCCGAGACGGTCGAGCACTTCGGCGGGACGGTGAAGGACGTCGCCGGGGACGGCGTGCTCGCCCTGTTCGGCGCTCCGGTGGCGCACGAGGACGATACCGAGCGCGCGGTCCTCGCCGGGCTCGAGATCCAGCGAAACGTGGCCGATCACGCACGACGGGTTCTCCTCGACTACGCGATCGAGTCGTTCGGAGTGCGGATCGGTATCGAGGCCGGCCTCGCCGTGACGGGGCCCGTCGGCGGCGGGAGCCACGTGGAGTACGGAGCGACCGGTGATGTGGTGAACACCGCCGCGAGGCTCCAGTCGGAAGCGCGCGTGGGGTCGGTGCTCGTGGGACCGACGGCGCGAGCGCAGGTGCGCGAGCTGTTCCACTGGTCGGATCCGACCGCGGTCGAGCTCCGGGGGAAGAACCAGGTCCTCCGCGTGGCGGAGGCGGCGGGCCCGCGGGGTGACGCCCCGCGGGCCCGCCGCCTCCCGGGGCGTGGGGCGCCGCTCGTCGGACGGGATGTCGAGCTGGCTACCGCGCTGGAGGCGGTCGACCGGCTCGCGAGCGGCGCCGGCGTGGCGGTCGTGATCGAGGGCGAGGCCGGGATCGGGAAGACCCGGCTGCTCGAGGCGCTCCGTGAGCGGTCACGCTCCGGCGCCCTCTGGCTCGACGCGGCGTGCACGTCATTGGGCTCGTCCACGCCGTACGCGCCGATCGCGCAGCTCCTCGCCTCGTGGGGGCGGTCGTTGGGCGGCGGCCGCCGCGCGGAGGATCTGGTGCCCGTCGGGCGCGACGCCGCCCGCGCGGCGCTGGCCGTCCTCGCCGGCGACCCGACCCCGGCGCAACGGCAGGGCTTCGCCGCACTTTCGCCTGCAGGCCGCCAACTGGCGACCGAGGAGGCCATCGCCGCCTTCGTCCGATCCGCGGCTCGAGAAGGCTCGCTCGTGATCGCGGTCGAGGACCTGCACTGGTCCGACGCCAGCTCAATCGGGGCGTTGGAGCGGCTGCTCCCGCTCTCCACGTCCGAGCCGATCGCGCTCGTGCTCACGGCGCGGGCAGAGACCGACTCGGGCACGGCCGCTGCGATCGACCGATACGCAGACGGGAACGACGTGGTCCGGATCAGGCTCGACGCGCTGCCGTCCGGAGCCGATCGTGACCTGGTGGTCTCGCTGGTCGGCGAGGGTGCACTCCCATCCGCACTCTTCGCGCGGGTCCTGGACGTCGGCGCCGGGAACCCGTTCTTCATCGGCGAGCTGGTCCGATCGCTGATCGACGCCGGCGCGCTCGTTCCCGCGGAGGGACGGTGGACCCTCGCGAGCGACCAGCGCGCGGAGGTTCCGCCGACCGTCGATCGCGTGCTCCTCTCGCGGATCGACCGGCTGGCGGACGAGGACCGCGACGTCTTGACGGCGGCCTCGGTCCTGGGGCGACGGTTCGCGACCGGGACGCTCGCGATGATCCTCGAGCTCGACCCTTCGGAGGCGCTGGCCCGGCTCGCCCGCGCCGACCTGATCCGGCCGGAGCCCCCCGACCTCGCGTTCGCACACGTCCTCGTACAGGAGACCGCGTACGGGACGCTCCTCCGGCGGCGGCGGCGCGAACTCCACGCTCGTGCGGCCTCCGCGCTCGAAGCGGAGCCGGCCGCCGAGGAGCGCGCCGCCATCCTGGGCCGACACCATGCCGGCGCCGGCAACAGCGAGGAGGCGCTGCGATGGTTCCGGATCGCGGCCGACCGGGCCGAGGAGGTCTCGGCGCTCCTCGAGGCGATCGAGAACCTCGACGAGGCGATCGGGATCTCGTCGCCCGACGCGGTGGCGGACCTGCGGTTGCGACGCGGCCGCCTTCGCGGCCGGATCGGTGACCATCGGGGCGCTCGCGCCGATCTGGACGAGTCGCTCCGTGCGGCGGTCGAACGGGGCGACCGGTCGCTCGAGATGCGGTGCCACGACGAGATCGGCTTCCTCGTCGCTGGCGCTGCGGACTACCGCGGATCCGTCGAGCACCTCGAGCGTGCGCTCGCGCTCGCCGACGAGCTCGGAGACGCAACCGGTCGCGTCAGCGCGCTCTCACGGCTGACGATCACGTGGGCGAACCGCGCGCAGCTCGACCGGGCACAGCGATCTGGGGAGCTGGCGCTGGAGGCGGCGTCTGCCTCCGGCGACGAACGTCTGCTCGCCGTGGCGCTCGATGCGCTCAAGCTGGTCGCGTTGCTCCTGGGCAGGTTGGCTGACGTCGAACGGTACGGGGATGAGCTGCGGCGGATGTACGCTCGGCGGAACGACCGCTGGCTCGAGCAGTTCGTCGATCTGGAGACCGCTTACGCATCGATCGCGGGCTGCCGGTTCGACGAGGCACGCCGGCGGCTCGACCGGGCACTCACCACGAACCGCGAGCTCCACGACGATGGGAACGAGCCACTGATCATCGGCACGTTCGCCCCCTACCATCGATGTCGCGGTGAAGTCGACGCGGCCATAGGGATCGGGCGCCGCGCGCTCGTGCTCGCCCGGGAGCGCGGGCATGCGGAATGGACCGCGTCGACAGCGTCGCAGCTGGGGGCCACGTTGCTGCAGGCCGGCGCCAGGGATGAGGCCGTCGAGGTGTTGCGCGAGGGCGTGGACGCCGCGGAGCGCTCTGGAGCGGACATGCACGACCTTCGCTGCTCGGGGCTCCTGGTCCGAGCGCTCGCACGTCGCGAGCGCGGCCGCAATCGGCGAGAACTCCTCCGATCGACCGAGGCGAAGCTCGCAGCCGTTCACGTGCCGCCCGGCGAGGTACTGCTCTTCGCCTGGGACGGCGCCGTCGGCATCGCCGCCGCCCGGCTGGCCCAGTCGGACGCGAAGCGAGCGCTCGAGACGATCGGGTCGATCGTCGACGTGTGCACGGAGCGGTCGTGGCCGGAGGCGGTCGTCGACGCCTCTCTCGTCCAGGCGACGGCGCTGGCCGCGCTCGACGACCGGGAAGGCGCGCTCGCGGCGGCGCGCCGGGCCGACGTGTGGTCCCGCCGGCATGGCCTCGGCCTCTACGCCTGGCGCGCCCAGGCCGCTCTCGCGTCGTTCCTCGAGGACCGCGCCGCTTCCGAGATCGCCGCCGACCGAGCCAGGCGGTCGGCAGCCACGTTGCTCGACTCGGTCACCGACGCTCGCGTCCGGGAAGAGCTCCAGACCGAGATCCAGCGAGTGCTGGAGGAGGAGGGCAGCGCATGGGCGTGAGATCACTTCATCACATCGCGATCAGGGTGCGCGATCCCGAAGCGTCACGCCGCTTCTACGAAGACGTCCTCGGATTCCGATTCATGGAGATCCCGGTGTCGGGAGCGATGATCACCGAGTGGGAAGACGCGCCCGCGGAAGGGAAGCTCCTCGCGACGCAGGCTGGGGACACGTTCGTGATCCTCGAGCCGCCGTTGCAAGGGACCGGCCCGGACGATCGCTTCAACGAGCGGCGGATCGGCGTCGACCATCTCGCATTCGGCGTCGAGGGGCGCGAAGACCTCGAGCGGCTCGAGCGCTCGCTCCGGGACGCCGGCGTGGACACGGCCGGGATCGAGCACGATCCTGTTCTCGACAAGGACTACGTCGCGTTCCGCGATCCAGACAACGTGCAGTGGGAGTTCTACATGGCCGTATGAGGTGCGGATGGAGCCGGCCAAGTGGGAGATGAGCGATGAGGAAGCTGATCGTGACCCCCTTCCTCGACGGGGTGGTGCAGCCCGAGCGGACCGACGGGGACGTGGACGACCTGATGGGTGAAAGCCATCCAGCCAGAGTGGCCTAGGAGACCGTAGGAGTCCTACTACCGCTGCCAGATGACAGCAGCTCGAGCTAAGCCTTTGCTTCGAGGGTCGGCCCGGAATCATCGCGTCTGGGCATGGTCACGAGCCGATCGAGCTGAGAAGGAAGGTCGTCAGCAGACCACGGCGCCTCCCGTTCCTCCGAGGTACGGGGGGCGCCGTCCACTCATGGCGCACGACTGACTCTTGGCTTGCCGTCGGGACTGGACGGGGCTGGGTCCGAGTTCTACACGAGCACGGATCCGCGCGCGGCTATGCGACGCCTGAATGGTCGATCGGGCAGCCGCGTGGCACCTCGGGGAGAGCGTCAGGGAGTACCCAGGGGGAACTCGAGCCGGCGAGCGATGGTCGAACTCGAAGACGTTCCACCGGATCTGCACGCTGTACGGCGTGGGAGCATCGGCTGGCCCTACACGGGCTCGTTGCCCTGCCTCCACTTGATGCTGCATCCCGCGCTCGGTCGCTGGTCGTCGGGAACTGGGCGACCCTCGAGCACCGCATCGATCGCCTCCCGAAGGTCCGCCCCGGTGAGCGGGCGGTCTCCTCCCGGCCGGCTGTCGTCGAACTGCCCCCGGTACCCGAGCCGACGGTCCTCGTTGAACAGGAAGAAGTCGGGTGTGCACGCGGCGTGGTACGCCTTCGCGACCTCCTGCGTCTCGTCGAAGAGGTAGGGGAAAACATACCCGGCCTCGCGCGCCTCCTCCGCCAGGCTCACGGGGGCGTCCTCAGGGTGGGTGAGGGGATCGTTCGCGCTGATCGCGACGATCGCGAGCCCGGTGTCGGTGTAATCGTGGCCGAGGCGAACGAGCCCGGGGCGCACGTGCGCCACGTACGGGCAATGCCTGCAGATGAACATCACGAGGAGCGCCGCCGCCTCCGAGAGATCGGTGAGCTTCACGGTCTCGCCCGTCACGACGTCGGGAAGGGCGAAGTCCGGGGCCTCGGTACCAAGGGGCAACATCTGCGACTCGGCCGCCATGACCCGAGCCTAACGCGTGGCGAGCGTGGCGTAGGATCGGCGCGATCGTCGACGCGCGCCTGCCTGGCAGGCCAGGCCACCCGGCTAGGTTCCGCGCGGAAAGCGGCTGGGGCCCCTTCGGGCTCCGGCGGCTTCTCACATCCTCGTTCTTGGCCTGCGGTCTTCCGATGGCGATGCTCTCCACGAAGCTGGGCGACCGGACGCGGGCCGGGCTGGTCGATCGACCAGGCGGCATGGCGGCTCCGTATGAGCATCCGCGCGTGGCCATCTCGGCCCCGCCGGCGAGCACTGGCCGGATTGGGAGACGCGCGGCGCGACGATTCGCCGGAGAGAATGTCTGGTTCTCGATCTACGTGTACGTCTACGGCCCGGAGGGACCCACGAGCTGAGCTTCACCCACAGCGATGAGGGCGGACCCGTCGATGCCGCGGAGCTCGGGAGCCGCCGGGATCACGGGGTTCTCGGCCCAGTGCGCGTCGTAGATCACGCTACGAACCCCGGCGGGTGTCGGGGAGGCGCCTCGCGACGAACGCGAGTATCACCGCGGCGACGATCCCGACCCCGAACGCGCCCGCGAGTCCTTCGCTGATCGTGAGCGTCCCGGCGTCCGCGAGCGCGACGCTCGCTCCCCCGAGGCCCGCGCCGATCCCGACGCCCAGGTAGTCCATCAGGATCATCGAGGAGAGCTCACCCGCCTCCCGTCCCTCCTCTGCGCTGCCCATCACCGACAGCGGGATCGTCGGGAAGACGATGCCCATCCCCACGCTTCCGATCGCCCATCCGACGTACGGGACGACGAGGGGCACCGCGAGGAGTCCCGACGCAACCACGGCGGCGCCTGCCCCGATCATCAGCGCGCCCGACGCCGTCAGCCGGCGTGCCCCGAAGCGCCCGACCACCCCCGACTGCCACCACGAGCCGGCGGCCCACGCGAGCGCGGACGCCGTGATCACGATGCCGGCCTCCCCGATCGACAGACCTCGCGTCTCCGTGAGCATCAGCGGGACGAAGCCGTCGATCGCGAAGAACGCCGCCGACGCGAGGAAGGCGGCCGCAGACGCGGCCGGAAGTCCACGCCGCGCGGTGAGCGTGCCGGGCGGCGTGATCCTACGGAGCGTCGGGATCGTCACGGCGGTCCCGACGGCGACGAGCGGGATGCTCCAGACCGAGAGCTCCGTGAGCCCGGCGAGCAGCGCGCCAGCGCCGACCATCAGCACGAGCGATGCGGCGACCGGCAGCTTCGATCCCTCCTCGCGCACAGTGACGCCCCCGAGCGAGGGGATCACCATCAACGTAGCCAGCAAGATCAGCGGAAGGGGGGCGAGGAACGCCCACCGCCAGCCGACGGTCTCGGCGAGCAGGGCGCCGACCGAAGGCCCGAGCAGGCCGGGGAGGATCCACATCGAGGCGAGCAGGGCCATCACCCGGGGCCGGATCCGCTCGGGATAGGTCTTCGCCACGGTGGAGAGCGAGACGACGTAGAGGCCGCCGCCGCCGATCCCCTGCACGAACCGCGCGATCACCAACACGAGCATCGATGGGGCCGACGCCGCCAGGACGAGCCCGATCACGTAGAAGCCGATCGCGACGGCGAGCACCCGGCGCGGACCGAGGCGGTCGGTCAGCTTCCCCGCGATCGGGACCGCGCCGAACGACGCCAGCGTGAGCGCCGCGTAGTTCCACCCATAGAGCTGCAGCCCGCGGAGCTCTTCCTGAACTTGGGGCAGGATGGTCGCGACGACCATGATCTCGACCGCGACGAGGGCCTCGAGGATCAGCAGCCCGGCGGTGAGCCGGCCGCGGGCGCCGGCGAACACCTCGCGCCACCGGGGAGGAGCCGTCTCGACCGACCTCGTCCGCGCCATCGAGGAAGGCTAAGTCACCGCTCCGTCGGCCGGCCGTCGCCAGGCCGAGTTCAGGCGTTGTCGGTGGGGCCCATCGGCCGGGACTCCATCGTGGACGCGCGGGCAGCCTCGATCGCCTCGTCCCGGCTCGTGTGGACCGAGACCGCGCTCGGCAAACCGATGATCTCGATCGCGCGCTCCATCGGGCTGCCGGAAGGGACGCACACCAGGAGCTGCTGCCTCCGCTCCTCGAGCACGGTGCCCAACTCCACCACCGAATGGAGGCCCGCGCTGTCCATGAACGCCAGCTCGGACAGGTCGACGATCACGGCGTCGTCGTCCGGGGTGACGGACTCCGCGATCTGTTGACGGACCGAGGTCGCATTCGACATGTCGACCTCGCCCGTGAGGGCCGCGATCACGATCGCACCCTCACGCTCGAACCGGACCTCCGCCAAGGGCACGGCTAGGTCACCGTCCCTCGCCGGAGCACCACGGTCGTGCCGCCTTCCGAGGTGTTCACGGTCACGGTGTCCATGAGCCCTCGCATCAGCCGGAGTCCGTTCCCGCGGTCGCCCCGCGACGAGCCTCGCCACGTACCCGAGTCGCGGATCAACACCTCGATCTGATCCCCCTCGTGCGTCGCCGTGATCGTGATGGTACCCCCCGCCGGTCCGTACGCGTGTTCGACCACGTTCGCGGATGCCTCGTGCACGGCCATCACCATCTCCTTGACCAGACCCTCCTGCACCTCGAGATCCTCGAGCCACCGCGAGACGGCCCGGCGGATCGGCAGCAGGGAGCGGGCACGGGCATCGATCGCGAACTCCAGCGCGATCGCCGGGGTGGCGTCCCGGTGGAGGACCAGCAGCGCGACGTCATCCGTGGGCCGCGGACCCTCGATCATCCCTTCCAGGAGCTCGGTGATCGCCTCGTTGGTCGGCGATCCGTTCAGCGCCCGCTGCGCGGTCGAGCGGAGCCGCTCGAGTCCCACGGCGAGCGATTCGTTCCGTCGTTCTATCAGGCCGTCCGTGTAGAGGAGGATCGACGTGCCCAGCTGCATCGTCACTTCCTCCTCGACGAAGGTCGGTGGTTGCGGCAGACCGAGCGGCGGATTCGCCCGATGGTCGGACGCGAACGCGGCTGCCGCTCCCTCCGGACCGACCACGAGCGGTGGCGGATGCCCGGCCGAGACGTATCGGAAGGTCCGCAGGTCGCGGGCGAGCAGGCCGATCAGGAGCGTCACCAGCTCGCCGTCTCCGAAATACCGATGGAACTCATCGGCCCGCAGCAGGATGTCGAGGGCCGTCCCGCCCATCAGCGCGTGCGCGCGGAGGGCGTTGCGCATCTTGCCCATCAGCGATGCCGCCGGCAGGCCGTGGCCCGCTACGTCGCCGATCACGAGGACGATGTCACCCTCCGGCCGGACGAACGTGTCGAACCAGTCGCCTCCGACACCGACAGCGGTCGCGGCGGGGAGGTAGCGCGTCGCCACGCGCACGCCCGGGAGGAAGGGGAGGACCTCCGGGAGGAACGTCCGCTGGAACGCTTCGATCACGACACGGGAGCGATCCGAGAGGCGAACGCGGAGCGCGAGGGCCACCCGGTCGGCGACGAGCTGGAGGAGCTCGGTATCGCCGGGCGTGAAGCGCCGGCGTGTCTTCGTCCCCACGTGCATCACGCCGACCACCTCGCCCTGCGCGAGGAGCGGCACACCGAGGAGGGACCGGATGCCCTTCTGGAACAGGATCGGGTTCAGGACGGTGCCGTGGTCGACCCGGTGGAGGACGACCGGCTTCCGCTCGGCCGCGATGCGACCGGCGAACCCCTTCCCCACCGGGATGCGGACGCCGCGTTCCACCTCCTCCTCGATCCCCTTCGCGGCCCGGGCCACCAGCTCGTTCCGAGCCTCGTCCAGCAGGAGGACGGCCGCGGTGTCGGTGTCGAGGATCTCGCGCACCCGGTTGAGCAGCTCATCCAGGAGATCGTCGACAGAGAGGTGGGCGAGGGTGGCGTCGCTGACGCGCTGGACCTGCTGGAGACGTTCCAGGGGGTCGAGCGTGGGAGCTCTCCGATAGCGCACCCACCTACTGTGCGTCCGGATGCCTTCTTCCAGCAATGTTCTTTCGGCCAACAACGTCAGACGCGCGGGAGGCCCAGGAGCGTGACGAGGCCGTAGGTCGTCAGCCCGATCGCCACCACGAGGACGGCGATCCGCACCCGCCAGATCCCGAACCGTTGGGAGAGCGCGAGCAGGAACAACACGGTCGCGAGGACCACGGTCGTGCGGATGTACTCGTCGGCGTGATGGCGTGCCTCCGTCCCCTCGTCGAAGGTCCGGTCCGAGACGTCGTTCAGGCGGGCGCCCTCGTCGAGGAGGTGGTTCTCGTACTCGGGCAAGAAGCTCGGACCGGGTGGCGCGTCGGGGTCCGAGAGGGGATCGAGCGCGATCCAGGCGTCGAAGGCGACCTTGAACTCCGGACTGAACCGGCGCTCGTAGAGCGCGGCGAGGTCGTCGAGTCCCTCGTTCCGCGCCTCGATCCACGTGTTGAACGTGGTGATGTCGAGCAATCGCTGCTGACCGCCGAGGGTGAGCGCCTGATCCGCCTCGTTGCGCATCGTCGAGGACGTGCCGTACAGCTCCGCCTGGCGCCCGTCCCACCTCGCTGCGTGGTAGCCGCTCCATGCGGTCGCCACGGCGACCATCGCGAGGAGGAGCGCCTCGATGATCTCGACGGTCTGTTCCCCTCGGCTCTTCGTGGGACGGCCGCTCTCGGACGAGACGAGCGTCTCGGCGACCTCGCGGTTGAGTTCCTCCGGCATCGGCACCTCGTGTGCAGGAAGCTGCGAGTCTAGGCGCGGCTCGGCCGGCGGCGCGTTCGACGAAACCCGTCGTGGCACACTGTCCTGCGTGGACGATCGGGAGCTCATCGCGAAGGCCGAGGAGGCACTGACCGAGATCAAGGTCAATCAGGGGCTCTCGGAGCGGCACGAGGCGGTGCTCGCCGCGCTCCGGATCCGCCTGAAGGGGAGCGCCGGGCGATCGCTCGAAGAGATGCTCGAGGCCGCGGACGACTCGCCTCCGGATCGGCTCGGCGAGGCGATCGCGAAGGCCGAGGGCTCGGGGAAGCCGTCGTTGGACGACCTCCTGGGCAAGGAGCCGAAGAAGCCCGACTGGCCTTCCTGATCGCGGAGAGCGGAAGGGCCGGGTCCCTAGGGAACCCGGCCCGTCGCGACGATCACCTCACGAGCGCTCCTGCCTCTTGTGGAGGCTTCGTCGGGTAGACCACGTCCGAACCCGCGAGGGCGGTGAGCTGGTTGGATTCCGCCGAGCTTCCGGCAGTACGAGCGGGGCGGTCGGCCCCGGCCCGGGAGGGACGGCTCAGCAGCCAGTCACCTCGAGGGTCTCCTGCTGTCTATGCAAGTAGGACCACCTCCTTCCTCTCGTGCCGCCATGGTGCGACAGGAACGGCGTTATGGCAAGACGATCGAACCGGCTGTTCGAGCGGCCTAGACTCGGCGCCGGGAGGTGGTCGGAGTGTCCGAGCCGGTGGTCTTCATCAGTCACTTCGGGATCAAGGAGGGGACACTCGACGACCTCAGGCGACTCTCCGAGGAGGTCATCGAGAACCTCCGCGAGACCAAGCCGCGGACGGTGCTGTACCTGGCCTTCGTCGACGACGAGGGGACGCAGGTGTCCTTCCTCCACGCCTTCCCCGACGCGGAGTCGATGGACCTCCACTTCGAGGGCGCGGACGAGCGGGCGAAGGCCGCCTACCAGTACCTGGAGCCACGGGGGTGGGAGATCTACGGGCGGCCCAGCGACAGCGCCATGGGATCGATGCGAGAGGCGGCGAAGGGAAGCGGCGTCCCGCTGACCGTCCTGCCCGACCACCTCGGCGGGTTCCTGCGGCCCTAGGCGTTCGCGGCGGCGATCAGTTACACGCGACCGGGCCGCCGTCGTCCAAGACCACGCCCGACACGGACACGAACTCCCATGAGTACGCGCCGTCCCCGAGGTAGAGCCGCAACACACCGAAGTCCGTGGTGTTCCCCACCTCGTAGTTGACGTCCTTCTGGGCGAGCATCGCGTAGTGGCTCTTCCCACCCGTCCCGACGACGAACTCGCGGAAGCCGTTCGCAGCGGCGACCCCCAGCGACGTCTGCTTCGCATAGCGTTGGTAGTTGTGCTCGTGCCCGTTCAGGACCAGGTCTGCCCCCGCCGCGTAGAGGTCGTCGAGGAAGGCCTTCGCGCCCGACGGCGCCGCGCTGCCATGGACGGCTCCTGAATTGAAGTAAGGGTGGTGCCAGTAGGCGACGATGCACGGCTGCGTCGTGGCGGCGAGATCCTGCTCGAGGAAGTCGTTCTGCGGTGTTCCCTCCGTGCAGGGTACCGGCGTGCAGTTCGAGTTGAGGCTGATCGCGCGCCATGACCCCACGTCGAAGCTGTAGTAGCCGGCCGCCGGATCGCCCGTGGGGCGGCCCTTCGAGGTCCAGTAGTCGAAGTATCCCTGCGCGCCCGGCTGGGTGTACTCGTGGTTCCCTACCGCCGGGTACGTCCTCGGCGCGTGTTGGCCCCACGACGGGTCGTAGCCGCCCAGGAACTTGTCGAGCGCTCCGTTCGGGTACTGCAGGTCACCGAGCGGGAAGATGAGCTCGACGTCCGCGAGCATCGCCGCCGTGGCCCGCTGCTGGCACACGAGCGGATCCTGCCCACCGAACTTCGATGCGACGGGGTCGCACGCGATGTCGCCCGCCGCCGCGGCGACGATCGACCCGGGCGGTGTGACCAGATCGGTCTCGTTCGCGTCCACCGGCGCGCTGCAACCGGGATCGGACGCGTGGTCGGTGAGGGTGTCGCCGTCGTTGTCGAGCCCGTCCGAACACTGCGGCTGTTGCGGGGTATCCGTCTCGTCGGTGTCGGTCGGCCCGGTGCAGCCCGGATCGGCCGGATGATCCGTCAGAGCGTCACCGTCGTTGTCGATCGTGTCGGCGCATGCCGCCGACGGTGGCGGCGCGTCGGTCTCGTCGGTGTCGGTGGGTCCCGTACAACCCGGATCGGCCGGATGGTCGGTGCGGGTGTCGCCGTCGTTGTCGAGACCGTCCGCGCAGGCGGCTGCCGGCGGAGGCGTGGCGCTCCCGCCGGTCGTGTCCACGAGGAGCTGCGGCCCCGCGGCGCTCTCGCGGCTCCTGAACGTCGCGTCTCCCTTGGCCGCGCATCCCACGGCGTGTCGCAGCATGAAGCTCACCGGCCCGGAGGTCGTCACGGCAGCGGTCACATCCAGATCCTGGGATCCGCCCGCCGTCCACGTCTTCGAGGCGAGCACCCCGCCCGTCGTGCCCGGCTGGTTCAACCAGGTGATCGTCTTCTCGCCCCAGGTGTCGTTCGCGCTCCTGAGCACGTCGACGCCGAGCGTGCACCTGGCGGCGTTCGTTGCGGGAAGCCGCAGGATCGCGCTCGTGACCGCCTCTCCCGCCGCGAGCGCGGGCACGTCGAAGCGGACGTAGCTGCGCTTCGTGTCGTTCAGGACGCGGAGGACCGTGGTTCCCCCACGGTTCGAGTTCGGGTTCGAGGCGAGCAGGAAGGCGTCGGCCGATGCCGAGATGCTGATCGTTGCAGCGGACGAGATCTGCGCGATGATCGGGACCAGGAGGACGCCGAGGACGGCCGCCAGCAGCCTCGTCGTTCGTCCCCTCAAAGATCCCCCCGAACAGTCGCTCCGGTTGTGTCCTGCGCGCACCCTACAGGAGATGCGGGAGCCGTCAAAAAAGCGGCCGGCGTGCCCACCGCGACGAGGTTACCCGCAGCCGTCTTGCTGATGGAGGTATTGGCGACACTCGTCGTCGGTCAGTTCCCTCGTCACCTTCGTCCTCCCGATGGCGATCAGGTCGTCGAGGTCGAGCGCCCACACCCGGACCATGCCGTCGAGGCTCGTGGAGGCGAGCCTGGTCCCGTCCGGGCTGAACGCGACTCCGCCGACCAGCCGGTCGTGCCCCCGGAGGACCAGCGCCTGCTCCCCGTTCCGGGCGTCGAAGAGGCGAACCGTGCCGTCCTCGTTCCCCGTCGCGATCCAACGGCCGTCCGGGCTGTAGGCGACGTCGCCGATCGAGACGTGGGCGGGGATCCGGAGGATCCGCCGCTGGGGATCCAGGTCCCAGACCTGGATCTCACCCGAGAACGTCGCCATCACGAGGGACGACCCGGAGGGGTGGAAGGCGATCGCGGCGAGACTTGCCGGCGCGATGACCAGCTCGTCGAGGTTTCCGGTCGCGGAGTCCCTGATGGTCACCGAAGCGAGGAGCGGGTTCCGGTCGTGGTTGATCGCCGCCGCGATCAGGCGTCCATCGGGGCTGACGTCCATCTCCTCGACGACGTACCCGTCCGCCTCCTGGACCGTGATCATCGGCTCCCCCTGGGCATCGAGGACCGCGATCGAGCCGTCGAAGCTCGACACGAAGAGACGATCGTCCGGCCCCCACGCGAGGCTCGACACCACGTCGGGGCGCGTGAGGTGCTCCCGGCCCGCCCCGGTGTCCAGATCCCAGACGTCCACCCGTGCCGCGAACAAGCGTTGGGTGGCGAGGCGCGTCCCGTCGCGGTTGACCCTGAGGCTCGCGACGGGGTCGGCGGGTCCTTCGCCCGAGCCGATCGTGCGAAGGTTGCGGCCGGTCCCGACGTCCCAGACGGCGACGGGCCCCCGCTCGATCGGCGCGACCAGGCTCCCGTCCGGGAGGAACGCCACGTCGACCAGCTCGGCCACGGTCTCGAAGTTCGCGACCTCCGCGCCACCGGTCGCGCTGACGTCCCAGATCTTGGCGGCGGTGATCTCGATGTCGCCGGTGAGCACCTGCGTCCCATCCGGCGAGAACACCCCCCAGGTCGGGGACTTCGTCTCGTTCGCGGCCAACGAGAGGAGCTCCCGCCCCCCTGCGGCCTCGACGGCCCAGATCTTCGCCACGCCGTCGGTCGCCGTCGAGAGCAGTCGGTGGGAGTCCGGTGCCCAATCGACGTTGACGACGGAACCCGTGTGGCCGAGGATCTCGGTCACGAGCTCGCCGGTGTCGGCCTCCCATACCCGGACCGCCAGGTCGTCGCCGCCGGTCGCGATCCGACGACCGTCGGGGCTCCAGGAGACGGAGTTGATCGGGCCCTCGTGCCCTCGCAGGTCGAAGAGCAGGTCGCCGGAGCGCACGTCGTACACCGTCGCCTCGCCGATGTCCCCGAACGACACGACGATCCGATCACCCCTGGGGCTCAGCGCCGCATCCACCGCGAAGGCGTGGAGCCCTTCGATCGTGCCGACCACGCGCCCGCTGGACGGATCCGCGATCCGGACGACGTCGTCGAACGACCAGCACGCCGCCACCAAGGATCCGTCGGCGCTGAACGACACGCCGCCGACGTTCGATCCGCCCGTCACGCTCGAGATGGCTTCGCCGGTCTCCGGGTCCCACACCCTGAGCGCGCCGTCGTCGCCCGCCGACGCGAGCATCGAGCCGTCGGGCGAGAACGCGACGTCGTTGATGTCCACGTCGTTCCCCTGGAATGCGGGGAGCGCGGGCTCTCCCGTCTCGGCATCGCGGATGTCGATCATCTCGCTCTCCTCGGGTCCCTCCGTGACGAACACGCCCCGCGAGCTCCAGTCGAGCGCCCCGCCGAGTCCGGGGACGGAGAGGTCGATCCGCGACGCCGTCACGGCCCGATGGAGTGCTTCCTCCGCCTCGGGCAGGACCTCGCCGTCGACGGAGCGCGTCTCCTCGATCGCCTCGAGCGCCAGCAGCACGCTCCGTTCCGCGTCGACGTCGAGGTTGGCGACCGACGCCGCGGCGAGCTCGCGCGAGACCGCGATCCGGCGTGCCGTCTGGGCGCTTCCCCGTTGGGTCATCGCGAACACGGTCAGGCCGACGGCGACGAGGGCGGCCGCGGCGAGGACGGCGACGACGGCGTGGAGCCGGCGCACCGACCGGCGCTCCAGGTCGCGTTCGTGCGCGACGCGAGCGTCCTCGTCCTTCCGCGACGCGTCCAGGTACTCGCGCTCCTCCGGCGTGATGGCGATGCCGGAGCCGGCCTGCCACGCCTCGGCCTGCTCGAGCCGGGAGCCGCCCAGCAGGAACGACGGATCCCGATCAGCCTCATCCCACTCCCGCGCAGCCGTGGCGACCCTCCGCTCCGTGCGGAGGTCCTCCCGGGCCGCGTCGATCCATCGGTGCAGCCGCGGCCAGGCGGTGAGCATCGCCTCGTGTGCCAGCTCGATCGTCGGCTCTCCGGTGCGCCCGTCGCGGTCGAAGGAGAGCTGCCGCGAGGCGCCGAACGTGTCGAGGACCGTCGCCATCGCCTGCTGGTCGACGTCGAGCGAGGCGACCTCCGCGCGCGGCACCCGTCGCCGCGTGTCCTCCGTCCCCTCCCCGAGTGCGACGAGGCGCAGGAACAGCTGACGAGCGGCCTCGTTCCCCTCGTCATCGAGCTCCGCGTAGAGCTCCTCGGCCCGCCGACCCAGCGCCCCCGAGACACCGCCGATCTGCCGATACGCCTCGAGGAAGAGGATCCGCCCGTCCCGGCGTTCGAACAGCTCCGTCAGTGCGTATTCCATCAGCGGGAGCGCGCCGGGCTCCTCGGCGACGTCGGCGAGCATCGCGGCGACGAGCCCCGGCTCCAGCGAGACATCCACGCGCTCCGCCGGGCCCGAGATCGCTCGCTCGAGTTCCTCGGCCGACAGCGGGATCACAGCCTCCACCCGGGACTTGAACAGCTCCGCGAAGCCCCGGTAGAGGAGGGGCCGGTCGTAGAAGTCGGCTCGGAGCGTGGCGACCACGCGGAGCCGGCTGCGGGGGTCGGTCACCGCCGTCTCGAGGCTCTCGAGGAAGTGCGTCCGGACCGCCTCGTCCTCGACGAGCGTGAAGACCTCCTCGAACTGGTCGATCACGAGGACGAGGTCAGATCCGTCGGAGGGGAGCAGTCGCAGGACCGCCCGGTGGAGACCGTGTCCGTCGCGCTCCAGCTGCTCCATCAAACTCGCGGGCGGATCCGGGGCGGCGCGGAGCAGCGCGGCTTCCAGCCCGTCGAGCGGATGCGCACCGGGGAACATGTCCGCGATGCGCCACCCCTCGGAGCCGGCGATCGCGCCGCGGCGGAGCGCCGGGATCAGCCCGGCGCGCACGACCGATGACTTGCCGCTCCCGCTCGGGCCGACCACCGCGAGGAACCTGGTCTGCCCCATACGCTTGACGAGCTCCTCGACCAGCTCGTCGCGTCCGAAGAAGTCGGCCGCGTCGCCTTCCTCGAACGCGCGGAGGCCCTTGTACGGGTTCGCGACGATCGCGCCGGGGACCGCCGGTGCGAGGGCGGCCGCCCTCGCGCCGAGTGCCCGCCGGAACGCCATGTCGTCGGCGGCGTCGTTCGCCTCGGCCCGGAGCCGGACCACATGGACCGGGTCCGCGAGGCCTTTGAGGTGGACCGGTCCACGGTCGACGTAGGCGACGCCCTCGACCTTCCTCGCGAGGTGCGTGACCGCCGGGCTGGCGAGGATCTCAGCAGGCGAGGCGATCCCGCAGAGTCGAGCGGCGAGGTTGAGCGCCCCGCCCCGGTACCCGTCGTCGACGGCCACCGCCTCCCCCGCGTCCAGGCCGATCCCGACCGCGAGCGGCAGCGACGGATCCGCCACGGTCTCGTCGACGAAGCGCCGCTGCAGCTCGATCGCCGCCCTGATCGCCTGTCGAGCGGAGTCGAACACGGCCATGACCTCGTCGCCGCGGAGCTCCAGGTTTGACCCGCCGCGTGCCTCGAGGATCGGGCGCGCCACGGCCGCGAACTTGCCGGCCAGCTCGGCGGCGGCCTCGTCGCCGTGCTCCTGCGTGAAGACGGTGTACCCGCGGACGTCGGCGATCAGGAACGTCCGGATCTGGGCGTCGCCCGCGAGGCCCTCGCCGTCAGCCATGGGGGATTATGGCCCGAGCGACCTACAGCTTCCTAGCCGGGTCCTCGTCCCGGTGAGGTTCGGATCACGCTCCGCGGATCAGGCGGTGAAAGTTCGGGCGGCCTCGACAGGGTCGCCCTCCAGCATCCGGATGCCGAGGCCCGTCAGCTCCTCCGGCCTGACCCCTCCGCCGACGGCGACCGGGACCCGGGCGGCCAACATGCGGAGCTCGTGCGTGTGGGAGCCGAGCAGCGTGCCCTCGGCGATGGCCAATACGACGAGTGCCGGCTCCACGACCTGCACGGCCTGATCGATCGTGGCGATCGGTGTGTCCTGCCCGAGATAGGTGATCCGCCATCCCCGACGCCACGCGGCGATGCCGAACATGATCAGCCCGAGGTCGTGCTCCTCACCTGGCGGACACGCGAGCAGCAGCGACGGACCACGGCCCACGCCCCAGCCCCGAGCGAGGCCGAGCAACCGTCCCCGGATCAGGGACGACGCGAAGTGCTCCTGAGCGACCGACACCTCGCCGGTGGCCCACCGATCCCCCAGCAGGTGCAGATACGGCAAGAGCACGTCCTGCATCGCCGTTTCGAGAGAAAGCGCCGCCAGCATGCGGTCGAGCGCGCGATCCGCGCGTTCTCCGTCGAAGCGATCCAGTGCCTCGCGGAGCTCGATGGCGAGACGCTCCGCCGGCGCCCCATCGACTTCCTGCTCCGGAGAACCACGCTCGGGGACGAGGGCGCGGCGGGCTGCCTCCGAGGCGGAGAGTCCCTGCGCGATCAGCGCCTTCGTGCGGGAGACGCGAGCCTCATCCTGGTCGGAGTACAGACGGAACCCGCCGTCCGAACGCGACGGCTGCAGCAGGCCGTACCGCTGTTCCCAGGCACGCAGGAGCTCCGGCGAGGTCCCGGTGCGCCGCGCGAGCTCGCCGATCCGTAGGTACCCCTCCTGCCTGCTCACGACGGAACCGTACAACATCTCGACATGATTCTCTACAGACCCTTGACACTCGAAGGTCACGGAGCCTATCCTCACTCTAGACAGAACCTCTACACGCACATCAAGAGACCGAGGGGAGGGAGAAAGATGAAGAAGCTCGATGTCTTGACGCTGGCACTTGCGATCGTGGGGGCCCTGAACTGGGGCCTCGTGGCGGTGGCGGAGTTCGACCTCGTCGCGACGATCGCCGGCCTCGACTTCGGCGAGACCAACGGGTTCACCCGCGTGATCTACGGCCTCGTCGGCCTGTCCGCGGTATGGCTCGTCGCCCGCTTCGGCGAGCTCGTCGCCCGCGACCGGGACCGTCAGATGGCCCGGGTCTCCGCCTGATCCAACGGCCACCCGAGAGGGCGGGGGTTCACGTCGAGAGGCGGACCCCCGCCCTCCTTCGTTCGTGGACCTTGGCGCCTCGGGGCATCGTGGATCGTGGTTACCCGGTCACGCGGTAGAGGCGCCAGCGGTCCGGAACACCCTTGAGGTCGTGCTCGCCGGTGTCTTCGAAGGCGAGCCCGCTGCCCGCGACGAGGTCCTTCACGGTCTGGGACACGAGCACCTCCGACGGCCCGGCCGACGCGCCCACGCGGGCGCCGATCACCACGGCCATGCCGCCCACCTTGCCGTCGATCGTCTCGACCTCGCCGGTGTGCACGCCCGCACGGACCTCGACGCCCAACCTAGCGATCGCGTCGACGACCGATGTCGCGCACCTGACCGCCCGCGCGGGACCGTCGAACGTGGCGAAGAAGCCGTCCCCCGCCGTGTCGACCTCCACGCCGCGGTACCGGGCGAGCTGGCCGCGCACCAGCCGATGGTGCTCCTCGACCAGCTCCTTCCAGCGTCGATCACCGAGCTCGGCGACCTTCTCGGTGGATCCGGCGACGTCGGTGAACAGCACGGTCGCCAGCATCCGGTCGAGCTCCGCCTCCACCTCGCCGAGCGCGACCACGAAGCGCTGCACCTCGTCCACGATCGCGTCCGGGTCGCCGACCCAGACCCAGTGCTCGCTCCCCGGGAGCTCGACGAGCCTGGCGCCGGCGATCCGGCTCGCCATATCCCGCACCTCGTCGATGGGGAAGTCGATGTCCCCGTCCCTGGCGATCACCAAGGTGGGCACGTGGATCGACGGGAGCGCGTGGGTGGCGTTGATCTCGCGGTTCATGAGCTCGAGGGCGACCGCCGCACCCGGACTGGCCGACTTCCGCATGTACGACGCGAGCCACGCGACCAGCCGCTCGTCGGACTCGTGACCGGGCGCGCCCCAGTCCGCGATCTCGCCCCGCGCGAACTCGAGGCTGCCCCACGACTCCTCCATCCGCGCGAGGTACCCCGCCGGGTCCTCCTTGTAGTCGGGCTCACGGACCGTGAAGTCGGCCACGGTGCCGAACAGGGCGAGGGCGATCGTCCGCTCCGGATAGGTCGCGGCGAACAGCATCGACATGGGACCGCCCTCGGAGACGCCGAAGACGACAGCCCGCTCCGACCCGACGGCATCCATCACCGCGCGCACGTCGTCCATGCGGGTCTCGAGGTTGGGGAGCCGATCCTCGGGCACCCGGTCGGAGAGACCGACGCCGCGCTTGTCGAAGAGGATCAAGCGGGAGAACGTCGCGAGGCGCTCGAGCAAGCGGGCGAAGCCCGGGTCGTCCCACATCACCTCGATGTTGGTGACCCACCCCATCACGAACACCATGTCGATGGGTCCGGCGCCGACGACCTGATACGCGATATGAACCCCGTCGGAGGTCTTGGCGTAGCGGGTCTGCCGATCCACGTGCGACTAGAGCGGCTGCCAGTCGGGGGCGAAGTCGAACCTCGCGAACGTGCGATGGACGGCTCCGGACCCGTCGGCGCGGATGGTCCAGATGTTGATCCGCTCCCCGTCCTTGGACCGTCGGTCGAACGCGATGCGCCTCCCGTTCGGCGAGAACGTCGGAGCGAACTCGTGCTGCGTGTTGAAGGTGAGCTTGACCTCCTGGTTCCCGTTCGAGCGCATCTTCCAGATGTTCCCGTTCCGGGAGAACGCGATCCGTACACCGTTCGGCGACCAGTCCGGGCGCTCGTCCACCCGAGGTCCGGCCGTGAGGCGGGTCGGGTTGGAGCCGTCGGCGTCGATCACCCAGATGTCGTCGAGGGCGGCGCGGTCGCTCGTGAACGCGATCTTCGTGCCGTCGGGGGACCACTCGGGGAACGCGTCGAACCCGTTCGTGAGCGTGAGCTGGGTCTGGTTCGCGCCGTTCGCATCCATCACCCAGATGTCCTGCGACGGGTCGTCCGCATCCGACGTGTACGCGATCTGGGTCCCGTCGGGCGACCAGGTCGGCCAGGTCTCCTGCACGTCGGGGGTGAACGTGAGCCGAACCTCAACCGTCCCGTCGGCGTTCATCGACCAGATGTCGCAATTCGGGAAGTCGCCCTCCCCGCATCGGGAGAAGGCGATCAGCGTCCCGGCGGCGTTGTAGTCGGGCATGCCCTCCTGCCGGTGCGCGGTGTGCGTCAGCCGGTTCGTGCCGGTGGTCCCGGGACGCACGATCCAGATGTCGTTCTGACCGTTCGTCGTCCGACCGAACGCGATCTCCCCGTTCCCGCCGGGGAACGCGGCGTTCGCCGTGGGAGCGAGGACGATCGACAGCATCACCGACAGGACCACGGACCACGCGAGCGTCACGCGCCGCACGAGCACCACCTCCGTCGCTTCCCGGGGCGGTCCGATTGACCAGACCCGATCCGCCGAGCGTAGCCCACCTGGTGGTGCGGTGCGGAGGACCGGAGGCGATCAGCCGCCGATCGTTCCTACCGACCCGCCTCGGACATGATGGAGCGGCCGGCGAAGTAGGCGCCCTCGTCGATCGCGAGCGTCTTGCACGTGATGTCGCCCTCGACGCGCGCCTGGCCGCCGATGCGGACGCCCTGTTCCGCCACGACGTCACCGGTGACGGCGCCGTGCACGGTGACGTTCTGAGCGTGCACGTCCCCCTCGACGCGGCTCTGCTCCGGCAGCACCACCGCGCCCGGCGCGGTGAGGTTGCCCTTGACGCGTCCGGCGAGGCTGATCGTCTGGGCGTTGATGTCGGCCCGCACCTCGCTGCCGGCCGCGACCGACACCTCGCCCTCCACGGTGATGGCGCCGGTGAGGCGGCCGTGGATCCGGAGCGAGCCCGCCGAGGTGAGTGTGCCCTCGATCCGTGCGCCGCGTCCCACGACCGAGATGTCGTCGCTCCGCTGATCGGCCACGCTGCCTCCTCCGTTCGTCGGCTGAGTCCGAAGCAGCCTACGATGCCGGTCATGGCCGGGACCACGCCGAAGGCGCGCGCATCTCGCGAGGTCACGATCTCGAGGCCCGACAAGGAGCTTTGGCCCGACCTCGGCTTCACGAAGCAGGACTACGCCGACTACCTGGGCGCCGTCGCGGACGACATGCTCCCGTGGCTCCACGACCGGCCGGTCACGATGGTGAGGGCCCCGGACGGCGTCGGGGGCCAGCGCTACTACCAGAAGGCGGCGCCGACCTATGCGCCCTCATGGGTCCGCACCACGCGCATCCCCGCCCCGAGCGCCGGGCGCGACGTCGACTACGTCGTGTGTCAGGACCTCCCGACCCTCGTGTGGCTCGGGAACCAGGCCGTCCTCGAGTTCCATCCGGCGCCGGTGCGGCGGGATCGTCTCGACAAGCCCGATCTCCTGGTGGTGGATATCGATCCCCCCGCGGACGACGCGTTCGCGATGGCCGTCGAGGTCGCGTTCCTCGTCCTCGAGGTCCTCGACGACCTCGGCCTGCCGTTCGGCGTGAAGACGACCGGCGGGAAGGGACTGCACGTCGTGGTGCCGATCGAGCGGCGGGTCGGCCAGGACGAGCTCCGCGCCGCGGTGACGCGGCTCACCGAGATCGTGGTGGAGCGCCGGCCCGACCTCGTCACCGACGCGTTCCGCAAGGCGAAGCGCGGCGGGCGCGTGATGCTGGATCCGTCGCGGAACGGGACCGGCGCGACGATCGTGGCGCTGTACTCCGCACGCGCGCGGTCGGACGGGACGGTCTCGTTCCCCGTCGCGCCCGACGAGCTGGGCTCGGTCTCGCCTTCGGACTTCACGTTGCGCACGGTGCCCGCACTGCTCGACCGGCCCGGCCCGAAGCGATGGCGCGCGCTCGCGGACGAACGTGGCCGGCTCCCGAAGGACCTCCTTCGCTCGGGGTAGCGTACGCACGCGACCTCAGCGAGGAGGGACGATGAAGCCCGAGGACGAGCTGCCGTCGGCACCGACATCACCACCGCCGTCGGAATGGGTGCCACCGCCGCCGGAGCAGCCTGCGGCGACCCCACCACCGCCCCTCACCGGCGCGGACCTCGCGCTGGCGCTCGTAGGAGGCCTCGTCGGCGCGATCGTCGGCGGCATCGCCTGGGGGTACCTCGTGAAGTCGATCGACACGGAGCTCGGCATCGCCGCGATCGGCGTCGGCATCCTCGCCGGCTTCGGGGTCGCGTTGCTCGCGCGGGGCAAACGCGGTGCGCCGCTCCAGGTGATCGCCGCGCTCGCGGCCGCGCTCGGCATCCTCTGGGGCAAGTACTTCGGCTTCGTCCTCGTCGCCCGTGATCTCCTCAGGGAGGAGTTCGGCGTCGGGAGCGACGCGCTCCCGCTCTTCTCCGGCGACACGTTCTCCCTGTTCACCGCGACGTTCTCGGAGCTCTTCGGCGGCTTCGACGTCGCGTGGATCGCGTTCGCCGTGTACACGGCGTGGCGGATCCCCGCCGGCCAGGGCTTCGGCCGCATGGCGCCGGGAACACGGCGGAGCTAGCCCGCTCGGCCCGGACGCTCGGGTTCCGGAAGTACCCAGGCCGATCTGAGCCATCTCGACCGGAAGTTGGGCGGTTCCTCGTCTACTCGCGCTCGGCAGGGCGTTCGACGATGCCTGCGACCGCTTCGAGAGGAGGATCAGATGGACACGCAGGCCACCGGGAGGCGTCGCCTCCCCCGCATCCTGACGATGGCCGCCCTCGCCTGCTTCGCGCTCCCATTCCTCACCGTGACGTGCTACGGCGAGACCACGGTGAGCGGAGTGCAGGCGGCCACGGAGATCGATCTCTACCCGAACGACAGCTCCGGTGAAGGCGAGCTGTTGCGCGAGGAGTCGGCGAACGGATTCGCGCTGGTGGCCCTGGTCGCCGCCGTCGTCGGCGTGGTCGCGGCGTTCGCCTCGACGGGCTCCCGGCGGGTCGTGTGGGCCTCGGCCGTCGGCACGATCGCGCTCCAGGGCCTCTTCGCGTACGCGTTCTACCGCTCGTGGGCCGGAGCGTGGCCCCGGATCGGATTCACCGGCGCTCTGATGTTGCTGGTTGCGGCGTCGTGGGCGGCGGCCGGCAGCGCGCCCCGGTGGGTGATGGCGCTCGCGGCCGGCCTCGCGGTCTCCATGATCCCCGGGAGCGTGATCGGCATCGATGACCTCCCCGAGTCGCCGTTCATCTACATGCCCATCTACGCCGGTGGGTTCGTCGCGCTCTTCCTGGCGGTGGGCGCGATCCGCGCGTCGACGCGGCCGGCGGACGCCGTCTCCAGGGATCCCCGCCCGAGCACCCCCAGGATTGTGGTGGCGGGGATCGTCGGGACCGTCTGCCTGGCGGCTGCGACCGTCGCCTCTCCGCTCTTGATGAGCTCGATGGACATGAGCGAGTACGGGCCCGGCGCGGTGCCATGGGGGTACGCCTTCGGACTGCTGGTGATCGTGATCACCACCCTGGCGAGCCTGGGGGCATGGGTCGCGGGCCACGCGATCGTCCACGGCCGGCGGCGAGTGCGGTTCGCCCGGATGCGGGCCGTGGTCGGCACGTAGCGCGGGGAACGTCCGCCGCCTCAGCGGGGCGGCGGACGGTCGCGCGCCCCACCGCGTGAGGCTCCGGCGTACACTCGCCGCGCGACGGCCGAAGGAGCCATGCCAGGAGCGATGGTGGAGCGCGACCTCCTCCCCGAGGCCGAGCCCGGGCGACGGGGGCTCTGGCTCGGGATCCTCGTCTACCGATGGGCCTCGTTCGCGCTCACCGTGGTCCTCGCGTCGATCGTCCCCCTCGAGGAGCCGGCGCTGGCGTGGGGCGTGCTCGGCGCCGTCGGGATCTGGATCGGCTGCGTCACCTGGCTCCGGGCGTGGGACCGGCCGGCGACCCGATGGGTCGATCTGGTGGTCTCGGCGGGGTTCCTCCTGGTCGCACCAATGCTTGCCGAACCGGGGTCGCTCAGCGAGCAGCCGTTCCTCGGCGCCGCGTATCCGCTGTCGACCGTGCTCACGTGGGCCGCCACAGCCGACCTCGTGCCGGGACTGGCCGTCGCCGGGCTCTTCTTCGTCCCGCTCGCGCTATCGCGGCCCTTGAACGACCTTCCCTACGACGAGCTCTCGGCGGGCGAGATCGCCGGGGTGATCACGATGGGCGTCTACTACGCCTTCGGCGCCGTCACGATCGGGTTGTTCGCCGGGACGTTGGAGCGAGCGGCGCACGACCTGCGGCGGGCGAACGAAGCCGCGGTCGCCGAACGGGAGCGAGCCGCCCGCTCCAGGGAGCGCGAGACGATGGCCCGGACCCTGCACGACTCCGTCCTCCAGTCGCTCGCGCTCGTGCAGCGGCGTGGTCGTGAGCTCGCCGCGCAGGATCGCGTCGCGGGGTCCGAGGTGGCCGAGCTCGCCCGCGTGGCCGAGGACGAGGAGCGCCACCTCCGGGCGCTCCTTCGCCGGGAGCCGGAGGACGCGCCCGAAGGCACGCTCCCGTTGCGGACCGTGCTCCAGGCGGCCGCGTTCGGCATCTCGGGGATCGCCGTGACGGTCTCCACGGTCGACCCCGTCTGGATCCCGGCGAGCGGGGCCGAGGAGGTCTCGGCCGCCGTCCGGCAGGCCCTCGACAACGTGGTCGAACACGCGCGGGCGACCGGCGTGACGATCTTCGGCGAGCGCGACGGGTCCGACATCGCGATCTCGGTCCGCGACGACGGCGACGGCTTCGTCGTCGACGAGGCGGCCATGGCCGCCGACGGGAAGCTCGGGATCTCGCGGAGCATGCGCGGGCGGATCGAGCAGATCGGTGGCACGATGCGGCTCGTGAGCGCGCCGGGACGGGGCACAGAGGTGGAGTTCCGTCTCCCCGCGCCCGGGAAGAGCGAGCAGGCGGGCCGGCCATGAGCTCCGAGAACGGCGTGGACGACGGCGTCGATGAGGCCGAGCAGATCCGGGTGGTGATCGTCGACGACCATCCCTCGCTCCGTGACGGCGTGCGAGCCGATCTCGAGCGCTCGGGGGTGGCGACCGTGGTCGGCGAGGCCTCCGATGGTGGCGAGGCGATCGACGTGGTCCGGCGGTCGATGCCCGATGTCGTGCTGATGGACCTCTCGATGCCGACCGTCCAGGGCGTGGACGCGATCAAGGCGATCGCCGAGGAGCTCCCGCACGTGAAGATCCTGGTGCTCTCGGCGTCCGAAGCGGAGGCGAACGTCCTGGAGGCGATCAAGCTCGGCGCCGCCGGCTACCTGCTGAAGACGTCGACCGCCGCGGAGCTCGCCGACGGGGTCACGCGCGTCTACGCGGGCGACGCCGTGTTCACGCCGTCGCTGGCCGGGCTCCTCCTCTCGGAGTTCCGCCGGACGGCCGACGTGGAACCCGGTGAGCCGGGGCTCACGCAGCGTGAGAACGAGATCCTGCGGCTCGTCGCGAAGGGCTACGCGTACGGCGAGATCGCCCAGGAGCTCTTCATCAGCACGAAGACCGTCCAGAACCACGTGCGGAACATCCTCACGAAGCTGCATCTGCGGAGCCGCTACGAGCTGATGCGGTACGCGATCAAGCGAGGCCTCGACCACACGGAGTAGGCGCTACTCCTCCTCGACGCGCCGGAGCTCCTTGATCCTCGCGCGTCGCTTCTTCGCCGCGATGCGCCGGTCGACGGCCCGCTTGCCGGGCTTCGTGGGCCGGCGCGTGCGGGGTGGTGGGGCGAGCGCCTCCGCCAGGATGCCCTTCAGCCGCTCCTCCGCGGCCTCGCGGTTCCGCAGCTGCGACCGTTCCTCCTGCGCGGTGATCGTGAGCACGCCGTCGGTGAGCCGATCGGCCAGCCGCTCGATCGCGCGGGCACGGAGGACCGGCCCGAGCCCGGTGGTCGTGGTCAGGTCGAGGCTCAGCTGCACCCGTGAGTCCGCCGTGTTGACCGACTGCCCGCCTGGCCCCGAAGACCGGCTGAAGCGCCACCGGAGCTCCTTCTCCGGGATGGTGACGGAGCGTGTGACGCGGAGCGGCCCGGGCACCAGGCGGTCGCCGAGCCGGCTATCCGGTCAGTACGGCGGCGACACTCTGGTCGATGGTGGCGGCGGCGTCCTCGACGGTGGCGATCCCATCCACAGCCTTGGCCTCAGCGTCGGCCTCAACCTTGGCCTCAACCGTGGCGAGGCTCCCGTCGATCGCTGCCGCGCCGTCCTGGATGATGGCGGCGGCTCCGTCCCCGATGGCACCGGCGCCGCCATCGTTCGGGCCGCCGCCCCCGCCGTTGTCAGAACCCGGTGATGGATCCGGCACGGTCCCTCCGTCGCTCTTCTCCTCGAGGGTCGTCACCGAGACGACGGCGGACGGTGGAGAATCGCCCCCGGCGTTCGTCGCGACGACCCGATACAGATAGGTGGTCTCCGGGAGCAGCGCCGAATCCGTGTGGGCGGTGACGTCGACGCCCGTCGTGCCGATCACCGTCCAACCGATCGAGTCTTCCATCGAGCGCTCGATCCGGTAGCCGGTCTCGCTCGCGCCATCGGCCCAGGACAGATCCACCGTCGTGGAGGTCGCGACCGCCATCACGGATGGCGCCTCCGGCGGCGCCACCGAGGTCGTGGCCGACACGATGTCGGACGCGACCGCAGCTCCCGAGGTCGTGATCGCGGACACCCGATACCAGTACGTCGTCGCCGGCTCGAGGCCCACGTCCGTGTAGTCGGTGGCATCGCCGTTCGTCCTGGTGACGAATGCCCAGGAATTCGAGGTGCCCGGTGGCTCGTCCGTGCGCTTGATCGAGTACGCCGTGGCCGTTGCCACCTCGCGCCATCGGATGTGGATCGCGGTCGACGAGTGTGACTCGGCAGCAACCGCTTCGGGGACATCCCCGGCCGCGGCGGTGATGGGCACCGAGCTCGGATCCGGTGAGGTCGCGACCGAGGGATCCGCCACGGCTCCGGCCGGGTTGGACGATCGCGTCGGTCCGGTGTCGAGCGAGCTCTCACCCGGAGTGAGGAGCTGGGAGCCCTGCTCGCTGGCCGTGATGGCCGGCTCACTCCCTCCTGGGGTGGGGCTGAAGACAGCCACGGCCACGAACGCGGCCGAGAGAGCGACGCCGATCGATCCCCTCCGGAGTCGTTTCGGAGAGAGTCCGACGGGGTGATCCACGACGGGAGGGCTCTCGAACCGGTGTGCCGAGTGCGTGCGCGCCCCGGCCGGGACCGTCGTGAACTCGCGCCAGAGCTCGTCCAGCTCTCGGATCTCTCGGTTGAGCCGATGCTGGGTGAGGATCTCGAGACCGGCGAACCACCCCAGCACGAGGAAGTTCAGGCCGAAAACGCCCGCCAGCACCCAAACCAGGACATCCATGGGAGCACTACCCTACGCCCCCAGGGGCCCTGGGGTCCATCCCGGCCTCCGGCCCCCCACGGGGAGCCTTCGGAAGGGCCCTCGAAAGGCCCTCGAACGACCTGGTGCCCCGGCCGCTACCCAGCCGCGGCCCGCTCCGCGGCGCGCATGACCCGCAGCGTATTACGGCCGGCGACCTTCGCGAGGGCCTCGTCGTCGTAGCCGCGGTCGGCGAGCTCGGCGAACAGGGCGGGATACGTCGAGACGTCCTCCAACCCCTCGGGCATGCCCGGAAGCCCGTCGAAGTCGCTCCCCACGCCCACGTGATCGATGCCGGCAACGTCGCGGATGTGGTCGATGTGGTCCGCCACGTCGCGGACCGAGCTCGCCGGCGTCGGCTGGCTCTCCTCCATCTCCTCCACCGCAGCGCGCACCGCGTCGGGGTCGTCGGGATGCTGCTCCTTCATCCTGCGGATCTCCCGCCACTCGGCCTCGTTGGCCTCCGCGCCCTCGGCGGTGAGGAACCAGGGCACGAAGGTCGCACAGATGACGCCGTCCGTACGACCCACCAGCTCGATCACGTCGTCGGGCACGTTGCGCGGCACGTCGCAGAGCGCGCGAGCGTTCGAGTGCGAGAAGAAGACGGGGGCACGCGAGACCTCGATCGCCTGCCGCATCGTGTCCTCGGACGTGTGGGAGAGATCGACGAGCATCCCGAGCCGGTTCAGCTCTCGGACCACTTCTTCGCCGAACGTGGTGAGGCCGCCGTGCGCCCGCTCCCCCGTCCCCGAGTCGGCCCACGGCGTGTCGTCGTTGTGGGTGAGCGTGAGGTAGCCCGCGCCGAGACCGGCGATGATCCGGAGCGCCCCGAGGGACGAGCCGATCGACTGGCCGCCCTCGACCCCGATCAACGAGGCCACGCGCCGGGCGGCCGCGATCCGCTCTACGTCATCGGCCGTGCGGGCGAGCTCGAGACGGTCGGGATGCGTCCGCACGAGCGAGAACAGCGCGTCGATCTGCTCGAGCGTCATCGTCACGGCCGCGTGCGGATCGGCCAGGTCGGAGGGGACGTAGACCGACCAGAACTGTCCGCGGACACCCCCACGCTCGAGGCGCGGGAGATCCGTGTGGAGGCTCGCTGCGGACGCCCCGACGTCGTGCGACTCGCCGTTCTCCGCCGCCTTCCGAAGCGCCCACACCAGATCGTTGTGCCCGTCGATCAGGGGCGCGGATCGGAGCAGCTCGACGATCCGGTCCGATGCCATCCGCGGATGGTACGACCAGCTCGCCGGAGGCGATGAATGGTCACCTCCGGCCAAAAGGAATCGGGGCGAGTGGTATGCTCTCTGCATGTCACAACAGATCGCGATACGCATCCCAGACGCCCTGGCGGATCAACTGGAGGAACTCGTCTCCTCAGGTCGCTTCGAGACGAAAGCGGACGCCGTCCGCACCGCGTTGGAGACGATGATCGACTCGGCGCGGAGAGCGGACATCGGCCGGCAGATCGTCGAGGGATACCGTCGCGTTCCCCAGGAGGACGGCGACGTCGCCGCGGCGAGTCAGGCCGCGACCCACTCGATCGACGAAGAGCCGTGGTGAGATGACGATCGAACGCGGCGAGGTCTGGTGGGCCGAGACGCCCGAGTCGTCGAAGGGCCGACCGTTCCTCGTCCTCACCCGGAACGAGGCGATCCCCGTCCTGCGCACCCTGCTCGTCGCGCCGATCTCCCGAACGATCCGGCGCATCCCCACGGAGGTCCCCCTCGGACTCTCCGAGGGCCTGCCGGTCGCGTCCGCGGCGACGTTCGACGCCGTGCTCACGGTCCCGAAGTCGATGCTCGTTCGCAGGATGGGTGCCCTCGCGCCGGATCGCCACGCCGAGATGTGCGAGGCGTTCGCCGCGGCCGTCGATTGCTGACGCGATCGACGGTGCGCCATGCTGGGTACGTGACCGATTGGAACAAGGACATCATCGAGGAGTTCCGCGCCAACGAGGGGAAGGTCGGCGGCTACTTCGACGGTGCGACGGTCCTCCTGCTCCATACGAACGGTCGTCGCACCGGGAAGGATCACGTCACGCCCCTGGTGTATCTCCCCGACGGCGATCGATGGGCGGTGGTCGGTTCCAAGGGCGGGGCGCCCGCGGACCCGGACTGGGTGCGCAACCTCGAGGCCAACAGGGAGGCGACCATCGAGGTGGGGACCGAGACGATCCCCGTGCGCGCCACGCAGATCCTCCGCGGCGGTCCCGAGTGGGACGACCTCTACGCCCGGCAGGTCGCCCGCCGAGAAGGCTTCGCGGACTACCTCGTGAAGACCGAAGGCATCCGGACGATCCCCGTGATCGTCCTGGAACGTCGCGCCTAGGGGTCCCTCTCCCTGGAAACCCTGACGCCCTAGAAGTCCCGGCGCCCGGCGAAGTGCGCCGCGACCTCGGGCCGGGTGAGCTGATACAGGGCGACGCGATGGCCGCCCGGGCCCTCGAACGAACAGATCGGTCCGTGCGGGATCTCGAACCGGTGCTCCCGGCGCCAGCCCCGACCCTCGAGGCTCTCGAGGGCGACGTCCAGATCGGGGACCCGATACACGAGGATCGGGCGGTCGCCCTCCAGGTGATCCGTCAATAGCACGAGCGGGGGATCGTCGCTCAGCTCCACGGCCGCCACCCGTGTCCCCATCGAGTCGATCGCGAAGACCACATGGCCACCGAGGATGTCGCCGAACCATCGGAGATCCTCGGCGACGTCGCGGCTCGGGACGTAGAGGAAGTCCAGCGAGCCGAACGGCGCCGCGTCCGGCACTACGCGGCGATCGCGGCGATCGCGTTCGGAACGGTGGCCTCCGGCGTCACCGGCGACCAGACCTGCTCGATCCGCCCCTCCTCGTCCACCAGGAAGGAGGAGCGCAGGATGCCCATGTAGGTGTGGCCTCCGCGATGCTTCTCGACCCACGTGCCCCATGCCGTCGCCACGGCATGGTCCTCGTCGGCGAGCAACGGGAACCCGAGGTGGTACTTCTCGTCGAACCTCAGCTGCTTCTCGGGATCGTCCGGCGAGATCCCCACCACGTCGAGGCCGATGCCCGCGAGCTCCTGCCGATGGTCGCGGAGATCGCACGACTGAACGGTGCACCCGGCCGTGTCCGCCTCCGGGTAGAAGTAGACGAGCAGCTTCTTGCCGGCGTAGTCATCGAGCCGCACCCTCTGACCGTGCTGCTCGAGGAGGGCGAACCCGGGTGCCGGGTCGCCCACCGTGAGGGTCGTCATGACCGTCACTCTATTCGCGGAGGGGTCCAACGACTCCATTAGGCTCCTCGTCGTGGACGCCAGGGGCCGGTGGTGGTTCGGACTCACGGCGCTCGCGGTCCTCACGGGACTGGTCGTCCAGGTCCTCGTCACCACCGGTCGCGAGACGGGGTTCTTCGACACCCCCACGAAGCGCGCCCTCAACGTGTTCGCGTTCTTCACGATCCAGTCGAACATCATCGTCGGCATCACGAGCCTCCTGCTGGCGCTCCGCTCGGATCGAACGTCGATCGTGCTCCGGGTGGCCCGACTCACGGGGATCGTCGCGATCGCCATCACGTTCGTCGTGTTCCACGTCGCGATCGCGCACCTCTTCGAGTTCGAGAGCTGGTCGCTCGTCGCCGATCGGATCCTCCACGCGATCGTGCCCATCCTCGCCGTCGTGGGGTGGCTGATGTATGGGCCGCGCGGCCTTGCCCCGCGGAAGGTGATGTGGCTCTCGCTCGTGTTCCCGGTCGTCTGGTGCGTCCTCACCTTGATCCGGGGCGAGCTCGTCGGCTGGTACCCCTACCACTTCATCGACGTCGGGGTGCTCGGCTACGCCAGGGTGGTCGTCAACTGCCTCTGGGTGGCGGTGCTGTACCTGGGCGTCGCCGCAGGGCTCGGCACGTTCGACGGTTGGCTCGCGCGCTTCGCCGCTCGAGCGGATGAGCGGGCTCCCGGGTGACGAGAGAGTCGGATCGGCTAGCGGAGATCCGGGTTCAGCGAGTAGATCGGGACGATCGTGCCCTGGTCGAGCACGTGTCCGTCGATCGCGGCGCGGAACTCCTCGAGCGTGAACCCGGATCCCAGGCCGAGCGAGTCGACGTCGATCGCGTACACGGTCGTCTCGTAGTGATGGATGTGCTCGTCGTTCCACGGCGGGAACGGCCCGTCCCACCCGCCGTAGGTGCCCTCGAGGTCGGCGTCGCCCTCGAAGAGCCCGCGGTACCCGTTCTGCCCCGTGACCGCCCCGAGCGCCGGCGGCTCGGGTGGCTTGCCGTGAGCGACGAAGCCGTCGCCGCCGGCACCCTCGGCCAGCTCGTGCACATTCGGCGGGACGTCGGCCACGAGCCAGTGCGCGAAGTCGACGCGCGGCTCGTCGTCGCCGAGCGACAGCCCCTCGGCGCCCATCCGCGTTCGGTCCGCGGGGACGTCGGGGTCGACCACCGAGATCGCGAACGAACGGGTCCCTTCGGGCTCACCGGACCACCGGAGGTGCGGGCTCAGGTCGCGCCCGGCCATCTCGGCCTTGCCGTCGGCGGTCGGCGTGGCGACCGCATGGATCTCCGCGATCGGTTGGCCGTCCGCGACGCTCGTGCTCTGGACCTCGAGCGCCATCGAAGTGCCTCCTCCGTGTGTCGTTGAGGAGAAGGCTCGCACCCGCACGCGCCGCGCGACAACCCCGACGAGCCCGCGTCAGTCGGTGACGAAGAGCTCGACGAGGTGCGCTCCCTCGTCCTCGAGCGCGCGGCGCGTCCGCGCCGACAGGGGCTCGAACGGCTCCGTCACGATCCGCCCGTCCTCGTGACGCCAGCTCCCCGCCACCTGCCCGTCCACCAGGAACGTGTGGATCGAGTGAGGGGTCTTCGTGTTGAACACGCGCGGCCGGTAGCGTTCGGGGAGGATCTGGGTTCGTCGCGCGTGCGTCAGGAGGGTCGCGTCCCACGCGGGGAGGAACCGGATGGGCGCGGGGGTCTCGGGATCGGGCAAGGGTGCCCGTCGGACGTCGAGCAGCTCCTTGCCTGCCTCGTCGAGGAAGCGGCGGAGCGGGATCCCCTCGAACGCGGCGGTGAGGGCGCGCGTCGGGATGCCCGTGAAGCTGACCACGTCCGCGCGGGATGCGGGCCCGAAGGCGCTGAGGTACCGGCGCACGAGATGCGCGGTGCCTTCCTCCTGGGTCACGGCGGGCGGTTCGCCGAGCCAGTCGGCCGCGAGCCCGTAGAGGTCGGCGCGCGGCTGCTCCCAGGTACCGAACGGAGGGACCCGGACGAGGTCGAGCCAGAGCCCGACGCCGTTCCACGTGGGGTTGTCGAACCCGAGCGTCGAGACGATCTCGGCACGGCGCTTGGGTCCGTCGGCCAGGAACCGAGCGGTCTTCCCGGCGGCCGTGGCCGCCTCGCTCGCCGTCCGGCGGAAGCCCCGGATCCACCCCTCCCGGCGATGCTCTCGGACCGCGGCCGAGAACAGCCAGAAGTCGCTCCGCGAGGCCATGTGGATCGTCGTTCGCATCATCCACGCCTGGACGACGGCCCTCCGGTGCAGCGCTCGGGTGAGATCGTCTCGCCGGAAGCCCTCGTGGCGTGCTCGCAGGGCGATGTACCCGGCGGGGGCGTACTGGGTCTGGAGCCCTCCGACCCGCTCGATCGCGTTCGGCACGCTCGTCGTCGCCCGCTCCAACAGGTGCTGTCGGGCCAGGAGGGCTCTGTTGAGCTCTCGCGTGGAGAGGGTCCGCGTCGGTCCCGGGTCTCCGCTCACCGTGAGGAGCCTAGCCCGCGCCGTCCTCGCGCTTGTCGCTCGCGCGACCCCATCGGTAGGGTCCTCGACGGACCTGCCGGATGTCTGACGGGTGAACGACGGTCCACCGCGGTGATCGAAGTGGCCGGCAACCAGGCCGGCAACCAGGGGAGGACATCCGATGCAGCTCGAGATCACGGCGACCGACGGCGGCTATCGCCTCGAGGGAGAGCTCGACATGGCGACCGCGGGTGCGTTGACCGAGCTCCTGCTCGACGCCTCCGCCGGCGACACGCCGCTCGTCCTCGACTTCTCCGGGGTGTCGTTCATGGACAGCAGCGGCCTGCGGGCCCTCCTCGAGGGAGCCGCCCTCCCGAACGGGAGCGGACCCGTCGTGATCCAGGACCCCTCACCCCAGGTGCGCCGCGTACTCGAGATCACCATCCCGGACGGTGTGCCGGGGCTGGAAGTCCGTCCCTGAGCCGTTCGATGCGTTCGTGCTCGCCCGGCTACTGGGGCTCCGATGCCGGGGTCGACTCCACGACATGGTCCGGCGTGTGGTGGATCGCGGGCACGGTTCCCAGCCGCCCGGCCTGGTAGTCCTCGAACGCCTGGACCAGCTCGTCACGCGTGTTCATCACGAACGGGCCGTACCAGGCGACCGGCTCGCGGATCGGGCGGCCGCCGAGCACCAGCACCTCGAAGGCCGGTGATCGGCTCTCCTGCGAGGCGGCGGCCTCCAGGCGCACAAGATCTCCGGCGCCCATCACGGCCAGCTGACCGGTGACGATCGGACGGCGATCCGGTCCGACCGTACCCGCGCCCGACAGCACGTAGGCGAGGGCGTTGAACGATGGGTTCCACGGGAGCTCGAGCCGCGAGCCTGGTGCGATCGTCGTGTGGATCATCGTCATGGGCGTGTAGGTCTGCCCGGGGCCGGTCTGCCCCGGACCGATCTGGCCGGCGAGGTCGCCCGCGATCACGCGGACGAGCGCACCGGCGTCCGCCGACGCCAGCAATCCGACCTCACTGCCCCGGAGATCCTGGTACCGCGGAGGGGTCCACTTCTCGGCCTTGGGCAAGTTGACCCAGAGCTGGATCCCGTGGAACAGGCCTCCGCTGGCGACCAGGTGCTCCGGTGGTTTCTCGATGTGCAGGATCCCGGCGCCGGCCGTCATCCATTGCGTGTCGCCGTTCGTGATCACGCCCCCGCCGCCGTTCGAGTCCTGATGCTCGAAGATCCCGTCGAGCATGTAGGTGACGGTCTCGAAGCCGCGGTGCGGGTGCCAGGGCGTGCCCTTCGGCTCGCCCGGCGCGTACTCGACCTCACCCATCTGGTCCATGTGGACGAAGGGATCGAGGTCGGTGAGCTCGACGCCGGCGAAGGCCCGGCGGACCGGGAACCCCTCGCCCTCGAAGCCCCCCGGAGCGGTCACGACCGCGCGGACCGGGCGGACCACCGACGATCCATGAGCCTCGGGGAGGCGCGGGAGCGCGGTGGCGTCGTCGACGGTGATCGCGGGCATGTCTTCTCCCGAACCTCAGTTCCGGTGCCCGTATTCCGGCCGGCCGCGAAGCGTGCCCGCCGCGTGCCGGCGGATCCTCCTCCTGCCGGCGTCGGTCAGTCCGCGAGCCCCGGCGGAACGATCCCCAGCTGCGACTCGATCTCCTCGGGCGTTGCCACGGGCGGTCCCGGCTCGATCAGTCCGGCCTCACGATCCCGGCGTCGCTGCACGCGAGCCAGCCGCCGCTCCTCCGCCGCCGCCGCCTTCTTCGCCTTCACGTCCTTGCGCTGTCGCTTCCCGAAGGTCTCCGGCATGGTCATCTCCTCTGTCTCGTTCGTGCGCCGCCCGGCGCACGCGGCGATCCCCGCGCTGAGCCGTGTGCCGAGCGATCCGTCGGTGGCTGCGCTCCGTTCCGCGCGCCGACCGATATCCACCAGGATACCTGCAAGCTGCGCGTTCTCCCCCAGAGCTCCGGAGACGCGCCAGGGCACTCGAGAGCGTTTCCCTCACGCTGCCGCTGGGCAAGGTGTTCTCACATGCTCGGATCGATCGAATCGCGGCTCCCGCAACGGTCCGTCGTCGCGATCGACCTACTCGTGCTCCTGTGGACCGTGGTTTGGATCGTGCTCGGGATCTCGGTGGGCACGTTCGTCGAACGGCTCGGCGCCGTCGGCGAGAGCGTGGAAGGGGCCGGTCAAGCGATCCATCGCGCGGGTGACGCCGTCGGTCGCCTCTCCGAGGTGCCGCTCGTCGGCGGGGGGTTCGAAGCCGTCGCGGACGAGATCCGCACCATCGGGGACGAGACGGTCCAGAACGGCAGATCCGTCGAGCAGGACATCGACACGCTGGCGTTGCTGATCGGGGTCGGCCTGGCCGCGGGACCGACGCTCCCGGTGCTCGCGGTGTGGGTCCCCCCTCGCCTGTCCCGCGAACGGGAGCGCCGCGCGCTGAAGAGATCCTTGAAGAGCGGGGACGGCGTGGCGCTCGCCTACCTCGCCAACCGCGCCGTGGCAGGCCGGCTGTTCCGAGAGCTCCGCACGGCGAGCGAGGATCCGGTCGCCGACCTGGCGGCCGGCCGGTACGAGGCGCTCGCCAGGCTGGAGCTCGAACACCTGGCCCTGGCGTCGACGTCGTGGCTCCCCCGCCCGGCGAGCACGGCTCGCGAGGAGGGCTCACGCCTCGGCTGACGAGCGATCCTCGATCTCCCACGCGTGGTCGAGGACGTGCCATGCGTCGCGCCGCACGAAGTACCTCGCGGACCATCGGGCGCCGCCACGGGGCCCTTTCTCGGGGATGCCGTCGACGGCCGCACGTTCGAGCCCCTCGAGCACCGCGGCCCGGACCGGATCCCGCGCGGCCGATGCGTCGTTCTCCGCGAAGGTCGGCGGCTTCCCGGCGATCATGCGCAGGTAGCTTCCTTCGGCGCCGACGACGTGACCGACGATCGCGTCGACCTCCCGCCCACCGCCGCGCGGCCCCTTGCGGAGCTCACCCGTCACTCCCGCGACGGCCCGATCGAAGGACTCCCAGCACGCCCGGAGGATCCTCTCGTTCCGCGTGAGCCAGCGTCGATCGATCGGCGTGGCGTCGGCCTTCGGCGCGATCGACGGGGCGCCGAAGTCGGTGGTGGCATCGCCCTTCATCCGTTCCACGACCGAGAGCGTCGAGGGACGCGCCGGTGCGGCGAAGCGGATGCCCGATCCCTTCAGGAGGTGCGCGTAGCGCGAGCCGTACCCGAAGAGCGTCTCGAGCGCGGCATCCTCGTCCTTGCCGGACCGGCACCATCCCGGCCAATCGACCGCGCCGACGAAGGCGCGCTTCCCGGTGGCCTCGACGTACACCTCGACGGGCATCCGCCGAGGTTACGCGTCCTCCAGCCGGCCGCCGACGTAGCTCGCGCGGCCGTTCCCGTCGTAGAGGTACTCCACGACACCGTCGAGTCCCGGCTGCTCCGGATCCGTGTCGTCATCCGTCTCCGGCCGTTCCGGCCAATACACGGGGTGCCCCTCCTCGAGCGTCTCGTCGGGGATCTCTTCATCGCGCCCGTCCAGCGGGCCGCCGACGAACGTCACACGCATCCTCGATCACCTCCGGGAGCCCCATACCCTCCTCGGGATATGGAGAAGCCTCAGGACTTCCGCTTCTTCTGCTTGGGCTGCTTGGGTGGGAGCTCCTCGGCATGATCGAGCGACCGAGCCGCCCATCGCGGATGCGGTCCGGGTCGTCGCGCCAGGCGTCAGGCAGCACGACGTACTCCTTCATGGGGCGGCCGGCCATCGGCTCGAAGACGCTTCCTCCCGCACCGAGGACGTCGGCGCGATCGGCTTCCGGGAGCCGCACGAGGACATCCTCGCCGAAGATGCCCATGAACATGTTGCCGTTCACGAACGCGGAGAGCTGGCCGAACATCGGACGGATCGCCACCGCCGGATGATCGGGCACCAGGGACGCGAAGAATTCCTTCGTCTCGTCGGCCGGTTTCGGCAGCTTCGAAGGAGCCACGCTGCCACCTACCCGGGGAACGTCAATGCGATCGTCGTGCCGGCGGTGGTGCTCTCGGCTCGGATCTCGCCGCCATGTGCCTCGATCAGTGACTTCGCGATCGCCAGCCCGAGACCGGTGCCGGGCGAGTCCGCAGCTCGCGAGAATCGGTCGAACACGTGCGGGAGCCGCTCCGGCGGGATCCCCGTGCCGGTGTCGGTGACCGAGAGACCGACACCCTCCCCCGCGGCGAACGCCTCGAGCGTGACCGAGCCCCCGGCGGGCGTGTGCCGGAGCGCGTTGGACAACAGGTTGCCGAGGACCTCGCCGATGCGCAGCCGGTCGACGTCGATCTCCGACAGCGACTCGCTCACGCGGGTGTCGAGTCGGACGGAGGCCTCGCCGGCCTGGGCGGCGAACGATCCCACCGCGCTCTCGATCAGGTCGCGTGGCGCGGTGAGCTCACGGTGCAGGGTCAGCGCGCCGGCCTCGGCCGTCGAGAGCGTCTGCAGGTCGTTCAGCAGTCGCGCCATGACCTTCGTCTCGTCCAGGACGGACCGCAGATGGGTCTCGTCGGTCGGGTAGAGGCCGTCGACGAGCGCCTCGAGGTTGGCCTGGATCACGGAGAGCGGCGTCCGGAGCTCGTGCGCGACGTCGGCGAGGAGCTGGCGGCGGCGGTCCTCGTTCGAGCCGAGCCGTTCCGTCATCGAGTTGAACGCCGCGCCGAGGCGTTGCACCTCGCGGGGTCCGCGGACCTCGACACGCGCCTCGTAGTCGCCCGCTGCGACACGGTCGGCCGCCGCCATCACGTCGACGACCGGCGAGGCGAACCGTCGGCCGGCCCGCACCACCAAGAGCACCACGAGGACCACGAGGACCAAGCCGATCGGGAAGAACGGCCCACGGTGCTCGTCCCCGCGGAAGAAGAAGCCGCCCACCAGCGCGGAGAGACCGACGATCGCCGCGACGGCGACCGCCAGGATGACGACGAACTTGCCCAAGAAGTGGCGGCGCATCCCGCGCCACGCCTCTGGCCCGCGCGGCGGCCAATCCTCGCCTTCGGGCCACCACGGAGGCCGTCCCGATCCCCACGGCCCTCGCCCCGACGGCCCTCCGCCCCACGGCCCTCCCCATGGCGGACCCTCGCCCCACGGCGGACCATGCGGATGCGGATGGTGGCGATCGTCAGGCATCCGCGAACCGATATCCGACGCCGTGGACGGTCAGGACGTAGCGCGGCTTCCCGGGCTCGAGCTCGAGCTTCTTCCGGATGTTCTTCACGTGGGCGTCGATCGCGCGCTCGTAGGACTCGATCGCCATGCCGTGGATCGCGTCCAGCAGCTGCCCTCGCGTGAACACGCGCCCCGGCTCGCGGGCGAGCGCGGCGAGGAGCTGGAACTCCGTGGGCGTCAGCTCGATGGGCCGGCCGCTCGCCGTGACCCGCATCCGCTGGGGGTCGATCTCGACGTCTGCCACGCGGACCGGCTGCTCCCGCAACATCTCCGCCGTGGAGGAACGGCGGAGGACGGCCCGCACCCTCGCCACCAGCTCCTTCGGACTGAACGGCTTCACGACGTAGTCGTCGGCCCCCAGCTCGAGGCCGACGATCCGGTCGGTCTCCTCGCCGCGTGCCGTGAGCATCACGATCGGGACGTGCGAGGAGCCGCGGAGCTCGCGCGCCACGTCGAGCCCGTCGATGCCGGGGAGACCGAGGTCGAGCACGACGAGGTCGGGCCTCGATCCACGGGCACTCGCGAGCGCGGCCTCGCCGTTGGAGGCCACGACCACGTCGAAGCCGGCGTCGGTGAGGTAGTCACGCACGACGCGCGCGATCTTCATCTCGTCTTCGACGACGAGGACGGTCTTCATGCCGGCGACTCTACGCCGGGCTTGTGAAGGACCCATGAACGAACGGAGGGACCGGGTCACGGCCCACGTGCGTCAGCGGCGACGGATCGTCGCGACGACCGGGAAGTGATCGGACACGTCGGTCCGTCCGACCGCGACGTCGGTCGCCGTCAGATGCCTCCCGATCAAGATGTGATCGAAGATCTCACCTTCCTCGGGGAACGTGGCCGCCCATTCCCCCGTCAGGACCTGGACCGTGGTGAAACCGACGTCCTGGAACTTCGCCAGCTCCGGAGACCCGATCTCCGCGTTCAGATCGCCGGCGACGATGGTGTCGTCCGCGTCGTCGATCGAACGCAGGAGGGCGTCGATCTGCAGGAGCCGGGTTCGAGCTTCCTCCTCGCCATCGAGATGGGTGGCGACCACGCGGAGCGGATCGGCGAAGGTCACGGCGAGGTAGCTCCGCGGATGCAGCCCCCGACCTTGTGGGAGCGACCCCTGCTCGGTCGTGAGGACCCGGAGCGTCGGCCGGTACAGGATCGTGTTCCCGTACGGCCCGTCCCCTGCCGGCCCGAACAGGTACGGCATGCGGAGCCGCCACGAGAGCCACTCGACCACATCGGTCATCCCGGTCACGGGCCAGCCACGGCTGGCCTCCTGCAGGACCACGATGGATGCCCTCCGTGCCTCGATCGTCGACGCGAGGGCCTCCAGTTCGACCTGACCGTCGTTCACCGCCGAGTGGACGTTGTAGTCGAGCACCCTGATCTCCCGAGGAGCGCTCGAGGCGCGGGCCGCGGGCGTCGGGGTCGACAACCAGAGGCCCAGCGGGACTCCGAGGAGGAGGGTCGCACCGAAGGCAGCACCTCGACCGAGAGGAACGAGGCGACCCGCACGGGATGTCGTACCCACCCACGCCAGCAGGAGGAGCGCGATCGTCGCGGCGTCGAGGAGAGATCCGCCCGGCAGCGGGAGCGGTCTCGGCTTCTGGTAAACGACGACCAGCATCGCGAGCACGGCGGGCCCGCCGGCGTGAGCGAGCAGCTGGAAGACGCGACCCCGTCCCCCGGACGATCGGAGGGCAAAAACGAGCATCGCGGCGGTCCCCAGATACGCGAGTCCGATGAAGATCAGCACTCCCGGGCCGGGTCCCAACCGGAGGCCGACCACGCCCACCAACGACATCACCGCCAGCGAGATCCGCCAGCGTGGCCACGCGCCGACCACGAGGATCGTCGCTGCGTCGAGCGCGAGGATGATGGCGACGGCCCGAGCCGAGGTCACGCCGGATCGAGATGCCACGAACGGGGCACTCTGCAGGAAGAGTGCGTGGAGGAAAAGGAAGGGGCCGATCGCGGCCAGAGCGACCCACGACACGCCCGCTCCGTTGCTCCGCACCGAGCGCGACGTCACGATCACCAAGATCATCGCTCCCAGCGAGACCGAGACCGCCACGACCCATGGAAGCGGCCCCTCCTGCCACACGGGGTCCCAACCGCGGAAGACGCTTCGGATCGCGACGTCGACCGCGAAGCCCAGCAGCAAGCCCTGTACCGGCCCGCGTGCTCGTCCGGCGGAGCCGGTCGCCACGATCGACATGAGCGCCCAGAACGCAGCGGCGGTGGTGATCGCCACGAGCCAGAACGGGATCGTCCCGGCGACCTGGAGAGCGATCCGGCCCGCCGCTAGGAGCCCGACGCCGAGGAGGACCGAGCGCCGATCGCCGATCGCCTCGCGGAACGCCCAACCGAGGATCGACCCGAGCGCGGGGATCCCGACCGCGACGGCCGCCGCCGGCGCATACCCGACGTCCTCGAAACCGTCGAAGACGATCGGGAAGAACACCCGAAGGACCTGGAGCGAGACGGCGGACACCACTGCCAGAAGCGCGACTCCCACCCAGGAACTATGGAGGTCCCTCCCGGAGACCGTCACGCGGGGAGCAGGCCTCGATCTCCGAGACCTGCTCTCCCGCAACCCTAGTTGGGTGGTTGGACGGGCGGATCCTGCCCACCCGAACCGCCGCCGCTCTCGTGCTGGCGGCGGTGCCATTCCTCGTATCCCTGCTCCCACCGGCCTTTGCCACCCGGGCCGTGACCACCCGGGCCGTGACCACCCGGGCCCTGCCCGCCGTCGTGATCCCCGTGCCGGCGCCACATCGCGCCCTTGAACGCGAACAGCGCCAGGAAGAACAGCGGGAAGAAGAGGAAGAACGGGAAGAAGCCGAACCCATGGCCGCCGACGTACCGGACGACTTCGACGCCCTCGCCGGTTCGTTCCAGCCCTTCCGTGACGCCCCAGTTGTAGGCACCGATCCCGACCCCCACCAACAGCAGGATCACCAGGATCGCGGCGCCCCATCCGAACCCGCGTCGCATCTCGAACCTCCTTGCCGGATGGGTCCCTCCCATCCCTGAATGCAGCCTCGCGTCGTGGTGTGAAGGAGCCATGAATGAGCTGTGGAGGGTTCACGTAGGCTCCGTTCATGCTCGAGGGCGACCGGGTCGTGCTGCGTCCGATCCAGGAGAGGGACCGCGAGCGCCTCTACGAGCTGGTAGAGACGATCCAAGTGCGCGCGCTCGCCACCCACGATCCGCCCTTGCCGATCTCCCTCGAGGAGATCGAGGCTCGCGATCGCCGTTGGCTCGAGGAGCGTCACACGGACTCGGCCTGGTTCGCGATCGATGTCGGCGACGAGACGATCGGGATGTGCGGCCTGCATGCGATCGACCACTTCCAGCAGCGAGCCGAGATCGGGATCAGGCTCGGAAGGGACTACTGGGGCAAGGGGTACGGGCAGGACGCCGTCCGCACGCTGCTGGACTACAGCTTCCGCCATCTCAATCTCGCGAGGATCTCCCTCCGCGTCCTCGCGGACGACGAGCGAGCGGTGGGTGCCTATCGCAAGGCCGGGTTCGTGGAGGAGGGAAGGCTCCGCGCTCATGCCTGGTACGACGGTGCTCGGCACGACGAGCTCGTGATGAGCGTGCTCCGGGAGGAGTGGACGCCGCCCGTCTCCTAGGGACCCGAGTCATCCTTCGCGGCGTCCTGCGGCTACAGCTGGTTAGGTGAGCAGCTCGTCGATCTCGGCGAGCTCGTCATCGGTGAGCCGCCACGCTTCGACCGCTTCGGCGTTCTGCCGCACCTGCTCGGCGGTGGTCGCCCCGGCGATCACCGTGGCGATCTCCGGCTGGACGGCCAGCCAGGACATCGCGAGCTCGAGGATGGTGTGGCCGTGCGCCTCCGCGAACCGACTCACGCGCTCGACGACGTCGAACCGCTCGTCGGTCAGGAACTCGTCCCAGCCGTCGCGGCCGGCCATCCGGGTTCCCGGCGCGGGCGGCTCCCCGCGTCGGTACTTCCCGGTCAGGAGCCCCGATGCGAGTGGGAAGTACGGCATGAAGCTGATCCCCAGCCGACGGCAGGCGGGGAGCACCTCGTCCTGGGGCTCGCGCAGGAGGAGGCTGTACTCGTTCTGGACGGTGACGAACGAGCGGATCCCGAGCTCATGCGCTGCCTCCTCCGCCTCGTCGAGCTGCTTCGCTGAGAAGTTCGAGCAGCCGATCTCGCGGACCTTCCCCTCGTCCACCATCTTCGACATCGCCGTGAGCGTGTCGCCGATCGGTGTCGCGTCGTCGGGCGTGTGGAGCAGGTAGACGTCGATCCGGTCGGTTCCGAGCCGGCCGAGGCTGTCCTCGCACGCCCGCACCACCCATCGGGGATCGCCCCCGGTCATCCCCTCCGGCGGGGTGCGCATCCCGAACTTCGAGACGATCACGGCCCGGTCGCGCCGGGAGCCGAGGGCCCGACCGAGGAACTCCTCCGAATGTCCGTCGCCGTAGAGGTCGGCGGTGTCGAACAGCGTGGCGTCGGCTTCGAAGGCCGCGTCGACGACCTCCCGTGTCCGCTCCTCGTCGATCCGCCGCCCGAAGTTGTTGCAGCCGATACCCGCCAGCGGCACCGGTATCGATCCGATCGTTCGCAGCTCCATCAGCCCATGTTCCCAGTCACCGTGGGATGGAGTCCTCGGCCCATCGTGGTCAGGGCTCGACGATCTCCCGAGGATGTAGCAGCCCGAACAGGTACGCGTCCGTGAGGGCTTCCCACGACGCCTCGATGATGTTCTCGCTGACCCCGACCGTGGTCCAGGAACGCTCGCCGTTGGAGGAATCGATCAGCACGCGGACCACCGCCCCCGTCCCGTGCGTCTCGGCGAGCACCCGTACCCGGTAGTCCTCGAGCTCGATGTGCCGGAGCTCCGGATAGTCGTTGGTGAGCGCTTTGCGGAGCGCATCGTCCAGCGCGCCGACGGGTCCGTGGCCCTCCGCGGACTCGATGTGCCGCGAGCCCTTCGTGCGCACTTTCACGGTGGCCTCCGCGAGCGGCGACTCGCCGTCGCCGACACGCTCCTCGACGTGCACGCGGTAGCTGTCGATCTCGAAGAACGGCTGCGTCCATCCGGACGCCCGCCGCATCAGGAGCTCGAGGGATGCATCCGCGAGCTCGAACGTGTAGCCGCGAGCCTCGCGTTCCTTCAGCTGGTCGAGGACCACCGGTACGGCCTCGTCCTCGATCGCGAAGTCGAACTCGGCCGCCTTCATCTTCAGCGTGGCGGCGCCTCCGAGGTCCGACGCGACCACGCCACGCCGGTTGCCCACGGCGTCCGGAGAGACGTGCTCGTACGCCTCGCTGAACCGGGCGACACCGCTCGCGTGCAAGCCCGCCTTGTGCGTGAACGCGAAGCGGCCCGCATAGGGCTGCCGTGAATCGGGGGCGACGTTCGCGACCTCCGCGACGTAGTGCGCGACCTCCGTCAAGCGTTCGACCGCACCGGGCGGGAGGCAGTCGGCGTCCATCTTCAGCACGAGGTTCGCGGCGATCGGCACGATGTCGGCGTTGCCCGTGCGCTCGCCGTAGCCGTTCACGACGCCCTGGACCTGGAGGACGCCGGCCTCGACGCCGGCGAGGGCGGAGGCCACCGCGCACCCGGCGTCGTTGTGCGTGTGGATCCCGAGCGGGACGCCGTCCACGCGGGCGCGGACCTCCCCCACGATGCGCGCGACGTCCGACGGCAGCGTGCCGCCGTTCGTGTCACAGAGCACCAGGCGCTCGGCGCCTTCCTCGGCCGCCGCCTCGAGCACCCGGATCGCGAAGTCCGCGTTCCCCAGGTAGCCGTCGAAGAAGTGCTCGGCGTCGAAGAAGACGTGGCGGCCCTGGGCCCGGAGATGCCGGACGGTGTCGCGGACCATCGCCACGCCCTCCTCGAGGTCGGTCCGGAGGGCCTTCTCGACGTGGACGTCCCAGCTCTTGCCCACGAACGTGACCGTTTCGGTCCCGGCGTCGAGAAGATCGCGCAGGATCGCGCTGTCTTCCGCCTTCTCGCCCGCTCGCCGGGTCATCCCGAACGCGACGAGCTCCGCGTGATCGAGTGTCTCCTTCGTGGCGAGGCGGAAGAACTCCGTGTCGCGCGGGTTCGCGCCCGGCCAACCGCCCTCGATGTAGGGCAGGCCGAGCTGGTCGAGCTTGTGGAGGATCCGCATGCGGTCCTCCACCGAGTAGGAGAGGCCGGGCGCCTGCGCGCCGTCACGCAGCGTGGTGTCGTAGAGCTCGACGCGGGGACCGGTCACGAGGACACCGCCTCCACGACGAGATCGCCGACCTCGCGGGTCGAGTAGCCCATCTCGCCCGCGCGCATCGACGCGAGCTTCGTGCAGGCGAATCGGATCCCGGCGTCGATGCGGTGGGCGGCTCGTTCCTCGCCGAGCTGGGCGAGCAGCATGCCGGTCGCGCCGATCGCAGCGAGCGGGTTGATCGTCCCCTTGCCGGTCTCGGACGGAGCCGTGCCGCCGATCGGCTCGAACATCGACACGCCGCTCGGGTTGATGTTCCCGCCGGCGGCGATACCCATCCCTCCCTGGATCATCGCGCCGAGGTCCGTGATGATGTCGCCGAACATGTTGTCGGTGACGATCACGTCGAAGCGCGACGGCTGATCCAGGAAGTAGATGCACGCGGCGTCCACGTGTACGTAGTCGGTCGTCACGTCCGGATACTCCAGCGCGATCTCGTTCACGACCCGCTGGTACAGATCGCCGGCGAACGTCAGCACGTTGGTCTTGTGGACGAGCGTGAGGTGACGGCGTCTCCCGGGCAGCATCGCGTGGTCGAACGCGAAACGGACGATCCGCTCCACGCCGTGCCGCGTGTTCACCGAGGATTGGACGGCCACCTCGTGACGCGACCCTTTGCGATGGAACCCGCCCACGCCGCTGTAGAGCCCCTCGGAGTTCTCCCGGATCACGACCATGTTCACGTCGTCCTCGGTGTGGGACGGCACGAGCGTCTGCACGCCGGGGAACCGGATCACGGGACGCAGGTTCACGTACTGGTCGAGCTCGAAACGGATCCGCAGCAGCAGGTCGCGTTCGAGCACCCCGGGCGGGACGCGCGGGTCGCCCACCGCACCCAGCAGGATCGCATCGAGACCGCGCATCGTCTCGAGCTCCTCGTCGGGCAGGGTCTCCCCGGTCCGGAGGTAGCGGTCCGCGCCGAGATCGAATTCCACGAGCTCGATGTTGACGTCCCCGCGCACGGCGTCGAGGACCTTGAGGGCCTCGGCGACCACCTCCGGGCCCGTCCCGTCCCCGCGGATCACGCCGATCCGGTAGGGCCGTGTCCCGGCGCCGAGTCGCGCCGGGCGGACCTCGGTCGCGACAGCGCTCACGGCGTCACCTCTGGTGAGGTCTCGTTCTCGCCGGTGGTCACCGACACCTCAGCCACCAGCGCCGCCCGGTTGATCGCGGCGAGGTAGGCCCTCGCGCTCGCCTCCACCACGTCGGTCGCGACCCCGCGGCCCGTGACCCTCCGCCCGTCGATCTCCAGCTGGACGACGACATCTCCTAAAGCGTCCGAACCACCCGTGACCGACGACACGTTGAACGTGATCAGCTTCGCCTCCACGCCCGCCGCTCGCTGGATCGCGCCGCAGGCGGCGTCGATCATCCCGTCGCCCATCGCGGATTCCTCGATCACCTCGTCGCCGCGGCGGAGCCTCACGGTCGCCGTCGGCGCCAGGTGCGTGCCGCCGCCGGAGGCCAGGGACTCGAGGACGAGAAGATCCTCCTTCCCGCTCCCGACCTCCTCGGACACGATCGCGGCGAGATCCTGGTCCGTGATCTGGATCTTTCGGTCGGCGAGCTCCTTGAAACGCGCGAACGCCCTGTTCATGTGGTCGTCGTCGATCGAGATGCCCACCTTGTCGAGCGCGTCGGCGAACGCGTGGCGACCGGAGTGCTTCCCCAGGACGATCTGGTTGCCCTCGAGCCCGATCTCGACCGGATCCATGATCTCGTACGTCGCGCGGTTGGCGAGCACACCGTGCTGGTGGATGCCACTCTCGTGCGCGAACGCGCTCGCCCCCACGACCGCCTTGTTCGGTTGGACGGAATACCCGGTGAGCGCCGAGACGAGCCGCGACGTGCGCACGATCTCCTTCAGGTTGAGGCCGTGGCGAACTCCAAGCGCTTCGCGGCGCGTCCGGACGATCATCGCCATCTCCTCGAGGGAGCAGTTCCCCGCGCGCTCGCCGATCCCGTTCACGGCGACCTCCACCTGGCGCGCACCGTTCTCCACGCCGGCGAGCGAGTTCGCGACCGCGAGCCCCAGGTCGTTGTGGCAGTGGGTGGAGATGGCCACGTGCTCCGGGGTCCGATCCCGCACGATCCGTACGAGCTCGCCGAACTCCGCGGGCGTGGCGTACCCGACCGTGTCGGGGACGTTGATGGTGGTCGCCCCGGCCTTCACCGCGACGTCGAAGCACTCGAGGAGGAAGTCGAGCTCCGTCCGGGTGGCGTCCTGGGCGCTGAACTCAACGTCGTCGGTGTAGCCAGCCGCGAGCTTCACCCCTTCGCCGATCCCGTCGAGGACCTGCCGGTGGGACATCCGGAGCATGTCCTCCATGTGGATCTGCGACGTCGAGATGAACACGTGGATCCGGAACCGGTCGGCGCCCTTCAGCGCCTCCGCGGCGCGCTCGATATCGCCGGGGACCACGCGAGCGAGCGACGCGATCACCGGGCCCTTCACGCTCGTCGCGATCTCGCGAACGGCATCGAACTCACCGTCGGAGGAGATCGCGAAGCCGGCCTCCAGGATGTCGACCTGCAGCCGGGCGAGCTGCTCCGCGATCTCGACCTTCTCGTCCTTGGAGAGCGCGATGCCGGGCGCCTGCTCGCCGTCGCGCAGGGTGGTGTCGAAGAACCGGACTACGTCGGGGTCGCTCACGACGGCGGCACCTTGTCCTCGCTCTGCAGCCACGGCATCATCGTCCGCAGCTGCCGGCCGACGTCCTCGAGCTGGGACGCTCGCGCCTCGCGCCGCTTGGCCAGGAACTCCGGGAACCCACCGTCGGCCTCGGCGATCCAGCGCTTCGCGAACGATCCGTCCTGGATCTCCTCGAGGAGCTGCCGCATCGTTTCGCGCGTGCCGTCGTCGATCACGCGCGCGCCGGAGACGTAGTCACCCCACTCGGCGGTGTCGGAGATGGAGTGGCGCATCCAGGAGAGACCCCCCTCGTAGATCAGATCCACGATCAGCTTGACCTCGTGGAGGCACTCGAAGTAGGCGATCTCCGGCTGATAGCCGGCCGCCACGAGCGTGTCGAAGCCGGAGTGGATCAGCTCGGACAGCCCGCCGCACAGCACCGTCTGCTCGCCGAACAGGTCGGTCTCGGTCTCCTCCTTGAACGTCGTCTCGATGATGCCCGCGCGGGCGGCGCCGATCCCGTTGCCGTACGCGAGCGCGCGCTGGCGGGCTTTCCCGGTGGCGTCCTGGTGAACCGCGACGAGCGCGGGCGTCCCGATGCCCTCTTCGTAGGTGCGCCGCACCAGATGGCCGGGTCCCTTCGGCGCGATCATCGTGACGTCGACGCCGGACGGCGGGGTGACCGTCCCGAAGTGGATCGAGAAGCCGTGGGCGAACATCAGCATGTCGCCGGCGTTCAGGTGCGGCGCGACCTCCTCCGCATACACCTTCCCGTGCGAGGTATCGGGGAGCAGGACCATCACGACGTCGGCGTCCGCGACCGCGTCCGCGGTGTCGGCCACCCGGAGACCAGCCTCCTCCGCCTTGGTGCGGCTCGAGGAGCCGGGTCGCAGGCCCACGCGCACGTCGTGTCCCGAGTCCTTCAGGTTCTGCGCGTGCGCGTGGCCCTGCGACCCGAACCCGAGGATCGCGATCTTCTGCCCCGCCAGCGCGGATACGTCGGTGTCCTGCTCGTGGTAGATCGTCGCCATCGTTGGTCCCCCTAGACGCCCCCGCCGGTCCACTCCGATGAGTCCTCCGCCCCCACGGCCTTCGCGACCCGCAGACCGCCCTTCTCCCTGATCCCCCGGTCCCCCCGCGCGAGCGCGATCCGCCCGGTCCGCGAGAGCTCCACGATCCCGAACTCGGACAGCAGCTCGCGGAGGGCCTCGAGCTTCTCGGGCTTGCCGGAGGCCTCGACCGTGAGGGTCGTCTTCGTCACGTCGACGATGCTCACGCGGAACACCTCGGCGATCTCCATGATCCTCGCTCGCGCGTCACCCTTCGCCCGCACCTTGGCGAGCATCAGCTCCCGCTCCACGGCCGAGCCGGGCTCGTGCTCGAGGATCTTGATCACGTTGATCAGCTTGTTCAGCTGCTTCGTCACCTGCTCAAGGGACTTCGACTCGACGTTCACGACGATCGTCATCCGGGAGAGGCCCTCAGCCTCCGTGGGTCCGACGGCGAGCGAGTCGATGTTGTAGCCACGCGCCGAGAACAGGCCGGCGACGCGCGTCAGGACGCCGGGTTTGTCCTCGACCAGAACGGAGATCGTGTGCAGGCTCATGCGATCGGGGCCTCCGCCGGGTCGTCCTGCGGCTGCAGGCCCTCCGGCCCCGTGATGATGTCGTCGTTCGATGCGCCGGCAGGGACCATCGGGAAGCACATCTCGTTGGCGTCGCAACGGAAGTCGATCACCACGCTCCGGTCGTCGACCGACAGGGCCTTCTCGATCACCGCGTCGACCTCCTCGGGCCGCTCGGCGCGCAGACCGACCGCACCGTACGCCTCGGCGAGCTTGACGTAGTCGGGCACGTCGTAGCCCAGGTACACCTGGGAGTAGCGCTCCTCGTAGAAGAGCTCCTGCCACTGTCGCACCATGCCGAGGTACGCGTTGTTGATGATGGCGGTGACGAACGGGATCTTCTCCGTCGTCGAGGTGGCGAGCTCCTGCGAGGTCATCTGGAAGCAGCCGTCGCCGTCGATCGCGATGACGCGCCGGTCCGGCTGCCCGGCCGCCGCGCCGAGCGCCGCCGGCACCGCGAAGCCCATCGTGCCGAGCCCGCCCGAGTTGATCCACGTGCGCGGCTTCTCGAAGGACCAGAACTGCGACGCCCACATCTGGTGCTGGCCGACGCCGGCCACGACGATCGTGTCGCCGTCGCTGTGCGCGCGGAGACGCTCGATCGCGTACTGCGGCTTGAGCGGCCCGTCCGGCTCCTGGTCGTAGCGGAGCGGCTGCTCGGCCTTCCATGTGGCGAGCTGCTCGAGCCATGGGCTCCTGTCCGGGATGCCCGCCTCGTCCTGACGGCGCGTGAGCTCCGCGACGAGCTTCGCCGTCACGTCCTTGCAGTCCCCCACGATCGGGACGTCGGCCTTGCGGTTCTTCCCGATCTCCGCGGGATCGATGTCGATGTGCACGATCTTCGCGTCGGGCGCGAACGTGGCGAGCTTGCCGGTCACACGGTCGTCGAAGCGAGCCCCGACGGCGACGAGCAGGTCGGCCTTCTGCATCGCGGTCACCGCCGTGTAGACGCCGTGCATCCCCGGCATCCCGAGGCACAGCTCGTGGGCGTCCGGGAACGCGCCGCGCGCCATCAGCGTCGTGACGACCGGCAGGTGTCCCACGGTCGCGAGCTCGTACAGCTCCTCGGTGGCCTCCGCCTTGATCACGCCGCCGCCGACGTAGAGGACCGGTCGCTTCGCCTCGAGGATCAGCTTCGCGGCCTCCACCACCTGGCGCATGTTGCCCTTGGTCGTGGGCCGGTAGCCCGGCAGATCGACCTGATCCGGCCAGCTCCAGGTCGTTTCGTTCACCAGCACGTCCTTCGGGAGGTCCACGAGGACCGGGCCGGGCCGGCCGGTGCGGGCGATGTGGAACGCCTCGCGGATCGTCTCGGCGACTTCGCCCGGATCGGTCACGAGGAAGTTGTGCTTCGTGACCGGCATCGTGATGCCGGTGATGTCCGCTTCCTGGAACGCGTCGTTGCCGACGACGGGCGTGGGGACCTGTCCCGTGATCGCGACCATCGGAACGGAGTCCATCTTCGCGTCGGCGAGCGCGGTCACGAGGTTGCAGCCGCCCGGGCCCGACGTGGCGATCGCGACGCCCACCTTCCCGGTGGCCCACGCGTAGCCCTCCGCGGCGTGCCCGGCTCCTTGCTCGTGCCGGCACAGCACGTGGCGGACACCCGACTCGATCAGCGGGTCGTAGGCGGGCAGGATCGCGCCGCCCGGGATCCCGAAGACGATGTCGACGCCTTCGCCCTCGAGGGCCTTGAACAGCGCCTGGGCGCCGCTGACCTTCATCCCGCGACCGCCTGCCGCTCCTCGACGGGGCCGGTCTCGACCCGCTTCACGGTGGCGCCCAGACGGCGGGCCAGGTTGCGACAGGCACGCTCGAACTCCCACGGGGTCCAATCGCGACGCCTGCTCTGCAGCTCCTCCCCGCCGAAGCCGCTCAGGTAGGTGACCTCGGAGGACAGGTAGCCCTCCACGGTCGTCCTCGTGCTCGGATCATCGGTCTCGACGCTCACCTGGCCGGGTCCCTCCCACAGCACGCTGGCGACGGTGGCGCCTTCCTTCTCGAACTCGTAGCGCATCGGATGCTCCTTTCGTCTTCTCGGTCGTCTCTATCCGTGTTTCGGCTGGTCGTGGGCAGAAAAAAACCCCCGCGTGGCGAGGGTGTCGGCGCGGGACGCGGGCTCTCGGGCCCGGCCGCGCCTAGCGAATAAGTACGAGGACGGTGCTCGGCGTGATCCTCGCGCTCTTCATGGTCGAGCCAGTGTCGGCGCTCGCCCGAGGAGTGTCAACCCCCGGACGGCCGATGGCCTCCGCGCCGGAGGGACCAGATACCATCACCCCATGGAGCCGCTCCCCGACGAGGAGTCGCCCGTCCCCCGCGTCCATCCCCTCGAGATCCCGTTCGTGTGGTTCGGACTTCAGTTGGCCGAATACGCGGTCGTCTGGCTCCTGATCACGCGCTTCCTCCCGGAGACGATGCCCGGGCCGGTCGGATGGACGCTCCTCCTCGTGCTCATGGGTGGCCTGACGATCCTCAACTACAGGATCCGGCGCCGCTTCATCCCTCGGTAGTCGGCCGGCACCGTCAGCTGGCGGAGCTCGACGCGGTACGGGCCCGCTGGAGATCGGTCTGCTCGAGGATCAGCTCGACGATCTCGCTCGGGAGATCCTGCTTCTCCTGCTCCCGCTTCTCGGCCTCCTTGGCCTGCTCCACCTCCACGCGAGCGGCCTGCCACGCGGACCAGTGGCCGGAGACCAGGGCCCAGAGCGAGAGGGCGGCGACGTAGGTCACGCTGCTGATCCAGCCGGTGAGGATCGATATCGGGATCATCAGGATCCAGAAGATCGTCAGCCAGCCGTTCAGCTTGCGCATGAACAATGGATCGCCCTGGATGCTGGCCCATAGAGACTTCACGACGCTCATCCCGGGTCTTCGTTCCCACGTCACCTATCGCGGAAACCTGGTGTGGCTTCCGGTGCTAGCGTTCGGCCGCCATGGTCACGGATGCGTCCACCGACCCGGCGCTCGACGCCGATTCGCGCGATCCTCAACTACAGGATCCGACGCCGGCCCATTCCCTCGGTCGTCGCCCGCATCCGTCAACTGGGAACTCGACGCGTTGGGAACCGCTGGAGATCGGTCTCCTCGATGAACCGCTCGCCGATCTCGCTCGGGAGTCCTGCGCCCACAGAGACCTGACCACGCTCATGGGCGGGACACATACCCTTCGTCAGGAACTCCCACGCGTCGGAGCGGCGACAGAACCGCCGCTCACGCGAGATCCTGGTCCGGGTCGAAGTGGTCCCCGACGACGAACCCATCTCCGGTGATCTCGAATTCTCGGATCTGCGGGTCGTGGGCGCTCGCCCTCGTCTTCATCACCGTGATCCCCCGTTTGATACGAGAATCCCCTCGGAGGAACTGGAGCAGCACGACGTTGTCGGAGATGTGAGAGATCCCGAATTCGGACAGGCGTGTGACACCGAACAGCTCTCCGACCTCCTGGGTCATCATCACGCTCACCCCGTGACGGGAGCACCGTTGGAGGAGTGAGTACACGTACTCGCGGAAACGGGTCTCATCGGTCGAGGCGACCCTCAGATCGCCGAGACTGTCGATCACGATGCGGCGCGCTCCCGTCGCTTCGACTCTCTCCAGGAGCTCATGCACCCATTCGTCCAAGTAGAGATCGACGGGCGTGCGGTACATGAGCTCGACGCCCTCCTCATCGAGGGACCAGCCGAAACCGTTGACGATCCGCTCGAGTTGGGCGGCGTTCTCCTGGAGTGTGGCGATCACACCGGGTTCGCCTTGCCGGGCTCCCTCGAAGATGAAGTGCAAGCCCATCAGGGTCTTGCCCGATCCCGACGGCCCGGCCACGAGGGTTGAGGCCCCGGGCCAATACCCTCGCCCGAGCATCTCGTCGAGGATCGTGATGCCGGATGAGATCTTGACGTCGTCCAGCTCATAGGAGGCCTGATCGACAGGGTCGGCCAATCGGGGGAAGAATTCGACCCCGTCGCCGGAGAGTCGGTAAGCGTGCTTGCCGGAGAGGAAGTCGCTCCCACGGAGCTTGAGCACCTGGAAGACACGGACCTCGCGCTCCCCCTTCCGCTCCACGGAGAGCGACAGGATCGAGTCGGCGACCGCGAACTCGGCGGACCCGGCGATCTCGTCGTAGCCGTACTCGCCCACCCAGAACGACGTCACCGGGAACGCGGACAGCCGACCGGCGAGCTCGTGGAGGAACCGTCGGAAGTCCTCGTCCCTCCGCGCATATGGATGCAGGGCCTTGAAGCTGTCGATGACGATCGTCCCGGGACGTCGCTCTTTGAGGAAGCCGCTGATCCTCTCAAGCACTCCCGGAAGGCCTTCGTCGTTCACGGTCCCGCCCAGATCCTCGTAGAACACCGCCGTACCGATCGCCCGTTGGTCGAAGAAGCTCAGCGTCTGGCCGTACCGCAAGATCTTCTCGAGAGGCTCGGAAACCGTGGAGAGGTAGATCGCCGGCCGCTCCGGCGTGGCGTTGTGGAACGCGTACTGCTGCGCGAGGATCGTCTTCCCGGATCCGGGGAGTCCGATGATGAGGTTGATCCCGTTGCCGGGCAGGCCCCCGCCCAACATGTCGTTCAACCGTTCCGAGCCGCTGGACACGCGGTCAGTCACGGCGCGAGCACCTCGGTTCGCAGGAACGCGCTCTGTCCGAGCAGATCCTTGACGGTCGACACGAGCTGCAGGGGGTCGAGGGGCTTCTGAAGGAACGCGTCAGCCCCATATTCCAGGGCCTCGTCGCGGGACTCCAGCGGCGAAATCGCGAGAACGAGCGCTCCCCGTTCCCGGAAGGTTCGGCAGAGACCCGGCCCCGCCCCGCCTGAGATCAGGAGGTCGACCACAGCGAGGTGAGGCGACCGCTCCTCGAACACGACCTCCGCCTCGCGCGCCTCCAGCGCCATGAACGTCTCGTAGCCCTCGGTCCGCAGGAAGTACTCGGCGAGCTCAGCCGCGTGCGGGTCGCGTTCCGCCAGCATGATGACCAGCCGGGTTTCGGATCCGCCGATGGCGACCTTCCCACCGGGATCGTCGCTCAGACGGTCCGTCAGGAGCCGATGTGCATCGGCCGGCTGCATGCCCTCCTCGATGCTCCTGAGGATGAAACGCAGCTGCTCGACGTGGTCCCGTGTGTACAGGCGGTGGCCACCAAGGCTCCGATCGGGCATGACGACGCCGTACCGCTCTTCCCAGGTGCGCAGGGTGGCGGCGGGCACGCCGAGCATCCGGGCCACCGCCCCGATGCTATAGATGGCAGCTGTCACAGCGCGTGAGCTTAGCCGAATGTGAATCAGTTTGCCCATCAAACTTCCTCAGAAAACCTTCAATCCTTCGGCAACCACTCCTCCTGAACGTCCGTGCCAGGTTTTCTGGTTTGCTTTCTTGGAGGGTGAGGAAGTAACCTCTTCAATCTTGGGCCAGGTCAGGTCGTCGCTGTTGTAGGAAAGGCAGGAAGGGGTGGACAGCCCAGCTGTGATCGATACTGAACGCCCCTCCGGCAGCACCGATCGACCCGTTGAGGGATCGAACAACAAGGGTGCTTCCGCTGAGGCGAGGTACCGGGCCCTGTTCGAGAGCGCGGGTGACGCGATCCTCATCGTCGACCGAAAAGGCCTGTGCATCGATGCGAACCCGCGAGCGACCGAGCTCGTCGGGTACCAGCGACAAGAGCTGCTCTCGATGACCGTCCTCGATCTGGTTGTGGCCGAACCGGGTTGGGCGGATGAGGAGTTCCGACGCTTCATCGATCAGGAGCGCTGGACGGGGGAGGTGGACCTGCGGCGCAAGGATGGGTCCCTCGTCCAGGTCGACGTGTCCGCAACCCGGGTGGATACCGGATCGGGGGGGCCGGCTATCTACCTGGCCGCGTTACGCGACATCAGCGAACGGAAGCGGCTCATCGAAGAGGGCGCCGAGCTCGTCCGAGCGGAGGCGGAGGCCCAAGCACAAGCGGAGGCCGCGAGACAACGGGTCCGCTTCGTCTCCGACGTCAGTGAGCTCCTCGCCGTCTCAGTCGACTACCCGGCAACCTTCGTGCGTCTGGCCGAGCTGGTGGTGCGGGAGATCGCCGATCTGTGCCTCATCGACCTGGTCCAAGAGTCCGGCACCCTCGAGCGGGTCGCGGCGGTGCACGCGAACCCGTCGAAGCAACCCTTGGCGGCATCGCTCCGTGGCTACGCGCCTCGAACGGGGAGCTCGCACCCGGTCGCCCGGGCCTTGGCGACCGGCGAGGCGCAGGTGTTCTCCGGGTCGGCGCGAACATTGCGGGCCATCACCCAAGGCGAGGAACACCTGCGGATCGTGCGGGAGCTCGGTATCCAGTCATACCTGTCCGTCCCGTTGATCGCTCGTGGTCGCACGCTCGGCGTCCTCAGCCTGGTCTCCACGACCCCAGATATCCGGTACGGCGAGTCGGACGTGCGATTGGCGGAGGAGATCGCCCGGCGAGCGGCCGTCCGGATCGACAACGCGCGGCTCTACGAGGAACGGGACCACACCGCCAAAGTGTTGCAGAGGAGCCTGCTGCCTCCACGCCTTCCCTCCATCCCGCATGTCGATCTCGCAGCGCGCTATCTGCCGGTAGGCGAGGGGAACGAGGTCGGCGGGGACTTCTACGACGTCTTCGATTGCGGTGACAAGAACTGGGCGGCGGCGGTGGGCGACGTCTGCGGCAAAGGACCGGAGGCGGCCGCGGTCATGGGACTGGCTCGACACACGTTGCGCGCGGTGGCCCGGTTCGAACACAAGCCGAGCGCGTTGCTCCGCGAGTTGAACCGATCGCTCCTCGAGCAGAGCGTCGAGGAGCGGTTCTGCACCGTCTGCCACCTGCGATTGCGGCCGAGCCGCGACCATCTGCGGATCACGCTGTGTGCAGCGGGTCACCCCCTCCCCTTGCTGCTTCGGCGAGACGGGAGCCTGTCTTCGGTGGGGGAACCGGGACAGCTCCTCGGGGTGCTCCCCGAGGTCTCACTGGTGGACTCGGTCGTCGACCTGGATCCCGGCGATACCTTGCTGATCTACACGGATGGCGCCACCGAACAGCGCCGCGAAGTTGTCGCCGGGGAGAAGAGACTGCGCGACGCCTTCGCGGCTTCACTCGGCCGGGATGCCGAAGCGACCGCTGCGGGGGTGGAGGAGGCTCTCCGCGCCGCTCGCGGATCGTCACCGCAACGCGACGACGTGGCGCTGTTGGTCATCCGGGCCGGGGAGCCGCATCCGCGTCCGCCGGAGGCATAGCGAACTCCGGTTCGACCCTCGAACTGCACCGGTGCTAGCGTTCGGCCGCCATGGCCACGGATGCATCCACCGACCCGGCGCTCGACGCCGCGATCCGCGCGATCCCGTCGTGGGAGGGCGCGGAGCTCGAGATCATCCCGATCGCCGAAGGTCGCACCAATCGGAACTTCCGGGTGACGGTGGGCGAGGACGAGACCTTCTTCCTCCGCCTCTCCGAGAAGTTGACGGAGCTCCTCGGGATCGATCGGACCGCCGAGCAAGACTCGGTCCGAGCAGCCGCCCGGGCCGGCGTGGGGCCCGAGGTGTTCGTGTTTCTCCCGGAGCTCGGCTGCCTCGTCACCCGCTGGATCGACGCGGAGGCGCTCTCCGAGGGCGACCTCGAGCGCCAGGAGATCCTCGCTCCTGTGGTGGACGCGATCAAGGCGATCCACGCCGGCCCGACCCTTTCCTGGTCGTTCGACCCGTTCCGGATCGTGGAGGACTATCGGCGGATCTCCGAGGAGCGCGGCGTGATCGTGCCCGACACCTTCGACGGCGCGCACGAGAAAGCCTCCCGGATCGAGGCCGCGTTCGCGAGCGATCCGATGCCGCTCCTCCCCTGCCACAACGACCTGCTCGAGGCGAACTTCCTCCTCCGCGACGGCCATGTCTGGGTCGTGGACCACGAATACGCGGGTATGGGCGACCCGTTCTTCGATCTCGGGAACCTCTCGATCAACAACGCGCTGTCCGACGATGCGCAGGAGCGGCTGCTGACCCTCTACTTCGAGGAGCCGACCGACGCGCACCGCGCGCGCCTGAAGCTGATGCGGATCATGTCCGACTTCCGCGAGGCGATGTGGGGCGTCGTGCAGCAGGGTCTCTCCACGCTCGACATCGATTACGTGGAATACGCGACGAAGCACTTCGACCGGCTCTCCACGACGATGGCTGACCCTCGCTTCGACGACTGGCTCGAGACCGCGCGAGGGATCTGAGCGGTGGCGGACGATCGTGCGCGCGTCGTCGTGATCGGCGGCGGCGTGGCGGGCACGAGCATCGCCTACCACCTGACACGCTTGGGCTGGACCGACGTGTTGCTCGTGGATCGCGGGGAGCTCACGAGCGGCTCGACGTTCCACTCGGCCGGCCTGGTGGCCCAGCTCCGGAACTCCGTCAGCCACACGCGGATGATGATGTACGGCGCGGAGCTCTACCCGACGCTCGCGGAAGAGACCGGCGTCGATCCCGGATGGCACCAGGTGGGGACCCTGCATCTCGCGTCCTCGCCGTACCGGATGGAGGCGCTCGCACGGCAGGCCGGGTGGGCGAAGTCCTTCGGGCTGCCGGTCGAGATCGTCTCGACCGAGGAGGCTCTCGAACGCTTCCCGCTGATCGACGCGTCGCGCGTGCTCGGCGCCCAGTTCGTTCCGACCGACGGGCACATCGACCCGACCGGACTCACGCTCTCGTTCGCGGCCGGCGCCAAAGCAGCCGGCGCCCGGGTGCGGACGGGCGAGCGAGTGGAGGAGATCTCGATACGGGACGGCCGCGTGACAGGCGTAGTGACCGACCAGGGCGCGATCGAGGCCGAGGTCGTCGTGAACGCCGGAGGGATCTGGGCACACGAGCTCGGGCGGCTGGCGGGCGTCGAGATCCCCGTGGTCCCCATGGAGCACCAGTACCTGATCACGCGGCCGATCGATGGCGTCCGTGCCGTTTTCCCGACGCTCCGCGATCCCGACAACCTCGTCTACGTGCGCGAAGAGGTCGGCGGCCTTGTGGTCGGTGGCTACGAGCGGAACCCCGACCCGTGGCACGTCAGCGACCCGATCCCGCGGGACTTCAACCATCGCCTCCTCCCAGAGAAGTGGGAGCGGTTCGAGTCGATCGCCGATGGCGCGTTCCGGCTGATCCCGCCACTCCAGACCACGGAGATCAACCGGTTCATCAACGGCCCCGAGGCGTTCACGCCCGACGACGACTTCATCCTGGGCGAGACCGAGGTGACGGGATTCTTCGTGGCGGCGGGCTTCTGCGCCCACGGCGTGACCGGCGCCGCCGGGATCGGGCGCTGGACCGCCGAGTGGATCGTCGAGGGCGAGCCCTCGATGGATCTGTCGAAGATGGACGTCCGGCGCTTCGGGCGCCAATACGCGAGCCGCGACTACTCGCTTGCGAAGGCCTACGAGATCTACGCGAAGCACTACGACGTCCGGTATCCGGGCGAGGAGAACGAGGCGGGTCGGCCGCTCCGGATGGCCCCGACGTACGGGCGCCTGGAGAAGCTGGACGCCGAGTTCGGCGAGAAGGCCGGCTGGGAGCGTGCGAACTGGTTCCGGTCGAACGAGGATGCCGCCCACGAGGACCGGCGGCCGCGCGGCTGGGCCGGCGAGCAGTGGTCGACGGCGATCGTGGCCGAGCACCTGGCCGTCCGGGAACGGGCGGCGCTGTTCGACGAGACCAGCTTCGCGAAGTTCGAGGTCTCGGGCACCGGCGCCGTCTCCCTGCTGCAGCGTCTGTGCGCCAACGACCTGGACGTGCGGGTCGGCCGCATCGTGTACACGCAGATGCTGAACCGGCGAGGTGGGATCGAGTCGGATCTCACGGTCACGCGCCTCGCCCACGATCGGTTCCGACTCGTCACCGGGACGGGTTCCGGCAGCCGCGACCTCGCCTGGATCCGCCGGCACCAGGAAGGCCAGGACACCCTCGTCCGTGACGTCACGTCGGGCCTCGCCTGTCTCGGGATCTGGGGTCCGGCCGCGCGCGAGATCCTCGCGTCGGTCTGCGACGACGACCTGTCGAACGAGGGCTTCCGCTACTTCACCGCCCGCGACATCGAGGTCGCAGACGTGCCCTGCTTCGCGGCGCGCGTGACCTACGTCGGCGAGCTGGGCTGGGAGCTGTACCCATCGACCGAGTTCGCGGTGCGGCTGTGGGATCGGCTGATCGAGGCCGGCGCGCCGCACGGCCTCTTGCCCGCCGGCTATCGGGCGATCGACTCGCTCCGGATCGAGAAGGGGTACCGGTCGTGGGGCGCGGACATCACCCCCGACGACTCCCCGCTCGAGGCGGGGCTGGGCTTCGCGGTGGCGTTCGACAAGGATGCGGACTTCCTGGGGCGCGACGCGGTGCGACGGCTCCGCGACGAAGGGGTCACCCGGCGTCTCCGATGCCTGACGCTCGCAGATGCCCGTTCGTCCACGCTCGGGAACGAGCCGGTGCGCGCCGGCGACGAGATCGTCGCGCGGGTCACGTCCGGCGGGATCGGCTACCGCGTCGGGAAGAGCATCGCGTTCGCGTACCTTCCCGATGGGCTCGACGAGATCGGTACGAAGGTCGCGATCGAGGTGTTCGGGGAATGGGTCGATGCCGAGGTCGCCGACGACACGCTCTGGGACCCGAAGGGCGAGAGGATCAGAGCGTGATGGAGCAGCCGAGCTTCGACCTCGACGGGGAGGTGGCGCTCGTGACGGGGGCCGGGCGCGGCATCGGTCGCGACCTCGTTCTGGCCCTGGCGGCGGCCGGCGCCCGGGTGGCCGCCGGCGTCCGCTCGCCCGGCGACGCGGAGCCGGTGGTGGCCGAGGTGCGCGACGCCGGCGGCGACGCCGATGCGGTCACGCTCGACGTCACCGACCGCGGCTCGATCGAGCGAGCCGTGGAAGACACCGTCGAGCGGTTCGGCCGCATCGACATCCTGGTGAACAACGCGGGCCTCGGGACGAACCACGACGCCCTCGACGCCACGCAGGAGGAGTGGGATGAGCTGTTCGCCGTGAACGTCCGCGGGCTGTTCTTCGCGAGTCAGTCGGCTGGACGCCGCATGGTCGAGCAGCGCCACGGCCGCATCATCAACATGGCGTCGCAGGCCGGCCTCGTCGGGATCCCGCGGCACGCCGCCTACAGCGCCAGCAAGGGTGCGGTGATCGCGCTCACGAAGGTGCTCGCGCTCGAATGGGCGCCCTTCGGGGTCACGGTGAACAGCGTGGCGCCGACGTTCATCCGGACGCCCGGCACGGCCGAGCGCCTCGACCGGCCGGAGTTCCTCGCCGACGTCCTGGAACGACTGCCGGTGGGTCATGTGGGCACGACGACCGATGTCGCCGGCGCGGTGATCTACCTCGCGTCGCCGGCAGCGAACCTGGTCACGGGGACCGTGCTGGTGGTCGACGGCGGCTGGACGGCGCGATAGCGGAGTCAGACCTCCGGCGCAGGGATGTCGTCGCCGGCGAAGATCGAGCCGTTCCAGTACGCCTCGAGCCGGTAGGTGCCGCGGCGCCACCCCTTCCGATCGAAGTGCAGCTCCTCCGGAGGGTCGAGGCGCCCGAAGTCGTAGTGCACGGTGATGCCTTCAGCGGTCATCGTCTCGAATCGGTGGGGACGCCGCGAGGATCGCGTGAAGCTCGTCCGGCGGCTCGTGCGCGGCGGCTCCGCGTGGGCCTCCAACCAGATGTGCGAGCCCACCAGTCCTCGGTGTGGATCGAGCCACACCCAGGCGGAGCCGCCCCGCTCAGCGATGTAGGCGGCGGCTCGCTCGGAGACGAGAAGCTTCATGACGCGATGATGGCACGACGCGCGGGGCCACCGACGTGGGGCCCCGCGCGTCGGAGTCAGGCTTCGACAGGAGCGATCCCCGTGAGGTCTTCCTCCTCCGGTGGATGGACCGGTTCGAACGGCTTCTTCCTCTGCACCGCGAAGTAGTAGATCGCCCCGATGATGATCACGAGGCTGAAGACCGTCCAGATCACGGGGATCTCATTCAAGAATCCGATCTTGAAGTCGACCAGCTGTTCCCCTTCGACGAAGTAATCCGTCTGGATCGGCTTCGGGTTCGAGAAGATCCGGAGGTATGAGGCGCCGGAGGCGTCGCCCGCATCGAGGCCGGACACCGCGCCGGATGGGGTCAAGAAGTTGATCAGCATCGCCGCGCCCCAGAGGATCGCGACCACGTTCACCACCTTGCCCCACACGCCGAGGGAGAACGGCGCCTTGGTCTTCGGCCATCCACGCAAGCGACCTCGCATGAACGCGAGGTTCCCGAGCAGGTAGCTGAAGTAGATCGAGGCGGTCGCCCCCACCGCGATCGTGCTCGCCCCGGCGAACTGGATGAACGGGATCGCGGCGAGCCCACCGACGATGATGCACGTCGCCACCGGTGTGTGCAGCCGCGGGTTCACCTTGGCCATCGGCTTCGAGAACGGGAGCTGGTTGTCGCGTGCCATACCGAACGCGAGGCGGATCGTCGATGTGAGGATCGCCATACAGCACACGAAGATGGAGGCGACGACGACGAAGAGATAGATCACGAACAGCGTCTCGGAGAGGACGGCTCCCAGGATCTGGGGAGGTCCGAAGAACGTCGTGACCGCTTCGCCCATGTCGGGGACCGCCACGAGCACACCCCAAAGGAAGACGGCGCCGATGATGAACGCACCGATCACGGAGGCGAGCACCGCCTTCGGGGCCTCCTGCCGGGGGTTGTGCGTCTCCTCGGCGAGGGTCGATGCCGTGTCGAAGCCGTAGATCACGTAGAGGCTCATGAACATCCCGACGAGGAAGAAGCCCAGTGTGAGGTCCGCCGGGACCCCATCGAGGAAGTTCCCGCTCTTGGCGGAGTCGAAGATGACGCCCGCGCCCTGATTGTTCTGCGTGACCGCCAGGAAGATCGCGAAGACGACCATCCCGAGGACCTCGAAGAACACCCCGGTGTTGTTGACGATGGCGACGAGCTTCACCCCGAAGATGTTCAGGATCGTGATCAGCGCCAGCGTGACGAGGGCCGCGATCGCCTGATCGACATGCCCGCCCGTCGTGAAATCCGCCGTGAGGTTCCAGCCGAACATCGTGTTCAGCATCGGGAACAGGGCCAGCGGCAGGGTCGCGCAGACCGACGCCACCGTGAGGATCCCCGCGATCAGGTAGAACCAGCCGGTGAACCATGCGTATCCGCGGTTGGCCAGGTACTTCGTCCACTGGTACACCGAGCCGGCCACAGGGAAGTGGCTCGAAAGCTCGGCGAAGTTCAGCGCCACGACGAACTGCATCAGCGCGACGATCGGCCAAGTCCAGAACAGGTACCCACCCAGCGCGGCCATCCCGAGGAAGAACAGCGTGAAGATGCCGGTGGACGGGGAGATGTAGCTGAACGCCACGGCGAACGAGCTGAACGTGTGGAGCTCTCGCTTCAACTCCTGCTTGTACCCGAACCGTTCGAGGTCAGCCGTGTCTCGGGCCGCCTGGTCGCCGTGCACCGACATCCGCTCCCCCTCCCTGCGCCACGCTCGGCCCGCCCGTGCTTGCTGCGGGCCGCCGCGAGTGTGAACCGGAAGTCGGGGCGACGCAAATCGGTTGGGGCGGAAGCTCAGCCCGCGAGCGCGGTCAAGAACTCATCGAGGTCGGGAAGCGACGTGGAAGCTCGGCTCCACGGTCCCCTCGAACGCCTCGACGGTCTTGAAGCCGTTCCCGGTGACGAAAGCCACGACCTCCTCCTCGGGCCGGATCACGCCCTGGTCGACGAGGCGCCTGAGATTGGCGATCGTGACGCCGCCGGCGGTCTCGGTGAACACGCCTTCGGTCGAGGCAAGGAGGCGGATCCCCTCCAGGATCTCGGCCTCCGCGCACCACTCGATCGCGCCGCCGGTCTCCCTGGCCACCTGGAGCGCGAAGTAGCCGTCCGCGGGCGAGCCGATCGCCAGGGAGCGAGCGATCGTGTCCGGCTTGACGGGCGTGACTTCCTGGACGCCGTCCTGGAACGCCTGCGCCACCGGCCGGCAGCCCTCGGGCTGGGCGCCGCTCACCCGGTAGGCCTTCTCCTCGACCGCGCCGATCGCCATGAGCTCCTGGAACGCGCGATGGATCTTCGTGAGCAGCGCACCGCTCGCGATCGGCACCACGACGTGGTCCGGCACGCGCCAGCCGAGCTGCTCGGCCACCTCGAAGCCGAGGCTCTTGGAGCCTTCGGCGTAGTACGGGCGCATGTTCACGTTCACGAAGGCCCACGGGAGTGTCTCTGCGACCTCGGCGCACAGGCGGTTCACGTCGTCGTAGTTGCCCTTCACCGCGACGACCTTGGCCCCGTACGTCTCGGTGGCGAGGATCTTCGCGCGCTCCAGGTCGTCCGGGACGAACACGTAGCACGGCATCCCGGCGAGCGCGGCGTGCGCGGCGGCCGCGTTCGCGAGGTTGCCGGTGGAGGCGCAGGAGAGCGCCTCGAAGCCGAACGCGCGCGCCATCGTGGCGGCGACCGAGACGACCCGGTCCTTGAACGAATACGAGGGGTTCACCGAGTCGTCCTTGATCCAGAGGTCCCGGAGGCCGAGCTCGGCCGCCAGCCGGTCGGCGCGGCGGAGCGGGGTGAAGCCGGCACCGAGGTCCACCCGGTCGAGGCCGGGGCCGCCGGGCAGGAGCGGCTCGTAGCGCCAGAGGCTGGCGGGCCCGGCCTCGACCTGCTTCCGGAAGTCCACGCCGTCGATCGCGTCGAGGTCGTAGGAGGGCTCGAGCGGACCGAAGCACTCCTCGCAGATCGTGAGCGGCTCCACGTTGTACCGAGCGCCGCACATCCGGCATTGGAGCGCGGCCGGACTCGTGATCGTCATCACCCGGTGATGGCTCCATGCTCGGCGCCCCCGACGAGCTTCGCGTACTTCGCGAGCGCGCCTTTCGTATAGCGAGGCTCGGGCGCCACCCATGCCTGGTGCCGCGCCGCCAACGTCTCGTCGTCGACGAGCAGCTCGAGCGAGCGGGCGTCGGCGTCGATCAGGATCCGATCGCCCTCCTCCACCTGCCCGATCGGACCACCGACGAAGGCCTCGGGGGCGATGTGCCCGACGCTGTATCCCTTCGTGGCGCCGGAGAACCGACCGTCGGTGATCAGCGCGACGTCCTTGCCGAGGCCGGCGCCGGCCACGGCTGCCGTGACGGCAAGCATCTCCGGCATCCCCGGCGAGCCCTTCGGGCCTTCGTACCGGACCACGATCACGTCACCCGGCACGATCCGTCCGGAGGTGACCGCATCGAACGCGTCCTGCTCCGAGTCGAACGGACGAGCGATGCCTTCGAAGATGAGGCCCTCGGCGCCCGCGGCCTTCACCACCGCGCCGTTCGGGGCGAGATTGCCCCGGAGGATCGCGATCCCGCCCCATGGGTGGATCGCGTCCGTGCCCGGATGGACGATGTCGCCGTCCGGAGCGGGTGGATCGACCTCGGCGAGGTTCTCCGCCTGCGTCTTGCCGGTCACGGTGAGGCAGTCCCCGTGGAGCAGGCCGAGGTCGAGCAGCTCCTTCATCACGACGGGCACGCCGCCCACGCGATCGAGGTCGCTCATCACGAATCTGCCGGCCGGCCGGACGTCGACGAGGTGCGGCGTGGCTCGGGAGATGCGGTCGAAATCGTCGAGCTGCAGATCCACCTCCGCCTCGCGCGCGATCGCCAGGAGGTGGAGCACGGCGTTCGTCGATCCCGCGAGGGCCATCACGATCGTGATGGCGTTCTCGAACGCTTCTTTCGTGAGGATGTCGCGAGGCAGCGGCCCTCCCCCGGCGACGAGCTCCGCAGCACGGATCCCGCTCTCCCGCGCGAACACCTCTCGGCGGTAGTCCACGGCGGGCGGACCGGCCGCGCCCGGCAGCGAGAGCCCGATCGCCTCACCGACCGCGGCCATCGTGTTCGCGGTGTACATGCCCGCGCACGATCCGGTGCCGGGGCAGGCGGCGCGTTCGATCCCCCGGAGCTCGGACTCGTCGATCGTTCCCTTCGCGTGGGCGCCGACGGCCTCGAACACGTCCTGGATCGTGATCTCGTGCCCGCCGTAGGTACCGGGGAGGATCGTCCCCCCGTACAGGTAGACCGACGGCAGGTTAAGCCGGGCCATCACCATCATCATCGCGGGCTCGGACTTGTCGCAGCCGGCGATCCCCACGAGCGCGTCGAACCGTTCCGCGTGCATCACGAGCTCGACGGAGTCCGCGATCAGATCGCGGCTCATCAGCGACGCCTTCATCCCCTCGTGGCCCATCGCGATCGCGTCGGAGACGGCGATCGTCCCGAACTCGACGGGCACCGACCCTCCTTGGCGCACGCCCTCCTTCGCCAGCGCGGCGAGCTTGCCGAGGTGGTAGTTGCAGGGCGTCACCTCGTTCCACGACGACGCCACGGCGACCTGCGGCTTGTCGAAGTCGTCCTCGGAGAACCCGACGGCGCGAAGCATCGCCCGAGCCGGCGCCCGGTGCGGCCCCTCGGTGACCTCCCAGCTCCGGGGACGGTCGTGCTCGCGAGCCATGTGCGTACCTTCCGTGAGGAACTGCCAAGATGCGGAGCTTGAGCCTAGCAAGGAGGATGAACCGCCCGTGACGACCGTTCCCCCCGACGCAGGCCGCAGCTGGTGGTTGCGAGAGGCATTGGCCGACGACCCCGGCGAGCCCGCCCCGCCGTTGCGAGGAGACCTCACGACCGACGTCGTGATCCTCGGCGGCGGCTACACGGGGATGTGGACCGCGCTCCACCTGAAGGAGCTCGATCCCGGGATCGACGTCGCGATCGTCGAGCAAGACATCGTCGGCGGCGGCGCGAGCGGCCGCAACGGTGGCTTCGTGAACTCGTTCTGGGGCGACCTCGACTACCTCGCGCACCACTTCGGTGACCGAGCCACGATCGCGCTCTGCGAGGCCGGTGAGGAGAGCGTCAAGGCGATCGGTCGCTTCGCCAGCGACCAGGGGATCGATGCCTGGTACCGCGCGGATGGCGAGTACGTGGTGGCCGCCTCCGAGGAGCAGTTCGGCCGATGGGCGGACGACCTGATCACCGCCGACCGCCTCGGCGTGAGCCAGCACTTCCAGGTCCTGTCGGCCGACGAGCTGCGCGAGCGGGTCGCCTCGCCCGTGTTCCGCGGCGCCCTCTTCCGGACGGTGGGCGCCACCGTGCATCCCGGTCGCCTGGCGCGCGGGATGCGGCGCGTGCTCCTCGAGCGCGGCGTCCGGATCTTCGAGGACTCCCCCGTGACCCGGTTCGGCGCGGGAGACCCGGCCCGAGCCGAGACGCCCGGCGGCACGGTGCAGGCCGGCGTCGCGGTGGTGGCGTTGAACGCCTGGGCCCACCACTGGAAACGCTTCCGGAGGACCGTGGTCGTCCGTGGCTCCTACATCGTGATGACGGAACCGGCTCCCGATCGACTCAAGGAGATCGGGTGGACGGACGGCTCGGGGGTCGCGGACATGCGCTCCGCGGTCCACTACGTGCGCACGACGCCCGACGGAAGGATCTCCTTCGGCGTGGGCGGCATGCAGCCGAACCTCGCCCGGCGGATCGGTCCGAGGTTCGCCTACGACCCGCGAGCGATCGAGATCGCGATCACGGATCTCCACCGGATGTTCCCGGGGTTCGTGGACGTGCCGATCGAGGCGGCGTGGGGTGGGCCGATCGACGTCTCGGGCCACCACCTGCCCACGTTCGGGACGCTCGGCAAGGGGAACGTCCACTACGGGCACGGCTACACGGGCAACGGCGTGGGACCGGCGCACCTCGGCGGTCGCATCATGGCGAACCGGATCCTCGGGAAGGCGGACCCGGTCCTCGACCTGCCGCTCGTGGATCTCGAGCCCTTGCGGTTTCCACCGGAGCCCGTCCGCTCGCCCGGCGCCCTCGTCGCGAACACGGCGATCCGTCAGGAAGGATGAAGCCGAGGACGACGGCGAGGAGCCGAATCCCTTGATCGACTTCGTCGCGAAGCTCCCCCGGCGTCTCGGCTACAACCTGGGCCCCTAGGCGCCGAACGGTTCGTAACCGGGTGCGACGAGCGGCCACGGGTTCGTCCGCTCCCACGCTTCGGCGACCGTCAGCGCCATGTCGTCGCGGAACCGGGGCGCTGTGATCTGGAGGCCGAACGGCACACCTTCAGGCGAGAGCCCGGCCGGCACACTGATCGCCGGGTGGCCGGTGAGGTTCTGCGGATCGGTGTGGAAGGAGTCGCCTCCCTCTGCAGACTTCCCGGTGGCGGGATCGAACCCATCGGCCTGGATCCACGCGAATCCGTTCGTCGGAGTGACGAGCACCGCATCGTCGCCCAGCAGGACGTCGAGCTCCCGCACGTACTCGAAGCGACGCCGGCGAGCAGCCAAGTAGTCGTCGAGCGAGCTCTTCCTGGCGAACTCCACCACGCCCTGGAACACCGGTGAGAACCGCTCGAAGTTCGCCTCGCAGAAGTCCCGTCCGAGGTGATACACGTGTTCCGGCGCGCACAGGACGATCCAATCCGAGTTGGGATTGCCGGCCCTGAAGATCGCGGCGGCCTCGATGCGCTCGACAGGTAGCCCCACGTCCCGTTCGAGCGCATCGACTGCGGACTCGAAGAGATCATCCACGGCCTCGGGCAGGGGGCCCCAATCGACGGGACGTGGGGCGGCGATCACCCGAGCGGGCATCCCGCCAGGCATCGAGACGGGATACGGGAGCGCGGTCGGATCGCCCGGCACGGGACCGGACTCGAGCTCGAGGAGGAGCCGGACGTCCGCCACCGTGTGACCTAGCGGTCCGAACGTCGAGAGGTCGATCCACTCCGGGATCGGTGAGCGGCCGATCACGCCGTTCGTCGGCTTCAAGCCGACCAACCCGCAGCAAGCCGCCGGGATCCTGATCGAGCCGCCGCCATCGGTGGCGGTCGCGATCGGCGCGAGCCCGGCGGCCATCGCAGCGGCCGAACCGCTCCGGACGAGCCACCGGGCGATGCTTCGAGGTTCCACGGATTCCGCGTGGGGCCGTAGAGGAGGTTGTCGGTGTAGCCCGCGAACGCGAACTCGGGCTGGTTCGTCTTGCCCACGACGATCGCACCGGCGGCCTTGAGTCGCCGGGGGATCAAGCCGTCGGAGGCGGCCGCCGGCGCGTCGGCGAACACCACGGAGCCGTAGGTGCTCGGCATCCCCTCGACGTCCTCCATGTCCTTGACGAGGAGCGGGATGCCGGCAAGCGGGCCGGGATCCTCCTCGGCGGTGACGCGCGCATCGAGCGCGCGCGCCTCATCCAGCGCTTGTTCCCGAACGGAGATCACGGCGTTGATCGGCGGGTTGAGTCGTTCGATCCGTTCGAGCGACGTCCGGACCAACTCCTCAGCGGACGTCTGCCCGCTCCGAACGGCGAGCGCGAGTTCCTCCAACACCCGGCGGAGCGTATCCGACACCACCCGATGGCGGCGGCGCGCGCCGCTGCGCAGGCCGCCATCTGCTACGCCTCGAAGCGATCGAGGACGCGCTCGGCGCGATCGAGCTGGCGGGGCACGTCATCGGTGTGGTGGTAGATCTGCCAGGACGTGCACCGCAGCGCGTGGTGGGCGACGTACGCCCGAAGCACGCGCGACTCGATGCCGGTGGCCTCGACGACGTCCCAGATCGGTTGATCGTGGCCGTCGAGGTCGTACGCGAACCTGACGAGAGCGAAGCGAGGGTCGCCGCAGCACGCGTCCTCCCAGTCGATGATCCCGGTGAGGGTGCCGTTCTCGCCGGCGAGGATGTTGTCGGTGTGCAGGTCCAGGTGCACGAGCCCGTCGCTCGGGAACCACGCCGGGTCGGAGTCGGCGCCGACGGCCTCCACTCGGTCGAGCACCGCCGCACTGCGTCGACCCCCGGTGCGAAGCGGCTCGTGCATCGCCCACCCGTCCACGCCGACGGTGAGCGTGTGCACGACGGATGCACCCCATGGGCGCAGGTCCGGCGCCGGCAGCGGACAGGCGACACCGGCCATGGCGGCGACGCACTCGACCACCTGCTCGACCAGCGCTCCTGACGGGTTCCGTACCGACGCACCCGGCAGGACCTGCTGCGCCGACAGCGTCCAGCCGTCGACGGCGAGGACGTGTGGGTACTCCGGTACCGGGACGCCGCGTGATCGGAGCTCAGCGAGTGCCGGGAGCAGGACCGCGTAGAGCTCGGCGACGGTCTCGTCCGGGAACCACTTCAGCACCACCGGCGCGCCGTCCGGCGCTGTCGCGAACCACGCACCCTCGTCGGACACGCCGGCCGCGGCTCGAGCGCCGAGCTCGAAGCCCAGTTCGCGCAGCCGCGCGCGGTTCACGTCACCGGTGGCTGCTCGAACACACCGTCATCTTCTCGAACCCGAGCTTGTCGGGGCATCCGCTCCTTGCCAGGCTGAGGTGTCATGGGTTCTCTCGTCCTCAACATCACGTTCGACTGCCAGGATGCCGGCGCCGTCGCTCAGTTCTGGGAGGCGGTCACCGGACATCCCAGGGAGCTGGTGCATCAACCGGGGAACGACCACTGGGTGGTGAGCCCTCGCGATGGACGCTTGCCGCGTCTGGTGTTCGTCACCGTGCCCGAGGAGAAGTCGATCAAGAATCGCGTGCACCTCGACTTGCTGCCGAACGACTCGAGCCAGGAAGACGAGGTCGCCCGCCTCGTCGACCTGGGCGCCCGCATCGTCGACGATCGTCGCCGCGCCGACCCCGGGGGCTGGGTCGTGATGGCGGATCCCGAAGGCAACGAGTTCTGCGTCGAGCATCCACGGGGCTGAAGCCCGGCGGCTCGATTCACTCCTCGTCTGACGCGCCGCCTCCTACACTCCGCCGGATGGATCTTCGACTCAGCGCAGCCGACCGGGACCTTCAGCAGAAGGCGCGCGAGTTCACCGATCAGATCCTCGTCCCGCTCGAAGACGAGTGCGAGGCCAACGACGGACTCACGCCGGAGAGCGCGGCGACCGCGAAGCAGGCCGTCCTCGACTGGGAGTTCCACGCGATCAACCACATACCGGAGAACGGCGGCCGCGGACACGATCTGTTCGAGCAGATGCTCATCGAGGAGCAATGGGGCCACGCCACCGGAGCCCTGTGGGACATCCCGTGGAGGCCCTCGATCCCCCTCGCGTCCGGCACCGAGGAGCAGAAGGAGCGTTTCCTGCGGCCCGCCTGTCGCGGCGAGCGTCGAGATGCTTATGCGATCACCGAGGAAGGCGCCGGCTCCGATCCCACCATGGTGGCGACGACGGCAACGCGCGACGGCGACGGCTGGACGATCACGGGCGAGAAGTGGCACGTGACCTCGGGAGACGTGGCGGACTTCTTCCTCGTCCACACCCACGTGGACGGGGATCCGGCGAAGGCGACGATCTTCCTCGTGGACAAGGACGCGCCCGGCGTGCGCCTCGTCCGCACGCCGAAGTACATGCACACGTTCGTGTTCGAACATCCGATCTACGCGTTCGAGGCCGTGCGACTGGGTGACGACCGGATCCTCGGCGAGGTCGGCAGGGGATTCGAACTCACGAAGGACTGGTTCGTCGAGGAGCGCCTGATGATCGGCGCACGGACGGTCGGCGCCGCCTCGCGCGCCCTCGAGCTCTCCCTGGGCTTCGCGAAGGACCGCCGTCAGTTCGGCCGCCCGATCGTCGACTTCCAGGCCGTGGAGTTCATGCTCGCCGACATGGCCGCGGAGTTGATGGCCGCGAAGTCGATGCTCTACCGGGTGTGCTGGCAGGCGGGACGGGGTGGCGCCGACCGCAAGGAGCTGCACCCGATGGCGGCCGCCGTGAAGCTCGTCTGCAGCGAGACGGCGGGCCGGGTGGCGGACAAGGCCGTGCAGATCCACGGTGGCCGTGGCTACATGCGCGAACATCCGGTGGAGCGGTTGTGGCGCGAGCTCCGCGTCGACCGGATCTGGGAGGGGACGTCCGAGATCCAGCGCGTGGTGATCGGCAACGAGCTCCGCAAGCGGGGCGCCGATCGCTACACGGGCTGGCCGGCGGAGTGACCTAGAGGATGGACGGGCGGAGCGGTTCCGACATGACGTTGAGCCAGTCCAGCAACGGGTAGGACAGGCCGACGAGCCCGAGGACGAGCCCCATGAAGTAGCTGCCGCCACCTTCCCCGCTGGTCGACGTCATGATCGAGGAGAGGATGGCCATCAAACCGAGGATCGCGGCCAGGGCGACGAGCTGATCGGCCAGCTGACCGCCGGCGGCGACCTCCGCGGAGTAGTGCCCGAGGATCCTGCTGTCCGGCTGGACCCGGTAGATCCAGAGGACGGCGCTCGCGAGAGCGGCTGCCAGACCGGTGACGACCGAGATCGCTCCCAAGGGATTCGTGCGCCTGCCCGAACTTCTGAACACCCCCGCCATCAGGCGGTATCCAAGCACCCTTGGACTTCCGTGGGCAAGCCGGGGATGTCGAGACCCTCGCCACCCTTCACGAAGTCGTACCGCGTGCCGGTCCACACACCCGGCAGTCCTGGGTACGGCGAAGGCTCGGTGTCCGCCCACTGGAACCCGCTCCAATCGGGCGAGAGGAACCCTTCGGTGTCGTAGGGCGCCACGGCGGCGACACCGTCGCCGAAGTCCCGCGACTCGACGAGGAACCGTCCCTGGAACCGAAGGTCGTCCTCCGTGTACAGCTTCACGTACCAGCGCTCGACGACCGAGAGATACCCCTTGTCCGAGGGCGGCGACTCGGGACCGGTGAAGTACCGCATCTCCACGATGGTCGGCTCGCCGGGAAGCTGCACGCTCCGGCGGATGATGCGCAGGGGTTCCTTGAACAGCGCTGAATCCGCGCCTGGCGAGACCCAGCCCTCCGCACAGGTCTCCGACGCGTCGCCGCTCGTCGGGAGCGCGTCCGGGGGGAGCGCCGGTGGTGTGGGAGACGCGAGCGTCGGCGTCGACGGGAACGGGGATGCCGAGGTCGACGAGGACGACCGCGGGAACGGCTCCGGCTCGCCGTCGCACGCAACCAGGAGGAGCAGCAGCGTGGCAGCGATCATGCGTTTCGTCATGAGACGACCCCTCGGAGACCGACCGAGGATAGCGGTCTTGGTACAAAGGGGGGCCATGGACACCGGACCCTACGGGGAGACGCACGACGAGCGCCACCCGATGCCGCTCAGCCGCCGACGCTTCCTGCGGACGAGCGCCATGGCCGTGGCCGGCGGGGTCCTCTTCTCGTGCACCGGCGGCTCCCGGATCCCGAGCGTCGACGACACGATCCCGGAGATCGACACCCGATGGCCCATCAAGCGCGTCATCTACGTGATGCTCGAGAACCGGAGCTTCAACAACCTGTTCGGCAAGTTCCCCGGCGTCAAGGGTGGGACGACGGTCGGGGTCGAGAACGGCGTCGAGAACCGGCTGATCCGCTGCCCGGAATGGCTGCCGGGCGACATCCCCCACGATCTCGCCGCCCACCGATCCTGCGTGAACGACGGGAAGATGGACGGGTTCGGCAATATGGCTCACGGCTACAACTACTCGTACTCGATCTTCGACGAGGACCAGATCCCGAACTACTGGCACTGGGCCCGTGAGTACGGCCTCTCCGACAACTTCTTCGCATCCGCGGCCGGTCCCAGCTACCCGAACCACTTCTACTTCGTCGCGGGGTCCTCGGGCGGCGTCGCCGACAACCCGGAGAACATCGGGATCCGCAAGATGGAGGATGGCAAGACCTTCAAGAGCTGGGGTTGCGACGTCGTGGGGGAGGACGTGTTCGTCTTGGTGACCGACGAGGCCGGGAACGTGACGAAGCACAACACGTGCTTCGAGTTCCCCACGGTCGGCGAGCAGCTCACCCAGGCCGGCGTCGACTGGGCCTACTACTCGGCGGTCCCGGGACAGCCCGGCTATTTCTGGAACGCCTACAACGGCATCTCGAACGTGTTCCACACGGACCTGTGGCCCGAGCACACCCGATCGGTCGACACCCTCCTCGACGACATCGACGCGAACGCCCTGCCGCCCGTCACCTGGGTGACCCCCCGGTTCCAGCTCTCCGACCACCCGCCGTTCTCCACGGGCCACGCGCACAACTGGGTCACGGAGATCGTGAACAAGGTGATGCGCTCCGACATGTGGGAGCACACGGCGATCTTCCTGACCTGGGACGAGTGGGGTGGCTTCTACGATCCTGTCGTTCCGCCCACCGTCGATCACCTCGGCTTGGGCATCCGGGTCCCGCTGCTCACGATCTCGCCGTACACGCGCCGGGGTGTGATCGACGACGAGCTGGGTGAGTTCTCGACGCCGCTGCGGTTCATCTCGGACAACTGGGGACTGGAGCCACTCACCGATCGGATCCGGAACACCCATAACTTCGAGCACGTCTTCGACTTCGCCGGCGAACCACGTGCTCCGGAGTTCGGGATGGAGCAGGCGCCGACGTCTTCCTCCCGGTGGGTGTTCCCGGGCGATTCGTACACCGGCTGGGAACCGGGGGTGGTGCCGGTGGAGGATCCGCTCTAGCCGCTCGACACCCAGCGGCGATCCGCGTACCGCAAGACCGAGGCCTTCTTGACGCGAACGACATCGGGATCGCGGGGGTCGAGCGGAAGGATCATCTCGAGCTCGCGCGAGCGGCGAGGCTTCGGCTTCTCGATCCGTTCGCGCTTCACGGTCCGCTCACCTCCCGTGTCCGCCGGCTCCGTCGCGAGTGGTTCGCATCCGGTGGCTCGGTGGATCGTGTCTCCGGCATACCCCCTCGACGAGAGTTGTATGCCATGCCTGCGAAGCCGGACCATGACCGGCATCACCGTCTCCGGTGTGACCTTCGCCGGGACGGTCAGACCGGGATCACGAGCGCGTCGACGGCGACGCATCCCGTCGGCGACACGATCACCGGATTGATGTCGAGCTCCGCGATCTGGTCACCGAGCTCGATCGCGAGGAGGGACAGCCGAGACACGGCGTCCGCGAGCGCGTCGACGTCGGACGGTGGCGCGCCGCGCACGCCGTCCAGGAGGGGGCGGATCGCGAGGCCGTCGATCAAGCGGCGGGCGGCGTCCACGCCGATCGGCGGGAGTGCGAGCTTGCGATCGCGGAGGACCTCCACCAGGACACCGCCCGCCGCGACGAGCACGAGCGGGCCGAACGTCGGGTCGCGCACGATGCCGAGCGCCACCTCCACGCCTGGCGGGGCCATCGCCGCCACCGTGACGTCCGGGCCGAGCCGGTCAGCCAGATCCCGATAGGTCTCGCGAAGCCCGTCGACGTCCGCGATGCCCACGCGAACGCCGCGGACCTCGGACTTGTGCAGGATCCCTGGCACCGCCGTCTTGATCGCGACGGGATAGCCGATCCGGTCCGCCGCCTTCTCCGCCTCCTCGAGCGACCTGGCGGGGAGCGCGTCGACCACGGGGATGTCGTACGCGGCCAGCAGGCTCAGCGCCGCGACCTCCGAGAGGTCGCCGGCCTCGGCGAGCCGTCCGCGCCATTCGGCCTCGATCCCGGGTGAGGACGCGGGCGGGGGATCCACGGCCAGCCGCCTCCGCATCGTGGCATCGGCGAGCAGGTGCTTCAGCGCCCGGAGGCCCGTCACGGTGCCCTCGAGCACGGGGATCCCCGCCTCGCGGAGGATCCCGACCTCGTCGTCGGCGATCGTGGCCGGCAGGTTCGAGATCACGCAGAACGGCTTCGTCGTCCGCTCCCACACATCGCGCGCGACCTGGAGGTACCCCACGTCGTACGGCTCACCCTGGCGAGTGAGGTCCACCACGAACGCGACGGCCGCGGTCTCCGGGTCGTCGTGGAGCGCTTGGAAGCTCTCGACGTAGATCCTGTCGGCGTCGATCCCCGTCCCCCAGGCGTCCAGCGGGTTCTCGGCCACGAGCCCGGGATCCAGCACGCCGGCGATCTTCGCTTTCGTGTCCTCAGAGATCGCGGCGAGCGGCACGCCCGTGTCGGTGGCGAGGTCGACGAAGAGCACCCGCTCGCCGCCGGAATCGTGGAGCGACGCGATCCCGGTCCCCTCCGTCACGCGGCGCGGGCTCGAGAAGAGCTCGAGCGCGTCGGCCATCTCCTCGAGGTCGCGGCACTCGTGCACGCCGTGGGCGTCGAAGACGGCTTCGTAGGCCCCGTGCTCACCCGCCAGCGCGCCCGAATGCGCCACCACCATCTGCTTCGAGCCCTCGGTGCGGCCGACCTTCAGCGCGAACACCGGGACACCGCGCTCCGCGGCCTTCGCGAGGGCGGCGACGAACCCGTCCGGCTGTCGGACGGTCTCGAGGAGCAGCGCCACGACCTCGGTCGAGTCGAGGTCCAGCGCGTAGGAGAGGTACTCGTCCATCGTGGTGACGATCTCCTGGCCGCTCGACACCAGCAGGTTGAACCGGATCTGCCGGTCGTTGAACAGGAACGCGGCCCAGCCGGATCCGGAGTGCGAGAGGAACGTCACGCCTCCCGGACGCAGGTCGTCGGGGGTCAGGAACCCGGTGGCCCGCAGGTTCGCGTCGGCGTGCACGAACCCCATCCCGTTCCCGCCGCAGAGGGCCATCCCGTGCTCCCGCGCGATGGCCGCAACCCGATCCCCGAGGAGCGGCATCCCCGGCTCCGGCGGCTCCTCCTCGTAGAGCGAAGAGAACGTCACGACGCTGCCGGCGCCCGCATGCCCGGCATCACGCACGGCTTGCTCGATGCGCTGGTTCGCGACGCCGATGATCGCGAGGTCGACGGGCTCGGGGATCTCGCCGATCGACGGGAAACACGGATGCCCGAGCACCTCGTCGTAGCCGGGGTTCACCGGGTAGATCGCGCCGTCGTACCCGCCACGGTGCAGCTCGAGCAGCATCTGCAGACCGAGCGACCCCTCCTTCACGGAGGCGCCGACGACCGCGACCGAGCGCGCCTCCAGCATCCGCTGGAGCGGCGTCCGTTCGTCTTCGGTCACGACCGCTTCTTGAGTGCCCTGTCCTTCACGGCCGCACGGTACGCCTTCCAGCCGGGGATGCCGTTGACCCCGCCGCCCGCGTGGGTGGCCGAGGAGCCGTGGTACAGGCCCTTGATCGGCGTGCGGAAGTCCGCGTATCCCGGCGCGGGGCGCATGTGGAACAGCTGATCCACCGACAGCTCGCCGTGGAAGATGTTGCCGCCGATCAGCCCGAGCTCCTGCTCCATGTCGTACGGACCGATCACCTGGTAGTCGATGATCGCGTCCTTGAAGTTCGGCGCGAGCTCGTCGTAGAGGTCGAAGATCCGCTTCGCGTACGCGTCGAGCTCCTCGCGATGAGGCTCCTTGACCCAGTCGTCGGGCACCCACTGGCTGAACATCGAGAACACGTGCGTTCCTTCGGGGGCGAGCTTCTTGTCCATCGTCGTCGGGATCACGCCGTCGACGAACGGGGCCACCGAGGCCTTCCGGTCCATGTGGGAGTCCTGGAACGCGCGCTCCGCGTACTGCGGTGAGAAGCACAGCTCCACGGAGCCCGTGTGGTGCTCCTGCAGCTCCTTGCCGGGCATCGCCGTGAAGTCCGGCAGCTCCGACATCGCGACGTTGATCTTCACCACGCCCGAGCGCGTCTTCCAGCGCTGGATGTCCGTGACGAAGTCGGCCGGCAGATCCGTGGGCGGGATCATGTCGAGGAATCCGATCTTCGGGTGCACGCACGTCACGCCGATCGGGGCGCGGAGCTCGGTCCCGTCCTCGAGCACGACCCCGTGGAACCGACCTCCGGACGTGAGCATCGACTTCACGCGTGCGTTCGTGCGGACCTCGGCGCCGAACGCCTCCGCGGAGCTCCGGATCGAATCGGAGACGGCGCCCATGCCGCCCTGCTGATAGCCCCAGGATCCGAGGTGACCGTCGCCGACGTCGCCGATCGAGTGATGGAGCATCACGTACGCGGTGCCGGGCTCGTCCGGCCCCGCCCACGTCCCGATGATGCCGTTCACCGCGAGCATCCCCTTGATCGCGTCGGACTCGAACCAGTCGTCCAGCAGATCCGTGATGCTCATCGTGAACAGCCGCGTGACATCGCCGACGCCGCGGACCCCGAGCTTGCGCACCTTCCACGCGGTTCGCGCCGTCTCGAGCAGGTCGCCGATCGCGAGGGATCCGGCGCGGGGCGGGCTCTGCAGCAGCAGCGGCCCCAGGATGTCGGCGACGCCCTTCAGCCACGCCTCCCACTCGGGGAGCGCGTCCGCGTCCTTCTTCGAGAACTGGGCGATCGAGTCGCGCGAGCGCTCCGCCTCGTCGGCGTAGACCATGATCGCGCGGCCGTCCGGGAACGCCTGGAAGTAGGGGCCGAACGGCGTGACGTCGTAGCCGTGCTTCTTGAGCTGGAGCTCGTTGATGATCGTCGGCGGCATCAGCGACATCACGTAGGAGTAGGTGGTGACGTTGATCTCCGGGTGATCCGCGAACGGAGCGCTCGTGTCGGCGGCGCCACCCGTCTTGTTCCTCGCCTCGAGGACCACGGTCTTCGCGCCGTGCCGGGCGAAGTAGGCACCCGCCGTCAACCCGTTGTGCCCTCCGCCGATCACGATCGCGTCGTAGGTGTTCGTCGCCATCCGTCTTCCTTTCTCTGGCCTCTCTGGCCGCGCCTCCATCCCCGTCGTGACCGAGGGCCGGCCCTTGCGAATGATGCCCTATTCCTGAATGGTGAGTCAAACGCCCTCGTGGGAGCCCTGACTTTGATTTCTGCTGCTCAACGGGGTACGGTTCGCGGGGCCACCGGAGAGCCGGTGGGCTACGACCCGCATGATCTCTGTACACCGTTCAGGAGCTCGATGGCGAAGGAACGAGCGAAAGCGAAGCCGGGCGTCAAGGCCGGACCAAAGGCCGGAAAAGACCGCCGACAGGAGATCCTCGCGGCCGCCGCGCAGGTGATCACGGATCGCGGCCTCTCCGAGACGAGGATCCAGGACATCGCCGAGACGTGCGGCGTGTCCACCGGCCTGATCCTCTACTACTTCGAGTCGAAGGACCGGCTCCTGGTCGAGGCGCTCACGTACGCGAACGACCAGTTCTACCTCCGGCTCTCTCGCGAGCTCCGCAAGAACCCGTCCGCGCGCGCGCAGCTGGACCGGTTGATCGAGCTCTCGGTCCCGGGACTGCTCCCCGAGTTCTCGTTCCTCGACGAGTGGGCGCTCTGGGTGGAGATCTGGGTCCGGGCGCTCCGGGACCCGGAGATGGCGAAGGAACACGAGGTGTTGAACCGCCGGTGGCGGCGCTCGATCGCGGACATCGTCCGCCACGGCCGCTCGACCGGCGAGTTCCCGGAGGGACTCGATGCCGACGAGCTCGGGATCCAGATCGGCGCCGTGGTCGACGGGCTCGCGATCCAGGTGCTGATGGACCACGGCGACGTGTCACCGGAGGACATGCTCCGGGTGAGCCGCGACGTCTCGGCGAAGCTGATCGGCTTCGCACTCGAGCCCGCCGGCGCGTAGCGTCATCAGCCCGTTCGCCCCTGAGTACCCTGTGCCGGTCATGGCGTCCCGACCACTGATCCTCGACGTCGATACCGGCGTGGATGACGCGCTCGCTTTGCTCTATGCGGTGGCGTCGCCGGAGGTCGAGCTGATCGGTGCCACGTGCGTCATGGGCAACATCTCGGTCGAGCAAGCCACGGAGAACACGCTCGCGGTGCTGGAGGCAGCCGGTCGCGGCGATGTCGAAGTCGCGCAGGGGGCGGGCCGGCCGCTCGGCCGGGACCACGTCCCGTTCCCTGTCGTCCACGGCGAACGAGGGCTCGGCCGGGCCGCCCCGCCACCGCCGGCGGCCAAGCCCTCGACCCGCACGGCGGTCGAGCTGATCGTCGGATCGGCGCGCGAACGACCCGGTGAGGTGCTGCTCGTCGCCACCGGCCCTCTCACGAACATCGCGCTCGCGCTCCGCGATGAACCTGAGCTCCCCGATCTGCTCGGAGGCTTCGCGTTGATGGGTGGGGCGTTCGCGCGGGGCGGCAACGTCACCCCTGCCGCCGAGGCGAACATCTGGGTGGATCCGCTCGCCGCCGACGAGGTGTTCACGGCGTTCTCGGGCGCCGGCGACGCGCGGCTCCCGATCTGCGTGGGCCTCGACGTCACGGAGCGGGCGGTGATGCGCCGGCCGGACCTCGACGCGGTCTGCGCGCCGGCACCGGACTCACCTCTGGGGCAGCTGATCGAGGGCGCGACCAGCTTCTACATCGACTTCTACGCGGCGGTCGTGGGCGAGGACGGGTGCCGCCTGCACGACCCGCTCGCGGTGGCCATCGCGATCGACGAGTCATTGGCCAGCCTGGTGACCACCAGGGTCGAGGTGGAGACCGACGGCCGTTGGACGATGGGCGAGACGGTGGCGGACCTCGCCGGCGTGCGCGGAAGCCCGTGGCCGGTGGGCTGGGAGCCGGAGGCGAACGCGCGCGTGGCGCTCGAGGTCGCGGCGGAGGACTTCATGGAGCGGTTCGTGGATCGCGTGCGCTCACTCGTCGAGGCGAGGTCATGACGGGTTCCGTCGTCGTGGTCGGCGCGATCAACGTCGATCTCGTCGTCTCCGGAGCTCCGTTGCCGGCGCCCGGCCGGACGGTCACCGGCGGCGTGTTCGCGCAACATCACGGCGGCAAGGGCGGGAACCAGGCCGTCGCGGCGTCGCGGGCGCTCGGTGGCCAAGGGGTCGTGCTCGTGGGGGCCGTCGGGAACGACGCGCTCGGTCACGATGCGCTGGAGGCGTTGCGGGCGGAGGGTGTGGCGACCTCGGTCGCGATGCGACCCGGCGTGCCCACCGGCGTGGCGCTGATCTGCGTGGGTCCGGACGGTGAGAACCAGATCTCGGTGGCGCCGGGAGCGAACGCGGAGCTCACCGCCACCGATGTGACCTCGGCCTTCGGACAAGTGCACGAGATCGGGGTCGTCCTCGCGAGCCTCGAGGTGTCCCAAGCGGCGGTTCGAGCCGCAGCCGCGTGGTGCAGCGAGCACGAGACGCCGCTCGTCGTGAATCCCGCGCCGGTGCAACCCTGGGTCGCGGACGTGGCGTCGCATGCCGCCTACGTCACGCCGAACGAGCACGAGCTCGAGGCGCTGGGGTCGCTCCCCGACAGCGTGGTCGTGGTGGAGACACGAGGGCCCGAGGGCGTGGTCATCCGTCGGGGCGGCGAGGAGACGCGGGTGGAGGCGACGAAGGTCGAGGCAGCTGGACACGACCGGCGCGGGAGACTGCTTCAACGGCGTTTTCGCGGCAGCCTTGGCCGAGGGGATGGACGCCACGGAGGCCGCCGAGCGAGGCGCCGCGGCCGCTGCACTCTCGGTCACGAAGGTCGGCGCACGCGAAGGGATGCCCACGCGCCGGGAGCTCGAATCGTTCCTCCGCGGCGGGTGATGCCGACCTTCGCGCGGAGCGGGTACGGTGCTGGCGTGAGCGACGATCGGCGGCCACGGGCGTGAACGTCGTCGTCCTGACGAAGTGGGTGCCGGAGCCCGAGGGCACCCCGACGCTCGGCGAGGACGGGCTCCTCGTCCGGGAAGGCGCCGACGGCGCGCTCGATCCCGGTGACGAGTACGGCCTCGAGGCAGCCCTGCAACTGGTGGAAGCCGCGGGCGACGGCGAGATCACCCTCCTCACGATGGGCCCCGAGATCGCGCAGGCGGCCCTCCAGCGGGGCCTCGCGATGGGCGCACACAAGGGCGTGCGGATCACCGACGACTCCCTCCGCGGCGCCGACTCGCTCGTGACCGCGCGGGTGCTCGCCGCCGCGATCAAGCGGCAGCCCTTCGATCTCGTCGTGGGCGGCGTCGAGTCGACCGATGGCTACACGGGCATCGTCCCCGCCGCGATCGCTGAGCTCCTCGGCCTCCCCAGCCTCACGTTCGCACGGGAGCTGCACCTCTCCGACGACACCCTGACGATCGAGCGACAGACCGCGGCGGGCTACGACGTCGTGGTAGCGCCGCTCCCGGTCGTCATCACCGTGACCGCGGGCGCCACCGAGCCTCGGTACCCGTCGCTGAAGGGCGTGATGGCCGCGAAGTCGAAGCCGGTCGAGACGCTGACCGTCTCGGACCTCGGGCTATCGGGCGACGACGTCACCGCGACGCAGGCGGTGGCCGAGGTCAACGACGCTCCGCCGAAGCAGGGCGGAGAGACCGTCGAGTTCGACGAGACCACCGCTGCCCGGATCGCGGACCTCCTCGCAGAAGCGAAGGTGATCTGACATGAAGGTCTGGGTCTGGGCCGACGTCACGCAGGACGGGCCGGCGCCGTCCGCGCTCGAGCTCCTGACGAAGGCACGCGAGCTCGGCGACGACGTGGCCGCCGTGGCCCTCGGTCAAGGCGCGACGGGCTCCGCCGACGCCCTCGGCGAGCACGGGGCCACGAAGGTCTTCGCCTCCGACGACGAAGTGTTCGCGAACCACCTCGCGCAGCCGGCTGTCCACGCGCTCGCCGGCCTCGTCGAGGAGCACTCCCCCGACCTGATCCTGTTCCCTGCCTCCTACGACGCCCGCGACGTCGCCGGGCGCCTGCACGCCCGCATCGGCTCGACCCTGATGGCGAACGCCACCGACGTGCTCGGCGCCGACAAGGCGCGCACGGAGATCCTCGGCGGCACGAAGGTCGTCGACGTCGAGCTGAAGGGCCCGGCCCCGAAGCTCGTGATCGTCCGGCCGCAGTCCTTCGCGGCCGAGCCGTCAGACGGCTCCGCCGAGATCGTGGAGGTGAAGGTCGACATCCCGGACGAGCTCACGTCGGCCGAACGGACCGAGCGACACGAGGAGGCGGCAAGCGGACCGCGCCTCGAGAGCGCGAAGGTCGTCATCGCCGGCGGGCGAGGACTCGGCGGTCCCGACGCCTTCGGGCAGCTCGACACACTGGCGGCGGCGATCGGGAACGCCGCGGTCGGCGCCTCGCGCGCGGCGGTCGACGCCGGCTGGGTGCCGTACAGCTACCAGATCGGCCAGACGGGCAAGACCGTGAAGCCCGAGGTCTACATCTGCGCCGGGATCAGCGGCGCGCTGCAGCACCTCGTGGGCATGAAGGGCGCGAAGCGGATCGTGGCGATCACGAAGGATCCCGACGCGCCGATCCTGAAGATCGCGGACCTGGGCGTGGTGGGCGACCTTTTCCAGGTCGTCCCGGCCCTCACCGAGGAGATCGAGAAGCGACGGACGGGCTCGTAGCCGCCGCGGCCCTCGCGGCCGTCGTCGTCGTGGCGGTCGTGTTGTTCGTGCGGCGGGTCCGGCCGCGCGTGGCGCTCGTCGCGAACGCCCGTCCGGCCGGACGAGCCACTCCCACCGCCGATCGCGTCACCCGCGAGCTCACCCACGTCCTCCTCCAGAAGAAGCTCCTCCAGAAGCTGGGTCCCGGCCTGATGCACGCGTTCATCTTCTGGGGCTTCATCGTGCTGCTCCCGACGATCGCCGAAGCTGCCGTGGCGATCGTCGACAAGGACTCGTCGCTTCCGCTGCTCGGCGGCGCGTCCTGGTTCGCGTTCCTCTCGGACGTCTTCGCGACGCTCGTCGTCGTCGGGATCGCGATGGCCCTCTTCATCCGCAAGGTCCTGAAGCCCGATCGCTTCCGTGGGAGCCACATGGGCGAGGCCGACCGGATCCTGCTCCTGATCCTCGCCATCGTGGTGACGTTCCTCCTCTGGAACGCGTCGCGGATCGCGCTCGGGATCGCCGAGGTGCCGGACTCACGGCCGGTCGCGAACCTGCTCTCCGGACTTGTTCGGCTCCGGGAGCGGTACGGAGGTCGCCGAGCGGATACTCGTCTGGGCCCACCTCCTCGTGATCCTCGGCTTCCTCGTCTTCCTGCCGGGTTCGAAACACCTCCACATCGCCACGGCACCCGCGAACGTGTGGCTCGCGAAGGACGGGCCGACCGGTCGCCTCGAGCCGAACCGGATCGACCTCGAGCTGCCCGAGGAGGACATCCGCTTCGGCGTGGCGACGCAGAAGGACCTGTCGAAGAAGCAGATGCTCGACCTCTTCTCGTGCACCGAGTGCGGCCGTTGCCAGGAGGCGTGCCCGGCGTGGGCGACCGGGAAGCCGCTCTCGCCGAAGCTGCTGATCATGGACCTCCGCGACCGCGTCGTTGCCGAGGCCGCCGGCGAGGTCGAGCTCCAACCGCTCGTGCCGAACGCCGTGATCGACCAGGTCGTGTGGGACTGCGTGACGTGCGGCGCGTGCGTGCGCGAGTGCCCGGTCGACATCGAGCACATCGACACGATCGTCGACCTGCGCCGGAACCTCGTGATGGCCGAGTCGCGGTTCCCGCAGGAGGCCGCGCCGATGCTCCGCGGCGTCGAGAACCAGGAGAACCCGTGGGGACAGCCGGCGTCGGCGCGGCTGGACTGGGCGAAGGACCTCGACGTGCGCGTGCTGCAGGAGGGCGACCCGGCTCCGGAGGTCCTGTTCTGGGTCGGCTGCGCTGGCGCGTTCGACGAGCGGGCGCAGAAGACGACGCAGAGCGTGGCGCGGCTGCTCGCCGCCGCGGGCATCGACTCGGCGGTGCTCGGCCCTCGCGAGAAGTGCACGGGCGACCCGGCTCGCCGGATGGGCCACGAGTACCTGTTCCAGATGCTCGCCGAGAAGAACGTCGAGACGCTGAACGGCGCCGGCGTGACGAAGATCGTCGCGAGCTGCGCGCATTGCTTCAACACGCTGGCGAACGAGTACCCGGACTACGGCGGGACGTACGAGGTCGTCCACCACACGCAGCTGCTGTCCGAGCTCATCGCGGCCGGGCGGCTCCAGCCGCGGACCGGCGACGGCAAGATCACGTACCACGACGCCTGTTACCTCGGACGGCACAACGGCGAGTTCGACGCACCTCGCGACGTGATCGGCGGCGAGATCGAGGAGATGCCCCGGAACCGCGAGCGGTCCTTCTGTTGCGGCGCCGGCGGCGCCCGCATGTGGATGGAGGAGGAGTCGCCCCGCATCAACGACACCCGGTTCGAAGAGGCAGTCGAGACGGGTGCCGAAACTGTCGCGACCGCCTGCCCCTACTGCCTCGTCATGCTCGACGACGCCGCGAAGTGTAAGGGCTCGGACATCCGCGTCACGGATGTGGCCAGCCTGCTCTTGGACTCGAATACCTAGAGGTACTCGCGGAAGTCGAGCAACTCTCGCTCAAGCAGCCGTTCGATGAGCTCTATGCGGAGCCCACGAATCGCGCCGTCTTCGTCCCCGGTCTCCCTGAAGAGCTCGTGAAGGTTTCGAGCCCAGTACGCGACAGTCCACTGCTCCCGAGCATTCCTAACAAGCAAGGACAGGGACTCCCAAGCCACGGGGTTGCCACGCAATCGAATCAACCGCTGGACGACTTGGTCATCCCAGTCAATGCGTCCGCCTGAGCGCTCAAGAGTGGAGCCCATCCTCTGGAGCCATTCGTCATCGTCAATCGCAGCCGCTTCTGACCACCATCCAAAGCCGAGGAACGCATCGTTTCCGAGGTCTGGCGTTGATAGAGCCGCATCCCAGAACCTCAGCGCGGCGGCCAGAAGATCAGGCTGGGGATCTGAGTCTTCCCGTAGAACTCGGCCGAGGAACTCGGCCGCCTCTGAGATGCGCGAGTCATCAGCAAGACCAGCAAGTACCTCACGAGGGTCGTCCTGACCTTCGAGCTGGCGAATGTATCCGATCACGAGCCAGCGAACGGCTGAGCGATTCTCCTCCTCGTCGTCGGCGCTTCGCTCCCTTCGCAGGTACGAGAGAAGATGCTGGTGAAAACGGCCAAGCATCTCGTTCGTGATGGGACGCGCGTATTGAAACAACGTTTCGAGAACAGGAACCCTCAGATCAGCCGAGCCTGGCTCTCCAAACAGCTGGGGAACGAGGTCATAGGCGCGGTCACCCGATAGGAGGGCGAACTGAGGAAAGAGACTCGCGACGATCGCTCCTGCCAGCCCCGTCTCGCCGTCTCCCTGGGCCAACTCCTCCGCGACAGCATCACCCAGGAGGCCGCCCCAGGCTTCCACTTTGCCCCCACGCCTCGAAACACTAAGGACCACACTGAACATCGCTCTGAGCGCTATCGTGCTCGTCTTGTTGATTGCAGCCGTCAAGAGATCGATTCCGGAGAAGCCAGGCGATGTCTCGCTTCGGAGGTAGGCGCGGAGGACATCCCAAACCCGCTCCAGCTCTTCGTCGGTGAATGGCGAGTCACGGTCGGCCGCTTCGCTGATCAGGTCGATGACAACCCTGTGTGCGCCGCTCCAGTCGCGGTCGGCATCAAACTCGTCTTCGGTCAGGCGATCGACAGACCACGGTTCTCCAGCTACTAGCTCGGCTGTCGTAACCAAACCGGACCAAGGTAGTTCCACCTTGTCTTCCTTCATCGCCGTCCTAAGGCCTTCAAGGAGGCCTCGGATGTATGTCGGATGCCGCATGCGTTCGGCCACAGCGGGGAGCGCATCGTTCCACGTCTGCGAGACACGCGAACAGCACGCGAGAGTTCGCCCGCGACGCCGCGGGGCGTCGGAGTCATCCAGGTCTTCTGGGGAGGATCCCATTCCGCAGCCCAACTAGCGAACTTGTTCGGGCCCATGTCAGCGATCTGTTCGGCCGACAGATCAGACACGTCTCCAACGTAGGTGCTCACTCCGAATCGGCGAGCTTCAGGGTCTCCTTCACCAAATGCGGCTGAAAGCGCTGCTTTCGCGCGCGTCCAATCATCTGCAAGTCGCCTTCAAGGCCCGCTAGCCAGCGCCACTGCCTCAGGAGCGTTCGATGAAGTTCGTCGTCCAGCTTCCAGCTCGCGACTGCGTCAGCTGTCGGCGGCTCGCCAAGTAGCGCGAGCAGCATGGCGCGATCCGCGGGAGTTATAGAAGGCCAGATCCTCCGCAGAAGTCGCATCGTCTCCGGTGTCGGCTCTTCCGCTTGCATCTGCTCAGCGAGGAGCTCGACTGACTGTTCAAGCGCCAAGCTGCTGCTCCTCCTCCTCCAAATGAACTGCCCAAATCCGCACAAGAATCTCGCTATCGAGTGAGCCAAGCACTTGACGTCGTATCGTCAACTCCTCACCGCACTCCCGCAAACGCCGCAAGCTTTCTATGACACCCGCAACGAGTGCGCTGGCGACATCTCGTTCGGCTGGTCCATCGGCGACGACATCAGAGATCCAGAACGAGAGTCCAAGCCCTGCGCTATTCCTGATCGTGACTGCACGGCGGAGCTTCAACACAAGCTTCTCGCCCACGGAGCGGAGGTCCTTGCAGTGCGTCTCTTGGACGAAAAGGTCGACCAGACGCGCGAACTCATATTCTCCGAACCTAGCCCCGACGCGACTTCCCCCTTCGGCTCGCGGCTCCAGCGCGATATCAACCAACGCATCGAACGTCTCCGAAGCTCCCTCAGGCGCCCAGGCTTGGACGAGCAGCTCCACCTCGTGAGCAACGGCGAACGAATCAGCGAAGGAGTTTGCGCCCAAAGCCTGTGCCGCCAACCGGGTGCCGATTGGACCGAGTTCCCGAGCCACACCGAGCACAACGACCGGCGCTGCCCGGTGTGGATCCCGAACAAAGCGAGTGGCGATTGTTTCGCAGAGTTTCGGATCTTGCGTAGTTGCTCGAACGAGTAGGCCTCCTTGGTACCAGTTCCCCTGCATCGGCGAAGCGAAGATGCCCTCATCCTCGAGATTGCGGAGCCAACCGGCACTTTTGGCTCTCGAGAAGAAGTAGCGCGCTAGGCGCTCGTCAGCGATCAGTTCGAGTACCCGACGAGTTCCTTCATCTGTGGGCTCTTCGAAGGCGGCAAGAGAATCGACCTCCTCGAGGCGACTCGAAATGGGCCCAACGAGGGCGGCGACAAGGTCGGCGGCTTGCTCAAGTAGCGCAAGCGCTTCGTCCTCAGAGTAAGCCCCGCCGTGTAGTACTCGGTTCAAGTTTTGAACGGTGGTGGTCCAGCTCTCTGCGAACGCGTCCAGCTGGGGAGTGCCAGAGCCCACTCCCGCTTGGACCATCATCGCTTGGGCAACGCGGTAGCGCCTCGCAGTTTCGGCTGCGTCTAGATCTTCTTCAAATCGCTCGACCAGACCGCGAATGACTTCGGAGGGCTGCCCGATGTCAATCGCATCGTTGATGTCCTGAGTAAGCCGCCTAGCGAGGGTCCCAAGAGGGTGGCTAGGCCGCTTTTGCCCGAACAGCACTGGAATGCTCTCGAGACACTCGCGCATCGAGTAGCACGATCGCTCGGCCCACCGCTTGTCCTTCGCGGCCGCGTATTCGACGGCACATTCAAGATGTTCGGCGGCCCGCACTGCCGTAGCGTCACCGAACCGCCGCAGTCCATCGAGAGCGGTCGCAACCCTAGTGAGATCCATCTGAAGGCTCGTCGCGCGACCATCCGCGAAGCCCGTCTGAAGTAGCTATGCCTTGGCTCATGCCGACGGTGGGCGAACCTACGTGAAGGCCTTGAGCCCCGTGAGCTGCTCCCCGATCACCAGGGTGTGGACCTCCTCGGTCCCTTCGTAGGTGATCACGGACTCGAGGTTCGTCATGTGGCGCATGATCGGGTACTCGAGCGTGATGCCGTTCGCGCCGAGGATCCCGCGTGAGGTCCGCGCGATCTTCAGCGCCTCGCGTGTGTTGTTCAGCTTCCCGACGCTCACCTGCTCCGGCGTCGAGGCCCTTCTCGTCCTTCAGCCGGCCGAGGTGGTAGGCGAGCAGCGTCCCCTTGTACAGCTCGAGCGCCATATCGGTGAGCTTCTTCTGCGTGAGCTGGAACGAGCCGATCGGCTTGTCGAACTGCTCACGCGTCTTCGAGTATTCGATCGCGGTCTCGAGGCACGTCCGCGCCGCGCCCATCACGCCCCACACGATCCCGTAGCGGGCTTCGTTCAGGCAGGACAGCGGTCCGCGGAGCCCCTTGACCTCCGGCAGCATCGCGTCGGCCGGAAGCCGCACGCCGTCCATCACCAACTCCGACGTCACGGACGCGCGGAGCGACATCTTCTTGTGGATGTCGTTCGCGGTGAACCCGGGCGAATCGGTCGGGACGATGAACCCGCGGACCCCGTCGTCGGTCTGCGCCCACACGATCGCGATGTCGGAGCAGCTGCCGTTCGTGATCCACATCTTCGTGCCGTTCAGGATCCAGTCGTCGCCGTCCTTCTTCGCGGACGTGCGCATCGAGCCGGGGTCGCTGCCCGAGTCCGGCTCGGAGAGACCGAAGCACGCGATCGCCTCGCCGCTCGCCATCTTCGGCAGCCACTCGTTCTTCTGCTCCTCGCTCCCGAACGCGTGGATCGCGTGCCCGCAGAGCGAGCTCTGCACGGACACGAACGAGCGCAGACCGCTGTCGCCGGCTTCGATCTCGAGCTCGACCAGCCCGTACGCGACCGAGTTCAACCCGAGCGTCCACTCCGTGTCGAGCTGCATCAGGAAGAAGCCGAGCTCACCGACCTCCTTCGCGAGCTCGCGCGCGGGGAACTCGCCCTTCTCGTACCAGTCCTCGACCTCGGGAAGGATCCGACGCTGCACCCACTCGCGGGCGACGCTTCGGATCTGCTTCTCCTCGTCCGAGAGGAGGTGATCGATGTCGATCAGGTCGGTGGGCTGCAGGTCGGACGGGCTCACACCTCGAACGTACCACCGGAGCCGAGGGCCACTGAGGTTACTCCGCCGGCTTCTCCCAAACGGACACGTGGGACCTGCTCTCGCTCGTGAACGGCTCCTTCATCCATCCTGCCCATCGTTCGCGCAGTGTCATCCTGGCGAGTTGCGCCATCAGGTCGAGCTCGGCGGGCCAGACGTACCGGAACGGCATCGCGAAGTGCTCGGCTCGACCCTCCTGGATCCAGACGTGATGGGAGATCAGCCCTTGCCTCGCGACGTCGTACTCGTCGATCCCCCAGCGATCCTCTCCCATGTGGAACACGTGGGCGGTCTCGCCCGGCGGGAGCCGTTGGAGCTCCGGCACGCCGACCTCGATCACGAAGGCGCCGCCGGGCTCGAGGTGCGCGGCCGCGTTGCGGAAGCACGCGACCTGGGCCTCCTGCGTCGTCAGGTTCCCGATCGTGTTGTAGACGAGATAGACGAGGGAGAACGAGCCATCCACCTGAGTCGACGCGAAGTCGCCGATCGTCACACCGATGTCGTCGCCGCCGGGTTTCGCCCGCAGCCTCTCGACCATCGCCGTCGACAGGTCGATGCCGTGGACCGGCACGCCGCGCTCCGCGAGTGGAAGGGCGATCCGACCGGTACCGATCGCGAACTCCAGTGCGGACCCGCTGCCGGCGAGCTCCGCCAAGAAGTCGACGGCCGGCTCCAGGTACGCAGGGTCGAACTCCTCCGCGGAATCCTCGTCGTACGTTGCAGCGACTGACTCGCCGAAGTAGCCGTCGTCGTGCACGAGCCGGAATCTAACGGCTACGTGCCGACCACATCGGGCGTTCGACCGTCGAGCATCGCGTCGAGGCCCAGATCCCGTGCCTGGGGGTTCATCTCCAAGCCGAAGGCCTTCGGGCTCCGGAGGTCGAGCCAGATCTCGTCGCCTTCCTGCACCGCGCCGAGCTCCTCGTTCGGGACGTGGGCGACGAGCGTCTCCCCGCCGGGCAAGCGGACCGAGAGACGCGCGAGCCAACCGAGGGTCGCCATCCGCTCGATCGTGCCGCGGACGCCCGTCTCCTCCGAGGAGACCCGGACGTCGTGCGGACGAACGTACGCGGCGGCTTCGGCGCCGTCTTCGAGGTGACCTGCTCCCGGCACGCGGAAGGTACCGAGGTGCACGTGGCCGTCGATCACGCGGCCGTGGAGCACGTTGGCCGCGCCGACGAACCCGGCGACGAACGCCGTCGCCGGATCCTCGTAGACCTCGGCGGGCGAGCCGGCCTGCTCGACGCGACCCTCGTGCATCACCACGACCTGGTTCGCGAGCTCGAGCGCCTCCTCCTGGTCGTGGGTGACGAGCAGGCTGGTCACACCGAGCTCGCGGTGGAGCTCGTCGAGCCAGCGTCGGAGATCCTGGCGGACCTTCGCATCCAGGGCGCCGAACGGCTCGTCGAGCAGGAGCACCTCGGGCCGGGGGGCCAAGGCGCGCGCCAACGCGATCCTCTGCCGCTGTCCTCCCGACAGCTGTTCCGGATACCGATCGGCGAACCGCGACATCTGGACGAGCTCCAGGAGCTCCTCCACACGCGCGTCGCGGGTCTCTGCCGTTTCCTTCCTGACCTTGAGACCGAAGGCGACGTTCTCGGTCACGGTCATGTGCCGGAACAGCGCGTAGTGCTGGAACACGAAGCCGACCTCGCGCTCCTGCACGCTCTTGGCGGTGACCTCCTCCTCGCCCACCAGGATCCGGCCGGAGGTCGGGCGCTCCAGGCCGGCGATCACCCGCAGCACCGTGCTCTTGCCCGAGCCCGAGGGCCCGAGCAGCGCGGTGATCGAGCCGGCTCTCGCGGTGAACGACACGTCGGTCACCGCTTCGAAGTCCCCGAACCGCTTCGTCAGGTTCTCCACCACGATGGGCGTGCTCATACCTCGCTGCCTCCTGCCGCTTCACGGCCTCGTTGGGTGTGCCTGCGGAACCCCTCGATCAGGACGAGCAGCACGACCGAGATCCCGGCGAGTGCCAACGCCACGACGTAGGCCTGCGCGTCCTGTCGCTCCTCGAGCGCGTTGAAGATGTAGATCGTCGCCGTCTCGGTGCTGCCTTGGATCAGCCCGCTCACGATCAGGACGGCGCCGATCTCCCCGATCGCGCGAGCGACGGTGAGCGCGATGCCGTACCCGAGCGCCCACCGGATGTTCGGGAACGTCACGCGGCGGAACGTCTGCCAGATCGAGGCACCGAGCGTGCGCGCGGCGTCCTCCTCCTCGAGTCCGATCTCCTCGAGCACCGGCACGACCTCGCGGATCGTGAACGGGATGCAGATGAAGATCGTGACGAGGACCATCGAAGGCAGCGCGAAGATGATCTGGATGCCGCGCGCCGTGAAGAAGTCCGCGAACCACCCGCCGGTGCCGAACAGGAGCACGCACGCGAGCCCAACGGTGACCGGCGAGAGCGCGAACGGGAGGTCGACGAGGGCGTTCATCAGCGCGCGTCCCCGGAACCGTTGGCGGACGAGCACCCAGGCGACGCAGAGCCCGAAGAACGTGGTCACGACGACCGTGACGAGCGTGATCACCAACGTGAGCCAGAATGCGTGCAGCACCTCGGGACGCGAGAACGTCTCCGTGACGATCGAGAGCCCGGGATCGAGCGCGGTGATCACGATGCCGATCAGCGGCAGCAGGAGCAGGACGGCCACGTAGGCGATGCAGATCGCGGCGATGCCGGCGCGCCAGTACGAGCGACGACCGCGGGGCTCGACCGCGAGGGGCGGCGGGGCGGTGGGGGCCTCGACGCTCATGCCGCCTCCCTCCGCCGGAGCAGCCTCGCGGTGACGAGGACGAGCACGAACGAGATGCCGAACATCAGCGTCGCGACCGCCGCCGCCTCCTCGGGCCGGAACTGGCCGGTCAGCTGGAAGATGAACACGGGTGCGGTCAGGGTCTCTCCAGGACGGTTCCCCGAGACGAGCACGACGCTCCCGAACTCGCCGATGCATCGAGCGAACGTGAGCAGCGTCCCGCCGATCACCGCCGGGCGGATCGCCGGGAAGACGACGCGCCGGAACGAGACCCATCCGTTCGCCCCGAGCGTGGCGGCCGCCTCCTCCTCCGCGGGGTCGAGCTCCTGCAGGACCGGCTGGACGTTGCGGACGACGAGGGGCAGCGTCACGACGCAGAGCGCCAGGAGGATCCCGACCGGCGTGAAGATGACTTGAAGCCCGATCCCGTCGAGCGCCCTGCCGATCGCGCCGTTCGGTCCGTAGAGCGTCGCGATCATCAACCCCGTGACGAGCGTCGGGATCGCGAGCGGGAGATCGACGAGCGACGAGAGCGTGTGCCGTCCGCGGAACCGATATCGGACGAGGACCCAGGCGAGGGCCACGCCCATCACGGCGTTCAGGATCGCCGCGAGTCCGGACGTGATCAGGGTGAGCCAGATCGCGTGCCAGGCATGCGGGATCGCGAGGGCCTCCCGCAGCGAGGTGAAGCCATCGCCGAACCCGCGGGTCACGACGGCGGCCACGGGGACCACGACGAACGCGCCCAGGTAGACGATCGCGGCGCCGCGCAGCCCGAGATGCCGCAGCGCGGCGGCGGTGCGGTCGCGGGACCGCACCGTCGCGCTGCGGGATCCGCCAGAAGAAGGCGAAAGGGTCTGCGCGGCGCCGCTCATCTCAGCCCGCCATCGCCTCGGTCACGATGCCCGCGTCGCCGAACAGCTCGTCGCTGAGTGCGTCCCAGCCGCCGAGGTCCTCGACCGTGAAGAGGTCCTCGATCTCCGGGAAGCCCTCGCCGCCGGCTTGCGCCTCCTTCACGTCCGTGGATCGGAGGAACCCGACGTCGGTGTACATCTCCTTCGCCTCGGGCGTGTGCAGGAACTCCACGAACGCCTCGGCGACCTCGCGGACGCAGTGCGCGTCCACGTTCTGGTCGACGATCGCGACCGGGTTCTCGATCAACACGCTCGACGGCGGATAGACGACCTCGTCTTCCAGACCGGCATCCTGCGCCGTGAGCACCTCGTTCTCGTAGGTGATCGCGACGTCGCCGTTGCCGGACTCGAAGTTCTTGATCGACTCGCGGGCGCTCTTGTCGAACGCCACGACGTTGCCGAGCACTCCCTGCAGCAGGGTGGCAGCGCCGGCCTCATCGTCTTGGCTCACGCCCGCGTGGCCACGGAGCGCGGCACCCCAGGCGGAGACGAGGTTCCATCGGGCGCCGCCACTCGATGCCGGGTCGGGTGTGAGCACCTCCACACCGGGCTGGGCCAGGTCGTCCCAGTCCTCGATCCCGGACGGGTTGCCCGGACGAACGTCGAACACGACGACGGAGGTCGACACCATCCCGCCGTCGGGCGCGTCGGTCCAGTCGTTCGTGATCAGGCCCGCGTCGGCGATCTCATCGACGTCCGGGCCGAGTGACAGTGCCACGACATCTGCCTGATAGCCGGCGATCACGTTGGCTGCCTGCGACGTGGACGCGCCGTAGGACTCCTGGAAGATCACGTCCTGGCCGTCGTGGTCTTCCTTCCACTGCTCCCGGAACGCCGGGATGATCTTGCCGTAGACCTCGCGCGGTGTGCTGTACGCCGCGAAGCTGATGACGGGAGTGTCCGGGATGCCGGCGCAATCGGCGGCGGCACCGGCGGGGTTCGAGCCGCACGCGGACAGGGCCAGAAGGGGCACGAGGCCGAGAACGGCGACCCGGAGGTTCTTGGAACGGACGAACATCGGAGCTCCTCTCGATCGAACCGGGACGTGAGACGCCCACCGGTTGCTGTGGGTCGGTCTCCGGTGGTCCGGTCAACCGAAAGGACATCGCCCGCGTCGCGGGCGGAACGTGCCCTGCATGGATACCGCCTGGAGCAGGGTCGTGTCAAACATCTCGGCCCTCGGAGCAGGACTCGTCACGATTCCGTCACAACCCGTCCGACGGTCGCGTTCTAGGATGCGAGCCGTGACCGACGACGAGACGCCGCAGCCCGCCACGCACGACGAGCCGATCGACGGCGAAGAGCTGACGGACGAGGAGCGTCGGGTCCTCGCGAACGTGGCGGGCATCCTGCGCAAGATCAAGTACGGGACGGTGGTCCTCGTCGTGCAGGACGGCAAGGTCGTACAGATCGAGATGGCGGAGAAGTTCCGACTCCGATGAGCCGAGCCGCGACCCGAACCCGGGACCACCCCGCCGGCGCTCCGGCCGCTTCGACGATCTCGGTCCGCGACCTCGCGATGACCCGCACACGTCCATCCGGCGAGCAGGTGCCTGCGTTCGAAGGCCTCACGTTCGACATCGCGCGCGGAGAGTTCGTCAGCCTGATCGGGCCGAGCGGCTCCGGGAAGACCTCGACGCTCGGGGTGATCGCGGGGCTGGAGCGGCCGACGCACGGCGAGGTGCTCGTCGACGGTCGGCCCGTCACCGGCCCGGGCCCCGACCGAGCGGTGCTCTTCCAGGAGCCGGCGCTGTTCCCGTGGCTCTCGGTGCGGGGGAACATGGATCTCGCACTGCGTCTCGCGAACGTCCCGCCGGGCGAGCGTCAGGACCGAGCCGCCACGTGGCTCACCCGGGTGGAGGCCGATCGGTCGGCCGATCGGCAGCCGCACGAGCTCTCGGCCGGGATGCGGCAGCGTGTGGCCCTCGCGCGGGCGCTCGCATGCGACCCGCCGATCCTATTGGGCGACGAACCGTTCGGGGCGCTCGACGCGCTCGCCCGCGAGCGGCTCCAGGACATCGTGCAGCGCGAGCGCATCGAGCGCGCCGGCCGCACGACGTTCCTCTTCGCCACGCACAACGTCCGCGAAGCGGTGCTCCTCGCCGATCGCGTGCTCGTGATGTCGGCGGCGCCCGGTCGGCTGCTCGAGGAGTTCCGGATCGACGCCCACCGGCCGCGAACACTCGACGACGTGCTGGTCGCCCGCGTGGTGTCCGAGATCCACGACCTCTTGATCGGCCAGCTCGAGGACGGCTCGTAGATGAAGCGATGGGCGAACGAGCTGGGCCCGCCACTCCTCGGCCTCGCGTGCTCGTGGTGGTCTGGGCGATCGTCGCGGCAGCAACCGAGACGAACTCGCTCCCCGGACCCGCGGAGGTATGGACCTCGCTACGGGACTGGCATCAGCGACGGCGGGCTCGTGGAAGCGACGATGAAGACCGCTGATCCGGCTCGCCTTCTCGTTCGCAGCCGCACTGGTGATCGGTACTGCACTCGGGCTGATCCTCTCGGCCTCCGAACTGGCGCGTCGCAGCGTCCGCCCACTGGTCGTCGCGCTCCAGATCATGCCCGTTCGTCGCCTGGGTGCCGCTCGCCGTGATCTGGTTCGGGGTCACGGAGCGGGCCGTCGTATTCGTCGCGATCGCGGGGTCCTTCCCGGCCGTGGCGCTCGCCACCCTCCAGGGCATCCGGCAAGTGTCACCGCTGTACCTCCGAGCGGGACGCACGCTGGGCGCCGACGGGTTGGGAGCTGCAGCGGTCAGATCGTCTTCCCGGCGGCGCTCCCCGCCTACATGGTCGGCGTGCAGCAGGCGTGGGGCTTCGCGTGGAAGGCATTGATGGCCGGCGAACTGATCGTGCAGGCCTCCGGCGCGAGCGGCCTCGGGCATCTCTTCGATCAGCTCCCAGGACGTGGCCTCGATCCTCGCGGTCGTGGCCGTGATCGCCGTGATCGGCGTGGCGGTCGAGTACCTGATCGTCGGCACGATCGACCGAAGCATCCGGGCGAAGCGTGGGCTCCTCGAGACCGCGTAGCCCTCAGATGCCTCCGACCGTCTCCAGGCCGAATCGCTCGATCTCTGCGTCGATGTCGAGGGCGCGCATCCGGGCGCGGCCGTCCTCGATCTCCGATGTCTGCAGCTCCTTGGGGACGATCCAGCAGACCTCGAACTCGAGACCGTCGGGATCGCGGCCGTAGAGCGCCTTCGTCGTGCTGTGGTCGGTGGCGCCGGTGAGTGCCCCCGCTTCCGAAAGCTTCCCCGCGATCTCCCGGAGATCGGCGAGCGTCTGGACCTCCCAGGCGATGTGATAGAGGCCGACGGTGGCGCGACCGGCCTGGGATGGGCCGGCCTCGGCGCCGATCGTGAAGAGGCCGAGGTCGTGGTCGTTGTCGGAGTCCGGGGCCTGGAGGAACTTCGCTCCCGGCATCTCCATCACGACCCGGAACCCGAACACGTCCCGGTAGAACTCGTAGGTCTTCTCGGCGTCCCGCACGTACAGGACGGCGTGGTTCATCCGCTTGATCGCCATCGGTCACACCTCTTCGGTCGGTGGGCACGGATCGCGCCCGTCACCACGCTACAACCGACGGTTATTCCCGGGTTGCGCCGAGCTTCGGACGACCCATCTTCACCCGGTAGCTCTCGTTGAACGCGAACAGGTACCTGTCCTGGCGCGGATACACGCCGGTCGTGAACGCGCGCGACCCCACGCCGATCTGCGCCCGCTCGCACACGTCCCAGTCCTGCTTCGAGATCAGGTCCCAGAGCTCGACGACCGGGTCCGGCTTGAACGACGCGGGATCGGCGATCGTCTCCGGCCGGAAGAGGTACTCAGAGACGACCGTGGTATGCCCCGGCCCTCTCGGGTAGCCGATGTAGTACATGACGCAATCCGGGTGGATGTTCAGGAGCAGGTTCGGGAACTGGTACGCCCCGTAGTAGCGGGTCATGTCCTCGTCGAGGAGACCGGGGAGTGGCGGGAGCTCGGAGCGGCCGGTCATCGTGAAGGACTTCGCTCCGTCCGTCATCTCGTTGCCGCCGTCGCGGGTCTCGCCGTCCCACACCTCGCCGAAACGGAACAGGGGAACCACCTGCACCAGCTCGGGATGAACCACCGGACAGTGGAGGCACTCGTTGTAGTTCTCCACGATGATCTTCCAGTTCGCCTTCACCTCGTACACGATCCGCGCGCCGATCCGGAGATCCTCCATGCCGAAGCGATCGAACACCGTCACGCTCTCGACACCGTCGTTCAGCGACTCGAGGAGCGGTCGCGGCTCGGGAGCGAGGTTCGCGAACAGGAACCCGGCGTACGTGTCGACCGGGAAGCCGTGGAGCGGGTACTGCCCGCGGTCGAAGTGCTCGTCCTCCCGCACGTTCGGGGTGCCGATCAGCCGCCCGTCCAGGTCGTAGGTCCAGGAGTGGTAGGGGCAGACGAAGGCCTTCCGCACGTTGCCCGACGCAGGCTCGTCATCGAGGAACTTCGTCCCGCGGTGCGAGCACACGTTGTAGAACCCGTGAAGCTCGCTCTGCGCGTTCCTCGTGACGAAGATCGACTCTCCGACGAGGTCCCTGACGAGGTAGTCACCCGGGTTCGCCACCTCCTCGGCGCGGCCGATGCAGACCCAGTCGCCGAACCAGATCCGCTCGCGTTCCTCTTCCCAGACCTCGGGGCTCGTGTAGTCGCTGCCACTCAGCGTGGGGCGCGGCTTCCAACGGCCCTCGCGCTCTCTGATCGTCTCCTGCTCGAGCATCCTGCGTCCTCCGTAGGTGGAAGGAAAGGATAGGCGACGGACGTACCTCGTCGGCGGATAGGCTCCGCCGATGTCCGATGCGATCGTCCAGGCGACGCCCGAGCGGGTACCGGCGCTCGCTGAGCTCCTCGGTCGCGCCTTCACCGACGACCCGATGCTCGTGTGGCCGTTCGGGAGCGACCGGACCGATCTGGTCACGGACTTCTTCCGCGCGTTCGACGAGCAGATCGCGGTTCACGGATGGCTGTGGGAAGCCGGCGACGGCCTCGGAGCCGCCGCATGGATCCCTCCCGGGAGCGACCAGATCATGATGGACATCGATCGGTCGATGCGCTCGACCCTCGCGAACGCAGAGGCCCGACACGAGGAGATGTGGGAGTGGATCGCGAGGAACTTCCCGGACGAGCCGTTCTGGTACCTCGATCACATCGCGGTGCATGGCGCGCATCGACGTACCGGCTTGGGAATGGCGCTGATCCGCCTTGGGCTTGACTTCGCCGATCGAGACGGCGTGCCGGCTTTCCTCGAGACCGGACGGCCGGGCAACGTGGCGTACTACGAGCGCCGGGGCTTCCGCACGATCTCGGACGACGACGCGCCGGGCGGCGGCCCGCACATCTGGTTCATGCGCTACGACCCACGACCGAGCGAGCCAAGGTCCTGAGCCCCCACGATAGGTTCGTCACTGCTGGTGTCATCGAGACGGGAGGACGCGACATGGGCGACGTGGTGATCGACATGAGCATGTCATTGGACGGCTACATCGCAGCGCCGAACGACACCCCGGAGCAGGGGCTCGGCGAGGAGGGGATGCGGCTGCACAACTGGATGTTCGACGATCCGACGGTCTTCGAGCGCGTCTACGGCGACCTGACCGAGAGCACGGGCGCCGTGATCATGGGCCGCCGGACATACGACAACTCGATCGAAGCATGGGGTGGCAAGGGTCCGCTGGGGGAGGTGCCGTGCTTCGTGGTCACGCACAGACCCATCGAGGACGCCGACCCGCTGTTCACCTTCGTCACCGACGGGATCGAGAGTGCCTTCGCGAAAGCCCAGGAGGCCGCCGGTGAGAAGCGGATCGGGCTCATGGGCGCGAACCTCGACCAGCAGTTCCTGGCCGCGGGGCTCGTGGACGAGATCAGGATCCACCTGCTCGATGTCCTGCTCGGCGGCGGCCGTCGGTTGTTCGACCAGCTCCCCAAGCGGACCGAGCTCGAACGGACCGGGCTCAGCCAGACCGGGGGCGTGACGCATCTCGAGTACCGCGTCGCCGGATAGCGGCCTCTGCGGTTGACGCTGTCGCGTCAAGGCGCGCTGTGCAGCGGCGTCTCCGAGAGCGCCTGTCTTGTACCTGGCTGCTGCATCTCATAGGGTCCATCGGATGCGCTTCGCCATCCGAGTTCTCGTGTCCTTGACGACGGTCGCGCTCGTCGCCTGCGGCGCCGAACCCGTCCCGGTCGCGGAGCGATTCCCCACGGCCGCCGAAGCACCGGGAACCAAGCCCGATCCCGATGAGAAGCGTCAGATAGCGGACGACTACGACGACTTCCTCGTGGCCCTGACTCCAGCCTTGATCGATCCCGATCGAGAACAGATGACCAGGGCCTTTCAAGAAGCTGAGTTCATCCAGGCGGGTGTGGACTTCCGCTTCTTCGGAGAAACGCATTCGCCCGACGCGCCACATCTCATCAGTTGGTTCATCGAGCTCGACTCTGAGGACGGAGCCAGCAGCGCACGTGACTGGCTCGAAGCGGATGGGATGAAACCGTGCCCCCACAGCTGTGCCGCACGGGTCAGCAGCTTCGACGTGGAGGGCATCCCGGATGCGCGCGGCGTTCACCGGATCGCAACGGCCGAGGACATCGAGGCGGCCGGGTTCGAAGACGAGGTGCCCAACGACGGCTACTGGGTCGGGTTCACGATCGGTTCGATCGTCTACACGGTTGATCTGCATGGGCCCCCCGGATCCGTGTCACAGGAGCAAGCCCTGACGATCGCAAGCACCTACTACGAGCGGCTCACAGCCGGCTAGCGTCCCGGCGATCGTTCTCTCGGCCTCGGTGACGCGCTGCACGGCGCTCGGGTCTTCACGCACGCGCGACATGTGGACGAGAAAGGCGTGACGATCGGCCGGGTCGTCGGCCGTGAAGGCGGCCATCCGGACCGACCCTGGATCCTTCATCTGCTCGTAGACCGCATCGAGGTCGGCGTCCACGAGCGGTCGGAGCGAGACGCGCATCCGGGTTACCTCTGCGGAACGCCGAGGCTGTCGGCGAAGCGGCTGACCTCCTCCGTGTGCTCCTGGTAGTGGTCGAACGTCTCTTCCTTGAACCAGGAAGCTGCTTCGGCGGTGACCTCGGGGAGCGCCTGCAAGGCCTCCCGCGCGGCCTCGCGATCGGTGAGGGCGCGCGACATCGCCTCCTGGTAGAGCATCGACTTCGACTCGGCGGCCCAGAGGTCGTTCTTCCCTCGCCAGACCTCGTCGGGATCCTCCTCCCCCGGGCTCCCGGTGTCGCGGATCTTCCCCAGCTTCTCGGCGGCGACACCCGCCCACTTCCCGTTGTGGAACACCAGGTCGTTCACGGACCAGCCCGGGACGACGCCGTCCTCTCCGCGCCGGTGCTCCGGCACGCGGTTCACCTCCGCGACGAACTCGGCCCATGCGGTCTCTTCGGCCTGCAGAAGCTCCTCGGCCGACGGCATCAGCGTGTCCTCGGGAAGCCGAGGTCGACGGCGGACGTCGCGGGATCGGGCCATCGCGCCGTCACGACCTTGCCGCGCGTGTAGAACTGGATCCCCTCGGGTCCGTACATATGGTTGTCCCCGAACAACGAGCTCTTCCACCCGCCGAAGGAGTAGTACGCCACCGGCACAGGGATCGGGACGTTCACGCCCACCATCCCCACGTTCACGTCGAACTGGAACTGGCGCACCGCGCCGCCGTCGCGCGTGAAGATCGCGACGCCGTTCCCGTACGGGTTGTCGTTCACCATCTTCAGCGCCTCGTCGTAGGTGTCCACGCGGACCACCGAGAGGACGGGGCCGAAGATCTCGTCGCGGTAGGCGTCCATCTCCTCGGTGACGTGGTCGATCAGCGACACGCCGAGGAAGAACCCGTCGCCCTCGAAGACCGCGTCCTCGCGACCGTCGCGGACGACGGTGGCGCCCTGTTCGGTGGAGGTGTCGAGGTAGCCCGCCACCTTGTCGCGATGCTCGCGGGTGACGAGCGGCCCCATCTCCGCCTCGGGGTCTGTCCCCGGGCCTACCTTCACCTTCGGAAGGCGGTCCGCGATCTTCGCGACGAGATCGTCGGCGATCCCACCGACGGCCACGATCGCCGAGATCGCCATGCAGCGTTCGCCGGCGCTCCCGTATCCGGCGGAAACCGCGGCGTCGGCCGCCATGTCGAGGTCCGCGTCGGGGAGCACGATCATGTGGTTCTTCGCGCCGCCCAGCGCCTGCACGCGCTTGCCGGCCTTCGTGCCGTGCTCGTAGATGTACTTCGCGATCGGCGTCGAGCCCACGAACGACACAGCTTCGATGTCGGGATGGTCGAGAACGGCGTCGACGGCGACCTTGTCTCCGTGGACGACGTTGAAGACGCCGTCGGGGACGCCGGCGTCCCGCAGCAGCTCCGCGAGCACGAGCGAGGCGCCCGGATCCTTCTCCGAGGGCTTCAGGACGAACGTGTTGCCGCACGCGATGGCGTTCGTGAGCATCCAGAGCGGCACCATCGCCGGGAAGTTGAACGGCGTGATGCCCGCCACGACGCCGAGGGGCTGGCGGATCGAGTACACGTCGACGCCGGTGGAGGCCTGCTCCGTGAAGCCGCCCTTCAGCAGGTTCGGGATCCCGCAGGCGAACTCCACGTTCTCGAGTCCGCGCTGCACCTCGCCCATCGCGTCGGACAGCACCTTGCCGTGCTGCGCCGTGATCGCCGCCGCGACCGCGGCTTTCCGGTCCTCGAGCAGCTCGCGGATCTGGAACATCACGTCGGACCGCTTCGAGAGCGACGTGGCGCGCCACGCGGGGAACGCTTCAGTCGCAGCCGCGACCGCCTGGCCGACCTCATCGGTGCTCGCGAAGTCGACCTCGTGCGTCTGCTCGCCGGTCGCCGGGTTGTAGACGGGGCCGGTTCGACCCGACTCTCCCGGGACGACCTTCCCACCGATCCAGTGGCTGATGCGCTCCATCGTCAGCTCCTCTCTCTCCTGGAGGCTACGCTCGCTCGGCGCTCGCTCCTTCAGCCCCCAGACCCCCGACCTCCCGCGGCCCTTCGGCCGTGACCAGAGGACATCTGGGGTCCGGCGCGAGCGAGCCGATGAGCTCGCCGAGCCGTTCGTGTGCCGGGTCGAGGCAGACCCGCCAGGCACGCTCGGCCGGGCCGGCCATCACGTTCAGGTAGTACATCGTATGCCCTGGCGCCGCGACGCACGGGCCGTGGTAGCCGCGCGGGATCAGGAAGACGTCGCCGTCGCGAACCGTGACCGTCTCGTCGATCTCGCCGTCCGTGGTGTACGTGCGATGCAGACCGAACCCGTGCTCACCCCGGATCCGGAAGTAGTAGATCTCCTCGAGCGGCACTTCGTCCTCGGTGTGCTCGTCGTGCTTGTGCGGCGGGAAGGACGACCAGTTCCCATCCGGTGTGAGGACCTCGACGGCGATCAGGCGCTCGGCTTCGAACGCATCGGCGGCCAGGAAGTTGTTGATCTGGCGCGTCGCGACGCCACCGCCGCGGACCTCGACCCTTACGGCACGTGCGGGCACGTACGCGGCGGTGAGCGCCCGGGTGGCCGGTGCGTTCGGGAGCGCGAGCTCGCAGCCGGCCTCGGTTCGGATGACCACCTCCGTTCCGGTGGGGAGGTAGACGAAGTCCGAGACGCGTGAGAACACGTCCGGGCGGCCCTCGAGCTCGAACGTCTCGCCGCCGACCTCGATCGTGCACGAGCCCGAGAGCGGGAGGACCACCGCCTCGATGCCGTCGAGCACGATCCGACGGCGGTCGCCCGGCGGGAGCGCCAGGACGCGGAGGCCGCTGAAGGACCACCCGGCATCGGCGGGCGTGAGATGCACCGGCTCTCCCTCGACGACGGCGGACCCCGCGGGGCGGAACAGGTCAGCCCGCACGAGGCGCTCCACGGGTACCGTTCGAGACGTGCGCAGGTCCCGCGTCGCTCTTGTGGTGCTGGCGGCGGTCGCCGCGGTGGCGGTCGTCGCCTCCGCGCGTCCGATCGATCCCTCCGTGCGGTTCACCGACGAGACGCCGGGCGACCTCCGGGCGGTGACGACCCGGGCCTGGGAACGGTTCACCGCGGCGTTCCCCGGACTGAGTGGATGCCTGGGGGACGTGACGGTCGGCGTGGCGTGGCAGCTCCCGGACCGGGCGCGGTACGAGCCCGGACCCGCTGTGGTCCTGATCCGTGCGCCCGGGACGGCGGGGAACCTCGAGGCAACGCTCTTCCACGAGTTCGCGCACCACGCGGAGCACCGGTGTCCGCCGAGCGCCGCGTTCCGTCGTCGATTCGTGACGGCCGCCGGCCTGCCCGTCGGGGCCGCGTGGTTCGGGGGCCCTGCCTGGGAGCGGATCCCCTCCGAGCGGTTCGCGGAAGCGGCGGTCCGATACGTGCTCGGCGAGCCGCCGCCGCACGTCTTGTTCACGGTCGACCCGGGCGAGGTCCGCGCGGTGGCCGCGTGGGCGGCCGACGACTGAGCTCTGGTCACACATCGACCAACAGCGCTTCCACCTGCGCTTCGTCGGGCATCTCGTCCGCGCACGCCAGACGGGTGGCGACGTGAGCTCCCGCCGCGTTCGCGAACCGGATCGTTCTCGGCACGTCCCATCCCTCCAACACGCCGTGACACACGGCCGCGCCGAACGCGTCACCGGCGCCGAGACCGTTGACGACGCGGACCGGGACGGGAGGGAACCGGTCCACGGTCTCCGCCCACGAGGCCAGCACGCCTTCCCCGCCGAGTTTCACGATCGCGAGGTCCACGCCGAGGTCGCGGAGCTTGCCGGCGAGCGTCTCCGCATCGCCGTCGCCCACAGCCACCCGGCATTCCTCTACGTTGCCCACCGCGACGGTGGCGTGGTCGAGGGCCCGCCGTTGCTGCTCGCCCGCCTCGTCGGGCGATGACCAGAAGGCCGGACGATAGTCCAGGTCGTGCACGGTGATGCCCGAACGAACCCGCGCCTCGAGCGCGGCGATCGTCGCCGACCGACTCGGCTCGTCGGACAGGCCGGTTCCGGTCGTCCAGAAGACCCGGGCCTCGCGGATCGCATCGAGGTCCAACTCATCGGGCGCGAGCTGCATGTCGGGAGCCGACGGCTCCCGATAGAACAGGATCGAGGGCGACTCCGGAGGAAGCAGCTCGCAGAACACGATCGGCGTATGGAGGTCGGCGTCGGTCCCAACGAACCGATCGTCGACCCCGAACCCCCGCAGGGCCGAGCGGACGTAGTCGCCGAAGCCGTCGGCACCGACCTTCGTGATCACGGCCGTCCGGTGGCCGTAGCGGGCGGCGCCGACGGCGACGTTCGTCGGGCTTCCGCCCAGCGATCTCGCGAACGTGCGCACCTCCGCGAGCGGGACGCCGCTCTGCTCCGGATACAGGTCGACCCCGACGCGGCCCATCGTCACGAGGTCGTAGGGGCCGTTGGCGTCCACGTCAGCCCTCGGGCGTGGCCTCCTCGTCGCGGGTGACGTCGGCCGGCGGCCGCGTCACGAGCGGCTCCGCTGCCACGGCCTCGACCTCCTGCTCGAGCACCGCCGCCGCCTTCCGAAGCTCCACGTCGTCGCCGGCCTCCCGCTGGAGCTCGTGCGCGAGGTTCTCCAACTCGGCACCTCCCGCCATCATCTGGACGAGCTGCTCGATCGCGAGCTCGTCCTTCGGGAAGGAACCGAATACCTGCCCCCGCCGAAGGATCACGAAGTGGTCCCCGACCGGGTACGCGTGGTGCGGGTTGTGCGTGATGAACACGACGGCCACGCCTCGCTGCTTCGCCCGGACGATGTACCGGAGGACGACGCCCGCCTGCTTCACGCCGAGCGCCGCGGTGGGCTCGTCGAGGATCAGGACCCGTGCACCGAAGTACACAGCGCGCGCGATCGCGACGGACTGTCGTTCACCGCCGGAGAGCGTCCCGACGGGTTGATCGGGATCACGGATGTCGATGCCCATCTTGGCCATCTCGTCACGGGTGATCTCCCTCGCTTTCTGCACATCGAACCGACGGAAGGGGCCCCACCCCTTCGTGGGCTCCGATCCGAGGAAGAAGTTCCGCCAGATCGACAGGAGCGGGATCATCGCCAGGTCCTGGTAGACCGTCGCGATCCCGCGTGCCAGCGCGTCGCGAGGGGACTTCAGGTGGATCTCCTCTCCGTCGCACAGGTAATGCCCCTCGCTCGGCTCGTACACCCCGGAGAGGGTCTTGATCAGCGTGGACTTCCCCGCCCCGTTGTCACCGAGGAGGCAGGTGACCGTACCCGGGCGGACGAGCATCGAGATGTCCTTGATCGCGATCACGCTGCCGAAGTACTTGGAGAGCTTCCGGGTCTCCAGAAGCGCCTCGTCCGTCTGCGCGCTCATCGGGTCGCCGCCTTCCTCCTGATGAAGTTGTTGAAGATCACCGCGACCACGAGGACGCTGCCGAGTACCACCTGGTACCAGTCGCCGTCCACGCCGGTGATCACGATCCCTTGCTGCACCATCGCGAAGATCAAGGCACCGAGCGCGGCGCCGACGACGGAGCCGTAGCCCCCGGTGAGGAGGCACCCGCCGACGACCGCCGCGATGATCGCCTCGAACTCCATACCTTGCCCGCGAAGCGCGTCCGCGCTGTTGACCTGCACGACCTGGAGCAGCGCGACGACGAATGCCGCGAGCGCGGTGGTGACGAAGAGGGCCAGCTTCACCCGGCTCACCGGGACGCCGACGTTCCTCGCCGCGTCCACGGCTCCCCCGGTCCCGAATATCCAGTTCCCGGTGCGCGTGCGGAGGAGCACCCATGTCGCGAGCAGGGTGAGAGCCACCCACCAGACGATCGTGATGTTGAAGTTGGCTCCCGCAACTTCCACCCTCTTTCCGAACAACGTATCGGCGAGAGCGAACCCGGGGATCTCATCGATCCCGCTCAACTGGGTCCTGGACGTCAGCGAGCGTGTCACGGCGATCGTGAGCCCGCGGAAGATGAAGAGCGTGCCGAGCGTGATGATGAACGACGGGAGCTTCGTCACGTTCACCAACAGGCCGTTGATCACCCCTGTCAGCGCGGTGAGGACGAGCGCCAACCCCACGGACGGCCACAGCGGCAATCCGAATCCGCCGGCGTCCGCCGGCGAGATGAAGATCATGACGGCCATGCCCGAGAAGCCCAGCAGCGAACCGATCGAGAGATCGAATTCACCGGCGATCATCAGGAGCGCGACCGCGACGGCGAGGATCCCGAGCGGCGCGGCCCGGTTCAGGATCGAGGAGAGCGCCGTGAAGCTGACGAAGTTCTTGTCCCCCGCGACGATCGCGAAGAAGACGTAGACGAGAACCACCCCGACGAGCGCGCCGAGCTCGGGGCGGGCGAGGAGCCGCGATGCGATGCCGGTGGCGCGGACCCGCTCGTCGGCCTCGCGGGGCGCTGCTTCCACGTCGGTGGCCATCCCTCCCCTTCCTCGATTCCTCGGCCTGCCCAGCTCGGCGTGAGCCTAGAACGGAAGGCCCTCGCGCGCGACCTCGCGCGCGAGGGCCCCGCTCATCCAGCTACCGCAGTCCGTCCGCGGAGGCTTCCACCACCTGTGCAGCGGTCTCCGCCGTCACGATCTGCGGACCGGTCAGGAGCACCCGGTCCTTGCTTCCCAGCGGCAAGGCTCCTGTCTCCAGGTACTTCGTGAGGAACACGATCGGCAGGTATCCCTGGAGGTACTGGGCCTGGTCGATCGCGAACAGCATGTCGCCGGCGTCGATCGCCTCGAGCACCTCCGGCGACAGGTCGAAGGTCGCGAACGCGATGTCCCCGAGCATGTCTGCTTCCGTCAGCGCCGCGATCGTCGGCGCGGCCCCGGTCGGACCGAGCGTCAGGATCCCGTCGATGTCCGGGTTGTTCTGCAAGGCCCCGGCCACCGTCTCGGTCGTGCTCGTCGGGTCGTCGAGGTCCACGGCGATCACTTCGCCCTCCACCCCGAGCCCATCGAAGAACCCCTCGCAGCGCAGATCGAGGGCTGCGTTGCCGACCTCCTGGTTCAGGCAGATCGGGTTCTGGACGCCCTCTTCGGCGAACCGCTCCCCCGCGATCTGGCCTGCCTCGAACTCCGTCTGCCCGACGTGCAGGAGCACGCCGAGGTCGGCGAAGGTGTCCGATCCCGAGTTCATCGTGATGACCGGGATCCCCGCATCGACGGCCGCCGTGATCGACGGACCGAGTGCATCGGCGTCCGGGAGACTCACGACGAGCCCGTCCGGCTCCGAGGCAACGGCGGCGTCGATCAGCTGCGACATCTCCACCATGTCGAACGTGCCGGGCGCCTGGTATTCCACCGTGACGCCCATGTCCTCGGCCGCCGCGTCGACCCCGTTGGCCGCCACCGACCAGAACGGGTCCGACGCCTGACCGTGGGTGACGACCACGAACCGGAAGTCGCGTTGCGTGACGCCCCCGTTCCCGTCGCCGTCTCCGTTCCCGTCACCGTCGCCGTCCCCGGTACATGCTGCCGCGCCGAGCGCGAATACCAGCGCCAGCGCCGCCCATCTCTTCATCATCGAACCAACCCCCTCGTATCAGTCGCCGGGCGCGACGCTCGCGCCTCCACGGACTAGCCCTTCGTCGGCGCCCCCACCTCCTCCCAGGCCCGCTCCAGGAACGAGAGGCTCCGCCTCGCGTTCGTGATGGGCCCCGATCCTTCCTCGGGCTCGTTCTCGAGCACCTCGTCATGTTCGAGTACGTACCAACCGCCGTATCCGGACTCCTCGAGCGCGCGAACCACGCCCGCGACGTCGAGGTCCCCGTCGCCCAGGGGGCGGTACAGGCCCTCCCGTACCGCGTCCAGATATCCGAGATCGCCCGCGGCGACCCGTGCGGCCACGGCCGCGGACGCGTCCTTCAGGTGGACATGGATCACGCGGGCGGCGGCCTCCCGGGCGAGCGACAGCGGGTCGCCCGCCCCCACCATGACGTGACCGGTATCGAGGCACAGGCCGACGTCGGAGATCTCGAGCAGCCGTTCCACGTCCCCGGGGCCTTCAACAACGGTTCCGTGATGCGGGTGTACGGCCACTCGGAGCGCCTGTTCGCCGGCCGAGGCCACGACGCGGTCGATCCCTCGCCCGAGTGCCGTCCATCCGGCGGCGTCCAACCGCGCGGCTCCCTCGTAGTCGTGCCCGCCGGACGATGCCGCGAGGACGAGCACCCCACCGCCGAGCGACGCGATCGTCCGCGCCGCAGCATCGACCTTCGCGAGCTCGCGCTCCAAGGACGACGGGTCGTGCAGGACCGCGGGGACGAATCCCGCCACGAGCGAGAGGCCGTTCGCGTCGAGGTGCGCACGCTCCGAGCCGCGGGGCAGGAACCCCTCCGGGCCGAGCTCAGTCGCCCGCAGCCCGACGGACCGCATCTCGGAGAGCACGCGCTCGGCCGCCATCTGGTGGCCCCACCCGGGCACCTCGCAGACCCCCCAGGTGATCGGTGCCCCCGCCACGCGATCGGCCGGGTCGGTCACGCGACCTCCTCGAGCCGAACGGGTCGGTGCTCTTCGCGGGAGCGGTCGCACGCCACCGCCACGCGCATGGCCTCCAGCGCGTCCTCCGCGGTGCACGGGCTGGGCCGCCGGCCCGCCGCCACGTCTACGAACGCGCGCATCTCGGCACGATAGGCCTCGGCGAAGCGTTGCTGGAAGTTCGCGTAGGCATCGGCCGGCGCGGGCCGTGCGCCCGACTCGATCGACCGGAGCGGGAGACGATCGTCCCACCCGACCACCACGCTGTCGCCCGACCCGAGGAGCTCCATCCGGATGTCGTAGCCGAGCGGATCGTGCCGCGTGACGGAGAGGATCCCGAAGCTCCCCCCGGACAGCCGCAGGGCCACCACCCCGGTGTCGACATCGCCGTACTGCGCGAACTGCGGGAAGTTCAGGACCGCGCCGTCGGCGTAGACCTCCACGGTTTCCTGCCCGGTGACGAAGCGGAGCGCGTCGAAGTCGTGGACGCTGAAGTCGCGGAAGATCCCCCCCGATGCGGGGATGTAGTCCTCGTGCGGCGGAGCGGGGTCGTGGCCCGCCATCCGGACGACATAGAGCGTGCCGATCGTTCCGTCGGCGACGAGGTCGCGAGCGCCCGTGAACCCGGCGTCGAACCGGCGCTGGAACCCCATCTGGAGCTGGATCCCGGCCCGGCGCACGTGCTCGACGACCTCGGCGGTGCTGGCGAGATCGATCGTGATCGGCTTCTCGCAGAACGTCGGGAGCCCGGCGTCCGCGCACGCGTGGATCAGGTCGGCGTGGGCAGAGGACGCGGCCGCGATCACGACGGCATCGACCGATCCGAGCAGGTCCTCGGTGGTGGCCACGGTCTCCACGCCGGCGTCGGTGGCGACCTGCTCCGCGCGATCGATGTCCACGTCGGTGAGCACGACCGAGTCCACCGCGGCGATCGACCGCAGCGTGACCGCGTGGGTCTGGCCCATGCGGCCGACCCCGATCACTCCGACGCGCATCCGGTTCCCGGCAGTCCGTGGACGAGCGTGCGAGCCGCCTCCCCTCATGGCTGGAACGTTCCAAGGATCCGGGTTCGGCACCGAGTGGAACGTTCCAACGAACGGGGCGTACGATAGGCGCCGCCCCGATGGACTGTCAAACCGACGTGGCGACGGGAGGGAGCACGATGGAGACGATCCGCCTCACCACCGCCGGCGCCATCGTGCGCTACCTCATCGCCCAGCGGAGCGAGCTCGACGGGGACGAGGTGCCGCTATTCCCCGGTGTGTTCGCGATCTTCGGCCACGGCAACGTCACGTGCCTGGGCCATGCCCTCGAAGGCGCCCAGGGATCGGCTCCCCACGTGGCGCGGCCAGAACGAGCAGTCGATGGCCATGGCTGCGATCGCGTTCGCCAAGGCGAAGCGGCGGCGTCAGATCATGGTCGCCACGAGCTCGATCGGACCCGGCGCGTTGAACATGGTCACCGCGGCGGGCATCGCGCATGCGAACCGCCTCCCCGTGCTCCTGCTCTCCGGCGACACGTTCGTGAACCGTGTGCCGGACCCGGTGCTCCAGCAGGTGGAGCCGTTCGGAGATCCGAGCGTCACAGTGAACGACGCCTTCCGGCCGGTGACCCGCTACTGGGACCGGATCATGCATCCGGCGCAGCTGCTCCAGTCCCTCCCCCAGGCCGTGGCGACGATGCTCGATCCCGCGGACTGCGGGCCGGCCTTCGTCGGCCTGCCGCAGGACGTGCAGGCGGAGGCGTATGACTTCCCGGCCGTGTTCTTCGAGCCGCGGGTGCACCGGATCCGGCGGCCGGGACCCGATCCGGGAGAGCTCACGCACGCGGCGGAGGTCCTCCGGGGAGCGGAGCGTCCGCTCCTGATCGCCGGAGGAGGCGTCCACTACTCCCTCGCGACCGAGGAGCTGGCGGCGTTCGCCGAGCGGCACGGGGTACCCGTCGTCGAGACGGTCGCGGGCAAGTCGTCGCTCCCGTGGGATCACCCGCTGTTCGCCGGCCCGATCGGGGTCACGGGGAGCACGTCGGCGAACGCCCTCGCGGGCGAGGCCGACGTGGTCCTCGCGGTGGGCACGCGCCTGCAGGACTTCACGACCGGTTCCTGGAGCGTCTTCGGCGACGAGCGGCTGCGGCTGATCGCGCTGAACGCCGCGCGCCACGACGTCGCGAAACACCTGGCCGTGCCGCTCGTCGCCGACGCCCGGCGAGGCCTGGAGGAGCTCGACGCCACGCTCGCCGACTGGCGCGCGCCGAGCGAGTGGCGTGCGCGTGCCACCCGCGAGTACGCATCCTGGAACGAAACGCTGGACGAGGCCGCAGCCACCCCGACGGCCAGCGGCCTCCCCTCGTACGCGGCGGTGATCCGCCGCGTGAACGAGCTCGCCGGGCCGAACGACTACGCCCTGGCTGCGGCCGGCGGTCTCCCGGGCGAGCTCAACAAACACTGGCGATCCCTCGGCGTCGGCACGTTCGACTGTGAGTACGGCTTCAGCTGCATGGGCTACGAGATCGGCGGCGCGTGGGGCGCGGCGATGGCGATGCCCGACCGCACCGTCCTGTCGTTCTGCGGGGACGGCTCGTACCTGATGTCGAGCGCCGACGTGTACGGGTCGGTGCTCGCCGGCCACACATTCGTCGTGATCCTGTGCGACAACGAGGGGTACGCGGTGATCGATCGCCTCCAGGTGTTCACCGGGGGCGCCTCCTTCAACAACATGCTCGAAGACGTCCGCGGGGAACGACGCGCGCGCGTGGACTTCGCGAAGCACGCGGAGGCGATGGGGGCCTGGACGGAGACGGTGGACGATCTCGACGGGCTCGACGGCGCACTGCAGCGCGCTCGCGCCGCGGACCGAACCGCCGTGATCGTGATCCGGACCGATCCGCACGCGTGGACGGGCGGTGACGCCTGGTGGGACGTCGGGGTGCCCGAGGTGTCGGATCGCGATGAGGTTCGCGTGGCCAAGGCCGCCCACGAAGCGGGCCGGAAGCACCAGAGGCCCGGGGTGTGAGCCCGCGGGGGGCCGGGGGCGACGGCCGAGGCTCGAGACGCCGGCACCCCACGATCGTCGACGTTGCGGAACGGGCCGGCGTCTCGAAGTCCCTGGTGTCGCTCGTGCTGCGGGATGCGCCGAACGTCAGCGATGCGAAGCGTGCGGCCGTGACGAAGGCCGCGGAAGAGATCGGGTACCGGCCGAACGCGGTCGCGCGGAGCCTCGTCCGCCGGCGGAGCTACCTGATCGGGGTGATGGTCTCGGACCTGCACAACCCCTACTTCACCGAGGTGATCGACGGGATCCAGGAGGCGGCGCGTGGCTCCGGCTACCACGCCTTGTTCAATACCGGTGGGCGCGCCGCCATCGGTGAGGACGAGGCGTTGGACACCCTCCTGCAGCTGCGGACCGACGGCATCGTGATGGCCGGTCCGGTGCTCTCATCGCGTCGGATCGCCGCGGTGGCCGCGTCCGTCCCGGTCGTGGTGGTCGCGAAGCACTCCCGGTCGCCGGCGCACGACTCGATCACGAACGACGATCGGATGGGCGCTCAGATCGCCGTCGATCATCTCGTCTCGCTGGGGCATCGGCACATCGCGCACGTGGACGGAGGGCGGGGCGCCGGCGCCGCGCAGCGCCGCGCCGGGTTCCTCGATGCGATGGGTCGGCACGGGTTGGGATCGTCGGCGCCGATCGTCACCGGGGCGTTCACCGAGGAGGGCGGACGCGACGGCGTGACCACGTTGTTGAGCGACCGGCGGGGCGTCACCGCCGTCTTCGTCGGCAACGACCTCGCCGCGGTCGGCGCCCTCGACGCGTTCGACGACCACGGTCTCCACGTGCCCGCCGACATGTCGCTCGTGGGATACGACAACATCGCGCTGGCCGGGCTCGGGCACATCGACCTCACCACGATCGACCAGCCGCGTCGCGACATGGGCGTGACGGCGGTCCGCCTCCTCCTCGAACGTCACGACGAGGATCGTCGATCGGCACGTCACCTCGTCGTCCCACCCTCGCTCGTCGTGCGTGGATCGACCGGGCCACCCCCCGGGCTCCGTGTCCGTTGACCTCCCGGCGGAGCGGGGCCCCGAGGCCCGCCCCGCCCTGGACGTGTAGCGGTCGCTCGCGAAGGGAATGCTCTTCCGGATGAGCCCCACGGAGCAGATGGAGACGATCGGCGGCCGCTACCAGCTGGGCGATCGGCTCGGCGCGGGTGGTATGGGCGAGGTCTTCGTCGCCCACGATCTGCGACTCGACCGGGAGGTCGCTCTCAAGCTGCTCCGCGCGGACCTGGCGCAGCACGAGGGCATGCGTGAGCGCGTCGTCGCCGAGGCCCGGCTCGCCGCCCGCCTCACGCACCCACACGTCGTCGGAGTCCTCGACACCGGCGAGCAGGACGGGCGACCGTTCGTCGTGATGGAGCGGCTGTCGGGCCGCACGCTCCGGGACGAGCTGACCGACGGACCGATGCCACCCGAGCGGGTCCGCGACGTCGGGCTGCAGGTCCTGCGGGCGCTCGCCGCGGCCCACGAGCTCGGCATCGTCCACCGCGACGTCAAGCCCGGCAACATCCTGGACGCCGGCGTCGGCACCTGGAAGGTGGCGGACTTCGGGATCGCGAAGTGGGTCCACGCGGAGGAGACGCTGACCGGGACCGGGGAGCTCCTCGGGAGCCCGTCCTACCTCGCCCCGGAACGCATCGACGGGCAGCAGGCGGGCCCGGCGAGCGACCTCTACGCGGTCGGCGTCCTGCTGTACGAAGCCTTGACCGGCCGGAAGCCGTTCGAGGGCGACGATCCGTTCGCCCTCGCCGCGGCGATCCGCGAGGGACGGTACGAGCCCCCCACCGCGATCGAGGCCGGCGTCGATCCCCAGATCACGGCCGTGATCGAGCGGGCGATGCGACGCGATCCCGGCGAGCGGTACGAGAGCGCCGAGGCGATGGCGGCCGCGCTGCTCGGCGACGAGAGCGCCGTCGATCGCACGGCGACGGAGGTGATCGCCGGGCCGATCGAAGCGGACGTCGACACCGAGCCGGACGGACACGAGACCGTTCCGATCCCCCGCATGGAACGAACCGCCCGTCTTCCGTCGCAGCCTTCGAAGCTTGCGGATCATCCCCGCCGCCCCTCGCGGGCAGCGTTGATCGCGGGCGCTGCGATCGTCGTCGTCGTCCTGCTGGTGATCCTCGCGCTCACCGTCTTCACGGGGCCGGACGTTCCGGGGGCGAACGGAACGGCCGGCACGGCGCTCCCGACGCAACTCGAGGACGCGCTGAGCCAACTCGAGGACTCGGTGCAGCCATGAGGCGAGCGACGATCGCCCTCGGCATCCTCGCGATCCTGGCGAGCTCCTGCGGCGACGGCGAGCTCCCGTCACGGCTCGCCGCCACGATGGAGAACCGTGTGGCGCAGATCCGCACCTTGGCGGAGAGTGGCCGCCCCGGCCTGGCCCGGACGGAGCTGCGCAAGCTCGTCGAGCTCGTGGCCTCGAGGCTGGACTCAGGGCGGATCGACGACGGCCGGGCGACGGCGATCCTCGCGGCAGCCGAGGCTGTCGACGAGCAGCTGACCCTCCTGCCGAGAACCGCTTCGACGGAGAGCCCCAGCCCGAGCCCGACCCCTACGCGACGAGCCCGACGAGGGGCAGGGAGGTCACGGGAACGACAAGAACAAGGACAAGGGCCACGGCGACGAGGGCCACGGCAACGACGACTGACCGGCCTGGTCAGATCCCCCAGACGCGCGTCGCCCCACCGTTCGGATGGAGCACCTGCCCCACGAACGCCTCGGCGTTCGTCGAGCAGAGGAACGTGACGGTCGCCGCGATCTCTTCGGGCCTCCCCACGCGGCCGAGCGGGATGTCCTCTCCGTACCGCCGCACGATCTCCTCGTGGGAGACGCCCGCGTCCAGGGCGTCGACATCGAGCTGCGGGGTGTCCGTCGTTCCCGGCGCCACGGCGTTCACGGCCACCCCGTGCACGCCGACGGCCCGGGCGACGCTCTTCACGAGGCTGATCAGACCGCCCTTCGAAGCCGCGTAGGCGGTCGCGTTCTCCCAGCCGATCGCCCCCCATTCGGACGCGATCACCACGACCCGCCCGAAGCCCCGCTCGACCATCCCCGGGACGCATCGTTCGATCAACAGCGCGGTCCCGAAGAGGTTCACGTCGAGGATCCGGCGCCAGTGCTCCGGGGCCTCGTCCAGGAAAGGAGCCATCGTCATGAACGCGTGGTTCGCGATCAGCAGCTCGACGGGCCCGACCCGCGCCTCGACGTCGGCGACACCCGCGTCCACTGCCTCGGGCACCGAGACGTCGAACGGCACGGAGATCCCGCCCACCGCCTCGGCCGTCGCCGCGGCCGTCGTCGGATCGAGGTCGTTGACCGCGACGCGGGCTCCTTCCGCGGCGAGTCGCTCCGCGTGGGCCCGGCCCATCCCCTGCCCGGCGCCGGTCACCAACGCGACGCGTCCTCCGATGCCCTCGTAGCGCATGTCAGACCACCGCTCCGGCGTTTGGAGACAGGACCGCCCCGACGAAGTTATGGCGCTCGAGCATCAGGAAGGCCACCGTGTCGGCGACCTCCTCCGGCCGCACGATCCGTTGGAGGACGAGCGAGTTCACGTACTGGGGCGAACGCATATCCTGCTTGAGCAGTGGTGTGTCGGCGGGCCCGGGCGCGACGCAGTTGGCCCTGACCCCATGGCGGACCGCCTCCATCGCCAGGCTCTTCGTGAACGCGTGGATCGCACCCTTGGCCGCCGCGTAGTGCGCGGCCTCCGGATCGCCCATCAGTCCGAGCTCGCTCCCGATCGTCACGATCGACCCCGCGCCGCGCTCCTTCATCCGCCGGTAGACACTGCGGCACGCGTTCGCGGTGCCGTCGATGTGGATCGCGAACATCCGCCGCCACCCGTCGGGTCCGATCTCGCCGAGGGGAACCAGCTCGTACACCCCTGCTGCGCTCATCAGGTACTCGACCGGACCGAGCTGCTCCTCCGTTCGCGCGACGGCGTCCTCGATCGCGTCCGCGTCGGTCACGTCGAGCTCGAACGAGAGGTCGGCGTCGGGCGCCGCATGGAGATCGACACTCGCGACCGCGAGGCCTTCCTGCCGGAGCCTCCTCGCGGTCGCCGCCCCCAGGCCGGAGGCCGCACCGGTGATGACGGCAACGCCGGCCACGTCAGCCAACGCGGGGCCGCTGCGCCCGGTCGAGCGGGATGAAGACCGCCAGTGCCACGAGCGGCCCCACCAGCCAGGACAGGTCCGTGAAGTTCAGGAGGTTCTCGGAGATCGGGCCGGCGTATCGCGGGACGCTGATCGTGGCCCACGCGGCCACCATCCCGGCGATCAGCGCGATCGCGCCCGGCCAATACACCCCGCCTGATCCCCAGTAGGGGCTCTCCGGACCGCCGTGCGCCGCCACGGGGTCGATGTTCCAGTTCCGGCGCCACGCGTCGTAGATCCAGATCACGCCCCACGGGCCGATCCAGATGATCGTGTTGACGACGATGTCGTTGATCGTGGTCAAGAGGGCCTCGTCGAAGAAGAGCACGTAGACGAGACCGACCGTGGCGAGGACCGCGTCGACCATCACCGCGTGGTAGCGCTTGATCGGCAGCCCTGCCGCCTGTGCCGCGAGGCCTGCGGAGTACATCGTCAGCATCAGGTTCGTCAGCGACCCGCCGATCGCGGCGAGGAGGAACGGGAGGTACAGCCACGACGGCATCAGGGACTCGACACCACCGAACGTGTCCACCACGAGGTCCGCGTCCGTCTGCGACGCCAGCAGGATCCCGACGATGCCGAGCAGCAACCCCGACCCACCGGCGGACCACAGCACCGTTCGAACGATGTCCTTGGAGGGTGTGTCGCTCGGGAGGTACCGAGGGTAGTCGGCCGCCGCGATCACGTAGGCGACGTGGCCCGCGATCACGATCCCCAGGATGATCGCCATCGCCGAGAGGGTGCCCCACAGGTCGTAGTCGCCGCCGAGGCTCGCGCCGAAGTCGAGATCGGGCAGCGCCTCGAGCAGGACGACGATCGAGATCACGCCGAGCGCGATCGAGAAGAACCGCTGGACGTGGACGACCGTGCCGTGCCCGAGGAACGCCAGGAGGACGGAGAGCGCGTACACGAACGCGAGGCCGATCAGCTTGCCCGGCGTACCGGAATCCTCCCAGCCGAAGAACGCGAACAGCGCCAGGACCGCGAACACGCCGATCGACGCGTTGATGATCTCGAAGAAGATGCCGACGAGCCACGCGAGCGCCGCGTTGATCCGGGCGAACCGCAACCCGAACGGAGCGCGGCTCACCGCCATGGTCGGGATCCCCGCCCTGGCAGGGGGGATCGACGTGAGGCCCACGAGCCAGTAGCTGAGCAGGATGCCTCCCGTGAGCGTCAGGAGGGTGAGCCACACGGAGAGACCGAGGGTGTACGCCAGCACGCCCAACACGATGTTGAAGGGGTAGAGATTCGTCCCGATCCAGAACACGGCCAGGTTCCGCAGGCCCATGTGCCGCTCGCTCTCGGGGACGTAGTCGACCCCGCGGCGCTCGAGACCGTAGACGGGGTTGCCGCTCTCACCCTCGTATCCCAGATGCTCTTCGTGGTTCGTGTCCACGTGTCTCCCCTCTACGAGCCGGGGACCGGCTCGGCCGGCCCCTCTCCGACGGTGGGCAAGGACAGGGTTCGTGCCGGCACGTCCGAGGCTGCGGTGTGCGCGGCGATCTCGCCGATCGTGGCGATCCACAGGTCGGGAAGCGCGAGCGCCCGCTCGAGCAGATGGCGCAGCGCGATCGCTCGCGCCGGCCGCCCGGACAGGAACGGATGCATCGTCAACACGCAGCAGCCGCCGACCTCCACGTAGGCCTCGATCTCTTCCCACCAGGTCTCCAGGACCCGGGCGGGCGGTTCGATCACGCCGGAGCCGGTGGGAGGATCGGGCAGGAAGGCGTACTTCTCCCAGTCGTCGAGGGCCCACGAGATCGGTATCTCCACGAGCTCGGACGAGCCGACGGCGAGTCGATACGGCTCGTCCCGATCGAAGAGGCTCGAGTCACACGTGAAGCCGTACTCGGCCAGGAGATCGAGCGTCACGTCCGATGTCTCCCACCAGGGCGCCCGGAAGACCGTGGGACGGATGCCCGCGGTGCGGTCCAACGCCTCGAGCCCACGCTCAAGCTCCGCCCGTTCCGTCGCGGCGTCGATCAACCCGGGCGGACGATGGAGGTAGCCGTGGTGGCAGATCTCGTGCCCCGCCGCCACGATGGCCTTCACGGTCCACGGATGGCGCTCCGCCGAGAAGCCCGGGATGAAGAAGCTGACCCGGATCTCGAGCGCCTCCAACAACTTCAGGAGGCGAGGCACGGCCGTCACCGGTCCGTACTGCTGGTGCGTCATGATCGAGGGACGCCGCGCGTAGGTCTCGTCGACGGCGAGGACGGCCGCCTCGGCGTCCATGTCGAACGTCACCGCGAGCGCCGCGCGCTTCCCCTCGGGCCAGGGGAACATCAGGCGTCCTGCGTGGTGCTCGTCTCGGCGCTCGCGAACGACGGGCCGCTCGCGAGCAGGCACACGAGCTCGTACACGACGGTCGCCGCAGCGAGCGACGTGAGGTCGGCGTGGTCGTAGGGCGGGGAGACCTCGACCACGTCTGCCGACACGAGATGGAGACCCACCAGACCGCGGAGGATCATCAACAGCTCGCGCGACGTCAGCCCACCGATCTCCGGCGTCCCCGTCCCGGGGGCGTGGGCCGGATCGAGTGAGTCGATGTCGATCGAGACGTAGAGCGGGTGCTCCCCCACCCGCTCGCGGATCCTCTGGATGACCCCCTCCACCCCCTCGCGGTGGACGTCCTCCGTGCGGATCGTTCGGAAGCCGAAGCTCGCGTCGTCGACCATGTCCTGCGAGCTGTACAGGGGGCCACGGATCCCTACGTGCATCGAGGCGTCATCGAGGAACAGCCCCTCCTCCGACGCGCGGCGCAGGAGCGTGCCGTGGGTGTACGGAGCGCCGAAGTAGGTGTCCCACGTGTCGAGATGCGCATCGAAATGCACCAGCGCGACGGGACCGTGTCTCCGGTGCATCGAGCGCAGGATCGGCAACAGGACCGTGTGGTCACCCCCGATGCTCACGATCGAGCCGGCTCGCTCGAGCACCTGATCCGCCCCCCGCTCGATCTGCCCGATCGACTCCTTGATGTCGAAGGGGTTGCACGCGACATCGCCGGCATCGGCACCCTGCAGGAGGGCGAACGGCTCGATCTCGTGGATCGGATGGAACTGTGGCCGGAGCATCCGGGAGGCCTGCCTGATCGCGCCGGGACCGAAGCGAGCGCCGGGGCGGTAGCTCACACCGGAGTCGAACGGGATCCCGAGGATCGCGACATCGCATCGATCGAGGTCGACCAGCTGGGGGAGTCGGACGAACGTCGACGGCCCTGCGTACCGGGGCACGACGGTGCCGCTGACGGGCTGGACCGTGGGCTCGCCGTTCGAGATGTCGCGCCCTCCCTGGATGACCGCCCGCGGATGCTAGCGCCCGGCCCGGCCCGGCGTCGAGTTGCGCCGACCTCCGGCCCGGAGCTAGGAGGGTTCGTCGGATGAGAGGTGCTCGTGGATGGCGAGCCACGCGCCATCCGGCTGTCGCTGGAACACGATCGACTCGCGCTCGTGCAGCGTCACTTCCTCGCCGTCCCATCGCTGCTCGGTCGTCACGCGGTGCGTGAACACGGCCGTGTCTCCGAAGAAGGCGACGTCCGCGTCGTGCGACGTCGACGACAGCACCCGGAACCCGTGCTCGTCCTTCCACCTCCGGACCAGGGCCCGGTAGTCGGCACGTGACCCGATCGGATCCACGCCGTGGAACAGGAAGGTGGCATCGGGGTGGAAGCACGCGAAGTAGCCCTCCTCGTCGCCAGTGGAGAACGCGTCCATCAAGCGGGCGGCCGCCGCCCGAACTTCCTGCGTCGTCATCTCCGACCCTCCATCATCCTCCGAGCTCCTCCCCCAGCAAGCGACGGGCGCCGCGCTTCGCGAGCTGATCGGCCACGATGGTGCGCTGGATCTCCGACGTGCCCTCCCAGATCCGGTCGACGCGCAGCTCCCGGAAGAAGCGCTCGGCCACGTTCTCCCGCATGTAGCCGCGGCCGCCGAAGATCTGGACGGCGCGGTCCGCGACCCGTCCGGCGGCCTCCGACGCGAAGAGCTTGGCCATCGAGCACTGGGCGTGCTGGATCTTGACGTCGATCCCTGCATCGATCCCCCGGGCGAGCTCGTAGGTCATGAGTCGCGAGGCCCACAGGTCGTTGAGGGAGTCCGCCAGCATGTGGCCGATCGCCTGGAACTCGATGATCGCCTGTCCGAACTGGACCCGTTCCTTCGCGAACGCGGTGGCCTCGTCGATCAGTCGCTCCATCGCTCCGCAGCAGCGCGCCGCGATCATCAGCCGCTCGTAGCGGAACCACTCGTGCGTGAACGACATCCCGTCGCCCTCGGCGCCCACCAGGTTCGCGGCAGGCACCCGCACGTCATCGAACTCGAGCAGCGCGTGGGTGTCGGGATAGGTGTGGGAGTAGCGGGGCTCCCGCACCAGTCGCACGCCCGGCGTGTCCTTGTCGACGAAGAACAGCGCGTGCTCGCCCTCGTGCTCGCCTCCTGCGAGCTTCGCCTGGAAGAAGATCCAGTCGGCCGTGTTGTAGGAGGTCACGTGCATCTTCGTGCCCCTCAGGACGTAGTCGTCGCCGTCGCGCGTCGCCGTCGACTCGATCGCGTCGACGTCCGAGCCAGCACCCTCCTCGGTGATCGCGTAGCACTCGTGCTTCTCCCCGCGCACGGCGGGCGCGATCCACCGCTCGATCTGCTCGGTCGTGCACACCGAAGGGGCCCACGCCGGCGGCGTGTGGACGCACCAGCCGAGCGCGTTCGTCACCCTGCCGATCTGCTCCGAGACGAGGACCTGCCGGACCATGCTGAATCCGCCGCCGCCGAGCTCCTCCGGCATGTTCATCGAGGACAGACCGAGCTCCCGCGCCTGCCGGACGTGCGCTTCACGGACCTCGGCGGGGATCGTTCCCTCGTGCTCCTCGGCATGGGCCTCCCAGGGGATCAGCTCCTCGTCGACGAATCGGCGGGTGCGCTCCTGGATCTCGCGATCGTCTCGGGAGAGGCCCAGCGTCATGGCCGCTGAGCATACGGCGGACGGCCCCGGCGCCGCTGCGGCAAGATGTGCGCCGTGCGCTACTGGCGGGCCGCCGAGCCGAAGCCTTCCTACGAGGTCGTGATCGTGGGCGGAGGCGGCCACGGCCTCGCCACCGCCTACTCCCTCGCGAAGCGCCACGGCGTCACCGATGTCTGCGTCGTGGAGAGGGGCTGGCTGGCGGGGGGCAACATGGCGCGCAACACCACGATCATCCGCTCGAACTACCTCTGGGACGAGTCGGCCGCGATCTACGAGCACTCCCTGAAGCTCTGGGAAGGCCTCGAGGAGGAGCTCGGCGTGGACGTCGAGTTCTCACCTCGTGGTGTCCTGAACCTCGCGCACGACCTCGGCGAGGTGCGGTCGTCGATGCGGCGCGTCCACGCCAACCGGTTGAACGCGGTCGACGCCGAATGGCTCACGCCCGAGGACGTCGTGGAGTTCTGTCCGTTGATCAACGTCTCGCCGTCGTTGCGATACCCCGTCCTCGGGGCGACCCTCCAACGCCGCGGGGGGACGGCCCGGCACGACAAGGTGGCCTGGGCGTACGCGACCAGGGCAAGTGAGCTCGGTGTGGACATCGTGGAGCACGCCGAGGTCACCGGATTCCTCCGAGGGCCCGGCGGTCGTGTGGAGGGCGTGTCGACCACGCGCGGCGAGATCCGTGGGGCGAAGGTCGCGCTCGCGGCCGCGGGGCATACCAGCGAGCTCGCCTCGATGGTAGGGCTGCGGCTCCCGCTGCAGTCGCATCCTCTGCAGGCGTTGGTGAGCGCCCTGTACGAGCCGATCCTCGACTGCGTGGTGATGTCCAACAAGGTGCACGTCTACGTCTCACAGGCCGACAAGGGCGAGCTCGTGATGGGGGCGGGGATCGACGCGTACAACGGATACGCGCAGCGCGGATCGTTCCACGTGATCGAGCAGCAGCTCGCGGCGGCCGTCGAGCTCTTCCCGATCCTCGCGCACGCGAAGCTGCTACGGACCTGGGGCGGGATCGTCGACGTGTGCCCCGATGCCTCGCCGATCGTGGGGTTGTCGGGGATCGACGGCCTGTACCTCAACTGCGGCTGGGGCACCGGTGGCTTCAAGGCGACGCCGGGTGCCGGTTGGGCCTACGCGGAGACGATCGCGACGGGCGAGCCATCCGATCTCGTCCGGCCCTTCTCGTTGGAGCGGTTCACGACCGGGGCGTTGATCGACGAGCACGGCGCCGCGGCGGTCGCGCACTGATGCGCGAGGACATGAACTGCGCACAGATGCCCACGGACAGGCGGCCCTGACGTGGGCGTTCGCAAGGACACGGTCCGCGGTATGGCCCTCGCGCTTCCGGAAGCGATAGAGCTGGAGACCTGGGAACAGCCCACGTTCCGGGTGCGGAAGAGGATCTTCGTGATGTTCTCCGACCAGGAGCGCGAGGCGTGGGTCAAGAGCACGCACGACGAGCAGCGCGCCCTCGTCCAGATGGATCCCGAGACGTTCTTCGTCCCGCCGTACGTGGGGCCGAGCGGCTGGGTGGGCGTCCGCTTCCGCACGGTGGATCGAGACGAGATGCGCGAGCTGGTCACGGAGGCGTGGCGGCTGACGGCACCGAAGCGGGTCGTGGCCGCGTTCGACGGGGGCGGAGGGTAGGGGCGTGCTGCTGATCCACTGCCCGTGGTGCGGGCCGCGCGACGAGATCGAGTTCCACTACGGCGGCCAGGCGCACGTCGCGTACCCCGCCGATCCTGACGCCCTCTCCGATCAGGAGTGGGCGGACTTCCTGTTCATGCGCGACAACCCGCGCGGGCCGTTCCGCGAGCGCTGGTACCACGTGCACGGGTGCCGTCGGTGGTTCAACGCGATGCGGGACACCGCGACGCATCGTTTCCTGGCGACCTACCGGATCGACGAGGAGCCGCCGGGATGACATCGAGGCGGCTGCCCGAAGGAGGGTCCTGGATCGACCGTTCGAAGCCACTCGCGTTCCGGTTCGACGGCGTCGAGTACGAAGGATTCGAGGGCGACACCCTGGCGAGCGCGTTGCTGGCGAACGGGGTGACCGGCGGCTTCCGCAGCCCGATCCTCGGCCGACCGCGCGGGATCATGACCGCCGGGCCGGAGGAGCCGAACGCGTTCGTCGAGATCGGCGAGCCTTGGTTCGATCCGATCGTCTCGGCCACGATGGTCGAGCTCGTGGACGGTCTCGTGGCAGAGGCTCGGGCAGGCGTCGGGCGCCTGCCCGCGGCGGCCGTGCCGACCCGGCCGTCCGAGCACCGGCATGTGCACGTCGAGACGCTGGTCGTGGGAGGCGGCCCCTCGGGGCGGGAGGCCGCGGTCGCCGCGGCGAGCCGCGGCGACCGCGTGATGCTCGTGGACGAGCGCCACCGCATCGACGACGCGCCCGACGACGTGACGGTCTTGACCCGGACCACGGCGCTCGGCGCGTACGACGACGGGTTCGTGGTCGCATCCGAGCGAACCTCCCAACTGGATCGCCTGTGGCACGTGCGGGCACGCCGGGTGATCCTCGCGACCGGCGCGACCGAACGGCCGATCGCGTTCGCGGGAAACGATCGGCCGGGCGTGATGCTCGCGACCTCTGCCGCGACGTACGTCGAGCGGTTCGGCGTGCTCGTCGACACGTCGATCTCCCTCCTGACCACGAACGATGCAGGCCGAGACTCGCTCCACATCCTCGAATCGGCCGGCGCGGGATCACTCCACGTCCGCGACCTCCGTGCCGAGGGCGACCCCTCACCACCCGCTGACGGCGCGCTCCTCGTGTCCGGTGGCTGGACGCCGAACCTGACGCTTTGGCGAGCGATCGGCGGGTCGGTCAGATACGACGACGAGCTGGCGTGCTTCCTCCCCGCCGATGGACCGCCGTGGCTGGATGTCGTCGGAGCGGCCGATGGCAGCGGGCTCCCGGCTACCCACCCGGTCTGGTTCCTCGACGGCGATCGGTCGGTTTCGTTCGTCGACTTCCAACGCGACCAGACCGTGGCCGACATCGCTGCGGCGCTCGATGCGGGACTCACGTCGGTGGAACACGTGAAACGAGCCACCTACATCGGGACAGCGATCGATCAAGGACGGACGAGCGGCGTGCTCACCGCCGCGATCGTGAACCAGCTGCTCGGTGCCGGCGTGGACGCGCAGGGCCCCACGAGCGCTCGCCCGCCTGCCGTGCCGGTCCCCTACGCGACGATCGCGGGTCCGGATCGCGCCGACCTGCTCGACCCGATCCGCCGGACGCGCATGCATCGATGGCACGAGGAGCACGGCGCGGTCTTCGAGGACGTGGGTCAATGGAAGCGGCCCCGCTTCTTCCCTCGTGACGGTGAGGACATGGACGCGGCTGTCGCGCGCGAATGCGCCGCCGTCCGTACGACCGCCGGCCTTCTCGACGCCTCCACGCTCGGGAAGATCGAGGTGGTAGGCCCCGACGCCGCCGCGTTCCTCGACCGGATGTACACCAACCGGATGAGCACGCTCGCTGTCGGCTCGATCCGCTACGGATTCCTGCTCGGGCTCGACGGGATGGTCGCCGACGATGGGGTAGCGATGCGCCTCGCGGAGGATCGCTTCTTCGTCACGACGACCACCGGGAACGCCGCGATGGTCCTCGATCGCTTCGAGGAATGGCTCCAGACCGAGTGGCCGGAGCTGCGGGTCTACTGCACGAGCGTCACGGAGCAGTGGGCGGATGTCGCGATCGCCGGACCCATGGCGCGGGGGGTCCTCGCCGCCTGCGGGACGAACCTCGACCTCTCGGCCGATGCCTTCCCGTTCATGACGTTCCGGGACGGCACGGTAGCGGGGATCCCGGCACGGGCGGCCCGCGTGAGCTTCACGGGAGAGCTCTCCTACGAGATCCTCGTCGACGGTCGCCGTGCGCTCGAACTGTGGGAAGCGGTCCTCGGCGCCGGAGACGCGATCGGCATCACGCCGTACGGCACCGAGGCGATGCACGTCCTCCGCGCCGAGAAGGGGTTCGTGATCGTCGGGCAGGACACCGACGGCACCGTCACGCCGGATGACCTGGGCATGAGTTGGATCGTCCGCAAGGACGACTCGGACTTCATCGGGCGGCGATCGCTCGGGCGTGCGAACACCCGCCGCTCCGACCGGAAGCAGCTCGTCGGCCTCCTGTCCAACGAGCTCCTGCCCGAGGGCGCGCAGCTCGTCGAGGAAGACACCGGGCGGATCCCGATCGCCATGATCGGGCACGTCACCTCCTCGTACCGGAGCCCGACCCTCGATCGTTCGATCGCGCTCGCCATGGTTGCCCGCGGCCGTCAGCGGCACGGGCAGACGATCCTCGCGCCCCTGCCGGGCGGCGCGATCGCCGCGGAAGTCGCCTCCCCCGTCTTCTTCGACCCGGAGGGAGCCCGACATGACGGCTGAGGCTCTCGTGCCCATCGACCTCGCGCAGGTCGACGTGCGGGCTGCCTCCGACCTCGTGCCGTTCGCTGCCCCGGCCGAGAACGCCGTCAGCGCTTGGAACGACCGTGACGTCCTCTGGCTCGGCCCGGACGAGTGGCTCGTCGTCGCCGAACCGGAAGCCGGACCGGCCATCTCGCGCGAGCTGGAGGACGCGCTGTCGGGCCACCATCGCTCGATCCTCGACGTCAGCGCGAACCGGATCGTGTTCGAACTGATCGACGGTCTCGAGGCGCTCTCCTCAGGATGTGGGTTGGATCTCCACCCGACTCGCTGGCGTCCGGAGATGTGCGCGCAAACGCTGTTCGGCGGGGCGCAGGTGATCCTCCATCAGCGCGACGAGCGAACGACGCGCGTCTTCGTCCGACCGTCGTTCGAGCGCGACGTGATCGAACGGTTGTCCACGACCCACATCAGCTGAGCTCCTCGAGCAACCGGTGCTGCCACACGACGGTCTCCTCGACCTGATTGAACGTGAAGAGGTGCAGCGCCCGGACGTCCGCGGCGGGATCGGCCAGCGTGGGCGCGAGGGCCTCGAGGAGCGCGTCGGGTCCGAACGACCGCTTCAGGACGTGCCCGAGCAGGCTCCGGTGTTGCCGCAGGTACCGCACCGAACCGGCCACGCCGATCCTGGCGCCGACCGTCGTGAGCCTCCCCAACGTCGCCGCCCCGGGGAGCCCGAGGTGCACGGGCAGCGTGAGGCGTTCGTGGCGCATCCGTGCGATCCATGTGGCGATCGCATCCGGGTCGAAGCCCATCTGGGTCGTGACGTGGTCGGCGTGCGCCTGCTTCGCTCGGAGAGAAGCCGTGAGCACGTCGCTCGGGATCGCCGGGTGACCTTCCGGGTAGCCGGGGACGCCGATCGAGGTGAACGGGTGACCCAGGTCCTCCATCAGCCGGATCAGCGCCAACCCGTCGTGGATCTCCCCTCGATCCTTCGCGTCGCCGCCCACCACGAACGCGCTCCGGATCCCCGCGGATCGGCATCGGTCGAGCAGATCGGCGACGTGGGCTCGATCTCGGAACATGTGCGCCGCGAGATGTGGCGTCGCCTCGTGCCCTCGGGCGCGTAGCCCTTCGCAGAGCTCGATCGTCGCTTCGATCCCGTGTCCCGGCGACGCCGTCACGGTGGTCGCTGCCCCCGCCGGCAGCGCATCCGCCCGCTCCAGCGCGTTGCGGAGCGGGATCAGCTCGAAGAGCGGTCGCCGAACCAGCCGGACGATCGCCTCTCGCTCGTCGTCCGACGACGTTGCGGATCCACGGCGTCGACGCGGCAGGATCTTCATGGCGAACGTCATCGTGACGTACCCACGAAGGGCGAGGCAAAGCTCGATCTCGACCCCAGGTCAGCTCTTCACCCGCGCGTGGTGACCGGCCGGCGTTCGCCGCTCGGGAACGCCAGATCAGTTCCCGGTGTAGCAGGCGGCATGGATCCATCGCGGTGGCGTGGGCGAGCCACCCTCATCCCCGTCGCCGTGCTCGTTGCGTGCACCGGTTCCTCCGGGGACGGAGAGTCACCGCCGCCATCCCCGGCGCAGCCCGGCACGGAGTCCGTGATCGTTGCGTCCGGCCGGATCGTGTTCAGCGGCGACGACGGCGAGGTCCACGTTCTCTCGCTGTCGGGCGGGGATGACCGGATCGTGACGTCGATCCCCGGACCGCAGTTCGATCCCGACGGCCATGGATCGCTCATCGTCTTCCGGGATTCCCGCGCCGGCGTGAACGTGAACGACGACATCGCGGTGATCCGCACCGACGGCACGGGCTATCGGAACCTCACGCGGTCGCCGGATGCGAACGAGTGGGGGCCGGTCTGGTCCCCCGACGGCCGGCGGATCGCCTACTCCTCCGACGAGAACGGCATGCCGCAGCTCTTCGTGATGGATGCCGATGGCTCGAACGCGCGGCAGCTCTCGGACGTCTGGGGCGAGTACCCGACCTGGTCGCCCGACGGCTCCCGGATCGCGTTCGCGTCCTCGATGGGCGGCTCGACGCCGTTCGGCGACCCGGACTACGACGTGTTCGTGATGAACGCCGACGGTTCCGACGAGACCAACCTCACGACCACTCCGGAGAGCAACGAGGGATATCCGACCTGGTCGCCCGACGGCGCGTGGATCGCATTCGAGTCCACGCGGGGCACGCCTCCCGACTTCGAGCCCCCTCCCTACGACCTGGAACGACGGAGCGACGAAGACGTGTGGGTGATGCGCCCGGACGGGTCCGATCCACGCAACCTAACCTTGGACCTCGTGAGGCAGAACAAGTTCCCCGACTGGTCCCGCCGGGGCCTCCTGGTCGATCGCGAGGGATCGATCGTGATCGTCGATCCGCGCACCGGAGCGCAGGACGAAGTCAGCGAGCGGACCGGGGTGCTCGGGACGTTCCCCGCCTGGGTCGAGCGCTAGCCCTTCGGGATCTCCTTCGTCGGGTCCCAGTGCGGTGTCTGCACGACGGTGGCTCCGACCTTCCCCTTCGGCGTGTCGACCTCGAGCGACGTTCCGAGCTCCGTGTGCTCGATCGGAAGCATCGCGAGTCCGATGTTCTTCTCCAGCCGGGGCGAGTAGCACGCCGACGTGACTCGCCCGACCACGTTCCCACCGGCGGATGCCGGGAAGAAGTCCAGCATCTCGTTGTCGATGTACGTCCCGAGCGGCTCGCCCTCGATGTCGACCCCGACGAGCTTCTGGTTCACGCCCTCGGCCTTGATCTTCTTCAGGGCTTCCTTGCCCATGAAGTCGGCCTCCTGCTCGAGGTCGACCATCCACGTGTAGTGGTAGCCGACCTCGAAAGGGTTGTTCTCGTACCACATGTCCGCGCCGAAGGCCAAGATGCCTCCCTCGATGCGACGGATGTGGCAGGGACCGATCACGTGGAGGTCGTGCGGCTTGCCGGCTTCGAGCACCCGGTCCCACAGGGCCACACCGTGTTCCGACGCGTCGCGCAAGTAGATCTCGTAGCCGACCTCCCCCGTGTAGCCGGTGCGCGAGACGACGACCCGCATGCCGTCGAGCTCCGCCTTCATCAGGCCGTAGTACGGAACGTCGAGGATCTTGTCGCCGAACAGGTCGACGAGGACCTTCTTCGCGTTCGGACCCTGGATCTGGACCGGAGCGACATCGATCTCCTGCACCGTCACGTCCATCCCCTTCGCCGCGGCGATCCCGAGGGCGTAGAGGTTCACGTCGGAGTCGGCGAGCGAGAGCCAGAACTCGTCCTCCTCGACGCGGAGGAGGACCGGGTCGTTCAAGATCCCGCCATCGGGCCCGGTGATGAACACGTACTTGCACTGGTCCACGGCGCACTTGTTGAGGTCGCGGGGCACGATCATGTTCGTGAGGTCGAAGGCGTCGGGGCCCTTGATCTGGATCTGCTTCTCCACGCCGACGTCCCACAGGGTCACGGCGTTCACGAGGTGCCAGTACTCCGCGACCGGATCGCCGTAGTGGCGGGGGTGATACGTGTGGTTGTAGACGCTGTAGCGGGCGACGCCGTGCTTCCGCGAGGCATGGAAGTAGGGCGACTTGCGGATCCTCGTGTAGAGAAGGATGCCCGGGTCTTCGATCACGCTCATGGTTCCGTTTCCCCTCTTCCCATTCAGGCCCGCAGGCGTTCGCCCTTGGGATCCCACAACGGCTCGGCGGCGACGGTGGCCGCCAGACGGTCGCCGAAGTATTCCACCTCGACCGGCGTTCCTTCCACGGCGAGATCGACCGGGAGGTAGCCGTACACGAGGCCGCGCCCGATCGAGTACCCGTACGCGGCACTTGTCACGTAGGAGACGACGCGGCCGTCGTGCCTGATCGGCTCCTTGCCCATCACCACTTCGGCGGGGTCGTCGAGGGTGATACATGCGAGCTTCTCCGTGAGGCCCAGGTCGAGCTTGCGCTGCAGTGCCTCCCGCCCCTGGAACTCGCCCTTGTCCATCCTGACGGCGAACCCGAGCCCTGCCTCGAACGGGTCGTACTCCGTGTGGATGTCCTGGCCCCACAGCCGATAGCCCTTCTCGAGTCGCAGGGAGTCGAAGGCCCCACCGCCAGCGGCCACGATCCCGTGCTCCTTCCCCGCCTCCCACAGGACATCCCAGGCGCGCTGGCCCATCGCGATCTGCCCGTAGAGCTCCCAGCCGAGCTCGCCGGCGTAGGAGATCCGCTGGGTCCACACGGGATCGACCTCACCCACGTTCAGGTACCGGGCGGTCATGTAGGGGAACGCCTCGTTCGAGACGTCGACGTCGGTCACTGCCCCGAGGACGTCGCGCGCCCTCGGACCCCAGAGACCGAGCGCGAACAGCGAACCGGTCCGGACGGTGAGCTGGACACGCTCGCCCGGGCGCCGCTGCGCGAGCAACCACGCCCGGTCGTGCTGTCCCGAACCTCCGCCCGTGACCACGCGGAAGCGATCCTCGTCCTTGCGGGTGATCGTGAGGTCGCACCGGATCCCGCCCGAGGGCGTAAGCATCGACGTATACACGATGGTCCCGACGGGACGATCGATCCGGTTGGCGCTGATCCGCTCCAGGAACGAGAGCGCATCGGCGCCGGTGATGTCGAACTTCGCGAACGGCGTGATGTCGAACATCGCCACGCGCTCGCGCGTGGCGGTGTGCTCCGCACCCACGCACGGGGACCAGTTCTGCGCCGCCCACCCGGTTCTCGACTCCCACGGCGCGCCGGTGAGCACGTGGTTCGCCTCGAACCACTGGGGCCGCTCCCATCCGGCGCCCGAGAAGAACTCCGCGCCGAGCTCCCGATGGCGGGCGTGGAACGGCGTCAGCTTCAGCTCCCGCGGATGCGACATCTGCTGGAGGGGATGGAGGATGTCGTACACCTCGCGGTACTGCTGCGCGCCGCGCGCTCGCACGTACGGCGGCGTCGTCATGAACGGGTAGAAGCGATTCGCGTCCGCCTCGGCCATGTCCATGGACGGCTCGCCCCCCGCGATCCACTCGGCGGCCATCCTCCCCATCCCGCCCGCGTGCGTGACCCACACGGCCTCGCAGATCCAGAAACCGCGGACGTCCGCCGACTCGCCCACGATCGAGCCCATGTCGGGCGTGAACGAGAACATCCCGTTGATGGCTGTCGTCTCGTCCACGTTGTCCTTCACCGGAGGCAGGAGTCGGATGCTCTCCTCGTACGCCACCTCGAAGTGCTCGGGCGTGAACGGCTCGATGCTCGGCTGCGGCTCACCATCCCGGAACGGTCGGAGATCGTCCGGCTCGAACAGGATCGGCTCGTGCCGGTAGTTCCCCAGCGCGTACCGATCTCCCTGCTCCCGGAAGTAGAGCGAGAGATCCTGGTGTCGGAGGATCGGATGGACCACCTCCTCGCCCGCGTCGGCGTGCGAGCTCGGGCAACGGGTGCGTCCACACGAGCTGGTGCTGCACCACCGCCAGCGGGATCGGCACGCCGGCCATCCGCCCGATCGTCGGTCCCCAGATGCCGGCGCACACGAGCACCTGTTCGCACTCGATGTCGCCCCGATCGGTCCGGACTCCGTGGACCCCGCCGTCCCGGATGTCGAACCCCGTCACCCGAACGCCGCCCTCGAACGCCACGCCCTTCTCCTGTGCCCTCGCGCCGAGCGCCGCCGCGACGCGCACGCCCTTCGCGATCCCATCCGAGGGGACGAGGTAGGAGCCCAGGATGTGGCCGGGATCGAGGATCGGGATCCGCGCCACGGTCTCGTCGGGCGTGAGCAGCTCGGTCCCGTCGATCCCGTACGCGAGCGCGTACCCGCGGCGCCGCTCCAGCTCCAACATCCGCTCCGGCGTCGTGGCGACCTCGATGCCGCCGACGCCGTACCAGGCGGGCAGATCCTCGGTCTCGAGCCCCGCGTACAGCTCTACCGAGTACTGGGCGAGGCGGCACATCGTCCGCGAGCCGTTCGTCTGGAACACCAGACCCGGCGCATGCGAGGTCGACCCACCCGTCTCGAACAGCGGCCCCTGGTCGAGGACCAGCACGTCGGTGATCCCGAGCTCCGCCAGGTGATGCGCGGCGCTCGCGCCGACGATCCCGGCGCCGATCACGACGAGCTGTGCGCGATCCCTCATGCGAAGCCGAACAGTATCGAACGCGTCTCAGCCCTGCGTGTGCTGGTAGGAGACCAGCCGTCCACCCCGCAGCGAGACGACCACGCCCTGCAGCACACCTTGCACGTACTCGCTGCCGGGGTTGAATGTCTGCGTCCGACCGATCCGGAAGCGGCCCCCCGATTCGTGGATGTGGCCGTGCAGGCCCACCAGCGGCTGGTAGCGCTCGATCGCCTCCCGCACCGCCACGCTCCCGCCGCCGGTGGTCACGAACCGGCCGCCTTCACGGATCGGCCGGGGCAGCTCGCCGGGCCGCACCTCGAGCTTGAGGCAGGTGTCGATCGGGGTGTCCTTCGGCGGGCAGTGGAGGTTGAACACGCAGCGCCCCACATCGGGCACCGCGGCCGCGGCCTCGTCGATCGCGCGCGCGATCTCCTCTTCGCTCGCTTCGCGTGGCGTGTCCCACGGCGTGTAGGTGGACAAGCCCACGGTGATCATCGTGTGCTCGCCGTCCAGCTCGACCAGACGCCCCTCGCTCGCGATGACGTGGTCACCGTCGTGCCGGTCCAGCGTCTCCAGTACCGCGGGCTCGTCGTCGTTCCCGCCCGTCAGGTAGAGCCGGACGTCCGTCCCGCGCAACGCCTCCTCGGCGCGTTCGATCCATCCGGCCAACCGCTCCGTGGCGAGCTCGTGGAACAGGCCGTGCTTCGCCATCGGATCCCGCTCGACGACTTCGTACTCCTCGCGCTCGAACACCTTCCAGTAGAAGCCGGGCTGCTCGAGGGCTTCGATGAACGCGCCGAGCCCATCCGCATCGAACTCCTCGTCGCGCCCCTGGAAGGAGGCGTGGAACCCTCCGTTCGTCCGCACGATGGGGACGAGCGCCTTGCCCATGAGGTCCCCGCCGAAGACGAGCGCGTCGACGCCGTAGAACGTCGCGGCAGCGAGGAACTTCCGGAACGTGATCTGCGATCCGTGGATGTCGGCGGCGAAGAAGACGCGCGTGGGCCCGCCCATGCCTCAGCTTCCCACGGAGACGCGGGAGGCGGCCTCGAGAGGCCGCCTCCACGCTACTCCGAGCTCGGTCGCTACTCGACCGGGATCTCCTTGTGGATCGCGCTCAGATCGATCCCCTGGCTCTTCCGCACGACCTTGGCCACGATGTAGATCACCAGCGCCGCGAGGTACATCGCCCCCATGAAGTACAGGGAGTCCTTGTTGTTCACGGCGTACAGATCGTTCGTGAACCAGTGCCACAGGTTGAAGCCGAGGAACGCCGCGGTGAGGAAGCCGCTCACCGTGATCAGCGGGATGCCGGCCACCTTGTACCGGGCCATCGGCGAGCTCTCGTACAGCCGCTTCTTCGCCCACGGCAGCACCGTCGCCGCGATCGCCGTCCCGAAGAACGTCACGGCGATCACCAACGTCGCGTCCAGGATCCACGTCTTGAACGCATCCGTATACGCGTAGAACGCGCTGACTACCAGCGCGGGGCCGAGCATCAGGATCAGCGCCCAGACCGGGACGTGCTTCCGCTCGGAGACGTCCGCCACCTTCTCCGGCAGGATCCGGTCGAACGCCGCGGCGAAGATGACCCTGGTGGAGGACAGGAACAACGTGCCCGCCCATCCGAGGAACCACGCGCCGAACGCCAGGATGATCAGCGCCGAGATCAGCTCGCTGTGGAAGTAGAAGCTCGCGAGCAGCGGCGGATACGACCACACCGGCATCGTCGCGTCTCCGAAGCCGTAGACCGTCGCCCAGTAGTTGAGGTTCGCGGCGTTGAAGAACTCCCAGCCGAAGAACTTCGAGGCGAGCAAGACGAACACGACCGCGACGGCGATCGTCACCCACAGGCCCCACATCATGCCGCTCATCACACGCTTGAAGTCGCTCGCGCCTCGGACCTCGCCGTAGAGGGTGGCTCCCCAGTTCGGCCACAGGATCCAGAAGCACAGGAACGGGACCAACAACAGGGTCTCTCCGAAGAAGGGGCTGAACCCGAGCTTGGGGACGATCGGCCCGGCGTTGTTGACCGTGCCCATCTCGATCGTCTGCCGGTAGACGTCGCCGCTCCCGCCGAAGAGGTTCGCGGCCTCCTGGTTGAACGCGCTCTGGAAGCCGGTCTTCGAACCGAACAGCATCACCAAGAAGATGGCCGCCAGCGCCACCATCCCGATGTAGAAGCAGACCTTCTGGACCCTCGCGTAGCCCTCCATGCCGAGCGAGACGAGGTACCCGGCCAACACGACCGTCACGGCACACACGAAGAACAGGCCGTTGCTCGACGCGAGGAACGTGCTGATGCCGTCGAGCTTGAAGATCGCTGCCAGCGGCTGGAAGACCTCGACGTTCAGGATGTTCCCGTAGATGGGAGCCCAGTACCACAGGATGAACCACCAGCCGGTGACGGCGAGGACGAACGCGATACCTCCTCCGAGGACACGGCTCTGCCAGACGTAGTCGCCACCCGCCCGCGGCATCACCGAGATGAGCCCCGCGTACGTCACCACGAGGAACGTCACGAACACGCCGCTGATCAGCAATGCCGGGAGCACCTGACCCGCGGGCACGAACGCCAGCACCGAGAACGCGAAGAACAGACCCAGCGTGACGAAGTTGACCGACATGAAGGAGTAGAGGAACGCGTCGAACTTCGACCACCCCTTCACCAGACCGGTCGCCTTGCGCAGGAACAAGGTAGGGGCTTCACCTACCGTTGCCATCTGCAACCCCCTCCCAGAGGTCCGGAACGGCCCTCTAGCCGTTCACCAGTTGGTAGTTCTTGACCTTCCGCTTCTTGTCGTCGATGGTCACCACCGCCGCTTGGAGGATCCCTTCCTCGTACGAGCTGCCCGGGTTCAATGCCAGCGTCTTCCCGATCCTGGTTGCCCCCTTGCTCTCGTGGATGTGGCCGTGGAGGGACAACATCGGCTGGAATCGCTTGATCGCCTCGTGGACCGACGTCGAACCGACCGGCCTGATCGCCTGCCCGCCCGAGACGTACGTGAGGTCGTCGTTCAGGGCCGGCGCGTTGTCGAGCTTCGATCCGTACGGGGGCGCGTGGAAGTTGAAGATCGTCGTCTCGGGGTCGGAGGCCGCCGCCAGCGCCGTGTCGATCCGTTCCGCGATCTGCGGCTCCTCGGCCTCCCGGAACGTGTGCCAGGGCGTCGGGTTCGTCCATCCCATCGAGACCATCGTGAACTCCCCCAGCTGGATCGGATGGGCCTCGTCACCCGTCTCGACGACCCGGGCCCCGGCCAGGAGATCGTCGATCTCGAACATGTCGTCGTTCGCGGGGCAGGCGATCACCCGGATCCCGGTGTCGGCGAGCTTCTCCTCCGCCATCGCGATCCAGCGCTCGGTGCCGTCGAGCATGACCTCCTTGAACCGTTTGTCGACGAGGTCCTCGTCCTCCTGCATCGCGACGTACTCCTGATCGGAGACGCGGATCGGGTAGTACCCCCGGTTCATCACGCGCTTCTCGAACTCCACGATCGCGTCTTCGGACTCGAGGGTGTCCCGGTGGTCCTGGAGGGAGGCCTCCCACGTCCCGTTCGGCCGCTGCACGATCGGGACCATCGCCTTGCCGGTCACGTCGCCGCCCAGGATGACGACGTCTGCGCCGTAGAAGGAACCGGCGTTCAGGAACTTCTTCCAACAGATCTCCGACCCGTGGAGGTCGGTCACGAAGAAGATCTTCACCGAAGGAATCTTGACCCCGCCCGCCGAGGTGCGCAAGCCAGGCAGAGTGCCCGCGAACGCAACGGTTCGCTCAGTGCCCGACCTCCTCGGGGAGCTGGTACCACTGCACGCGGTCCCCGACCTTGGCCCGCAGCTTCCACTTCAGGGTCTTCGGCGCTTCGCTGCAGACATCGAGGAGCGTCCTCGCCTGGGCGGAGGGGTCGAACGGGGGGTCCTCGGGAACGAGGTCCGGCGGACGGCCTTCCGCGTAGAGGATGACTTTCTCCAGGTTCATCGTGGCGGTGCGCCACCACCCCCAATCCTCGCCGACGAGCGTTCCCACCCTGTCCGTCCCGATCGTGCCCGGCTCGTCGCCATCGGCCACCGGGAAGCCAGAGAACAGGTGGAGGATGTCGTGCACATCCTTCCGGTTCAGCTCGAAGACCTGGAGCTTCGTCAGCAAGAGGTCGGCCACGTCGAGCGTGTCGGGGAGACGGTCGATCCGGTCGTGGAAGTCGAGCACGTGACACATGTTGAGCCGGTCCATCACGACGTCCACCGAGGTCTTCCCGTCCGCGGTGGTGAAGTACATCTGCCGGTCGCCGTGAAGGGTGTTGAATCGCTGGTCGCCGAGGAACCCCTGCTCGGCGAAGAACGCGATCACGTCACGCTTCTTCGACGAGATGCAGGCGAAGTCCATGTCTTGATCGTCACGCGCCCGGTGGGGGAAGAGCGGGCAGAGCAACCGCACCGCCTGTCCGCCGAGGAGCTTGAGCGGGATCTCGCGTGCGTTCGCCTCCCGAACGACACCGACCGAGACCTCGAAGGGATCGGCGGCGCTGCGAGGAGACCCGTCCACGGGGGAGCACGCTAACCCAGTTCCTCCGCGAGCGCGTCGTCGCCGTTTTCGGCACACTGTTCCGGCGATGGACCGGGCGTTCGACTACGTGATCGTCGGCGGCGGGTCGGCCGGGAGCGTGCTCGCGAACCGGCTGACCACCGATGCGTCCACGCGGGTCCTCGTCCTCGAGGCCGGGCGTCCCGACTATCTGTGGGACGTCTTCATCCACATGCCGGCGGCCCTGACGTACCCGATCGGTTGGCGCTGGTACGACTGGAAATACGAGTCGGAACCCGAGCCGAACATGGGAGGACGCCGGATCTCGCATGCCCGCGGCAAGGTGCTCGGTGGGTCGAGCAGCATCAACGGGATGATCTTCCAACGCGGCAACCCGCTCGACTACGAGCGGTGGGCGGCCGATCCGGGGATGGAGACCTGGGACTACGCCCACTGTCTCCCCTACTTCAAGCGGATGGAGAACTGTCTCGCCGCCGATCCCGCAGACGCCTACCGAGGTCACAGCGGCCCACTGATCCTCGAGCGCGGACCGGCCAGGAACCCGCTGTTCGGCGCGTTCTTCGAGGCGGTGCAACAGGCCGGCTACCCGCTGACCGACGACGTCAACGGCTACCGGCAGGAGGGGTTCGCTCCGTTCGACCGCAACGTGCATCGGGGGCGGCGACTGTCGGCGGCCCGCGCGTATCTCCATCCGGTGTCGAGCCGCCCGAACCTCGAGATCCGCACCCGCGTCATGGTGAACCGGATCCTGTTCGAGGGGACCCGCGCCGTGGGCGTGGACTACTCGCACGGGCCCGGGCCGAGCCGCCGCGTCCGCGCCGGCGAGGTGATCCTGTGCGGCGGCGCGTTCAACTCGCCCCAGACGCTGCAGCTGTCGGGCGTCGGCAGCGCGGGCGAGCTCGCTTCGCTCGGGATCCCGGTCGTGCAGGATCTCCCCGGCGTGGGTGAGCATCTCCAGGATCACCTGGAGGTCTACGTCCAGCACGCGTGCACGCAACCGGTCTCGGTCGCGCCGGGGCTGAAGAACTGGCGCAAGCCCTTCATCGGCGCGGAATGGCTGTTCTTCCGGTCCGGCCTCGGCGCGACCAATCACTTCGAGGCCGGGGGATTCGCGCGGAGCAACGAGGACGTGGCGTATCCGAATCTGATGTTCCACTTCCTGCCGATCGCGATCCGCTACGACGGCTCGGCGCCGGCCGGCGGTCACGGCTACCAGGTGCACATCGGCCCGATGTACTCCGACGCCCGCGGCTCCGTGAAGGTCGTGAGCACCGACCCGCGGGTCCACCCTGCGATCCGGTTCAATTACCTGTCCACCGACCAGGACCGCCGCGAATGGGTCGAGGCGATCCGCGTGGCGAGATCGATCCTGTCGCAGTCGGCGTTCGGACCGTTCGACGGCGGCGAGCTCTCTCCCGGCCCGGAGGTGGCGACGGACGAGCAGGTCCTGGATTGGGTCCGGAGCGACGGGGAAACCGCCCTCCACCCCTCGTGCACGTGTCGCATGGGAACGGACGACCGGTCGGTGGTGGATCCCAGGACGATGCAGGTCCACGGGGTCGAGAACCTCCGCGTGGTGGATGCCTCGGCGATGCCCTACGTGACGAACGGCAACATCTACGCCCCCGTGATGATGCTCGCCGAGAAGGCCTCCGACCTGATCGCCGGCAACACGCCGCTCGAGCCGGAACACCTGGAGTTCTACCGCCACTCGGGCTGATCGCCACGGCTCGGCGAGCGACTTCTATCAGCCGAGGCCGAGGAGGAGCAGACCGCCCACCACCAGGACGATCCCAACGATCTGGTTCGCGACGAGCCGTTCCTTGAAGACGATCAGCGACAGCGCGACCGCGATCAACGGGAACACGGCGCTCGAGGCGAGCACGATGGAGTTCAGGCCGCGCTCGGAGCCGATGGAGAACGTCACCACGCCCAGGATGTCGGCGGCGCCGGCGAGGAGCGCCATCCACAGGCCGAACCCCGGCCGCAGCCGAGACAGCTCCCTCCTGAACACGAACACCAGGGGCAGGAAGAAGACGATCTGGGCGACGCGTGACCCCCAGAGCCCCGCCACCCATCCGGCGCGGTCCGCGATCCAGCCCAGCAGGAAGCCGGCGACCCCGAACCCGACGGCGGCCGCCACCGACCAGGGCAGACCGGGAAGATGGTTCTTGATCCCGTCCCGGAGCTTGCGGAGATCCGTCGAGACGAGCGCCACCCCGGCCACCGCGATCCCCGCGCCGATCAGCGCGAGGCCGGTGGGGCGCTCCCCCAGGATCACGATCGCGAGTACGACACCCACCACGGCGTAGCCCGCACCGATCGGCGAGACCACGGCGACGGGACCGAGCTCCAGCGCCTTGTAGTGCGTCAGGTACGCGAACGCCGCAGCCGCGCCGTTCAGCAGGACGAGCCAGACATCCGGTCCGAGTGGAGCCAACGACGTGCCCGTCGCCACGAGCACCGCGGTCATGAACGCCGCGGACAGCACCTGACCGCTCATCACCGCACCGATGGAGCCGATCCTCCGGCCCGAGACCGCTCCGAAGAAGTCGGCGAGCCCCCAGCCCAGGGCCGCGGCGAGCCCGAAGATCACGCCGGTAGCCGCATCAGGCGTCGCCGCGGAACCTGGCGTCGCGCCATGCGATGGCCGCCTTCAGTCCCTCCTCCGCCGTGATACGGCGGAACTCGTCCCGGGCCGGCAGGTTCGCCGTCTCGATCATCACGTCGAGCTCGGTGTTCGCGGCCATAGCGGCCCGGAACCCCGCCACGTCCCAGGCACGATTGACCGCACGCTTCGTGGTCTGGATCACGAACGGCTCGTTCTTCGCGATCTCCTCCGCGAGCTGCAGCGTGGCGGCGTCGAGCTCCTCACGGGGGACGACCCGGTTCACCAGACCCAGTCGGAGCGCCTCGTCGGCGGAGACGCGATCCTCGCCCGTGAAGAGCAGCTCCTTCGCCGCCCGGACGCCGACGACCCAGGGGAGGAACATCGACACGACGCCCGATCCGAACCGGACGTCCACGTAGCCGAAGTAGGCGTCGTCGGCCGCGACCGCGAGGTCACACGCGAGCATCAGATCCGTCCCACCGGCCAGGCAGTAGGAGTGGACGCTCGCGATCACCGGCTTCGGGTGGTCCAGGAACCTCAGCATCTCCTCGGTCGAGTGCTGCAGGTCCGCGTGCCATCGACGAGCGTCGAGCACGCCTCCGGCGGCGTCCTCGTTGAGGTCGTAGCCGGCGCTGAAGGCCCGGCCTGCCCCCCGCAGGATCAGCACCCGGACGTCCTCATCCTCGGCGGCCTCGTCGAGCGCGCTCGACAGCGCGTTCACCAGCTCCCGGTCGAGGGCGTTGAGGGAGGCCGGACGGTTCATCGTGAACCGGCGGACCGGACCCAGGTCCTCTACCAGCAGTACCGCCTCGCTCACGGCGTCTCCCTCCCCGATGACCGCCGGATGCTAGCGGAGACTCGGCCGCACGAGGCAACCTCCCGCCCCCGGCGCACGTATCCCTTGTTGAGGCCGCCGCCGGTTTGCCTTGCGCTGCTCGTGAGGGCTGGGGTAGCCTCCTGAACCGGCGTTCAAACATCGATCGAGGGAGGCGTCATGGTCTACCACCCGAGAGATCCCGCCCATCGCCCCGTCTCGCGACGGGACTTCCTCCGCCGATCGCTGGCCGCAGGCGTGGCCCTGCCGACGTCGGCCGCGATCCTCGCCGCGTGCGGCGGCGACGGGAACGGCACGCCGGATCCCGGCGCCGAGGATCAGATCCCCCGCTTCGGCACCCTCGACAACCCGGTCACCCTGCAGACCTACGACGACAACCCTCCGATCGACTCGAACCTCGAGCCGGAGGCCGGGCCCCTGGTGATCTACAACTGGGAGCAGTACTTCTGGAAGCAGGTCCTGAACGACTTCAGCAAGAAATACGGCGTGGAGGTCAAGTACGAGACCTTCTACAACATGGAGCAGGCGATCCAGAAGTTCCAGACGGGCGAGGTCGACTACGACGTCTTCTTCCCGACGATCGACTACATCCCGAAGCTCGTGGCCGCCAAGCTCCTGCAGCCGTTGAACCACGACTACCTACCGAACACCAAGAATCTGTGGCCGGTGATGCAGGATCCGTACTACGACCAGGGCTCGCAGTACTCGCTGCCGTACGCGATCTATCACACCGGCATGGCGTGGCGGACCGACATCGTGCCGGTGGAGCCGGAGGACCTGGCGGCCTCCGGTAACCCGTACGAGATCTTCTGGAACGCGGACTACGCCGGCAAGGTCGGGATCTACGACGCCTACCGCGAGGCCATCTCCCTGGGCATGTATCGCGATCACCTCGACGAGACGGACCTCAACACGGGGGACGCCGCCGTGATCGACGCCGCGAGAGACCGTTTGATCGAGCTGAACGACCTCGTCGCGGTCAAGACGACGATCGACGGTGCCTACTCGGGCGTCCCCGAAGGGAAGTTCGGCCTCCATCAGGCCTGGTCGGGCGACATCCAGGCCGGGCCGTTCTACGCTGCCGAGCCGAGGAGAGAAGCGCCGCTCTTGCGCTACTACTGGCCTGCCCGCGACGGGTTCGGCGGTACGATCGACAACGACACGTACGCGATCCCGACGAACGCGAAGAACCCCGTGCTCGCCCACATGTTCCTGGACTTCATGATGGAGGAGTTCAACGCGATCAAGAACTGGACCTGGGTCGGGTACCAGGTGCCGTTCAACGCGGTCGACGTGGACACGATCTTCGAGGAGAGCTATCCGGGCCTCGAGGGCTGGTTCTCCTGGGATTACGGGGCCCCCAAGGGCGAGCACTGGAACAACCTGAAGTCGACCATCGTCTCGGAGGAGGACTTCGACATCGGAAAGCGAGCGACGGGGTTGCCGGTCGAGGTCGACGAGCTCTGGTCGACGGCCTACGCCGACTTCAAGGCAGGATAACCTCCCAGGGATGTCCTCTCCGGCGGGCGGAACCGTCGGGCAGCGACGCTGGTACTACCCGGCGCTCGCGACGCCCGGGATCGTCTGGCTGCTGCTCCTGTTCATCATGCCGTTCTACGCGATCGCGGCGGTCGCGTTCGGCACCCGTGATCAGATCTTCGCCCTGCCGATCCCGGCGTGGAACCCCCTGGAGTGGCAGTTCGAGACGTTCTCCGAGACCGCGCGCGAGCTGTTCGCATCCGGGGGGGTCCAAGCGCAGTTCACCCGCACCTTGCTCTACGTCGCCACGGCGGTCGTCCTCTGCCTCCTGGTCGGGTATCCGGTCGCCTACTACATCGCGCGCTACGGCGGGCGGATGAAGGTCCTGCTGCTCACCCTGATGATCGCGCCGTTCTGGATGAGCTACCTGATGCGCATGCTCGCGTGGGTGAACTTGCTGGCGGTGAAGCTGGACGATCCCGGCCTGTTCAACCGGTTCCTCCAACTGACGCCGTTCGTGAACGATCCGATCGCGTGGAACACCGGGCCGGTCTCCCACATGACGGTGATCCTCGGGTTGGTGTACGGCTACATCCCGTTCTTCATCCTGCCCCTGTACGCCGCACTCGATCGGATCGATCGCTCCCAGCTCGAGGCGTCCCGAGACATGGGCGCGAGCCCCGCGAGCACGTTCTGGCGGGTCACGCTGCCGCTGTCGAAGCAAGGGATCCTCGCGGGGGCCGTGATCATCACCCTGCCGATGTTCGGCGACTACTACACCCCGAACCTGATGACCGCCAGCCCCGAGAACACGATGATCGGCAACGCGATCGACCTCGCGCTCCAGGGTGCGCAGGGCACGCAGCCGAAGGGAGCAGGTCTCACGCTGCTCCTCTCGGCGTTCATCGGGGCCCTGATGATCTACTACCTGGTGAGCGTGTCCAGGGCCGCGAAGGAGGCGCAACGGTGACCACCGTCGAAGCCACCGTGCCACGCGCCACCGCCGCCCCGAAGGTCGGCTGGCTCCGCTCGTTCCTCTCCAACCCGTGGGGGAAGCCGCGGTTCCTGTCGGTCTGGACGTGGCTGTACATCATCTGGACGATCGCGCCGGTCGTGATCGCCGTGCAGTTCTCGTTCAACGCCGGGCGCTCCCGCAGCACGTTCCAGGGGTTCAGCCTGCAGTGGTACGAGGCGATCTGGAACGAGGCATCCGATGGCTTCGACGCCACGCTCCTGCCGGCCCTCACGCAGAGCCTCAAGCTCGCGCTGCTCACGATGCCGATCGCCACCGCGCTGGGTGTGGGCCTGGCGATCGGCCTGGCTCGGTGGCGGGGCCGCGGCTCCGGCGCGGCGAACTTCCTGATGCTCTTCCCGCTGGTGACGCCCGAGATCGTGATGGGCGCCTCGATGTTCCTGATCTTCTCGAACCTGTACCACATCCCGTTGGGCACCACGGCACAGCTGCTCGGCCACGTGACGTTCTCGCTGTCCTACGTCGTGATCGTGACCCGAGGGCGGCTGTTCGCGATCGGGAGGGACTACGAGGAGGCGGCGATGGATCTCGGAGCGTCTCCGGCGGATGCCCTCCGTCGGGTGCTGTTCCCCCTGCTCGCGCCGGCGATCCTCTCGAGCTTCTTCATCGTCTTCGCGATCTCGATCGACGACTTCGTGATCAGCCAGTTCCTCTGCGCGCAGGACTGCACCACGATCCCGATCAAGATCTACAGCGCGGCGCGCAACGCCGGGAACCCGAGCCTGAACGCGCTCGCGACGATCATGATGTTCCTGTCGCTGGTGTCGATCACGGTCGCCGTGCTGATCCTCCGGGTGTTCAACAAGCGCCAGGGGACGGGTCGCTCGGCCGTCGAGGACTTCGCGCGATTCGAGATCTGAGCCGGCTCAGCGCATGGCCCGAGCCGCAGCCGAGAATCCTTCCTCGGACACCTCTCCCTGCGGCAGCACGCGGAGGGCCTCGCGAGGGAGGTGGACGGAGACCGCCGTGCCCTGTTCGAACGGGATCGCCTCCCCCTCGTTCGCCACGAGCGCTTGGAGCTTCTCGCCGGGCGCGAGGTTGACGATGACCTGCATCGTGGAGCCCACGTACACGATGCGCTCGACCATCCCCGGGATCCGGTTGGCTCCGGACCCTCCGGAGGGCTCGAGATCCACCCGTTCGGGGCGGATGGACAGCTTCACCTCGCCGTGGGCATCCGGCTCCCCCTGGCCGGCGACGAGCTCGAACTCCCCGAACCGCACCGTGCACCCGCCGTCCGTCGGTCCGTAGGCGGTGGCGTCCATCAGGTTCGACACACCGAGGAAGTCCGCGACGTAGGCGGTGGACGGCTCCTCGTAGACCTCCCGAGGCGGTCCGATCTGCTCGATCCGCCCGTCGGACATCACGGCGAGGCGGTCCGACATCGTCAGGGCTTCTTCCTGGTCGTGGGTCACGTAGATGAACGTGATCCCCACCTCCTCCTGGATCGCCTTCAGCTCGATCTGGAGTGCCTTGCGGAGCTTCGCGTCGAGGGCACCCAGTGGCTCGTCGAGAAGGAGGAGCGCGGGGTTCAGGATCAATGCCCTCGCGAGCGCCACCCGTTGTTGCTGACCACCGGAGAGCTGGTTGGGGCGACGCTTCTCGTAGCCGGTCAGCCGGACGAGTTCCAGGGACCGGCCGACCATCCGCGCGCTTTCGGCCTTCGACGTGTCCTGATACCGGAGGCCGAACGCCACGTTCTTCTCGACGTTCAGGTGCGGGAAGAGAGCGTAGTTCTGGAAGACCGTGTTCACGTTCCGCTTGTGCGGCGGAACCGTCGCCACGTCCATGCCGTCGAGGACGACCTGACCGTCCGTGGGCCGTTCGAACCCGGCGATCATCCGGAGGGTGGTGGTCTTTCCGCACCCCGACGGCCCGAGGAGCGAGAAGAACTCGCCGGAGTCCACCCTCAGATTGATCCCGTCGACGGCCGTGAAGTCCCCGAACCGCTTCACCAGGTCGACCAGCTGGACTTCTCCACCAGGCATGAGGGCCGGAGTGTATCGCGGTGACCGGCCGTCGAGGTCGTTCCGAGCGCGAGCCGCCCTGGCATCATCCGTGCATGGCGCGAGCCGAGGCCGAACGAGGTGGCGAGCCGCTGGTACGCAGCCGGACCCTCCCCCTCCTGGCGGGATACTGGAGCTTCGGACAGTTCTGGGGCGTCTGGGTGATCCTCGTGCTCGAGTACCAGCGCCAGCACGCCCTCTCGGACAGCCGCCTCGGGCTGATGTACTCACTGCTCTCGCTGGCGGCGATCGGGACGATGCTGGCGGGTGCCCCGCGCCTGCAGCGTCTGTCGCTGCGGGCCACCGTGCCGGCATCGCTCGCGTGCCTCGCGGTGGGATCGATCGGACTCGCCGTGCAGCCGACGTCGCTGGTGCTCGTCACGTTCGTGATCATCGGCGTCGGGAACGGACTGATCGACGTGTATCTCAACGTCGCGGCGCAGCGGGAGGAGTCGCGGTCGCGACGACCCGTGCTCCAGTGGCTCCACGCGAGCTACGCGCTCGGGGGTGTCACCGGGGCAGCCGCGGCCGGAGCGCTCCGGACCGTCGGCCTCGATCACCGGCTCGGACTGGCGGCGGCCGGCGTCGCCCTGCTCGCGACCGCCGGATGGAACGCGCGGCGAGCGGTCGACGAGCCCGCCGCCGAGGGCGCGGCGGCGCTCCTGTCCGTGTCGGCTCTGCGGCGGAACCCGATGCTCTGGATCCCTGCACTCACGGTGCTCTTCTGCTTCCTCGTGGAGGGATCGATGGACATCTGGTCCGGTCTCTACCTTCGCGAGCAGCTCGGCGCGTCCGCGGGCGCAGCGGGGGCGGCGTTCGTCGCGTTCGCGGGAGCGCTCTTCGTCGGCCGGCTCTTCGCCGCCAAGGTCCTCTTCGGACTCGGCGCGCGTCGCACGATCATCATCTCCGGGATCGGCGGCGGGATCGGCGGAGCGATCGCCGTGCTCTCCGACACCACGGTGGTCGTGGCGGCCGCCTTCCTCCTTATGGGGTTCGCGATGTCCGCCGCGGGGCCGGCGGGGTTCAGCCTCGTGGAGGGGACGAGCGATGACCCATCGGCCGCGATCGCCGCCGTCGCAACGGTCGGCTACACGGGCTTCGTCTGGTCCCCGCCCCTGTTGGGATGGATCGCGGATACGGTCGACCTCCGCGCCGCGATGGCGGTGATCGTGTTCGCCACCCTGGGGATCACGATCACGGGTTTCTTCGCGCGGCGGAAGACGGCGGAGGAGGAAGGCCCGGTCGAGAGATCCGGGTGATCGCGCTTGTTGTGCTTCGGAGCACTCTGTTCTATCGTCGCGCAACAGGGGTCCTATGGCACCAGTTGTGCGGATCGCGATCGCCGTCGCCGTGACACTGGGGCTCCTCGCGAGCGAGAGCCTTCATCCTCAGCGCGCACGAGCGCTTCCGGCTCGACCCGACATCGTCGTGCTCGTCACCGACGACCAACACAGTGGCACGCTCGCATGGATGCCCGCCCTCGGGAGGTACATGGCCCGGCGTGGCGTTCGCTTCACCAGGGCGATGGTGCCCACATCGGTGTGTTGTCCTTCACGCGCCTCCATCCTCACGGGCGAGTACGCACACACGACGAAGGTCTGGGAGAACACCCAGGGATGGTCGCGCTTCCGGCGAGCCGGGATGGAACAGAGAACGATGGCCGTCTGGCTGCGTCAGGCTGGGTACCGAACGGCTCTCATCGGCAAGTACCTCAACATCTACCACCGGGCCACACCGCCACCCGGATGGAGCACCTGGCACGTGTTCCTCGAGAACAACGCGAAGTACTACGGCTACGAGCTTCAACACACGAACGGTTCCACCACCACGCACGGCTTCGATGCCGCCTCATATTCGACCGACGTCCTGCGTCGCTACGCACTCCATTTCATCAAGGCGACGCCGAGCGACACGCCGTTGTTCCTCTACCTCTCCCCGGCCGCCCCCCACGAGCCGGCGACACCCGCACCGCGCCACCTCTCGCTTCCCGCCCCGATCGAGCCGTTCTGGCCGCCCAGCGCTCGGGAGACAGACCTGAGCGACAAGCCGCGGTGGATCCGGGAGCTGCCACCGGTGAGCTCGAGCGTCATCCGTGACACGCGGATCCGGCAGTATCGCTCGCTCCGATCCGTCGACGAAGCCATCGCGGCGATCATCGACCTGCAGCGGGCGAGGAGGCGTTTGCGCAACACGCTCCTGCTCGTCCTCTCCGACAACGGGGAGATGTGGGCGGAGCATCGAGCGATGGGGAAGTTCCTTCCCTACCAAGGGGCGACCCGGATCCCGATGGGGGTGGCGTGGCCGGCGACCCTGTCGGGAGGACGGGTGGATCGCCGCCTCGCCTTGAACATCGATGTCGCAGAGACGGTGGCGGCGGCTGCATCGGCCCCTCATCCCGATATCGCCGGCAGGAACCTCGTCCAACGGTGGGAGCGGAGCGGATTCGTCCTCGAGGCCAGCGGCGCTCAGGCTTTCGGGGGAAACGGCACGAACGTCGGACGCCCTCCGTACTGCGGGTGGCGAACGCGTCGGTACCTGTTCGTCCACTACGGCAACGGGCGCGAGGAGCTCTACGACTACGCCCGTGATCCTTGGGAGCTTCGGGACCGTCGGGGTACCGCTCCGGACGTGCAGCGGAGACTGCGACGACGAGCCCGCGACGCGTGCTCCCCGGTGCCCCCCGGGTTCACCTGGGGGTAGCGGGGCGAGCGAGCGAGACCCACTCACCGTCGGTCCACTCGGGATCGTCCTCGAGGAGCGCCCGGAACCGCCCGTACCACGCCTCGGTGGCGGGGTCGTGGGCGTTCGCCGAGTAGGTCATCTGATCCTCGAAGATCACCCCCGCGACCAGCGAGTTCTCGTCGTCGTCCGGCAGCAAGACGTACGTGGCCTGGGATCCCTCCGCGTCGAGGCTCTCGCCCATCATCGCCACCACCGCCTGCCGGTTGCCGGGCGTAGCCCTCGCTCGCATCACCGTTCCGTACATGTCTCCTCCTCCCTTCGATCCAGGTCACTCGATGGGCGGAGGGGCCGCCCCGATCCCCCAGGCGTCCGCCCCTCCGTCGACCGTGACCGTGGATCCGGTCACATAGGCACCGCCGTCGCTCGCGAGGAACGCGATCGTTGCGGCCACCTCCTCCGCCCGCCCGGCACGGCCCATCGGCACGGACTTCGCGTACTCGTCGACGAGCTCCTGTCCGCCGTACTGCAGCATCCCCTCGGTCTGGATCAGCCCGGCTGCGACGCACACGGCGCGGATCCCGTACTTCGACCACTCGATCGCGATCGTCGAGGCCATGTTCTCGAGCGCGGCACGCGCCGCCGACGAGTGCGCCATCAGCGGGACGCCGCGCCTCGGGCTGAAGCCGACGAAGCACACGAACCCCCGACGGCCGGGGATCATCCAACGCTCGGCAACGCGATTCGTCAGGTGCCATGGCGCGTCGACGTTCAGCCGATGCACGGCCCGCATCCCCTTCAACCCGATCTGCTCCAACGGGGCGGCGAACTGCCCGCCGGCGTTGTTGACGAGGACGTCCACCGAGCCGAGCCGCTCGCCGACGACGTTGAGGAAGCCCTCGACCTGTTCCGGCTCCCGGACGTCACACGGCATCGTGAGCACCTGGCGGCCGGCGGCCTCGAGCTCGGTCCGCACGGCCTCGAGCGGTTCCGGCCGCCGGCCACAGATCGCGACGCTCGCGCCCGTACGGGTCAGCTCCCGGGCCGTGGCGCGCCCGATGCCCGTGCCGCCGCCTGTCACGATCGCGACCCGGCCGGAAAGGGCATCGTCGGCGAGCGGAGACCGGAACTCCTCTAGCATGCGCGTCCGAGTATGCCGGAGACCAGAGTGAAGGACATCGACGTCCGTGGAGCGGGTGAGGTCAGGCTCGCAGTACGCGTCCACGACGCGCCCTCCGCCGGGGCACGGGGGCTCGTCCTCCTCCACGGACTCGCCTCGTCACAACGGATCTGGGACCTGATGCTCCCCCGTCTCACGCGCACGTTCCACGTGGTGACGTACGACGCTCGCGGACACGGGCTCTCCGCGAAGCCGGCGAGGGGCTATGGGTTCGACACGGTCATCGCCGATGCGCTCGCCGTCCTTCGTGCGACCCGGCTCCGCCGGGCGCTCATGGCCGGTCACTCGTGGGGTGCGAGCGTGGTGCTCGAGCTCGCCGCCGATCACCCGCGATCGGTGGGCGGCGCGGTGCTCGTCGACGGCGGCCTCGGCGCCCTCAGCGACGCGATGGACTGGACCACCGTGAAAGAGGTGCTGGCGCCACCACGGCTCGCCGGCATGCCGGTCGAGGAGTTCCGCGGCTCGATCCGGACGTTCCTCGGCGACGAGGTCGAGATCACCCCCCAGATCGAGGACATCGCCCTCTCCTTGATGCAGGTCGATCGTGAGGGGCGCATCCGGCCGCACCTGTCGAGGGCGAACCACTTCCGGATCCTTCGAGCGATCTGGCTCCGCCGTCCCGACGAGGCACTCGCCCGCCTCTCGGTCCCCACGCTGGCCGTCCTCGCTCGTGGAGGGGGCGACGCGGACCCGGAGGGACACAAGCGCGGTTCCGCGGAACGGGCCCGCCGATCCGGCGCGCCGATCCGGGTCAGCTGGCTCGAGGGGATCCACGACCTTCCTCTGCAGCACCCCGCCGCCCTCGCGGGCAGGATCGAACGTTTCTCCGAAGGGCTCGTACGATGACCGTATGGCATGGGTCATCCTCGTCCTGGTTCTCCTGGCGGCCGCGTTCGGCGTCCTCGGCGCCGTCATCAAGGCGGCCGCGTTCCTCGTCCTGACGATCCTGCTCGCGGTGGCGGCGCTCGTCGCGATCGCCTGGTACTCGTTCAAGGGTCAGCTCCGTCGATGGGAGCGGGACGGGATCCGTGGAAACACGCAGGTCAGGACGTGGTCCACGCGCCGATCGGAACCCCCGCGGGATCTTCCGTCCCACGACGACCGCTACTAGGTCCTCGGGACGACACTCAGCGCGCGCGCGACACGAGTCGCACGAGCAGGCGCCCGAGGACCAGGAACACCAGCGTGAAGGCCAGTCCCACGGCGATGAAGACGAGGATCCTCACGCCGTTCGGCGACCCAACGATCAGCGTCCGGATGAGCAGCCCGACGGGAACCGCGACGATCCAGGTCCGCAAGAGGCTCCGCCATCCCGGCCTCCGGTAGGCGTGGGTGAGCCACGCGAGAAGGAACCAGCACCCGAGCAGCGGGGTCGCGGTCCTGAGGAACCCCTCGATCGTGCTCACACGATGGCCACGCAAGCCGATCAGTACGAACACGACCAAGGCGGCGGCATCGGCGATCACGTACCAGATGACCCCGGGCCGACCCGTCAGCAGTTTCCGCATCACGGGGAAGGCCGAGGCAGCGCGGCCGCGAGCTCGCGCAGAGCAGGGAGACAGACGTCGTCGTCCCGTCCGGAGATCACCTGGACGCAGACGTGGTCGGCGCCCGCGTCGAGATGCGCGCGGACGCGGTCGGCGATCGAGGGCACGTCGCCCCACGCGATCGCGGCATCGATGAGTCGGTCGCTTCCACCGTCACCGAGGTCATCGCCGTATCCGAGCCGGCGCCAGTTGTTCGCGTAGTTCGGAAGCTCGAGGTAGTGGGCCGCCCAGGATCGAGCGATCCGACGGGCAGCCGCCGGATCGGCCGAGACGATCGCCGTCTGTTCGACGGCGAGCACCGGCTCGGGTCCGAGGAGCGAGCGGGCACGCACCGTGTGTTCGATGGGAACGAAGTACGTGTGGGCGCCGAGGGCACGCTCGGCCGCGACCTCCAGCATCCGCGGTCCCAGCGCGGCAAGCAGCCGGCGTGACGGGCACCTCCGGCTCCGGTCCCATCTGCGCCGCCTCCATCTCCTCGAGGTAGGACTCCATCCGTCCCACCGGGTCGGCCCACTCCTGGCCGCGACGACCCGTCGTGTACTGATGCCCGATCCCGACCCCGAGGACGACGCGCTCGCCGAACGCGTCGGCGAGCGTCCGCGCGCCGCCCGCCATCGTCTCCGGATGCCGAGCGGTGACGTTCGCGATGCCCGAGCAGACGGTGACCTCGTCGGTGGAGGACAGCAGCAGGGAGAGGTGCGCGAAGATCTCCCTCGAGGTCCCACCCTCCGGCACCCAGAGCGCGGCGAACCCCAGGCGCTCGATGTCGGCCGCCGCGTCGCGCACCGCCGAGGCCGGCAGGGCGTCGAACGCGAAGGTCCACACGCCGGCCTGACCGAGCCGGGCGCGGACCGCGTCCTGATCCTGCGTCATCGAGGCACCCTATCCGGACGCACGCGCCGGTAGGGTTGCCGGCGATGTCGTCCGCGCGCACGGTGATCGCCGAACTCCGTTCGCAGGCGGACCCGTCGCGGAAGCCAGGGATGGCGCGGGTGGGGATCGACGTCTCGCACGCGCTCGGTGTGAGCATGCCCCGGATCCGCGCGATCGCGAAACGATGCGGCACCGACCACGCGCTCGCGATCGAGCTCTGGCGCTCGGGGATCCACGAGGCCCGGTTGCTTGCCACGCTCGTCGCAGAGCCGGGGGCCATGACCTCGGGACTGGCGGAGACGTGGGCCCTCGATATCGGCTCGTGGGATCTGTGCGACTCCGCCGCGGACGTCTTCGGGCGGTCTCCGGGCGGTGCCGCCGCGATCCGCGCCTGGGCCGCACGATCGGAGGGATTCGTGAGGCGCTGCGCGTTCTCGATGATCGCACGACGCGCCGTGTGGGCGAAGGACGCGCCCGACCGCGAGTTCCTCGCCTACCTGCCCTTGATCCGGCGCGCGTCGGACGACCCCCGCAACGAGGTCAAGAAGGGAGTGTCGTGGGCGCTGCGACAGATCGGCAAACGGAACCGTGCCCTCAATGGCGCCGCCGTCGAGGAAGCGCGCCGGATCCTCGACAGGCCGGCCGCATCCGCTCGATGGGTCGCCCGCGACGCCCTCCGGGAGCTCGAGAGCGAGAAGACCCGCTCCCGGCTCCCGGACTGACGCCTCGCTTCCGTTATCCCAGGTCGGTTCTCCGGGGCTCGCCGGCCTCGACGAGCTCAGCCGGCGTGTCGGGGATGTCCACTCGCTGCTCCGCGGCCTCGTGTCCCTCCACATCCAGCTTCGGCAACCATTCGAGCCAGCGCGGGAGATACCAGTTGGCCCGACCCAAGAGCTTCATCGCCGACGGAACCAGGACCGTCCTGACGATCGTGGCGTCCAGGAAGACCGCGACCGCCAGCCCGAATCCCATCTGCTGGAGCGGCGACAGGCGGCCGGCAGCGAACCCGCCGAACACCGCGACCATGATCAGTGCGGCACCGGTGATGATCCCCGCCGTGGTCCGGAGGCCGTACGCCACCGAGCCGGTGTTGTCCCCGGTGCGGTCGTAGTGCTCGCGGATCCGCGTGAGCAGGAACACGTGGTAGTCCATCGACAGGCCGAACAGGACCGAGAACAAGAACAGCGGGATCCACGCCTCGATCGATTCGACCTGGATGAAGTTCAGCGTCGAGGCGATGTCCTTCACGAACCCCGGACCCACATCCTGCTGGAAGAACATCACGACCATGCCGTAGGCGGCTCCCACGGACAGCAGGTTCATCAGGATGGCCTTGACGGGCAGCACCACCGACCGGAACACGACCGTCAGGAGGAGGAACGACAGGCCCAGCACGAACGCGAACACGATGGGCATGTACGTATCGGACTGGTCGAAGAAGTCCACGTTGAACGCGGTCTCACCGCCCACGAGGACCCGAGCATCCGTGCCCGCGAACGCCTCCGGGACGTACTGCTCCCGGAGATCTCGGATCGCCTGGACCGACGCGTCCTCGTAGATGTCACCCCGGAACGGGATGGAGAGCACGGCGAGGTCGCCGGCGTCGTTCACCTCGAGCGGGCTCGGAGCGGCGAACGCAGGATCGCCCGTCACGGTCGTCGTGAGTTCGTCGATCGCGCCCTGGACGTCCGAAGCAGCGACGTCTCCGTCGATGACGACCTCCGCCGGCTCGGAAAGACCGCCGGCGAAGTTCTCTTCCAGCAGGACGAACGCACGCTTGCCCTCGATGTCGTCCGGCAGCGTGCTCACGCCGGACGTCCCGGTGTGGATGCTGAAGTAGGGGATCGCCAGGACGATCAGGAGGCCGGCCCCCACGACGAGGCTGACCACCGGCCGGCCCATCACGAGGCGGGTGGCACGGTCCCAGAACCCCGTCCCCGCCTCGACCCGACCGGCGCTCTTCCGCACGCGGAGCTTGTTCACCCGGTCGCCCAGGAGCGCGAGGATCGCGGGCAGCAACGTCATCGATGCGGCCACGGCGATCAGGACCACGAAGATCGCGCCGCCTGCCAGGCTCCGGAAGATCGTGTTCGGGACGATCAGCAACCCGAGCAACGCGAGGACCACGGTCATGCCGCTGAAGAACACGGCCCGGTTCGCGGTCGCGCCGGCACGGCCGATCGCCTCGAGCTTCTCGCGTCCGTGGAGGCGCTCCTCCCGGTATCGGGCCACGATGAAGAGCGAATAGTCGATCCCCACCGCGAGACCGATCATCGTGATCATGTTCTGCACGAAGAACGAGAAGTCGACGACGAGTCCGGCGAGAGCGGTCGCTCCCATCGCGATCGCGATGGAGAAGGCCGCGAGAACGAGCGGGATGAGGCCGGCGACCACCGCGCCGAGGACGACGAGCAGCACGATCAACGCCACGAGCGAACCGATGCCTTCACCCTTCGCGATGTCCTCTTCGATGATCTCGTTGAACTGGTTGAAGAGGGTCGCCGGCCCGGCGACGTGGGTCTCGAATCCGTCCGGCCGATCGACGGACGTGACGGCCTCGTCGAGGAGCTTCGCGTCGTCGGAGAGCGCGTCCTCGTCGGTCTCCGTCATGAGGACCGGCAGCAGCACGGCGCGACCGCTTTCCGAGACGGGCCCGTCCTCGGTGAGGTAGCTCCCCACACTCCTCACGACACCGGGTCCGAGCGCCTGCACCTCTCCCTGGAGGGCGCCGACGTAGTCCGCGAACGCAGGATCCTCGACGGTCGCGCTCTCCGACACCACGAGGATCAGCTCCGAATCGGGCTCTTCGCCGCGGAGGCGCTCCTCGACGAGCCGGGCGGCCTCCTTGGCTTCGGGCTCGTTCGTGAAGTCGATCGCGTTCGTCAGCGCATCGCCGAACAGGCCACCGGCGACGAGGCCGATCGCTCCTCCCAGCAGCACGACCCAGGCCACGACCGTGCGCCACGGGTGACGGCTGCTGGCTCTGGCGAACGATTCCGGATTGATCCTCATCAGCGGCTCCCCCTCTTGACGGTATTGCGGAACGTACGGCGTACGCTTACGATGTACGGAGATTAGGTGTACGACGTAAGCCTGTCAACCCCGAAACTACAGTGCGAGCCAAGAACGAGACAGGAACGGACAGGGCATGAACGTGAACGAGGTACGAAACAGGGAGCCCCTCACTCGCGACCGCGTGGTGGAAGCCGCTCTCCGAGTCATGGACGAGGAGGGCCTCGACGCCGTCTCGATGCGGCGAGTCGCTCGCGAGGTCGGGGTCGAAGCGATGTCGCTCTACCACCACGTCGAGGACAAGGAAGACCTGCTCGATGGGATCTGTGAGCACGTGATGGCGGGATTCGAATTCCCCGATCCCGTCGAGGACTGGGCAGAGAACTGCCGGAGAGGAGCCCGCGCGTGGCGTCGTCTCCTGCAATCGCATCCGGCCGTGATGCGCCTCTTCGCCGAGCAACGAGGCCCGGTCCGCACGGTGGACTCGATGCGCCCCATGGAGTTCGCGCTCAGGCTCCTCCGCGGCGCCGGCCTCTCCGACCGTGACACCGCGCAGGCGTTCCACGCGTTCGGCGGCTACATCCAGGGGTTCGTGATGATGGAGCTCGGCTCGATCGCGGGCGGATCCGACGAGGCGCACCTGAAGGCCCATGCGGACCTGGTTTCGGCCCTCCCGGATGAGTTCGAGGCGCTCGTGGCGGTATCGCCGTACTTCGCCGAATGCGACGCCGACGAGCAGTTCGAGTTCGGCCTCGATCTGCTGATCCGAGGGCTCGAGGCCAAGCGGGGCGGGAGCGCCTGACGCCCCCGGGAACCACGCTCGGACGAACGGCGTCCAAGTCCGAACCGCCGACACGGAGGCTCCCATGAAGGTTCGGCTCCCCGCAGCACTGACGCTCCTGCTCACGCTCGCCGCTTGCGCCGAGACGCCGGTCGATCCGGCTGTCGGCGGCATCGACCACTCCACCGCCGCCGACGCGGTGCTCGTCCGGATCTCGTACGAAGGCGGCTTCGTCCCCGTCGAGTGGACCTACACGAACTTCGCGTTCTACTCGCTCCTGGGCGACGGCACCCTCATCGTCCCCGGCGCCCAGATCGAGATCTATCCTGGACCCGCGCTCCCGGCGGTCTCCAGCCGGCAGGTGAGTGAAGAGGGGATCCAGGCGATCCTCGAGCAGGCGATCGACGTGACCAGGAACATCCCCGCCGACCTGAACGATCTCGGCTTCATGAACATCGCCGACGCCTCGACGACCGTGATCACCGTCTCGGCCGGCGGCGTGGATCGGACGATCCGTGCGTACGCCCTGAGCGAGCTGACCGAGCGCCCCGACGGGATGCCCGAGCGCGAGTACCAGGCGCGCCTCAGCCTCCAGGAGCTGGTCGCCACGCTGACGGGTCCGACCGACTGGCTTCCCGAGGGGTCGCTCGGCCCCGAGGGCGGGTACGAGGCCTCCTCGGCACGAGTGTTCGTCGGGAAGTACCGAGCCGTCGACGACCTGGAGCAGGATCCGATGGCCTGGCCGCTCAGCGCCCGGCTCGCGGACTTCGGCGAGCCGATCCCACCCGGCGGGATGCGTTGCGGGGTCGTCGAAGGCGAGGACTGGGACACCCTCCTCGAGTCGGCGACGAGAGCGAACCAGCTCACCCCGTGGACCGACGCCGGCCACCGGTATTCGATCCTGTTCCGACCCCTGCTTCCCGACGAGCAGGGCTGCTGAGCCCGTTCCCCAGGGGCTGAGCGGCCGGTCAAGTCCCCTCCTCACCGAGCCGATGGTTCGGTGAGGAGCAGGCCGCCCTCCCGCGGCCACTGCGTGGACCCATGACGACTGAGATCGAGGACTCCGCCGTGGACCCACCGAGGACCACCGACGGCTTCTTCGAGCCGCCCGCTGAGGGAAGCGCCGATCGCACCCGGGAGCTCGAGCTCCGCTATCGCGGGATCATCGACCGGCTGCCGGCCGTGCTCTACGTCGACGCCGTCGACCAGAACCAGCCGATGATCGACGTGAGCCCGAGCGTCCACGACCTGTTGGGGATCCCCCGCGAGGAGTTCCTGAGCAGGCCGTACGCGTGGACCGACACGATCCATCCCGACGACCTCGCCGCCGTCATGGCGGAGAACGAGCGCTCCGCTTTGTCCGGAGACCCGTTCCGCATGGAGTTCCGCGTCGTCCACCCCGACGGGAGGATCCTCTGGGTCCGCGACGACGCGGTCCTGATCCACGACGAGTCGGGAGCACCGCTCCACTGGCTCGGGCTGATGCTCGACGTCACGGAGCTGATCGAGGCGCAAGCCGAGCTGCATCAGGCAAAGACGAAGTACGGCGCCCTGGTGGAGCAGATCCCGGCGATCGTCTACGTCGACGCGGCCGACGACGAGATGTCGACGACATATGTGAGCCCCCAGATCCAGGCGATCCTCGGGTACACCGCACAGGAGTACATCGACGACCCGCAGCTGTGGGAGCGCATGTTGCATCCCGACGATCGCGAGAACGCGGTGGCCACGTACCTGCGCGGACGGGAGTCCGGGGGCCCCTTCGTCTTCGAATACCGCCTCATCGCGCACGACGGCAGGACCGTGTGGTTCCGCGACAGCGCGATCGTGCTCACCGATGAGCGAGGCCGCCCCGAGCACATCCAGGGTGTGATGCTCGACATCACCGAGCGCAAGAAGGCGGAGGAGCGGATCGCGTTCCTCGCGTATCACGACAAGCTCACGGGACTCCCGAACCGCACGATGTTCGACGAGCTCCTCGGACTGGCGCTCGCGCGAGCGAAACGCCACGAGCTCGGCGTCGTCGTCGTCACGGTCGACCTCGACGACTTCAAGCTCGTGAACGACTCCCTCGGGCACGAGGCCGGAGACGCGATCCTCCTGCAGTTCGCGCAACGACTCAGCGACGCGACACGAGAGACGGACCTCGTGGCGCGCCCCGGCGGGGACGAGTTCCTGCTCCTGCTCGCCGACCTCGATCGTGCGTCCTCCGGCCACGGCGGCCACGAGAGCGTCTCCGTCTCCGCCGAGTCCGTGGCGCTGCGGATCCAGGAAGCCCTCCGCACACCCTTCGCCGTGGGCGATACCGAGCTCTACGTGACCGCGAGCCTGGGGATCAGCGCGTTCCCGGACGACGCGGTCGACGCGCCGACGCTGCTCAAGAACGCGGAGACGGCGATGTTCCGGTCGAAGCGGTCCGGGCCGGGCGGGTACGTCCTGCACGCGAAGGACGACGCCGACTCGATCGTGCGGCTGTCCCTGTCCACGCGGCTGCGACGAGCCGTGGAGCAGGAGCAATGGATGCTGCATTACCAACCGCTGATCGACCTGCGCACCGCCGAGATGAACGGCGTCGAGGCGTTGATCCGCTGGCCCGAACCGAACGGGGGCCTCGTGCCGCCCGGCGACTTCATCCCGCTCGCGGAGGAGATGGGCCTGATCGAGGCGATCGGGGCCTGGGTCATCGACGAGGTTTGCCGGCAGGGACGCCTGTGGCGGGAGCAGGGACTGGATCTCGACATCTCGTTCAACCTGTCGCCCCGGCAGCTCTGGCAGACCGACATCGTGGACCTGATCGTCGATCCCATCCTCGGATCGGGGATGGATCCGAGCCGGGTGACGGTCGAGATCACCGAGTCCACCGCCATGACCAATCCCGATCGCACGCTCGGCATCCTCCACGAGCTTCACGCCCGCGGGCTCCAGCTCGCGATCGACGACTTCGGGACGGGCTATTCCTCGCTCGCCCGGCTCCGCTACATGCCTGTCGACATCCTGAAGATCGACCGCTCCTTCGTGCGCGAGCTGGATCGCGATGAGCAGAACGCGAGCATGGTCTCGGCCATGATCGCGTTGGCCTCCAACCTCGGGATGACGGCTCTCGCCGAAGGGATCGAGACGGAGGCGGAGTGGCGCGCGCTCATACAGCGTGGCTGCGAGTTGGGACAGGGCTACTTCTTCTCCCGACCCGTGCCGGCCGCGGAGATCCTCGCGATCCACCGGCGCGCCGGGCTGCACATCGTGGAGGGCGGCGCCGCAGGATGATCGTGGACGCGTCGCCGGCGCTCAGCGCCGACGACGCGGCCGGAGCCCACTCCGCTTCCCTCGAGCCCCGCCGCTGAACACGACACGAGGGGGCGACACCTTCATCCCCTCCTGCTCGAACTCCGCGTGCAGGTCGAGCCGTGCCGCCATCCGACTCACGTCGCCGAGCTGCTCCGGCGTGACGAACGTGATGCTCGTCCCCGACCTGCCGGCGCGAGCCGTGCGTCCCACCCGGTGGACGAATCCCTTGTCGTCCTTCGGCGGGTCGTAGTTCACCACCAAGGTGATCCGCTCGAGGTCGAGACCCCGGGCGGCCACGTCCGTCGCGACCAGGATCCCGACGTGTCCGTCCTCGAACCGGCTGAGCGCGCGCTCCCGAGCCTGCTGCGTCAGGTCGCCGTGCATCGCGACGACCGTGACGCCTTCGGCGCGGAGCTGTCGGGCCAGGTGGTCGACGGCGCGCTTCGTGTTCACGAACACGAGGGTCGAGCCCGACGCCTCCGAGGCGAGCCGGGCCAGGGTCGACAGCTTGTCCTCCGGCGCCACCGGGATGAACCGGTGGTCCGCCTCCTCCACGAAGCGCATCTCGATGGAGCCGACCTCGTGGCGCATCGGGTTCCGCGTGTACACCTCGGCGATCCGGCCGATCGCGCCGTCCAGGGTCGCGGAGAAGAACATCGTCTGCCGATCCTTCGGCAGGTGGCGCACGATCCGATCGACCTGCGGCTGGAACCCCATGTCGAGCATCCGGTCGGCCTCGTCGAGGACGAAGATCTGTACGCCGTCGAGCTTGACGAGGCCGCGCTCCACGAGGTCGTCCAGCCGACCCGGGGTGGCGATCAGGATGTGCGCGGAGGTCACCCCTTTCGACTGTTCCCTGACCTTCGTTCCCCCGTAGACGGCCATGACCCGGAGCTTGCGAGCCCGAGCGATGTCCTCGAACTCGTCGCTGACCTGCTGGGCGAGCTCGCGGGTAGGCGTCAGCACGAGGGCGGCCGGGCGGCGCTCCACGCCGGGATCGATCTGGTCGACGATCGGGATCGCGAACCCGAGCGTCTTGCCGGACCCCGTCTTCGACCTCGCGAGCGTGTCCCTCCCCGAAGTGGCGTCCTCGATCACCATCACCTGTATCGGGAACGGCGACTCGATCCCGCGGGCCTCGAGCGCGCGCACGACGGCCTCGGAAACGCCCAGGTCGCGGAACGTGATCATCGTGCGGTGCACCTCCTCCTTCGAGAGTACCGCCCGCGGCGACGCCTCGAGCCGTGCCGGTAGTCTCTCGACGCCGCGCTCCCCGAGCACGGATCGGAACGCCGAGAGGGAGGAGATGCACGGCATGGGCGACAGGACCGGGACGGACGATCGCGCGGAGACCTGGACCGAGCTCGCCGCCCAGCTGGCCGTCGACAGCATCCGATGCACGACCGCGGCCGGGTCCGGTCACCCCACCTCGTCCATGTCCGCGGCGCATCTGGCCGCGGTCCTGTTCGCCGATCACCTGCGGACCGACCTCGCCGACCCCCACGGTGCGGCGAACGACCGCTTCGTGCTGTCGAAGGGTCATGCCGCGCCACTGCTCTACGCCGTGTTGAAGGCGATCGGCGCGATCGACGACGACCTGCTGCTGACCCTGCGGCGGCTCGGGTCTCCGATCCAGGGACATCCTGCCCCGGTTCCCGAGCTGCCGTGGGTGGAGGCCGCCACCGGATCGCTCGGCCAAGGACCGGCGATCGGGCTGGGGATGGCGCTCGGGATGCGCCTGTGGGAGAGCCCTGCGCGGGTCTGGGTCCTGGTCGGGGACTCCGAGGCAGCCGAGGGATCGATCTGGGAGGCGGTGGAGGCCGCGGCGCACCACCACGTCTCCAACCTCGCGTGCGTGCTCGACCTGAACCGGCTCGGCCAGCGCGGCCCGACGATGCACGGCTGGGATGCGGACGTCTTCGTCGCCCGCGCGCAGGCGTACGGGTGGCACGCGCTCTCGATCGACGGACACGACGTGTCGGCGATCGACGCCGCCTACCGTTCGGCGGCCGCGGCCGACCGACCCACGATGATCGTGGCGCGGACCGAGAAGGGGCACGGCGTCTCCGAGGTGGCCAACCAGGATGGTTGGCACGGGAAGGCCTTCCCGGAGGATCTGGCCGCCCGTGCGATCGAAGAGCTGGGAGGCGTCCGCTCGCTCACGATCACGCCACAGAAGCCCGAACCATGGATGCCGGCGGGTCGGGTCGCGCCCGCAGGAGCACCCGCACCCACCTACGCCGAGCCGATCGCCACCCGCAAGGCCTTCGGAGAGACGTTGCGGTGGCTCGCCGGCGAGCGCGACGACCTCGTGGTGCTGGACGGCGAGGTCGGGAACTCCACCTACACGGAGGATGCAGAGGCCGTCGCCCCGGAACGCTTCTTCCAGATGTACATCGCCGAGCAGACCTTGGTCGGGACGCAGACGGGCCTGCACGCGCTCGGTGCCACCGCCTTCTCCGCGACGTTCGGTGCGTTCTTCACCCGCGCCTACGACCAGATCCGGATGGCGGCGATCGGGCGGGCGGATCTCCGCCTGTGTGGATCGCACGCAGGGGTATCGATCGGCGAGGACGGCCCCTCCCAGATGGCGCTCGAGGACCTCGCCGCCCTCCGCGCGATCCACGGCACGACCGTCCTGTATCCCTCGGACGGCAACGCCACGGTCGGGCTCGTGACCTCGATGGCCGACCTCAGAGGCATCTCCTACCTCCGCACGACGAGAGAGGCCACACCGGTCCTCTACGGACCCGAGGAGGACTTCCCGATCGGGGGGTCGAAGACCCTCCGCGAGGGCGACGACGTGACGCTCGTGGGTGCGGGGATCACGGTCCACGAGTCGCTGGAGGCCGCCGATCGTCTCGTCGCCGACGGGATCCAGGCGCGCGTGCTCGATTGCTACAGCGTCAAGCCCATCGACGCGGAGTCGCTCCGGAACGCCGCAGCCGCGACCGGGCTGCTGGTCGTGGTCGAGGACCACAGGATCGAGGGCGGCCTGGGCGACGCGGTGCTCGACGCGCTCGCCGCGGGAGGTTCGCTCGCCGGGCGGGTGATCAAGCTCGCCGTGACGGACATGCCCGGGTCGGGGGCACCCGAGGAGCTCCGGGGATGGGCGGGGATCGACGCCGACGCGATCGTGGAGGCCGTGCGGAGCGCGCTCGGCCGCGACTGAGGTCTCGTCAGCTGGCTTCGCTCGCCACGCGGAGACCACCGAAGGACATAGCGATGATCTCCTCCGGCGGCACGGCCTTCGAGAAGTGGAAGCCCTGTCCCATCACGCACCCGCGCTCCCGAACGAACGCGAGCTCTCCTTCCGTCTCGATCCCTTCGGCCAGCGTGGTGACGCCGAGCCCTCGCGCCAGTTCGATGAAGGCGGTGACGATGCTCTGCTTCTGCGGATCGACGTCGACACCGCTGACGAACGAACGATCGATCTTGAGGACGTCGACCGGCATGTCCCGGATGCGAGCGAGCGACGAGTACCCGGTTCCGAAGTCGTCGATCGCGATCCGGAGGCCGCCGTCGTGGAGCGCCTCGAGGATCGTCTGCGCGCGGTCCGGGTCGGTCATCGCCGAGGACTCCGTGATCTCGACGATGACCTTCGTGGGATCGATGCCGCCCTCGCGGATCCGATCGAGGATCCCGCTCGCGAGGTCTGGCTGCCAGAACTGGCGCGGTGACAGGTTGAAGCTGATCGAGAGATCCATCTCCAGCTCCCGCCAGGCCTGCGCCTGGTAGACCAGCTCGCGCACGACCCAATCACCGATCGCTTCGATCAATCCGAGCTCCTCCGCCACCGGGATGAAGTCGCCCGGCGGCACCATCGTGCCGTCGGCCTCGATCCAGCGGATCAGCGCCTCCACCCCGCGCATGCGGCCGGTCGCGAGGTCCAGTACGGGCTGGTAGTGGAGCGTCCATCGCTGGCTCTCCACGGCCTTGCGCAGCCTCGTCACGAAACGGAGCTTGGCGGAGGAGTCCAGGGCGCCGCGGTTGGACACGACGTAGGCGTGCCCGCCCTTCTTGGATTCCAGCATCGCCGCGTCCGCGTTCCGCAAGAGGCTGCCCGGCTCGTCGCCGTCCTGGGGGAACAGGCTGATCCCGATCGAGGCGGAGACGTAGAGCTCGGTGCCGCCAGCGCGGAAGGGCACGGTGAGCGAGTCGAGGATCCGCTGCGCCGCCGACTCCGCACGGGCGACGGCCGCTTCGACGTCGTCACCATCGCGCTCGAGGTCGGCGAGCAGGAGCAGGAACGTGTCTCCGGACCGGCGAGCGACCAGGTCCGTCTCCCTGGTCGCCTCCCGGAGCCGTTCGGCCACCACGTTCAGGACCTCGTCGCCGGCGAGGCGGCCGAGGGAGTCGTTCACCAGGCGGAAATCGTCGATGTCCACGCAGATCACCGCCACGGAGTCCTCGTGGTGCTTCGCACGTGCGATCGAGAGCTCGAGCAGCTCCTCGAACATCGCACGGGTCGGGAGTCCGGTCAGCTCGTCGTGATAGGTGAGGAACGCAACCTTCTCGTCTCCGCGCTTCATCTCGGTGACGTCGAACATCACCCCGAGCGAGAACGTGGGGATCCCGCGCTCGTCCCGGACGATCCTCGCCTCGTCGCGGATCCACACGATCCGCCCGTCCTTGCGATACATCCGGTAATCGAGCGCGAACGATTCGCCGGTCTCGTTGTGACGCTGGTTCTCGGCGATCGCCCGCGGGCGATCGTCCGGGTGCAAGATCCGCAGCCACAGATCCGGGTCGCCGATCCACTCCTCCGGCGCGTAGCCGAGCAGCTGTTCCACCTGCGGGCTCATGTAGATGGTCGACGCTGCGTCGTCGAGCGCGTCGATATAGGTGACCGCGGGGATGTGCTCGACGATCGAGCGATACCGATCGCCCACGATCTCGTCCGCGGACGCCTGGCGCTGCCGCTGGACGTCGGCTGCGATCGATCCGGCCAACATGCGGAGGAGCTCGATCTCGCCGGTCCCCCACGAACGACCGCCGCTGCAGTCGTCCACGCTGAGGAACCCCCACCAGGCGTCGTCGATGGCGATGGGGACCGCGACGAACGACACCGTTCCCTCCGCTGAGAGGATCCGCCGCTCCGACTCGGGCAGATCGCTCACGGAGGCGCTCAGCACCCGATGATCCCCGAGGACCTCGATCCACCGGATGAAGTCGGGGGAGTACGGGTGCAGCGTCGTGCTCGGGTCGTCGAAGGTCCCCCGGACACCGTTCCGCACCCATTCGGAGGTGAGATCCATCCAGAGGCGGCCGTCGGGGTCACGGATGTTCTCGAAGAGGGCGACTCGATCGGCGCCCAGCTCCCGCCCCATGTTCGCGAGCGCATCCGACACCTGGGCAAGCGCGGACGCGGCGCTCGACACGCCGGGATCGACCGCCGGAACGGCGGCCGAGGACGAGCCCTGCGAGACGTCCATCCACCCTGCTATCGGCGGCCCCCGAGGACCGCTGAAGGAGCCGCCCGGGCACCCGTGCCTGCTACTCTTCCGCCCGATGGCCGACTACAAGCAGGTTCTCCACGAGCGTCTCTACGTGCGCGTTCCGGGCACGGACAAGCTCCGGAAGACGGCTGCGGCCCGCCTGAAGCACCTCGTCGCCACGGGGTGGCGCGAGACCGAGCGCGACCGCAAGCCCGACCACATCTGGGTCCGCTTCGAGCGCACGGGCCACGCCCCGATGCGGGCCCGGCTGCCCAAGAAGGCACCCGAGATCCAGATCGAACGCCGGCCTCGTCGGGACAACCGTGGCGGCGGCTTCAGGGGCGGCCGGCGCTAGCCGATACGCCTGGTACCGGATATCTTCCGGTGAACCGACCCTTTGACCGGACTTCCTTCGGGTAAGATGGCGGGTCCGCACATCTTGTGCGGTCACCCGCCCGACGACGACCCTGCGAGGACCTGATGAGCGTGGAATTCCTCAGCCCCCCTTCGGGCCGGCCCGGACACCGCGACCCCCACGCCCACGCGGCCGCCCAACCCTTCACCTATCCGCTGCAACGTCCGTACGCGGAACCGGACTGGACGCGACTCGCTGCGTACCGGGACATCACCGTGGAGCAATGGGAGTCCGCCCAATGGCAGCGGGCGCACACCGTCAAGAACCTCAAGGAGTTCAAGGCGGCCCTCGGTGAGCACCTCGACGACGAACTGCTGGCGGACATCGAACGCGACCAGCAGGAGCGGGCGACGATGTCCATGCTCCTCCCGCCCCAGATGATCAACACGATGGACGAGACGGATCTCCGGGCGGATCCCGTCCGGCTGTACATGGCCCCCGCGTTCAGCGACCGGGATCAGGAGTTCCCGTCGCACCCCTTCGCCTCGCGTGATTCGCTCCACGAGGCCGATATGTGGGCCGTGGAGGGTCTGACCCACCGCTATCCGACCAAGGTCCTCGCCGAGCTGATCCCGACCTGTCCGCAGTACTGCGGCCACTGCACGCGCATGGACCTGGTCGGCAACGATACGGTGCAGGTCCTCAAGTACAAGTTCGAGGCGAAGCAGAACGACCGCTGGGACGCGATGCTCGACTACCTGCGGCGCACGCCGAGCGTTCGCGACGTCGTCGTGTCCGGGGGCGACATGGCCAACGTCCCGATCAAGCGATTGGAGACGTTCGTGATGGGGCTGCTCGACATCGAGAACGTCCGCGACATCCGGCTCGCGACGAAGGGCCTCATGGGGATCCCGCAGCACTTCCTGCAGGACGAGGTCAAGGCGGCGGCGGAGCGGATGGCCTCACGGGCGAACGAACGCGGCGTGGACATCGCCGTGCACACCCACGTGAATGCGGCTCAGCAGGTCACGCCGCTGGTGGGCCGCGCGACCAAGGTGTTCCTCGACGCGGGGTTCCGCGACGTGCGGAACCAGGGCGTGCTGCTCCGCGGCGTCAACACCGCTCCCCAGCAGCTCCTCGAGCTCTGCTTCATGCTCCTGGATCACGCGAAGATCCTCCCCTACTACTTCTACATCTGCGACATGATCCCGAACGCCGAGCATTGGCGGACGGCGGTGTGGGAGGTCCAGGACCTCCAGCACGCGATCATGGGCTACCTGCCGGGCTTCGCGACACCCCGGATGGTCGTGGACGTGCCGTTCGTCGGCAAACGCTGGGCGCATCAGGTCGCCGAGTACGACCGCGTCCGCGGGATCTCCGGATGGACGAAGAACTACCGGACCGGGATCGAGAGCGACGACCCCGAGGCGTTCACGCGGCGGTACCACTACTACGACCCCATCTCGACACTGCCCGATGACGGCAAGGCGTGGTGGCGGGAACAGCTCGCGCGAGGCGTGGACGAGCTCATCGCAGAGCTCCAGCCGCAGCACACCTGATCGGGGGTCTGGGGGCTCAAGGAGCGAGCGCGCCAGCGCGAGCGTAGCCCCCAAGGATGAAGGGGTCTGGGGGCTCAAGGAGCGAGCGCGCCAGCGCGAGCGTAGCCCCCAAGGATGAAGGGGTTTGGGGGCTCAAGGAGCGAGCGCGCCAGCGCGAGCGTAGCCCCCAAGATGAAGGGGTCTGGGGGCTCGAGGAGCGAGCACGCTCGCGCGGGCGTGAGCCCGGGGATGGATGCGCGCTGCTAGGGTCCGAGGCGTGAGCCGCGTCCTCACCGTGCTGTCGGCCCAGGTCGCCCCGGTCGCCTGGGATCCGGCGGCAACGCTGGACAAGTTCGAGGATCACGTGCGCGTGGCCCGCCGCGCGTTCCCGGACGTCGACGTGATGATCTTCCCGGAGCTCTACCTGACCGCGATCGACGGGTTCACCTCGGGAGGATCCGCCGATTGGGAGCGCCGCGTCGCCGAGGAGATCCCCGGCCCCTTGACCGACCGCGTGGCGAAGATCGCCGCTCGAGCGAAGCGGTGGATCGTGGCCGGATCGATCAACGAGCGGCGTGGGAAGAAGATCCACAACACCGCGATCGCCTTCTCGCCCGACGGGGAGATCGCAGCGGTCTACCGGAAGCTCTTCCCGTGGCGCCCGTTCGAGGGCGCCGATGCCGGCGCCGAGCCGGCGCCGGTGTTCGCGATCCCGGGGAAAGCCGTCGTCGGCATGATGATCTGCTACGACGGCTGGTTCCCGGAGGTGGCGCGAGGGCTCGCCCTCCAGGGCGCCGAGTTGATCGCCCAACCGACCGCGACGACGACGCCCGATCGCGAGGAAGAAGTGGTCCTCGCGCGAGCGAACGCGATCGTGAACCAGGTCTTCGTGTTCAACCCCAACATGGTCTCGACGTTCGGGCCGGGACGGAGCGTCGGCGTCGACCCCGAGGGGCGAGTCCTGTTCGAGGCCGGCGCTGGTGAGGAGCTACTGGTGGAGGTCGTGGACCTGGATCGCGTGGCCGAGATCCGCCGTCGCGGCACGCGCGGCGTGTCACGACCGTGGCAGCATTTCCTCGACGGACCCCGCGACGTGGTGCTCCGCCCCTACCGGGCGCGACGCACCACGTAGCCGGCGATCCCCAGCGTCGCGACGGCCGCGCCGGCGAGGAGCCACCACATCGGGAGACCGGATCGTGCCTCCGCTGCGGGCTCGCCCACCGTGTCGATCCCGACGCCGAACCGCTGGGTCGGCCTCCCGTCGCCGAGGACATCGCAGGCGCGGCCGTCGCGCACGATCACGGTCCACCGGAGAGCCTCGAGCCCGGGCGAGGTGCCCGTGAGATCCTCGTCGGCGCTCAACGTCCGACCGGGGATCTGGATCGTCATCGTGGCGCCCTCGATGATCGGTGGATTGAAGACGTTCGCGCCGCGTTCCGGGAGGAGGTAGATCTCGGTGTCGTGGGCGACGGTCGCGTCGACACGCACCAACCGGTTCACGTCCGTGTAGTACGCGAACGTGAGCGGTGGAACGTCCGGATCCCTGATCGCGATGTCCACCCGGAACGGCCGCCCGACCGCATCCGGAACCGTCAACGGCTCCGCGAACGTGAGCGTCCAGCGAGCGGACGTGCCGAGCTCGACGATCTCCCCCCGTGCGTCCACGAGGTCGGGCGGGGTCCCGGCGCCGGTCGCGTTCGCGCACCCGGCCACGTCGCCGGTGGGATCGGATGCGGCCACGAGGAACGGGACGATCGCGATCACGGCCGCGCGGCGCGCCCGGCCGGCGCGCGACATCAGGACGGGCAGTCCCGCGGTTCGATGATCAGCGGGTCGAGTCGAGGCTCCTGCTCGAAGTCGAACGCTCCCGAGAGCGGGTCCGCCTGCCCGTCCCTGTCGGTCATCGGCTTCAGACCGTGCAGGTCCTCGATGAACCGCAGCACGGAGGAGAACTCGTACACCGTGGAGTCGATCGACCCGCCCTCCGGGTTGTCCCCCGCCTTCGTCCACGGCGAGATGATCAACGCGGGCGTCCGTGGGCCGAGCCCCATGATGTCGTAGTGCGGCGGCACGACGTGGTCGTAGAAGCCCCCGAAGTCGTCCCAGACGATCACGATCGCGGTGTTGGGCCAGGCGTCGCTTCGCATCACCGCGTTGAGGTACTCGACCGTCCAGTTCTCGCCCACGCACACGTTCGTCATCGAGCCCGGGTGCTCGTTCGGATGTCCCTCGGGTGGGATCAACCAGGAGACCGCCGGGAGCTCCCCGCGGCGAACGTCCTGGAGGAACGTCTCGGGGGGCACGACCTTGTCCCACATCGGGCCGGATCGCACGTGCTCCACCGCCTGCAACGCGTTCATCCACGAGTCCGCGTTCGCGTAGTACTTCCAGCTGATCCCCTTCCTCTCGAGCTTGTCGGGGAGCACCGGGATGTTGATGCACGTCCGGGTCGACTCCCAATACGCCGCGATCCGGATCAATTGCCCGGGAACGTCCGACGTGATGTCTTCCTCGAGGGCCATGATCCTCTCGACGTCCGCGTCCGAGAGGTCCTCGATCGGGAACCGCTTCGTGATCTCCGTGTCGTCATCGCAATAGTTGCCCTCCACGTTGGTGGTCGTCTTGTTGTCGACGATGCCGTAGGACTGCGCAGCCACCGTGTAGAGGTGCTCGGGGAACGTCGGCCCGTACATCGACGTGAAGAAGTGATCCGCGAGCACGAACCGGTCCGCGTACGCCCAATAGGCGGGAAGCGTCTCCCGGGAGTGCTGCGAGTACCCCATCAGGTCCTCACCCAGCGACACGCAATTGAAGCCGTTCATCTTGCCGCCGTTGATCGAGTACAACCCGGGAGCGAACGCGTGGCCGAGGTCGTGCGGGAGGACGAGCGGCGCCTCCTCGAGGTCGATGACAGGTCCATCCTGGAATGCCGTCGCGTCACAATCCTCGATCGTGCCTCCCTCCGTCGCTCCCTCGGCGCCCGGATACGTCCCGAAGTAGTGATCGAAGGATCGGTTCTCCTTGACGAGGAAGATCACGTGCTCGATCGGCGAGCTCGGATCGGGTGAGGGTGACCGGCTGCCGTTCCCGTCACCACCGGGCCCGGGGGTCTCGCCTCGCTCTTGACCGGCGGAGGGCCAGAACTGCCATGCGAGGATCGACGTCAAGACGACGACGAGTGCCCCGAACGTCTGTCGGCGCTGACGAACGCGTGCCCGGCGCACAGGTCGGAGGATCGGCCCGGGTCGCATCGGGCCAGTCTAGCCGGGGCCCAGGACGCGACCGAGGAGAGCCCGCAGGCGCCCAAGGAGCCCCCCGGCGCGCGGATCCGTCGCCCGGTTGATCGTCTCCCAAGGGTCGGCGGACCACCGCCTCCCGGTCAGGTCGTAGAGCTCCTCGAAGCCGTCCGCGTACCGGATCAGCTTGAAATCGGAGGTCCGGACGGCCGTCCACGCGGGGATCCGCTCATCGCCCGCCCACTCCAGGAACACCGCCTCGGCCGGGTCGCCCGTGAGGTCTCCCGCCCCGATCCTCCCCGCGAAGCTCGTTCCGTCCATCGTCGCGAGCGTTCGGGCGCCGGTCAGATCGATGATCGTCGGAGCCAGGTCCACCATCGAGACGAGCTCCTCCCGCTCTCCCGCGGACAGCCCGGAAGCATGCACGGCGAGAGGAACCCGGACGCACGCTTCGTACGGACACGTCTTGCCCTCCCATCGGTGCTCCCCGAAGGAGTAGCCATTGTCCGACAGCACGAAGATCATGGTGTCGTCCAGGCGGTCGCCGAGCGTGGACACGATCGCGTGGAGCGCCTCGTCGACCGCGAGCAGGGTCTCGTCCGCACGCCGCTGGTCCTCGAGCCAGGCGGTGCGCTGCGCGTCGCTCGGCGCCGGCAACGAGCGTACCCACGGCGGGGCCCCACGCAGCGTCCCCACCACCGACGGTGGCTCCGCGACCGCCAGGCCGGCGAGGGTGCCGTCGTGCCGGGCCGCGGGGATCCACGGATCGTGCGGGGCGCTCGGCGCGAACAGGAGGAAGAACGGCTGCGACGCGGGCGTGCTCCGTATGAATCCGACGGCTCGGTCCGCGAGCCAGTCGGTCGCGTAGCGACGGACGAAGACGGGCGACCCTTGGTCGACGGCGTGGAAGTCCCGATACACGGTCGCCCCGGTTTGGTTCTGTTTCGCCAAGAACCGGTCCCAGCCCGCAGGCACGAACGGGAGCCGCCCGAACGGGTACCGGTTCAGGTACTTCCCCACGAGACCCGTGCGGTAGCCCTCGCCGTGGAGCCACGTGGCGAGCGTGGACGACGCGTCGAACCTCGCGCCGTCTCCGTTGTCGAGGACACCGGTGTGCCGAGAGAACAGGCCCGTCAGCAGGCTCGCCCGGGCCGGGCAGCACAGCGGTGTGTTGGCGAAGGCGTTCGGGAATTCCGCCCAGCCCGTGCCGGGGCGGGCGAGCTGCGACGCGAGCCACGGCATCATCGCGAAGGAGCCCGCTCGCTGGTCGTCGGTCAGGACGACGATCACGTTGGGTCGGTCCTCGGAGCGTTCGTCCGGCTGTGGAGCGATGAGCGCGACGCCGAGTCCGGCCAACGCGACGAGGGCCGCCCCGGCCATCCGACGGCCGGGCGGCGCGAGCCTCACTCCTTCCGCACCTTCCAGATGTGTTCCGCGGGGAACGCTCGGGCCCACTCGAGGGGTGCGTAGTCGTCGTACGTCGTGGTCGCGTCCGGGTCAGGCCGAAGCTCGATCAGGTCTTCGATCACGAGCCGGTTCGCGCGGAACAGCCGGATCCAGTCCCCGTAGGTCAGCTGGAACTCGGTCGTCCGCCACAACGGGTCGTTGGACTCGATCGATCGCATCTCGAAGTAATCCGCGCGCATCTCCCGCGTCGTGGGGAGCTCTTCGTCCTGGTCCCCCCACGCGACCCAGATCCACGGCGTCGTGCCGTTGAAGACGAAGAGGCCCCCCGGCCGCAGCACGCGGGCAACCTCGGGCACCGTCAGGAGGGGATCGGCGAACCCCATCACGCCGTGGTCGCAGAACACGAGGTCGAATGAGCCGTCGCGGAACGGCACCGCTTCACCGCTCGCCTGGACGAGTGGGAAGCGCACGCCCGTCTCCTCGAAGTTGGTCAGGCCGTGCCGAAGTTGGGCGAACGACAGGTCGAGACCCGTCACATCCGCTCCCCGCTCCGTGACCTTGATCCCGGACTGACACCCACCGCATCCGAACTCGAGAACCCGGAGACCGTGGACAGCCCCGAGCGCCTGAACACGGTCCTCGGGAATGTCATAGGTACCCCAGCCCAAGCGATCCCATCGGTTGAGCTGCGATCGATTGCGCTCCTGGTACTCGTCCGCCTCGCGCTCCCAGTGCTCGCGGTTCTTGCGCACGTGTTCGTTCGTCTCCGACGTCACCGATCCAGCCACCCTCCCTCGCGGTCGTGATCGGCGGCGACGAGCCCCGCGGCGATGGCGAGGGCGATCTCCTCGGGCCTGCGCCCACCGAGGTCGAGCCCGAGCGGACTCCGGATGCGACGGAGGTCGTCGTCTCCGAACCCCCGACTCCGCAGGTCCTCGACGTAGTGCGCGACGTGACGGCGGGAACCCATCACGCCGATGAACCGGACCGGTGAGCGCAGCAGCGCGGTCAGCATGTCCGCGATCCCGGGTGCGTCGTGATCGGTGAACACCACCTCGTCGTCGTCCGCGAGCGTCAACTCCTCGAGCGATCGAACGGACGGCCCGTCGTCAGGAGCGACCCGTTCGGGTCTGGGCTCGAGCACGACCACGCGTCGTCCCTGTCGCTCCATCTCGACCCGGAGGGACCTGGCCACGTCGGTGGCAGACACGACGACGAGCCGGGGAGCGGCACGGTGTGGCTCGAGATACACCTCCACGTCCCCCTCGGGGTGATGGAGCGTGCGCATCTCGGGTGCTCCCGCGGCCTGGACCTCGGCGGCCGCGCTGACGGCGGCGGCGTCGAACTCCGCACAGCCGAGCGTGCCGCGCACCTCGCCGCCGGGCACGATCGCCATGGCGTTCCCGACCGTGCAGGGCGGCGAGCCGATCACCCGCACCGCCTTGACGTCGACCCATGGACCCGGCGCCCGTTCCTCCATCGTCGTGGCCGTCGCGGCGGGGGACGTGGCCTGCGGGTCGGCGATGCCCGGATGGGCTCCCGTGGCGCCGCCGAGGAGCTCTACGGCGTGCGGAACCACCGGAAGCACCGCCGCGAGCGACTCACGGACCCCTTTGGGGCTGCCCGGGAGGTTCACGATCAGCGCGGCTCCCAGGGCGCCGGCGATCCCGCGGGAGAGTGCGGCCATCGGCGTCTGCGCCAGTCCCGTGGCCCGCATCAGCTCCGCGAGCCCGGGGGCCTCGCGCTCGATGACCCCCCGCGTCGCTTCCGGGGTCACGTCGCGCGGACCGAACCCCGTCCCGCCGGTCGTCACCACGAGCCCGTTCGCCGACGCGAGCTCCCGGAGCGCCGGCTCGATCTCCGCCCGCTCGTCGGCGACGACACGACGTTCCGATACGTCGAAGCCCGCGGCGCGGAGCAACGCCTCGGCCGTGTCACCGGAGGCATCTTCTCGCGTGCCCTGGGTGACACCGTCCGAGACGGTCAGAACGGCGGCGCGGGTCATTCCCGGTTCCACGGTGGGAGCCTAGCGCCGCCGGGGAGCCCCTCGGTTCCATGGGTCGAGGGACGCTCGACCTAGGATTGGGGGACCTCGCGGGATCGCCCCGCCTACGCGAGCGACCGAGGAGGCACCGAGATGGAATGGGTCGACCGGCTCGCCGCCGAGCTCTCGCTCGACGTGCTGTCCCCGCACGAGAAGGACCATCTCCTGACCGCATCCCGTGAGGTAGCACACCGGATCGAGCGGAAGGCCACCCCTCTCGCGATGTACGTCATCGGACTCTCCGTGGGCAGCCAGCTCTCCGATCGCGCACGGGACGACTCGATCGAGGACGCGATCCACGCCCTGCTGCTGCGCCTGCCCCCCGCCGACGAGAGCTGAACCGGTTCGCGCACCCGGCGGTAGGCTGGGTCCCATGACCGACCCGGTTCCCCATCAGGCGACGATGCCGCTGGACGGGCCGCTCGTGGACACCTACGGGCGCGTCGCGGACGACCTGCGGATCTCCGTTACCGACCGCTGCAACTTCCGGTGCACCTACTGCATGCCCGCCGAAGGCCTGGCGTGGCTCCCGAAGCACGAGATCCTGACCTTCGAAGAGCTGACCCGGGTGCTCGGCATCTTCGTCCGGCTCGGTGTCCGTAGCCTCAAGGTCACGGGCGGCGAGCCGCTCGTGCGTGCGGACCTCCCGGTGCTGATCCGCATGTTCCGCGAGGCCGGCCCCGACCTCGACATCTCCCTCACGACCAACGGCGTGCTGCTGGACAGGTTGGCGGGACCGCTGGCGGAGGCCGGAGTCGACCGAGCGACGATCTCCTGCGACTCGCTCCTGCGGCATCGTTTCGAGGAGATGACCCGGCGCGACGCGCTCGACAAGGTCCTCGCCGGGATGCGAGCCGCGGAGTCGGCCGGCCTCACACCGATCAAGATCAACTGCGTGGTGATCGGCGGAACGAACGACGACGAGGTCGTGGACTTCGCCCGCTGGTCGAGGGAGACCGGGTACGAGGTGCGATTCATCGAGTACATGCCGCTCGACGCGCAGCACGCGTGGGAGCGCGAGAAGGTCGTTCCGGCGGCTCGCATCCTCGCGGCGATCGACGCGGTGCACGCCCTCCTTCCCGAGGGACACGCGAACGAGCCGGCCACGACGTTCCGCTTCGCCGACGGGGCCCCCGGGCGGATAGGGGTGATCGCCTCCGTCACCGAGCCGTTCTGCGACACCTGCAACCGACTCCGGCTGACGGCCGAGGGCATGTTCCGGAACTGCCTGTTCGCGATGGGCGAGACGGATCTGCGAGGGCCGATGCGCGGAGGAGCTTCCGACGACGACCTCGCGCTCCTGATCAGGCAGGGTCTGTGGACGAAGTGGTCCGGCCACCGGATCAACCACCCGGACTTCGTCCAACCTGCGCGATCGATGTCGATGATCGGCGGCTGAAGAGCAGGTTCCGCCGGCTTCCCGCGTACCCCTTCAGAGGTTCTCGATCGGGAGCGCCGGCACGTCGTCGCGGTCGAATCCCAGGACCTGCGCGTAGAACGAAAGCTCCGCCTCCAGCGCGATCCTCGTCGATTCCGCCTTCCGGAACCCGTGCTGCTCGCCCTCGAACAGGACATAGGCGTACGGCAACCCTTTCCTCCGGAGCGCCTCGACCATGATCTCGGATTGATGCGGGGGAACCACGCGGTCCTGGTCGCCCTGGAGCAGGAGCATCGGGCACGAGATCCCGTCCGTGGCGTGGATCGGTGAGCGCGCTCGGTAGCGCTCCGCCTCCTCCGGATACGGACCGACGAGCGAGCGCAGGTACCCCGACTCGAACTTGTGCGTGCCTCCGCTCACGAACGACTCGAGGTCGGCGAGGCCGAAGTAGCTGGTCCCGGCCGCGAACCCCTCGTGCATCGTCAGGGCACAGAGCGTCGTGTAGCCGCCCGCGCTCCCTCCCCTGATAAGGAGGCGCTCCCCGTCGACCTCCCCCTGCGAGGCCAGCCACGCCGCCGCGTTGATGCAGTCCGCCGTGTCGACGATCCCCCACGTGCCCTGGAGCCGCTGTCGGTACTCCCGTCCGAACCCCGTGCTCCCGCCGTAGTTCACGTCCACGACGGCGAACCCGCGGCTCGTCCAGAACTGGGTCTCCAGGGAGCAGCGTGGCGTGGCTTCGGCGGTCGGTCCTCCATGGCTCATCACGATGACGGGCGGCCGTTCGCCCTCCGGTCCGACCGCGCCGGGAGCGTACGGCGGATAGAAGTGCGCGAAGGCCGTCAGCCCTCCCTCCGTGGGGAACTCGATCTGCCGAGGGATGGAGATCGCGGCTTCGTCGACGATCGAGGACGACGATCGGAGCACGTCGATCGACCGAGCGGTGACGTCGAGCACGACGATCTCGTCGGGGGTCGCCGGCCCGCCCCCGACGAACACCACCCGGTCTCCCTCCACATCGAGCCGAGGCGCCATCGCGGTGTAGGGGATGTCGAGGTCGATGAGCTCGCCGGACAGCGCATCGAGGATCGCCAGGTGTTGCAGCCCGTCCCGCTCCCACAAGCAGGCGATCCGCCCGTCGCTCAGGAACCCGTACGCGGTCATCCCGAAGACCCACTGCGGCCATCCGAACTCGGCGTCCGCCGGATGGAGTTCCTGGACGTCACCGTCTCGCTCGACGGATAGGTTCCACCAGCCGGTTCGGTCCGAGGCGAAGTGCAGTTCGCCATCCGGGCTCCAGCTGGGCTGGAAGATCGACTCCTCGCCCACGAGGCCGGCGACCCGCCGAACGCCCGAGAGGCTCCCGTCCCCCGCGAGCTCGCCGACGACGAGCTCGCATCCGTCCCACGGCATCCACGGCAGGTCCCACTCGAGCCAGCTGAGCCGCGAGCCGTCGGGCGCGATCCGCGGCGTCGAGTAGAAGTCTCGGCCGGAGCGGATCGTCCGCGGCTCCGAGGAGCCGTCCGGCGAGAGCATGACGAGCTCGTTCACGACCCCGGCCGGAACGTCGGGCTCGGGATGACGTTCGCGGACGCAGACCAGCGATCGCCCGTCGCGGGTGACCCGTCCATCCGCGTACCGATCGCGGCCTCCCGTGTCGGGCGTGATCGGGACCGGGTCGCCGCCCGCATCGTGCCGGTACATGCGCTGATCCGCGAAGTTGGAGAAGTAGACCGTCCCATCGTGGAGCAGGTAGGCGCCACCGCCGTACTCGTGCACGGTCGTGCGGACGTTGAATCCCGGCGGCGTGACGTCCGTCGGCTCGGAGAACGCGTCGGCGCGAACCAACACGGAGCGTCCTCCTTCGGTCGGGCGACCCTCCAACCAGTACGCCACCCCTCCGTGCAGCTGCGGTTGCATCAGGGAGACGGCGCCGGCCGACACCATCTCCGCGCTGATCGACGAGCGCCACGTGCCGAACGGTGCCGCCACGGTCACCGGGGACGCCTCGCGACGATGACCCGGGTCAGCGGCAGCGGGCCGCCCTTCGTGCTGCGGATGTCGCGGAACCCCTCACCGCGCAGCACGCCTTTCACATGGCGCACTCGATCTGGGCTGACCTCCAGCAGGAGCCAGCCGTTGGGGGAGAGCCACGTCGGGGCCTCCCGCGCGGACCGGGAGATCAGCCCGAGCCCGTCGGGGCTGCGGTCCGTCAGTGTGTGCTCCGGCTCCCATTCCCGGATCTCCTCGGGGAGGTCCACCAGTTCGTGCATCGGCACGTACGGCGGATGGAGCGTGACGACGTCCACCGTGCCCTTGAGCGTCCGCGGGAGGCCGCCGAACAGGTCGCCGGTGAAGAAGCGGGCTCGCACCCCGAGCCGCTTCGCGTTCGTCCGTGCCAACTTGACGGCATCCGCGGAGAGGTCCGTCCCGATCACATCTGCGCCGCGGACCTCGTTCGCCACCGCGAGCGCGATCGTCCCCGCTCCGGTCGCCAGGTCGAGATGGACCGGCCGTGCCCGGCCGCGCAGGCGCCGCATCGCCTGTTCGGCGAGGAACTCCGATGCGTCCCGGGGCACGAAGACGCCCGGACGCACGAGCAGATCGAGACCGCGGAACTCCGTGGAGCCCTTGATGAACGGGATGGGCTCGCCGGTGGCGCGACGAGCGACCAGCCGATCGAACGTTCGTCGTTGCTCGACGGTGACGTCGTCGCGCGGATCCGGCTCCTCGCCCAACACATGCCAGAGCAGGTCCTCCGCCTCGATCCGCTCCCGTCCACGCTGCCAGTGGTCGATCGCCGGCGAGGCCTTCAGGACCTTGACCGCGTCGTCCAGGACCGTGCGTGCCTTCAACGCCGGGCATCCTACCGAGTGACGCTCGCTAGACTCGGATGCATGCCCGGAACGACGCCGACCGATGGCGCGAAGTCGACGAGGACGGCGAAGCCTCGTCGCGCGCGCGCGAAGAAGTCCCCCTCGACGGGGGAGGATCTGCGCCTGACCGGCGACCGGCTCGTCGTGCAGTTGCCCGAGAACGGCGAGCGGAAGTCGGCGAGCGGCCTGCTCATCCCCGCCACCGCCGCGCCGGCGCCGAAGCGTCTGGCGTGGGCCGACGTCAGGCTCGTGGGCCCGGACGTGCGCGTCGCCGCCAAAGGCGACCGCGTCCTGTTCCTTCCGTCCTCGGGCCTCGAGGTGGAGCTGGACGGACAGGAGCTCGTCCTCCTGCGTGAGCGGGACGTCCAGGCGGTCTCGTCGCCGCCGGCGTCGGACGCACGCTCCCAGCGAGCTCCTGGGCAGTATCTGTAGCGGCGCCCCTTTCTCGCGGCGGCCCCTCTACTCGCGGCGGCCCCTCTTCAGCCTTCTATGAACGTGAGCCGCACGCGCCGGACGTCGTTCTCGCGGTTCGGATCGACCAGGACGATCGACTGCCACGTCCCGAGCACGAGCCGCCCGTCCTCCACCAGGAGGGTGAGCGTCGGGGCCACGAACACCGGCAGGAGATGATCACCTCCGTGACCCACCGAGCCGTGCCGGTGCGCGTATCGGTCGTCGCGAGGAAGCAACCGCTCCAGGGCCGCGTCGAGATCTTCCTCGGACCCGCTCCCCGTCTCCATCAGGGCGAGACCCGCCGTGGCGTGCGGCAGGAACACATGCAGCAGGCCATCCCCGCCCGACGCTCCGGCGAAGGCCCGGACCCGGTCCGTGAGGTCGACCACGCGGCGGCCCTTCGTCGAAAGCTCGAACTCGCTCGTCCTCACGCCTTCGAACCTATCCGCCGCCACGGCGGGGTGCCCGCCGCGTGCGTTCGACAGCTCGACAGTTCGATAGTGTAATGATGTAATGTCACTTGCACTCAGCGACTCGAGGAGGGACCGATGGAAGAGCTGGGCGGATGGTTCGCAGGTCGCATCCCGGCCGACTGGTTCCAGGGGGCACCGACCGTCACGGCCGACCGCGAGGAGATCTACGTGGTGGGGACGCTGGCGGAGCCCGAGCTCCCCACGGACGCGGGCGAGGAGGCGCGTGAGGCGGCGCTCACGGCCCGTATCTCCGGGTTCCGAGAGGACACCCGCCGCGCGCGGATGCGGATCGCCGACGAGGCCCAGAGGCGCTTCGGCCGCAAGGTGAGCTGGGGAGCGAGCTGCGGAGACCTCACGGCGGCATTCACGACCCTGTCGGTGCCCGCGATGACCCGCCTGCGGATGGACGAGCGCCAGGTGCTCGACACGTTGATCGAGGCCGGTGTCGCCCGGAGCCGGAGCCACGCCCTGGCCTGGTGTGTCCGATTGGTGGCCGAACGCCAGGACGACTGGTTGAAGGACCTCCGCGGCGCGCTCGAGAAGGTCCGCGAGGTGCGCAGCGGCGGGCCGACGACCGGCTAGAGGCCTCCGAGAGGGCGGCGCTCAAGTTCCCCGCACGGGGAGCCGACCTTCGAGGTATGGCCGAGAGGGGACGTGGGCTTCGCCGTCGATTGACACCCATCGCGTTGCTGACGCTCCTCCTGTCGGTGGTGCAGCTGCTCGGAGCGACGACCGCACACGCGACACCGCCCTCCTGGACCCAAGGTGAGGACGGGAGCGGCCCCCCACCGTTGCCGACCCATCTCTCACGGTCCGAGCGTGCCCTGATGCCGACCACCACCTGGAGTGACCTCGAAGCGGACGATGCCTGGGCCAAGGTCGCGATCAACCACGTCGCCGGGACCCATACCTGGATGCGGGACTTCGCGCAGGACCGGCACGGGAACCGGCGCTTCCGTCCCGACGCGTTCGAGTCGAGGGCACGCTGGGCCCGGGCCATGGCCCGGGCGTTCGCGCCGGGGGAGGAACCGGATCCGTCGATCACGTTCACGGACCTCGATCCGTCCGATCCGTTCCATCGATCCGCCGCGATCGCGGTACAGCACGGCTGGATGACCCGCGGGGCCGGCGGTCGATTCAACCCCACGAGCATCGTCACCGCGCGGGGTGTCCATCGCTCCCTCGTCCGCGCGCTCGGGATGGGGAAGACCGCAAAGGCGCTCGATCGGCTGTCGACGAGCGACGGCTACCGGTTCGCGACCCCGAGATCGTTCGGCGAGGATCTGCTCGCGATGCGGCTCGGCCTCCGCTTCAACAACAAGGTGGACGAGTCCCAGGACGTGACGCCCGGCTCGTTCCTCCGGCGCAAGCAGGTCGCATGGTCGCTCTACCGCGCGACCACCCTGGAGGACTGGGTCGTGGGGTACCTCGAGGATCAGTACGCGGACATGGTCCTACCCAAGATGGGCGTCGGACGGCGCTCGATCGTCGACTGGGGCGTCCGGTACGTCGGCTACCCGTACATCTGGGCAGGCGAATGGGGTTTCGAGTCCGCATCACCGCCGGCGTTCGGCGGCCAGCCCGGCCCGGGGTTCGATTGCTCGGGCCTGTCCTGGTGGGCGCTCCGGGCCGATGACGGTGTCTACTGGGAGATCTCCCCGCCGCGCCCCCACGAGGGGTGGGCGCTTCCTCAGCGCACCTCCGCCGAGATGGCGAGGATGACGAAGGTGAAGCTCCGCTACAAGGAACTGCTCCCGGGAGACCTGATGTTCTACGACGGGGACCGCGACGGCGTCGTCGACCACGTGGACGTCTTCGTGGGCAACGGCTGGTCGCTCGACTCCTCGAGCAGCGTCGGCGGCGTCACCCTGATGTGGGTGGAGACCGGCTGGTACCGGGATCACTTCGTGCACGGGAGGCGAGTCCTTCCGACGCCGAAGCCCTAGGCGGCTCCGTCCGCGTCGATCGCCCTCTGCAGGGTGTTCCGCTCCGCCTCCGTGAGCGGTCGGCTGCGCCCGGCTTCCGGATCCCTCGCCACGATCACCGACTCCGCCTCGGCGGAGAGCCTCCCGTCCGCCGCGTGCACGAGCTCACCGGTCCGGATGCTCGAGGTCCCGAAGCTGGTGATGCCGCACCGGACGATCACCTCGCGATCGCGCTGTTGCAGCTCGCTCCGGAAGTCGATGGCCACCCGCGCCACCACGAAGTCCCAGGCCTCGGCACCGAAGAGGGATTCGACGAGACGATCACGGGCCTCCTCCAGATAGTTCAGGAACACCGCGTTGTTGACGTGACCGTAGGCGTCCACGTCCCGCCACCGGATCGGGATCCTGACCTCTGCCGTCACGGTCGTCACGGTACCGGGAAACGGCCCCTCCACGGGAAGGGCCGGCGCGCCTCCGGCCCGCCGGCCCTCCAGCAGTGGAGCGGTGAGCTGCCCTAGAAGTCCATGTCGCCGCCGCCGGGCATGGCGGGGGCGGCTTCCTTCTTCTCGGGCTTCTCGGCGACCACGGCCTCCGTGGTGAGGAACAGCGCCGCGATGCTTGCGGCGTTCTGTAGCGCCGAGCGGGTGACCTTGGCGGGATCGACGACGCCGAACTTGAACATGTCGCCGTACTCGCCGGTGGCCGCGTTCAGGCCCTGGCCGGGGTCCATCGAACGGACCTTCTCGATCACCACGCCGCCCTCGAGGCCGGCGTTGTGGGCGATCTGCTTCACCGGCTCCTCGAGCGCCTTGCGGACGATCGTCGCGCCGGTGAGCTCGTCACCTTCGAGGTCCACCTTGTCCAGCGCGGTCTGGGCGTTCAGGAGCGCGACGCCACCGCCGGCGACGATGCCCTCCTCGACCGCCGCCTTCGTGGACTGCACGGCGTCCTCGATGCGGTGCTTCTTCTCCTTGAGCTCCACCTCGGTGGCCGCGCCGACCTTGATCACCGCGACACCCCCGGAGAGCTTGGCGAGCCGCTCCTGGAGCTTCTCGCGGTCGTAGTCGGAGTCCGTCTTCTCGATCTCGGACTTGATCTGGTTGATCCGACCCTTGATGTCCTCGTCCTTGCCGCCGCCCTCGACGATCGTCGTCTCGTCCTTCGTGACGACGACCTTCCGGGCGGTGCCCAGGAGGTCCAGGGTCGCGTTCTCGAGCTTCAGGCCGACCTCCTCGGAGATGACCTGACCACCCGTGAGGATCGCGATGTCCTGCAGCATCGCTTTGCGGCGATCACCGAACCCGGGCGCCTTCACGGCCGCGGACCGGAACGTCCCCCGGACCTTGTTGACGACCAGGGTCGCGAGGGCCTCGCCCTCCACGTCCTCCGCGATCACGACGATCGGCTTGCCGGTCTGCATGACCTTCTCCAGCACCGGCAGCAGATCCTTCACCGCGGAGACCTTGGAGTTCGCGATCAGGATGTACGGCTCCTCGAAGACCGCCTCCATCCGCTCCGGGTCGGTGATGAAGTACATCGAGGTGTAGCCCTTGTCGAAGCGCATGCCCTCGGTGAACTCGAGCTCCATGCCGAAGGTGTTCGACTCCTCGACCGTGATGACCCCGTCCTTGCCGACCTTGTCGACGGCCTCGGCGATCTTCTCGCCGATCTCGGGGTCGGCCGCGGAGATCGCACCCACGTGAGCGATGTCGTCCTTCGAGTCGACCTCCTTCGCGGAGTTCTTGATGGCCTCGACGGCGAGCTCCACGGCCTTCTCGATGCCGCGCTTGATCGACATCGGGTTGGCGCCGGCCGCGACGTTGCGCAGACCTTCCTTCACGATCGACTGCGCGAGGACCGTGGCGGTCGTGGTGCCGTCGCCGGCCACGTCGTCGGTCTTCTTCGCCACTTCCTTCACGAGCTCGGCGCCGACCTTCTCCAGCGGATCCTCGAGCTCGATCTCCTTCGCGATGGACACACCGTCGTTCGTGATCGTCGGCGCGCCCCACTTCTTCTCGAGGACGACGTTGCGGCCCTTCGGGCCCAGCGTGATCTTGACGGCGTTCGCCAGTTGATCCATGCCCCGCTCGAGCGCGCGCCGGGCGTCCTCGTCGAAGCTGATGATCTTGGGAGCCATCCCCTCGACCTCCTTCTCCCTGTTCGGTTTCCTGGTCTCGGTCGCCTCGTCCCGGAACCGGCGTCAGCGACGCGTTCACAGGCGGGGCTTCCGACTGCTAGCACTCGGGAGACCCGAGTGCTAAGGATTCTAGGGGCCTCGCGGCGCGAGTGGCAAACGGGATGGGCGCCAACCTGCGTGGCATCACGGCGTGGGGCCCTATCCTCAGCGCCGTGAGCGCACGCCCCGCCTGGACCCTTCGCTTCACCCATCCGTCGATCGAGCAAGTGGCGTGGGCCGCATCGGCGCCGGACCGGGCGGCGGCGGTCACCACGGAAGACGGCAGCACGCAAGCCTGGGCGTGGGACATAGGGGCGGACGAGCGCCGGCGCGTGTCCACGGGCGGCGTCGGCGCCGAGGAGGCGCACATCCTGCCGGACGGCTCCGGCGTGGTGTGGTGGTACGACGAGATCGGGAACGAGCGCGGCAGGTGGATGCTGACGTCCTTCGAGGGCGGGGAGGCGCGGCCGCTCTTCCGCGGGTTCCACGACGAGTGGATGATGGGTCTGTCCCTGATCGACGGCGGGATGGCCGCCGGCTTCGCGACCGACGAGGACTACCGCGTGTTCGTCGCGATGGGTTCGGAGGCTCCCCGCCAGATCTATCGGAACCTGGAGCCCGCCGGCGTGGGCAGCGAATGGCCGCAGGGCGGCGGCGGGCTCTCCCCCGACGGCGCCCTCGTGTGCATCCACCACTCCGAGAACGGGGACATCGACCGGCAGGCGCTCCGGGTGCTGGACTCCCGCTCCGGGGAGCCCGCGGGCGACCAGGTCGACCCGGAGCTGCGGATGGAGGCGGTGGCCTGGTCCCCCGCCCCGGGCGCCCGGCGGCTCCTCTTCACCCAGGAGCGCTCGGGCATCGAGCGCCCCGCGATCTGGGACCTCGACACGCGGGAGCGGCTCGACGTCGAGCTCTCCGACGTGACCGGTCCGGTGATCCCACTGGGATGGACCCTCGACGGATCCCGCATCCTCGCGCACAACGATCCAGGGGAGGGCGTGCACCGACTCCTCACGATCGACCCCGTCGCCGGATCGGTCGACGAGACCGTCAGGCAGGAGGGGACGATCTACGAGGCCGGCTTCCGCTCGGGCGGCGATCTCTGGTACCGCGGCGACTCGAGCGTCGAGCCTCCGTCCGTCCGGGACGCCGCCGGATCCACGATCCTCGAGCTGCCGGTCGATCCTCCACCACCGGGAACGAGGAGCCGGTGGCTGACCTGGACCAACCCGTCGGGCGACGTGATCACCGGCTTCCTGACCACCCCGCCGGGCTCGGGGTCCTTCCCGACGATCGCGTCGATCCACGGCGGGCCCGAATGGCACCACACGGATCTGTGGGATCCGGGGCTCCAGGCCTTCGTCGACGAGGGGTTCGCGGTCCTGCAGGTCAACTACCGAGGGTCGACGGGTCGCGGCAAGGCCTTTCGCGAGGAGCTGAAAGGGAACATCGGGTTCCCGGAGACCGAGGACATCGTTGCAGGCGTCGATCACCTGGTGGCCGGAGGCGTCGCCGACCCACGGGCGCTGTTCCTCGAAGGCTGGTCGTGGGGCGGGTACCTGACGACGCTGATCGCGGGGCTCCATCCGGACCGATGGCGCGCGGCCTGTGCGGGGATCCCCGTCGGCGACTACGTCGCCGCCCACTACGAGAGCGCGCCGACCCTCCGCGCCTGGGACGTCGCCACCATGGGGGGGTCTCCGATGGATCTCCCGGAGCTCTATCGCGAGCGGAACCCGATGACGTACGTGGACCGAGTCCAGGCGCCGATGCTGCTGATCGCCGGCGAGCACGACAGCCGCTGCCCGCTCGGCCAGGTGATGGTCTACGCCCATGCCCTGCGGGCACGCGGGCACGAGGTCGACGTGCACCTGTACGGCGGCGGGCACCACGCGCTGCAGGTGGAGGAGAAGATCGCCCACGCCCGCCGGTCGATCGACTTCTTCCGGCAGCACCTGGCCGAGTAGTCGACCCCGGGCGCGAGACCGTCGACCGGCCGGTCGTCACTCGTCGGTGGGAGCGCTCTCCGACATCTCGCGGATCTGCTCCACGACCTCCGCGTTCGCGAGGGTCGTCACGTCGCCGAGGGTTCGCCCGTGCGCCACGTCACGGAGCAGCCGCCGCATGATCTTGCCCGATCGTGTCTTCGGGAGATCCGCCGTGAAGATGATCCCGTGCGGCCGCGCGATCTTGCCGATCTTGGCGGCGACGTGCTCGCGCAGCTCCTTCGCCATCGCGTCGTCGCCCTCATAGCCGGTCTTCAAGGTGACGAATGCGACGATCGCCTCACCGACGAGGTCGTCCGGCCGCGAGACCACCGCCGCCTCGGCGACCTTGTCGTCGTCGACCAGCGCCGACTCGATCTCGAACGTGGACAATCGGTGCCCGGCGACGTTCATCACGTCGTCGATCCGGCCGAGGAGCCAGAAGTATCCGTGCTCGTCCCGCTTGGCGCCGTCACCGGCGACGTAGATCTCCGGCCCGTACTTGGAGAAATAGGTCTCGACGTACCGATCCCGATCCCCCCAGATGGTCCGGGAGATCGCCGGCCACGGGCGGGTGAGGACGAGGTAGCCACCCCCGCCGAGGGGCACGGTGACACCTTGCTCGTCGACGACGTCGGCTCGGATCCCCGGGAAGGGGATCGTCGCGGAACCCGGCTTGAGCTCCGTGAGCCCGGGCAGCGGTGTGATGAGGATGGCGCCGGTCTCGGTCTGCCACCACGTGTCCACGACCGGTGCGCGTTCGCCGCCGATCACCTTCCAGTACCAGACCCAAGCCTCGGGGTTGATCGGCTCGCCCACCGATCCGAGGAGCCGCAGGGTGGAGAGATCGTGCTTCTCCGGGTAGTCGGTCCCCCATCGCATGAAGGCGCGGATCGCGGTCGGCGCCGTGTACAGGATGGTCGCCCCGTACGTCTCCACGATCGACCACCAGCGATCCTTGTCCGGCCAGTCCGGGGCCCCCTCGTACATGATCCCCGTCGTGTGGTTCGCGAGCGGTCCGTAGACGATGTAGGAGTGCCCGGTGACCCAGCCGCAGTCCGCCGCGCACCAGAAGACGTCGTCGTCCTTGATGTCGAAGATCATCCGGTGCGTCGCCGCGACCTGGGTCAGGTACCCGCCGGTCGTGTGCGTGATCCCCTTCGGCTTCCCGGTGGTGCCGCTCGTGTAGAGGAGATAGAGGACGTCCTCCGCGTCCATCTCCTCGGGCACGCATTCCGTGGACTGGTCCCCGACCAGATCGTGGTACCAGATGTCTCTGCCCGGCGTGAACGCGTGCTCGTTCTCGCACCGTCGGAGCGTGATCACGTGCTCGATGCTGGGACAGTCTGCGACCGCTTCGTCCGCGTTCGCCTTCAGCGGGACGACCTGTCCGCGGCGCCATGCGCCGTCGGCGGTGATGAGCACCTTGGCCTCGGCGTCGTTGATCCTGTCGCGGAGGGAGTCCGCGCTGAAGCCGCCGAACACGACCGAGTGCGGGGCCCCGATCCGCGCGCACGCCAGCATCGCGATCGGCAGCTCGGGCACCATCCCGAGGTAGATGTTCACCCGGTCGCCCTTGCGCACACCGAGGGAGCGCAGACCGTTGGCGAGCCGGCAGACCTCGTTCAGGAGCTGGCGGTAGGTGACCGTCCGCGTATCCCCCGGCTCCCCCTCCCAGTGGTAGGCGACCTTCTCTCCGCCGCCGGAGGTGACGTGTCGATCGAGGCAGTTCACCGACGCGTTCAGCGTGCCTCCCACGAACCACTTCACGAACGGGGGCGTCCACTCCATCACGGTGTCCCAGGGACGGCTCCACTCCAGCCCGCCCGCCTGCTCGGCCCAGAACGCCTCGGGGTCCTCGGCGGCACGCTCGTAGATCGCCGGATCGCTCACGACGGCCTCCTCGGCGAAGCGCGGAGGGGGCGGGAAGACCCGATCCTCCTGGAGGAGCGCGTCGATGTGCGGCTGCGCGTCGGTCACCCTGATCCCTCCCTGCTCGGCTCGTGCTCCCTCGTGAGGGCGTGGACCGTCCATCGTACGGGAGGCCCCGGGGTGACGTGTGAGGGCCTGGGTGCTTGCATAGGTGGGAGGACAGAGCCACCATCGTGCTCAGAGCCGCCCATCGAGGCGGCTCGGAGCGTGATGGGGGAAGGGAGGCACGGAGTGGCTCAGTACGAAGCGTATTGCGTGAAGTGCAAGGCGAAGCGTGAGTTCGAGGGGACTGTCGTCACCCTCAAGAACGGGCGCAACGCCGCTTCAGGGACGTGTCCCGTCTGTGGGACCAAGGTCATGCGGATCCTCGGCAAGGCGGACGTGGCCGCGTCCTAGGGACGAGACAGGAGTTGCTCGGGGCTGACCAAGACGAGCCCCGGGGACATCGAACGGTGGCGGGCCGCGAGGTCCGCCACCGTCGTCTCTGCGAACACCGCCTGTACGGCCCTCGCGACATCAGCCCAGAAGCCTTGCAGCCCACACTGTGAGTCCTGGAAGCACGTGTGATCCGACGGCTCGAGGCAGAACATCGGGAAGATCTGCCCCTCGATCGCGTCGGCGATCTCGGCCACGGTGACCTCATCGGGGGACCGCGCCAGCCGGCATCCACCGCCCCCGCCCCGGAAGCTCTCGACGAGCCCCGCCTTGGACAGGGCGCCGAGTTGTTGCTCGAGGAACCGGAGGGGGATCTGCTGCCGGGCCGCGATCTCGCGGGCCGGCACGAGCACCCCTGCGTGGGTGGCATCGGCGAGCTCGATCATGGCGCGCATCGCGTATTCGAGCTTCTGGGAGACCTTCAGCACGGAGGCACGTCCTTCTTGACTCTTCGGTCGCCTTCGAGCGTAGGAGGGCCTTCCGGCCCCGTCAACGCCCGCCCGGGCCTCGGAACCCCGGATTCCGGGTATCCAGCCGACCCGTCCTCCGTTCCGATGATTCGACTGATGTAGGTTCCACGGGGCTCCCCCGGAAGGAGGACAGCGTTCAGATGGGTCGAGTACTGGTCGTCGACGATGAGCCTGACGTCTTGCTGCTCTGCCGCCTGAACCTGCAGCAGCGGGGCCACGAGCTGCTGGAAGCCGCGGACGGGAGCACGGCCCTGGAGATCGCCCGTGACCGGCACCCGGACGTGATCGTGCTCGACCTGATGCTGCCGGGGATCTCCGGCTACGACGTCCTGGAGGCGCTGCAGCGCGACGCGGAGACCACCGACATCCCGGTCCTGGTCCTCACCGCGAAGTCCCTCAGGGCCGATCGGGAGCGGTCCCACGGCTTGGGCGCATCCGCGTTCCTCACCAAGCCCTTCCTCCCCAACGAGCTCTGCGAGATGGTGGATTCGCTCGTGGCTCCTCGCCACGGAGCGTGACCGCTCAGAGCTCTCCCGCTTGATCCTCTCCGAGGACGACGACGACGTCCGCGGCGGCATCGATGGCATCGGAATCCGCGAGATCGGCCGGCAGGCGTTGGACCGGAACACCTCCGAGGTACTCATCCGAGAGCAGCTGCGCGTCGGCTTCGTTCTGCGCCTTGCCCCCGTCCGCCCGGTAGTAGACGATCGAGTCGACGATCGGCTTGTCGGGCGCGTCCCCCGCGTCTCCCGCCGGGAGATACTCCCCGACATCGACCAGCATCTCCTGGAAGTCGGCGGCGTAGCCCGCCCTCGACGTTCCGTTGAGGACTTGAACGAGCACGCCGCTCTGGTTGGGGACGATCGAGGCTTGCGGAGACGGACTCGGGGACGGCGTCCCGGTAGGTGACGCGGACGTCGATGGCTCGGGCGGGGCCGCCACCCCTTCGTCGTCGAAGCCGTTGGCGAGCACCGCGACCCCTCCGATGACGAGCGCGATGACGATCGCGAGCCGCGCGATGCCCGGATTCACCCGCGCATCCTATCGCCCGCAGCCTGCGACCCTCGGCGGTCCGGCCGGCGTCCTCCTCGCCGGCTCAGACGCGCACCCCGAGGCCCGAGGCAGTCCGAGACCGGCGGCGCACGGCGCGCACGCGCCGCAGGCGGCGGACCAGCATCGGATCGTACGCCACCGCCTCCGGGCGATCGATGATCCGGTGGAGGAGCTGGTGGTAGCGCGATGGAGAGAAGCCGAACCGTTCGCGGATGGCGCGCTGCTTGGACACGGTGAGCTTCCAGGCCTCCCGCTCGAAGTCGAGGACCTCGCGCGATCGTTCGTCGAGCGCCACGGAGGGCTCCGGATCAGGATCGGAGGCGATCTCCGAGCCCGGACGTGCGGAACGCCTCCGATCTCCCATGGCCCGAGGGTAGCCCGCGGCGTGCAGGGTTCAAGCACCGGCGCTCCGGTCCCGACGGTACGGAGGTGGGAGGATGGCTTCGGGAAGGCCCTGGTTGATGGCGCGAAGCGAAGAGATCGGCGAGAACGCCGCCCCGTCGGCGGACCTCCGCTTCGTGGCGCAGTTGAACATGCTCCACAGCATGGCGGCGACGCTGACCAGTCTCGACGACGTCTCCGAGATCGCCGCCGCGATCACGGACGAGCTCCACACGATCCTCGACTACCACAACTGTCGCGTCTACGTGATGCAGGACGACGGCTCGACGCTGCTCCCCGTCGCGTTCCGCGGTGAGATCTTCTACGAGTACGAGCACGAGACCCTCGAGGAGCTGATCACACACGTCGGTGAGGGCATCACGGGCTGGGTCGCCGAGCATCGCACCTCCCTGCTCACCCCCGACGCGCGGCTCGTGGAGTTCGCCGTCCAGATCCCCGACACCGACGACATCCTCGAATCGATGCTCGCGGTCCCGATGACCGTCGGAGACACGGTGCAGGGCGTCATCGTCCTGTCCAGCCTCGGCTACGGAGCCTTCGACGAGGAGGACCAGCGACTGCTCGAGGTGCTCGCCTCACACGCCGCCATCGCGATCTCGAATGCCAAGCTCCTCCAAGCGGAGCGGACGGCGGCGGAGACATCGTCGGCCCTGCTCGGGCTGTCCGAGCAGCTCACCCAGCTGCGCTCGGTCGGAGACATCCTCCAGGGAGCGATCGAGACCGTGTCGTCGTTGATCGGCGAGGCGGCGGTCGCGTTCCACATCCGCGACGAGCACACGGGCGACTTCCGCCTCGCGCGGCTGCTCACGCTCGATCCCGACGCGATCCGACCTCGGCACGAGATCGGTGACGTCCCCGAGTCGGTCGCGCTTTCGGTCGTGTTCGACAACGACGAGCCGCTCGTCCTGCCGCGCACGTCACCCTTGATGCAGGGCGACTACCTCATCTCGAAGGAGCCACGGGAGGTGCTGGTCGCGCCCATGACGTGGGAGCCGGACGGAGCCGGCACGATCGCCGTCGTCGGCCGGCGCGGCGACGGGCTCTTCGGGGATCGCGAGCTCCGCCTGATCCGCGGCGTGGCGGACCTGACATCGCTGGCGCTCGGCAACGCCCGACGGATGTCCGAGCTCGAGCGGTTCCACGAGCTCGTGGCAGGACTGGACGCGGCCTTCTGGGAAGCGTCGATCCCGGGTATGGAGTTCACGTTCGTCGCCGGCGCGGTGGAGGACCTGTTCGGCGGCGACACGGGATCGTGGCCGGGCCGGGACAGAACCTGGGGCTCCCACATCGACGGCCGTGACCGCGAGGAAGCCACAGAGGCGCTCCTTCGCGCGATCGACACTGGTGTCGGGGAGGGATTGGAGTATCGGGTCCCGAGCGATCATGGCTCCCCCCGATGGATCCGAGACCTCGTACACGTGATCCGCGGCCGTGGAGGAGCACCCACGATCCTCCGCGGACTGATGGTCGACATCACCGAACGCAAGCGTGCGGAGCGCGCGCTGGCCGCCAGCGAGCGGAAGTACTCCGATGCCTTCAAGCGCGAACGCGAAGCAGCGCAACGTCTCAGGATGCTCGACGACATGAAGAACACGTTCCTGGAGGCGGTCTCCCACGACCTCCGGACCCCCCTCACCGCGATCCTGGGATCGGCCCTCACCCTCGAGCGTTCCAAGCTCGACCTCCCCACGGACGACGCCCTCGACATGGTGGGAAGGATCGCGGCGAACGCGAGGAAGCTGGAACGGCTGCTGTCCGACCTGCTCGACCTCGATCGACTGCAGCGCGGGATCGTGTCACCGAAACGCCGGGCCACGGACCTCGAGGGATTCGTCCAGCGAGCGGTGAAGGAGATGGACACCCGCGGGCGCCGGATCGAGCTCGACGTGCAACCGGGGAGCGTCCAGATCGATCAGGCGAAGACGGAGCGGATCCTCGAGAACCTCCTGTCGAACAGCATCCGGCACACCCCCGAGGAAGCCAAGATCTGGGTCCGTGCGCGGCCGCACGACGGCGGCGTGCTGTTCGTCGTCGAGGACGACGGTCCCGGCGTGCCGTCCGAGCTCCGGGAGGCGGTCTTCGAGCCGTTCCGGCAGGCGCCGGGGTCCTCGTCGGTGCACGCCCCGGGCGTCGGCATCGGCCTGTCCCTGGTGCGGCGCTTCGCCGAGCTCCACGGGGGGAACGCCTGGGCCGAGGAGCGCGAAGGGGGCGGCGCCTCGTTCCACGTGTTCCTGCCCGGATCCTGAACGGCGCGGGGCGTTGCAGTGCAGGCGTCGTTCGCGAGAGCCGGCGGTCGGATTCGAACCGACGACCTAGCGATTACAAATCGCTTGCGCTACCGGACTGCGCCACGCCGGCCGGAACCTGAGTCTACCGGGGGGATCTCCCGCGGCTTGAAGAGGAATCCGTACGTCAACAGGACGTAGATCACGAACGCGTCCAGCGCGAACGTGAGGAGGCCGGCGCTTCCGGTTCTCCGGAGCTGCGCCAGCCCACCGACGATCCCGAGCGCCGCGAGCACGAGCCCGAGGACCCGCCCCGTGGGGCGGAGTCGAAGGATCAGCCATCCGGCGAGCAGGGACGAGATCCCCTGCACCACCAGGACCAGCGCGACGATCTTCGCGGCCGCTTCCCCGTCGAGGAACGGCGCGTCGATGTCGACGCCGTCGCCCGTCAGGCCCATCAGGCCGAAGATCGAGACGAGCGCCCCCGCGATCAGCAGGATCGCCGCCGCGCCGGTGACCGCCCCAGGGCGCGACGTCGGCGGAGCTGTCGGACGCGGGGTCGGCACACCGGGAACGGTTCCGGGCGAAGGCGGTGGTGGGATGTCGTTCATCGACGGATGCCGCAGGGCGACTGCCGCGAGCCTAGCCAGGGGATGGAGGAGAGGCAACGACCTCGCGCGGGAGGACGAAGCCGTAGAGGGCAGCTGCGAGTGCGGCGGAGGCATTCAGCGACCCGACGCGACCCCTCAGGGGAAGCGCCACCAGCAGGTCGCACCGCTCGCGCACGAGCCGTGACATGCCTTCGCCTTCCGAGCCCACCACGATCGCGACCCGGCCCGTCGGACATTCCTCATCGAAGATCGACGACGGGGCACCGTCGTCCAACCCGATCACCGAGAATCCCGCCTCCTGCAGACGCGCGAGCGCACGGGCGATGTTGGCGACGACGGCGTGCGGGAGATGCTCGAGGGCGCCGGCCGACGCGCGGATCGCCGCGGGGGTCACGCCGGCTGCACGGCGGCTGCGGGTCACCAGTGCCGCGGCGCCCGTTGCCTCCGCCGTCCGCGCCGCGGCGCCCAGGTTCTGCGGATCCGTGATGCCGTCCAGGACGACGACGATCGCGTCCGGCGAGAATGCGAGGGTGGCGAGGTCGCGCTCGCCCAGTTGCCGGGTCCCGGCGCGACCGCCCATCGTCCGGGCAACGACTCCGCGATGATCGCCGGCCAGGGCGTCCAGCGCTCGCCGATCGGTCGCGCGGACCGGCACTTTGGCCGCGCGGGCGGCTTCTCGGACGGCCCGGAGCCCCTGGGTGTCGCGCGCTCCGGCGGCGACGAGCACCTCCCGGACCTGCCCCGCTCGGAGCGCCTCGACGACGGCTCGACGTCCCGTGACGAGGTCGCCGCTCACGCGACCACCGCGAGCGCGAGGCACCCGACACCCTCGCTGGTCAGGCCGAGCCCCTCGGGACGTGTGGCCTTCACGGACACCCGTTCGACCGGGAGCCCGGCGATCCGAGCGAGGCATCCGCGCATCTCGAGGCGTCGCGTCGCGATCGAAGGCCGGTCGCAGACGATCGTGACGTCGACGGAGACGGGCGAACGCCCACTCTCGGCGAGGAGACCCAGGGTGCGGCCCAGCAGCTCCTCGCCCGAGATGCCTGCGGTCGCCGGATCCGTGTCCGGGAAGTGCGCGCCAACGTCGCCGAGTGCCACGGCGCCGAGCAACGCGTCGGCGATCGCGTGACAGACCACGTCGCCGTCGGAGTGCCCGGCGAGACCGGGTTGGCCTTCGAACCGGACGCCCCCGAGCCACAGGGGACGTCCGGGCGCGAACGCGTGGACGTCGAAGCCCAGACCGACGGCCTGATCAGCCACCGGCGGCGCCCATCCGTCGATCCGCGTGCGCGAGGTCGGCCAGCGTGGTGATCTTCACGTTTTCCGGGTCGCCCGGCACCGCGAGCACCTCGTACCCCGCCCACCGGAGCATCGACGCATCGTCGGTGAACGAGGCGCCGACCGCCTCCGCGTTCGCGTGCGCCTCCCGCAGAGCGGCGGTCCGGAAGGCCTGCGGGGTCTGTCCGAGCGCCAGCTCCTCACGTGATTCGACGCCCTCCACCACCTCCCCGCGAACCCGGAGCACCGTATCGGCGACCGGGAGGACCGGCACCGCGCCGTCGGGACCTCGCTCCACGGCGCGGAGGACCCGCCGGAACAGGTCCGGGGAGGCGAAGGGTCGGGCGGCGTCGTGGATGGCCACGATCGCCACGGATGCGGGGACCGCTTCGAGGGCTGCCCGGACCGACGCCTGTCGCGTCCCGCCGCCCTCCACGAACCGCACCTCGGCGTCGATGCCCACAACGCAGGCGCGCGCGCGACCTTCCCACCCCGGCGGGAACGTCACCACGAGCCCGCCGACCCCGGAAGCGGCGGCGGCGGCGGCGGCCACCGCGAGGACGGGTCGGCCGCCGATCGGGAGGAGCACCTTCGGTTCCGGGCCACCGAGTCGGCGACCGGCGCCGGCGGCCAGCAGGATCACGATCGCCGCATCGGGCTCCACGCTCGCAGCATCGCAGACCGAGACGGTCAGGCGTCGGCGCCGGCCGTCGCGGGCGAATCACCCGAGAGCGCGGCGAAGATCATGCGTCCGGTGGTCGTCTGGATCACGTTGGTCACCCGGACCTCGACCTGGGAGCCGATGCGTGTGGCGGCCTGCTCGACGACGACCATCGTGCCGTCGTCGAGGTAGGCGACGGCCTGGCCGTGCTCACGCCCTTCCTTGACGACGCGGACGGCGAGCTCGTCGCCGGCCGTGTAGGGAACCCGGAAGCGCGAGGCCAGCGCGTTGATCTGCGCCACCGGCACGCGGAGCGCCTCGGCCACCTTCGCAAGATTGTGATCGACGGTGATCAGCTGGGCGCCGCGCTCCCGAGCCAGCCGCACGAGCGCGGCATCGACATCCATCACCCCGAGCTCCTCCACGAGCTGGAACTGCAGGGTCGGCGCCTTCTGGAGTTCCACGAGCATGTCCAGTCCACGGCGACCGCGCGTTCGACGATGAGGATCCGATGAGTCGGAGATCGCTTGGAGCTCGCGCAGCACGCCCTCGTGCAACAGCACCGTGCCCGCCACGAACCCCGTGGCCACGAGGTCGGCGACGCGGCCGTCGATCAACGCGCTCGTGTCGAGCACGTGAAGGTCGCCCCTCGTGACGCCGGCGGCGCGCGGCTTGACGCCGACGAGGCTGAAGATGTCCTCGTATTTGGACTGCCCCAGCCGGTAGCCGAGCGTCCCGAAGGCGAGGTAGAGGAACACGATGGCTGGCCACGACGCGGAGGCGGGCAGGAACAGGAGGGGGATCATCATCAGCCCGGCCACCAGCAGTCCCACGACCAGTCCGACCACACCACCGGCGAGAACCGCGGGCGGCTTCCTTCCCAGCTCGGCCTCGAGGCCATGAACCGCGCGGAGGGTGAGGCGTCCGAAGACGCCGCCGATCACGTAGCCCACGCCGGCGCCGAGGAAGACGAACAGGAGGGCGCGACTCGTGCTTGTGGTGCGGGAGGCCTCGCCGAGCCGAGCACCGACGGTTGCACTGAGCGCGACGAAGATCATCCGGACGCCCCCGGCCACGCGGCCGCGGAGGGCGTCGCCCCGCCCGTGCTCGTTTTCCGTCACGACGCTCACCCCGCCTCGGGAAGCTCGATCGAGGCCATCCGGCCCCTTCAGGGTCATCGGCGCATCCGGAGCCGCTCCTGAGCCGGAACGGAAGGGGGTGAGGCTCGGTCAGGCCTCGGCGGCCATCTTCACGCCGTGGGCCCCATCCAGGACCTCGTCGATCATGAGCTCGGCGTCCTCCTCGGACTTGCCCGCCGCATGGGACAGCTCCGAGATCAGGATCTGCCGTGCCTTGTGGATCATGCGCTTCTCCCCGGCGGAGAGCCCTTTCTCCCGATCCCTGATCGAAAGGTTCCGGAGCACCTCGGCGACCTCGAACGGGTCACCGGAGTGCAGCTTCTCGAGGTTGTTCTTGAAGCGCCTGCTCCAGTTGGCGGCGGAGATGGTCTCGGCCTCCGTGAGGACCTTGAGGATCTTCTTGACCTGAGGCTTGCTGATGACGGGCCGGAGCCCGACCTGCTCGGCCGAGTCGACCGGGACGGAAAGCGTCAGGTCCCCGTACACGACCCGGAGGACCAGGTACTTCCGCTTCTCGCCCAGGAACTCCTTGTCCTTCAGCTCTTCGATGACGGCCGCACCGTGCTCGGGGTGGACGACGGTGTCTCCTTTGCGGAACGCGGACAAATGGATCTCCCTTCGCGAGAGGTGCGTCCCGGCCGGAGCCTGGCCGGGCGAGGATAGAAGGGTAACACGGAACGTCCTACTCCGCAACCCAAACCCGCAGGTCAGAGGCACTTTCCTGCATGTCTGGCGGGCGGTAGAGCGATCGCTCGACCGTTCAGGATGCTCGCCGCCGCGTTGCCATGGCACTGTCGTGGGTCCACGACAGCGCCTCGGACACGTGACGCACGGGGGTAAAGAGCGGATGCCGCTGGGTTTCGGGTCCGGGCGCCCCGAAGACTTGTGAGCAGCCTGCGGCCTCGGCCGCGGCGAGCCGCTGCGGCAAGCCGGAGACCCGTCGCACGAGCCCCGTGAGCGAGACCTCCCCCACGAACGCGGCCCCCTCGGGCGTGGGTGTCCCCGTCACCGCGGAGGCCAGGGCGGCCGCGACGGCGAGGTCGGCGGCCGGATCGTCGACCCGGAGCCCACCCGACGTGGCCCCGAACAGCTCCGCCCGCCCGAGGCGGTAGCCGGCGGCCCGAGCGAGCACGGCCGCCATGAGCTGGAAACGCCGGGCGTCCAGACCCGTCGTCTGACGGCGGGCCGGTCCGTCGACCGACCCCAGCAGTGCCTGAACCTCGACCGCGAGGGCCCTCCTGCCCGCCATGGGAAGCGCGATGGCCGCGCCGGGGACCCCGACGCCCTCGAGCAGAAGACCCGTGGGATCGATCTCATGGAGCCCGTCAGGTGCCATCTCGAACCACGCGGACTCGCCCTCGGCGCCGAAGCGGTTCTTCCCGCCCGACAGCACGCGCGAACCGGACCGTGCATCGCCTTCGAATGAGAGCACGACGTCGACCGCGTGCTCGAGCGCACGAGGCCCGGCGAGGTCGCCATCCTTGGTGACGTGGCCGGTCATGAGGACCGCGATCCCCTCCTCCTTGGCCATGCCGACGAGGGCGTCGGTGCAGTTCCGCACCTGCGCCACGCCGCCTGCCATCTGAGGTGCGGACGGATCGCGGAGCGATTGGATCGAGTCCACGGCGAGCAGGAAGGGATCACGCTCCCGGGCGGTCGCCAGCACGGCGCGCAGGTCGCGGCCCGGCGCGAAGGCGACCGCATCCCCCGCCACGCCGAGCCGGCGCGACCGGGCGGCGACCTGGCCGTGAGACTCCTCGCCGGAGACGAGCAGGCATCCGCGGCCGTCCCCGGCGAGGCGCGAGAGGAGCTGGAGCAGCAGCGTGGACTTCCCGATCCCGGGCTCCCCCGCGAGGAGGATCACCGAGGCGGGGACCAGCCCCCCACCGAGCACCCGGTCGAGCCCGGGGATCCCGGTGGAGACGCGGGGTTCGGCGGCTGCGGTGCCTCCTCCCAGCATGAGGACGGGCCCGCCCGGCCCTGCGGCGCCACCGAGGGCGCTCTCGATCGTCCCCCACGTGCCGCACCCGGGGCAGCGGCCGACCCACTGCGCAACCTGTTGCCGGCACTCGGAGCACGCGAAGAACGTCCGGGGCCGTGGCATGGAGCGGACGCTAGCCGGAAGGTCTGACACCCCCGTCGGCGAGGTGTCGGCGACGGCGGCTACCTTCCTCTGATTAGGACCATCGGCGGGGATCCGCGGCCGGCGGTGTGAGATCTGACCCCGCAGCTACGAGTTGCGCCGGAGCTGCCGATAGATGTCTTGGCCGATAGATGTCTTTTGACGACGAAGGAGGCACGGTCGTGGAGGTCGTATCGATCGGCGGCGGAGATGCCGGAGGGGACCAGGATCCGGACGGATCCGCTCTCGGGCCGGCTGAGAGCCTCGTAGAGTCGATCGAGAACCCCATCCACCCGCCCGAGTTCCCCCTCGTCCTCGTGACCTGGCGTGACGCCTGGTTCGACTTCGAAGAACCGGACCCCGAGGACGCCCGGTCGGACTACCTGGTCAACACCGTCGGGTATCTGGTGCGGCGCGGCCCGCGCTTCGTGTCGGTGGCCCAGGAGATCCTTCCCGACGGCGACGGGTTCCGTGCGGTGACGCACATCCCCGTCGCGGTCGTCCAGACCATCGCATCCCTGCGCGACTCCGACGGGGCCGGGATGGATGACGTGCTCGCCCTGTGAGGGCGTATACTCTGCCGGCTCGGTGCGATCGACGCACCTGCCACGGTCAGCTCACCTGACACCGAAGGAGGGATGCGAGATGAGTGCCCACACGGTCACCGTCAGCACGCAGCGTCCCTCCGTCTTCCGCTGACCCGCTCGGCTCTCACGCGGTAGCTCCCGAAGGACGCGGCGTCGCCCATGTCCGCATCCCTGCGAACGCCAACATCCCGACGAAGGGGGCACCCGCGTTGCACGACGAAGTCTTCGAGCACTTCCTCGACGAAGGGCTCATCGAACGGGTCATCCGGCCCATCAAGAGCGGCAAGGAAGCGAGCGTGCACCTGGTGCGCGCGAACCCGCGCACGACCGGTGAGGAACTGGCGGCGCTGAAGATCTACCACCCGCTCGACCGGCGCGACTTCCGCGACGAGTCGCTCTACCGGGACGGCGAATTCATCAAGGAGCGACGGATCCGCGTCGCGCTGGAGAAGAAGACGCGGTTCGGTCGTGAGGTCCAGGGCGGGATCTGGGTCGGCCGCGAGTGGGAGACCCTGCACGCGCTCTTCGCCGCGGGGGCTCCCGTCCCCCGGCCGATCGAGGCCACCGATCATGCGATCCTCATGTCGTACATCGGTGACGAGGACGAATCCGCGCCCCAGCTCCACCGGTATCGGCCCTCCGGGGGGGAGGAGGTCGAGGATCTCCTCGAGCAGTGCCTCCGCGTCGTGGAGCGGATGCTGTTCCACGACGTGGTCCACGGGGACCTCTCCCCGTTCAACATCCTCGTCTGGAACGGGCGGGTCTGCGTGATCGACCTCCCGCAGGCCGTCGATCCGAAGAAGAACCGTCATGCCGAGGCCCTTCTCGCGCGGGACATCGAGCGCGTGTGCGCGCACTTCGAGCGGCTGGGGGTGTCGCGCGACGCCGGGCGGGTGATCGAGGATCTGTGGACCGCGTGGACGTTCGCCGACCTGGTCCCAGAGGAACTCCGGGCCACTCTGGAGGTGGGTCCTCCGGCCGGTTGATGTCGATCGGTCCTGGTGAGCTGACGATCAACCCGTGAGCGCCGAGGAGCCCGGTTCCCGAACCGGGACCGGGCTCCTCTTCCCTTCCCTTGAGCCGGAGGCTGACCGAGCGGATACTTCCTCGATGCCTGGACGCCGGATCGCGACCGTGCTGATGCTCGATGTGGTCGGCTCGACGCACATCGCGGCCCAACTCGGCGATGCTCGGTACCGGGAGCTCTCGTCTCGGTTCAACCGTCTCGTCCGGGCCGAACTCAAGCGCTTCGGCGGGAGGGAGGAAGACCACGCCGGCGACGGATTCTTCGCCACCTTCTCCCAGCCAGACCGGGCGATCCGATGCGCGGCCGCACTCGCCGAGGAGGTGCGCAGCCTGGGCATCGAGGTCCGCTCCGGCATCCACACCGGCCAGACGGAGGATCAAGCCGGCAAGACCCACGGCATCGCCGTCGTGATCGGAGCCCGCGTGATGTCGCTAGCGGATGCCGGCGAGATCCTGGTCACCAGCACCACGAAGGAGCTCACGACCGGTTCGGGCTTCGGATTCGAGGACTTCTCCGCCCACGAGCTGAAGGGTGTGCCCGGCACCTGGCAGGTCTTCGGGGTGACGGCGGTGGACGGTGCCGAGCGGGGGCTGCCGCTCGCGGCGGCCGAGGCGGCCGAGCGACGCGCGACGATCGAGCCGGGCGCCGGCCGGGAGCGGCCGTCCCTGAAGGCCCTGATCGCTGCGGGACTCGCCCTGCTGGTGGCGGTCGCCGGCGTCGCGTTCGCGGTCACTCGCGGACGCTCCGGATCGCCACCCCCTACCCCGTCGACCGCTGCACTTTCGGAGGTCGTCGTGCAGGTCGATCCCGAGCGGGAGCCACCCATCCTGAAATCGATCCCCGTTCCCGTCCCGAGGGTACCCACGCTCGGAGTCACGCTTCCCACCTCGGCCCACTCGATGGTGCTGGGCCAGGGGGGTGTCTGGACCGTCCGGTTCCAGTACCTGTTCCACGTCGACCCCTCACGCTCGGAGCTGCGAGATCGCCTCCAGCTCGAATTCGGGCCCTCGTTCTCGGTCAACCTCGCGGAAGGCTCGGACAAGATCTGGGTCGCGTACGCCGGGGGCCTCGACGAGTTGAACCCGGCGACCGGTGAGCAACGGGAGGCGATACGGTTGCCGCCGGAGCAGTTCGTCTCCAACGACGTCACGTTCGGCGGGGGTTTCGTCTGGCTCGGTGGCAGCGACGGGCGCCTGGTCCGTTACGACCCGCGTACTGGCGAGGATCGGACCCGGATCGGCCTCGCGCCGATCGATGCGATCGCGTTCGGCCACGGGTCGGTCTGGACGGTGGACACCGTTGGTGGAACGGTGACGAGGTACGACCCCGGAACGATGCGGCCCGTCGAGGAGATCGTGATGCCAACGGCCGCGGACTACCTCGTCTCGGGAGACGTAGCGGTGTGGGCGCTGTCCACGAGCGTTGGAACGCTCTCCCGGATCGACCCCGCGACGAACGACGTGAGGTACCAGGTCCAGGTGGGAGAGGATCCCTCCGGCCTCGCGGTCGGCTCGCGAGCGGTTTGGGTTGGCGACGAAGACGGGATCATCCGACGCGTGAACGAGGACACCCGGGAGGTGACGAGGATCCCGTTCGGCGCCGAGATCAGGGCTCTGGCCTTCGACGACGAGACGGATACCCTCTGGGTCGACGTCGTCTGACGGTCGAGCTGCGATCCGCCTCAAGAACCGGCGACCACCCCGAGATGCCGAGAAGCCCGGTTCCCGAACGGGGACCGGGCTTCGGCCTTGCCGCCGCGCTCCGACGCGCGGCGCGTGACGCGGGTTCGACCTACTCGGTCGACCCCGCGAGCTCTACGGGCGGTGTGTCGGGCGGCATGATGCCGGCGCCGTGCTCGAACGTGATCTCGCCGTCGCGCACGTCGACGATGATCGTCTCCCCGGCGCGGAACTCCTTGTAGAGGAGCTTCTCGGCGAGCGGATCCTCCACCAGCTGCTGGATCGTGCGGCGGAGCGGCCGAGCGCCCAGGGCCTTGTCGTACCCGCGCTCGGCGAGCAGGGTCTTGGCGTCATCGGTGAGGACGATGTCTACGTCCTTGGACTTCAGCTGCTCCTCCACCCGGCGCATCAGCAGATCGACGATCTGCTTCACGTCGTCGGGGGTGAGCGAGTGGAACACGATGACCTCGTCGATGCGGTTCAGGAACTCGGGACGGAAGGAGCGCTTGAGCTCCTCGGTCACGTTCTCCTTCATCTTCGTGTACGTGACGGCATCGTCGCGGGCGGCTGTGAACCCGATCCCCACGCCCTTGGCGATGTCCCGGGTGCCGAGGTTCGAGGTCATGATGATGATCGTGTTCTTGAAGTCCACCTTGTGACCCTGGGCATCCGTGAGGTGTCCGTCTTCCAGGATCTGCAGCAGCGTGTTGAACACGTCCGGGTGCGCCTTCTCGATCTCGTCGAACAACACCACGGCGAACGGCTTGCGACGAACGGCCTCGGTGAGCTGTCCGCCCTCCTCGTAGCCGACGTAGCCGGGGGGCGAGCCGATCAGGCGGGAGACCGTGTGCTTCTCCATGTACTCGGACATGTCGAGCTGGATCAGCGCGTCCTCGTCGCCGAAGAGGAACTCGGCCAAGGCCTTGGAGAGCTCGGTCTTCCCGACGCCCGAGGGCCCGAGGAAGATGAACGATCCCGATGGGCGACGGGGGTCCTTCAGCCCGCTCCGTGTCCGCCGCATCGCGCGGGAGACCGCGGAGATCGATTCGTGCTGGCTGATGATCCGCTTGTGGATCTCGTCCTCCATCCGGAGGAGCTTCTCCGTCTCTTCTTCGGTGAGTTTGAAGACGGGGATACCGGTCCAGACGGAGAGCACCTCGGCGATCTCTTCCTCGCCGATCTCCGACAGGACGTCCATCTCGCCGGCCTTCCACCGCTGCTCGCGACGCTGGCGCTCCTCCTGGAGCTGCCGTTCCTCGTCGCGGAGCGATGCCGCGCCCTCGAAGTCCTGCGCGTCGATCGCGGACTCCTTCCGCAGCCGGACCTCGGCGATCTTCTCGTCGACCTCGCGGACGTCCGGCGGGGCCGTCATCCGGCGGATCCGCGTGCGCGACCCGGCTTCGTCGATCAGATCGATCGCCTTGTCCGGCAGGGAACGGTCCGCGATGTAGCGGTCCGCGAGGTTGGCCGCCGCCACGAGGGCGTCGTCGGTGAAGCTCACCCGATGGTGGGCCTCGTAGCGGTCCCGGAGGCCCTTCAGGATCTCGATGGTGTGCGAGACGGTGGGCTCCTCGACCACGATCGGCTGGAACCGCCGCTCGAGCGCGGCGTCCTTCTCGAGGTGCTTGCGGTACTCGTCGCGCGTGGTGGCCCCGATCGTCTGCAGCTCACCGCGCGCGAGCATCGGCTTGAGGATGCTGGCGGCGTCGATCGCGCCCTCCGCGGCGCCGGCGCCCACCAGCGTGTGCAGCTCGTCGATGAACAGGACGATGTCGCCTCTGGTCTTGATCTCCTTGAGGACCTTCTTCAGGCGCTCCTCGAAGTCGCCCCGGTACCGGGAGCCGGCGACGAGCGCACCCAGGTCGAGCGTGTAGATCTGCTTTCCCTTCAACGTCTCGGGGACCTCCTCGCGGACGATGTCCTGCGACAGGCCCTCGACGACGGCGGTCTTGCCGACGCCAGGCTCGCCGATCAGCACCGGGTTGTTCTTGGTCCGGCGCGAGAGGACCTGCATGACCCGCTCGATCTCCTTCTCGCGGCCGATCACCGGATCCAGCTTGCCGTCGCGCGCGAGCTGCGTGAGGTTGCGCCCGAACTGGTCGAGGACCATCGAGCCCTGGCCGCCGCCCTCCTGGGAGGCGCCGACCTGCTCGCCCTTGCCGGCCGTGTAGCCGGACAGCAGCTGGATCACGGTCTGGCGGACTCGGTTCAGGTCGGCGCCGAGCTTCTGCAACACCTGCGCGGCGACGCCTTCGCCTTCGCGGATCAGCCCGAGCAGGATGTGCTCGGTGCCGATGTAGTTGTGTCCGAGCTGCAGCGCTTCGCGGAGCGAGAGCTCGAGGACCTTCTTGGCGCGCGGGGTGAACGGGATGTGGCCGGTGGGCGCCGCTTGCCCCTGCCCGATGATCTCCTCGACCTGTTGGCGAACGGCTTCGAGCGAGATGTTCAACGACTCGAGCGCCTTGGCCGCGACGCCTTCGCCTTCGTGGATCAGGCCGAGCAGGATGTGCTCGGTGCCGATGTAGTTGTGGTTGAGCATCCTCGCTTCTTCTTGGGCGAGGACGACCACCCGCCGTGCTCGGTCGGTGAATCGCTCGAACATGCGTTACATCCCTCCAGGCGGCGACCCGTCCGTCCGGCCCCGGGGATCTTCGGACTCCGTCCTACCCCCGAGGTGCATGAGGCGCCGCTCCCTTCCGGTGGCAGCGCCTCTCTGACCGCAGTATACCCAGCGCCCCCGATACGCCAGCACACCGCCCAACTTCCGCTCCGTTCACTCGGGGACGGGATCTCGTCCCGATCCGACGCTCATCCCAGTCTTCGGAAGAACCGAGCCCGGGGATGAGTCCCGGAAGATCTTTCCCTAGGGTGAGAAGAGGCATAGACCTTTCGGACCAGAAGGACCACCCGGACGGCCGTTGGCATCACGAGGCTCCGGGTGTCAGCATCGTGGCAACGCTCCTCGTGTCCCCACATGGGAGCCTCCCCGCGTTCGGAGGTCAGGCCTTCCCGTGTCCGAGCACCTTTGGAGAAAGAGAGCGAGACAGTGCGCGTGCTCGTCGTCGATGATCACCCCGCGTTCCGGAAGGCCCTCGCATCCGCCCTGCAACTCGTCGGCGACATCGAGATCGCGGGGGAGGCCTCGGGCGGCGAGGATGCATGCGTCGGAGCGAAAGAGCTGCAGCCCGACGTCGTTCTGATGGATCTCTCGATGCCCGACATCTCCGGCATCGAGGCGATGCAGCGGATCCATTCGTCGACCCCGGGGCTCCCCGTCGTGATCCTCACTGCCCACGCGGACGAGGGCGTCGAGCGAGCGGCCCGCGGGGCGGGGGCCTCGGGGTTCGTCGCGAAGGGGCGAGGGCTCCAGGACATCCTCCGAGCACTGCACGAGGTGACGGCCGCGAGCTGAGCCCCGGCGATAGGGTCCCCGGCGTGGGATGCCTCATCGTCCTATTCGTCCTTCTCCTACCCCGCACGATCATGGTCGTCCTGTGGCTGTTCTCCAGCTACCTCTCGACGGCGTTCGGGACGTGGGTCTGGCCGTTGATCGGCTTCTTCGTGCTCCCGACGACCACGCTCGCTTACGCCGTGGCCCAGAACCGCTACGGGGGCGTGCGTGGCATCGGGCTCGTGCTGGTGATCCTCGGCGTCCTGGTGGACCTCGGCGCGCTCGGAGGCGGAGGCAGGGGCGCCGGGAAGCGCTGGGCCGGAGATCGTTGAGTGCCGAACGGACGGGGGCCGGCTCGCCTTCGGCGAGCCGGCCCTCACGGATGCCCCGGGTGCGTCGGGGCCACCCCCTGTTTCCCCAGCCGCGCCGCGCCGATCGCTCGGCGCTGCGCTTCCGGGCCATCCGGGTCGTTCGAGACCGATCCGAACGTATCCACGGAGCCCTGCGAGAGATGTACCGCACATGACGACCGGCGGGTGCTGTTCGTCACCGGCCGAAAGGTGACGTAGGACACCGTCCGGGTCAGTCGAGCGCCTCTGGTCGGTGGGCGGGGAACATGATGAGGTCACGGAGCGATCCGGCGTCGGTCAGGACCATGAGGAGACGGTCGATGCCGAGACCCAATCCTCCAGCGGGCGGCATCCCGTGTTCGAGCGCCCGGAGGAAGTCCTCATCGAGCGGATGGGTCTCCTCGACGCCCGCCGCCTTCAGCTGCTGTTGGAGCTCGAGCTTCGCGCGCTGCTCGAGCGGGTCGGTCAGCTCCGAGAACGCGGTGACGAGCTCGACCCCGCCGATGATCAGGTCGAAGTGCTCCGTCAGGCCGGGATCCTTCCGGTGCGGTCTCGCGAGCGGCGACACCTCCCGGGGGAAGTCACAGACGAACGTCGGTTCGACGATCGTCGCCTCGACGAGCTTCTCGAACAGCTCCACCACGATCTTCCCCGGGCCCCACACATCGTCGACGGGCACGCCGTACCGCGCCGCGATCGACGGGAGGTCGGTACGATCGAGCGTGATCTCCTCACCCGTCGCGGTCGATACGGCGTCGAGCATCGCGAGCCGTCGGAACGGCGGGGCGAGATCGATCACCTGTCCCCTCCACGGGATCGTGAGATCTCCGGGGTCGCGGCCCATGATCGGGCCCACCGCGCGGGCGCTCTCGCGGATGAGCGCCTCCGACAGCTCCATCATCGTCGTGTAGTCGCCGTAGGCCTGGTACGCCTCGAGCATCGAGAACTCGGGATTGTGGTCGCGATCGATCCCCTCGTTGCGGAAGTTCCGACCGAGCTCGTAGACGCGCTCGATCCCACCGACGAGGAGTCGCTTGAGGTAGAGCTCGAGCGAGATCCGGAGCTTCATCTCGATGCCGAGCGTGTCGTGGAAGGTGGTGAAGGGCCGCGCGTTCGCGCCGCCCGCCACCGTCTGGAGGATCGGACCCTCGGACTCGACGAAGCGGCGTTCGTGGAGCACCTCGCGTGCTGCACGGAGGAGTGCCGCGCGCGCGGCGAAGAGGCGGCGAGGGGTCTCGTCCGCGATCAGATGGAGGTAGCGTCGCCGCTGCTGGAGGTCCGGGTCCTTGAGGCCGTGCCACTTCTCCGGCAGCGGACGGAGGGACTTCGTCAGCATCGCCCAGCGGGCAACGAAGACCGAGAGCTCGCCACGGCGCGTCGTCCCGACAGGGCCGGTGGCCGCGACGATGTCACCGAGGTCCACCTCGTCCAGGAGCGCGAAGGGCTCGGGCTCCAGCTCGGCCTGGTTGCAGACGAGCTGGAGGTCGCCGCTCCCATCACGGAGCGTGAGGAACTTCAGTTTCCCCATGTCCCGCTTCAGGACCACGCGACCGGCGACGGTGACCGTCTCCTCGGCCCGATGGTCCGGGGGAAGGTCCCCGTACCGCTCACGGATGACCGCGGTCCCGACGGGCTCGTCCACGTCGAGCGCGTCCTTCAGGGTGAGCGCGAACGCCCGATCTCCGAGCCGCTCGAGCGATGCGCGTCGGGCTCTGAGGACCTCCTCCTCGCGCGAGGGGCCGCTCGTATCCGCCGGTTCAGTCATCCACGTTCTTCTCGTGGACCAGTCGCAGACCTTCGAGGGTCAGGAACGGCTCGTGGTGATCGATCGTGCGGCAGTGCGGGATGACCACCGTCGCCAGCCCGCCGGTCGCGATCGTGGTGGCGCCACCGAGCTGGCGCCGGACCCGGTCGACGATCCCGTCGACCTCGCCCGCCGTGCCGAACACGAGCCCGGACTGGATCGCCTCGACCGTGTTCTTGCCGATCACGGATGCCGGGGCCTCCATCTCGACGCGGGTGAGCCTCGCCGCGCGCCGGACCAGCGTCTCTGCGGAGATCTGCAGACCGGGCGCGATGACCCCGCCGAGGAACTCGCCGTGTTCCGAGACGACGTCGAAGTTCGTCCCCGTGCCGAAGTCCACGACGATCGAGGGGCCGCCGAACCTCGTGTAGGCGGCCAGCGTGTTCACGATCCGGTCCGCGCCGACCTCCCGCGGATTGTCCGTGAGCACGGAGACGCCGGTCTTCGTCCCGGGGCCGACCACCAACGGCTCGAAGGACAGGTAGCGAGCAGCCATCTCGCGGAGCTGCTGCGTGACGTCGGGGACGACCGAGGCGATGCAGAGTCCCGAGAGCTTCTCCAGGGACAGCCCCCGATGCTCGAGCAGCCCCGCGAACACGAGCGCGATCTCGTCGGCGGAGCGCTCTGGCTGCGAAGAGAGGCGCCAGGTGTGGACGAGCCCCGGGCCGTCGAAGACCCCGAGCACCGTTTCCGTGTTGCCGACGTCGGCCGTGAGCAGCATCGCGCACTCCCCTGGACGGATGCGAGCAGGAACGGTCCATCGTGGCCCACGGGCCGAGCGGCGACAACCCGTTCAGCGCGCGCCGGCGGGTGCGGGCAGCAGCAGGTTGTCGATCAGACGCGCGGACGGGAACCGGACGGCGACGAGAGCCCGCGCGGGTCCGTCCACACGCGTGACCGCCTCGAAGGTGTCGTCCCCGACCACGGCGACGTAGTCGGGCCGCGCCATCGGCGTCGCCCCGATCTCGCGGGCCATCGCCGCGACGAGGACCGCGGTCTCCCGTTCCCCGGCCCGCGCGAGGCCTGCCGCCTCGGACAGGGCGAGGAAGAGGCAGCCTGCCTGCTCCCGCTCCTCCGGGGCGAGTCGGGCGTTCCGGGACGAGCACGCGAGACCGTCGGTCTCGCGAACGGTGGGGACCGGCACGATCGTGACGGGCAGCCCTTCCTCGCGCACCATCCGCTGAACGAGGAACACTTGCTGGGCGTCCTTCAGGCCGAAGACGGCGCGGCACGGCCCCGTCACGTCGAAGAGGCGATGGACCACCTTCAGCACACCGTGGAAGTGTCCGGGCCTGGCCGCACCCTCGAACGTGTCGCCGACGGGCCCCGGATCGGGCTCCGGGAGGGGAACACCGTCCGGATAGACCTCGTCGATCGGCGGCGCCCAGACCGCGTCGACGCCCAGCCGTGCACAGATCTCCAGGTCCCCGGCCTCGTCGCGGGGATACGCGGCGAGATCCTCGCCGGGACCGAACTGGGCGGGGTTCACGAAGATCGTCACGAGCACGCGACGCGCCTCCTCCTGAGCTCGTCGGATCAGCGACGTGTGACCGGCGTGCAGGGAACCCATCGTCGGGACGAGTCCCACGTCACCATCTCGCAGCCAGGCGGCTGTCAGGCGGTGCACCTCCTCCGCGGTCCGGATCAGGTCCATCCGGCAAGCACGTCCTCCACCGCGCCCCGCGAAGCGGGAGAGGCCCGCCCGGAACGTTCCGCGAGCTGCAGGGTCGACCTCGCCAGCGCGACGTAGACGGGGACGAGCTCGGGAGCGTGCTGCTCGAGGGCTTCGAGGTGCCGCCGGACCGTGCCGGCGTCGCCGCGGATGGCGGGGCCCGTCAGCGCCCGAGCGGAGCCCAGCTGCTCGACGTTGTCGAGGGTCGCCCGCTGCAACGGAGCCATCGCCGCCCTGGGGTCGGGAACCCCGGTCGCCTCGAACAACGACTCGGCGATCGCGGACACCGTCACGAGCGAGTTGGACGCGAAGACGGCCGCCGCGTGGTACAGCGGACGCAGCTCGTCCGCCAAGGCGAACGGCACACCGCGGAGATCCTCGGCGAGCCGTGCCCCGACACGTGCGCCCTCGGCATCGTCCGCGGTCACGGCGATCCAGCAGCCGGGCAGACCCTCCAGCGCGGCCCCGACGTCCGGGAACGTCTGGAGCGGATGCAGGGCGAGGCGGCTGCGCACCCACTCCGACGGTGGCCCGGAGTGCGTCGAGTCCGAGGGAGCCCGAGAGATGCATGACCCAGGCGCCCGTCGTCAGCGCCCCTGTCGTGGCGAGTTCGGCCACCGTCGCCTCGATCGCATCGTCGGGCGTGCCGATCACGACGAGCTCCGCCGCGGCGGCCGCGTCGGCGGGCGCTCGCACCGGGACCCCCGGGAGAAACCTGGCGGCGCGGTCCTGGGTCCCGGCTCTGCCGGACACCCCCACCAGCCGATGTCCGGCCCGTTGGAGCAGGACCGCCACGGCCGTGCCCACCGTGCCCGCACCGATCACGGCGACCCTCATGCGGCTGAGTATCGCAACTCGACCCGAACGGCCTCACGCCCAGCCGGTCAGGGGCGCACCGCCAGCGGAGACGCCGAGGGCGCCACGCCGTCGGTGTTCACGCGCAGATCCCGCAGCCGCGTCCCGTCGGGCAGGACGGGATCCGCGACCAGCTCGAGTAGCGGCAGGAGGACGAACGCTCGCTGAGCCAAGCGCGGATGCGGTACGACGAGGTCGGACTCGTCGATCGTCTCCTCGTCGAACAGCAGGACGTCGACGTCGATCGAGCGCGCCCCCCAACGCTCCTTCCGGACACGTCCCAGGCGCTCCTCCACCCGGTGCGCCACGTCGAGCAGGTCCCGAGCGGAGAGATCGGTCTCCACGCGGATCACGGCGTTCAGGTAATCGGGCTGCGGCGGCCCGCCCACCGGCACCGTCTCCCAGACCCTGCTGGACGCCACCACCCGCAGTCCGGGCTCCCCGTGGAGCAGGTCGACCGCGCCCTGCAGGTTCGTGAGGCGGTCGCCGAGGTTCGACCCGAGCCCGAGGAACGCCACGGTCCCCACCGGGTCCCTCGTCACTCGCCGGCGGAGACCGTGGCCCCGGCGGCCACCCCATCGATGCCGAGACGGCCGGCGGCGTTCGGCTTGTGCACCACGGCCGTCACTTGACCCACGTGCGGGAACGAGCCGACCCGGCGAGCGATCGCATCGGCCATCGCCTCGATGAGGTCGAAGGATCCGTCCTCCACGATCTCGCGCACGGCGTCCGTGACCCCGCGATAGTCGGCCGTCGCGTCGATCGAGTCGCGCGGGGCATCCACCTCGATGTCGAGGTCCACGACGAAGGGCTGGGGCTGATCCTTCTCGCCGTCGCGCGCTCCGTGGCGGCCCTCGGCGCGGATCCCCGTCAGGAACAGGCGAGCTCGGGTCATGGCGAAGCCTCCTCGTCGTCGTCGGGCACGAACCAATCGTCGCGCTCGTCCTCCTCCAGGTCCAGCCACGGTGGGCGGCGTTCGAGCTGGATCCGCACGACGCCGTCGTGGGCGTGGCCCGCTCGATGCGGCTCCCGTAGGTAGCGCGCCCGCAGGTACTCGAGGATCATCGGGGCGATCGTCGCGGCGGCCTCGTCGGTGAGATCGTGACCGCATCCGGGCAGGAGCCCGAGCGTCGACGTCGCGATCGCGTCGTTCAACTCCTCGGCCACCGACACCGGTACCACGGCGTCGTCCTCTCCCCAGAGCAAGAGCACGGGGAAGTCGAACGAGGCCAGGATCCCGTCGTCGGCATCGTGAGCACGCGGCGCGTCGAGGAGGACCATCGCGTCGACGCCGCCCCGGGCGGCCAGGACCTGGGCGAGCGACCCGCCCGTCCCGTGGCCGATCACGCCGTACCGCTCCCCGCCGAGCGCGCCCCGGACAACGTCGATCGCGGCCGACTCGTCTCCTTGAGGCAGATCGGGCGTGATCACGCGGAATCGTGACTCGAGGAGGGGCACGAACTCCTTCCACTGTTCGCTCGATCGGCCCTCGTCGTGAAGGAGCAGCAGGATCGGATCGCCGGTCACGGGCGCTCTCGCGCGATCGCGTCCGCCACCCGGAGCGCCTGGACCGTCGGGGCGACGTCGTGGACCCGGACGACGTCCACGCCCTGCGCCCCGCACCACACCGCGGCGGCGAGGGAGCCGTCCCGTCGGTCGACGGCGTCGTCGACCCCCGAGAGCTCGCCGATGAACCGCTTGCGCGACGCTCCTGCGAGCACGGCCACGCCGAGCTCGCGGAACGAGCCGATCGATCGCAGGAGGGCGAGGTTGTGCTCGAGGTTCTTCCCGAACCCGATCCCAGGGTCGACGCAGAGGCGGTCGCGGCCGATCCCGGCCGCGACGGCCGCCTCGATCCGCTCGGCGAGGAACGCGCGCACCTCGGCCACCACGTCGTCGTAGCGAGGATCGGCTTGCATCGTCGTCGGCTCCCCCCGCATGTGCATCAGGACCATGCCCGCGCCGCTGCGGGCCACCGCATCGAACATCGCGGGGTCGGTGCCGGCGGCGATGTCGTTCACGACGTCGGCGCCGGCGCCGAGGGCCTGCTCCGCGACCGACGGCGTGCGCGTATCCACCGACAGGAAGGCCTCCGGCGCTTCGCGCCGGAGGCCTTCCAGCACCGGCAGCACGCGCGACGCCTCCTCCTCGGACCCCACCGGCTCGGACCCCGGTCGGGTCGACTCGCCACCCACGTCGATGACGTCGGCACCCTCCTCGAGCAGCCGCAGCCCGTGCCGCACCGCGGCATCCGCGTCCTCGAACATCCCTCCGTCGCTGAACGAGTCGGGCGTGACGTTCACGATGCCCATCACGAGCGTCCGCGCCTCGAGCACGAGCTCGCGGTCGCGGCAGCGCCAGACACGGTCCATGGAACCGATGCTAGTGGGCATGCGCGGATCGCTCAGCGCATGCCGATGTGATCCATCGCCTCCTGGCGGGTACGGGCGTCGGATCGGAAGAGCCCTCGAACGGCAGAGGTCACGGTGACGGCGCCGGCCTTCTTGATCCCTCGCATCGTCATGCACAGGTGCTCGGCCTCGATCACCACGAACACCCCGCGCGGCGTGAGCGCGCGATCGATCGCCTCGGCGATCTCGGTCGTTAGCCGCTCCTGGACCTGCGGCTTCTTCGAGAGCAGGTCGACGACCCGCGCGATCTTCGACAGACCCGTGATCTGTTGCGCCTTGTTCGGGATGTACGCGACGTGCGCCTTCCCGGCGAACGGGATCAGGTGGTGCTCGCAGAACGATTGCAGTGGGATGTCACGGACCATGATCAGCTCGTCGTGGTCGGCGCCTTCGACCACGGTGACGAGCTCCGAGGCGTCCTTGCCGATCCCGGCGAACGTCTCCTCGTACATGCGGGCCACGCGGGCGGGCGTTTCCCGCAGTCCACCGCGGTCGGGGTCCTCGCCGATCCCTTCGAGGATCAGGCGTACACCTTCCTCGACCTTCTTGGCGTCGAACGAGTTGGGGGGCCCGAGCAGATCCATCGCGCGGATGCTACCGGGGAACCAGCGCGTCGAGGGCGGCGGGGAGGCTAGCGACGTTGGGGAGCTCGCCGGCGCGTGGGAGATCGCTCGACTCGTCCAACCGGTTGATCCAGACGCACGGGAGCCCGAGCTGCGCACACGGCTCGACGTCGTGATACAGCGATGCCGCCACGTGCACGTGGCGCGCCCGGTCGGCCGAGGTCGTTCGGAAGAACGTGTCCCAATGACCGAAGGCAGGCTTGTACGAGCCGGCTTCGGCCGCCGTGATCCGCAGATCAACCTCCACCCCGATCGTCTTCAGGGAGGCGCCAAGCATGTCCGGGTCGGTGTTCGACAGGATCGCGAGCTTCCAGCCACGATCACGGAGCTCGCCGAGTGCTCCCGGCACCTCGGGGAACGGTCGCCATGACGGCACGGAGTCGGCCAGCGCGTCGTCCAGCCCCGGAGGGACCTCGAGCTCATCCTCCTCGGCGATCGTGGCGAGCGTCTCACGCAGGACCTGCCGATAGGTGATGCCTCGCCCGGCTTGGATGCGCGGCTCCACGTCGTGGTAGCGCTGGAACAGCCGTTCGCCGCCTTCGTCGGGCCACACCTTGACCAGCGCCCTGCGCACGCCTCCGTCCCAATCGATCAGGGTTCCGTAGCAGTCGAACGTCGCCCAGCGGTCCGTCATCGCCGGCGTCCCTTCACCGACGGAGCGGTCCCGGCGCGTCGGGCGGGGGGAACATCTCGGTCCGCGACACCGCGAGGCCGGCGCTGCGGACCTCCGGGGCGCGGGGCGCGCGCTTCTCGACGGCCTTGAAGAACGCCTCCACCTCGTCGCGATCGAGCGTCTCCTTCTGCAGCAGCAGTGCCGCGAGCTCGTCGAGCCGCTCGCGGTGCTGGGTCAGGATCTCGAGCGCCACATCGTGCGCCTCGTCGATCAGCCGGCTGATCTCCTGATCGATCTCGAACGCGACGGCCTCGGAGTAGTCGGGTGTGGACGCCCAGTCGCGGCCGAGGAAGACCTCGCCCTGCTTCTGCCCGAGCGTCCTCGGCCCGATCGCGTCACTCATCCCGTGCTCCGTCACCATCTGCCGGGCGATCTTCGTGGCGCGCTCGATGTCGTTGCCGGCGCCGGTCGAGACGTCGCCGGCGATGATCTCCTCGGCGACCCGTCCGCCCATCAGCATCGCGAGCTCGTCGCGGAGCTCCTCCCGCGTCATCATGAACTTGTCCTGCTCGGGGAGCGTGAGCGTGTATCCGAGGGCGCGCCCGCGAGGGATCACGGTGATCTTGTGAACCTCGTCGGTGTTCGGGAGGACGTGCGCGACCATCGCGTGACCCCCTTCGTGGTAGGCGATCAGCCGCCGCTCCTGCTCGCTCATCACGCGGCTCTTGCGCTCCGGTCCCGCCATCACCCGGTCGACGGCTTCCTCGACCTCTTTCATCGTGATCGTCTTCTTCGACCGTCGCGCCGCGAGGAGCGCGGCCTCGTTGATCACGTTCGCGAGATCGGCGCCCGTGAAGCCCGGGGTGCGCCGCGCGAGGATCTCGAGGTCGACCCCCGGATCGAGCGGCTTGCCCTTCGCGTGGATGTGGAGGATCGCCTTCCGGCCCTCGAGGTCGGGCCGGTCGACGACGATCTGTCGATCGAAGCGCCCCGGCCGGAGCAGGGCCGGATCCAGGATGTCGGGCCGGTTCGTGGCGGCCATCAGGATCACGGTCGACCGTTGGTCGAAACCGTCCATCTCGACGAGCAGCTGGTTCAGGGTCTGTTCGCGTTCGTCGTGGCCGCCGCCGAGCCCCGCGCCGCGATGGCGGCCGACGGCGTCGATCTCATCGACGAACACGATCGCCGGAGCGCTCGCCTTCGCCTGCTCGAACAGGTCACGGACCCGCGCGGCGCCGACGCCGACGAACATCTCGACGAAGTCCGACCCGCTGATCGAGTAGAACGGCACGCCCGCCTCTCCTGCGACCGCCCGCGCGAGGAGGGTCTTGCCGGTGCCGGGAGGTCCGAACAGGAGGACGCCTCGGGGGATCTTCGCACCCATCGCTTGGAACTTCGACGGGTGCTGCAGGTACTCCTTGACCTCCTCCAGCTCCTCGATCGCCTCGTCCACGCCGGCGACGTCCTTGAACGTGGTCTTCGGCTGATCCTTCCCGACGGTCTTGTGCCGGCTGCGACCGAACTGCATCACGCGCCCGCTGCCGCCCTGGGCACGATTCATCATCCAGAGGAGGAGCCCGGCGAGGAGCAGGATCGGCAGGACGTAGTACAGGAGCTGCACGAGGTCGTTGGGCTTCTGCGACCTGGCCTGGATGGGGACGTCGGCTTCCCGGAGCTCGGTGGTGAGCTCGTCGGCCAGCTCGACCGGATACGTGACGACGTACTCCTTGCCGTCCGTGAGCTCACCGCGGAGCACCTGCTCGCCCTCGAGGAGCTCCGCGTTGCGGATCCGCCCGTCCTCGAGGAAGGCCCAGAACCGTGAGAGGTTGATCTCTTCCGCCGTCTCGGGGCGCTGGACGAGCGACAGCACGCCGAAGAACACGACGACCGCGCCGACGATCCACAAGGTCGGCGTGCGGGCGAGGCGTCGGAACGGAGGATCGGGCTGGGCCACGGATCGCCTCTTTCAGGGCCACAGAGAGCCGTTTCGGGGATGCAACGGGCCCCGGCATGTACGCGCCCGAGCCCGTGAGCAAGCGTAGCACCCGTCCCTGGAGCGACAGGTCGCGCTACCGGATGCCCGTGTCGACGAACACCTCGATCTCGGTGAACGAGCCTTCTTCGACCGTGACGGTCTGCGATACCGCGGTCGGGGGCGTGGACGCCGCGTCGATCGTCACCTCGTAGGTCCCCGGCGAGAGCGGAAGCTCGAAGCGGCCGTCGGCATCGGTGGAGGCGGTGAACGTCTCGCCGGAATCCGCCGCGGTCGCGACGACGGTGCCTTCCCAGGGGAGATCCGGACACGGAGACTCCGCCATCTCGACCGGGCACTGGGGACCGGCGAGCGCTCGACCACGGACCCCCGAGGCGCCGTCCCCGTCGCCGGAGCCGTCGCCGCACGCGACGAGGATGACGACGAGGAGGAACGCGATCCGCTTCACGCCGGTTCCGACGGGCGCGATCGCTCGGGTGGTTCCCCTAGCCGCCGTACGCCTCCGGCTTCAGCGTGGCGATGTAGGGGAGGTTGCGATACCGCTCGGCGAAGTCGAGCCCGTAGCCGACCACGAAGTCGGGCGGGATGTCGAACCCGACGTAGCGGATGTCGAGCGGGACCTTCTGGATACCGGTCTTCCGCAGGAGCGCGGCGACCTCGAGCGAGGCGGGTTTCCGCGCAGCGAGGTTCTTCAGCAGGTACTTGAGCGTGAGCCCGGAGTCCACGATGTCCTCGACGAGCAGCACGTCCATCCCCTCGAGATCGTGATCGAGGTCCTTCAGGATCCGCACCACGCCCGAGGTCTTCGTGGCCGCTCCGTAGGAGGACACCGCCATGAAGTCGAACTCCAGCGGGAGCCGCACGTAGCGCGCGAGGTCCGCCATCACGACGAACGCTCCTTTCAGGACGCCCACGAGCAACAACGAGGAGCCTTCGTAATCCGCCGAGATCTGCTCGCCCATCTCGGCGAGCTTGCCCTGGATCTCCTCCGAGGAGATCAGGACGCGTTCGATGTCGGGCTGATATGCCTGCACGTAGTCGGTCAGTGTAGAGACCGCTGCCATCGCTCCCCCTTCGCGCGTCGAAGAACCCATCAGCTCTCGCGGGGATCCGGGGAAGAACGAGTGACGCGAACGTACCCCTTCTCGCGGACGGCCTTCAAGCCTTCGGGAAGATCTCGTCTCCGTCCCGGCCGGCCTTGGGCGAGATCGAGCACCGCGTCGATCGCCTCCTTCGACCACGGAGCCGTCCAGTCTCCCGACCGCGCGTCGTAGACAGCCAGACGGATCACTCGGGAGGCGACCGGTGATGGGAGGGCGGTGAGCCTCCTCGCATCGAACCGCACCTCGCCCCCGCGCTCGCTCTCGACCGTCTCCCGGTACGCGGCCAGGGCGATGGCGTTGAGCTCGTCCCGGTCGGCCCGGAGGAGGCTGGCGGTGCGGACGATCGACCTGGTCACGCCTCGGCCCGTCTTCGCCTCGAGCACCGGCAGCACCTCGTGCCGGATCGCCGCCCGGAGGTAGCGGCGATCCTCGTTCATCGGATCGCGGCGGGGCCGCAGGTGGAGCGCGCCACAGAACGCTTCGACCTCCGCTCGCGCGACATCGAGGAGCGGTTGCACGATGCGAGCGCGCTCCCGATGTCCGGGATCGATCCCGGCCATCCCCTCGAGGCCGGAGCCCCGGACCAGGTTGAGCAGCACGGTCTCCGCCTGATCGTCGAGGGTGTGCCCCTCCGCCGTGGCGTCGGCCCCGATCTCACGACGAACGTCGTTCGATGCGTCACCTCGCCGAGCTGTGGCCCAGGCCTCCACCGAGACGCCTCGCTCCGGCCGGTCGCTCGCCTCTCGGAGATGGACGGCCAGCTTCAGCCGCTCGGCGAGCCTCCGCACATAGACGGCGTCCTTCGCGGAATCGGGCCGGAGCTTGTGGTCGAAGTGGAAGACCGCCAGACGGATCTCGAAGAGCCGCCTGAGGTGCCAGAGCGAGTACAGGAGGCACACCGAGTCGGGACCGCCGCTGCAGGAGACGAGGATCAGGTCCCCGGGTGCGAACAGGTCGTGCTCCCGAGCCGTCTTCGTGACCCGCTCGAGCACCTTGGCGACGGCCGGCGGCCGGCGCGGCACGTCAGCTCCCGGCGACGCGCGCGACCCAGGCAGACGGTTCGGCGATCTCCTCCACCGTGGGGAGCCCCTCGGGTGCGAGCCAGACGCGGTTGAGCCCATCCATGCCCGCGCGCGACACGACCTCTCGGACGAACCGCTCGCCGGCGTCGTACTGCTCGATCTTCTTGTCGAACCCGATCGCGCGCTGGAAGGAGCGCTCGATCCCGCCGGCGCGCCGCCGCCGCTCGGCCAGCGCCTTGCGCATCCTGCCGAGATCCTTGACGTGGTCCTTCGCGACCTCGTTCATCACGAAGGAGGCATGTCCCTCGAGCAGGGACATCACGCCCTGAACGTGCCGCACGATCTCGCGCTGCTCGTCGTTCAGGAGGAGGAACAGCCCGCCCATGCCACGGACGTCTGCACCGGCCCGCGCCTCGTCGATCGCCCGGCGGAGCTGCTTCCCGAGATCGTTCGACTCCAGGCTCACCGTGCCGAGGTACCGATCCACCTGACCGCGGATGTGGTCACGCAGCCATGGCGCCGACCCGAACTGCACGCGATGGGTCACCTCGTGAACCGCGATCCACAATCGGAAGTCGCGGGGCGGGAGAAGGAACCGTTGTTCGACCTCCGCCACGTTGGGACCGACGAAATAGAGGAGCCCTTCGTCGTCGGGCGGGAGGAACGCGTCGTACTGACCGAGCACACGGCGCGAGACGTACCCCAGGAGCCCACCCGCCTGCGCGCCGAGCGCCTTCCGGCGGAGCGAGCCGTTGCCGGAGCCTTTCGCGAGGATGCGACCGGCCAAGGGCTCCAGCATCCGTTGGAGGCCGTTCAGATTCGCGCGGATCCACTCGCTCCTGGCCATGACCCACGCGCGCGATCGGAATCCACTCGGGTCGAGCGAGGTGAACTCGGTGATCCGTTCCTCCGCGAACGGGGTGAGCTCCGCGAAGTCCTCGCGCATGCGGGCGCGTTCGGACGCGGGGACGGAGACGCCGGGGCCGGCCACTCGCCGACCGATAGCGAGCGCCGCGTCCCAGTCCGCCAGATGGGCGGCCTGCGAACCCATGGACCAGTCGACCTGGGTGGCGTCCATCCCGACAGGCTACGCGCTCGGCGAGGCTAGGCCTCCCCGGCCGCCTTCTTGCGAGCGGCGATCATCGCCGCGCGCCGCGCCTGTCCCTCAGCGACCCGCTTGTCCGTTCCCTTGTCGAGGAGCTCCTTCAACGTTCGGTCGAAGACCTCCTGATCGAGGGAGACCTCGGCATGCGCTGTAGGCGCGGGAGCCGGAGCGGAGGCTTCGGCGGCGGGCGTCTCCCTCGTCTCGGTCGCGGCGTCCGCCTCCGACGGGGCGGCTTCGCTCGCGGGTTCGGCCTGCGGTGCCTCGGTCGAGGGGGCCTCGGCCCCGGGGCCCGACTGGGCGGGAGCCGCGGGGCCAGGCGCTGCGGGGGCGGCGGCCGGTGCCGGAGCCGCGGCAGCGGCCGGCGCGGCGGCGACGCCGGCCGGTTGCGGCAGCGGCGGCGGCGCGACGACGACGGGCACGGCGGCCTTGATGTCCACGGTCCGGCGGGGGAGCTCCTGGCCCGGTCGGACGCGGTCGGCGCGTACCACCTTCAGGGTCGATTCGTCGGTGGAGAACCGGGGGGCGAAACGGATGTAGCCGGCCACCAACAGGAGGATCACGATCAGACCGATGATGCCGAGCAGGATGGCCATGCCGTGGACCCAGCCACCCGTGTTGAGCTCGGGGCTGACGGAGGGGTCGATCGGCGTCTGGGCGGACGCGACGCCCGCCGAAAGGACGACGAGGGCGGGAGCAAGCAGGATCGCTCGGAAGGCCCTCATCCGCCGGGATTCTCCCAACCTGCTCGCTCCTTTCGCAACTCCTCGGATCTCAGGGAGCCGGAGATGGGATTCGAACCCATGACCTACCACTTACGAGGCGGTTGCTCTACCACTGAGCTACTCCGGCGGACGAGGCAGGATACCAACGGCCCTGGTCGGGACGGGTGCGGGTGCTGCCATCACCTCGTGTCCGCAGGGCTCCCCCGTTGGCTGCGAGCGCGGCAGGCGCCATGATGCGACCCATGGCCATCACCGACACCGACCCCATCGGCCCCGTCCATCGCGTGATGGTGGGCACGGACCGCTCCGAGACCGCGACGAGGGCGGTGGCGTGGGCCGCGTCGTTCGCCGAGCGGTTCGGCGCCGAGCTTCACGTCGTTCAGGTGATCGTCCCGGAGCACGCCGCCGACACGGAGCACGGAGCAGCCGAGGCGACCCGGGCTCGCAGCGCGGCCGACGAGCTGCAGGTCTACACCATGCAGCTGGCCGGTGAGCGCGGACACGCCCACGTCGTGATCGACGACGATCCCGCCAGGGCGATCGTGCGTTCCTCCGAGGACCAGGCCGTGGACGTCTTGATCGTCGGCAATGCCGGGATGGCCGGACGGAAGGAGTTCCTCCTCGGCAACGTCCCGAACCGGATCAGCCACAACGCCCGATGCACGGTGATCATCGTGAACACGACGAACGGGCAGACGACGGCGATACGGGGCAAGGGCACGTCCACCGCGATCCGCTCTTCCACAGTCGAGCCCGTGATCCATCCGCACCTGGTTGCTCGAGGGACCAAGATCGGCGTCGTCTTCGCCAAGCACGGCCTGCGAGAGCTGTTCGGTCGTCCCGACGAGGAAGGGGCGGTCGGCCGACGGCGGCAAGCCAAGCGACTCCGGACCGCGCTCGAGGATCTCGGTCCCACGTTCTGCAAGCTCGGGCAGATCCTCTCGACCCGGCCGGACCTCCTTCCCCCCGAGTTCATCGAGGATCTCGCGACCCTGCAGGACAACGTGCCGCCCCTGTCGGAGGCACAGGTCGTCTCCGTGATGGAGCAGGAGCTCGGGGTGCCCTGGGAGGACGTGTTCGAGACCGTGGAGCCCCAACCGCTCGCCGCCGGGACGATCGCGCAGGTCCATCGCGCCTCGCTCGCAACCGGGCAGAAGGTCGTGATCAAGATCCAGCGTCCCGACGCTCGGGAGCTGATCGAACAGGACCTCGCGCTGCTCGAGGTCTTCGCGGAGAAGGCTGCGAAGCGCCCGAGCCTGAAGCTCGTGATCGATATGGAGGCCGTCTTCCAGCACCTGTCGGACTCGCTCCAGCGAGAGCTCGACTTCCGTCAGGAGGCGTCGAACATGCAGCGGATCGGCGAGGTGCTCGAGTCGTTCCCGCGGCTCGCGGTACCTGAGGTCCACCACGACCTGTCCACGTCGCGCCTGCTCGTGATGCACGACGTGGGCGGCGGGCCGATCGACACGGCGTCGGAGGGTGCGCCGCGGCGCGAGGCCGCCCGTCAGCTGCTCGAGTCCTTCTACAAGCAGATCATGGTCGACGGCTTCTTCCACGCCGACCCGCACCCGGGGAACCTGATGTGGCAGCCGGAGGAGGAACGTCTCTACTTCCTCGACCTCGGGATGGTCGGCGAGGTGGGAGCGGAGATGCGCGAGCAGCTGATGCTGCTGCTGATGGCGTTCTCCCAGGACGACGTGGGGTTCCTCACCGACGTCACGCTGATGCTCGCGAACGCGATCGAGCGGAGCGACCTCGACGTGGATCGGTTCCAGACGGAGATCGGCTCGATCATGGCCCGCCACCGGACCTCGTCGCTGAAGGACATCCAGCTCGGCCCGATCCTCCAGGAGATGACCGAGATCTCCGTCCGCCACGGCGTGCCGTTGCCGGCGTCGCTCGCGCTCACGGGGAAGGCGCTGGCGCAGATGCAGCTGGCGACGGCGCAGCTCGATCCGGACCTCGATCCGTTCGAGGTGGCGGGGAAGTTCCTGATGCGGAGCCTGCTCAGGGGCATGGCGGGAAGGCTCGACCCGAAGGCCGTCTTCTATCAGTCGCAGAAGTTCAAGGTCCGAGCGATGCGGGTCGTGGAGGCGATCGAGCGGATGATCGGCGCCCGGCCCGGCCAGAAGATGGAGATCAACTTCCGGGCCGGGCCGCTCGAGGCCACGGTGCGCCGGGCCGGGCGTCACCTCGCGCTCGGTCTGACCGCGGGCGCGGCGATCCTCGCGAGCGGGCTCACGGCGACCTCGGTGCGGGTCCCCGGCTGGGTTCCGATCACGTTCGGGATCGTCGGCGCATTGCTGACGGCGGGGATGCTCCTGGACCTCTTCCGGAGCCGCAGGCGCTAGTTCACGTTCCGGTGTCGATCCGCTCCTGCACCTCGCGGAGCCGCTCGACCACACCGTGCAGGATCGCCACCGCGACGCTCGGGTTCTGGATCAGGAACGGCTCGAAGTAGATCGTCTCGATCACGAGCGCCTCGACCGGCTCCGCGGCCGTGACGCTCGCCGAGCGGCGCGTGTGGCCGAGCAACGCCATCTCACCGAAGAAGTCGCCGGGCGCGAGGTCATGGACGGCACCACCCACCTCCACCCGAGCCGAGCCGGCCAGGAGCACGAAGAGCCCGCCGCGATCCGAATCCCGCTCGACGAGCGCCTCGCCGGCGGCGAAGCTCCGGCGCTGCCCGATCTTGGCGACCCGCCCCAGGTCCTCGTCGGTGAGCTCCTCGAAGAAGCGGACCCTCCGGAGCGCCTCGACATCCGTCGTCATCTCGTCTCCTCAGGTCTCCCGGCCGTCGCTCTCCCCGGCCGTTGCCTCTCGGGCCTCACGCTCATCCTAGCGAGGCGAGCTCCACGGCCTCGTCCCGGAGCCTCCGAGCGTCGGCGCGACCGCCGGCCCGGATCAGCTCCATCGAATCGCGGACGTCGGAGGGACGGTCGATCGAGACGACCGCCCGGACCCTCCCGGCCGTCAGGTAGAACGCGGCGAAGCTCCTCGACTCCATGCTTCCGCGGATCACCAGGTCGTCCCATCCGTGGTGATACCCCGCGTACTGGATCGTGTGCTCGTACTGGTCGGACCAGAACCAGTGCACCTCGTCGTACGGCGTCGTTCGCCCCAGCATGTTCAGGGCGGCGGCGCGACCCTGCCGGCGCGCGTTGTTCCAGTGCTCGATGCGGATCCGCTCTCCGAAGACGGGATGGAAGTGCCGGGCGACGTCGCCGGCGGCGAACACGCCGTCCACGTTCGACCGGCAGTGCTCGTCGACGAGCACCCCGTCGTCCACAGCGATCCCCGATCCGTCAAGGAAGTCCGTGACCGGTTCGACGCCGAGACCGAGCACGACGAAGTCGCAGTCGATCCGCAGGCCGTTCGCGGTGGTGACCGCACGCACCCGCCCGTTGCCCTCGAAGCCTGTCACCTGGTCGTCGAACGTCATCTCGACGCCGTGATCGCGATGGATCCCCTCGAGCACGCCGCCGACCTCCTCCCCGAGGACCCGGTCGAGCGGCGCCTTCCCGCCCGCGACGACGTGCACCTCCAACCCGCGCTGTCGGAGCGACGCCGCCACCTCGGAGCCGATGAAGCCCATCCCGGCCATCACGACCCGGCGCCCGGGCACCATCTCGGCCCTGATCCTCGCCGCGTCGCCGAGGGTGCGGAGGTCCAAGACGCCGGGCAGGTCGATCCCCGGGATCGGGAAGCGGCGATTGCGTGCGCCCGTCGCGATCAGGAGCGAGTCGAACCCGATCGGATCCCCGCCGGCGACCCCGATCGTCCTCGCGGCCGCATCCACACCGAGCACCGTCGTGCCGAAGCGCGTCTCGATCCGATTGTCCGCGTAGAAGGCCTCCGGCCGGACCATCGCCTCCTGGATCGTGGACTCCCCTCGCAGGAAGGTCTTCGAGAGCGGCGGCCGCTCGTACGGGAAGGCCGGCTCCGAGCCGATGAGGACGAGGTCGCCGTCGAACCCCTCGTCGCGGAGCGTCGCGGCGGCGGTGGCGCCCGCCAGGCTGGCCCCGACGATCACGAACCGGCGTCTCCCCTCCGCGGGGGCCGAGCCCCGATCGGGTGAGGAGAGCGGCTCGCCGTCGGATACGGCGGGAGCGGCGCCGGCGGTCGGCGCCGACCCGCCGATCCGTTCGAGCGGCTCCGACGCCGGCCCGTGCACGACGGATCCGTCGGCGGCGAACCGCGACCCGTGACAGGGGCAGTCCCAGGTCCTGGCGCTGTCGTTCCAGTCGACCGTGCAGCCCATGTGCGTGCAGCGCGGCGAGAGCTCGTGCGTCTTGCCCTCGTCATCGCGATAGACGGCCAGCTGCCGTCCGGCCACGCTCACCAGGCCACCGTGGCCGGCATCGAGATCGTCGACCGAGCGGTCTACCGTCTTCACGATCAAGACATCCGACGGCACCTCGTGCGCGACCTTGTTCGGCACCGAGCCGAGGAACCGCCGGACCCCGGCCATCCCCTTGTTGCCGACCACGACGAGTTGGACGTCTTCTGCCTCGGCGAGCTCGCAGATCCGCTGGGCGGGGTCGCCGTCGACGGTCCGCTTCTGGACCTCCACATCCTCCGGTTTGGCAGACGTGACCTCCTCGAGCTTGATCGCGCCCACGAGCGGATCGCCCACGTGCACGAGGATCACCGAGCCGGCGTAGACGGACGCGAGCGTGTACGCCTTGCGCACGGCCTCGGTCGCCGTCCCGGACCCGTCCGTTCCCGCAAGGATCCTCGAGTAGGGAGGCGCGGGTTCGCGTGGACCGGCGCGGCCGGTCGTGTCGACGATGAGGAGGTCGCACGGCGCGTCATGCGCCACCCAGTCCGGAACGCTGCCCAGCCGGAAGCGGGTCGCCTGGCCCATCCCACGGTTCCCGACCACGATCAGATCGGCGTCGTGCTTGATCGCCGCGGCGAGGATCGACTCCCCCGGCGTGCCTTCGATCAGCTCGGCGGTGGCGTCGACCTTCTTCGCTCGCGCGCCCTCCGCGGCTTCGTAGAGCGCCGTCTGCAACGGCTGCCGGGACACGCCGTACGCGTCGAGCGCCCCGACGAGGACCAGCCGACCGCGGAGCCGCTTCGCGAGCTTCTGCGCCACCTCGACGGCGACCGTCGCGGTGGGGGAGCCGTCGGTGCCCACGACGATCGTCCGGTACGGCATCTACCCGACCTCCAGGGTGCCTTCCATGATGGGATGGATCTGACAGAGGAACGTGTACCTGCCGGGTTCGAGCGCGCCGACCTCATCGGTGAGCTCGTCCGTCCCGGTGATCGTTGCCGACTCGTACACGGCCGCGTTCGGGAAGTCCTCTCGATAGATCGCCACGTTGTGGTCGATCGCCTCGTCGAGGTTCGCGAACACCAGCTCGAACGGTCGATCCGCAGGGGCCGTCAGACGCTCCGAGACGAAGCTCTGGTCGTCCACGGCGCATACGGCGAGGGCGTCCGCCGACGGCGCCGGACACTCGGCGGCGAGGTCCCCGCCGAACCCGAGCGTCGGCTTGAAGATCATCAGCCACAGGATCGCGAGCAAGCCGACGAACCCGATCGCCGCGATCGTGTAGGGCCGCTTCGATCGGAGGATCTCCTCGAACTGAGGCCTCGAGACGGCTTCCGTCCCCTCCACCATCGCGCCGGAGATCGTCCGCAGCCGTTTCGCCCATGTGGTGCCCATCGCGTACATCGCCGCCATGACGACGAGCAGGACGACGATCGCCGCCCAGATCCACCCCTGACCCCAGAAATGCCCGGTGAACCCGGCAGCGATCCCCCCGATGAGCAGCACGCCGATCGAATTCCACATGAAGCCGACCGAGGACGCCGAGAGCTCGAGCAGCTGGCTCACGCGCGCCGGATCGCGCTCCTTGGGGAGCCGAAGTGTCACGTAGGCCGAGACGCCGTGCGCCATCAGGAACCCGAACGCCCCGGCGATGTGGAGGAAGACCCACCAACGATGCATCCGCTAGCCCTCCCCTACGGTCACGGCGCCGGCCGTGGATGCGTCACGCGCGGCTTCCTTCTTGCGGATCTGCCGCATCACGAGCCGCTCCAGGACGAAGACGAGGACGGCCATGAACACGCCGACCAGCCATCGCTCGAAGCGGCGGAACGGTGATCGTGGCCCCGACGTCACGTCGACGGGGCCTCCCGCGCCGCCTCGATCCGGGTGAGGATCCAGAAGCCGATGCCGGCGGCGATCGCGAGCCACGACCAGGAGTCGATGGGCGCTCCCGGGTAGTCCGCGAACACGAGACCGGCGATCCCGAACGCGGCCGCCGCGATCGCCGTCGCCGCGCTCGCGACCCGCCAGCCCTCTCCTCGCAGCGACGTGGCGAGCGCAGCCCCGGCGATCGAGAGCGCGGCGACGGCCACACCCGACCAGTGATGCAGCTCGACGTGTGGGTCTGATACGGGACCGTGCTGGAGGTCCGCGTTCTCGACCGCGTAGATCCAGGCGGGGATCGTGCAGAGGAGTGCGTACGTGAGGAGCGCGACGCTCGGGTGACCAGGCAGACGGAGGAGGGAGCGTGGATCCGGGTGCAACGCACCCAGGATGAGCAGCCCGACGACGTTCGCGACATAGAAGCCCGGCACGAGATCGCCTCCCATGAGGCCGCCGAACAGCGACGCGAACGTCTGGGCGATCAGGACGTGCCACGCAGCGGTCCAGGTGGGGCGCATCACGAACACGACCGAGAAGACTGCGATCAGCGCGGCCCCCGCGAAGCCGCCCACCAAGTGGAAGCGATGGCTCCGATCGATCGGATCGTCGGCCGTCAGGGTCCAGACGATGGAGAGCAACCAGAACAGGATCGTCCCAACGCCGAGGAACCACCCCACGATGCGGAACGCGACCATCCGGCCCCGGGACGCGTGAGCTTCGGTTCGCATCTCCACGATCGCTTCTATCTCCGTCTTCTGGCTCGTTCAGCCGGTGGCGACCGGCACATGACCCGCCACGGTTGTGCCCTGCCCCGGCACCGAGCGGACCTCCAGAGAGCCTCCCACGGCGGCGAGCCGGTCGGCCATCCCCTGCAGCCCGGACCCGGAGACCAGCACGCCCGGATCGAATCCTCGGCCGTCGTCCTCGACCTCGAAGGAGAGACTGCCGTTCGCGCGCGCCAGCCGGATCACGGTTCGCTCGGCGGCGGCGTACTTCGCGACGTTCTGGAGCGCCTCGAGCGTGCAGAAGTACACCGTGGCCTCGACGTCGGCCGGGAATCGTCCGAGACCGTCGGCATCCACCTCGACCCCGAGGTGGCTCTTCCGGGACTGGGCCCGGAGCGCCGCGACCAGGCCCTGGTCCGCGAGCAGCGGCGGGTAGATCCCGCGGGCAAGGTCGCGCAGGTCCTCGAGCGCCGACTGCGTCTCGGCTTCGATCTGTCCGAGGAGTTCCACGGTCTTCCCGGGGTCGCGCTCGGCGAGCTGGCCGGCGAGACGAGCCTTCACCGCGAGGGCGACGAGCTGCTGCTGGGCACCGTCGTGGATGTTCCGCTCCAGCCGCCGGCGCTCCTCGTCCTGTGCCGCAACGAGCCGCTGCCGCGAGGCGCGAAGGTCCTCCACGAGCCGGACGTTCCGCAGGACGAGCCCGGCCTGAGCGGCCAGGTCGTGCACGAGCCGGAGCTTCGATGGACCCATCGGATCGGAGGCCGGCATCCGGACCGACAACGCGCCGAGAACCTCGCCCTTGTCGCGGACCTCGACGGCCGTTTCGCCCGGCACCTTGAACCCGCCGCGTTCCTCAGGCTGCGGCTGCGACGACGCCGTATCACGGGGCCAGGCGACGGCAGCGCGGAACTCGCCGCCGACGAGGAGCCACACGCGGGCGATCTCGGCGCCGGTCCCCTCACCTAGCACCTGTGCCATCCTCGGAAGGACGTCCTCGGTCGCGTAGGACTCCCCGACGCGCTCGGAGAACTCGGTCAGAACCTCGTACGGCGTGGCGCGCCGCCCGTACACGAGGCGATCGGCGACCCTCCGGCCAACGCGCATCGCGGGACGGAACGCGATCCCCAGACCGAGCGCGATCGTGAACAGGAGGGCGGGCCGGTCATCGTCGACGGTCAGGGCGCCGATCAGGGCCACTGCCCCGGCGTACACACCTACCGCGAGCACGACAAGCGCCCCGGCGACGACGGCCTTCTTCACCACGACGTCGAGATCCCACAGGTGGTACTGGAGGATCGCGATCCCGACGGCCACCGGGAGACCGGCGAACACGAGGCCGGAGACGATCTGGCCGATGGGTCCCTCGGAGATGCCGACGGCTTCGAGGATCGCGGTCACCACGAAGTACACGGCGAGGAGGATGGAGGCGAACGCGAACCACTTCAGCTGCTGGCGCTCCACACCGGTGGATCGGCGGAAGCGGATGAACATCGAGACGACCCCGAGGACGAAGAGCGCGAGCAGTGCGGGCCACAATGCCCATGCGAGCCAGTCGATCGATCCCAGCGCCGGCACGTGGAGTGGGTTGGCGATCTCGATGTCGTTTCCCGCGGCGTCGACGGACACCGGCTGCAGGGGCAACGCGAACCCGATCGTGAGGAAGGCGGCCACGCACAACGCCATCCCGACCCACGACACGGATCTCCACCGCGGTGACACGGGCTTCCCGTCGGGGAACCAGAGCGGCAGCAACACCAGCAGCGGGAAAAGGCTGAGGGCCCACACCGTATTCCCCGGCCACCCCACCCAACCCGCGGCGGTCTGATCTCCGTGCTCGAAGAGGTAGGTCGACCATTCGGCGGCCGTGAAGGCGGCCCCGACGGAGACCGCCGCCCAGAGCAGCAGGACGCCGATCCGGTTGCCCGGAGCACGGCTGAGGCTGAGGGCTCCCACCACGCCCATCCCCATGAACGCGAGGAAGTTGGTCGCCTCGCTGATGAGCGGGTCACCGTTCAGGGACGTGAAGACCAGCCCGAGGGACGCGAACGCGAAGGCGAGCGCGAGCACCACCCACGGCCAGCGAGCTCGCCGGGTTGCCATGGCCCCGATCGCGCTCACGCCGGATCTCCCACGATGCGGAAGACCTCGACCGGCTCCTCCCGGCCTTTCACGGTGCGCGGGCCGATCGACTCGGCGGCGACGGTCGGCGCCGCCGAGACCGTCGAGGCGGCCGCGACGACCTCGCCACCGGCCGCTTCCGATTGGAGGCGCTGCGCGACGTTCACCGCGTCGCCGATCACCGTGTACTCGAGCCGGCCGCCGCCTCCTACCGCACCGGCCATCACGACGCCCGTGTTCAGACCTATCCCCACGTGGAGTCCGTCGACGGCGTCGGTCCCCCATCCCATCGAGTTCAACTCGCGCTGACGGTTCTGCATGGCCAGCGCGCAGCGGAGCGCTCGCTCGGCGTGATCGGGCGTGGGCTCCGGAGCGCCGAACACGGCCATCACAGCGTCGCCCTGGAACTTGTCGATCGTGCCGCCGTGCTCGGAGATCACCTCTGCCATCGCGCCGAGGTGGCGCCCGACGATCTCCGCCATCTCGCGGGCCGTGAGTCGCTCCGCGATCGCCGAGGACCCGCGGATGTCACTGAAGAGGACCGTGACCTCGAGCTCGCGTTGGCTCGCGGCGTCGCCGCCGCGCGCCAAAGCGTCCACGAACTGCGACGGCACGTAGGACTTCAGCGAGGTGGCGGTGGCAGACTGCTCGACCACGGCCGCGTGCAGCCTCTTGAACTCCCCGAGCAGGCCGGTGCCGGCCCCGTCGTCGCCGGCCATGCGTCGGAAGAGCATCGTGACGCGCCCGTCCACGGCTTCCTGGGTCGTGCCGAGGGCTGCTGCCATCGCCTCGTACCCGAGGCCCTGCGCCATCATGTCGAGGACGATCCGATCTTCTTCGACCGACTCCGCGCGTCCCGACAGTCGTTCGGCGATCGACGGATCGACCACGCTCCCACCCTGGCGGACCTCCCGGATCGCGCGCGCCAACTCGTCCCCCTGTGCGATCCGGTCTTTGAGCAGGTAGGCGAGACCGCTGTGTCCCTTGCCGAGCAACGCGATCGCGTACTCCTCGTCGTCATGGGCCGAGAGCACCACGACGCCCGTGTCGGGATGCCGCTCGCGGATCGCGTGCGCGCAGTCGATCCCCTCGAGCTGGAAGGACGGCGGCATCTTGATGTCCGTCACGACGACGTCGGGCGCGTGCTCACCCGCGGTCGCGAGCAGCGACGGCGCGTCCTCCGCGACCCCCACCACCTCGATGTCCTCGTAGGAGTTCAGCAACGCGCGGACGCCTTCGCGCACCAGCACGTTGTCCTCCCCGAGCACCACCCGGATCGTCACGCAACCGCCCCCTGAAACCTCTGCGAGTTCCTCGCGTGTACCATCCGCGCATGCCGCTGCGGGTGGTCTTCGCCGAGGATAACTACCTCGTGCGGGAAGGGACCGCCGCCCTGCTCGCGACGGCCGAGGAGGTCGACCTCGTCGGCACGGCCGCGAACCTCGACGAGCTCCTGTCGGCGGTCGACGAGCACGCGCCGGATGCGGTCCTCACGGACATCAGGATGCCGCCGAGCGGCACCGACGAGGGGATCCGGGGTGCGAAGCAGATCCGGAGCACCCATCCCGAGATCGGGGTCGTCGTGCTCTCCCAGTTCGCGGAAGAGGAGTATGCCTACGACCTGCTGAAGGACGGCGCCTCCGGCCTCGGCTACCTGCTGAAGGAACGCGTGGCCGACGTCGAGGAGCTCGTGCGCGCGCTGACGGAGGTCGCGCGGGGCGGCAGCGTGCTCGACCCGAAGATCGTCGAGGCGCTCGTCGCCGCCAAGGAGCACCTCGCCCATTCGCCGCTCTCGCGATTGACCGACCGGGAGCGCGAGGTGCTCGGGCACATGGCGCAGGGCCAGAACAACGCCGCGATCGCGAAGTCGCTGTTCCTCACCGAGCGTGCGGTGGAGAAGCACATCAACTCCCTGTTCCACAAGCTCGGTCTGACGGAGGAACCCGACGTGCACCGCCGGGTCATGGCGGTGCTCGCCTTCCTGCGCGATCAGTCGTAGCGGCATCGCTACTGCGCTCGCCGCGTGTCCACGATGTACACGCTGCACGGCGCGTGACGGAGCACGAGGTTCGGCACGCTCTCGCGGACCCGCCATCGCGAGCCGTGCATCCCTCGGTTGCCGAGGACGATCGTCTCGGCCCGTACTTCCGCGGCCACCTCGCAGATCCGCTCTGCGGCATCGCCGCCCTCGATGCGTGTCGTCGTCAGCACGCCCGGGAACCGCGAGGCCAGGAGGCGGAGGTGCCCCGGAGGATCCGCCGCCCGGTCCGGGTCGACGACGGATCGGTCGACCCCTTCCGGCTTCACGTACAGCACGAGGAGGGCGGCGCCCCGGTCCCGTGCCAAGCGTGCCGCATCCTCGACCGCGAGATCCGCGGCCGCCGAGGTGTCCGTTCCCACCACGATCGTGTTCATCGCCTGCCTCCTTCGTTCCGCCTTGTTCGTTCGTTGGGCCGACGATACGGCGGCGGTGAAGGTTCGGCGACGGCGTGTGCATGCGGAGTTCATCGTGGTGCCAGCACACCCACGGGCGGGATGTTCCCGCCAGGAGAACCGCAGGTCGTCCCCCTTGGATGGCGAGGGCACGGGTGACACGATGCGCTGGTCATGGACGGGAAACGCACCGTGTCGCGACTGCCGTGGGTCCTTGCGGGCCTCATCGTCGCGATCGTGCTGGCGGGGCTCGTGTTCCTGCTCCTCGGACGGAGCACGCCACAGACTGCGACCGCCTTCGCCTTCCGCGGCTACGGACTCCCCCTGGCGATCGTCTTCGCCGCGGCCGGCGTGCTCGAGGCGTCACGGGTGTCAGCGAACCCGATGGGCTGGCTGCTCCTCGTGCCCACCGGCACGACGATCGCCGGCACCCTGCCGACCGCGGCCGCGGAGGTCTCGACGTGACACGCCGCTCCGTCTCGCGTTGGCCCTGGGTGCCCTGCGCGCTGGCGATCCTCATCGCCGCGATCTCGATCCCCGTGCAGATCATGGGCGGTGGACAGCCCACCGAGGACGCAGTGTTCCTGCCGGTCGGCTTCTTGCTGGTCGTCGGGTACTCGATCGTGGGAGCGATCCTCGCATCGAGGAAGCCACGGAACCCGATCGGCTGGATCCTGATGGCGGTTGGACTGGCCTTCGGGATCGCGTTCTTCACCGAGGGCTACGCGCGATACACGCTGGAGACGAACCCCGGTGCCCTCCCGTTCGGCGACATCGCCGCCTGGTTCGGCACGTGGGTCTACGCGGTGATGCTGTTCGGCCTGCCGGTCGTCGCCCTGCTCTACCCGGATGGGAGCGTCGTCTCCCCACGATGGCGACGGGTGCCGTGGGTCGTGCTCGGGTGCGCGGCCGCCGCCTCGCTCGGAACGGCTCTGGTGCCGGGCTCGATCGAGGTGGAGACCGGGTTCGCCGTCACCAATCCGTTCGGGGTCGAACCGCTCGGACCGATCCTCGGGCCGGTCGCGTCGATCGGTTGGATCGGCCTGTTCGTCGCGATCCCCGTCTCGATCGTGTCCCTCGTCCTGCGGTACCGACGATCGGCGGGTGAGGCCCGGCAGCAGATCCGATGGCTTGTCTTCGTCGCGCTCGCCCTCGTCTCTTCTCTGATCCTCGCGATCGCCGCCGCGATCATCGGCGGCGAAGCGTTCGAGCGATCGATCGGTCCGAACGTAGCGTTCGGCGTCATCTTCTCCCTGATCGCGGTGGGAGTGCCGGCGGCGATCGGCGTCGCGATCCTGAAGTACCGGCTGTACGACCTCGACCTCGTGATCAAGAAGACGGTCGTCTACGCGATCCTCGCGATCTTCGTGTTCGGCCTCGGGACTGCCTTCGCGTGGGCCGCGGCTGGTTTCCTGTTCTGGGATCGTGGCGGGGAGGGCGACGCCTACTCGTTCCTGCTCACCGGGCTCGTGATCGGTGTCGCCCTGTGGCCGCTGCGCCGGCTCGCGACCCGGATCGCCAACCGACTCGTCTACGGGAAGCGAGCCACGCCGTACCAGGTGCTCACGGAGTTCTCCGGTCGACTCGCGGAGTCCTACGCCGCCGCCGACGTTCTCGAACGGATGGCGCAGGTGCTCGCCGCCGCAGTGGGAGCCGAGACCGCCACCGTCTGGCTCGGATCGGGAGATCGAGTCCGTCCCGGTGCCATGTGGCCCGCCGACGAGACCCCGGAGGCAGCTCTCCCCGTGGGCGCGGTGGAGGTCCGACACCAGGGCGAGGTGCTCGGGGCGCTGTCGGCCAGGATGCCGGCCCGCGATCCGATGACGCCGAGCAAGGAACGCTTGATCCGCGACCTCGCGGCCCAGGCCGGTCTCGTCCTCCGGAACGCCGGATTGATCGAAGATCTCAGGGCCTCACGACAGCGGATCGTGGCGGCGCAGGACGAGCGGGCCAAGAAGCTCGAACGGAACATCCACGACGGCGCGCAGCAGCAGTTGGTGGCCCTCGCCGTGAAGATCGGGTTGGCCGAACGCCTGATGCGTTCCGACACGGAGAAGGCCTCGGCCATGCTCGAGGAGGTCAAAGGCGAGGCGAACGACGCGCTCGAGACCCTCCGCGACCTCGCCCGGGGGATCTATCCGCCGTTGCTCGCGGACAAAGGTCTCGCAGCCGCCTTGAGCGCGCAGGCGCGGAAGTCGTCGATCCCGGTCGAGGTCGTCCCGGACGGGATCGGTCGATATCCCGAGGAGACGGAGGCGGCCGTCTACTTCTCGTGTCTCGAAGCACTCCAGAACGTCGCGAAGTACGCGGAGGCCTCGAAGGCCACGGTGCGTCTTTCCCAGCTCAACGGCTCACTCGTGTTCGAGGTGTCCGACGACGGCCGAGGCTTCGACCCGGCCGCCGACCGACTCGGCACGGGTCTCCAAGGCATCGCGGACCGGCTCGCCGCGCTCGGCGGCGGCGTCGAGATCCGGAGCGCCCCGGCCCGCGGCACGACGGTGACGGGCCACATCCCCGTCACGGAGACGAGCCGATGAACCAGCGACGTCTCGCCTGGGGGATCTGGGGGCTTTCGGTCGTCTTCGCGGCGGGGTTCGTCGTCACGGACGCGTCGAGCAGCAATGTCGACATCGGCGAATACGTCTTCGTCATGTTCGCCGTGCTGCTCTACTCGACCGTCGGGGCCCTGATCACCTCCCGGCAATCGGGGAATCGCGTCGGCTGGCTGTTCGCCTGGGTCGGGCTCACCGCATCCATCAGCCTCGTTGCGGGCGCGTACGCGACGATGGCCCAGCACCGAGACCTGCCCTTCCTCGCGGTGACGGCCTGGGTCGGCCGTGTCGGGTTCGCGGCGATGTTCGGCCCGCTCGCCTTCCTCTTCCTGATCTTCCCGACCGGCCGGCCTCCGTCTCGACGGTGGGGCTGGCTGCTGCGGGTGATGCTGGTCGCGTACGGCGTCGTCATGGTCGGCTTCTCGCTCACGCCCGGCTCCCTCGAGGCCGGATTCGGCGATCTGACGGAACCGATCCCGAACCCGATCGGGCTCCCGTCGTCGTGGAAGCCGTGGATCGACACCATCACGACCGTTGCCGGTCTGTTCGTTGCCGTCGGCGGCCTGCTCTCCGTCCTTTCGTTGATCCAGCGATACCGACGCGCGACTCGGCTCGAGCGTGAGCAGATCAGATGGCTGGCGTTCCTCGGCGTCTTCCTCGGGATCATCCTCGTGCTCACGTTCGGGCTGATCTGGACCGGCGCGATCAACGACGAAGGTGTCCTCTCCGGGTTGGTGTTCTACGCCTTCATCATCGGCATGTTCCTCGGCATCCCGACGGTCTGCGGCATCGCGATCCTGCGTCATGGTCTCTGGGACCTCGACGTCGTCGTCCGGAAGACGGTGCAGTACGGGCTCCTCGTCGCCGGGTTCGTGCTCGTCCTCGGGATCGCCGTCTTCATGGCGCCGGTCATGTTCATCGGCGTGGGGGGCGACCTCGATATGCCCACCGTATCGGTGGCGGTGATCCTCGCCGTCGGGTTCACCTTGGTGCGGTCCCGGGCGCGTCGTTGGGCGAACCGGATCGTGTACGGCAAGCGGTCGACGCCCTACGAGGTCTTGTCCCAGTTCGCGGAACGAGTCGGGGAGACGTACTCGACGGAGGACGTCTTGCCACGGATGGCGCAGCTCCTCGGCGAGGCGACGGGGGCGCGTACGGCCCGGGTCTGGCTCCGGATCGGCAACCAGATGCGCGCCGAGGCGTCGTGGCCGGCGGACGTGCCACCGGAAGCCCCGGTGGCGGTCTCGGGAGACGAGCTCCCGACGTTCGGGGACGACGAAGCGTTCGAGGTGCGGCATCAAGGGGAGCTCCTGGGCGCGCTCTCGGTCGCGATGACCGCGGCCGATCCCATGAACGCGACGAAGGCGAAGCTCGCTCGAGACATGGCGGCGCAAGCAGGTCTCGTCCTGCGGAACGTCCGGTTGATCGAGGACCTGCGCAGCTCCCGGCGCCGGATCGTGAGCGCCCAGGACGAGCGCGCCCGCGCCCTCGAACGGAACATCCACGACGGCACCCAGCAGCAGCTCGTCGCGCTGTCGGTGAAGCTGCGACTGGCCTCGGGGATGGTGGAGAGCGACCCGGCGAAGGCGCGGGCGATGCTCGCCGACCTCCAGGAGCAGGCGACGGAGACGCTCGAAGACCTCCGTGACCTCGCTCGAGGGATCTACCCTCCGCTCCTCGCGGACAAGGGGCTGCCGGCCGCCCTCGGATCGCAGGTCCGCCGAGCACCGGTGCCGGTCTCGATCGAGCCAGACGGTGTGGGACGGTATCCGGCCGACATCGAGTCGGCCGTCTACTTCTGCTGCCTGGAGGCGCTGAACAACGTCGCGAAGTACGCGCACGCGTCCGCGGTCGAGATCCGCCTGTCGGATGCGGATGGCGTGCTCGGGTTCGACGTCGTCGACGACGGATGCGGGTTCGATCCATCGACGACGCGCCGCGGGACCGGCCTCCAGGGGATGGCCGACCGATTGGACGCCGTCGGCGGGGTTCTCGAGGTGCAGAGTGGGCCGAAGAGCGGCACGACGGTGTCGGGACGGTTGCCGGTCGACGGGAGCGAGCGATGAGGCGTCGGCTCCCATGGGCGATCTGGGCGATCGCGATCGCGGTCGAGATCGGAACCCTGTCGCTCGGGATCGTGAACCGATCCTTCCAGGAGGACCCGTACTTCCTGACGATCGCCCTGGTGATGATCGCCGGCTACGCGACGATCGGGGCGTTGATCGCGTCGCGGACGACCGGCAACCCGATCGGCTGGCTCCTGATGGCGGTCGGCGTGGGGTTCCTGCTCGGCGGACTGACTGACGAGTACCTGCGGTTCGCGCTGCGTCGGGAGCTCGCCGACGCTCCGTTCACGATCTTCATGGGGTGGCTGACGAACTGGCTCTTCCTGTTCGTCGTGCTTCCGGTCCCGTGGATCCTGCTGCTCTTCCCGAGCGGCGCACTTCCGTCCCGTCGCTGGCGACCCGTCTCGGTCGCCATCGCGGTCTTGGGAGGACTCCTCCTCCTCGCGGTGATGCTGAGCCCGGGTGAGATCGACATCGACGCCCCGCCGGGCGTCGCGACACCGCTCAACCCGACGGGCGTCCCTGCGTTGCGAGACACGATCGACATCGTCTTCCCCATCGGAGGGTTCGCGTTGCTCGGGCTCGGGTTCCTCACGGTGGCCGCCCTCGTGCTCCGCTACCGGCGTTCGGCGGGCGAGGAACGCCAACAGATGCGCTGGTTCGTCGCAGCCGTCGCGTTGGCCGCGCTCCTCCTCCTCGTTGCGATCATCACGGGCTGGGGTCTCCAAGGCGACCAGACGAGCGCGATCAACGATCTGGTGTTCTTCGCGTTCTTCACGGTCCTGGGGATCGGCTTCCCCGCTGCGTGCGCCGTGGCGATCCTGCGCTACCGGCTTTACGAGCTCGACCTCGTGGTCAAGAAGACCGTCCTGTACGCCGTGGTCGCTCTCCTGTTCATGGCGGCCTTCTCCGTGTTCGCGATCCTGGTCGGCCGGGCGGTGATCGAGGCGAACCCGCTCGCGATCGTGGCGTCGATCGCTCTCGGCGTGGCGGTCTGGCCTGCGATCCGACTCGCGCGTCGCGTCGCCGATCGCCTCGTGTACGGCCGCCGGGCGACCCCGTACGAGGTGCTCGCCGACTTCGGCCATCGCGTGGGCGAGTCGTATGCCTCCGAGGACGTGCTGCCGAGGATGGCGGCGATCCTTGCGGGCGCGGTCGGCGCCACCCGTGCCGTCGTGTGGTTGCGGATCGGCGGCGAGCTCCGGCCGGTCGGCCTCGCTCCTACCGACGCTCCCGAGCCGGCCACACTGTCGCTCGGCGGCGATGACCTCCCCGAGGTCCCGGCCGACCTGGCGATCGAGGTGCGCGACCAGGGTGCGCTGCTCGGCGCACTGGCCGTCGACATGCCGCCGAACGACCCGATGACGCCGTCGCGAGAACGCCTCGTGCGCGACCTCGCCTCGCAAGCGGGCCTCGTGCTTCGCAACGTCCGGCTGATCGAGGAGTTGCGAGCGTCACGGCAGCGGCTGGTGGCGGCGCAGGACGCGGAACGCCGACGACTCGAGCGGAACATCCACGACGGGGCCCAGCAGCAGCTGGTGGCGCTGACCGTGAAGCTGCGATTGCTGGAGCAGACGGCGGCGCGCGATCCGGCGAAGGCGGTCGAGATCGCAGAGCAGTTGCAGCACGAGACCACCACCGCGTTGGAGGATCTCCGCGACCTCGCGCGCGGCATCTATCCGCCGCTGCTGGCGGACGAGGGGCTGCCCGCCGCCCTGACGGCGCAGGCGCGGAAGGCCGAGATCCCGGTGACCGTGCGGGCGGACGAGGTCGGGCGTTTCTCGCAGGACGTGGAGGCGGCCGTCTACTTCTCGTGCCTGGAGGCCCTTCAGAACGTCGCGAAGTACGCGAACGCCTCGCGCGTCACGATCTCGCTCGCGAGGTCGGACGGGCACCTGGAGTTCGCCGTGGCCGACGACGGGGTCGGCTTCGACCCCGCGGCGGCGCACCGCGGAACCGGGCTCCAGGGGATCGCTGACCGGATGGATGCGCTCCGAGGTCGGTTGGAGGTCGAGAGCGCGCCGGGCGCCGGCACGACGCTCTCGGGCAGCCTGCCGGTCGACTGATCGATCAGGCGACGCCGCGCGCCGCTGCCCAGGCCTGCTCCAGCCGGTCGGGACCGAACGCGGACTTCGGGATGTAGGCGGCGGCTCCGCACTCCGCGGCGCGCGGCGCGTACTCCTCTTCCTCGTACGTGGAGAGCAACAGAACGACGGAACGTCCCGGGTCGGCGGCGAGGATCTGCCGCGTGGCGTCGAGGCCGTTGATCCCTGGGAGGTTCACGTCCATCAGGACGAGATCCGGAGCGAGGTCGGACGCCATCGTGACGGAGTCCTCGCCGGTCTCGGCCTCCCCCACGACGTCGAAGCCGTCGGTGGCCTCCACGACCATCCGCGCGGCCATGCGGAACGGCTCCTGATCGTCGACGATGAGCACTCGCACGGTCATCTGTTCCTCCACCGCAAGCGTCCCATCGGCGACCCCGTGCGCCAGTGATGCCAGCACCACAGTTCGTGTCCCCCGATGGCCCCTCAGCCGGAGTGCTACGCGGCCGCCTCACCGAGCCGGAGGAACGCCCGCTCCAGGACGAGCCGGGTATTCAGGTTGATGTCCTCCGCGAGGGCGGCTCGCGCCTCCTCGACGGAGGCCATGCCTCTGGTCGCGCGGACGACGGGGAGGCGCGCGCCTCCCGAGTCGCCGGCGAGGTCGGGGTTGAGCAGGACCTCGAGGCCACCGCCGACCTCGCCGGCGACCGCGTCGCGGAGGAGGGCGGAGACGCCGAGGAGGACCCAGTCCACGTAGTCGCGTTCGGCTCGGCGCTCGCGCCGCTGGAACCGGACCTCGATCCGCTTTATCGCTCCGCGGTACGCCTCCTCCGGGCGACCCCGATCGTCGAGGAACGGCGCGAGATCGGCGGCGAGCTCCTCCTTCATCCCTTTCTTGTACGCGGCGGCGGCCTGGAGGACGACATCCGCCGCCTCGAGCGCGCCGGCGGGACCCGACGCGGCGAGCTCGATCGCCGAGCGCGCGGCGTCGCGGAACCGCAGTCCCTCTTCGGACCCGGCGAGCCGGCGGGCGCGACCGAGGTTCCCCCCGGCGAGCCGAGCGGCGAGCCGCGCCCGGACCTCGTCCGCGCCGGATCGGACGAGCTCGTCGACGACGAACGCCTCGGGGAGCGCCGTGAAGGTCACCACGTGGCAACGGGAGAGCACGGTCTCCGGGAGCTCGTGGGCCCGCGCGGAGAGCAAGCACGATGACGGCGTCGGCCGGCGGCTCCTCGAGCACCTTCAACAGGGTGTCGGCCGCCTGCGGCGAGAGTCGATCCGCCTCGCGCACGAGGAAGACCTTGCGACCCGGCTCCGGAGCCGTGCGGTAGGCGGGCTGCCACACCTCGGTCCGGATCGTGTCGACGTGGATGTCCCTGCCTTCTGGCTCCACGAGGAACTCGTTGGGGTGGTGATCCTCGGAGGCCAGCCGGCAGTCACGGCACTCGCCGCACCCACCCCGATGACAGAGGAGAGCGGCCGCGAAGGCCCGGGCGGCCAGCGACTTCCCGCTCCCTTCCGGACCCGCGAACACGTAGGCGTGATGAGGTCGTTCGGCGGCGCCGCGCAGGAAAGCCATCGCGCCCGTCTGCCCGGGCACCTGATCGAGGACAGGCACGCTCACAGTCGCACGCTAGCGCGTGACGAGGACGTCAGTCCGACGCGGCCACAGACCCGCCTGTATCGCTGGGGTCTGCCGTGTCGTCGCCGGCGTCCGTGTCGCCCTCCGCGGGAGCGATGATCCCCGGGCGGCCGCCCGTTCCGTCCTCCCGCTCGCCGAGCGCCTTCTCCAACGCCTGCCGGACGTCGTCGAAGACCTCTGCCTGCTGCCGGTCGGCCTCGATCACGATGATCCGCTCGGGATGCTCCTCGGCGATCCGGAGGTAGGCGTCGGCGACCTTCGCGTGGAAATCTTGGCCCTCCAGCTCCATCCGGTCGGGTGCTTCCGTCGAGCGGAGCAAGCCGCGCTCCGGTTCGAGGTGGAGCAGGATCACGAGATCCGGGAACAGGCCCTGCGTCCCCCACACGTTGAGCGTCAGGATGTCCTGCTCACCCAGCCCGCGACCCCAGCCCTGGTAGGCGAGCGAGGAATCCACGTAGCGGTCGCAGAGCACCACTTTCCCCTCGGCGAGGGCGGGACGGATCACCGACGTGACCGTTTGCGCCCGAGCCGCGGCGAACAGCAGCGCCTCGGTCCGCGCGTCGAGCTTGCCGGTGTCGGGATCGAGGAGCAGCTGGCGGAGGCGTTCCCCGACCTCGGTCCCGCCCGGCTCACGCGTGACCAAGACGTCGTGGCCGCCCGCGCGCAGGTGCTCCTCGGCCAGACGGATCTGCGTCCCCTTGCCGGAGCCCTCCACGCCTTCGAACGCGATGAAGAAACCGGTCGCGGGAGGACGCTTCAGCTTCGGCACGAGCGTGAGGGGTTGAGGGCGAGAGAGCCGGTATCGCTTGAGCAGACGCCACGTGGTGACCCCGGCGAGCGCGACCGCGATGCCGGCGCTTCCCAGCGCGAAACGGTTGCCCAGCTCGGGTCCCGCTCCCATCGCCACATAGACACCCGCCAGGATAGGGAACGTGGTGAGGGACAAGAACAGCCCCATCCGCGACAGGACGGTCAACGACGCGAACGTGCGACCGCGGAACTCGTCCTGCACGTTCTCCTGGAGCAAGGTGTAGCCGGTCACCCAGGCGAGGCCGCAGAACGCGCCGAGCCACACGGTGATCACCGCGGCGAGGGCGAGGTTCGGCATCGCGGCGAGCACGAAGAGGGTCGATGCGGCCACCACCAGGGACCACGGGAAGATCGATACGCGATCGATCACGCGGGCCGCCTGGTTCGCACCCCCCATCCCGAGCCCGATCCCCACGCCGAACGACGTGACGATGAATCCCCACCCGGCGTCGCCGGCACCGAGGGTGTCGACCACGAAGATCGGGGCGAGCGCGAGGACGGCTCCCACGGCGGAGAACGCGACCACGATCCCGGCGGTCATCGCGGACGCGATGGAGTCTTCACGCAGGAAGCGGATCCCATCGACCACGTCGCGCCAGATCCGCGAGAAGTCAAGGCGGCCGGTGAGCTTCGCCGGCGAGGGAGGGATCGGGACGCGGCTGATCATCGTCGCGGAGAACAGGAACGTCGCGGCGTCGAGAAACAGCGGGACGGCCTGCTCGCGCCCCACGAGGAAGGGGATCGCATGGCTGAGGAGCGTGTTCACCCCGATGAGCACCGTGAAGACGATCCCGCCCAGCGGGAGCGTCCCGTACGTCGACGCGAGCGCGATCGAGTTCGCGTTGGCCAGCTGCCGGCGCGGCACGAGGTTCGGGAGCGACGCGTCGCGCGCGGGCCCCCACACGAGCGAGAGACACTCGATCGCGAAGGAGAGCGCGTAGATCGCCCACAGCTGCCCGAGGAACACCATCGCCGCGTACATCAGCCCGCGACCGATGTCGGCGATGATCATGATCCTCTTCCGGTCGAGGCGGTCCACGAGCGTTCCCGCGATCGGGCCGAACAGGACGGCCGGAAGCGTGCGCGCGATCATCAGGCCGGCCACGGAGAACGCGGCGCCGCCGCCCGCGCCTCCCCCGAGATCGGCGACGAGCCGCGCCACAGCCAGGAACCCGACCCAGTCCCCCAGCGACGAGACGGACATCGCCGCGAGCAGCCGCGCGAACGAGGGGTGGGTCAGGAGATCTTTGAGCGTCGCCGACTTCGTGCCGCGGAGCGCTGCGACTTCGTCGGCGACGCTCGCCACGCTTTACGCGTCCTCGCCCGCGACGACCGACTCGGGGACCGGCTCCGGCGGGGTGGTCGACTCCTTCGTCGCTGCCGTGGACCTCTTCGGCGCCTTCTTCTTCCTTGCCGTGGTCTTCCGGGCGGTGGTCTTCGCGGATGTCTTCTTCGCCGCCGCCTTCCGAGCCGGCTTCCTCGCAGCCGCTCGGGCCTTCCGCGCCTCGGCCTTCGCGGCGCGCGCGGCCGCCTCGGCCTCCCGGTCACCAGGCTTCGTGATCTTCAGGTCGAGGTCGGTCTCCGCGCCGCAGTGCCAGCAACGAAGGCTCTTCGGGCGGCGCAGGAGGAGTCCTCCGCAATCGGGGCACGGGATGTCCTTCTCCGGAGGATTGTTGACGGCGCAATCGCAGTCCGGATAGCGATCGCATCCGTACATCAGCCCGAAGCGTGTCCGCTTCTCGACCAGCTCGCCCTGTCCGCACTGCGGGCAGGTGACGCCGGTGCTCTTCGGCGGCTCCTTCTTGATGTACCGACAGTCCGGGTAGCCGCTGCATCCGATGAACGGTCCGAACCGCCCCACCTTCTTCACGAGCTGGCGCCCGCACTCGGGGCACGTCTCTTCGAGCAGCTCCGGCTCGGGACGTTCGCTCCCGTCGAGGTTCCTGATGTAGTCGCAGTCGGGGAAGTTCTCGCAGCCGATGAACTTGCCGAACCGGCCCAGCCGCACCTGCAGGCGCCCTGGCTCCCGCCCCTCCGTCGGACACTTCGGGCAGAGCTCCTCGGTCTCCTCCAGGTACCGCTCGAACTTCTCCTCGGCGAGCGCCAGCTCCTCCGCGAACGGGACGTAGAAGTCCTGCAAGACGGCCACGCGGGTGGCGTTGCCCTCTGCGATCTCGTCCAGCTCCTCCTCCATCCGGGCGGTGAAGTTGACGTCGACGACATCGGGGAAGTGCTGGATCAGCTTGTCGGTCACCACCTCCGCGACGTCCTCGGGCAGGAACCGCTTCTGATCCAGGCGGACATAGCCTCGCGCCTGGATCGTCTGGATGATCGACGCGTACGTCGAGGGCCGACCGATGCCGAGCTCCTCGAGGGTCTTGACGAGCGACGCTTCGGTGTATCGGGGCGGGGGCTGTGTGAAGTGCTGCTCCGGCAGCAGCTCGAGCATCCGCAACACCTGCTCCGCGGAGAGCTCCGGCAGGCGCGACTCGGCGTCCTCGTCGGGCCCTTCGTCTCGTCCCTCGGTGTAGACCCGGATGAACCCGTCGAACACGAGCGTCTGTCCCGTCGCCCGCAGGCCGTACTGCGCATCCCCGTCGACGGCGTCCTCGCGCATCCGCGAGGCAGCGGCGAGGATGTCCACGCCGACCTGGGCGAAGCGAGCCTCGGCCATCTGCGTCGCCATGGTCCGCTTCCAGATCAGGTCGTACAGGCGGAGCTGGTCGCGATCGAGCGAGGCGGCGACCCGGTCTGGGGAACGGAGGACCGACGTGGGGCGAACGGCCTCGTGGGCTTCCTGGGCGTTGCGCGACCTCGTCTTGTAGCGCCGATGCTCGGCGAGCGCGTACGAAGGGCCGTACTCCTGCTTCACGAGCTCCGCGATCTCGCGGAGGGCCGCGTCGGCGATCGTCACCGAGTCGGTTCGCATGTACGTGATCAGTCCGACCGATCCCTCGCCGGGAAGCGAGATGCCCTCGTAGAGGCGCTGCGCGAGCGTCATCGTCTTGCGCGCCGAGTACCCCAGCTTCCGCGCCGCTTCCTGCTGCAGGGTGGAGGTGGTGAACGGCGGGGCCGGCGACCGCTTGCGCTCCTTCCGCTGGACGTCGACGACCCGGTAGGAGGCCCGGCCGAGCCGCTCCACGTGCGGCGTCGCGTCGGCCTCGGCGCCGAGCAGGATGCCCTTCTTGTCCGGCGCGGTCGCGAGCTTGCCCTCGGGGATCTCCGTGAGCCGCGCGAGGAACGGCTGCTCCTCACCCTCCGGTGTGAGTCGGACATCGACGCTCCAGTACTCGACGGGGACGAAGGCGCGGATCTCGCGCTCGCGCTCGACGATCAGGCGAACGGCGACCGACTGCACGCGGCCGGCGGACAGCCCGGGCCGCACCTTCCTCCACAGGATCGGGCTGATCCGATAGCCGACCAGACGGTCGAGGACCCGGCGCGCTTCCTGGGCATCCACAAGCTTCAGGTCGATCGCGCGCGGGTGCCGCACCGACTCGAGGATCGCGTCCCGCGTGATCTCCGTGAACGTGATCCGCTTCGCCTGGTCGGGCGCGACGCCGAGCAGGGTGGCCACGTGGTAGGCGATCGCTTCGCCCTCCCGGTCGTAGTCCGTGGCGAGCACGAGCTTGTCCGCACCCTTGAGGGCACGCTTCAGGTCCGCGACGTGCCGCTTGGAGTCCTCGGGGACCTCGTAGACCGGCTCGAAGCCATCATCCACGTCGACGCCCAGCTGGCTCTTCGGCAGGTCCCGGACGTGCCCGAAGGAAGCCCGGACGGCGTAGTCGCCGCCCAGGTACTTCTCGATGGTCTTCGCCTTGGCGGGCGATTCGACGATGACGAGGGTTCCTGGCATATCGAGCGCTGCTTCCTTTTCTGGCTTCCTTCAGGTAGGGGGAGTGTCAGAGGGAGTCTGCGGGTGCCTCCGGTCGGACGGTACCACCGACCCGTCGGAGCATCCGGGAGCCCCTAACGTTGCCCCGTCCCGGGCCGGGGGCCCTCCGCGCCGTCTCCGAAGGGCTCGGAACACGCTGGTACGCTGCGGTTATTCCCGCCCGGAGGAGCGCTCCCACCTGCTCGCGATCCTCAACGAGTTCATCACGACGCTGATCGGCGACTACGGCTACCTGGCCGTGTTCGTCCTGATGGTGCTCGAGTCCGCGTGCGTCCCCGTTCCCTCCGAGGTCACGATGCTCTTCGGCGGAGCGCTCGCCAGCGCCGCGTTCGCCGGCGCGGGCCAGGAGCTCGACTTCGTCGCGGTCGGCCTCCTCGGGACGGCCGGGAACCTCGTCGGATCGTGGCTGGCCTACTGGGCGGGGGCCGTGGGCGGACGGCCGTTGGTCGATCGGTTCGGGCGGTACCTCCTGGTGCTCCCCCACGAGGTGGACCGGGCGCACGACTGGTTCGAGCGGCGCGGCGAGATGGCGGTGTTCGTCTCACGGCTGCTGCCGGTGATCCGGACGTTCATCTCGCTGCCCGCCGGCGTCGCGAAGATGCCGTTCTGGCGGTTCACGATCTACACCATCCTCGGATGCCTGCCGTGGACGTTCGCGCTCGCATGGCTGGGCTACGTGCTCGGCGAGCGTTGGACCACCGTGGAGGACGTCCTCCAGCCGATCGCGTGGGCGATCGCGGCCGTCGTCGTCGCCGTCGGTGCCTGGTGGATCGCGCGCCGGTACCGGAAGGTGCGCGCCGCGTACGCCGAGATCGATGCGACCTCCGGGAGCGGGGACGCGGGGTAGGCTCCCGCCGTGCGTACCTGCTCCGCCTGCGGGAAGCAGAACCCCGACGACGCCAGGTTCTGCGCGAACTGCGGATCACCGCTCGCCAACGAAGCGGCGTCGACCCGGGAAGAGCGGAAGGTCATCACGGTCCTGTTCGCCGATCTGGTGGGCTTCACCAGCAGGAGCGAGCAGCTCGACCCCGAGGACGTCCGCGCCACCCTCACCCCGTACTTCGCGCGGCTCCGGGAGGAGCTGGAGCGCCGAGGCGGCACGGTGGAGAAGTTCATCGGGGACGCGGTGATGGCGGTGTTCGGCGCCCCGACCACGCACGAGGACGACCCCGAACGGGCGGTCCGGGCAGCGCTGGCGATCCGCGACGCCCTCGCGGAGATGAACGAACAGGAGCCGGGCATCGATCTCCACGTCCGGATCGGCGTGAACACCGGCGAGGCGCTCGTGTCGCTCGGCGTTCGCCCTCTCGAAGGCGAGGGGATGGCCGCCGGGGACGTGGTGAACACGGCGGCCAGGCTCCAGACGTCGGCCCCCGTCGACGGGGTGCTGGTCGGCGATGCGACGTATCGCGCAACCGAGCGTGCGATCGAGTACCGGGTGGGCGATCCCGTCGAGGCGAAGGGGAAAGCCGACCCGATCGTGGTCTGGGAGGCGATCGAAGCGCGGTCCCGCTACGGGATCGACATCACCCGCCGCGTCGATACTGCACTCGTCGGGCGAGGTCGGGAGCTCGCGCTCCTCCGCGACGCGCTCGATCGCGCGCGACACCAGAACGAGCCGCAACTCGTCACGCTCGTGGGCGAACCCGGCATCGGGAAGAGCCGCCTCGTCCACGAACTCTTCGTCCACATCGAGGACATGCCGGATCTGATCACCTGGCGACAGGGCCGGTGCTTGCCCTACGGCGACGGGGTGAGCTATTGGGCGCTCGGCGAGATGGTGAAAGCCGAGGCGGGCATCCTGGAAACCGACCCCGACGGCGAGGCGGCGGCCAAGCTCGACCGGAGCGCGACGGAGCTGATCACGGAGGAGGACGAGCGTCGCTGGGTCGCGCGCCACCTGCGCCCCTTGATCGGTCTGGCCCAGGAGCGAGACTCGGGCTCCGAGGCGATGGATGACGGGCCGTCGGCCTGGCGTCGCTTCCTCGAGTCCTTGGCCGAGCGTCGCCCGACCGTGCTGGTGTTCGAGGACCTGCACTGGGCCGACGACGGTCTCCTCGATCTCCTCGACGACCTGATCGACTGGACGCGAGACGTTCCCCTCCTGGTCCTGTGCACGGCGAGGCCCGAGCTCCTCGTCCGCCGACCGGCCTGGGGCGGTGGCAAGCTCAACGCAGCGACGCTCGCCCTCGCCCCTCTGTCCGACGAGGAGACCGCGGTGTTGCTCGCGGGGCTCCTCGATCGGTCCGTCCTCCCCGCCGAGCTCCAGACGGCGCTCCTGGCCCGAGCGGGTGGGAACCCGTTGTACGCGGAGGAGTTCGCCCGGATGGCGGCGGACCGCCCGGTCGCCGACCTCGCCGCCGCGGAGTTGCCCGGCTCCGTGCAGGGGATCATCGCGGCTCGGCTAGACGGGCTCCCCCAGGACGACAAGTCCCTGCTGCAGGACGCCGCCGTGGTCGGCAAGACGTTCTGGCTCGGTGCCATCGCCGCGATCGGCGGGCAAGATCGCGCCGACCTCGAGCGGCGGTTGCACGAGCTGGAGCGCGGGCGGTTCGTGCGCCGGTCGCGCCGCTCGTCGGTCGGCGGGGAGACCGAATACGCGTTCCTGCATCTCCTCGTCCGCGACGTGGCCTACGGGCAGATCCCTCGGGCCGCCCGAGGCGAGAAGCATCGTGTGGCGGCCGACTGGATCGGATCCCTCGGCGGCGATCGCCTCGAGGACCGGGCGGAGCTGCTCGCCCACCACTACGGCTCCGCGCTCGAGCTGACCAGGGCCGCGGGTCTGGACGCCACGGCGTTGGAGGCTCCGGCCCGGCTCGCGCTGCGCGCGGCGGGCGATCGCGCGTACGCCTTGGGGGCGTACCCGGCCGCCGAGCGCGCCTACGCGGCCGCGGTCGACCTCTGGCCTCCGGCCGATGCCCAGCGCCCGGCGCTGTTGCTGCGCTACGGCCGGACACTGTCGCTCGACCGCGATGCCGGAACAGAGGAGTTGGCTGAGGCGAGGGACGGCTTCCTCGCGTCGGGCCAGCGGGACGCGGCCGCGGAGGCGGAGCTCCTGATCGGCGACCTGGCGTGGCGGCGAGGGATGGGAGAGGAGGCGCAGGCCCATATCGAACGGGCGATGACGCTGGCGGACGGACTCCCACCGACCTCCGAGCTCGCCGCCGTGAAGTCCCACCTCGCTCGGTACTTCATGGTCGCCGGCCGCCATGACGACGCGATCCGGATCGGCCGGGAAGCGCTGGCGATCGCCGAGGATCTCGAGCGCGGAGAGCTGCAGGCGTTCGCGCTCAGCTCCGTCGGAACGGCGCTGATCAATCGCGGCGATGTCGAAGAGGGGTTCCGGGACCTCGAGGAGGGCATCGGGATCGCCGAGCGCGTCAACAGCCCGTGGCACGTGACCCGCGGCCAGGTCAACCTCGGCGTCGGACATTTCCTGGTCGGCGATGTCAACGCCGCGATCGCGGTCCACGAGCGCAACCTCGAGGCCGCCCGCCGCTTCGGGATGCAGGGGGCGATCATCTGGAACCTCGCGGAGGTGGCGTTCGACTACTGCCTCGCGGGCCGATGGGACGAATCGTTGGAGATCCACGACGCGGAGATCGCCCGGATCGAGGCCGGTGCGCCGCACTACCTCGAAACGCAGCACCGGCAGAGCCGATCGAGGATCCGGCTGGGCCGGGGCGACCTGGCGGGGGCGCTCGAGGACGCCGAGCGCGCCGTCGCCGCGGGTCGGGAGGCCGGTGACCCACAGGCGCTCCTGCCGTGCCTCGCGGAGCGGTCGAAGGCGTTGCTCGCCACGGGGCGAGGGAAGGAGGCCGAGGCCGACGTCTCGGAGATCCTGGAGCGGAACGCCGCCGAACCGTCCCTGGACTGGTCGTGGTGGATCCTCCAGGCATCGATCGTGCTCACGGAGCGAGGCCGAGGGGACGACCTCCTAGCGCTGGGAGGCGAGGACCTCCCGTCGGACTGGGCGCGCGCGGCGCGGCTGTTCGCTTCGGCCGACAGAGCCGGGGCCGCGGATCTTCTGGAGGAGATGGGCGCGGCGCCGGACGAGGCGTACGCGCGGATGAAGGAGGCGGAGCGGCTGATCGCGGCCGGTCGCCGATCCGACGCCGAGCCGTTCCTCGCACGCGCGCTCGAGCTCTTCCGGACGATGGGGGCCGCCGGGTCGATCCGCGAGGCGGAGCGCCTGCTCGCCCCGCCGGCGTGAGGGGCCGAGCGCTAGGAACGACCGCCGGGCGCGTACCCGATCCGGACGTCGACGACGTTGTGGAGCGGCTCGCCCGCGACGAATCGCCGCAGGTTGTCCACGAAGAGCGCCACGACGTCCTCCGCCCAGCGTTCGTGATCCCCGGCGCGGTGCGGTGACACGAGGACGTTCGGCATCCGCCACAGAGGACTCTCGGCGGGCAGCGGCTCCTCCGCGAAGACGTCGAGCGCGGCGCCGGCGATCACGCCCGACTCGAGCGCCTGGATCAGGGCGGCCTCGTCGACGGTCGCGCCCCGGCCGATGTTCACGAAGACCGCGTGCGGCCGCATCGCCGCGAACGCCGCGGCGTCGAAGAGCCCACGGGTGGCATCGGTGATCGGGAGCACGTTCACCACGTGGTCGGCGCGAGCGAGCTCGCTCGACATCCCATCGGGACCGGCGATCTCCTCGAAGATCTCATCGGGCCTGCGAGGCGTGCGGGCCACGCCCCGAACGTGGAGGCCCGCCGCTCGGAGCAGCCGCCCCACCTCCGTTCCGATGGAGCCCGCGCCGACCACCAAGGCCGTGGTGCCCCGGAGCAGCGTGATCTCGTCGGCCGGCCACTCCCCCGGCCGGAGACGGGCATCCTCGAGGAGGTGGGTCGAGAACGAGAGCAAGAACCCCAGCACCGATTCCGCGAGGCCGGGGTCGTAAACACCGGCGGCGTTGGTGAGGACGACGCCGTGCGCGGGCAGCGTGGGCGACACCAGCTCCTCGACGCCCGCCGAGATCGACTGGATCCAGCGGAGCCGCGGCGCTCGCGGCACGACGTCGAGCAGTCGCGGCCGGTCGAAGTTCCACGCGAACACCGCCTCGAGTTCGAGGAGATGGGCCTCGAGGCCCTCGACGCCGGTCACCTGCACGAGCCGAGCGAGATCGGCGGCGGCCCGGAGATCGGGGAGGTCTCGATCGACCGCGTCGACGATCGCGACGAGCGGGCCGGTCGCCACTACAGGTTCGCGAGCATCGTCCAGGTATCGGAGGAGCCACCGGACTCGCCGACCTTCTCGAACCCAGCCCGCTGATACATCATCCGCGAGCGGTTGTGGACGGCGACGGAGAGGGAGAGGGCTTGGAAGCCCTCCTCGCGAGCCTGCACCATGCAGGAGCGAAGGACCGCCTGGCCGATGCCCTTGCGGCGATGGAGCGGCGCCACGGCGATGCTCAGCTCCGGCGTCTTCTCGTTCACGAACCCGAACCCGGGCTCCTCCTCCGTGAAGACGCGATACCAGGCCGCTCCCACCGGCCGGCCGTCGATCTCCGCGACGACCCCGCCGTCGCCCTCTCGGCCCCAGTCCTCGTGGTAGCGCCGAAGCGTGGGCTCCACCAGGAACTCCTCGATCGATTCCCGCGGCCAGTCGGGGTTCCATCGCGCGGCCTCGTACAGCATCGTGCGGAGGAACTCCGCGTCGTCCTTGGTGGCGGGCCGGATGTTCACGCCGCCTAGCGTACCGCGGGGCCGGTGGGCGCTCCGCCGCTCGACGCGCTCCGGAGCGTTTCGGGCGCTGACAGGTGGAACGGAACGCTCGTGACGACCACGTCCGGCTCGAAGAGCAGCATCCGCTTGAAGAACAGCGCCGACTGGTTGTGGAGGAGGCTCTGCCACCAGTGCTCCGGGACGAGCTCCGGGAGGACCACCGTCACCACGGTGTCACCCCGGGCGGTGCGGCTCCGCACCTCCGCGAGGAAGGGCGGACCGAGATCGCGGAACGCCGCCTCGACGAGCACGAGCGGGACGTCCATGCGCCGGTCGTGCCAGGCCTCGACGACCTTGGGGATCTCCTCGGGATCGGTGGCCATGTGGATCGCCTGGATCGAGGACGGTTGGAGCGACTTCGCGTAGACGAGCGCGCGCACGGTTGCGTCCTGCACGCTCGAGACCGGCACGATCACCTCGCTCCGCGGCCGCTCGATCGGGCGCGCGCCCGTGGCGAAGTGCGGCTCGCCCGGGACGAGCGGCACGTTCGTGACAACGATCCCGGGCTGGAACAGCAGGGAGGTCTTCAACAGGAACGCGGACCGATGCCGGACGAGCTGCAGGAGGGAGCCCGAGGTCACCACCTCCGGGATCACGACGGTGACGAAGTCCGTCGCGGCCGGCCGCTGCTTCAGGAAGCGGAGCACCGCGCGCACCGGATGCTCCTGCCCGCCCGGCAGGAGCGCGAGCTCGTCGTATCGCGGCGCCACGCGCCGCCACGTCTCCCGCGCTTCCTCGAGACGCTCCTCGGGACCGACCCAGAGCGCCGTCATCGCCTGGCATCGGATCGTGAACAGGTACGAGATGGCGTCGATCGTCGCCGGTCCGAAGTCCCCGATGAGCAGCACGAAGGAGTTGGTCGCCGCGACGTCCCCGGTCAGGTTCCCGGCCCGGAGGAGTCGGCCGATCCGACGGTAGTGCCGGTTGATCAGGAGGAACAGGGTCACGATGATCGGGATCGCGATCACCACCACGTAGGCGCCCTTCAAGAACTTCGTGATCGTAGCGACGACGAGGACGATCCCCGTGACGGCGGCGCCCACCCCGTTCAGGGTCGCGCGCCAGCGCCAGCCGGCACCGCGCATCCGGAACCAGCGGCGCACCATGCCCGCCTGCGACAGCGTGAACGCCGTGAAGACGCCGATCACGTAGAGCTGGATCAGATCCGTGAGCGAGGCGTCGTAGAGCCAGATCAGGAAGATCGCGAGGCCGGCGAGGACGATCACGCCGTTCGAGAACACCAGGCGGTCGCCCCGGTTGCGGAACTGGCTCGGCATGAACTGGTCGCGGGCGAGGATCGACGAGAGACGGGGGAAGTCCTGGAACGCGGTGTTCGCGGCGAGGATCAAGATGCCCGCCGTGAAGATCTGCAGGACGATGAACCACAGGCCGTCGCCGAAGATCGCCTCGCCGATCAGCGACAGGACCGAGCGCGAATGCGCGATCTCCTCTGTGATCCGGACGTGGAGGAGCTCGGCCAGCACGGTGATCCCGAGGAACAAGACGCTCGCGAGCAGGCCCATGATCGCGAGTGTCGCGGCGGCGTTCTTCGCCTGGGGACGTCGGAACGCCTGCACGCCGTCGGCGACCGCCTCGACACCCGTGAGCGCAGACGCGCCCGAGGAGAACGCTCGGAGGAGGAGGAACAAGGTGAGCGCCGTCTCCGCCTCGACGGGCAGGTTCGCGGTAGCCGCCACGCGGCACTCGGACAGGCATTGCAACAGCCCGGTCACGATCGTGGCGCCGACGATCACCACGAAGCCGTAGGTCGGGAGCGCGAAGAGGGCTCCCGCCTCCTTCACACCCCGGAGGTTCGCCGCTGTCACCAGCGCCACCAAGACAGAGGCGATCAGCACCTTGTGGTCCGCGAGCGACGGAGCCGCGGACGTGATCGCGATCGTCCCCGCGGTGATCGAGACCGCGACGGTGAGGACGTAGTCGGTGAGGATCGCGGCGGCGGCGATCAGGCCGGGAACCGTGCCCAGGTTCTCCCGGGCCACGATGTACGAGCCGCCTCCCCGCGGGTAGGCCTTGACCGTCTGCCGGTAGGAGGTCACGACGATCGCGAGCAGCGCAGCGATCGCCAGGGCGACCGGGAGTCGATACGAGAGCGCGGCGACGCCGGCGGTGATGAAGACCAGCATCATCTCCTCCGTGGCGTAGGCGACGGACGAGAGGGTGTCGGAGGAGAAGACCGGCAGCGCGAGCGACTTCGGGAGGAGCTGGTGCTCCTGGGACGACGTCGAGAGCGCCCGTCCCACGAGGAGCCGCTTCAGGGCGCCCCCGACCCCCGAGCCATCGGTGCGCGTGGCCATCGGAGGATGCTACGACTCGGCGTCCGTGCTTTCCGCGATCCAGCGGTAGCCGACACCCGGCTCGGTCACGATCAGCTGTGGCGCCTGTGCATCGTCGCCGAGCTTCTTGCGGAGGGCGCGCACGTAGGTCCGGAGATACGTTGTCTCCGTCCCGTAACCCTGCCCCCATACCTTCCTGAGGAGCCACTGATGGGTGAGGAGCTTGCCGGGATGCGTCGCGAACGCCTCGAGCAGCTGGTACTCGGTCGGGGTCAGGCGCAGCGTCTCACCGTCCAGGGTCACGAGACGCCGGCCGAGGTCCATCTCGAGCGTGCCGAACCGCATCGTCGGCGCCGGCGGCTCTCCGGGTTGCGCCCGCCGCATCGCCGCCCGCGCCCGCGCGAGCAACTCCTCCATCGCGAACGGCTTCGTCACGTAGTCGTCGGCCCCGGCGTCGAGCGCCGCGACCTTGTCCTGCTGTGCGTCGCGGACCGACAGCACGATGATCGGGAGTTCCGTGAACCCGCGGACGCGACGGATCACCTCGGTCCCGTCGAGGTCCGGGAGGCCGAGGTCCAGCAGCATCAGCTCGGGGGCGCTCTCGGCCGCGCCGATCACCGCCTCCTCGCCGGTGCCCACGGTCTGCACCTCGTACCCGTGCGCTTCGAGGCTGGTCCGGAGGGCACGGCGGATCTGTGGCTCGTCGTCGACGACCAACACCCGGTTCACGGCGCCACCTCCTCGCGCGGGATCTCGAACGCCACCACGCACCCGCCATCCGGGCCGCTCTCGATCCAGATCCGACCACCGTGCGCCACCACGACCGCCTTCGAGATCGCGAGTCCCAAACCGCTGCCCGGCGTCTCCGGGCTCGACGATCCACGATAGAACGCCTCGAAGACCCGCTCGCGTTCGTCCAGCGGGATCCCCGGCCCCTGATCCGCGATCCGGACCTGCACCGCGTCTCGGATCCACTGGACGCTGACACGGATCTCGCTCCCCTCCGGAGCGTGCCGGCCCGCGTTCTCCAGGAGGTTCGTGAGCACCTGGTCGAGCTGGACCGGGTCGACGGAGACATCGGGGAGATCGGACGGGAGGTCGGCGGCGACGGTGTGACGGGCGAGCCGGGGTCGCATCCGCGCCAGGACGACCTCGACGATCTCATCCATCGCGGCCTGCTGCCGTGTGGGCGTGAGGGCACCGGCCCGGATCCGCGCGAGGTCGAGCAGGTTGCCGACGAGCCGATTCAACCGGTCGGTCTCCTCGAGGATCGTCGTCAGCAGCTCCCGCTCCTGCTCGGGATCGTGGTGCACCGTCGCGTCCAGCAGGCTGGTGACGCCCGCTTTGATCGAGGCGAGCGGCGTGCGGAGATCGTGGGTGACCGAGGAGAACATCGCGGCGCGGAGCTGGTTCGTCTCGGCGTCGAGCTGTGCGATCCGCGCGCGAGCGTCCAGACGCGCCCGATCGAGTGCCGCGGTCGCCTGGCGAGCGGCCGCCTCGAGCAGGAGCTGGTCATCGCGCGAGAACGGCCGGCCTCCATCCGGGCGCTCGGCGACGAGCCTGCCGATCGAGGCCTCCCCCGCCAGCAACGGGACGGTCGTGCGCGGCCCCGCGGACGTCTCGCCGTCGGTCCGCGAGACGGCGCGGAGCTCCGTCCCGTCCAGGGTCGCCTCGACCTCGACCTTCGACAGGGCGAACGGCTCGAGGAGGACCTCGGCGAACTCGTCGAGCACGCGGTCCGGAACCTCACCGGTGTGCAGGGTGCTCGAGAGCGTCCCAAGGAAGCGCGCCTCTCGCTCGCGGCGGGAGGCGCGCGCCCGGTCCTCGCTCGCCTGGCCGACCAACAGCCCCACGATGAGCGCCACCGAGAGGAACACGACACCGGTCGCGACGTCTTCCACGTCGTCGAAGAGGAACGTGAGCTGCGGGTCCTCGACGACGAGCGGCCGGAGCGTCGAGGCGAGGATCCCGGCGATGAGGCCGGCACCCAGCCCGCCCGCCACGGCGGCGATCACGACCGCCAGCATGAACAGAGCGATCGAGATCTCTGGTCGGGCGGGAGCCAAGGGGAACGCGATCGCGGTGGCGATCGCGGGGGTGATCAGCCCGATCACCGTTCCCCGCAGGGTGAGCTTCGCGGTTCCCTCTGCCTCGTGCTCCTCGCTCACGACCACGACACGCTAGCCCCTTTCACGGGATCTTCACGCCTCGAGAAGGATCCTTCACGCTTCCCTCACGCCCTTATCTCGAAGATGAGCCCAGAGGAACCCATCCTCCGAGTCAATCCGGGGGCCGACAGCTCCCTCCAGTTGCCGGACCTCCGGATCCGTCCTCATCATTCGGGCCCGCTCTGCGGGCCCGAACTCTTTCCGGGGCCGTCCACGATCCACCCTCGTCCTCCGGCAGAGGGGAAACCTCCGCGGGATCGACGGCCTCCCGACAGCCTCCTCTTGGTGTGCGGTACACCCCGGGGTAGGCTTCCGCACCGTATGCACGTGATCATCATGGGCTGTGGGCGGGTCGGCTCCGAGTTGGCCAACGCGATCGCCGACGAGCACGACGTCGCGATCATCGACAAGAACCCCGAGGCGTTCCACGCCTATCCGCCGGGCAGCGCGCGCCAGATCGTCGGCTTGGGATTCGACCGAGACGTCCTGGAGGACGCCGGCATCAAGGACGCGGACGCGTTCGTGGCGGTCTCCAGCGGCGACAACTCGAACATCGTCTCGGCCCGCGTGGCGCTCGAGTACTACCACGTGCCCAAGGTCATCGCCCGGATCTACGACTCGCGTCGTGCGGAGATCTACGAGCGCCTGAACATCCCGACCGTCGCCACCACGCGATGGGGGGTCAAGCAGATCCAGCTGATGCTGTTCCACGACCGCGAGGAGATCCGCGAGACGCTCGGCGGGGGTGACCTCCTGCGACTCCGGGTCCCGGTCGCCGACCATCTGGCCGGCAAGCCCGTGTCCTCGCTGGAGGTCGACGGCAAGGTGCGGGTGGCGGGGATCTCTCGTGGAGGCGGCGGGTTCATCCCCACGGCATCCTCCACGCTCCAGTCGGGTGACTATCTGATCCTCATGATCTCCAAGGACGGGCTGGAGCTGGTCGACGGACTGACGGCGGCCGAGGACCATCAGGCATGAAGGTCGTCGTGACCGGGGGCGGCGCGGTCGGCCGGCATCTCGCGCAGGATCTCACCGATCGCGGCCACGACGTCACACTGGTCGAGCAGCGGCGGGACCTCGCGGAGAAGCTCGGTCAATGGGCTCCGGACACCCGGATCGTCTACGGCGACGCCTGCGAGCCGCGAATCCTCGAGAACGCCGATGTGCGGTCGGCCGATGTGGTGGTCGCCGCCACCGGCGACGACGAGGACAACCTCGTGACGTCGCTGCTGGCCAAGCAGGAGTTCGGCGTCCCGCGGGTGCTCGCGCGGGTCAACCACCCGAAAAACGAGTGGCTCTTCGACGAGCAATGGGGCGTGGACGCGTCGGTCTCCCCGCCGCACATCCTCACGGCGATGGTCGAGGAGGCCGTGACCGTCGGGGACCTCGTCCGCCTCCTCCGCCTGGAGGGCGGGAAGGTCGCGCTCGTCGAGATGCGCCTGCCCGACCAGTCGCCGAACGTCGGCCGAGCCCTGTACGAGCTCCGACTCCCTGCCGACACCACGCTCGTCGCGATCCTCCGGGAGGGACACGTGATGATCCCGCAGCCCGAGACGGCGCTCGCAGCGGGGGACGAGATCGTGGCCCTGTCGAGCGTCGACTCCGAGGCGGCGCTCCGCGACACCGTCATGGGGACGGGGGACGGCGCGCCCGGCGCGACCCCGGACGCCGCCTCCGACGCCGCCCCAGACGCGTGAGGTCCGGCTAGCCGGCGAACTCCAGGCCAGGGTTGACCATCCGGATCTCGCCCCGGTGGTCGGCGAGGACGCCGTCGACCACCACACGCTTGCCCAGGGAGAGTCCGCCGATCCCGCGGCGACCCATGAACACGATCATCACCTCTCCCGTGCCGTCCGAGATCAGGGCCTGCAGCGCCTCCTTGCCCTCCATGGGGAGGACCGTCATCCGGCGGATCACGCCCGCGATCCGCACCGGTTGTCGGACCGTTGCCTCGGCGATCCGGACGGTGCCCTCGATCGTCTCGGCCCAGGCTCGGGTCTCTTCGGCGAGACGCGTCTCATCGCTCTCGTTGAGACGCTCGAGGAGCCGAGCGATCACGCCCACGTCACGAAGGGGTGGGCGCTCCGGCAACGTCCCGCTGCTTGATCTCGTCGCCCAGCTCGGACTTCCGGGACTTCGACACCCAGATCATCGACGCCAGCACCACTACCGCGATCGCGACGACCGCCACGCGGATCGCGGTGTCGTCGCTATGGGAGACGACGATCGGAGCGATCAGCAGGGCGACGAGGTTCATCACCTTGATCAGTGGGTTCAGCGCCGGGCCGGCCGTGTCCTTGAACGGGTCGCCGACCGTGTCGCCGATCACCGCGGCGGTGTGCGCCTCGCTCCCCTTGCCGCCGTAATGACCCTCCTCGATGAACTTCTTCGCGTTGTCCCACGCCCCTCCGGCGTTCGACAGCATCACGGCGAGCAGCTGACCGGTGAGGATCGAGCCGGCGAGGAACGCGCCGAGCGCCTCGGCGCCGAGGAAGAACCCCGCGATCACCGGGCTCAGCACCGCCAGCAGTCCCGGCGTCATCAGCTCGCGGAGGGACGTGCGGGTGCAGATGTCGACGACGCGGCCGTAGTCGGGCTTCTCGGTGTAGTCCATGATCCCCGGGTGGTCCCGGAACTGGTTCCGGACCTCCACGACCACCTGCATCGCTGCGCGACCAACCGCGCGGATCGCGAGCGAGGAGAAGAGGAACGCGACGGATCCTCCGAGCAACAGGCCGACGAGAACGTCGGGGTTGTCGATCCGGATCGGGAACTCGTCGGCGGCGCTCCCCAGCGCGCCGAGCACCGCCTCCGCGAACGAGCCGAACAGGGACGTCGCGGCGAGCACCGCCGTCGCGATCGCCATGCCTTTCGTGATCGCCTTCGTCGAGTTCCCCACCGCGTCGAGGCCGCCGAGGATCTCCGCCGGCCGCCCCTCGAACTCCCCGGACATCTCCGCGATGCCTTGCGCGTTGTCCGAGATCGGGCCGTACGTGTCCATCGAGACCACGACACCGACGGTGGTGAGCATCCCCATCCCGGTCAGGGCGATGTAGTACAGGCGCTCCGCGAGGTTGTCCCCCAAGTAGAAGGACCCCATCACGGCTCCGGCGATGATCAAGACCGACCAGACGGTGGACTCGAGACCGATCGAGAAGCCGGAGAGGATCGTGGTGGCCGGCCCCGTGACCGTGGACTCCGCGATCTCCTGCACGGGTTTGTACTTGGTGTCCGTGAAGTACTGCGTGAGGATCTGGATCACGCTCGCGAGGACGAGTCCGATCCCGACCGCCGCGGCCGGCTTCCAATCGTCGAGGTAGACCTGTGAGAGCACGAACACGGCGCCGGCCGAGATCGCGGCGGACAGGAAGAAGCCGCGGTTGATCGCCTTCATCCCGTGCTCCGTCTCGCTCCGAGGCGTGACCGCGAGTATCCCGACGATCGACGTGATCACGCCTATCGCGCGCACGAACAGCGGGAACATGACCCCCGCGATCGCCCCCAGCTCGGAGTCGGCGAACGCGGCGGCGCCGAGGATCAGCGAGGCGACCAACGTGACCTCGTAGGACTCGAACAGGTCGGCGGCCATCCCCGCGCAGTCACCGACGTTGTCGCCCACGTTGTCGGCGATCACGGCGGCGTTGCGCGGGTCGTCCTCCGGGATCCCCTGCTCGATCTTGCCCACGAGGTCGGCGCCCACATCGGCGGCCTTCGTGAAGATGCCGCCGCCGACCCGCATGAACATCGCCAGGAGCGCGCCGCCGAACCCGAACCCGACCAGGACCGACGTGGCATCGCCCTTGTAGATGAGCAGGATCACGGTGGCGCCGAGCAGCCCGAGCCCCACCGTGAACATGCCGGCGACGCCGCCCGCGCGGAACGCGATCCTCAGCGCGCGGCGCAGCCCGGACTCACGAGCGGCATTCGCGGTCCGCACGTTGGCGCGGACCGCGAGCCACATCCCCGCGTACCCCGTGAGCGCGCTGAACCCTGCGCCGAGGATGAACGCGAGCGACCGGCCGAGCTTGATCGACAGCTCCGAGTGCGTGGCGTTCTCCGGGGCCGGCAGGATGAAGAAGAGGAGGACCGTGAGGAGCGCGAGGAAGATCCCGAGGGTTCGGAACTGACGCGACAGATAGGCCTTCGCGCCCTCCTGGATCGCGCGTGCGATCTCCTTCATCTTCTCGCTGCCCTCGGACGCACCGAGGACCTCCCGGACCAGGTAATAGGCGAAGACCAGCGCGACGAGCGAGATGCCGAAGATCACCCAGAGATACGTGGTCTCCGTCGACGAGAAGTCGACCGCGAGCGGGCCGCCTTCCTGAGCCAGGATGCCGTGCACATGGACCTCCAGATCGCGTGGGTTCGTTGAAAGGACGTTGCGCCGGACCGCAGAACGGCGGGCAGTATAGGAAACGTGCCAGGTCAGTGACCTGAAGGGACCGCGTCGGGATCGTCGCGGGGAGCCGGAGCGGCGGCGGGCGCGAAGCGGAGCACGGCCCACCCGCTCACGCCCGAGACGACGGAGGCCGTCAGCAGGGAGATCTTGACGAGCGGGAGCAGCGGACCGTCGGGGCCGAACGCGACCTCGGCGACGAACAGCGAGATCGTGAACCCGGTGCCCGCGGCGGCCGCCATCCCGAGCAGATGCGCGGGCCGGACGCCGACGGGGAGATCGACGAGCCGGAGCCGGGACGCGACGAGGGTGCCGCCCCAGATCCCCAGCACCTTGCCGCCGATCCGCGCGACCAGGATCGCCCAGGCGACCGCGCTCCCGGCGGCCGCGGCGATCGACGACGCGGAGAGCTCCACCCCCACGTTGGCGAGCGCGAACAGGGGCAGGACCACGAAGCTGCTCCACGGCAACAGGAGGTGCTCGACGCGGGTGAGCGGCGAGACCGCGTCGCGGGAGAGCTCAGCCAAGCGGAGCCACTCGTGCGCGTCGGCGTCCGGCGGCGAAGGGTCGTCCTCGGTCCGGTCGGCCGTGCGGTGTGCTTCCTCGCTCACGGCGTGCGGGCGCTGGAACGACTCCGAGGGGGTCAACAGCCCGACCACGACGCCGGCGAGCGCCGGATGCAGCCCCGCGCGGTACATCACGTACCAGAGCGCTCCCCCCAGAGCCACGTACACGACCGTCGCTCGGACATGGATCCTCGGGAGGAGCACCACGAGCGCCGAGACACCGATCGCGCCGGCCAGCCAGGTGGCGGAGACCGATCCGGCGGAGAAGAGGGCCACGACGACGACCGAGCCGATGTCGTCGACGATCGCGAGCGCGAGCAAGAGGGGGCGCAGCGGGCTCGGGACTCGGGCCCCGGCCAGCGCGAGCACGCCCAGCGCGAGCGCGACGTCCGTCGCCATCGGGATCCCCCAGCCGCGGCCGCCGGGACCGGTTCCCACGATCGCGAGGTAGAGGAGCGCCGGCACGGCCATCCCGGCGGCCGCGGCGACCACCGGGAGGAGCGCGGCGCGGGGGCGGCGCAGCTCGCCCGTCGTGAGCTCGCGCTTGATCTCGAGGCCGGCGACGAGGAAGAAGATCGCCATCAGTCCCTCGTTGATCCAGAAGTGCAGATCCCCGGCCACGCGGAGGTCGGCGATCCCGACCGAGATGCGGGTCGAGAACAGCGCGTCGTAAGACCCGTCCCACGGGGAGTTGACCCATGCGAGCGCCCCGACGACGCCGGCGAGCAGCACCAAGCCGCTCGACGTCGAGGTTTCGAGGAACTCCTGGAGCGGCCGGAGGATGCGCCGAGGGACGGGCCGATCCGATCTCGACCAGGGACGCCGGATGTCCGGATGGGGCGGCGGCGCGTCGGGGCGTTCGTTCAACGTCGGAGCCTCGCTCGCCGACCAGTCTTCCCGGCACACCATCGGTGGAACGGGGCACATCCTATCCCACGCCGACGCTCCTCGATGCGTTCGTGGAAGGTGATTGGAACGCCTCCGGGCGACGTGTAGCCTCGGTCGCGCCTTGACACAGCAACCCCCCGCCGCCGATCCCGCGCGGCGATCCCCCACGACTCGCGCGGAGGACTCCGCGCGCCGCCGGACGATCGCCCGCCGTCGCACCGCTGTCGCCGTCGGTGGCGTCGCGGTGGTCGCGATCGCCGCCGTGCTGCTGTCGGGAGGCAAGGTCCCCCTGATCGACGGCGGACCGGACGGGCCGGGTGGGTTCAGCTTCCAGCTCGGCAAGGTCCAGGCGAGCACCATCAGCAAGACGCCACGAGCCGAGCTGAACGACGTGGCTCAGGAAGCCGGGGCGGGTGTCAAGGAGACGATGGACGAGCTCTACTTCCGGGCGTTCGTGGACCAGGGCTCGTGGGGCGACTACGAGGCTGCGTTCGAGCTCTTCGACGGACGCGCGGTCGCGCGGGCCGGATCGGACGCCGAGGTGCTCACGCTCGGATCCACCGCGAACGACGACTTCGAAGCCCTCGACGAGGCGACCGGCACGCTCACGGTGTCCGTGCTCACCGACGCGAAGGACGCTCCCGTCAGTGCGGTCGCCCAGGTCGAGTTCGAGGCGATCGTGGACGCCCGGGGTGGTGGCGCATCGACGCAGGTCGTGAGCGTCGGTTCGTTCTTCCTTCGTGAGGTGGAGGGAGCGTGGCGGATCTTCGCCTACGAGGTGGACCGCGATGACGCCGAGGCAGCCGCAACGAGCCCGTCGGGGACGCCTTCGTGATGCGGCGACGGCTGATCGCGACGGTCGCGACGGTCGCGGCAGGCGTCTCGGGACTCGGCGTGGCGACGCTGCAGGCGACGCCCGCCGCGGGAGCCCCCGTGATGCAGATCGGCGAGGCGCACGCCGAGTACGGGCCGACGATCACGGGGAACGATCCGATCTTCATCCTGATCCTCGGCAGCGACTCCCGGCCGGGAACCGCCCTGGAGGACGGGCTCTGCGACTCGATCCACATCCTCGGGATCGATCCGAAGTCGAAACGGGCGACCCTCGTGGGGATCCCCCGCGATTCCTACGTGCCGATCGCGAGCGGAGGGACGAACAAGATCAACGTCGCGCTCCCCCAGGGCGGACCCCAGGGGATGGTCGCGACGGTCGAGAACCTCACCGGCATCACGTTCGACTACTACCTGCTCACCGGCTTCGAAGGGATGACGCGGATCTTCGACGCACTCGGGGGGCTCCGGATCGACGTCCCGTACTCCTTCAAGGGCTACGAGAACACCGATTTCACCGCGGGGCGTTCCACCATGACGGGTGCGGAGACGCTCGAGTTCTCGCGCACGCGCAAGTCGCTGTCTCACGGGGACTTCGACAGATCGATGAACCAGGGGCGGATCCTGCTCGCGGCGTTCTCACAGTTCCGAGCGGAGTTCCGGAAGGATCCCGCCGCCCTGTTCCGGTGGATCGCGGCCGGGATGCGCAACGTCACCACCGATCTCCCGCTGGGTGAGCTGCTCACGCTGGCGTTCACGTCGTGGGAGATCCGTCCCGCCCGCCTCACCAACCTGGTGGCGGTGGGGGGCATCGGCACGGCGGGCGGTGCGAGCATCGTGAGCCTCCCGTCGCCCCACCCGGTGTTCGAAGACATCGCCTCCGACGGGTTCATCCTCCCCCAGGACATCCCGGCCGACGCCGAGCCCGCGGGCTAGCCCGAGGAGCGGCGTTGTCGAGCCCGCGCGTCCATCCGTAGCCTGGAGTGACATTGGCGAAGGAGCAGACCCCTTCTCGGTCTCCTCGCCGGATCCCCCTGATCGGTGCCGGAGTCGCGCTCCTGCTCGTGATCGGCGCCCTCGTCTTCCTCACGCGGGATGACGCGCCGACGAGGGGGGCCGGCGGTGGAGAGACCGCGAGCGACGGCGACGTCGCGTCGCCGACGACACCCTCGTTCGGATTCGAGGACTCGACACACAAGCTGATCCGGACCTCGCCGGAACCGATGGGCTCCCGCAACCGACGGGCGAGCGTCGCCGCGGCGACCGAGGCCGAGGACGTGCTCACGGATCTGTACACGGAGGGGTTCCTCGACCCGACCAACTGGGAGCAGGGGAGCTACGGGGACGCGTTCGGAGGATTCGCGCGGGGCGCTCGCGACCAGGCGGAGACGCATCCCGGCGACCTCACGGCGGGACCCGCCGCCGGGGATCGCTACGAGCGGATCGAGCCCAAGTCGGGCCGGATCGCGACGCGGATCCTGCTGGGCCGCCAAGGGGCCCCCGTGTTGCTCGTGAGCGTCGTTCGGTTCACCGCGGTCGCGACGGGCTCGGATGAGGTGGTCCTCCGATCATCCGGGCAGTACTTCTTCGAGCGCGTAGGCCACGCATGGAGGATCGTGTCGTTCGACGTGACCCGGGACGACGGCCCGAGGCGGGCCGCATGACCCGGCGGGCGGCGGTCGGGGTCGTGGTGCTCCTCGCCTGGGTCGCGGGCTCCACGATCGGATCGATCGCCGAGCTCCCGGCCGCGTCCGCCCGCACGCCCGGCATCGTGTTCGGGCGGGCGCACGGCGGCTACACACCGGATCCCACCGGCCGGCGAACGATCGCGATCCTCGCGATCGGATCGGACGCCCGGCCCGGTCAGAACCCGCTCGCGTCGCGCGCGGACTCGATCCACGTGATCTTCCTGCATCCCCGGAAGCAGCAAGCGGTCGTCGTCGGCATCCCTCGTGACTCGTTCGTGTCGATCCCCGGCTTGGGCACGACAAAGATCAACGCCGCGATGTCGAGCGGCGGCCCGGCACGGATGGTGCAGACCGTCGAGCAGAACTTCGGGGCGCGCATCGACTATTGGGCCGTCACGTCGTTCTGGGGCATCACGCGCATGTTCGAGACCATCGGCGGGCTCCAGGTACGGGTGCCGTTCCGGATGAAGGATCCCTTCTCCGAGTCCAACTTCCAGCCGGGCTTCCAGCGTCTCCGCGGACCGCAGGTCCTGGCGTTCTCCCGCGATCGACACAGCGTGCCCGGCGGGGACTTCGGCCGCCAGGAGAACGGGGGTCGCGTCATCGTGGCCGCGCTCGTGCAGTTCAAGAAGGAGTTCCGGAAGAGCCCGAGCCGGCTCCTCACGTGGATCGCAGCGGGCGTGCGGAACACGGAATCCAACCTGCCCGTGGACGAGCTCGTGGACCTCGCGTTCGGGGCGAGCCGGATCCGGTTCGCGAACGTGCGGAACGTGGTCCTGCCCGGGGGCACGGGCAACGTGGGAGGCCTCTCCGTGGTGCAGCTGTCGATGGGGACGGCGCGGGCGATCTTCGCCGACGCGAAGGCGGACGGTGCCCTGCGCCGAGGGAACATCCCGCCGAGCCCCACCGGCGTCGGATGAGTCGTCCCGCACCGTTGATACGCTCGGACCCCTTCCGCTCCATTGCGACCCGCCCCAGGTGACCGTGACCGACGATCTCATCGACATCCATCCCGGCCGTCAGCGGACAGCGCTGACGGCCGTCGCCCTCCTCACCGTTCCCGCGTTCCTCGTGCGGTACGGCGGTCTCGATGCGTCCCACGCCCTCGAGGCGCTCCTGTTCGGCCTCGCGATCGTGGGGGCGGCGTTCGCGATCTCCTGGGCGGCCGAGACCGCGCAGCTCGACATCTCCGCCGGGCTGGCGATCGCGATCCTCGCGTTGATCGCGGTCCTGCCCGAATACGCGGTGGACTTCGTGTTCACGGCCCAGGGCGGGAACTCCTACCAACTGGATCCATCGTGTCCGTCGCCCCTCGGCCCCGGCCGAGAGTCACCGTGTGATCTGGCGCTCGCCAACATGACGGGTGCCAACCGACTGCTGATCGGCCTCGGGTGGTCGATGGTGGTCTTCATCGCGTGGTACCGGCTCCGGAGGACCCGAGCGTTGCCGAAGGGACAGCGCTGGGAGGGGATCCAGTTGACGCGGGACCACTCCATCGAGCTGGGATTCCTGTGGGTGGCGACGCTGTATTCGCTCACGCTGCCGCTCAAGGGGTCGATCACGTTGATCGACAGCGTGATCCTCGTCTCTTTGTTCGTCGGCTACACGTGGAGGGTCTCGCGAGCGCCGGCCGAGGAACCCCATCTCGTGGGACCGGCCCGGTACCTCGGCTCGTTCCCGGTCCTCACACGACGCGCCTGGGTGATCGGACTGTTCCTCGCATCGGGGACGGTGATCTTGCTGTTCGCCGAGCCGTTCGCGCACTCGCTCCAGGAGGCCGGGAAACAGCTCGGGATCAGCGAGTTCCTCCTGGTCCAGTGGCTCGCACCCCTCGCCTCGGAGTCGCCCGAACTCCTCGTGGCCGGGCTCTTCGCGTGGCGGCTGAACACGAACGCCGGCCTCGGGACCCTCGTCTCCTCGAAGGTGAACCAGTGGACGCTCCTCGTCGGGACCCTCCCCATCGTCTTCGCGATCTCCAGCGCGTCCACGCACGGCCTGCCGATCAGCGCGGTCCAGCGAGAGGAGCTGTTCCTCACGGCCGCCCAGTCCTTCTTCGCGGTCGCCATCCTGTCGAACCTCTCGTTGTCCCTCCGGGAAGCCGCCTACCTGTTCGGTCTGTTCTGGGCGCAGTTCATCGTGGGCGCGCTGGTCCCCGAGTCGATGCATGCGGCCGAACGGATCGGCGTCGGCATCCTGTACCTGCTGCTCGGCGTGGTCTTCCTCTTGCGGGACCGGCGGCGTATGCCGCAGCTCGTCCGCGACGCGTTCGTGGCGTCCTACGCGGAGCTCGGCGAGGAGCGCCTCCAGGACGCGCTCGAGGAAGCCGAGGAAGAACACCCGTCTCCGCCGCACGACCGCCCGGACGAGGACCCTCCGACGGCGCCGTCCCGGTAGCGTCGCCCCGTGGACGCTCGTGGATTCCTCGAGGAGCTCACCGCGCTGGACCCCGAGACCGCCGCATGTCTCGTCAACACGCGGGAACTGCCGGCACGTGAGCCGCGACTGGATCCGTTCCCCTCGGATCTCCCGACCGTCCTGACCTCCCGGCTGGGGCTCCTCGGCATCGAGGGCCTCTACCCGCATCAATCACGCGGGCTGGAGGCACTCCGCGGAGGACGCGACGTGATCCTCTCGACGGGGACCGCGAGCGGGAAGACGCTCGTGTACGACGTGGCGTTCGCGGAAGCCGCCCTCACCGTGCCGAAGGCCACGGCGCTCTACCTGTTCCCGACGAAGGCGCTCGCTCGCGATCAGCTCCGGGCCGTCCGCGCGCTGAAGCTCACGCAGATCCGCGCGTCGGCCTACGACGGCGACACGCCGAAGGCGGAACGACCGCTGGTCCGCAAGAACGCCAACCTCGTCCTGACGAACCCCGACATGCTCCACCTCTCGATCCTCCCGGACCACGCACGATGGGCGGACTTCTTCTTCCGGCTCTCCCTGATCGTGATCGACGAGGCACACGTGTGCCGCGGGGTGTTCGGCTCACACGTGGCGATGGTCCTGCGGCGACTCCGACGGCTGATCGAGCACTACGGGGGCGCCCCGCGCTGGTGCTTGGCGAGCGCCACGGTGGGCAACCCGGGCGAGCTGGCCTCGCGGTTGACCGGCCTCGACGTCGAGGTCGTCGAGGGGACCGGCGGGCCGGCCGGTGACAAGCTCTTCGCGCTCTGGAACCCCCCGATCGTGGACGAGGAGACCGGGCGCCGGCGGAGCGCGCTGGCGGAGGCCTCGTGGCTGATGGGCAGGCTCGTCGCCGACGACGTCCGCACGATCGGCTTCACGCGCTCCCGGCGAGCGGCGGAATTGCTCGCGGAGTTCACGCGACGCGACGTGGGCGACGCAGCACGGCGCTCCCGGGTCGTCTCCTATCGGGCCGGCTATCTCGCCGAGGACCGCCGCGCGATCGAGCGACGCCTCGCCGAGGGCGACCTCCTCGCGGTGGCCGCGACGAACGCGCTCGAGCTCGGGATCGACATCGGATCGCTCGATGCGGTCGTCCTCACGGGGTACCCGGGGACCCGGGCGTCGATGTGGCAGCAGGCAGGCCGGGCCGGGCGCCGGGCCGAGGGGTCGCTCGCGATGCTGGTGGCGCAGGACGATCCCCTGGACCAGTACCTCGTCCACCATCCGGAGGACCTCTTCGACAAGCCGGCCGAGGCCGCGGTGATCGACCCCGAGAACCCCTACGTCCGGGAGCCGCACCTGCGCTGCGCTGCCCGCGAGCTGCCGATCGCGGACGAGGACCACGCCTACTTCGGGGCGGACACGGGAGCCGCGCTCGAGCGGATGGGCGAGCGGGGGGAGCTCACGCGCCGCCGCGACGCCTGGCACGACGCAGGACGTGAGTCGCCACACCGAGGGGTCGACGTGCGCGCGGGAGCGGGCACCGTCTACACGATCGTGAACGCCGACACCGGCGAGGTGATCGGAACCGCGGACGAGCATCGCGCGTTCGGCACGCTCCATCCGGGCGCCGTCTACCTGCACATGGGCGAGCAGTACCTCGTCACGGAACTCCACCTCGACCGAGGGGTGGCCGCCGTGAAGGCCGCCGATCCCGACTACTACACGCAGGCGCGCACGATCACCGACATCGAGATCGTGGGCGAGCTCGAGCGCGGGACGCTCGAGGAGGTGGAGGTCTCGTTCGGGGATGTGCTGGTGACCGACCAGGTCGTGGGCTTCGTCCGGAAGCTGGTCTCCACGAACGAGGTCATGGACGAGGAGGCGCTCGCGCTCCCACCGCAACGTCTGGAGACGCGATCGCTCTGGTTCACGATGACCCCGAAGGTGATCGCGAAGGCCGCCATCACCCCCCGGCAGCTGGCCGGCGCGATCCACGCGGCCGAGCACGCCGCGATCGGCCTGATGCCGTTGATCGCCACGTGCGATCGCTGGGACCTGGGTGGCGTCTCCACACCGCTGCATCAGGACACGGGGCTGACGACGATCTTCATCCACGACGCCTACCCGGGGGGCGCCGGCATCAGCGAGCGAGGGTTCCGACACATCGAGCGCCTCCTCCAGGCGACGCTCGAGACGATCCGGCAGTGCCCGTGCTCGCTCGGGTGCCCGTCGTGCGTCCAGAGCCCGAAGTGCGGCAACGGGAACGAGCCGCTCGACAAGCCGGCCGCCGCCGCGCTCCTGGCCGCGATCCTCGGCGTCACGTGGGGCTGAGCAACCGGCCCGGGCTGCGATACTCCGGACCGTGAGCGAGGGCCCGTACATCTCGGTGATCGGTGCGGGTCAGGCATCCGACGACGAGATGGCAGCCGGCGAGGAGATCGGCCGGCGGCTCGCCGAGGCCGGCGCCGTGCTCGTCTGCGGCGGGCTCGGCGGGGTCATGGACGCGGCCGCGCGAGGCTGCCAGGCGGCGGGCGGCACCTCGGTGGGGGTCCTGCCCGGTGAGGACCGCACCCATGCCTCGGGGCACCTGACGGTGCGGATCGCCACGGGCCTCGGCGAGGCGCGCAACGCGATCGTCGCCCGGGCCGCCGACGCGGTGATCGCGGTGGGGGGCGAGTTCGGGACGCTGTCCGAGATCGCCCTCGCCCTCAAGATGGGCAAGCCGGTGGTGGGGCTCGGCACCTGGTCCCTCGACCTCGAGGGACTCCCCGGCGATCCCCTCCAGCGAGCGAGCGACCCGGCGGACGCGGTCGCCAGGGCGTTGGAGGCCGCGGAACGACTGGCAGGCAGCTCGTGGTGAGTGCTGGGTGGTGTACGTCTCCTCATCCAGTTGCGCTATTGACGTGAGGCCGGAGCCGATGCGAGGCTCCGAAACAGCTTCCGCACGTCCCCCCGAACAGGGAGCACGATCGCCGATGGCCGGGTACTTCGCCATGTTCCTCGCGACTGCGTGGACCGCCGCCGTCGTGGAGACGATCATCGAGAGCACACGCACGTTCGGCGGAACGATCCTGTTCCTCGGACGCACGATGATCGCTCCCGGGATCCGCCCGGGGATCCTCATCCTCTGTGGACTGGCGGCATCCGCCGGACTCGCCTGGACGATCGCCGTGGCGTTCGCGCGGGGCCGCCGGATGAAGCGACGGATGTCCGCGGCGCTCGACACCCAGTATCAGGAAGTGACGACCAAGGCGGCGGGCGACGCCGCCCGCACCGGTCTGCTCACGTGGCGCATCGGCGAGCTCCAGACGGAGGTGAACGAACTGGCCGCGAAGCGCGACCGGGCGCAGTCCGAGATGGAACTCGCGCAGAGGCGCACGTCGGAACTGCGGGCGCTCGAGGACGACTACAAGCGATCGCTCACGGAGTTGCAGGACCGACTCATCACTCTGCCCGACATCACGTTGCCGGACATCGAGGATGAGCTCGCCCGGCGACGCACGGAGCGCCAGACGGCCGACCCGGCGAGCTAGTCCGCCGGCTGCACCTCCCTGACGGACTCGTCGACTTCTTCGCGATCAGGGAGCCGCCGCCGTGGGCCGGCGCAAGATGAGCCGGATCGCGGTAGCGCGCTCGGTGGGCGAGAGTCCGAACGCCAGCAACGACCCCGCGTAGACGGCGGCGCCCGCGCCCGCCGAGACGAGCAGGTCCAGGAACCACCGGTCGTTCGGCATCGCGGCGTGGGCGAGCCACATCGTGAGGGCTCCCAGCGACGTCGGCACCACCAGCCGGAGCCAAGCGCCATCGAACGGCCAGATCCCCAGGAACCGCCGCACCAGGAGGAGCCGGGCCGTGGCCGAGAACGACAGCGTGAGGGCCTGCGCGATCGCCGCGCCGCGGATCCCGAGGTTGGACGGACCCGCGAGCACCAGCGCCACGCCGATGTCGATCGTGAAGCCGGCCAGGTACACGACGAGATCCCAACCCGTGCGACCCGCCATGATCAAGATGAACCCCACGGTCCCGACCATCACCGGCACGATCATCCCGATGATGAGGATCCGCAACGCGCTCGCGCCGCTCGCGAACTCCGGGCCGAAGATCCGCAGCGTCTCCTCCGGCAGGATCCCCAGCACCAGCAGCACCGGGATCGTGGCCGCCAGCGTCCACCGCGTCACGTTCTTGTAGAGGCCGTCCAGCCGGGCACGCTCACCCCGGTGGTGGAGGTCGGCGACGAACGGGCTGAACGTCAGCGATACCGAGGTGAGGAACAGGAACAACGCCTGTCCGGCGCGCAGCACGGCCCCGTAGACGCCCACCCGCGAGGCGCCCGCCGCCCCGCGGTCGCTCCACAGCACCGACAGCACGAAGAGGTCGGTCCAGAAGATCAGCTGCGAGAACAGCGTCGCCGGCGCGCGGAGAGCGCCGAACCGGAGGAGCGCGCCGGCGCGCTCCTCCACGATCCCCTCCCCGACGAGGTCGCCCTCGGGGAACCGCCGGCGCTCGCGAGCCCATCCCGCCACGGCGATCGCCGATGCGAGCGCCCACGACGCCCCGAACGCGAGCGTCGTGGCGCCCGCTGTTTTCGTCCACAGCCAGAACAGGACCGTCAGCACGATCCAGCCGATCGGCTGCGCGATCCACTGCGAGTACAGCGTGTACCGCATGATCTTCAGGCCGCGCGTGGCTCCCATGTAGACGAACGCGAGCGCCGCGAAGGGGACCGTCACGGCGGCCGCCCGGAACGCGGGCTCGGCGAGGGCCGGGACCGCCGTGAACCGCTCCGCGAGCCACCCCGCCGACAGGAACGCCGCGGCCGCCAGCGGCACCGAGACGGCGGTCGCGATCGCGACCGAGCGTCGGACGAGCCCTCGGGCTCGCGCGACCTCGCCGCGGCCGTCGAGGATGGCCACCAGCCGCACGTTCGCGACGTCCATCCCGAATCGCGTGGCCGCAGCGGCGATGAAGGCGGCCTGCGTGGTGAGGGTGACCACCCCGAACGCCTGGTCGCCGAGCGCGTTCGTGATCAGCACCTGCGCGACGAACGTCGCCACCGCGCCGATCCCGAGACCGAGCACGTTCTGCCCCGTCTGGCCGACGATCACCCGGTGATCGGAGCTGCTCACGGCACGGAGCTTACGGGGAGCAGCCGGCGGGCCCGGGAGGCTATCGGTCCAGCTTGATGCGGAGGGTGATCGGCACGGCGGCGAACGCCTTCCCGATCGGACAGTGCTCCTTCGTCGACCCCGCGATCGACTCAAGCTCGGACGCCTCGATCTCCGGGACCGTGGCCTCGGCGTCGAGATCGATGCCGGTGATCGCGAAGCCGTTCTCCTCCTTGTCCAGGCGAACCATCGCCACGGTGCGCACGGCCTCCGGGACGTGGCCGGCGCGGCCGAGATCGGCCGCCAATGCCATCGAGAAACAGCTCGCGAGCGCGGCCCCGATCAGCTCCTCCGGATTCGTCCCGGGCTGGTCCTCGAATCGGGTGGGGAAGGCGAAGACACCGGACACCTCACCGCTCTCGGTCCAGAATCGGCCCTTGCCATCCTCCAGGGGGCCCTCCCACGACGCTTCACTGGTGCGGATCTGCATGTCGAGATCCCCTCTCGATCGGGATCTCTTCTTCCGTACCCACACGACCCGATGAGCAATCCGGCGCAACCGCGTCTTCGGCCGGAGGGACGACCGCGGTACGCTCAGCGCCGGAACCGGTCCCGAGAGGAGGATCCGATGACGTTCGACTCGTTGAGCGATCTGAACTGGCTCGCCGTCCTCGTGGCTGCGCTCGCGTACTTCGCGATCGGCGCCGTCTGGTACGCACCCCCACTGTTCGGGAAGGCGTGGGCCGCCGCGGGAGGCATGGAGATCCCGGAAGCGGGCGCACGGCCGAGCCCGGCGATCTACCTCACGCCGCTCGTCGGGAGCGTGCTCTCCGCGATCGCGCTCGGGATGCTGGCCAAGGCCACCGGCACCGACACGCTGCAGCGCGGCATCGTGCTCGGCCTGGTCGTCGCGATCGGCTTCGCCGTCGCGATCTCGTTCGTCACGGCACAGTTCGAGTCCCAGAAGCCGAAGCCGATGGTCTGGGGAGCGATCAACGCGGGTTACCACGTCGTCGGCAATCTCGTGGCCGCGATCATCGTCGCGACCTGGCAGTAGCGAGGCGCCGCCGGAACGATCAGACGGCGCGGCGATAGCGCCGAACGGCGAGCGGCGCGAACACGATCAGGATCCCCGCGATCCAGGCGAGCGCCGCCCAGAGGTCCGATGAGCGACCGAGTGGACTGTCGCCGAGCGTCAGGTACCGAACGGCCTTCGCGGTGAGCGAGACAGGTTGGTGGTCCGCCCAGGCCGCGAGCCAGCCCGGCATGCTTGCGGAGTCCACGAAGAGGGTCGAGGCGAACACGAGCGGGGCGAGCACCGGGAACGCCGCAGCTTGCGCCGTCTCCGGATCGCCGACCAGGAGCCCGACGCTCGCGAAGATCCAGCACATCGCGTATCCGAAGGCGAGGAGGACGAGGATCCCGCCGAGCAACCCAAGAACGTCGGTGTGCACCCGGAACCCGACGAGGAACCCCACGACGAGCATCAGGAGCACGACGAACACGTTCCGCGCGAGGTCGGCCGTCGTCCTGCCCGCGAGGACCGCGCTCCGCGCCATCGGGAGTGAACGGAACCGCTCCATCAGCCCGCTCTTCATGTCGGACGCGAGCCCGATCGCCGTCGCGATGGCCCCGAAGACCACGGTCTGTACGAAAACCCCCGGCATCAGGAAGTCCACGTACGAGACCGAGCCGCGGATGTGGATCGCGCCCCCGAAGACGTAGCGGAACATCACCACGAAGATCACGGGCTGGATCGTCGAGAACACGAGCAGCTGCGGCACCCGGCGGTACGCGATCAGGTTGCGCCACGTGACCGCGAGGGCGTCACGGATCGCGCGCGCGGGCAAGGACCGCTCTCGGACGATCTCGGTCGTCACGTCGACGCTCATGCGGCTCCCTTCCGGCGACGGCGTCGCCCACCGGCCGGCCCCGCCGCGGCGGGCTCTTCGCTCTCGGAGATCTCTTCCGCATGGCGACCGGTGAGCGCGAGGAACACGTCGTCCAAGCTCGGCTCGTGCACGGCCAAGGTCGCCGGCGCGAGCCCCGCCCCGTCGAGCTCCCGCAGGACGTCGACCAACAGCCGAGGTCCCTCGTTCGAGCTGAGACGGACCATGGCCCCCTCGCGCTCGACGCCGGGGTGGCGTCCGGCGAGGAGCGTCCGGCCCTGCTCGGCGGTGGACGGGTCCTCGAAGCCGAGCTCCGCGACGGTGGTGCCGAGCTGCGCCTTGAGGACCGACGGCGCGTCGTTCGCGATCACCTGGCCGTGATCGATCACGGCGACCCGCTCGGCGAGCCGGTCGGCCTCCTCGAGGTACTGCGTCGTGAGCAGGACCGTCGTGCCCTCGCTCACGAGCTCGTTGATCATGTCCCAGAGACCGTTGCGGCTCTGCAGGTCGAGGCCCGTCGTGGGCTCGTCGAGGAACAGCACCGGCGGGCGCGGGACGAGCGCGGCGGCGACGTCGAGCCGCCGTCGCATCCCGCCGGAGTAGGTCCGGACGGGCCGGTCGGCGGCGTCGCTGAGATCGAAGCGATCCAGGAGCTCCGCGGCCCGAGGCCCGATGGCCGGTGGGTTCATCTGGGTGAGCAGCCCGATCAGGCGCAGGTTCTCTCGCCCGGTCAGGTTCGCGTCCACGGCCGCGAACTGCCCCGCGAGACCGATCCGCCGGCGCACCGCGTCCGGCTCTGCGGATACGTCGTGCCCCAGGACCGCCGCCCGGCCACCGTCGGGCTCGAGCACGGTCGCGAGGATCCGGATCGCCGTCGTCTTCCCCGCGCCGTTGGGACCGAGCAGGCCGAAGACCGAGCGCGTGGGCACCGAGAAGTCGATGCCGTCGAGCGCGACCACGTCGCCGAAACGCTTCGTGAGCCCCTCGACCTCGATCGCCGCGTCCGTCACGCCAGTACCCTGGCACAGATAGTTGAAGTATGTCAACCATCGAAGTACCCCGATGGTTGAACACGATGGACTATCGCAGATCGGTGGGCTACGATGGAATCGTGGTCGCCCGATCCGAGTCGAAGCAGCACCTCGCCTCCGAGGCGTGGAGGCCGCTCGCGCGCTTCTTCTTCGACACCGTCGGCCACCGACAGAAGGTCCTGAGCAACGAGGGCCTCACGCCGAACGACATCCGGGCCCTGATGGTCCTCGATCCCTCGGAGGGGCGGCCGATGAGTGACCTGGCGGACGCCTGGGGCTGCGACGCGTCCAACGCCACGTTCATCGTCGATCGACTCGAGGAGCGCGCGCTCGCGGAGCGGCGGACCGTGGCGACCGATCGTCGCGTCAAGCTGGTGGTCCTGACCACCCGGGGGGCCGCGATCCGCGGTCGCGTCCTCCAGCGGTTCTTCGAGCCCCCGCCCGAGCTGCTCGAGCTCAGCCGTGCGGACCTGGAGGCTCTCCGTGAGGCCGCCGCACGACTCCCCGTCGCCGATGGCGGCGTCGGGCGAGCCGTGGCGCGGCCGGCGTGATCGGATCCGACGTGCCGACCCCGCCGCCGCCGTGCTGAGATAGCGGTCGGATGCGCGCGCTCGTGAAGGAGGAGGCCGGGCCCGGCCTCGTGATGACGGAAGTCCCGGAGCCCGAGATCGGGATCAACGACGTCCTGATCCGCGTGGACCGGACGGGGATCTGCGGGACCGACCTCCACATCGAGGAGTGGAACGAGTGGGCGCAGCAGGCCGTTCCGGTCCCACTCGTGATCGGTCACGAGTTCGTGGGGGAGATCGTCGAGATCGGATCCAACGTGAAGGACTACGGACCGGGCGACCTCGTCAGCGGCGAGGGACACGTCGTCTGCGGCCGCTGTCGCAACTGCATGGCCGGCCGGCGCCACCTGTGCGCCGACGCGCGCGGGATCGGGGTGAACCGCCCGGGGGCTTTCGCCGAGCTCATCGCGCTGCCGGTGACGAACGTCTGGCACCACGACGCGTCGATCGACCGTGATGTGGCGGCGATCTTCGATCCGTTCGGCAACGCCGTGCACAGCGCGCTGCAGTTCCCGGTCCTCGGCGAGGACGTGCTGATCACGGGCGCCGGCCCGATCGGGCTGATGGCCGCGGCGGTGGTTCGGCACGCGGGCGCCCGCTACGTCGTGATCACCGACGTGAACCCGTATCGCCTGGAGCTCGCACGTTCGATGGGTGTGACCGTCGCCCTGGACGTCCGGGACGGCTCGCTCGTCGAGACGCAGGAGGCCCTGGGCATGAAGGAGGGCTTCGACGTCGGCCTCGAGATGAGCGGGAACCCGGCCGCGCTCCGTGACATGGTCGAGAACCTGTCGCACGGAGCCAGCATCGCGATGCTGGGGCTGCCCGAGGAGCCGTTCGCGATCGACTGGAACACGGTGATCTTCGATCAGCTCACGATCCGCGGCGTCTACGGACGGGAGATGTACGAGACCTGGTACATGATGACGGTGATGCTGCAGAGCGGCCTCGACATCGCGCCGGTGATCACGCATCGCTTCCCGGCGGATCGGTTCGAGGACGCGTTCGCGGCGATCCGCACCGGGGAGACGGGCAAGGTGCTCCTGCACTGGACGGACGGGCCGTGACGACCGAGGCCGTCCGGCCGGCGCTGGTGGCCGAGCTCGAGGAGATCCGCGGTGCGGGCCTGGAGAAACCCGAGCGGGTGCTGACGACGGCGCAGCGGGCTCGGGTGGGTGTGCGCGGCCGCGAGGGCGAGGTCCTCAACCTCTGCGCGAACAACTATCTGGGGCTCGCCGACCACCCCGAGGTGATCGCGGCCGCACACGCCGCGATGGAGGAGTGGGGCTTCGGGCTCGCGTCGGTGCGCTTCATCTGCGGGACGCAGGAGCTCCACAAGGACCTCGAGGACGCGCTGAGTGCCTTCCTCGGCATGGAGGACACGATCCTCTACGGGTCGTGCTTCGACGCGAACGGCGGGCTCTTCGAAGTCCTGCTCGGTGAGGAGGACGCGGTGATCTCCGACGAGCTGAACCACGCGAGCATCATCGACGGCGTCCGGCTGTCGAAGGCGCAGCGGTTCCGGTACCGCAACAACGACATGGACGACCTCGAGACGCAGCTCAAGGAGGCGGCCGGGGCGCGGCGGCGGCTGATCGCGACCGACGGCGTGTTCTCGATGGACGGCTACCTCGCCGACCTCCCGGCGATCTGCGACCTGGCCGAGCGTCACGATGCGATGGTGATGGTCGACGACTCCCATGCGGTCGGGTTCATGGGATCGGGAGGTCGCGGCACACCCGAGCACCACGGCGTGACGGATCGCGTGGACATCGTGACCGGGACGATGGGCAAGGCCCTCGGCGGAGCCAGCGGTGGGTACCTGAGCGGCCCCCGGGAGGTCGTGGAGCTGCTCCGCCAACGGTCGCGGCCCTACCTCTTCTCGAACACGATCGCGCCGGCGGTGGTCGGGGGCTCCCTGAAGGCGATCGAGCTGCTCACGGCGTCCACGGAGCTCCGCGATCGGCTCGAGGAGCACACCCGGTTCTTCCGGGCCGAGATGGAGGCCGCCGGCCTCGACGTGCTGCCCGGCGAGCATCCGATCGTGCCGGTGATGCTGGGCGACGCCGCGCTCGCGGGGCGGATGGCCGAGGCGATGCTCGAGAAGGGCGTCTACGTGATCGGGTTCTCTTACCCGGTGGTCCCGAAGGGCAAGGCCCGGATCCGGGCGCAGGTCTCGGCGGCGCACACGCGCGAGGACCTAGCGTTCGCGGTGCAGGCGTTCGCGAAGTCGAAGGAGGAGCTGACGTAGCGGGTCAGTCGGCGTGAGGATCGCAGACGGAAGAGGCGAGGGCGGATGCCCTCGCCTCGTTCCGATGAACCGCTGGAACCTAGCTGTAGGTGCTGTAGTAGGTCCCGACCTGCTCGCGGTAGGTGTCCGACCGGTAGTCGGTCACCTCGTCGAGCTCAGGCGCGTTCTTGACCTGGTCCTGCGCGAGCCGAACCTGGACCTCACGTCGGTCGAGGTCGATCCGCTCGATCACGCCGGCCGGCAGGAGCACCTTGCGGCCGAGGATCCAGGGACCCGTGTCGACGACGACATAGGCCGAACCCACGTCGTACGTGGCCTCATCGATCTTTCCGATGTCGCCGTCGGTGGCCTTCACCTTGAAACCCTGGATGTCCAGGGGCTTGGCCATCGTTCCCTCGGGATAACTCCAGAGGTCAGTCCTCATTTGGGCACCTCCTTCGAATGGTCGACATGTGCCTTCTGGGGACTTCATCTGTTCCCCTACCCGCGACATGGAGAGCCGAAACGACGAAAGCCCAGGGATCGAGAACACACGACGTCGGTTGTGCCGCAGTCGTTACGGAACGCCGGGGCGCTGCGGTGCATCGGTGATCGGCACAGGGCTGTGGAAGACCGCCTCGACATTGTTGCCGTGCAAGTCGTTCACGAAGGCTCCGTAATAGCGGTCTGAATATCGGATCCAGACGCCGGGCTCGCCGCGGGTGGTCGCGCCCGCGGCGATCGCGGCCTCGAAGAAGGCGTCCACCTGCGATCGGTCCACTGCATCGAATGCCACGTGCGCCGCGGTCGTGACCGGGGAGCCCTCGCAGATCGAGAAGTCATCGAGATCTTCCCGACCGTACGAGATGCAGTTCGGCTCCTCGTAGAGCTCCTCGAGCCCGAGCGGCGCGAGCGCCGCCGTGTAGAGGCGCCGGCTCGCCGGGAAGTCTTCGACGACGAACAGGACATGGTCCACGATGATCAACCGCTCGGTCATGCGCCTCCTCTTTCCGGCCGTTCCACCGACCTCGTCAGGGTGAAGCGGCCTCGGTTTGGCTGCCTCGGCCCGATGCGGGAGGATGCTACCCATGCCCCACTCGGTCGGCGACCTCGCGGAGGTCCTGGACAACCTCGGCGTCTTCTCGATGCACCCGGAGGAGGTCCTCGCGCTCTGTCCCTCCGGGTTCCGTCGGGTCCCGATCACCTCGGGCGACGAGTTCTACCTCTCCCTGCAGGGGTTCACCGCACACCAGCCGGCCTATGCGCACACCCACCCGGACTCGGAGGAATGGGTCGTGGTGCTCGAGGGCTCGGGGAAGGCACTGCTCGCCGACAACCCGGTCCCCCTCGAGGGGAGCCTCGTGATCGGGCGGGCGACCGCACACCCCCACGGCTTCGTCAGCGGGGACGGTCCGATGACGCTCCTGTCGATCCAGCTCCCCCGTCCGTCGGAGCCCGCCACCACGTGGGACCAACCGGGAGAGACGACGGATCCGATCGAGTGCAGCTCCGGGGGAACGTGCCGGCGGTGTTACCGATGCGGCGGGCACAGCCACAACCACCGCGCGAGGCGCTTCGTCTGCGAGAACTGCACGCTCGAGTTCTGAGCTACGGAGCGGACCCCGAGCGCTCCTCGGCGAGCCGAGCCAGGTTCTCCAGCTGCTTCCGGTCCGCACGGTTCACGTACACCTTGAAGATCGAACGGATGCCCGGCTGCAGCCAGTATGGGACGTAGTTCACGCGCTCGATCGTCTCGGTGTAGGTGATCCGCGAGCCGTCGCCCTCGGGAGCGATGTCGTACCGATGGATGAAGTGCGCGTCCCAGGGTTCGCCACGCTTCCGATCGAGGTGCGCGTCGGTCTCGATCACGAACGAAGCAGGTGCCGTCGCGACCGTCACCTCGGATCGGTCGTTGAAGGTGCCGTTCTCCGCGGCGCCCGACGAGGCGAACGTGGTGCCCACCGCCGCCGGGCCGTCGGGCGCGTCGAGCGACAGAAGCTTGAACTTCTCGTCCGTGGCCCGATCTCCGGACCAGTCGAGGTGGTTCCGGAGGTCGGCGATCGTCTCGTAGACGACCCGCGGCGGCGCCGCCGAAACGGCCGACGTCTGAGTCACGTATCCGAGCGGGTGATCTGCAGCCATCCCGTCTACGAAGAAGCGCCGCCGCGGGGAAGCCGCACGTGGTCCTCCTCGGACTCCTTCCAGACCTCCTCGACGTTCTCGACGTTGAAGCCGTACTCGAAGACGAGCGTGCCGCCGTACGCGGCCCCGAAGAGCACTCCGCCGGCCGAGAGCAGCGACAGCACCAGCCACACCCCCTGCGTTTGCCCGTGCATCGAGAAGTTCGGGACCCGGGAGAGGATGTCGATGAGCGTGATCACCGTGACGACCACCATCACCGTCGCGTGGAAGTTGATCGTGCGCCAGACCTGGGTGTGCTTCGCCCGTCCGATCGGACCGCTCTTCCGGTCTCGCGGGATCCCCTTCCACCAATCGAAGAACCCGGTGATCGCCGCGGCCAGACCGCCGATGTATCCAGCCACCATGACGAACGTGGCGGCCACGAAGAAGTCACGCGACCTGGCAGGCGACCCATCCGAGAAGAACGAGATCAGGTCGAAGACGGCGGCGAGCGTGTAGCAGACGATCGGGAAGTCCGTGAGCGGCGGGTGGAACGGCTTGCCCGTGAACCCTCGGAGCCCCTGGAAGCGGCGGCCCTTCAGCGACCAGGTCGGACGGATCGAGAACAACCTCGCCATGCCTCTCCTCCTTCGGACTCGCGGCGTCTACCGGACTCCCTCGATGGCCCGCATCATCGCACGCCGTTCGAGTCGCTCGGACTCCCCGTCCGGACCTGGTCGCGGGAGATCGTCAGGTTGTGGCTCCCGGAGCGGAACCCCTCCAGATCGAGGGTGACGTACCGGAAACCGCTGTCGCGCATCGCCTCGACGATCTCCTCGCGACGCGCGATCAGATCGTCGAACCGGTCCGTCGGCACCTCGATCCGGGCCAGGTCGGCTCCCTGATCCCGCACCCGGACGTCACCCGCGAAGCCGAGGCTCCTCAGAGCCACCTCGGCCCGCTCGATCCTCCGGAGCGCCTCATCCGACACGGCGACACCGTACGCCAATCGCGACGCCAGGCAGGCGGCCGCGGGCTTGTCCCAGGTCTCGAGGCCCAGGTCTCGTGCGAGGGCGCGGACGTCGTGCTTGCCGAGCCGGGCTTCCACGAGCGGGAACCGGGCGCCGCGATCCCGCGCCGCCCGCTGGCCGGGCCGGTGGTCGCCGAGGTCGTCGAGGTTCACGCCCAGCAGGAGCGTCCGGCTCCCCAGGGAGGGGTCCGAGACCACGGCCTGGAGCAGGGCTTCCTTGCAGAAGGCGCAGCGATCCGAACCGTTCGAACGATACCGAGGGTCCTCCAGCTCCGTCGTACGGACCACGCGGAGGGACAGGTCGTGGGACTCGCCGAAGCGGATCGCCGCGGCGAGCTCGTCCCTCGGGAGGGAGGGCGAGTCCGCGATCACCGCACGCGCCGCCTCTCCGTGGACCTCGCGGGTGATCACCGCCAGCAGCGAGCTGTCGACGCCTCCCGAGAACGCCACGACCGGATCCTTCACCTCGCCGACGATCCGCCGGAGCTCGGCGAGACCACGCCGTCCGGCGGTGCGGTCATGGGCCATCGCCGGAGTGTAGTGCCGGCCCTCGCGTCAGCTCCCGTTAGCATCCGAGCCTTGGAGGAGTCACAGGTCCACCCCGACACGGGGCGTGAGGCGCGCACGGGGCAGCCCGAGGTGATCTACGGGCCGGGGAAGACGGCCGAGCAGATGCTGGCCGTCGCTCGCGACCTGGTCGAGGCCGGCGTCCGTCCCGTCCTGGCGTCACGCGTGACACCCGAGCAGGTCAGGGCGTTCACCGATGCCTTCCCCGATGCCCGATACCACGAGACGGCGAACCTGCTCGTGCTCGATCCCGCACCCGCGCGTCGAGGGACCGTGGCGGTCGTCGCGGCCGGCACGTCGGACCTGCCGGTCGCGGAGGAGGCCGCCGCGACCGCGGAGGCGTTCGGCCTCTCGGTCGAGCGGATCACGGACGTGGGCGTCGCCGGCGTCCATCGTGTCCTCGAGCGGGTGCCGACCCTCGAAGGGATGGACGCGGTGATCGTCGTGGCCGGCATGGAAGGCGCGCTCGCCTCGGTGGTCGCCGGTCTCGTCTCCGCTCCCGTGATCGCCGTACCGACGAGCGTCGGCTACGGAGCGGCGTTCGAGGGGCTCGCCGCGCTGCTCGGCATGCTCAGCTCGTGCGTCCCCGGCGTCGTCGTGGTCAACATCGACAACGGCCTGGGGGCCGCGATGGCGGCGCACCGGATGATCTCGGGATGAGGGTCGCGTACTTCGACTGCGCACGCGGGATCACCGGCGGGGCCGCGTTCGCGGCGCTCCTGGACGCCGGCGCCGATGCCGGCGCGCTCGCGGCGGCTCTCGACACGCTGGGATCGGACAGCACGCGGGTCCGCGTCGAGGATGCGATGGTGGGCCCCTTCCGTGCCCGACGGGTCACCATCGATCGCGGCGACGAGCAGCTGGGATCGGGGCTCGCGGACATGGAGGCGCTCCTCACGAAGGCACCGCTCCCCGACCCGGCCAGGGACATCGCCATCGGCGTCTACCGCCGCCTCGCCGAGGCCGAAGCGCGCGTCCACGGATCGGAGCCGGATGCCGTGCGGTTCCACGAGGTCGGCTCGCTGCGCTCGTTCGTCGGGGTCCTGGGCACCGCGCTCGCACTGGACGATCTCGGGGTCGAGCGGGTCGTCGCGTCGCCGCTCCCGTTCGGACGGGGGATGGTGGACACGGCGCACGGCCGGATCCAGGTCCCCGCGCCGGCCACGCTGGAACTGCTGCGTGGGATGCCCGTGGAACCCCAGGATCGAAATAGAAGGAGAGCTGGTGACCACGACGGGGGCGGCGATCATCGCGGTGGCGGCATCCGGATCCGGTGAGCCGCCGGCGATGACCATCGAACGCATCGGCTACGGTGCCGGCGGATCCGGTCCCGACGAGATCCTCGTCCGCGTGGTCGTGGGCGAGGCCGGACCGTGACGCTCGATGTTTGCCCCCGAGTCTGCCCGGACATCTACGGGACATGGTGCGGATCGGGTACACCCTGTCCAGCGAGGAGCACGGCCCCGGCGACCTCCTCCTCTACGGGCGGATCGCGGAGGAGTCCGGCTTCGACTTCCTCACCATCTCGGATCACTTCCACCCGTGGACGTCGCGGCAGGGGCAGAGCCCCTTCGTGTGGAGTGTGCTCGGCGGCCTCGCCGTGAAGACCGAGGAGATCCCGGTCATGACCGCGGTGACGTGCCCGACGATGCGGATCCACCCGGCGATCGTCGCGCAGGCCGCGGCCACGACCGCGTCCCTGCTCCCGGACCGATTCACGCTGGGCCTGGGCACCGGCGAGAACCTGAACGAGCACGTCACGGGCACAGCCTGGCCGGAGTCAGGAGAGCGGCTCGACATGCTCGAGGAAGCGATCGAGCTGATCCGCCGACTCTGGACCGGCGACCTGGTCACCGAACGAACCCCGCACTACACGATCGACCGGGCCCGCCTGTACACGATCCCCGAGACCTCCCCTCCGATCGCGGTCGCCGCCTCCTCACCGGCCGCGGCCAGACTCGCGGGACGAGCCGGGGACGCCTTGATCTCAACCGCCCCGGAGGCCGAGATCGTGGAGACGTTCAGGGGAGCCGGGGGTGAGGGTCGGCCCGTCTACGGGCAGCTGACCGTGTGCTACGGACCGGACGAGGCCAAGGCGAAGGACGAGGCGCTCGAGTGGTGGCCGAACACGAGCGTCCCGGGCGAGGTCGGCCTGGAGCTGGCCGAGCCACAGCACTTCGAGGAGGTCGCCGAGCTGATCACGACGGAGCAGGTAGCCGAGAAGGTGGTCTGCGGACCGGATGCGAGGGCGATCGTCGAGAAGGTCGGGATGTTCACCGATGCCGGCTTCGATCAGGTGTTCCTGCATCAGGTCGGCCCTCGACAGGAGGAGTTCCTCGCGTTCGCGAAGGACGAGCTGCTCCCCTCGATCGATCGCTGAGGCTTCGCTCAACGAACGGGCTTGCCCCGTCGAACGCTGCCCGGTAGCGTCCGCGCGAGATGGACACCTACATGGTCGTGCTGCGGATCCTGCACATCCTCGCGGGCGTCTTCTGGGTGGGCGCGGCGTTCACCACGATCCTGTTCCTCCAGCCGACCGCTCGCGAGGTCGGCCCGGCAGCGGGCCCGTTCATGGCCCACCTCGCCGGGAAGAAACGGCTCGTGGACTGGGTGCTCCGCGCTGCCGGGCTGACGATCCTCGTCGGACTGTTGATGTACTGGCGCGTCACGGGCGGACTCGAGTGGGACCGGATCACGTCCGCGTACGGCATCTCGCTGACGATCGGCGCCGTCTGTGCCATCGCGGCGTTCTCGCTCGGTCTCAGCGTGGTCCGGCCCACGATCATGGCGACGCTCGCGATCGGCCGGGAGGTCGCGGCGAGCGGGGGACCGCCCACCCCCGAGCAGGGCGCACAGCTCCAAGGGCTCCAGGCGCGAGGGAAGGCCGTCGGTCAGATCATCGTGCCGTTGCTCGTGATCGCCGTGAGCGGGATGGCGGCCGCGCGGTACCTCTAGGCACTCATCCCCTCCTGCTCGTCCGCGAAGTCCCAGACCCGGAGCTCGCCGGGCTCCAGCCGGATCGTGACGTCGTTGCCCCCGACCTTCCGGACGTAGGCCTCGCCCTTCGGCGTGCCGAGGTAGCGGTTGGCGATCCGGACCGCCGTTTCGAACGCTTCCTCGGTGACCACCTCGGCGGTGCCACGCACCTCGACGCCCCGCAGCGGATGAACGGACTCAGCCACCACGATCGAGGCGCGGGGTTCGCGGCGCAGGTGACGTGTCTTCCCGTCGTTCGCCCCCGACCACACGTGGAAGGCGCCGTCACGCCACTCGTGCCAGACCGGCGAGAGGAGCACGCTGCCGTCCTGCCGGATCGTCGCCAGCACGGCGACGACGGGCTCCTCCAGGAAGCCGTCCAGGTCCTCGATCGCGAGGTCCGTGCGCATGGGCGAACCATACCCGTCGCTACGAACGGCGGAACCGCGAGATCTCGACCTCGACCGGGAGCCCGACGAAGCGGCCGAAGCGCCTCGTGGCCGCTCCCAGCGAACGCTCGTCGGCGGCGGTGGCATCGGCGTAGGTGTGGATCGCGACCCGGATCCGATTCGCGTCGAGCGTGCGCCGCCAGTGGCCGAACACGCGCCCGCGCAGGAGGAAGACGCCGGTCGGGTACGTCCGGTCGTTCCACGCCTCGCGCGCGAGATCGCCGACCGCCTCTCCGTGGAACCGCGACTCCGTGTAGCCGACGACGAGCTCGTCGTAGGTCTGGAGGAGGTGGGCACCGCCGGCGGCAGGTGGTCGCGTGCTCCGCTCCGACGATGCCGACACGAACGAGAGCCCGGCGACGTCGTCTCTCACCACCTCGTCGCCGAGCAGATCGATCGCATGCCGGATGTGGGTCATCGTGAGCCCCGACCACCAGCTCATGTCCTTCACGGTCGCCGGCCCGTGACTCCCCAGGTACCGGCGGACCAGCTCGACGAGGGCGTCGTCCCGATCGACTGGGCCCGACTGCGCGGGCACCCGTTCGTCGAGGAGCGCGTAGGAATGCTGCTTTCCCTTCCGCCCGCCGCTGCCGATCAGCCCGACGAGCTCGCAATGCATCAGGAGGTAGGGCATCCGCTGGCCGCCGCGATCGAGCTTCCGCCGATCGAACTCGATCGCGAGCTCCTCGCGGGTCAGCCGGTTCCCACCCTCGAGGGCCGACGCGACCACTTTCTCGGTACGTGTGAGGGTCCGAGCATCGAGTCCGAGCTGCCGCTTCCTCCCAGCGTTCCCCTGTTGCACGCGCGGGCCGCTGAGCGCGAGGAGCCAGCGGATGTCGTCCCGCGCGACGAAGTGCCACGTGGGCCGGAGGACGTGGGTGCGGACGATCGAGCCCGCGGCCACCGCTTCGTCCACCTCAGCATCGACGAGACCTGTCGAACGCTGTCCGATCGACCACTTCGCCGGACCGTACTCCTGGGCCTGCATCGCGAGGTGCCACCGGACGACGTCATCCGGGGCAGCGAACCGATCGCCCGTGAGGCGGGAGTTGCCGATGCGCCTGCGTGCGATCTCCTTGGCGTTCATCGGCGCGCAGCCTACCGGGGGCTTCCGACCAACCCGAGGGTCAGGTCACGGGAACATCGCGACGCCGGAACTTTGCCCGGACCTGCCGCCACTTCCGCCAGAGCAGGAAGACCGCCGCCAGCACGATCACGGCGAGCACGGCCGTGACGACGGGCCAGAACAGCGCCGTCACCGACAGCACCCCCGAGACGCCGTCCTCGGCGAGGCTCACCGCGGGGTTCCCGCCTCCACCCGTGGTGGCCGTGGAGAGGGGCCGGGCGGCCGTGCGGCCCGCCTGCGTCGCGAGCGCCGCGACGATCCCCATGCCCGCCGCCAGTCCCGGATCCAGATCGAACGCGCTCGCCGACGCCAGCGCCAGCAACCCCCCGGCGATCGGCGCGACCGCCAGACCGACCGCGTGCAGCACGTGATCCACGATCGGCACCTTGTCCCCGATGAAGTCCGCCACGCCGACGACGCCCACGATCCCCAGCACGATCGGATCGCCGAGCGCGTCCCACGGCGCCGGGAGGTCGATCAGATCCGTCGACCGAGAGAGCACACCGACGCTCAGGATCGGGATGTAGGCATTGAGCCCGGCTGCCGTCGAGAGCCCGAGGGCCGTGAAGTATCCGGCGATCCCTTCCACTCCGAGGACGTTATCCGCAGCAGGCCGGCCGCAATCGGCGTACGGTTGCACCCGCAGCCACCCGGGTATCCGCGGTAGGTCAACGGCACGACATCTTGGGAGGGAAGGATGAAGGACAGCAGATCCAGACGCGCCAACGACGCTTGGCAGCTTGGCCCGGCACCATCCAGCCGCCGGCGCCGTCGGGGGCGGGGGACGCTCGCGTCTCTGCTCATGCTGTTGGCGTTCGCGCTCGGACAGGCATCGCTGAGTGCGGTCGCGGACCAGCCCGCCGTCGAGTCAGAGGCCGCCGACGGTGCGACGGCTGAGGCCACCACCTCGGAGGAGACCCAACCGGCGGAAGCCGCGGCGACCGACGAGGTTGCGACCGACGAGGTTGCGACCGAAGAGGTTGCGACGGAAGAGGTTGCGACCGACGAGGTTGCGACGGAAGAGAACATCAGCGCCGAGGATCCCTCGGCCGACGACGAAGCCACAGGAACCGTCGCTACGGAGGAAGCTGCAGGGGCCACGGTCGACGACTCTTCGGACGAGCCCGGCGACGGATCAGCGCCCGAGACGGCCGCCGTCGACACCCCAGGACCCCCATCGGGCGACGGCGAACAACCGATCCTCAAGCCCGGCAATCCCAACTGCCTGGACGTCATGACCGCGGCACAGTTCCTGTTCGAGCGCAAGCAGGATCCACCGCGGGACGCCACGATCAACCTCACGTTCGGCGCGCTGAGCGGCACGCTCGTGGTCACTGTGAACGAGAATGCCGAGACCTTCCGATTCACGCTCACGGGTGATTTCGTCGCCGCCGGCGTGATCGTGAAGGGCGGTTCGAACGCCAACTTCTACGACTACCGGCCGGACGGGAACGCCGCCGACACCGGCCTCCACGCCCCGGTCAACCCGAACAACGGGAAGTTCTACGGCCTCTCGCACATCTCCTTCTGCCTGATGGCGGACGTCCCGCCACCTCCGACGCCCGAGATCGACGTCGAGAAGTCCTGCCCGGATTCCGTCGACGCCGGGGCCGAGATCGAGTACACGATCACGGTCGAGAACACCGGTACCGAGGCGCTCGTCGACCTCTCCGTCGACGACACCCTGCTCGGTGACATCACGGATGACTTCGTTCCCGACCTCAGCCTGGGGCTCGCGGTGGGTGCGACCGCGACCGCGACCGTCACCCACACGCCGGCGGCAGGCGTGGTCAACGTGACGAACACCGTGACGGCGACGGGCACGGGTGCCGACTCCGACACGGACGACTCGGACACCGCCTCCTGCGAGACTCAGATCACCCCGCCGGGTCCCGCGATCCAGATCGTCAAGGGCGGCGCGCCGGCGCTGGTGCACCGAGCCGACACGATCACCTATCAGTTCGAGGTCACCAACATCGGGGACGTCGAGCTCTTCGATGTGGACCTGACGGACGCGCGGTGCGACGCCGGGACGATCGACCCGGGCGACGATGTCGACGCGAGCTTGGCGGTGGACGAGGTCTGGCACTTCACGTGCACGCATCTGGTCACCCAGGATGATCCCAACCCGATCCCGAACACCGCCATAGTGCGGGGCGACACCGTGCAGGGTGAGGGCGGGGTCGAGGTCACCGACCAGGACACGTTCCAGGTGGACATCATCCATCCGGGGATCGCGATCGTGAAGACCGTGTCGGACGAGACCGTCCCGGAGGGGACCGTGGTCACCTACACGTACCTGGTCACCAACACGGGCGATACCACCCTGTTCAACATCAGCGTCGACGATGACGTGATGGGGAACATCGGCACGATCGCCAGTCTCGCGGCCGGTGCGTCCACGACGCTCACCGCGACGTTCACGGTCGGGAACTCACCGACCGTCAACGTCGGGACCGCGTCGGGAACCGACATCCTCGGTCGGACGGTCACCGACAACGACGACGCGGTCGTCACGCCGATCGCCGGCTCGGGCGGCGAGGGCCCCGGCTGCTGCATCGCTGGTGGCGGCGGTGGCCTCGGTGGGACCCCCTTCACCGGATCGGAGGTCGGGCTGTGGTCGCTCCTCGCCGCCGCCCTCACCCTGATCGGCGGGCTCGCGCTGTGGGCGACCCGCAGGCGGATCAACGGTCCGGCCGGCTAGCGCACAGAGCTAGGGAACGAACGCGGCCCTCCGGGAACGGGGGGTCGCGCTCGTCTCCGAGGCCGGATCACGGCCGTCGGAGCCGAGGGAAGACGCGGCCGGTCAGGCTGAGGTACGCCTCGGCTTCGTCGCCGTACCGGCGCCGCAGATCGTCCTCCTCCAGGCGCATCCACCCGAGGACCGTCGTCGGCTGCCAGAGCGTCGTGTACGCGGCCAGGACGAGGAGCGCCAGGTAGTTCAGGGTCAGCAGGCACAGCCCGATCGGCAGTATGAGGAACTGGATGTAGAAGGGGTGCCGCACGGAGCGGTGCACGCCGGTCGTCATCATCTCCCGCTCGTCGATCGCCCGGCGGTACACGTTGACCGCGAGCTTCCGGCCCACGCCGATCAGGATCGCCAGCCCCACCACCGACAGCACGATGCCCACGATCTGCAGCGCCAGATCGGGCCCGGCCAAGAAGGACAGCTCCGGCGCGTAGAGGATCCCGATCTGGTCGACGAAGCCGTCGATCACGAACAGCGCCGGGATCGCGATCGTGATCGCCCTGGTCATCAGCCGCCAGGCCCGGATCCCGGGTGTCATGGACTCCGGTCCCTCGCCCTCGAGCTCCTTCCGGCGAGCTTCCGTGACGCCCGTTCGCTCCCAGTGGTTGATGACGATCCAGAAGATGGCCACCAGTCCCCAGACGGCCCCGACGAGCACCGACACGACCTCGACCGACAGCCTCGCCACGAGGGCGACGATAGCGGACGGGAACAAACCGATGCTCCGGGAGGGCTGTAGGTGGCACGAAGGAGATGAGGAACATGCGACAGGAGATCCAGACAACGGACCGTGACGCCATCGTCGTCGAGGACGCCGCGCTGATCAAGATGATGGGATTCCCCGTTCTGGAGGCGCTGCCATCCCGAACGGTGCCGTACGCGAAGGTCGATCCGTTCCTCCTGGTGCACGAGGGACGGATGAAGCTGTCGGAGGTGGGGAAGGTCGACACGAAACACCCCCACCGGGGGTTCGACAACCTCTGGTACGTGATCGAAGGCTCGGCCAGTACCGGCCACAGCACCGGACCGAATGGAACGATCGAGCGGGCGCGACTGTCCGAGGGAGCGCTCCTCGCGCTCCGGACGGGCAGAGGTGCCTGGCATGCCGAGGGCATCGGGGAAGACGAGATCGGCGAGGGCCACGGCGATACCGAGTTCCGCGGTGTGCTGTTCTGGGTGAACCTCGCTCGGAAGGACAAGCAGGTCGAGCCGAGCGCTCGGATCCTGCAACCGGGTGAGATCCCGAGCCGGGACGAGGGCGACGCGATCGTCCGGACGCTGGTCGGGGAGGGTTCGCCCGTACAACTCGGAACGCCGGCGCTCATCGTCGACGTCGAGCTCCCGACCGGAGGCCAGGTGACGATCCCGGTTCCCTCCGAGTTCCAAGGGTTCGCCTACCTGCTCGAGGGCGAGGGCACGTTCGGCGCCAACGGGCGCCGTGCGAAGCCGCCCCAGCTTGTGGTCCTCGGCCCAGGTCAGGGGTTCACCGTGACGGATGCCGATCCCGGCACTCGGTACCTGCTCATGGCAGGCAAGCCCTACGGCGAGGTGCCCGTGTTCAACGGCCCGTACGTGGACTGAATCGGCAGATCGGTTCGAGGGGCGACCCGAGATCTGGGCCGCCCCTCGGCCGATTCCCCCCCAAGGGTGGAGCCCCTCGAAACTGCGCTAGAACATCGGATGCGGGTTCGCGCTCTCCTCGGGGAATGGCTGCAACACGTCCCAGTGCTCGACGACCTTGCCGTCCTTGATCCGGAAGAGATCGACTGCGACGGTGCCGCGATCGTCGGGTGTGAACTTCAACAGGCTGTGGGTGACGACGATGTCGCCCTCCGCGACCACACGTCGGATGTCGACGTTCGCCTCGGGGAACGCTTTCACGAACCCGATGAACGCCTCCGCGCCGTCGGGAGCCTGTGGGTTGTGCTGGATGTACTCGGATCCCACGTACTTCTCGACAGCCTGCTCAGGCTGCTTGCCGTTGAACGCGAGCTCGTAGAACTCGACGACTTTTCGCTTGTTCTCCTCAAGGTCCGCCATCGGGGTCCTCCCTTCACCGGCCTGGAACGGGCACGCCCACTCCGGATGTGCAACTCCCGCTCGGCCTCACCCATTCCGAATGCCAACTCATTCCTCCATGCCTACAGGTTCGGCCCCCTCCGGGCGTTGTACGTCCGATGGGTGAGGTCGCTCGACTTCCGGGGACATGGCAGGCTGCCGATGCTGCCATGCCCACGACGCACACGTTCGAGTCCTTCTTCGAAGACGAGAAGGACCGACTGCTCCGCGTCCTGTCGCTGATCACGGGCAGCCGAACGGAGGCCGAGGACATCGCGCAGGAGGCGTTCACGCGGATCTACGAGCGCTGGGATGCCGTCCGGGAGATGGAGAACCCCAGCGCCTACCTCTACCGGTCCGCGATGAACGGGTTCCGCAGCGAATATCGCCGGGCGGCCAGGACGATGAAGCGCGCGATCGGCCTCGGGCCCCCGCAAGACGTCTTCCAGGCGGTCGAGGATCGAGACCTCGCGGTCCACGTGCTCGCGAGGCTGACGCCGCGACAGCGCGCGGCCCTCGTGCTCACCGAAGCACTCGGCTACTCCGGCGAGGAAGCCGGCGCGCTGCTCGGGATCAAGGCGTCGACCGTGTGGGCCCTCACCCACCAGGCTCGCTCGGCCCTGAAGGGGATGCAGGAGGAGACGCTCGATGCCTGACCCACGGACCCTCGTCGATCGCGAGCTCCAACGGGTGGACGTGCCGCCCTTCACGCTCGGCACGTTCCACGCGCGCCGCGACCGGAAACGACGGAACCAGCGCCTGGCGGCTGGAGTGCTCGGGGTGTCGATCGCCCTCGCAGGGGCCGTGATCGCCGCCCGCGTACTCGACACGAACCGCGAACGGACCGCCGGACAACCCGTCAGGAACGGCGTGATCGCCTTCCAGGGAGATCGTGGACTCTTCGTGAGCGATCCCGATGGGACGGGCTCCCACAAGACCATGCAACCCCCCGACCCTCCGGGCGAGTGCCTCATCGACAGGGCACACCCATGCGAATTCAACGGCCTGGCCTGGTCGCCGGACGGCACGAAGCTCGCGTTCGTGTTCGGCGAGATCTCCGCCGCACTGTTCGGCGACATGTCCATCTACGTGATGGATGCCGCCACCGAGGAGGTTCGCCTCCTCGCCAGATGTCCGGCCGGTCCCGGCGAACCGGCCGGGACCTGTGACAACGGCGATCGGCTCTCGTGGTCTCCGGATGGCCGGCGGATCGCCGTCTCGTCGGGGGAGAGCCTGTTCGTCATCGACGCGGCGTCGGGAGACATGGTCCAGATCACCGGATGTGCGTCGTGTCCGTACCAGGGACTGGCCCTCGAGCCAACGTGGTCACCCGACGGCCGCCGTATCGCGTTCACCGGCAACGACATGATGCTCTCAATCGCGGTGGACGGTTCGGCGGTGCAGACGCTGGTCAGGAGCGCCGACGCGGGGATCAGCATCAACGGGACCCGCCCGCGGTGGTCCCCGGACGGAACGAAGCTCGCCTTCGCGGCGGATGAGGGGATGTTCGTCGTGAACGAGGACGGCTCGGGACTCAGGCTGCTCGTGAACCACAACCCGGACATCGCATTCCCAGGTCCGTCGTGGTCACCGGACGGCCGACAGATCGTCTACCTCAGGACGTCGGGATCGAGGGACGCGTACGAAGCTGAGATCCGGGTCGTGGACGTGACCGGGGACAACGATCGGGTCCTCTATCGATCGGGCTGCTGCATCGGCGATTGGCGATCCCCGGTCTTCTCCCCGGACGGCACGATGATCGCGTTCAGCCTCATGGTCGTGGATCGCGGCCAGGACTTCGTCGGCGTCTACGTCTACCTCATGGGTGCCGACGGCGGCGATGTGCATCGCATCCCCGGGCTCGGCGATGTGGCCTGGCAGGCGCTCCCTTCATGAGATCGTCATCGCTTGTGGTCGCGATGGGTGTGGTGACGATCGCACTGTTGTCGGGATGCGCGTCGGATCCGGCCGACGACGCCCTCCCCGCAGCAACACGAGCCACTCCGACAGCCGTCGATGGCTCGTTCGACGTCGGCGAAGGACGCACCCTCCACATAGAGTGCAGCGGCGAGGGCACACCGACGGTTATCCTTGAAGCCGGTGATGAGTCCGGTGTTGAGGAGTGGTCGCAGGTCATGCCGGACGTGGCCGAGCTCACCAGGACGTGTGCGTACGACCGAGCCGGGGTCGGCCTGAGCGATCCTGCGACGGGCTGCCGAGGACTGGACGATCTCACCGGCGACCTCGAACGTCTGCTCGCCGAGGCCGAGATACCCGGTCCCTACGTCCTCGTCGCCGCCTCTGGCGGTGGCTTCATCGCCTCGGGGTTCTCGGCGGACCATCGGGACGCGATCGCCGGCGTCGTGTTCGCAGACGTCCCAGGACCCTTCCTGGATCCGCCGCCAGATCTCGTCGGATCCTTGAAGTGCGACGCCCCGACCAACATCGAACGGCGCGATTACCTGGGCGTCGAGCATGCCGGTTGGGACGCGCGCGCCGAGATCGGTGACATCCCCGTCACCGTGATGTCGGTCGACTACGGTCCGGAGGCCACTTTGAAGGTGGAGAAGACCAACGTCGACGTCCAACGGGGATGGCTCGTCTTCAGCCCTCGGGCCACGCAGGTCGTCGTGCACACGGGTCATGACATCGTCGGCGAGGATCCTCAGCACGTGATTGACGAGATCGAGAGGGTCCTGGAGGCGACCTCGCCATGAGGTCCCGTACGCGACGTGGCACCCTGCTCGTCGTCTCCGCCCTGCTCGGGCTTTCGTGCACGGCCGGTGACCCGGCTCCGACAGGTATCTCATCCGCACCGACCGGTCAGCCGAGCTCATCAGCGAGCCCAGAGGTGTCGCCGCTCGTGGGCGAATGGAAGCGTGTCACGAAGTGCCAAGAGCTTGTCCAACTGCTGGAGGCGAACGGCTTGGGGGAGCGAGCGCCGCAGGCGATCGAAGGCAACGGCTGGGTAGACGGGACGCTCGAACAGCTCGCCGAGAAGGACGACCCGTGCGAAGGCGCGGTTCCACGAGAGCACTCCCACTTCTTCACCGAGTTCGGCACCTTCGGCTCACTCGACTGGCGCGGTGAACAGGTCGACGACGGGACGTATGAGATCGTGAACGATCGCACGTTCACGATCGGCGACGCCACGTTCCATTTCGCCATCGAGGGCGACACGATCAGCTTCGATCCCGTTCTTCCCGACAGATGCACCGGCTTCGATTGCGTGTGGATGATCGCGGTAGCCTCCCCCGGGCACACCTGGGAGCGTGTCAGCTGACCTCCGGCGGACCGCGTGGCGCGTGCTTCCTATCTCGTCGGCGCAGTGATCGGAACGTGGAAGAGGGAGCGGCGGAGCCGCTCCCTCTTCCGTACGTGACGTCCGTCGGTTAGCCGCCGGGTTGCACCACGCCGTTCACCCGCAACGAGTACGGCGCGTACTGCTGCACCGACTCGGTGGAGTCGTGGTACGTCACGATCGCGGAAACAACCTCGGCATTGGTCCCGATCGCCCTGCGCAGGGCCCCGCCGGTGAGGACACCGTTCATGTCCTCGTCCAGCGGCACCTCGGCGATGAAGGCCTTGTTGCCCCCGCCGTAGGCGATCAGTCGAACCGTGTACGCCTCGACCTCGACTGCGTTGAACTGCGTCGCCGACTGCCAGCCCTCGAGGGACGAGCCGTCGGAGATCAACGTGCCGTCGATCATCACGTCGTCGGCCCAGAAGCCGGCGCCGTGCGTGTTCGAGTCCGAGAAGTACCGGAACGCGAGCCCGACGGTCTGGCCGGCCCACGGCGTCAGGTCACAGGCCTGCGGCGCGAACGTCGGGGTGTCGTCGAACCCGTTGAACCCGTGTCCGAACCCCGGACCAACGTTGCCCCCCGTCGTGTCGTCCACGGTGTCCGTGCACTCGAGGCTCGTGTAGGTCTCGCCTCCGTCGTCGGTGATCTGGACGTACGCGAAGTCGAACGTCGATTCCAGATCCCAGGCGGCGTCGAACGTCAGCTCGGGCGCGGCGCCCGCGGGAACGTCGACCTGATGGACGATGACCGAGTTCCTGCTGTCCGCGTCCGTCGAGTACAGGGCCGGGTCACCGGGCTGCCCAGGCGGATCCGGATCGATGACCCAATCGATCGGCAGCGGTGGCAACGCGTTCGCACCGTCGAACGCGATGCGATCGACCTGGGATGCCGTGAGGTACCCCCCCGATCCGTCGCGCAGCCGGACGTAGTCCGACCCGTTCGGCGGAGCGCCATCCGTGCTGAACGTCTGGATGGTGTCCCAGTTGATCGAGGCGTCGAGCGTCGACACCTGGAAGTCGGCCTTGGCGCCGCCCTTCAGGTGTGCTCCGTCGTCGAGGACGCCGTCCAGGGCGACCATCGCCGCCCATTGGTCGACGAGCTCGCGAGCGGACATGGCGCCGCCCATGAGCGACTCGACGCTATCGAAGCCCTGGAGCTCGGCGTCCTGGTGCAGGTCACCCATGAACCCTTCGCCGAACCGGTCGGCGAGGAGCTCCATCATCGTGTAGGCGGCCCCGTAGTCGCAGAGGATCTCCCACTCGAAGTCGTTCTGGTCTCCCCACAGGTTCAGCGAGTTCTCGGGGCCGCCGTCGCGTGGGATCGGATTGAAGTCCGTCGCCACGCCAAGCCATCCCAGGAAGCACTGGACGTGGCTGTCGCTCCCTAGGTCCGTGATCGGGATGGACGGGTCGACGTACCCGGTCAAGGTCTGCGCCCAGTCGGCGAGACCCTCATTCATCCACGTCGTCTCCGCCGGGTCGACGTAGGACAGGAGCAGGTGCTGGTACTCGTGCGCGAAGACGCCCTCGTACAGGTTCGGACGCGCGGGCGCGCTCGTGCAGAGGTTGTCCGTCGGCTGATGCGGCGGGTTGTCGCCCGTCCGGTGCAGCCAGTCGAACGCGTCGATCGTCATCACGTTGCGATCGAGGAGCTGTAGGTACGAGGGCGAGAAGAACCCGGCGACGTACGAGAACCCTTGCGAGTTGTTCGTGTCGTAGAAGTTCTCGTCCCGCACGTTGTCGATCAGCGCGACGGTGTCGTCGCCATCGCCCGTGTAGTAGTCGGCCGGCAGCTCGAGCTCCGGGAAGATCGCCTGGATGATCGCTTCCGAGCCATCCTGATCCGGCGCGACGCTGAACGTCGCCGACTCCTTCGGCAGGATGTTGTTGTCGAACTGATCGACGAGGTACGCGACCTGCTCGTCGGTGACCTGGGTCCGCTCGCCGTTGCGGCAGTCGCCCTCGGGGAAGTTGGTGTCGGTCGACACCGTGTCCTCGTCACTGGCGACCCAGACCTCGATGTTGTTCCCGATCGCGCGGAGCGTGTAGTTCTTCAGATACAGCCGCCCGCTGACGAAGTCCGCGGCGAGCCAGAGCTTCTCGTCGCCAACCGTGGACTGCGTCGTGACAGGAGCCGAGGTCGCCGAGGCAACCTGACGAAGCTCGCGCCTCGCCTGTGCCCTGTCCAGCTTCAGCTGGGCGATCTCGTTCGCCGCGGGCTCGCTGATCCCCACGTCGACGGTGCGCTTCGCCGCGTTGGTGGCGGCATGAGCGCCCGTCCCGGGTGTGAACACGGCCAGTAGCAGGATCACCGCTACGAGGCCGGAGATGCGTCGTCGCATCCGTGCACCCCTTCCTCTCGTGCCCCACGGGGGAACCGGGGTCGCCGGAGGCCGGGGGGCGGTCGACCAAGTGCCTTCGAGCCTATGAAGCGGTCGCCGAGGACGTCAACGCAGCTGCTACTCGAAATGGGGAGAGAGCTACCATCCGACGTTCGATCCTGCGCCTCGTGGCCTCAACCGGAACCTCGGAGCTCCTGGAGCTTGGCCTTCACGATCTTCCTGATCAACGACGCCGGCGGCGGCTTCCCGATCGGGAAACGGATCGTGCCTTTCGCGAGGCCGTATCCCTTCAGATCATCCGAGAGTCGCTCGATCACGCCAGCGCTCGCCGGGAAGAGGCTGCAGTGCTCCTTGAACGCCGAGTAGTAGATGAGTGGACGCCCATCGACGTAGAAGCCCGGCATCCCGTACCCGATCTTCTCGGTCGCCTTCGGCACGACGGCGAGCACCGACCGACGCACGCGTTCGAGGGTCTCTCGGACCTCGTCCGGCTGATCGGCGAGGTATTCCTCCACCGATCCGTACTTCTTCATCTTCGGGTTCATCGGTTGCTCGAGCGTACCTATCGGCCTCGATGGATGTGGGTGATACTCCGCTCGGACGATGGAACGGCAGCCTTCGGACGGGGCGGGCCGACCGCCGCCGGACGACGGCGTTGGCTCCGCGATCCACACGTTCCTGATCGCCGACGTCCGCGGCTACACGCTGTTCACCCAGGAACGAGGGGACGAGGCCGCCGCGAAGCTCGCCGCCAGGTTCGCGGGCGTCGCGCGCGAAGGGGTCGAAGGTCGCGGCGGAGCGGTGATCGAACTCCGCGGCGATGAAGCGCTCGCGGTCTTCACCTCGGCGCGCCAGGCGATCCGCGCCGCGCTCGACCTCCAGGAGCGCTTCGTGGCCGAGTCGATCGCCGACCCCGACTTGCTCCTGCCGGTCGGGATCGGCCTCGACGCCGGCGAGGCCGTGCCCGTCGAAACCGGCTACCGGGGCGGCGCGCTGAACCTCGCAGCGCGGCTGTGCGGCCAAGCGGGTCCCGGCGAGGTGCTCGCCTCACGTGAGGTCACGCACCTCGCCAGGCGGATGGACGGCGTCCGCTACGAGGATCGCGGCTCGCTCCAACTGAAGGGACTCACCGAGCCGGTGCCGATCGTTCGGATCTCGTCGGAGCTGATCGACACGACCGCACCGTTCGTGGGCCTCGCCCCTCCTCGTGATGCCCCGACGGTTCCCGTCGTTCCGGGCGAGCGCCGGGCGCGACCGGCGGTGATCGCGGCGTTGGCGCTCGCGCTCGTCCTCGTGGCGGTGGGGACGTACGCGCTCACTCGACCCGGAGCGACCGCATCGGACGAGATCAGCGCGTGCCAGCTCGCGACCCAACCGCTCGAGGACAACGGGTTCGAGGCGGCGGTTCACGATGGGCTCACCCATGCGGCGACGGACCTCGACGTCACCGTACGGACGAAGGTCTCGACCTCAGCGGCACAGGATCGAACCACGTTCCGTTCGTTCCTCGACCAGGGCTGCAGCGTGATCGTTGCCCTCTATCTGGGACAGGAAGGCCTGGTGCAGGCCGCCCAGCAGAATCCGAACCAGAAGTTCGCGGTGATCGATCCGTTCGAGCCACCGCAGCTCCCGAACGTCCTCGGGGTGGGCTTCGACGTCGACGAGGGCGCGTTCCTGGCCGGGTACGTCGCCGCGGGGGCCACGAGGTCGGGCGTGGTCGGAACGTTCGGAGGCGTGCCGGTTCCGACCGTGATCCCGTTCATGGACGGGTTCGCCGCCGGCGTCCTCAGGTACAACGAGGACAACCATACCGACGTTCGGCTCGTGGGATGGAACCCGGGGTCCGGGACCGGCTCGTTCATCTCGCAAGGCGACTTCTCCGCCGGATTCGAGGACGTCGAAGGCGGACACCACATCGCGAAGGGGCTGATCAGGCGGGGCGCCGACATCATCTTCCCGGTCGCCGGAGAGGCTGGGCTCGGCGCCGGCGAGGCGGCGCGGGAGGCGGGCGGAACCCTGCTGATCGGCGTCGACTTCGACCAGTACTTCCAGGCTCCGCAGTTCGCCGACCTTTGGCTCACGAGCGTCCGGAAGCGGTACGACATCGCGGTCAAGAACGTGGTCCGGCTCGTCGTCGACGGGACGTTCGAGGGAGGGGGCACGTTCCACGGGAACGTGGGGAACGCGAGCGTCGACCTCGCGCCGTTCCACGAGCAGGAGGACCGGGTGCCCGGGGACCTGAGGACCCAGCTCGCGGAACTCAGAGCCGGCATCGCCGACGGCTCGATCTCGGTCGACCCCCGGTACTACCTCGGCTGAACGGGACTCACGAGCCGCCCGTGCTCAGGGAAGCAGGGGCTTCAGCTCGCGGTAGAACGTTCGTCCGATCCTCTCGTAGCCGGTCCGGTTCGGATGGGGATCCGCGAAGAACTTGGGCGTGCAGAACCATGTCCAGAGGCACGTTCGCGCGACGTTGAGAGGGAGTCGCCCTCGACCCGACACGAAGATCGTGTCTCGGAAGTCGTTGACTCGGAAGGTCTTCGCGACGTCGGCGACGACGGCCCCCGAGTCCTCGTACGCGTTCCTCAACCCACGGTTGAACGGCACCCAGCCGCGCGCCGCGATCCTCGCCAGGTCCCGGCCGTGCGGGACCAGCCCCCAGAAGCCCAGGAACGGGTCGTGGTAGGTCATGCCGAGGATCGGCACGTCCGGTCCGGCGGCCGCCTGGAGAGCATCGATGATGTGCATCAGCCGGTGCCGCAACCTCGGACGCATCTCCACGACACAGCCGCGATGGAGCACGCCGGTATGGAAGTCCATGCACCTGCGGAGCATGTCGTTGACGCCGATGTTGATCGTGATGAACGCCACGTCGCTGCTGTGGTCGGTCAGGAACGCGACCGCCGCATCCAGCTGCGTCCCGGCCGCATACGAGCAGCCTGAGTCGACACCGGTGATCATCGCCCGGGTCGTCTCACCCGGGCATCCGAACCTCCGCACGGCGAGTGTCGGGATCGTGTGGCGGGCCCTCCTCGAGAGGTCGTCGACATATCCGTGGTCCGTTCGACCTCTTCCCGGCTGGTATCCCACCGAAAGTGAGTCACCGACCGAGACGTAGACGGGAGTCCCAGTACCTGCCCGGGCCGCTGGTGTGCCGACGGGGAGCAGGGAGAAGACGATCGCCAGCGTGGTGAGCCAGGAGAAGAGTCTGCGACGCATCAGACGGACGAGGCTATCGGCCGTGTCGCTCCCCACGCAAGTCCCTCCTGCCGTGGAACATCGGATGCAGCTCGAACCCGAGGGACCCCTCGTCGCCGGAACGAAGAAGGCGGAAGAAGGCGACCCCGTCCGCCGGCTCCAGGCTACGCGCCCGCGAACCGGATCGACGCGACGACCTGCTCCAGCTCCTCGCGAACAGCCTCAGACGTTGCGGGGGTGTAGGTCGCGTCCACGAGGAGCGTCTGTCCGGCGACATCGAGGACCCAGAGGCGATCGACCTGGCCGGCCACCTGCTGGTACCGATCGCCCGCGTCCCTCCCCAGCCAGCTCACGAAGTCCTGGTGACCGTTGCCCGGATCGTCGCAGCCCTTGAAGTTGGCGTCGCCCGTAACGATCCAGTCACTGGGCACCGACAGCTCGAGATACCGGCCGTGGTGACCCGCGAGCGTGACGTCGGTCGGCTCGGTGGGGTCACGGAGCTGCTGGGACGAGAGCGCGTCGACGAGATCGTCGACCGTGGGGCCGACCGCGGTCATGGTTCGCTGCCAATGGCACGGATGGCCGGGGACCTGCGCGACGTCCCACACGCTCATGCCGACCACGTCCGCGCCGGACTTGACCACGAAGAAGCCGCCGGACACCGACCACCCTTCGGGCACATCGACGGCATATCCAGGATGATCGGAATCGCCGACGATGTGCCCGTCGAGCGACGTGAGCACACTTCCGCCGGGTGAAGACACCTCGGAACCTGGGTTCGGTGGTCCCTCTGCCGTCGATTCCGAGCACGCGGTCGCGGCGAGCACCAACGCCATCGCGAACCATCCCGTCCACCGCTCTGCTCTCAACGCCATCTGTGATCCTCCCCCGCTCGACGAGCGACGAGCCGGCCGGGCCCGTCTGCCACGTCTCGTGCCGTGCATGAACCCCTCTCCCCTCCGCAGCGTTACAGCGCGCGACCACGTTCTCCGTGCGTCGTAACGCGAGCCGCGCGTGAGGGGTTCATGGTCCAGGATGAGCGAGGTGACCCTGTCGATCGAAGCGATCACACCGGCTCGGGATTTCGAGTCCTTCTTCCGGGATGAGTACCGGTCGCTCTGTCAGGCCCTCCTGCTGCTCGTCGGGGACCCCTTCGAGGCGGAGGAGATCGCACAGGAAACGATGACGAGGGTGCTCGAGCGGTGGGATCGCGTCGGGGCGATGGAGTCGCCGACCGGATACGCGTACCGGACGGCGCTGAACCTTCAACGCAAGCGCATCCGGCGGCTGGCGGTCCGTGCGAAACGGCGGTTCGCGCCCGTGCCGGTCGCGGATGTCGGCCCCGCCGCGGGCGACCGGCAGGACGTCCACGCCGCCTTGGCGACGATCCCCGAGGGACAGCGGGCCGCCCTGATCCTCGTCGATTGGCTCGACATGGACGCGGAGGAAGCCGCCGGCGTGCTGGGGATCAAGCCGGGGAGCGTGCGCGTTCGCCTGCATCGCGCTCGCTCGGCTCTGCGGGATTCGTTGGGAGTGACCTCATGAGCGACACCCGAGACCTGTTGCGATCGGCCGTGAACGACTTCGAGCCGACGCCTGATGCCTTCGAGCGCGTCCTGGTGCGGCGCGATCGCAAGCGCCGGAACGCCAGGATCGCGGCCGGGATCGTCGGTATCGCGATCTTCGCCCTCGCCGCACTCGGTCTCACTCGCCTGCTCGAGGGGGAGCGCACGACGGGCATCCCCGAGCCCACGCAGCCGACGAACGGAAGGTGGGTCGTCTTCTCGGCGTTCCACCTCGATCCCGATCCGAATGCTCCCCAGGCGTCGCGAGGCGAGCGGTTCGATCTCTACGTGGCCGAAGCAGACGGCAGCGCTCGTCCCTTGGTTGGCACGAGAGAAGTCGGGACCCGGCGAGGGTGCCCCACGTTCTCGCCCGATGGATCGATGCTCGCCTACGGCCAGACGGTCGGTCGCGAGAAGACGGTCGTCGTGAGCGGGTTCTCGTCCGCGGGCGAGCTTCGGGCACCGACCATCGAGATCCCACTCCCGACATCGACTTCCTTCGTGGATCCGTGTCCGGTGTGGTCGCCGGACGGTCTACGGCTGGCGACGGTCGCGCCGGGCCTCGGCGTCCTGATCGCCGACCCGAACGGGGCGACGATGCTCGTCGAACTGCAGGCGTACGGCCTCGTCGAGGGCGGCGGAGTGGATCTCGGGTGGTCACCGGATGGATCGCAGCTTGCGCTCCTGGCCTCGACCAGCGCATCGGAGAAGGCACTGTGGCTCGTTCCTCGTGAGGGAGGCGTCGCGCACCGTCTCTCGACGTTCGTCTCGTACGCCGGCGACATGACGTGGACCCCGGACGGTCGCTCGGTCGTCGTGGCCGGTGGCCCATGCTGCGACGGTGGAGATCCCCACGTGGAAGTGGTCGATGTAGCCACCGGCGAGGGACGCGAGATCCCGCTCCCGGCAGCATGGGCTCCATCGACCATCTTGCAGATCCTCTCAACCGGAAGCGACCGGTTCGTCGTCATGCGGGCGGGCGAGCGCGGATGGCGCCCACCCGAGTGGCTCGATCTTCAAGGCGGAGTCACGCGCATCGAACTCGCGTACCCACCGAGTTCCTTCATCTCGCTGTCGCCGGATCGCGATCAGCTGCTCTACGTGACCTACGACCCGAGCCAGCCATCACGGGGTCAGTTCGTGGTGGCGGTGCATCTGGAGACCGGAGAAGCGACGAGGTACTCGCAGTGGTCACCTGGAGGATTCGGCGACAACTACTCGACCCTCGCATGGCAGCCGGGGTGAGCTGACTACTCGATGTAGCCGAGGCCCCGGAGGTGCTCCTCCATCTCGTCGGCCTCGTTATCGGAGACCGCAGACTCGCCCATGCCGGGGATCTGCACCGTCGACTCGCGAGCGGTGAGCGCCTTGTCCGACCCGACGATCTCGTGCAGGATCCGGCCCTTCGGCGTCACCGCAGTGGGTGCGTCCAGCGCCGTCACCAGCGTCGGCGCGAGGTCGATCAACGCCGGCTGCGACTCGAACGGCTTCACGTTCGGCCCCACCGCCACGATCGTGCCCTCGAGCCGGTGGTCGCCGCTCACCCAGTCGGCGTCCTCGAGCGCCGTGCGCGCGTGAGCGAGCGAGTACCCCTCGGCCGGCACCAGCATGATGTCGGGTGCGCGCTCCAGGTACTTGCCCTTGAAGAGCTCCTCGCGCTTGTGGATGGCCTTGATCGGCTTCTTGCCGGTCTTCGGATCGACGAAGGAGCCCAGCCTGTCCATCACCTCGTCGCGGACCTTCTCGTAGTCGCCCGGGTCCACCGTCCCGTCCATCTCCCGTCCGGCGAGATTCACGGAGACCCCCTCGCCGGTGGAGCGGATCGTCGTGAACGCACGAGTCTTCGACCAGTTCACCGACTGGGGCAGCGAGACCTTCCCGTGCAGACCGAGCATGTCGTAGACCTTGCGCGCGACCTTGCGCATCGGGCCCCACTGCATCGGACCGAAGAGCGCCTGCGACGCCGAGAACTCGAGGTAACCGAACTGCTTCAGCAGGTGGTCCATGTGCAGCGTCCGCGTGCACGACTGGAAGCCGTGATCGGAGATGAACAGGATCAGGTCGTCGGGACGAGCCCGCGAGACGAACCGCCCGATCGCCTCGTCGGTCTGCCGGAAGATGTCGGCGACCTTCCGGCCGATCCGCGTGTCCTTGTTCTTCGCGTAGTCGGGATGGTCGGGCGCGATGTAGTTCGACAGCGCGTGCTGGGTCCTGTCGATCGAAACCCACACCGAGGCCATCAGGTCCCAGTCCGAGTTGTCCATCAGCCACTCGGAGACCGCGATCCGCTTCGCGGTGACCTCGAAGGCCTCGTCGAGGTACGCGTCCGGCCGGTTCCGATAGGTGGTCCAGCTCATCCCGTTGATCGGCCACTCGAGGTTCTGCCCGGCGAGCGTGTCGGGCAGCTCGGCCGGGTGCGTGAACGTGCGGCCCTTCGGCAGGACCCCGCCGGCGAGGAGGTTCCCGGTGATCTCCGGCGGCGGGAACGTGAGCGGGACGTCGAGCAGGAGCTGGTTCTTGCCGGCGGCCGTGAGGTCGTCGAGGAACGTCCGGGACTTGATCGACTTGAAGGTGACCGGGTACTGCTTGTGGGTGCCCGGCTTCGTCTCGAGGATGTCGTAGACCCCGTGGTCGTCGGGGTCGACGCCGGTCAGGAACGAAGGCCAGGCCGACCACGAGTGCGTGGGGACCGTGGAGCGGAGCACCTCGCGCTGGCCCTTGTCGAGGAGGGCCTGGAGGTTGGGCAGGGCGCCCTGCTCCAGCAGGGGGTCGAGGATGCGCCAGTCGGCGCCATCCCACGCGATCAGGATCACTCGTGACATGCAGCGACAGCCTCTCTCACAGGATGTTCGAGCGAGTCTATCGAAGGCCGGTGGGATTCCCTTCGGGACATTGGGTCGGATAGGCTTCGGCGGTCCCGACCAGGAGCTATGACGTGGACTGTGCCTCGTGCGGCCAAGTGAACGAAGCCGGTCGCAAGTTCTGCGGCCAATGCGGCTCGCCGCTCGCACTCCTGTGTCCGGCATGCGGGACGCCCAACTCGCCGGACTCTCGTTTCTGCGGAGAGTGCGGTACGTCGCTGGCGGTCGACACCACACCCGTCGGCGGATCGACGACCGTTGACCTTCCTGCCTCCGAACGCCGCCTGGTGTCCGTGTTGTTCGCCGACCTGGTCGGGTTCACCACCCTCTCGGAGGCTCGCGACTCCGAAGAGGTCCGGGATCTCCTGACCCGCTACTTCGAGACCAGCCGCCGGATCGTCGACCGGTACGGCGGGACGGTCGAGAAGTTCATCGGCGACGCCGTCATGGCGGTCTGGGGGACGCCCGTGGCGAACGAGGACGACGCCGAGCGCGCCGTTCGCGCCGCGCTCGAGCTCACGGACGCGGTCGGCGCCCTCGGGGAGGAGATCGGGGCGCCCACCCTCCGCGCGAGGGCCGGGGTGTTGACCGGCGAGGCGGCCGTGACGATCGGCGCGAAGGACCAAGGCATGGTGGCCGGGGACCTCGTGAACACGGCCTCGCGCGTGCAGAGCGCGGCGCCGCCCGGCGGCGTGCTCGTCGGCGACGCGACGAAGCACGCGACCGAGGCCGCGATCGACTACGAAGACGCGGGCCTTCACGAGCTGAAGGGGAAGGCGGAGCCGGTGCAGCTCTGGCGCGCCGCGAGAGTCGTCGCGGGAGCGCGCGGCGACATGCGGGTGACCGGGCTGGAACCCCCGTTCGTCGGTCGCGACCGTCAGCTCCGGACGATCAAGGAGACGCTGCACGCGACCGCCGACGAAGGACGTGCACGTCTCCTGTCCGTAATCGGCCCGCCCGGCATCGGCAAGTCGCGGCTCGTGTGGGAGTTCAACAAGTACATCGATGGGCTTGCCGACGACACCCGGTGGCACGTGGGTCGGTGCCTCTCCTACGGCGAGGGCATCACGTTCTGGGCGCTCGCCGAGATGATCCGGACCAACGCGAGCATCCGCGAAGGAGATGGCCCGGCGACCGCCCTTCCGAACCTCCGCGACGCGATCGCCCTCGTGGTCTCCGATCCGGAGGAGCGTCGCTGGGTCGAACCGCGTCTCGCGAGCTTGCTGGGACTCGAGACCGGCGCTCCGCGCGAGCGTGAGGACCTGTTCGCGGCGTGGCGCTTCTTCTACGAGCGCCTCGCCGCGGAGATGCCGACGGTCATGGTGTTCGAGGACCTCCAATGGGCGGACGACGCGTTGCTCGACTTCATCGACTACCTGATGGAGTGGTCGCGCGACCACCGGCTGTTCATCCTCACGATGGCGCGTCCCGAGTTGCTGGATCGGCGGCCCGACTGGGGTTCCGGGCGCCGTTCTGCATCGATCCATCTGGAACCGCTCCCTTCCGAGGCGATGGGCGAGCTGATGTCGGGCCTGGCGCCGGGGCTCCCGGACGAGCTCTCCGTCCGCGTTCTCGGGCGGGCGCGAGGGGTGCCGTTGTACGCCGTCGAGACGATCCGGATGCTGCTCGACCGCGGCCAGATCGCGCAGGAGGGCGGCGGGTTCCACCCAACCGCGCCGGTCGAGGAGCTCGAGGTCCCGGAGAGCCTCCACGGACTGATCGCAGCCCGTCTCGATGGGTTGGATCCGGCGCAACGGCGGCTGATCCAGGACGCGTCCGTGCTCGGCAAGACCTTCGCGCGGGACGCGATCCTCGCCGTGAACGGCTCACCGCCCGAGGAGGTGGATGCGATCCTGACCGCTCTTCTCCGGAAGGAGCTCCTCGGCGTGCACTCCGATCGGTTCTCGCCCGAGCGCGGGCAGTACGAGTTCCTCGGCGACCTGGTCCGCTGGGTGGCGTACGAAACGTTGTCGAAGAAGGAGCGCAGGGTCCGTCACCTGGCCGTCGCGCGGTGGGAGGAGCAGCTCGGCGAGGAGGACGCCATCGAGCTGATCGCGAGCCACTACCTGCGTGCGTACGAGGCCGACCCCGCCGCGGAGGATGCCGACCAGATCCGACTGGCCGCCCTCACCGCCCTCACGCGTGCCGGGGAACGCGCAGCCGCCCTTGGAGCGAACGGGGAAGCGCGTCGACAGTTCCTCCAGGCCGCCGACCTCACGACGTCCGATCACGATCGAGCGGATCTGCTGGAAAGGACCGGCTCACTCGCCTTGCGCGAGCTTCGCCCGTCCGACGCCCGAACCTTCTTCACCGAGGCGATCGCGCTGTACGAGCGGATGGGAGCCACACACCCGGCGGCGCGTGTGACGGCGAGGCTCGGCGACGCCGACTACCTGGAGAACAAGCTGGAGGATGCGATCCCTCGCTTGGAGTCCGCGTTCGAGGTGCTGTCGGGCGAGCAGGAGGACCGAGACCTTGCGGTCCTCGCCGCGCAGCTCGGCCGGATGCGGTACTTCGCGGGGGACCTCGATCGAGCTCACGAAGCGATCGAGGTCGCCCTTCGGGTCGGCGAGGCGGAGGGGCTTCCGGACGTTATCTCGGACGCGATGAACACACGTTCGATCATCATGAGTTCGTTGGGCAGGTACCAGGAGGGCATCGCGCTGCTCCGTCACGCCCTGTCGCTCGCACTCGAGCACGATCTCCCGGAACCCGCACTCCGCGCGTACAACAACCTGGCGGAGACGTCGACCGACATCGACCGGTACGAGGAGAGCCTTGAGCTCTATGAGCGCGGACTGGCGTTGTCGGATCGAGTGGGAAGTGGCGTCTGGCAGCGGGCGCTGTTGTCCGAGATGGTCTTCCCGCTGATGATGTCGGGCCGATGGGACGGGGCGCTCGAGCGTGCCTCGCGGGTTCCGGACTCCGAGAAGTGGGGCGCGGAGGGCCTGTTGGTCGCGATCCCGGTGATCGATGTGGCCCGAGGCGATCTGGCCGGTGCCGAGCGGATCCTCGAGATCTTCGGGTACGGTCGATCGAGCGACGTCCAGCAGGTGGCCGCGTACGAGTGCGCCAGCGCGTCGGTCTTCCGAGCCCACGGCCAGTATCGAGAAGCGCTCGACGCGGCCGGTCGAGCCGTCCGGGTGGCGGAGAGTGTCGGCTACATCGCGTCGGTCAAGATCGGGTTCACGCAAGGGATCGGCGCCGCGTTCTCCCTCGGTGACCTCGACGCCGTTCGAGGGTTCATCGCCACGATCGACGAGATCCGGCCCGGTGTCGATCTGCCGTTCCTCCGAGCCCTCGCGGACCGAACTCGCGCGCGGCTCGCGGTGATCGAGGGCGACGGGGAGACGGCCGAGCGGTCCTTCAAAACCGCCATCGGCCTGTTCCGCGAGACCGGGATCCCCTACTGGCGCGCGCTCTCACAGATCGAGTTCGCCGAGGCGCTCGTCGCGGCGGGTCGGGCGGATGAAGCTTCATCCCTCGCTCAGGAGGCTCGGGACACACTCGATCGGTTGGGTGCCTCGACATGGCTCGAGCGCCTCGACAAGTTGCAGCTCAGCCCAGTTCCCGCCAGCTAGGACGAGGCTACCGCCGGTAGATGTGCAGACCGTCCTCGAGCAGGCGCATCCAGTAGACGCGTCCATCCGGCCCGACCGTGAGGTAGCGGCGGACGTTCCCGATGAACCCCTCGTCCGGGAGACGCTCGAACGTGAAGGATGGGCTCTCGGGAAGGATCTCGAGGTACCACTTTCCGACCGTGTCCCCCTGTCCATCCCCGATGCTCACCACCGTCGCCACGCCCCAGCGCGTGGAGGTGCGCACGTACATGTCGCCGACGGTGGTCTTGAGCTCCTGTCCGTTCCGGACGAGCTGGAACCGAACCTCCTGGACCGTGGTGAGACCGCGCCCAGCCTGGGACCACCGGATCTCGAAGGTGCCGGCTGGTCCGTCGAAGTCGGGCTGGATGTCGATGTACGAGCCGACGGAGTCCGGCACACCGGGCGACGGCGTCACCTGACCGGTCGCGGGGTCGACCGTCGCGAACGCCCAGAAGCCACCGAGGAGCCGTTCGGCACCGCTGACGAGGACGAGGAGTTCGTCCTGGCCCGGGATCAATGCCTCCACGTCGAGACCGCGCCCCTCGTGGTTGACGACGATCGGCTCGCCGAGTCCGTCGGCCTCGACCCGAGCGATCCTCGATGCACCTTCCTCGAGGAGCACGTACAGGCGATCGCCAACGAACGCGAGGTCCGCCGCGTGCTCCGCGACGGGTAGGGCGGACCCGATGTTGGCCGGGAAGGCCTCGATGAACGATCCGTCTCTCGCCAAGTGCGCGATCCGCGCTTTGAGGCCGTCCGCGATCCAGAAGCTGCCGTCTCGATCGACTGCAAGGGCGCTCGGAACGGGAAGGACGCAATCGGAGCAACTCGAGACTCCGACCTGATCGTCGGATTCGCCTGCGGGGATGAACGCGACCTCCGGCCAGGTGACCGGCTCCTCGTCGAGGGACGCGGTCAGGAGATAAGGGTCCAATCGGGTCGGTTCCGGTGTTGGCGTGACAGTGGCACCGTCGAGGAGCTCCGGAGCGACCCACAAGGGGTGAAATGGCCGGGGCCAGCCGAAGTCTTCCGGGCGCGCGAACGTGCATACGATGTCGATGTCCCCCGGCTCCGAGATGGGCAGTGTGATGTCCGCGGTCTCTCCCCCAGACACGGTGAACACCTCCTCGCCTGGTCCGGTAGTCAGGAACACCCGCTCGTTCGAGATCCGGTTGACCACGTGCAGGTCCAAGCCGTCCGGCTGCAAGCGAACGACGGGAGTCGAGACGTGGGTCCCGCCGGTGCGATCCCCATCACACGTCACAGTCGCAACGAGGGGATAGTCGGCATCCTTAGGCGGAGGGAGCAGGCGATCGCGTTGTAGTCGGATCTCATCGACGCGCGCGCGCAGACGCTGTACGACCGCGAGATCCTCCAGGGCGCCTCTCGTCCAGGTCTGGATCCGCTCCTCCAGCTGCTCGATCCTCCGGCGTCGATAGTCCTCGTTGATGAAGGCCTCCTCCCGGAGGACGTCGAGCTCGGCCTGAGCGGCCTCGAGCTCGCCCCGCAACTCGGCGAGGCGCGCCTCCGCGATCCACAGGTCACTCAGGTGCCGCTCCAGGAGCTCGTGGACCTCGGAAAGAGAAGAGACAGCGGGCCTCGGAGTGTCGCGGTTCCCGTCGGATGTTCGCGTTGCGATCGCCAGGATGATCAGGACGACCAGTGGGATCCCGACGACCGCGCCCGCGACCAAGGCAGCGCGCCGCGGCGTCGTCGGCTGCATCTTCCTTCCGCCGTGTCGAGGTGCTCCGATGGCCGCCTGGCCGCTCCTGCTCGCTCGGGCCGATGCTTCCTCCCAGAGCTCCGGCGGCTCGATCTCCTTGACGCGCGAGATCCACTCCCTCGGGTCAGGCATCGTCGTCTCCGAGGATCGCGCGGAGCTTCCGGCGTGCACGGTGGAGATGTACCGATACGGTCGTCGGCGCCATCCCGAGGAGCTCGGCGATCTCCTGGGTCGGCATGTCCTCGAGATAGAAGAGGACGAACACGGCTCGCTGGCGGTGCGGGAGCCGCTTGAGCTCTCGGATCACGTCCCCAACCCGATCGTCGATCTCGTAGCTCGTCTCGCGATCGCTGGTCGCCCGCGGCGGCGTTCGCACAAGCGTGGTCGCCACCCGGAACGCGACCCGCCACACCCACGCGGCGGGGTCACGGATCGTCTCCGGTGTGGCGAGAGCACGCGCGAACGCCTCGGCCGCCGCGTCGCTCGCCATCTCTCGGTCACCGGTGTACGCCAACAGAGCCCACCACAAACGGCCGCCGACCTCCCTGTAGACGCGCTCGATCTCGGAGGCTTCCGTCACCCGCACATCGTCCACTCAGACAGGTAGTGGGCGTGGAGGAACAGAACCTTTACCGCGCGTGTGGAGTGAGGCGGCGCTCAGGCGGGGACGTCGAGCAGGGACTGATTCTTGCCGGCGGCCATCAGGAACGTCCGCCCTTGACGAGCGGGAGGTGCTGGTACTACTTGTGGGTGCTCGACTTCGTCTCGAGGAGTCGTAGACACTGAGGGTCGTCGGGGCGACGCCGGTCAGGGACGAGGCCAGGCCGACTAGGAGTGCGTGGGAACCGTGGAGCGGAGGCGAAGTAATCAGCCTTAACCGTCTCGTAGTTGGTCTAGGTAGCCGGCAACCGTAAGCCCATGAAGTGCGTAGTCGGCAAGGAAGCTCGTCAGGTGCCTGTTTACGGCCAGCTGCTGACCAGCAAACCGCTGAGCACCAGTGCGTTGCTGGCAGGCCGTCACGACGAGCTTTTTCTTCGCGCGCGTAAGCGATACGTAGAGCAGGCGTCGCGCTTCATCTAGGTCGGGGCCCACGGCGGCTCCAGGTATGACCTCATCCTCGGCCTGAAGAACAAAGACCGTCTCAGCCGTAAGCCCCTTCGCGCCGTGCATCGTCGTGAACGCGACAGCGCCCTCCTCGAATGGAGGCCTAACATCCGCTGGGTTCGCCAATGCAGCGAGGAGCTCGGGCAGATAGCTCTCTGGGTCAAGCTGCTCGGGCGAAAGCGGCTCATCCTCAGTTACCGCATCTCCCTCAAGCGTGATCTCCAGTTCAGCAACCTCGCCAGCCACCTGCCGGGACACCTCCAGGACGTAGCCGAACTTGTCTTCGGGGACAGCCAACGTGTCGGCCATGCGGACAAGCCACTCATCGAAGGTCTCGTCATCCAAGGGTGCAAGCCCGCGTGCCGTGTCGATGATGGCCTCCCCTGCGGCTGCCACTGGTTGAAGGTTTGTCCCGAGGCTCCCGTCCGCGCATGCCTGGAGGGCGAGGTGGAACCGCAAACCATTGTCGATTGCATGCCGCACGACGCGCCAAAGACGCGTCCACCCGATCCCATTCCTCTCAAGCTGTATCAGGGTACGCAGAGCGAGGTCATCGGGAGGTTCACCGGCTCCCAGTCGGGAGGAGAGCACCAGATATGCGACGAGGCGCTGCAAGTCGTCTTCGCGCGGACCGCGAGGCCCGCGCGGGAGATAGATCTTCTCCTCGAGCGCCTGCAACTGCTCTCCGATATCCCTGGCAAGCCAACCCTTTGGGTCTGACTTGGCCAGAACCAGTATTGAATGTGGCGTTGCTCCGGCCTCAATCTCCGCCTTGATGAGGCGCGCGAGCCCTGCAGCCTCAGCGGCTTGGTTCGCGAAACGAACCAAGTGGACTTTCACCATCCCACTCGGTGATCGACACCAGTTCCTTTGACTCCCGATCCAGCTCGTGCTGGATGAGCCAATTAGCCAAATCGACGATCTGTTGGCCGCATCGAAGGCACTCCTCAAGCACAAGCCGAGTTGAGCCCGGATAGTCCTGATCAAAGTTTCGGATTCCTGCTGGGGCGGCGTGTCGGAAGGAGTAGATGCTCTGATCATCGTCTCCGGCCGCGAAGACCTCGGCGTCCAGGCGTGCAGCTAGCGTCTGAACGGTCGTAAGGTCGCAACGGTTGAGATCCTGATACTCGTCGATGACAAGCACATCTGAACTCGTTGGGACCATCGCCGGGTCGGCACGGAGCTCACAAAGAAGCTGGTAGACCAGCTCGGCTCTCAACGTGTAGCCGTAGACGATGCGATGAGCGCGCAGTGCACCCAGGAAATGAGGATCCGGAAACCCCTCGTCCCACCCATCTCCGTCGACGTCAAGTGTGTCCCAATCGTCGGCGAGGCGATCGAGGCTTCCGTCTCGACCATTCCTTATGTCCTTGACATCAACGTCGAGAATCTCTGCAATCTCTTCAATCACAATCCAGCGTTCTTCCCAGTCGTCGGCAACACGTAGCGGCATCGGGAGAGAGCGACTCCCGTGAGCCAGCAATTGACGAAGTGCGTAGGAATGGAGAGTCGCCACACGTACGCGCCGGCCGTCTGCTCCCAGGCGAGTCTCAAGGCGATCCCGCATCTCCGCGGCCGCTGCCCGGCTGAAGGTAAGCGCAGAAATCTGATCGGGAGCCACGCCTGCATCGATTAGGAACTCGATTCGGCGGACAAGGACGAATGTCTTACCCGTTCCCGGCCCAGCCAGGAGCACCGTGTCACCTCGCGTGGTACCTGCAGCGACTTCTTGCTGTGGGCGCAGTTCATCATTCCACGGCACGACGAGGTTGTAACACAGCGCATTGCGGGCTAGACGCCGACGCGGACGAGGACGGCGAGCTCCGGAGCCCCGACGTCGTGCTCACATAGTCGAGCAGCGCCGACAGGAGCCCTGACGTAAGTTACGTTTAGCG